>NZ_JAABNO010000025.1 GCF_009928445.1 Clostridium sp. C8-1-8 | reverse complement strand
TCTAAGCATCGGATGACTGACCACTTAATTTCAACACAGTACTTTAACAGAGCCTTCATTTACTGCTTTAAATTGAGTCTTCATCCCAAAAATCCTCTATTTCCTTCATAATTTCACTTGAAGGTGTTAAAGTAGCTTCTACAATTGATTTTCCTGTCTTTTTTAGATAATGCTTAACCATATGATAACCGCAAGCATATCCTGCACAATATGGAAGTCCTACAGGGAAAAAGCCTCGTAACTGAGCCATTTCATCACCATAAAGATACGCTGTAATATTCTCAAATCCAGTTGCATTTAAGCCATCTTTAATAATTGGCTTGATATAATTATTAAGAGTTTCCATATCCGTTTTACTTACCCAAGTTCCAATCATATCCTCACCAAATATTGAGGTGGCAAAGTTTTCAGCCAGACCCTCACTAATCATCATCTCTGCTAATGTAATATCATTTTTCCACTTTTCAAATTGAAAACGCACATTATGATTACATTCATGTGCCAAGGCTACAGGAAGTCTTTTAAGTGTATACTCATTTGGAACCAGGGATACAAAAATATATCCTGGGATACCTCCATCACCGCAATAACCATCATTCATAGACATATATGGGCTTTTAGGATTACCAAGTAAAATTGAAAATAAATAATCTTTTACAGGCAACTCATACCCAACTTTCATAAAACATTCTAAGGAATTTTTAATTGTATTTTCACAAGCACGCCATAAATTTGGGTCTGAAATCATCTCGATGTTTTTCTTTTGTTTATCATCTACCTCTGATGGGGCTAAAAATCCAAACATATTACTTGCTATAACTACATCATAACCACCTTTTTGTGATGATTTTATGGGTACATTAATGGAAGACCACTTAAATTCAAAAGGCTTCATCATTTCATAGCGATAAATGTCATCACGTTTTTCCTTTGGTGAATTCATCATTTTTTTATAAATTTCATCTGAACGCATTAGTGTAATATTCATTTAATCATCTCCCTTGTAATATTAATGTAAACTATGACGTAACGTGAATGTCAATATATTCTATAAAACAAATTGTAGATGTACAAAAGACCAGAATACATTTTTAATTTTACTATTGGCTCACATTGTAACAAGTCATATACTGTCTATGTATACTATATGCTGACCATATTAGGGTCATATTTAAACCTCTGTGAAACCTTCAAATATAAGAAGGAAGATCTAACCACTGCAATGCTAATGGATATAGCAGATAAGCCCTTTACTATGGAAGATATAATTTACTTTAAATAGCATATAAAAATTATTTTTGAAATATTTGTATTTTATGGAATTCCTATATATAATTATAATTAATACTTGTGGCATATGATGAATTGGATAAATAGAAATTTGTATATTAAAAAATTACGAGGTGAATTATGGAACAAAACAATTCAAATAATTACATAGTAAAATGGATTATCTTCATAGTAGTAGCAGTTGGAATTGCTTTTTTTATAAATAAAATATTAGAAAATATGGAGATAAATTTTTGGATTGCAAGGGTTATTGGTGGTGCGGTTATTGTTATTGTAGCAGTTCTTTTGTATAATTTGGTAATCAAAAACACTAAAAAATAAACCTACAAATCTAATTTGTATGTCAGTATAAATTATCGTTCATAATACACTTAAATAACAAAATAGAGGCAGCATCAATATGTAAAATAGACCCTATAGAATAGACAGTTAAAAAAACGTGCAAGACACGGTTTTCAATTGATTCTATTTTATAGGATCTTTTTTTATTGTAAACTATTTTAAAGGGGTTGATTATAATAGGAAAAAACTATTTTACAGAGGAACAATTAGAAAATGTATTAAAGAATCCTTACATAAAGAGCGCCAGCTCAAAGTCCATAACATACTCCGAAGAATTTAGAGCATATTTTGTATCAGAATATTAATCCGGTAAACTACCATCAGAGATATTAAGAAACTGTGGCTTTGATACTATTGCTTTAGGAAAACAAAGAATTGATAACATATCTCGACGCTTTAGGAATATGAGCAAACGCGAAGATGGATTTAACGACATGAGAAAAGGCTCATTTGGACGTCCATAAACAAAAAAAATTCCACACAGATGAGCAAATTGCACGCTTGCAGCACCAAGTTAAATACTTAAAACAAGAAAATGAATTTAAAAAAAATAAATTTTATAAACCAACAGGCGCAATGGAAGAACAAGCAAAGCCAGAAGAAAAGTTCAAAATAATTCAGAAAATGATTCGACGAGATAATAACTTGTTGAATATAAGCTGGTTGTGTGAATGTGCAGAAAGCGTACCTTTCAACTATCTTGGATGCTTAAACAAAACAGATTTTAATATATGTCTTAAGCGACTCTCTAGAAGTTGATTTTGTACTTAATACAGTAAATATACTGGTACGTGATCATGGTATTTCATTAACAAAGCAAACCATTTTTCTTGATATTAAAGTTTTAATACCACCAATCAAACCTGGTTCTTTTTTAAAGATGTTATAGACTTTACTTACATTCTTTACAGATATAAATTCACTCATTATATGTCTCCTTATTATAGTTATAGAATTACATATTCTCGCGAGTTAATTAATATTTTACCAGTATTTGTACAATTTACTAGACTTATAATTTCCTTTGTGTTACCCTATAGCTAGAGGTCTTTGTAAATATAAAATTGACTTTTTACCAAACAAGTCTTAACTAAAAATAACTTGGTATATTAACGTATTAGTTAAATAATTAAAGTATAAAATAGTATTTTCAAATATATATTATGATGATGAAAACTCTTACCTTGTAAATATGGTGAGAGTATTTTTATTTTCAAGGGTAATAGCAATGAAAAGTATTAGCTATTTAATGGAGCTAAAAAAAGATCCATGGATGAATTGATGGTAAAAGCTGATGAATGCGTTTATGTGGAAGATGGAGGAAGTTTTGAAATAGAAGCTGCTAAAGAACTAGGAATGATTGCAGTCCAAGCAGTTTTGGATTTACAAGATGGAACTTTCCAACCATCAGGCAGAAAAGAAAACTTTAAACAAATCGAGAAACCGCTAGATGTATTAAATTATATATAGATACTGATTGGGACAAGTGTGATCCCAATTTGTAGAGGAGGTCAAATATTGAATAATGATAGAAACTGGACAGTTTTATTTATTGGTGGAGCTTCAGGAATAGGAAAATCAAGCATAGCTTATGAAATTGCTAGATTCTATGGTGTGAATGTCTTGGAAGTAGATGATGTTCACCTATCTGTAGAAACAGTCACAACAAAAGAAAGTTTTCCTGCAATACATTATTGGGATACTGGTGTAAGTTGGAAAAGCATCGGAGTCGAAGGTAATGTAAACTGGTTGATTGATGTAAGCAAAGAAATGATTCCAATATTGAAAGCACTTGTAAACAGGCATCTCGAAGATAAATTACCTATCATTATTGAGGGAGATTTTATCAATCCTGAATTTACAAAATCTTTCCATAACCCAGAGGTAAAATCAATTTTTGTGAAGGAATCAGACAAAAATCAAATATTGCAGAATTATTTATCACGAGAAGGCGGCGATTTGCAACATTACAGAGCGGAAATAAGCATTGCATATGGAAAGTGGATCGTAGATACTTGTAATCAAAATGGCATTACAGTGATTGAGTCAAGACCTTGGGATAGTGTTTTAAATAGAGCTATAAAAAGTTTATTGTGATGCAAATGCTTTGCTTTGCAATCTGCAGTAAGATAATAAAGCAAAATGCTAAGCTCACAAGTTCCAGTTTAAAAGGGGTGAGGTTAAATCTGTGATTTAGAAATACGAAATAATGAAGTGAATAGAGCCATAGAAATTATGAGAGAAGTTGCTGAATGGGGAAGAAGTAGAGGCTTACGTGTTTGGTTAGATGAGTGGCTTTCTGCGGAACAATTAATTACTGATGAAGCTCAAGCAGAGAATTTTTATGTTGGAAGTGTCAATGGTGAGGATGTTTGCAGCTTTATTCTTCAATGGCAAGACAATGAATGGTGGCCGGATTCACCAAGGTATGAAGCTGCATATTTGCACAAGTTTTGTGTGCGTAGGCCATATGCTCACATGAAAATGACATGTAAGGTTCTTGAATGTATTAAGAAGGAATGTAAACAATATGGGGTTAGATGTATTAGATTAGATACTGGAAATAATGAAAAAGTAGTAAAGCAAATATATTTAGATGCGGGATTTAAGATAGTTAAGGTGATTGAGTTTGATAATGGAAAAGCAATGGCATTATATGAGCTGTGGTTTTAATATAAATAAGTTTTCACTTATAATTTCAATATGGTATTTTAACAGAGCTATAATTTAATAAAGTAAAAATTTAGAATGAAAAATACAGTTGTTTGTTTTATAAAAATTTGAATACTATAAAAAACGATTTGCACTATAAAAATAACTAAGTGTAACTAGATGAACTGTCTACATTGATAATACTATTTTAAAATTGAATATTGCAGATAAGAATGGTATTAGAAATTTCAAATAACCAAAAATGATATGGTATTAATTACTCCTAAATGATATAATTACAATTAATTGTATGATTTAGGAGTAATTAAAGATATAACAAATTATATTAAATGGAGAGTAAATCATGAATAAAGACATAAGAATGAATTATATATCTTTATCTATGGCTGTTTTTTTTATTTTTATTATGGGATTAATATACTTTTTGCTGAGAAAGTCAATGATTTTTCCATTAAAGGTAGGTTATACAGTTCTTGCATTGGTTTCTATTGCGTTAATCGTATTTAATATTATTATGATAATAAGAAAGTCAAATATAGAACATATAGAATAGTGGTGAAAAGTATAAGATATTATACTACCTTAGGGTTATTTAATATCTTTGCGTATAATCAACTGTTTTTTTACGGAATCTAATTTTTGAATATTGGTAGACCGCAAATTAAGAAGAGTAAGTTCTTAATCTGCGGTCTTTTGATTTGATGATGGCTTGAATGTAATTTGGTTGACACAGCTTTTTGTCGCCAATATAGAAAACTATATACTGCAATGTCTATAGCTTTAGTATTTATGAAGTTCGTAATCATGAATGGTGAACCAATAAACAATAGTAATTGAAATGTATAGTCTTAGGCGTTGTTATAACTTGACTAAGGCTATTTTTACAACTAAAAATACAGTTTCATAAGTAAGTTGTTAAAACAATTGGAATATACAATATTTATAAAAAATGTTATTATACACAATATACAAGGCTGATAAATTGTAATTCAGATAGGAGAATTAAAAATATGAATAATAAAATAATCATAGAAACAGATAGATTATTTATAACTGAACTAGATGAAAGTATGATAGAAAGTGTACATCTGAATTCATTAGATGATGATAATAGACGTTTTGTTCCAGATGAAGTATTTGAAACTATTGATAAAGCACGTGAAACTGTAGAATGGCTTATTTCTTGTTATCAAGGTGATGAAGGTCCTTTTTTATATCCAATGTTACTAAAGGACGGAAAAAACATTGGATATGTGCAAGCAGTACAAATAGAGAATGGGTGGGAAATTGGGTATCATGTAGCTAAAAAGTATACTGGAAATGGGTATTCAACAGAAGCAGTAATTGCTTTTTTGCCAGTGATATTGAAACAGCTTAATATATCAAGTATTTATGGAATTTGCCTTGAAGAAAACATTGCATCACAAAGGGTGTTGGACAAGTGTGGCTTCGTTATGGAATATGCAGGGCTTGGCAGTTATCAAGGTGTTGAACGACCAATTCGTCGATATAAATATAGCATATAGATAGTAAACAATTATATTATTAATTTTGAATAGCATAGTAAAAA
Organism: Clostridium sp. C8-1-8; assembly: GCF_009928445.1. Taxonomy (GTDB): domain Bacteria; phylum Bacillota; class Clostridia; order Clostridiales; family Clostridiaceae; genus Clostridium_AR. The sequence continues at coordinate 75,701 of NZ_JAABNO010000025.1, read as the reverse complement.
GATTAAAAAGGGGATAAGATATGGGGAATTTTACACTTAAAAATACTTTAAACACAAGAGATTTAGGAGGGTATTTGTTAGAAGAAGGGGATGTAACACTTGAAAATTCCTTTATACGTAGTGATGCACCACTAAATTTATCAAATGAAGATATAAATTTATTAATAGAAAATAATATTAAAACAATTATAGACTTAAGAAGTGAGGAGGAAGCTAGGAAAAAACCTTATGCTATTATGAATAATAAAGATTTCAATTACTATCATTGTCCAATGTTTGGTGGAGCTGAGGTTCCTAAAAGCGAGGAGCTTGTGCCGAAATCATATTTTGAAATGGTGGATGAGCAAAAATCAATTTATAAAGTTATGAAGGTTTTAGCAAAGACACAGGATGGAGCTCTTTATCATTGTGCAGTAGGTAAGGATAGAACAGGTGTTATTTCAGCTCTTCTTTTATTACTTGCAAATGTAAAAAGAGAAGAAATCATTACTGACTATACAACTTCATGGGATAAATTGAAGAAAGAATTAATTGAATATTGCCAAGTAAATAAGAATATAGACTTAGGTATTGTAACACCTAAGAGGGAGTATATGGAGTTATTTTTGGATCTATTCCATGAAAAATACAATTCAATAGAAGAATATCTTATAAAAATTGGACTAGAAGAAAATGAAATTATAGCACTAAAAAGAAAGTTAAGAAAATAGATTAATTTACAGCGGGACGGAGTTTCTGTACCAAGTTTACGATAAATGATAGTTTGTAAAGGAGATTAAAATATGGGATTATTCGATTTTTTTAAAAAAGATATAAGTAAAATAGATTTTGCCAATATTGATTCTAATGAAAAGGCTCAGGAATTATATAAGAAAAAGATTCTTGAGCCTCTTTATTTGATGCCGTTGCGTTTTAATGGTCAACCTGTTCTTCATAATACATTATATGTGCCGCCGATAGTAGTTACATTAAAGGATAGGTATGATAATATGGTTGAAGAATTGCTAAAGCAGGAAAAGGTGAATGGCTATGAATGCAGACCAGAATATAGTGGTACTAGTTTCATTCCATGCTCTTTAACTATTATAGCTAAAAAAAACGGACAAGAAGTTTTTACTGAAACTATAAAAGTATGGTAAGTGGATTTTGATTTAAAATTTAGTAATGTAAATAGTAATTTATCGAGCAGTTTTAACTGCGGATTATTTATATTTTGCATAGGAGGGAAAATATGAAAAATTATACTCAGGTTTATGTGAAAAGTAGTTTTGAAGCGGCAGAAATGTATTGCAAAGCTTTTGGCGCAGAAATTACATTTGAAGTGAAAAATGATACCGAAACTGCTTATGTACACTGTGAATTATCCGTAAATGGTGAAGGTTTTTTAGCATTAGGAGAAGCAGCAAACCCTTGTGACATAAACATAGTTCACAAAATGAAATGGGAAACAATGACTTTTAATGTTTTTGAGATGGGAAGTGAGGAAGCGGTTTGTAATGCCTTTAATATTTTGAGTAATGGCGGTGTTATTATAAATCCCATTCAGGAAGTTCCATGGAGCAAGTGTTGTGCGACTGTTATAGACAAATTTGGAGTGTGTTGGTGGATTGCAATATGATAAACCCAATAAGCATAATACGAAACTGACAAATTCCAATTTGCAGTTAAGATATCTATACTATATAAAGGAGATAACATGAAAAAACATATAATTATTGCAGGTGTGCCACGTGCTGGTAAAAGCACAGTATCACAGATGGTTTCTAAAAAATTCGGCTATCAACATATTAGCATGGACTCAATTATTGCAGGAATCGAAAAAACCTTTCCTGAAACTGGAATTGATTCTGATGCTGATATGCAACCATGTGATAACCTTGTTAATATAAGTTCAAAAATGGCGCCATTTATTCGTGCAATGATGGACAGTGGTGAGTATGATGAGCTTGATTATGGAATGGTAATTGATATTTATCAACTTTTACCCCAGGACTTCATGCAATATATAGATGATTCTATTTGTGATATTTATTACTTTGTTACCTCAGAGGTTACAGCTAAAGAAAGATATGAGCTGTTAAAAACATACGATACACCAAATGACTACACATATTACTTATCTGATAAAGAAAATATGGAAAGCTGTATTTCAATTGTTGAAATAAGTAAATTACTAAAAGAACAATGCTTAAAGTTTGACTTACCTTATTTTGAAACCTCAAATAATAGGAAGGATGTTATTAAATCTTTCTTAAAATCATTGAAGTAATAAATAATGGGACATTCTTATAATACGAAGCTAACTAATTCTAATTAATATGTTAGCAAATACTAATAGAGCAACAAATTCCAACTTAAAGTTGAGTGATAAAATAGTAATTGTAAGTATTTAAGAAAGAAGGCTATAAGGTAATATGGATAAAGAAATTGCAAATAAAAAGTTCTGGGAAAAGGTTGCAAAATTTTATACACCAATACAGGAAAGAAAAAATGCAAAACTATATCGAGAATTATGTGAAATTATATCAAAGTCGCTGGATAACAATATGCAGGTTTTAGAATTGGCCTGCGGAACTGGACAACTTTCAGTTCCCCTATGTAGGAAAGTAGCTGCCTGGGAGGCAACGGATTTTTCAGAGAAAATGATTGAAGAGGCAAAGGTAAGAGCATCTAATTTACCTATTGCTTTTTATGTGCAAGATGCAACGGATCTACCATATGAGGATGGAAGGTTTGATACAGTTATTATTGCAAATGCGCTTCATATTATGCCTAATCCTGATAAAGTACTTACAGAAATTAGACGTGTGTTAAAAAAGGGAGGATTGCTGATTGCACCGACTTTTGTATATGACGGGAAAATTAATAGGATACGAATTTGGTTAATGGAAAGAGTTGGATTCCATACTTTTCACAAGTGGAAATCTAATGAATATGTAGAATTTGTCTGTAAGAAAGGTTTTTATTTAATCCATAGTTCTGTAATTGAGGGCGAAATGTTGCCTGAATGTGTATTGATTTGTAAAACTTAGATTCAAATTTAAGGTTAAGTAATATTAGTAATAATTTAATGATGATTCTCATACAAGGAGATAAAGGAATGATTTTATTTGTAGAATGTATTATTGCATGTGCATTATTTACACTAATTATATTACCGCCTTTCTACAAAGATCCAATTAAGCATATTATGTCTTATCCTAAGGAAATTAGAGAAAGAGTAGAAAGTTTGCCACAGTATAAAGATAGTATACAAGCAAAAGAAAAAACACATTTAGCAGTTAAACTAATTGCTTTATTGATTTTTTCAATTGTACTTGCTGTCGTTTCATATTTCTCTGGTGCAAAAGACTTTACAGCTGCATATTTCCACGTATTCATATTATTTTTTGTTGTGAACATTTATGACATGATAGTTTTAGACATTGGCCTTTTTTGCCATAGTAAAAAAGTAAGGATACCAGGAACTGAGGATATGGATAAAGAATATAGAAATCCGTGGCATCATATAAGAGGTGCTGTTATAGGAACTATAATTGGTGCTGTTGTTGCATTATTATCAGCTGGAATAGTTGGTGCTATCTAAATAATCCCTGTAATGTTGCTCGATATAACAGAAAAGCCATTTACTTTGGAGGATATAATATATTTTAAATAATAAACAATATTTCCTTCAAGGATTTGGAATTATGTTAATATTTTAGATATAATAATAGTTAATACTTGTATATTATGGTGAATTAATTGGAGGTAAAAGTAAATGGATTATCCATTTGATTGTATAAGTGAATTTATATTTGCTGAATCTGAGATAAAGAAATCAGATGTAATTTTAATACCAGGAGCAAGTCAACATCAACTTATGGAAAGAGCAGTGGAACTTTATAAAAGTGGATTTGCTAAATATATACTGCCAAGTGGGGGACCCAATTTTAAATTACCTAATAATAAGTCAGAGTGGGATTATTTAAAAGCAATAGGAATTAACTTAGGTATACCTGAAAATTCAATTTTAAAAGAAGATAAAGCACAGAATACATTTGAAAATGCTAAATTTTCATGGAATGTATTACAGTCATTAGATATGCAAATTGAAAGTGTTATTTTAGTGTGTAAAGCATATCATGCAAGAAGAGCCTTATTAACATACAAATCAGTTTTTCCTTCAAGTGTAAATTTTTATATCTCTCCTATAATAGATAAAAGAGGAATCTCAAAGGATAACTGGTTTTTAAATGAAGATAGTATTAGAATCGTTATGAATGAAGTGGTGAAAATAGGAAGTTATTTTGAAGATAAAATAAATAAGTTGGTTTAGTGTAATACTCAATTTTTATAAATAGCGAATAAAAACATGACAAAAACAGCACTAATATATGGGAATATTAGCGCTGTTGTGAAAATACAACATATCTCTTATGATTCAAGTTGAATTGTCTTGAATCTTTTTAATTCTTCTTTATTAAGAATGTGTTAGAAAGTACAAAAGTATGAATATCCTAATTTTTATTTTTATTACGTATAATGGTATTATTGGAAGATAATATAAAACGCAACAAATTAGAAATCTATTTATAAAGTAGGTGGAAGCGTTGATATATATATAAGATTCTTCTGAAAATGAAATGATATTAGAATTCATTTATGCAGAGTTATTTTTAGATAGATTTTCTGAGAAAGTTAATAAAGCAATAAGAGACAGTAATTCTAACATTGATATTATTACTAATCCAAACTTAAATTGTGATATCGAAAACCGATTAAGAAAAAATATTTTTGAAGAATATCATGACTATAAAAAGGATTGCAGGGATTAATATTTTTACAATCACAAGCGACAATAGGGAGAATATCTTAGAAAATATACTTTATGAAATATAAGTATTAATTCAATTACGGCATCAATCATAGATTATAATGAAAATTATTCTGAAGCAACATTGTAATATAAAACAACTAAAAGGGGTGGGATAGTGCCATATATAGAAAATGAAAATATACAAATTTATTATGAGGATATTGGTATCGGTGAACCAATAATTTTTTTACATGGGTGTTTTTCAAGGGGGATCATATCTTTTTCTTCTCAAATGTTTTTCTTTCAGGCAACGACAGAGTTCAGAAGTATTTTACCAGATCTAAGAGGGCATGGACGGACTATTTCAAAATGTAACGAATGGACAACTCCACAATTAGCAGACGATATCATTAAATTAATGGATTCATTAAATATTTATAAAGCACATTTAGTTGGACATAGTTTTGGCGGTGATGTTGTATTTTATTGTGCGATTAAGTACCCTGACAGATTTTCCTCAATTACATCTATAAGTTCTACAGGTTCGGTAAATGATAGTGTTCTAAATATGAATGAAGAATTTAATCCTGAAACATTGGAAGGCAAAGGGAAATTCAAATTAATAGAGATTTTAAAAAAGAATCATTTTGATTCTTGTAATGGAGATTGGAAGCATTTTCTTAAACAAGTTTTATTAAATAATGAGAAGTATCCAGATTTTTCAGATGAAGATTTGAGAAAGATATCTGTTCCAGCATTATTTATTTTTGGTAAAAATGATGATTTAATTAAGGAAGAAGAAATATTTCGTTTAAAAGAAAATATAAGAGATATACAAATTGAAATCTTAGATGGATGTGGACATAGCCCACATACCTTGTTAGAAGAACCTATGAAGGTAAATGATATAATATATAATTTTTTCAAGAAAGTAAAAAAAGAATGTTAACTCACATCTTTCTTAAGAGACTAAGATACTATCAAGGTAGCATAGATTTAGATTTAATAAGTAAAGGTTAAGATTATAGAAAGCTTGCCAAAAGCTATATAATATTCATCTGTACATTTGATTTGCTTAACAAAGGACGACATAAATATACTTTTCAAAATATATGTTTAGAAGATAATAGTATAATGTTAAATGATGAAGCGCAGAAGATAGTATTAAATACAAAAGGATTTATGAAGGATTTAAGTGAAGAGTTATTGGAACTTCTAGGGTATGTAGAAAATTCAACAGATTCTATGGCAAAAGGTACTAAAGGAAATCTCGTTAAAAGCATACATAGAAGGGGCCAAGAAGGAAAAATAGAAGTTGCGAAAAATTTACTGGATATCTTAGATGATGAAACAATTGCTAAAAAAACAGGATTATCAGTAGAACAAATAAAAAAACTTAGAAATAATGACAATAAAAATTAATGATTTAAGGCTAGCTATGAAGATTAGCCTTTATTTTTGTATCTGTCACAGATAAATTCAAATTTGAAAGGATAGTGCAATATGGTGAGAGAAATTTGGGATGCTTATGATAAAGATGGTAATAAATTAGGATTTGACCAATATAGAGATGAGCCTATTCCAGAAGGTATTTATCATATTGTTGTTGAGATTTATGCAATAACAGAAAATAATGAAGTGTTGATAACTCAAAGACATAAAAATAAACCATGGGCATTAAAATGGGAAGTGACTGGTGGCTCAATCTTGAAGGGTGAAACACCAGAGCAAGGTGCTATAAGGGAACTAAAGGAAGAAACGGGAATAGAAGTAACTGTTTCTGACCTGAAATTTGTATATTCTTATATTTATAAGAATATTCCTTCAATTTACAAATGTTTTGTAGTATTCATAGATAAAGAAACAACAAAAATTCAATTACAAGAAGGAGAAACTATTGATTATCGTTATCTGTCCTATAATGGGTTTAAACAATTTATTCAAACAGATGATTATGTCGATTTGGTAAGAGAACGTTTTTGTGTTCATGAAAAATTATTTGATACCGTTATTAATCAGAGATAAATTCCAACTTATATGCTTGAAATTAAAGTTTTTAATATAAAAAATTATATAGGTTTATTTTTTATAAAAATTTTACATTATATAAATAAGAAAAAATTAGTGCGCTAACACTAAGTTAATCCTTAGAACATTTATTTTGTTTTAGGGCTTTAGAAAGATTTTTATAGCTAATTCTAGCATATCTAATGCCACCCCTACTAACTATGATGAAATATTCACCAATAGTTTAGTGAAAATAAAGAGTAATAATTTTTACGGACAATGCCAGGAATACATAGGAGTAAAACCTTCAAAACTTCCGTAGCTATCAACTACTGATTTCAAAATATTGCTTTAGAATTATACCATAATTATTATAAATATGAGGTTTGGCAATGCATCAAAATCGAAGAGGAAAAATCAGCTCTACAGAGTAGATACTATAAATCTGTTTTGTAGAGCTTTATTATTTTGACTTTGGGGCTTTAGGTTTTGGCTATGTTAAACAGAGTACTTTAACAGAGCCTAGTTTTTAAATGCTTTTTAAGTGAATGCTGCATATAAACATATTTTTATTGTATATATGCAACAATATGTTGGATATATGCAACATTGACCGTATAATATATACAAAGGAGGATTGTTATGGTTAGAAGAGGAAAGATTTTTAATACAAAGATAAAATTATTAAGAACTGAACGTGGCGTTACACAAGAGGATTTAGCTATTGATTTAGGCGTTAATAGAAGTACAATATCAGAAATAGAGAGAGGTACTTTTAATCCTTCATTAAAACTTGCTTTTTCAATTGCTAACTATTTTAATAAAACCGTTGATGAAATATTTGAGGTGTTGGAGGTAGATGATAATGACTAATATGCAATCGATATACTTTGAACTACATTTACTATTTTCTGTAATGATTATGGGTGCATATATTGTTCTTATGGTTATTGTTAAGGATGAATTAGAAGAAAAAGCTCAAGGTTATGCTTTAAAGGCTTCAAATTTATTGACTATTATAGCATTTATATTATACGTATTATATAAAGCAGTAGCAGGAAATATTGACTTTACAGTTCATACAATATTATTTTTTATCAATATTCTCTGTGTACTTTATTTATTATTTAATCATCTTTATATGAAAGGTTTAGTAATATCTTTTAAGATTAAAAATGTTAAGATTTTAAATATCATATGTAGTATATCAGCAGGGATAAGCGTTGTTTTATTTATTACAGTGAGTTTTAAGGTGAAAATTTTTGAGCTTTCTTCAAGCTTTATTAGATTAGATACTTTATTAATGATGATAAACCTAATAATTATTTCATTAATGATAGGATTATATCCAAGGAAAAAGGTAGGTAGAGAAGAATATAAAGAGATGAAAAAGACTGCAGATAAGGTATCGAAAATATTTTATATAGTTTATGGAGTATTTACCTTATGTCTAATGGGATACTTTGTCTATAAATTTTATACTCAATAATATAAAGTGAATTCTTATATTAGTTTATTAGTTTAATAGTTTAAGATGCTATTTTACAACGGGATGAGTTCTCTTCTCTTTAAAAAGTGATAATAATTTGGGACAGGGGGACAGACTAATGTCCCACACAAGAGTAAAGTTGTAAGGAAGATAAAGATTGTAATGGAAATTATTAGACGAAGCTACGTAGAAATGCTATAATTAAAAATATTCTAATGAATAGGTTATCATTATGCAAGTTTTTACGGCAGAGTATGAATTAATATTTGTCAAAGCTTGTTCTAACAGAAAATCATATTTTTAATTATTAAAGGAGATAAATATATGTGGTGTCACTTCTTATATAATAACAATAAAATCCGTTAATTTATAATAATGAATAAAAATTTATCCACATTTAGGTGGTCTTTTTCTTGTGAAAAAAATTGTTATTATTAAGGAGAATGATATTATGAATATTAAAGATAATGTATTAAGAAAATATCTTGAGAATGTATATATAATAGGTGGAAATGCCTGTTCTGGTAAGTCAACAATGGCAAAATTAATAGCTGAAAAATATGGATTTACCTTATATCAAATGGATGAGCATTATGAAGAACACAGAAAAATGGCCAATGAAACCGACCAACCTAATATGTGTTATCCAAGAGATGATATATATGCATTTTTTAATCGTCCAGTTTTGGAGTATGCAAGCTCATTGCAAGGTGCCATAAAAGAAGAGGTTCCTATGGTATTATTAGATTTAATTGAGCTTCAAAAGGACAAGCCTGTAATAGCTGATGTATTATTTACACCAATGGATATTGAGGGGGTTATACCAAGAGATAGAGCTGTATTCTTGACATCTAATAGAGAATTGGTAGAAAGTGATTATTTTAATAGACCAGAGAAAAGAGACTTTTATGATTGTGTTATGTCATTTCCTAATCCAGAGGCAAGCTTTGAAAATGTGTTTAATGTAGTGGATTTAATCAATCAACGAGAAAAAGCTATTATTGAGGCAAGTGGATACTATTCTATTGAAAGAAAGATAGATAGTAAGGTATTAGATGTTGTTAGATGTATAGAAAAGCATTTTGATTTATAAAGGGACGGAGCTACTGTCCTAGGCCGTGCAAAGATAACTTTATGAATATGAAGATCATAACTTGAAGGTTTATTCAGATGAGGAAATATGTAGGATGAGGTTTAGGATAATTTACGGTTAACCGTACCATAAGTAAATGAGGTTTATAGTCTTAGACATTGATATTACTTGTCTAAGGCTATTTTTATTAGTGAAAATACCGTGTCATAAGTAATAATAACTTGGGGAAATATGTATGATAAAAGAAAAAAGTTTTAAAGTAATATACCAATAGTAATTCGTCAGTGGTTTCAGTTGTTCATTTCACAAATAACAGCTGAAGATAAATACATAGTGGGTGGAGGAAGAAATGGAAAATAATATTGAAAAAAATCAAAAGTATTTACACAATGGAAGTGATGAAGCTATGGATAATCGAATTGAAAGACTTAGAAAGTATATTGATGAAATTCTATTAAATATGAAAGACGCTGAAGAAAGAAGATGTGGTTATCTCCATCTATATGGAGTTTCACAAGCATGTGCAATGATTGCGCTCAAAAGAAATCAAGATGTTGAATTGGCCACCATGGCTGGTATGTTACATGATTTACATTCATATAAGACTATGAATACTGAAAATCATGCTGAACACGGAGCAGTTTTGGCACGTCAAATTCTTGAGGAGCTGTCACTGACAACTGATAATGAAACAGAACTGATATGCTCAGCTATCTGTAACCACAGTTCAAAGGCCACAACTGACTCTGCACTTGATGAGATATTAAAAGATGCAGATGTTTTGCAGCATTGTTTATATAATCCTCTTTTTCCTGTGATGGAGCATGAAAAATGTAGGTTTCAAAACTTACTAACTGAATTTGGTATTTTGAGAACATTATAAGCATAATGCTGAGTTCAGCAAATTCAAATTTGTAGCACTACTATTATTAGATGAAGGGACATAAGCTCCGTCCCCCTGTCCCATTCAATGCCTGGTCTGATTCTAGAGCTTGAAACACAAATTCAATATTGGTAGGGAACGGTTGAAAAAAGCAACGTGAATTAGATATAGCTTATGTTAAAAAAGTATTTAAAGCCACTGAATTTATTGAATTAAAAGCTTTAGACCATGGTGAATTTGCTAGGGGATGTCCCAAAGAGTTTGGAAAGAAGGTGGAAGCTTTTTTTTATGTTAAATTTATAAAATAAATAAAATCAATCAGGGACTAGCAGGAAGAAGCTTTTCTTAACTAAATAACATTTCATTTAGTTCTGCTTAATGTGTCCACTACTTTATACTAACATCTTTATAAAGCAGTGGAATACAAATTACTGCTGGCTATTCTGAATTTTAGCAATGGTCAATATAGATATCCTTAGAAGAGAATAAGCTAGGATTTGCCGACCAGAAAAGTACTAATATCTATTGACACTAGACTAAAAATCCACTGCTAGTTTTAAAATTTCATTACTCATATTTATTTATCTTTTTCAAAATTATTTGATATTCAACAACATTTTTGAAGACCTTAACGGTATACACATCTATGTGAAATCAAATTCCATTTAATTATGGTGGTAATTGTCATGCCTACTATAAGAGAAAATTTTAGTTACAATCAAAATAAAAATGATATACTTCCCCTGTTTACAGAACTGCTCGTAAGCAGAACTCCTGTTAAGCGTACCTGCGAGATATTAGATATAAGCCCTAAAACCTATTATCATAAATTAGAATGGCTCTATAGGAAGTGTCTTGAATTTCTTGAAAGGTATGAAACTAAAGCCTTTAAGAGCATGGAATTTGATAAGATATTGCTCAATACAGACAAGATGATATATTATCTTAATAATGTTAGGAGAAAAGGTAAAGGTGGACTTGATTATGATACTGAGGATACTAAATTTCAAACATACCTTGTAGCCAGTAGCGAACTTTATTCAAGGTATGTATTTAGAGCAGATATAGCCTATGACTTTACTATCACATAGGAGCAGATTGAGACTGATACAATAAAGTACCATGATGACAACCTATACGGTTTTGCAAGGAAGAATGAAAGATTGAGATTTCCTTATGCCCCACAGCCTCCTGTTTCTAATGATGATGAAACTAACTCAGAGTACGAGATAAGGCTGTCCGAGTTTAATAGAAGAAAGGACTATATAGAGGGTATGCACACAAATTCAAAATACACATCTGTAGCACACTATTGGCTTATTAAAGAAATGATAAACTGCAATAAGTGGAACTTCATATCTGATGAAGATAGTTCCATCATAGACACTATTATGAGAGTTTTTACACAGTCTATTAAGGATAAGGAATCTCACTACTTCCTTTGTAAATTAAACCGTAATTTAAGTAAAAAAGAGGCATATAATCTATTTACAGAGGCTAAGAAAGAACTCAATAGATGGGTTAAGGATAATGGAAAGAAAGGATTATCTTCCTTTGATATACAAAAGCAAATAATAGCAGAAAAATTAGCATATCACAGCCTTTATGACTATGAAGTTAAAGATGGAAAGAGTTATATATATTCTAACTATAATCCAAGGTACGCCCAATATGCTATAACTATTTTAAGGATATTTTATAACTTCTGTTGGGCTTTTAGAAGTTGGAATGGTGATGTATTAACTACTTCACAGAGAATAGGTATTACGGATAAGCAGTTTACCTACAATGATATAATATACTTTTCTTAAATCTTACTTATTTCATTATACTGGAAAAGACTACATGGTTAGTTTATAATATAAATATATAATGGTAGAATATTACTAAATATGAATTATATGGGGCGAAAAAGATGGAATACGAAATTTTTATTTATAGTAGACCTGGGAAGGATATAGTTAAAAGAATCAAGGAGATTACAGAATTATTAACAGTAAAATGGTTTACTAATAATGTACCAGAGGATACTGAACGAGATTTGATGTTTCAGGATGTGGTATGTTTAAGTGTAGATGGATTAATAGTATCATTTATTATGTTTACTTGTTTAGATGGTACAATAAACATCAGTATCATGGGAACAGACCCAGACTATAGGTGGAAAGGGTTTGGGACTACCATTATTAACTATTTTTTTAAATATGTTAAAAGTTTAGGGTTTAAGTACATAAGGGTTTTTACAGTACCACCAGAAGTAAAAATCTCCTACAAGGAAACTTTAAGTTTCTATGAAAAGAATGGCTTTAAAATTGAAAAAAGATACACTGAATTATGGGAAAATGGAGCAATAGAATTGATAAAGGACTTACAAGATATTTAAAGATTATTATAACACAAGTATAATATTTAATTCGCAACCTTCTTATATTATCAATCAATAATTAAATAACTGTAAAAAACTATGCTAAGACTGTTGTTAAAGCATAGGTTTTTTGTTGTAAAAATGCTTGTAATTTTTAAGTTTGCACCCCTAAAGTAAACCCGTTAGTACGAGGAAACATCTTTTTTATCCATTGTTCTTTTATTTGCTCATGGAAAGTGTGATCTGTATGAAGTGGGGGGGCACTATTATCAGCATAAAAGACATAAAAGCAATAATTTTTGTAGGCGAGATGCCAGCCGACGGATTCAAAGTATTTTAAGTATTCGGCTTTTTCTTCTTCTTTAATCGGGGGCAAGTCAACAGCGTATTGCATTTTCCTGGGAACGCCTTGCCTGAGAATTATGTGAAATTTTGTGCATGAGTCGTAGAGCCACCCATTCAAAGCTTGTTGCTCAAGTTCTTGTATTAGATATTTTTCTCTTGTCATCCATCCCATAAGATAGTTTATTTTCTTAGTTTTTGCTGCTTTCATAAATTATTTTCCCTCCTTATATTCTCGATGATATTTTTACTCTGTTCAACAATCTGTGATCTTCGTTTATATTCCTCAACAAGTAGACGTGTACCCTCTGGAGTTAATTGATAGCTTTTTTTATCTATTTCTACGATTTCAATCAGATGCGCATCTAGCAGTTTTTTCAAATTTGTATACATACTTGCAGGTCCTACAATAAAAGTTCCACAAGATATATGCTGAATTTTTCTCATCAGTGCATACCCATGATCCGGTTCAGTAAGACAAAGTAAAATATAATAGGTTGTATCAGTTAATTGTTCATTTTTAATTGAATTTAGTCGTGACAATTTTGGACCTCCTAATATATCCATTAATGATATATCCATTGATGATATAGTAGCATCATATTTTACCAATATCAATCTAAAATGTAATATTTACCTAAATAATGCTTGGGACAGTGGAGTGGGTACATAAATTTGGATTCTCATGAGGTTTGAAATAGGTAGAAGAGGCTGGGATTAAAGTATCAAAGGAAAAAGGGATTACAGCTTTATGGCAAAATTATTGCTAGCTAAATATAGTGATTTCAAAGGTTTAGAGTAGTTATTTTGGTTAAACAGTAAAAAATATGCCACCTGCCATAATTTCTTCACATAAGTTAAGAAAATTTAGATAAGCAAAAAGCTTACTAAAGAAAGTCACATCATCAACTTCAAATAGCTATATTTGGAGTTATGAGCAGTTGGAATCTAGAATTGTTAATTGGTATTTGCAACTTTTCATGCAATAAAAAAAGGGGAGTTCTCTCCCCCCACTTTAATTATACCACAACCAAAAAATAATTTACAGACTGTTATTTTGCCTCCCTAGACAGTATACTTAAGAAGAATTTTATGATTCGGTTATATGGTTCCAACTTTAACTATTAAGTTATGCATGCCTCAAAAATCCACAGATCACGGTGTTTTTGAACATGCATAACTTAAATTTTCTTAATGGAACCCTATATAAGGGTCCCAACTCAACTATTAAGTTATACGTGCCCGATAATCCCCATAAGCCGGGATTACCGAATAAGTATAACTTAAGTTTCGATATAGGAACCCTATATATCAGTTTCAAATATTAAGTAATGCATGTGTTAGGTTCATAGAAGTATGATTTTTCAGCAGGCGTTACTTAATTTTTCGTAATGAAACATTATAGGATTACAAGATCATACTTTAAGCTACAAGTTTTGCTAACAATAGATGTTGTAAGGCTTTGGATATGAGTATAAATTGAGTTTCCATATGTGAACTCTGTATATCCATTATGAGGAGGTAGATTTATGAGCATTAATGATTTTGAGGTGAAGAAGGAAAATGAATGGCTAGAACTGGTGCTTAATGAAGCTCAAAGACAGCTGGAGGAAAAGCTTGAATATAAGGATAAGTTTAAAAAGGATGCTCTTGAAACTCAAAAGGAAATGTGGGAAGAGCTAGGATTTCTATCAATATCCAATGGACTTGAGCAAGTTGTAAGCTTTATGGGCTTCATAGACAGGATGAAGTATCAAAAGAGAAACCATGAAATCACCAGAAGGCTTCAGGAGAAATACGAGAGAATGCTTGAATCACCTTACTTTGGAAGAATTGATTTTCATGAAAATGGAGAGGAGAAGTCGGAGAAGTATTATATTGGCATGTCAAACCTTGTGAACGAAGATTATGATTTTCTAATATACGACTGGAGAGCCTCAGCTTCAAGCATGTTTTACGATTATGAAGTAGGAAAAGCAGGCTTTGAATGTGCAGAAGGAACTATTGAAGGAGAGCTTACCCTAAAGAGACAGTACAAAATCAATCAAGGAAAGATGGAGTATATGTTTGACAGCAACATAACCATAGATGATGAAATACTCCAGGAGATACTTGGTAAAAGCACTGATATCAAGATGAAAGCCATTGTAACAAGTATTCAAAAAGAACAAAACAGGGTTATTAGAAATGAAGAATACAAGAACCTTATTGTTCAGGGGCCAGCAGGCAGCGGAAAAACCTCCATTGCTCTTCACAGAATAGCATATCTTTTATATAAACATCGTGAAAAGATAACTGCTGAAAATATAGTGATATTTTCACCAAACCAGATTTTTAATGATTATATTTCAAACGTACTTCCACAGCTTGGAGAGAACAATATGCTTCAAACTACCTTTAAGGAATATATGCATAAGGTTTTATCGGATAGATTTATTAAAGAAGATTACTCTAATATGATGGAATTCATCCTAAACTCTAGGCAACATTTGGACTATGAAATACGAATCAAAAATATAAAGTATAAATCCTCTCTTGAATTTATAGAGTTATTAAAGAAATACGCAGACCGTGTTGAAAAGTCACATAGAGGCTTTAAGGACATAGTTTACAGAGATAAATTAATAGTATCTTCCAAGGAACTTAAAGAGCTGTATTTTAGGGATTATAGAAATCTCCCTCTAAAGAGAAGGCTTGACAAGATTAAGGAAAGAATTTTATTTTTACTGAAGCCTTATAAAAAAGAAAGGATAAATGAAATTTATGAGGAGCTGTGGAACACCGGTTCTTTTGTGGATGAGAAGGAAGTTAAAGAGAAAGCTACAGCTAGAGTTTACGAAGAAACGAAGCATATATATGAGGAGATCCAAAGGATTACACAGTTTGATTTGCTTCATATTTATAGGAAGTTCTTTAAAAATCTAGATCCTGATATCAAAAACTATACTCTGAAAAATCTGCAGTTTAGAGTGCTTAACTACGAAGACCAGATACCACTACTTTATTTAAAAGGAGTCTTTGGGGATCTTCCTAAAACTTCTGATATTAAGTATGTAATAATAGATGAAGCGCAAGACTATACGCCGCTTCAGTATGAAATCTTCTATCAGCTCTTTAGTCATGCTAATATAACAATGCTTGGGGATTTAAATCAGTCCATAAATCCATTTATGAATGTGGGAGACTATAGTAACATTGCTCATATATTCCCTAAGGATAACACCTGCCTTATTAATCTTACAAAGAGCTATAGGTCCACTATGGAGATTACTGAGTTTTCCAGAAAACTTCTTGGCCATAAAGTTAATGCTGAGTATGTGGAAAGAAGCGGAGATAAGCCTATAGTACTTGGATTTGCTGATGAGAGCTCTATTAATGAAAGAATTTTAAAGGATATAGAGTCGCATAAGGAAAAGGGATATAAATCTATTGGAATTATAACAAGGACTAAAAATGAAGCAGACAAGGTATACAACTTTTTGAAAGACAACACAGAGGTTAAGCTTCTAACCAAGGAGGATGATGAGTATATAAACGGTACTTTAGTTATCCCAAGCTACCTTGCAAAAGGTTTGGAGTTTGATATAGTGCTGATATATAATGCAGGGAATGAAAATTACAGCTCCGAAGAGGAGAGACTTCTGCTTTATACAGCCTGCACAAGAGCTCTTCATAAATTGAATGTGTATTATACCGGAAGCCTTACACCTCTACTATAATTGGGACAGGGGGACGGAGCTTCTGTCCCTAGTTCAGTTTACAGCATAGTTTAGCTATAAATATATAAGTAAAAGTTTAAGGCTCTAAGAACAGTGTGGAATAAGCTGTACCAGATAGGGAGAACAATCCTACTAGATACTAAGGAATAGTGTAGCAAATGAGATAAAAGGTAGATTTGAAGTGAAATACTGCTAAGGCTTTAACCTTAGATAAAATAAAAGTCTTCAATGAAAGATATAATTAAATCTTAGAAGATCTATTTGATCATACAGTAGCTTAGCTAATATTATTTAAGGGGTATTAAGAATTTATATGCCCCTATTTGTCATATCTGAATCTTAAAGAATTATATGCTTGATTAGAAACCTTAACTACTAATATAACAGTAGTTAAGGTTTTTGTATTGTTAATACAAAAATATTGGTCTATGTCAATAGTGGATTTTAATACAGGAAAGCATAAAGTTCTTTGTCAGCTAAACCTTGCAATATTAAGGGCTAAAATGGCTATTTAAAGTAAATAGTAGAAAATAATTATATTAGACTACCTGATTAGCCTCTTGTATATTGGGAAAGGCAGATGCGCAAAAAGTCACTGAAGAATGGGCACTGCAGTGAATCTTTTACTTATATAATTGTTCATTAAAAGCTTAAAGGAAAATAAAATTAGGGTTAGCTTATACAAAGATATTATAAAATCAACATATAGGTACATTCGGTCTTGCTAGATATAACTGGCAACATTTGAGTAGAACTAATTAAGGAATCAATAGTAGGAGGAGTATTCTTAAAATAGCTCATAAAAGCTTAACAGATTTGATTCTTTTCCAGCTAGTTTTATAGAATTTCAGTAAATTTTGCATGTAGTACATAGAAAATGTTATATACAGTGTTATTAAGTTTTTATAATAACAGAGAAAAAGTATATTTTTTACAAAAAGTAGCAATAACCTCTTGACTCTTCCTTTGGGTAATACTGTATACTAAGTATATTATTGATAATTAGGAAAGAAGGTGGGAATGGATGCCAGGCTTGATCAAAATTAAAGATGTGTCAAGCAAGTATGACATTACAGCCCGTACACTGCGTTACTATGAAGACATGGGATTGCTGTGCAGCACCAGAAGCGACGACTACGCATATAGAATGTACGACGAAAATGCTGTTAGGAGGCTTGAACAAATACTCATTTTACGCAAGCTGAATATCAGCATAAAAGACATTCAAAGGGTTTTCAACACTTCCGGTTCCAATGTAGTTTTAGAAGTGCTAGGGAAAAAAGTACAGAGCATAGACGACGAGGTTGCGCTTTTGTATGAGTTGAAGGAAATAGTATTGGATTTTATACGGGAAATCGAACAAGTGAACTTTTCAGACAACTCTGACATAAAATTGTTGTATAACAAGGCTAAAGACCTTGAAACACAGTTGATAAGCGTTGACTATATAGGCAAGCCCTCCAATGTAAACCGCTTGATCGAAATAACGGAAAAATTAGATAAAAAAGTTCCCGATGTAATGGTTGTCAGGATACCAGAATTTAAAGCGGTAACTAGTGGTGAACAAACCTGGGGAGAAATGTTCAAAGTAGGCGGATATATGAACCAATTATGGCAATATTGCCATTTATATAAGTGTGTGATTTTCGATTGTTTTGATTTTTTGTTGTCTAGAAATGACAAAGCTGAATGGATATGTGCCGTTAAAGATGGTGTTACAAATGGAGATGTAGGACCATTTGAAATTATTGACTTTCCAGGAGGCTTATATGCTATGGCAGTGAGCATTGACGAAGATAATGAGAGCATACATAAGGTGGAAGACAAAGTTCGCAGATGGATTGAAAACACAAATTTTGAGCTTGATAAGGGACGCAATGTTATGTTCAATATGCCTTATTTATATGAAGATGGAAGAGATATTGCCTATAAAGATATAGAAAAGGGGCTTGGCTATAAACAAATGCAAAGATATTTTCCCATCAAGCTAAAGGAAGGAAGATAGTGGAACGGAGTTTCTGTCCCAGGTTAAAGGTAAATAATAGTTTAGCAATAGAGATATGGGTACATGGCTACAGAAAGAGCCTTCGTATGAGAAAATAATGTCTCTGTCAACATTGAAACTCATATTGAAGCTCTTTGTGGATGAGCTACAGGAAAAAGCAGGTGTATTTTTAAAACTTGAATTATTAAACCATAAAACCAGGCTTGCCATTATGAGTACTTTTTTTAAAAATAAAATCAAGTAAAACGTATTTACGGAAGATTTACAGCTTAATCGATTATTTCTGATTAAGTAGAGGGCTTAAGAATAAGTTGGAAAGGTAAGGCAGATTACTTATAAGAAAGAAGGAGGGAAGGTTATTAAATGGAAGATATTAAAATAGATTCATCGTTGTCATTCGGTGGGTATAATTGGAGGGTGCTGGATATACAAAGCAACAGGGCTTTGATTATAACAGAAGAAATAATAGAACAACGCCCTTACCATGACGCTTATAAAGCTATAACATGGGCTGACTGCTGGTTAAGAAAATATCTTAATGGTGAATTTTATGATAGATTCAATACAGCTGATAAATCAAGAATAATTCCAGTAGTAAACAAAAATCCTGACAATCAGTGGTATGGCTCAAAGGGCGGAACAGATACAAAAGATAGTATATTTTTATTAAGCGTTGATGAAGTGTGCAAATATTTCGGTGATAGCACTTCAAACCTATATAACCCAGGGAAAAATCAAAGATACTGGTTTGAAAGAAAAGATAAAAACAACAGTAAGCGAATAGCAAGGCTTCAGGGTAAAGAATGGGGTTGGTGGTGGTGGCTTCGGTCGCCAGGCCGCGTTAATGTAAAAGCCGTGTACATCTTTGGGACTGACGGTAATATTGGAATCCAGGGCAACAACATATTGAAGGGCAACATCAGCGATGGCAAGTGTACAGGTGGTGTCCGTCCTGCTTTATGGCTAAAGTTAGAATTGTAAACCTTAGGTCACTTTAAAATTAGCTAACTATAATTACAACATAAAATAATAAATTAAAGGAGAATTAAAATGAACAAATATGAAAATGCGATGAAACTTTTGGAGGAACGCTGCGGAAATGGAAAAGAGGAAATTATTGCACTTGCGACAATATCACTGTCCTCAAATGCCGCCGGTAATCCTCGTCCTGCTGTCCGTATGGTATGTGCTTATTATGAAGATGGCGTATTTTATGTTTCTACAGACGCAAAAAAGAATAAAATGCTGCAAATTGAAAAAAACAATGAGGTTTCTGTCTGTGGTTTAGGTTGGTACGCTTTACAAGGCACCGCTGAAAATCTCGGTTGGGTCAAGGATGAAAAGAATGCGGAAATCAGAGCAAAATTTAAAAAGGTTTTCGATTGGTTCGATGAAGTTGGCGATGAAGACAATCCAACATCAATCGTTCTGCGTATCAATCTCACCGAAGGCATTATTACTGACAACGAAAGAAAATACGGTGACTGGCAGTATGAAATTGATTTTATCAATAAAACAGCGAAATAAATTTGTAAAGAATAAGTAGTTTCTTACTTCATAGCAAAAAGAGCCACTACATTATTGCGAATATTTTCTAACTGAGTTTTCAAAAAACCAACATTAAATAGTTTATTGTTGAGATTTTTGTTGTATTAATGAATACCACAGGTTATACCTGTGGTTCTAAAAAGCTTATAGCTATGAGTAGAAAAAAATAATACCGACGGAGTAAAATATTAGTAGGTTTGCCGACCACTAACATTTTGAAGGAGGTATATCCTAAATTGATAATAATAGTTTAGCATATAGCAAATGCATACAAAGATGATAAACATATGCTCGTGAGTATACCGCCGAAACTTAGTGTAGCTCAGTTTATGGGATATCTCAAAGGTAAGAGTTCACTGATGATTTTTGATAGACATGCAAACTTGAAGTATAAGTATGGTAGTAGAGTATTTGGGTATAAGGGATATTATGTAGATACAGTAGAAAGAAATAAGAAAGTAATACAAGAGTATATAAAAAATCAGATACAAGAGGATTTAGAATATGAACAACTAAGTTTGAAGGAATACATTGACCAGTTTACGGGTGGGCATGACTCAATTTATGTTCGGTTAAAAATTACATTTAATTATTAGATGTAATTTTTCTTTAATATGGTACAATTAGTATAAATAACTAGATGTTTTATTACGGAATATTAATCAGAACAAGAGTAATTTAAATAATTAAGGGGTGGTTCTATGTATGTACTAGAACAAGAAGTAATAAATGGCATCCTTAAAGCATGGAACTTTAATGGTGCTGTCAGTGTAATAATGAATAATCGAAATGTATATATGGCTACAGTTGGTATGGCTGATTTTGAAAGTGGATGCCCCTTCACAACACATACAACAATGGAATTAGCATCTCTATCAAAACAATTTACGGCAGTTGCTATTATGAAAATGTCAGAGAGCAAATTAGTAGATTTGGAATCAAGAATTAGCAAATATATACCAGAATATTCACATGCAAGTGAAATCACTATCCGCAATCTTTTGAATCACTCATCTGGAATTCCAGATTACAGTGGCGAAATAATTGTACCGAATGCAATTAAAAAATTAGAGACCAAGTGTACATCAGGAAATAATATAACTACAAAAATGAAAATGGAATGTATAAACATGGCATGTAGGGCGTACAGTATCGATGAATGCTTGGAATTGGTGAATCCTTTACCATTACATTTCATACCGGGTGAAGGAACAGCGTATTCTAATACAAATTATTATTTCCTGTCATATATTATTGAAAAGGTGACTGGAAAAGCATATGAGCAATATCTAAGGGAAGCTATTTTTGAACCACTTGGGATGTTTGATTCACATACAAGTGGACTACTAGCAGAGGCAGCAGCATATGTGATGGACGAGGATAATAGCAGAATTAAATGTGGTAGACATGGGATGGGTAGCGGTGACAGTGGTGTTGTTTCTACAATTAAAGATTTGACCAAGTGGTGTGAGTCTATTTTAAATGGAAAGCTTCTAAGTCAAGAATCCTGGTCAGAATGTTTTAAACTGTATAAAGAGAGATTCGGTTTTGGATTTAGTAGTTATGGAAAATGGCTTGGACACAATGGAGGGATGCCAGGTATTGCTACATACGAAAGGATTCAATTAGAGAATAAAAATGCCCTAATATTAATGTGTAATTTAACTGGTTGTAGTCGAATTGGACATAGTGAGGAATGGAATAGTTTAGTAGGTGAATTGATGGAAAAGCTGAATTTTATTTAATGTAACAAATTGTTCTAAGTATAGATACTTAATTAATTGAAAAGTTCCAAGAGAGACTAGAATTAAATCACAGTATGGAACAATATTAATAAATAACTAATTTTTAATAATGCATGTAAAAGGGCTTAACTCAAGAAGTAATAGCACATATTTTTTCATATTCTGAAGCTATGGATTAGAAAAGTCAACTTTATACCAGTTACGGTGAACCGTATAATAAATTAATGAGGTTTATGGCCTTGGACAAGTAGTATCAATGTCTAGGGCTATTTTCATAGCTAAAAATACCGTGTCATAAGTAATAGTATATTTACAAAATATGTTATAATAAAAGGACAATTAACTTTTAAATACAAGCCAATATACAACAACTTCAACTTTGAATTTATACATTATCGCTAGTAACTAGAAGCAAGTATTATCTAACCTGTATAGATAAAGTTTTCAAAAAGCATACCCATAGTAATTTAGCTGAGAGTCTGAAATCATAATTATTTTAAGATGAAAGGAGAATAAAATTATGGCTTACAAATTAAAAGAAGTTACAATAAGGACGAATAATTCTGAAGAAGGAATGAACGCAATTGATGAACTTTGGGAGGATATTTCAAGCGGAGAACTTCCTATTTTGTTTGATAGTGAGCACAAGTTTCAACAAGGTATTTCGCCTATTTCAAGATATAGCAACTATTCCAGTGATGAGAGTGGAGATTATGATCTTACAATAATGGCTGTATCAGTGGATTTCTTTCAGAACATGGAAGTAGCTGTAAGTAAGGGCTTATACAAAAAGTATGTTGAAAAGGACGAAAATGGAGAAATAGGTGTATGTGCAAGAAAAGCCTGGGAAAAGGTGTGGAGTGACCAAAAATCAGGTGAAATAAAAAGAGCATTTACCAAGGATTATGAGAGCACCGTTCCTAGTGAATATACTAAAGATGGAAAGGCACATTGCTATTTATATATCGCTATTCAGTAGGGACAGGGGGACGGATCTTCTGTCCCAAGGGAACTCTTTGTTTATGTTTATAGTCTTTCCGTTGATTTCACATGATTAAGGCTATCTTCATTAATAAAAAAGCAGCAAAAAATATTACTCCTATAAAAAATGTTATATATAATAAAATAACTTTCCAATGAATGAGAAAGCTTCACTTTATTTTATACTAAAATGTATACTTTCCAAAGCTCCTCTCAAAGTACCAAGGAGATTTGAAAATAGATTTCAAGTTCTGATTAAATAAATTTTAATTTGATGTTATAATAAAGTTAATACAAGATAATAACTAAACTAATGATGAAAATAATGAGGTAAATATATATGAGAAGAGTAAAACCACTTAATGACTTTATTTTTAAGAAAGTTTTTGGTGAAAAAGGTAACGAAGATATTCTGATATCTTTTATAAATGCTGTTTTAAAGAGAACTAGAAAAGAACCTATAGTAGAAATTGAAATTATAGATAATAAGCAACTAACAAAAGATGTCATTTTAGATAAAACGGGAATCATTGATGTGAGGGCGAAAACTTTAACTGGTGATCATGTAGATATAGAAGTTCAACTAACAAATCAAGGTAATATGGATAAAAGAACATTATTTTATTCTTTAGAAAATTATATTTTAGAGAAGACCGTTAATAATTATGCGTGTACTGCTTAAACATAAATGGAGGGAAAAGAATAAAAAAATATAGTTATGTCGCCTGCCAAAATTTCCTCACATACGTTCAGAAAAGGCAGATGCGCAAAAAAATTCACTAAAGAAAGTCGCTTTAGCGAATTTTTTATTGGGGGAAGATGTATCTTGAAAATATAAAACAAGGGGAAGATTATGCAAATCTTGAAAAGGTCATAACTATAAATATTTTAGATTTTGATTTTTTAGGTACAAAAAACTATCAATCTTCATTTCATTTATGGGAAGATATCGAGAAAGATTATATGTTAACAGATGTTGTAGAAATACACTTCTTAGAACTACCTAAGTTTAGAAATAAGAAAAATAAAGATTATAGAGAAAATGACATAGAGAGATGGTTAATGTTTTTAGAGAAAGATATATCTGAAGCTACATTAAAGGAGTTGATGAGTTTGGATACAGCAATAGAAAAAGCTGAGCAAAGAATCGAATACTTAAGTAGTGATGAAGAAGCTATGAGAATTTACTATGAGAGAGAAAGATCACTACATGAAAGAGCAAACATGATTAGCTCAGCAGAAGAGAGAGCTAAATTGCAAATAGCAAAGAATTTATTAGATATATTAGATGATGAAATGATAGCAATAAAAACAGGATTAGATATAGAAAAAATTAAAACGTTAAGAAAAGAAAATTAAAGGGTAGGCTTTTGGAGTCTATCCTTAGTTTTTATAAAAATATATTAATGAAAAATATAATTTGTCAATGTTATTAGATATATTTTATATGGGTTTAAGTAATTGTAACAATGAATATTATGTCTTAGTAACTGCAAGAAAAGCCTGGGAAAAAGTGTGGAGTGACCAAAAATCAGGTGAAATAAAAAGAGCATTTACCAAGGATTATGAGAGTACCGTTCCTAGTGAATATACGAAAGATGGAAAAGCGCATTGCTATTTATATATTGCACTTCAGTAGAAGGGCAATGTTATTGAAAACATAATAGTAGACAGATAATATGAGGTTCCCCCTAACTATAGGAAGCATCATCAATAGTCTAGGGGGTGAATGTTCAAAGCTCCTGTAGTCATCCAAGTAGGGTTTTTCTACGATAAGTTGACAGGGAGTTTTTTTATAGATAGAATATAGTTAGGTAGACTAACTATATAGAGGTGTATTATGAAGGAAAATATAATTGCTTGTGAGGATGCTGTAACCAGGTTTTGTCGTCTCCAAATGAATGTAAAGAGGGATATACCCATAAGATCAAGTGAGATGGGAGTTTTGATATATGTTGAAAAAAATGATGAAGCAGCTACACCACTTATGATAAGTAACTTCTTTGGAATAGCCAAACCTTCTGTTACCGATATGGTTAATTCATTGGTTGCAAAGGGGTACTTAATCAAGATTCCATCTAAAGTTGACAGAAGAAGCTATACTATTGAGGTTACCTCAAGAGGTCATGAGCTCCTTGAATCCACTTATAGTGAGTATTTTAGAAGTCTAGAGATTCTAGAAGAAAGAATGGGAGAGGACGAATTTAAATTGTTTATTCAACTACTTCAAAAAGCTAATAGCATATTAAGCGAGGAGAAGAAATGATGAAAGTCTTAGTAACTGGTGCATCAGGTAATGTGGGAAGCTATGTAGTGAAAGAATTGTTAAATAAGGGAGAAAAGGTAGTCGCTGCAACTACAAGCATAGAGAAAATAAACAAATTGTTTAACAATCAGGTTGAACCTGTGCTCTTTGACTTCACGAATAAAAGCACATATGATAAAGCACTTGAAGGTGTAGATAGAGTTTTTCTTATGAGACCTCCTCACCTTGGAAAACCAGAAGATTTATATTCCTTCATTGATGCAATGAAGGCTCATAATATCAAATTGGTTTCATTCCTTTCTTTAATGGGAGTAGAGCATAATACAATTCCTCCTCATCATAAGATAGAAAAGTACATTGAGAAATTACATATTCCATATGCACATGTTCGTCCAGGCTTCTTCATGCAGAATTTATCAGGCATACACTCTGTTGAAATCAGAGAAAAAAATGAGATTTTTGTACCTGCTGGAAAAAGCATAACAAGTTTTATTGATGCTGCAGACATAGGACTTGCAACAGCAATTTTACTGAATAATCCTGAAAAATATAAAAATACTGCTCATACAATAACTGGTTCAGAAGCCTTGAATTATTTTCAGGTGGCAGAGATACTAAGCAGGGTGGTTGGAAGAAAAATTACCTACGTAAAGCCTGGATACTTAAAATACAGAAGCTATTACATTAAGAAAAGAGGCCTTGATAAGGCATATGTAAATGTGACAGTAGCATTATATTTTATGACAAGAATGGGCACAGCGAAGGAAGTTACAAATAATTTTTACGAATTAACAGGTAAAAGTCCTCGTACATTTGAAGAATTCGCAAGGGATAACATAAAATGCTTTAACAAATAAAGGACGGAACTTTTGTCCCAGGTTATAGTTAGCATAATATTTTAGAGAAAGAGAATCTGTTGTTGTAATTAAAAATAGTATCAATTTATTAAACCTCTGCAGGGTAAAACTTGCAGAGGTTTTGTGTATAAAACAATTATGTGGATGTATTATCTTGAAGTATAAAAAATATATAATTTACAATATAAGTATCTACAATTTTTGGAAGATGCGAGCTTGAAGCTATTTATATTTTTGGAGGTAAAGTTATGTTTAAACAAGATAAGATAATTGATGATTGGAATAGTTGCTCTGATGAATACTTTAGTAAAACCAAGTATGACGAACTATTTTCTGCTCTTGAGAAGGATCCATATAAAGGCTTTCCACATGCCATGGCAGAAATAATAAAAGAGTATTATCCTGACTTAAAGGGAAAGAAGGTTTGTGTTCCTTCCTGCGGGGACAACACTGCAGTTTTTAGTTTTTGTGCTTTGGGAGCAAAGGTCACAGCTACAGATATTTCATACAAGCAAATTGAAAATGCACGAAAGATTGCAGAAAAAAGGCATTTAAACATAGATTATCATGTTTCTGACAGCATGAAGCTAAAGGAACTATCAGACAATACCTATGATTTGGTTTATACGTCTAATGGTGTTCATGTGTGGATCAATGATTTGAATGCTATGTACAGAAATATTTACCGCATATTGAAAAATGGAGGTAAATATATTTTTTTTGATACACATCCATTTGTTCGTCCTTTTGATAAAAAAGTTTATAAGGGAGTTTTTGAGGTTATTAAACCATATGAAGACCTAGGGCCATTCGGAGAAGTTCCAACTTTTGATTGGAGAATACAAGATTATGTAAATTCCTTGGTTAAAGCAGGTTTTGCTATTGATAGAATGGAAGAGTTTCATAGTGTTGTTGAAGATATTCCAGACTGTAGCTACTTATTTGAAGAAGGTGATATTAATCATGATAACTTCAATTGGCGCAATAATCCATGGGCTGCTTTACCTCAATGTATAGGATTGTGTAGCCAGAAAGTTTGAGAATAGGGACAGGGGTACTGAGCTTTTGTCCTAGGAATATTGGTTTGTGACTTGGGAACATAGCTTCTGGCACTAGTGGACGAAGAATCTGCACCAAGTTTACAGTAACGTGATAGTCTAATTGTAGAGCTATGATAATGCAGATTGAGAAAAATTATTTTAGGCATATGTGGACTAGCAGTTGTAACAATCATTTATACAAGGGATGCCGTAGGTTGAAGGATATAATTGTTTATAGAGAAAAGTATCATAAATAAGTGAAGTTTTTAGGCTTAACCATTGATAATAGTAGGCAAGGCTGCTTTTGCATAGAAGAGTACCTTATCTTAAGTAATATTTTTACTTAATGATAAGCGAACAATAGAAATTTTTATATAATTTAGTGAAACGCAAAAAAATATATGAAAAGATTATTAATTTATATACTTACTATACCATAAAATTACAAAAAATCAAGAATTGTATTCGTTTTGGCTATGTGGTTTAATGGTTAACGACATAAGAAATGCTTTAAGGTTAACCATATAAGAAAAGGATGGATTGTAGATTTTATTCTTAAGGAGGTATAGTAAATGAAAATTGAAAACGGAATTTATATGCTTGAAATATTATCTGACACAATGGGAAATCCAACTATGATTTACCCAACAGTTATCTCAAATAATGATTCATTAATCTTAATTGATACTGGTATTCCTGGTAGGTTTAATCAAGTCGTTGAAGCTGTAGAGAAAGAAGGACTTCAATTTAGCAAATTAAACACAATAATTTTTACACATCAAGATATAGATCATATTGGAAATGTTGTTGAGATTTTAAATAAGGTACCTGCCAATGTTAAGATTTTTTCTCATGAGGAAGAAAAAGCTTATATAAATGGTGAAAAGACTCCGGTTAAACTTGCTAAGCTTGAAAGCAATCTGGAAAGTTTACCTGATAATATGAAGGTGGCCTACAAGATGCTAAAAGCAGGTTTTCAAAAAAATAAGGTAAATATAGATGAAACTTTGATTGATGGACAAGAACTGCCTTACTGCGGAGGAATTACTATTATCCATACACCAGGTCACACTCCTGGACATATATGCTTATACTTTAAACAGTGGAAGATATTAATTGCTGGAGATATTTTGTGTGTTAAGGATGGTATGCTTTGTAGAGAAAATCAAGATTTGAATTTTGATAATGAACTAAATGTGAAGTCTATTGAAAAATTAATGAGATATGATATCGAAACAGTAATTTCTTATCATGGTGGACTATATAATCACAATGTAAACAGCCGTATAGCAGAATTGGCAAATGAAGCATGATGCTAATCTAAAGTATTAAAAGCTTGATATTAAATATTGCTGATTTTAATTCAGAATATACAAGAGATACATCAAAACCTAGATCACTTGCTTATGATATGATGAAACGTATCATAAGTAAATGAGGTTTATAGCCTTAGGCGTTGAAATAACTTGCCTAAGGCTATTTTTTTATAGGTAAAATACCGTATCATAAGTAAGGTTGTATTTACAAAATATGTTACAATTGATTTAGTATAATGGTGAGGAGATAATATGCAGTGTGGGATTATTTTAAAAGAATGATAAAGAGGTCTGAAACTAATAAGAATAATGTAGATGTTAGAGAAGAGTGGGAGCAGTGGGGAGACAGTTGTAAAGAAATAGAAGATATTTGTGATCCAAATATGATATTAGGAGAGAATAAAAAGACAAGATATCAAAATTTTTTAGATATCTTTCCAGTGGACCTATCACCTTGGGTTTTTTATCAAGGGGTAGGAGTGAATATTCAAACTAATAAGTTATATTTTTTTGATAGCCAAATGTACAATATTGGAGGAGCGTATGGTAGCAATGACAGTTATCATTGTATAGATAGTAAGGAAAAGCTAGTAGATTATATAGATAGAGCTCTTGGAAATGGAAGGATTTCTATTGAGGAAGCTGAAGGGTATAAGGAATTATGTGGAGATAACTGGATAAGTATAGTTGATAAGTGTAAATATGAAGATAAGGTTAAAATGCTAAAGGAGGATAAGGAAAGGGAAGAAAAGCAAAAAATCATCATTAATAGAGAGGAATTTATATCAGAGGATTTGGGTCTGAGGTTTGAGAATTTTAATAGTAAAACATATGCTATTTCAAATTTTCAGGGCTTTAGGTATAAATCTTATTCTATGAATAATGGTAGGTTTGTTTATTTAAGAAAGGTTAGTGGAAGATATAGATTATTATTTGTTCATGGTACAAGCCAAGTACCAGATGAACTTGTATTAAATGAAGATGCTATAAAAAATACATTAAGTAATAAAGATTTTACAGGTAGTAGGTCTATGACTATAATTGATAGATTCTTAGAAGAGGATGAAATAATGTGGATATTAACAGAGTTTCATAAAAAATTGTCAGGAAGAGCATTACAAAGGGAATATAACTATAAGGAGCATATAGGTTGTTATGGAAATTTTACATTTTTAATTAAGCCTAATTGTAAGGATTTAATTAAGATTACTGGAAATGATTATCTTCAGTGCAGATTTGTATATGACTTTATTGAGATTATTAGAAAGGTTGTTTTAAAGGAATATAGATTCAAAGGTAATAGTGATTAAGTGTAAACGGTACATGTAGAGGTGATAGCAAGAAAATATGACGTGAGAAAATGTACAGGAAATAGAAGTGAGTGAAAATAAAGTAGATTAGATATTGAAATTTTATTAATTAGAATAATATTTAATAGAGTAGATGCAAGAAAAACCTCAGTTGACAAGGTAACGCTGAAACATACCATAAGTAAAAAAATAAACTTAGCCTTAGCCATTGTTCTCAATTGGGTAAAGCTAAGTTTTAAAATGAAATACTTTATAATCATAAGTAAATATGGATTTTTAGATTATATTAGGAAAACCTAGTTGTTAAATAGCTCATCACCACTTTTAAAATCAAACCCAGGATGATGATCGAATTTAACTGCACCAACGGATGCTTTCCCTTTTACCGCTTTGCTCACAAGTGCTATGCCTTCATTTCCAAAGCCAGCACAAAGCTCTAAGGCTTTAACCCCTTGATCTACTAATTCCACTGCAACTTCTACGGCTTCACTGTAATTTTTTACTCCAACAACAGTTAGGTGTACAACAGGAGTATCAACAACTGTTCTATGAAGCTTATAATCAACCTCAGGCGCTACAAAAATAAATGCTGCATTAACTTTCATATATAAAACCACCTTTCTATAGGGCGCCAACTTCAACTATTAAGGTATGCATGCCTGATAATCACAAGAAACTTGGAGCAGCTAAGCCCAAGAAGCAGGGCGAATCATCTAATCCCCTAGAAGCCTGACCAGAAATCATTTAAGCTTCATAACTCGGAATTATCTAATATTCATAAGCCTAGACAGCAATCATCTAATCCCCAGAACCTGCTATTTTCAAACATGAATAACTTAAGTTTTCTTAATGAAACCCTACAATACGTACTTTAAAATAAGTGTATTTTTGTTTGGAATTTAAGTACAACTTAATGGTAGCATATTGCAAAAAAAAGTAATTGTAAGATATTGCTCACTTTCTTATTAGGTTTTTCTTATAATCCTGAATGGATATGCCCATTTGCCTTTTGAAGATTTTACATAAATGGCTTGAATCTGATAAATTCAAATCAATAGCTAGATCGGTTTCAGATCTACCATTAAAGATTTGCCTTCGTATAATCCCCATTTTTGCTTGAATATAATATTGATAAGGGGTTACCCCCATTTCTTTTTTGAACATACGGATTAAGTGATATTTTGATAAGTAAAAGGACTGAGCTAAGGTGTCTAAACTAAAATTGTTAACTGCATTTTGCTTTATATACTCACAAATTAACAATACAGTGTCATTTGGAAAAGTCTTTTTAGCTGAGGAATCACTAGCTATAGCGCTATTAATTAATGTAAGAATGGAGTTTAAAAATTGTTCTTCATTACTATTCTCTTTAAAACTATCACATAAGGTGAGTATTTCATCATTAGACTTTAGCTTGAGAAAAAATTTCTCAAAAAGAATACTTTCTACTTGCTTTTTTAATTCATTTTTAAAGCATATTGTTATGTAATCATATTGGGAGTCTGTAGTTATGGAAATTCCAGTGTTTGGCGGAACAATAAAAACCATAGCTTCTTCTAGTAAGCACTTGTTATTATTTATTGTAAATACTGCGGAACCCTTGGTAATAGCACCAACACAAAAACATTCATGACTATGAAGCGGAAAACGATGGGTTGTCTTGCCATATAATATTTCTACTGAACCTTTTTCATAAAATTTAATAACATTTCTCATAATCATACTTCTCCTAATAGGGACAGGGGCACGGAGCTTCGGTCCCAAGTTTACGGTAACATTATAGTTTCCTTATAGAGATATGTCAATGTGGTTTCGGAAGGATAATCTATGTGAAAAATACCATGAATAAAGTAGGAACTTACTGATAAGAGCTTAGCAAGCTAGGACTATTATGAAGCCCCAGACAATACAGAAATGTTGAGAAGGGGCTTAGAATTGGGAACAGTGCTATAAGTAAATGAGGTTTATAGTCTTAGGCATTGGCATGACTTGCCTTAGTGCAATTTTTATAGATGAAAATACCACTGTTATAAGGGATAGTGAGTTTACAAAATATGTTATAATTAAAGAGTAAAATAATTTTTAAGTGATAAATAAATAGTAGTTTGTTAAAAGGATGAGAGGTTGCATTTATGATAAAAGCAGTAATTTTTGATATGTATGAAACACTAATAACTCTTTTCAAAAGTCCTCTATATTTTGGCACACAAATGTCTATAGATGCGGGAATATCAGAAGATAAATTTCAAGAACTGTGGAGGCCTACAGAAATTGACCGAACAATAGGAAAGATGACACTGGAGGAAGCCCTGGAAATGATTCTTACAAAGAACAAGTGCTATTCTAAAGAATTACAGGAAGCAATTGTTCAAAAACGTATAGCAGCAAAGGAAGAGTGTTTTAATCATTTGCATCCAGAAATAACATCGTTGCTTTGTAGTTTAAAAGAAAAAGGAATTAAGATAGGATTAATAAGTAATTGTTTTTCAGAGGAAGCATATGTAATTGAAAAAAGTGCACTGTTTCCATATTTTGATGCAGTTTGCCTATCATATGAACAAGGAATACAAAAACCAGATGTTGAAATCTATAAAAGATGCATGAATAAATTGATGGTAAAAGCTGATGAATGTGTATATGTGGGAGACGGAGGTAGCTTTGAATTAGAAGCTGCTAAAGAACTAGGAATGATTGCAGTACAAGCAGTTTGGTATTTAGAAGATGGAACTATTCAACCATCAGGCAGAAAAGAAAACTTTAAACAAATCGAAAAACCGCTAGATGTGCTAAATTATATATAGATACTGACTGGGACAGTTATACAAGTTCCAATTTAAGGTTGAGTGATATTAATAGTAATTAATAAATAGAGAGATGATTTTATCAGAGTATATTGAAACAAAATGCTTAATTCTATATAATGTTGTTAATAATGAAAACAAAAGATAACGGCAAGAATAGGGTAAGGGTAATATTATGAATAAAACTTTAAAAGAATTAAATCTGGAAGATGATTTTCTTTTTGCAAAGGTAATGAGCGACAAGAATATCTGCAAAGAATTATTGGAAAAGATCTTAGAAATAGAGATAGAAAAAGTTGAAATGGTTGAAGAGCAGAAAACCATAGATCTATTACTTGAAAGTAAAGGCATTAGACTTGATGTTTATGTAAAAGATGAAAAAAACACAATTTATAATGTTGAAATGCAGCGTGGGAAACATAAAAATTTACCAAAAAGACTAAGATACTATCAAGGTAGCATAGATTTAGATTTAATAAGTAAAGGTGAAGATTATAGAAAGCTTGCAAAAAGTTTTATAATATTTATCTGTACATTTGATTTGTTTAACAAAGGGCGACATAAATATACTTTTCAAAATATATGTTTAGAAGATAATAGTATAATGTTAAACGATGAGGCACAGAAAATAGTATTAAATACAAAAGGATTTATGAAGGATTTAAATGAAGAGTTATTGGAGTTTCTAGGGTATGTAGAAAGTTCAACAGATTCTATAGCAAAGAGTGCTAAAGGAAATCTTGTTAAAAGCATACATAAAAGGGTGCAAGAAGTTAAAAATGATATTTCAGTGGAGGTGGAGTTTATGACTTTATTGGAAAGAGATAGAGAAAAAATAGAAGAAGGGAGAGAAGAAGGAAGGCAAGAGGGAAGAGAAGAAGGAAAAATAGAAGTTGCGAAAAACTTACTGGATATCTTAGATGATGAAACAATTTCTAAAAAAACAGGATTATCAGTAGAACAAATAAAGAAACTTAGAAATAATGATACTAAAAACTAATGATTTAAGGCTAGCTATAGAGGCTAGTCTTTTTTATGGTCTGTTAAAATATATGTCTCTAATTAACTGATTGTCAATTGTAAGAAATACTATTTAATTGTATATAGAAAGACCGTATCATAAGTAATAGTGTATTTACAGAATATGTTATAATTAGATAAGGACAAATAGGATTTTATAGAGGTACAAATATGAGATTATTAATGCTTTATGGCGTAAATTGTACTAATAAAATATGGGATTATTTTAAATCCTATCTAGAAGACTTTGAAGTAGACTATGTAGAATATCCACATGATATTACATTAAGAGCAAATGAAGTAGAGGATATTAGCAAATGGGTTTATGAAAATTATCATCATCAATCATACCAAGCTGTAATTGGTCATAGTCTTGGAGGAATAATTGCGCTGCAATTAGCTTCAAAATATAAAATGAAGTTTGATAAGATAATTTATCTAGATACGAATTTAAAGCCAGCTAAGGAGTTTTACAGAAACCTTATGACTCCAGAGCATACGAAGGAATTTGGAGAAGATATTCTTCCAATGTTCCAGAAGGAAAGAAAGTTTTATACAGCAAAATTGTTTGAAGCTATTCAAGATGAATTTGACTATACAAAATATCTTAAGGGACTTACACAAAAAGTATATGCTATCTATGGAGATAGAAATCAACCAGAATACGGTGATAAAATTAATGACTTAAATTTATCCAATGAGATATTAGCAAAATTAGAATTGAGATTTATAAAAAACTCATGTCATATGATTATGATAGAGAATCCAAGGCAACTATATGAGACAATTAAAGGGATTCTAGAGTAAGGGACAGGGGGACGGAGCTTCTGTCCCACCTGTTATAGAGGAGCTGTTTGTAATTGAAGGTTGATCGTTTACTTGGGATAATAACAATTCTATTAAATAATGAAAAAATAAAAGCTAAATATCTGGCTGAAAAATTTGAAGTATCAATACGTACTATTTATAGAGATATTGAAGATATTTGCAAAGCAGGAGTACCAATTATAACTTTTCAAGGCGGAGATGGTGGGATAGGAATTGTTAAGGAATACAAACTAGATAAAAGTGTATTAACAAAAAATGAGCTTGAGAGTATTTTAATCGGATTAAAAAGCATACAAAGTATGTTTATAGATAAGAACATTGATTTACTTTTAGAAAAGCTTAACCCAAAAAAAGAAGATGTTATATCGATTAACAACATTATTATTGACTTGGCCTCATTTCATCAAGCTAGCTTAAAGGAAAAAATTGAATTAACAAGAAAAGCGATAGATGAAAGAAGAGAATTGTTTTTTCGGTATTATTCAAAAGAGGGAATCTCTGAAAAGAATATAGAACCGTATCTTGTGATATTTAGATTATCTGCATGGAATGTTTTGGGATTCTGTAAGGAGGATAATGATTTTATATTATATAAGCTTACACGAATGGCGGATATTAGATTATCAGACACTATCTTCAATGTTCGAGAGATTCCAGAGGAGAAGCTTGAAAAAAAGGATTTTTTTAATGATACATATACTGTAACTATGCTAATTGATCGTTCTCTTGAATATAAGTTGATAGATTATATTGAAGTTAGTTCCTATGAAATAACAGATGATAATCGAATAAAGGTAGATATGCCTTATATAAAATATGAATTTATAATTCAACTTATACTA
Source organism: Clostridium sp. C8-1-8 (assembly GCF_009928445.1). GTDB lineage: Bacteria > Bacillota > Clostridia > Clostridiales > Clostridiaceae > Clostridium_AR. The sequence continues at coordinate 40,446 of NZ_JAABNO010000025.1, read as the reverse complement.
AGTATGGGGGATAAGGTAGAAGTTCTATCGCCAAAACATGTTATAGAAGATTTAAAAATTCGTGTAGAAAATATTTTAAATAAATATAAATGAACATGACAAACTATTGTCATGTTCATTTTGTTATTATGAGGTAGATGATTCAAATAGAGAAAATAAGTTACCTATGCATAGAACAATTATCCTATTTGCTAAAAAATATAGAAATAATAATGAAAGAAATTACATTCAAGTAGTTAGATAAATTATAGACTACATTGTTTATATGTAGTCTAGATACAAAACAAAGAAAATCAATCGGTGTACAAGCGACTACACCAGATATAAAGAGGAGAATAATAATGAATCAAGTATTAGAAACAATATACAACCTACATGCTGTACATGGCAATTTTACACCAGAGCCTATTGAAGAGGAGAAACTTAAAACTATCTTAGATGCTTGTGTTAACGCTCAAAATGCCTCAAATAGACAAAGCTATTCAATTATAGTAATAAGAGGAGAGGAGAATGTGCAAAAAATCATTAGGTGTGGTTATAAAGCACCAATTGCACTACTATTCTGCGTTGATTTTAATAGAATACATGATATAGGAGAGCACTTAGGATATGAAAGCGATAATGATAATTTATTCAGTTACTTATCAGCACATACTGATGCTGTTTTAGCAGCTCAGACTGCTGTTATTGCAGCGACTTCTCTTGAAATAGGGACTCTTTGTACAAATAGTATACACAATTTATATCGTAAAAATCTTGTTGATATGTATGAAGAATTAAATCTACCTGATAAACACTTCTTCCCCGTTACTGCTTTATTACTTGGTTATGAAGATAAAAACAAAGCACAGCACCATAAAAGTGGGAGACTTAAAGGTTCTGGAATTGTACATTATGATACCTATAGAAAACTAACAACTGAAGAAAAAGAAGAGATAATAGAAACAGTAAATAATCCAGAAAATCATTTTGATACAAAGGGAAGAGAAAAAGGTAATTGTAATACATACCTTGACTTCTACTATACTAAGTGGGCGCCAGCTAGAAAGCCTGAAGTTATAAACAAGATGGATGATATGTTATATGACAAATTGGCGTCATTTATCAAAAAATAATTTTTTTGAATAAATGAATTAAGTACAGGAGTTATATAATAATGTCTTAAGATAAATTTACGGATGCTATAAATACTAATGTATATGAAAAAGATTTAGAAAAATCTTCAGCTAAAATGGAAGAAGGAATACTTAAAGCTTGATAATAAAGAGTTCTGTTACGAAAACTTAAGCTATGCATGTTGGATAATCCCGGCTTCAGGGTATTATCTGACATCTATAACTTAATAGTTGAGTAAGGAGCTCTTTTTATTTCAAATAATCATTTCCTTTCTAATTTGTAAAAATTAAATATATATTATCACTCTATAGTTAAAATTCTTCTTTTTTGTGAGAGTTAAAAACTTAAAAATAATCATTAATGATGTTTCCTACCAGAACTTCTTCACACAGCTTCAGAAAAGGCAGATGGACAAAAAAACTACCTTCAGCAACTTTTTTATAAGTAAAAATAAAGTAGCATAAGAAAAAGCTAATTTTACGTAGCTTTAACAACTTTTTTTAAAGTATTTTGATAAAAACTTATCAATATTTAATTGACAAGTTTTACGTGGAATTATATAATGATACAGGAATTCAAATGAAAATCATTATTAGTAACATATGATAATAAAAGTTCAATTGAAAATTATATGACAATTGGGAGGATAATTATGAAACTAAAAACAATAAGTTCTTTAATTCTAGCTTGTGCACTGTTAGTAACAGGATGCTCAAGTACGGCGGAAAAAACTCAGGTTAAATCTGATGAGGTGAAAACTACTTCTGCCACTTATCCAATTACAATTAAACATGCATTCGGAGAAACTGTAATAAAACAAAAACCAGAAAAGGTAGTAGCAATTTCTTGGAGTAATCAAGACACACCTTTAGCATTAGGAGTTGTACCAGCTGGTATATCTAAGGCTAACTATGGTAAAACAGATGCCAACGGTTTATTACCTTGGACAGCAGAAAAATATAAGCAATTAGGAGTGGACAAACCAGTTGTTTTTGACGACGTTGACGGTTTAGATTATGAGGCTATTAGCAATGCTAAGCCAGATGTTATTTTGGCAGCTTACTCAGGAATTAAACAAGAAGAATATGATATGTTAAGTAAAATAGCTCCCGTGGTAGCGTATCCAAAGCTTGCATGGCAAACCTACTGGAGAGATCAGATAAAAACTAATGCAACTGCAATAGGAAAGAAAGCTGAAGGAGAAAAATTAGTTTCAGATTTAGAAAAATTGATAGCAGAAAAAGTTGCCAAGTACCCTAACATTAAAGGTAAAAAGGTTGCCTTCTGTTACTTTAGCCCTACAGATTTAGGTAAGTTCTACATATACACTTCAACAGATCCTCGTGCAGCATATCTAAATGATTTTGGATTAGTAGAGGCTGATAGCGTTAAGAAACTTGCAAAGGATTCAAACAGTTTCGCTCTTACAATTAGCTCTGAAAATATTGATAAATTAACTGATGTAGATCTAATTGTGGCTTATGGAAATGATACATTATTAAAACAACTTCAAGCTGATAAGTTATTAGGAACACTTCCAGCAATTAAAAATGGTGCTGTTGCACTTATTGAAGATGGGTCAGCTCTTGCAGCATCTGCAACTCCAAGTGCGTTATCTATTCCAGCAACGATAGACGAATATTTAGCGATAATTGGAAAGGCAGCAGATAAAGTAAAATGAGATTAACAAAGATAGTAGGTATATATTTAGTAGGCTTTATTCTTCTAGCCATGTGTGTACTTGCATCATTGGCATTAGGGTCAAAAAACATAGGTTTTAGTCAGGCAATAAATGCTTTGCTAAATAGTCAGGATATGTCTTTTTCAGCATTAGTGGTTCGTGAGCGTATCCCAAGAACAATTTTTAGTATTATGGCAGGGGCTTCTCTTGGAATATCAGGAGCCCTTATGCAATCAATAACTAGAAATCCAATAGCAGACCCAAGTATCTTAGGAGTTAATACAGGGGCTTCTTTATTTGTTGTGATTGGGATAGCATTTTTTAATATAAATACGCCAAATCAATATATTTGGATTGCATTAGCTGGAGCAGCTATAACCTCAGTATTTGTTTATGGTGTTGCATCTATAGGAAGTGGAGGCATGACTCCAATAAAACTTGCTTTAGCAGGTGCTGCTACTAGTGCGGTCTTATCATCATTAGTAAGTGCAATTATACTTCCTAGAAGTGCGGCTATGGATACATTTAGATTTTGGCAGGTTGGCAGTGTAAGTGGCGCAACTTGGGATAGCATTCGTTTAATACTACCTTTTATGATAGTTGGATTGATAATAAGTGTAGTAGTAACACCAGCTCTAAATGTTTTAGCTTTAGGAGATGAGGTTGCAACTGGTCTAGGTGTAAATATAGGTATTATAAGAATTATATGTGCTGTTGCAGGAGTGATACTATGTGGTGCAACTACTGCAATTGCTGGACCTATTGGGTTTATAGGGTTAATGATACCTCATAGCATACGTCTTATTTTTGGTTCGAATCTAAAGGGTATAGTTCCTCTGTCAGCTATTGGAGGAGCAGCACTTTTAATAATTTCAGATGTTTTAGGAAGAGTAATTGGAAGCCCAGGTGAAGTGCAGGTAGGTATTATTACTGCCTTCTTAGGAGCACCAATTCTTATTATCATTGCTAGGAAAGCGAAGGTGAAAGCTATATGATGCAAAGTAATCACGCTATGATTAGACAAGGTTATACTAGAAGAAAAACTCGCTTGATTAGTGTTAATATAATTTTGCTTATTTTAACAATAGGCATTTGTACCATGATGCTTTCATATGGAAAAACTACTTATGATTTGAATACAGTTTTTAGGGTTCTCACTGGAGAGAAAGTAAAGGACGCCACCTTCGCGATAGCAACACTACGTTTGCCAAGAATGCTTTGTGGGCTTTTAGCTGGATTAGCTTTTGGTATAGCGGGAAATACCTTTCAAACTATGTTGAGAAACCCTTTGGCTAGTCCTGATGTAATAGGTATAAGTTCAGGTTCTAGTGTTGCGGCAGTTTTTTGTATATTAGTGCTTCGTGTAAGTGGAAGCAGTGTTTCTATAGCAGCTGTTGTTTGTGGAATAATAGTAGCAGCACTTATATACTTGTTATCAAAAGGCTCAGGCTTTTCAGGGGGCAGATTGATACTTATAGGAATTGGAATGCAGGCAATGATAAATGCACTTATATCATATTTGCTAGCTAGAGCTTCACAAAATGATGTTCCAACTGCCCTTAGATGGCTGAGTGGAAGTCTAAACGGAATGAGCATTGAAGATGTCCCAACTTTATTTATCGTTGTAGTTATATTTGGAATTACTATCTTACTTCTATCAAAACAGCTTCAAATATTAGAACTGGGAGATGAGTTTGCAACTACACTCGGTATTAAAATAAATTTAGTACGTATTGTGCTAATCCTAAGTGCAGTATTTTTAATTGCCTTTGCAACTGCCGTTACAGGACCTATAGCTTTTGTTGCCTTTTTATCTGGCCCCATAGCAGCTAGGCTTGTTGGACTAGGATCACCAAATGTTTTATCCTCAGGTTTAGTTGGAGCATTATTAGTACTTGGAGCAGATATGATCGGTCAGTTTGCCTTTGGTACAAGATTTCCTGTAGGTGTAGTAACGGGAATATTAGGAGCTCCATATATGCTATTTCTATTAATACTTATGAATAGGAGGGGTCAAGCGTAATGACTAAAAAACAACCATTATTTGAAGCAAAGGAAATAGTGACTGGATATGACAAAAAGATCATAGTTGATGGAATCGATGTAACTATTCCAAGTAATAAAATAAGTGTTATTATAGGTGCAAATGCATGCGGTAAGTCAACTTTACTGAAAACACTTGCTAGACTTATTAAACCTATGTCAGGTGAAGTTATGATTGATGGCAAAAAGATTACTTCAATGCCCTCTAAACAACTAGCACAAGTTTTAGGTTTACTTCCTCAATCACCAGTAGTTCCAGAGGGGATTACTGTTTGGGATTTAGTTTCAAGAGGCAGATATCCATATCAATCCTTTTTGAAAAGTATGGATAAAACGGATTTTGAAGCTGTAGAAGAAGCACTGGAAATAATGGGAATAACAGAACTTGCTAACCGCAGCGTTGATGAGCTGTCTGGTGGGCAACGTCAGAGAGTTTGGATTGCTATGGCACTTGCTCAACAAACCGATATACTGCTTTTAGATGAGCCAACTACTTATCTTGACATAGCCTATCAAGTAGAGATTCTCGATTTATTAACTGATTTAAACCGCAAAAGAGGCACTACTATTGTAATGGTACTTCATGATATAAACTTATCTGCCAGATATGCGGATTATATATTTGCTCTTCGTAATGGAAAATTAATTGATCAAGGCATACCGTCAGATATTATAACATCTGAATTAATTAGCAATGTGTTTGGATTAGATTGTGTAGTTATACAAGACCCAGTATCACATTCTCCTTTCATAGTGCCAAAAGGAAGGCACCATGCTGTATAAAGAGGTAGGACATTGAAAAATTTCCTTCATTATATATAAGAAATGTTATCGAAACCTTGCTCACCACTGAATTTCATTTCCATAGTATAAGCATTAGTAAAACATAGTGGAAAAATAATATGTATCTTGATTAGAGCTTATCTAATATGAAATATTAAGGATATTTGTTTTGCAGAGTAAGGGTTTTAACGAAAGATCCTTAAGTAGGCTAGTAACTGCCTGCTTTTGTGAATTTGTAACTATAATTAAACCTTACATATTACTCCTTAAGATTTTCAATTATACTTAAATTGAAAATGGTATATAGTGTAAAAGTATGATGAACCATATAATAAATAAAAGAGTCTTTTAGCCTTAGGCATTGATATAACTAGCCTAAGGCTATTTTTATAGATGAAAATACCCTATTATAAGTAATAGAGGATTTACAAAATATGTTACAATAAAATTAGAGACAAATTTGGGTAATAGGGAAATAGGGAAATAGTAATTTGTTATGAAGATTATTTATATTAAGATAGTGTAAAGTATCCTATGAAAAAACTTCATAATAGAGGGGGGACAATAGGTGAGTCTAGAATTTAAGAAAATAAGCGACTTTGATAACTTTTTCTTTGATAAGTTAGAAATTGCAGATAAATATGGTTTTATTACAACTTTGGATGGTGAGCCAATTGGACATATATCTTGGGATCCTAGAAATATGCCGGAATATGTGACAATTGCACATAACTGCATTGCAACCAGAGACAAGGATAATGGTTATGGGAAAATGCAACTTCAGGAGGCTATTGGTAGAATCTTTCAGTATGGTGGTGTAAAAAAATTGTTGTGAGCACAAATGGCAAATTAATTTCAGCATAGCATAATTATGAAAGTGTCGGCTTTAAACTTCGCCAAAGAAGGGAGAATAGAGATGATACAGCTTTTTCGGGTGAGCACATTGATTATGAAATTATTTTATGAATAAGCTTAATTATAAAACAAATAAGTAATGTATAAATAGTAAATTAGGGGTGTGTACATTGAAAATTACAGTAAAAAAAGAAGATGTGGAGAATTATGAATACTATTTGTGGAATAGATTTATAGAATGTTTGATTAATGAAGAATTCGGTGATGATTTATCACGAGTACAACAGATAGCAAAACTTTGTTTTTGGTATGATGCAGAAATGAATAATGGTGGTCATAGTGGCTATTTTGATTGTTATGCAGATGAAAATTTTGATAAGGTTGAAAAGGCACTTATGGATATTGGAGCAGAAGAATATTCAAAAAATTTTAAAATTGCAGTTGAAACAGCAGGAAATGATGGTTATATAAGTACAGATGGTAAGTTTGGAGAATTAACTCCTGGGTTAACTTATATTGTTGAAAAGTATGTTATGGATAATATCAATGAGTTCTTTATTATTGAATGATAAATAATATTTCAGTTTAAGGTTCAATAATAAAAATATAAATTTAAGTGGATAGCAAAAATTGAGATTTTTTAAGAGGTAACTTTTTACTAAGCGATTAAGGATATATAAATATAATAAAACAGGAGAGAACGAAATGTATATTAAAGAATTTAATTTATTAAGACCAAATCAGAGATTAGTGAAATGGGAAATAGTAGAGAATGAACTAGGATATGAAATATGTGATGATGTGAAATCTTTTTTTTCACGAACATCTGGAGGTTACATAAGAGAAACAGTGCATTTTAAGGAAGATTATTTTTTTAAGACAACAGGAAATGATAAGTATGACCATTGGATTTCATTTAATGGATGTGAAGGAGAAGTTGAAGTATCGTTAAATACACCAAAAAGTGAAGAAAATATTGAGAGTTTTATAATTAAAGCGTTTAGGGATTGGACTGGAGGTAATGATTTTGGACATAGAATTTTATTGGGCGATTTTGGATTTAATATTGGCAGTATACTAATATTGCTTAATAACAATAGCGGTCAAGTTGAATGGATGGACTGTGAATATGGGTATTTTGATGTCTATGAGGAAAATCCTAATGGTGTTGTTGCAAATAGTTTACAGGAGTTTTTGGATAAATGTATTGATATCAGGGGAGAGGACTAATTTTTGAATGAATGATAAATTCCGATTTGTTAAAAGGTTTTGTTAGTATATAAAGAAGCTATGAGGAGAAATGCATTATGGATAGAAAAGAATTGATTGAACAGAAAAAGAAACAGTTATACTTTAAAAATTTAATGAAATCCATGAATGCGGTAACTACTATAGAAATTTATGAAGCTGGTGCAGAGAGAGAGTTATACAAAAAAATTATTTCTTCCTACTATGAAGTGTGGAGAAAAAGTAAGATTAAGCCATACAGTAAATTGACATGTGAGGCCAATGATAATCAATGTTATAAGTGGATTATAGATAAAGCAAAATTAACAAGCAAAAAAGATTATATCTTTATTAATGGTGGATATTATGAAGGTTATGCTAAAATTATTCTTAATAATTTATCTGAATCAGTACTTCAATTGTGGGATTATAAAGGGAAAATCAATGCTTTACAAGGTTCTCTCAAATGTGGTTTTAGCAAAGGATTTTGCTTAATTGACCTATTAGACAAAAGAGTAATTGAAGTTGCTTTAACTAGTGATGACGAATATAATTATCATCTTTGGCAATGGTACTATTGAGACGCCTTTCTATAATAAAAATTTCAATTTCTAGAGGTGATTTTATGGAAAAGTTGGTATTAAAGAAAGTAGCAATAGAATATGGTGATGATATATTTTCATATAAGAATGAATTTATTTATAATAATGAATCAATGGACGGAACAGGTTTTTTAAGAAGTTCTAATTCACCACAAGAATATATTGAAAAATCATTACTAAATGAAACAGAAGAAGTAGATGGAAGAAAAGTTGCAGCTACACAGTTTTTAGCAATTAGAGAAAGTGATAATCGTATTGTTGGAATGATACAAATAAGACATTTTCTAAATGATTATCTTTTACAATATGGTGGCCATATAGGGTATTCTGTAAGAAAGTCTGAAAGAAACAAGGGATATGCAAAAGAAGAATTAAGACAAGCATTAATTTATTGTAAGGACATATTACATATTAATAGAGTGTTGTTAACTTGTGATAATGATAATTTTGCTTCTAAAAAAACTATATTATCTCAAGGTGGAAAAAAAGAAAATGAAGTATTACTTAAAGAAGAAAATTGTGTTATTGAAAGATATTGGATAGACTTATAAATTCCAATTTAAGGCTAGCTGTAAAGGTTAGCCTTTATTTTTTGTATAAGTCACAGATAATTTCAATTCATATTATTGAAACCTAAATTTAAAAATAGAAAAAATTATACAGGCGTCAAGAAATAACATTTTGTTATACTGGAGTAAGTAGGAATAGGAGGAAATGATATGTCAGAACAGAAGTGTCAGGAAGAGTATATACGAAGAATTCATAAAGTGCAGGATTACATAGGGCATCATTTAAGACAGGGGATGTCTATTGAGGAACTCTCAAATGTCGCTGGCTTTTCAAAATATCATTTCAGCCGTATTTTTCAGGGGATGCTTCATGAATCGTTAGCTCATTATGTAAGCAGGATTCGCATGAAAAATGCGCTTTTTATGCTGGCACATCGTACAGATAAAAATATGACGGATATTGCCTATGAGCTGGGTTATACGGATTCGGCTATATTTTCCAGGTCATTTAAGAATTATTATGGCATTAGTCCAAGGGAATACCGAAAGGAATATAGCAAGAAATGCAAAGATTCTTTTTTATTGTCCGAGTACAATAAGGACGTAGTAAAGAAAGAATGGGCAGGCGATCCCTTCCCTGTTACCGGCCGGATTACTATTACAAAGCTTGATGAGAAACAGGTGGCTTATGTGAGACATATAGGCACTTATGAGACATTAGCCAAGGAATATGCCAATTTGATGCAGAGGCTATTTACTTATGCGAAGACTCAGAACCTTCTTGTGGATGGTCAGAACTGGCCTCTTGCCATATATCATGACAATCCTGAATTCGGAGAGGAGAGTCAGTTTCGTACTAGTTTATGTCTGACGGTGCCAGAGAACATTAATATAGAGGAAGATGGAATCCTTGGAAGAATGAAATTAGAAGGAGGTCTGTATGCGGTGGGGCATTTTCAGATTCAGCAGGAACAGTACAGTGACGCCTGGAATTACATGTACCAGCAGTGGCTCACAGGTAGTGGGTATGTTCCCAGAAATTCTTATCCATTTGAAGTGTATCTCAACAATCCCAAGGACAATGCCAGCCATATCAATGAGGTGGACATCTACGTTCCCATCGAGCCCATTCGTTTCTAACATGCTGCAAATTAATTCAGAGGTGAGCATATGGAAGAAATCAAGATTCAAGAGGCAAGAATCCATAATCTTAAAAATATCAATCTAACAATTCCTAAGCAGCAACTGGTAGTTATTACTGGTATCAGTGGTTCTGGTAAATCAAGTCTTGCATTTGATATTCTGTTTGAAGAAGGTAAGAACCAATATCTAAGTTCCATTGGCATTTTGACAGGACTTGATAACGAAGACCGGTTTCATAGTATAGAAGGCATCGGTCCAACGGTGGTGAGGTCATTGCCAAAGGAACACCAGAGATGCTTAGAGACAATGTGAATTCCAACACAGGGAAATATCTTGTATGAACTTAGAAGCATTAATATAAAAGAATTGTCGCAAATTTGGTGAGGAGGAAGTCATATGAATCAGAGAGAAAATATAAGGTTAGAAAAGCTTATAAACAGTAGCTATAACAATACTGCAGGTATAATTGTGCTAAAAAACGGTAAGACATTATACGAAAATTACTATAATGGATATACTGCTGATGACAGCATTCATGTTTTTTCAGTAACAAAAAGTATTATTTCCATATTGCTTGGTATTGCCATAGACAAAGGTTATATCAAAAATATTAATCAGAAGGTATTGGACTTTTTTCCTGATTATGTAGTTAAAAGAGGAGAAAAAACCATACAGAAGGTTACTCTTAAGGATATAATGACTATGACAGCCCCGTATAAATATAAATCAGAACCCTATACAAAATATTTTACAAGTGATAATTGGGTAAATAGTGCCCTTGATCTATTAGGTGGTAAGGGGAAGATAGGAGAATTTAGGTACACTCCTCTCATAGGACCGGATATTTTGTCTGGTGTTCTTGTAAAAATAACAGGACAATCCGTGTTTGATTTTGCAACAAAATACTTATTTTCACCATTGGAGATTAATGTTCAGGGCAATGTAGTTTTTCGTAATAAGGAGGAACAACTTGCCTGGTATAAAGAGAAAAAGGTCAGTGGCTGGGTTGCTGATCCACAAGGTGTAAATACTGCAGGCTGGGGACTTACCTTGACTCCTATGGATATGGCAAAATTAGGCCAATTGTACTTGGATCAAGGAATGTGGATGGGTAAACAAATTATATCCCCAGAGTGGATAGAGGAGAGTACAAAGGAACATAGTAAATGGGATAAGCTAGCCTATGGTTATCTGTGGTGGATTATTGATGATAAAGAACATATCTATGCAGCTTTAGGAGATGGAGGAAACGTGATTTACGTCAATACAAAGAAGAAGATGGTGATTTGTATTGCTTCACTTTTTATGCCACGTGCTAAGGATAGAATAGAACTTATTAAAGAGTATATTGAACCGATGTTTGAGAATTGTATATAGTGAATCTAAACAAGCCTTTAAGGTTTGGGATTTATACCTTTGCCATAATGAGCTTTATTTCAAATGTTGGGTACACCTTATTTAAGTTATCTGATAGTGGCTATGCAGGAACCTTTCAAGATTTTATGCATGTTTTTGTTATTACTGCATTGGTGGTATTACTTTCTTCATAATATATACAGGCTTTATCTGTAACTGTATCTTTAGTAGCTACTCATAACTTTACCTTAAATAACATAAGTCTTTCTAAGCATATAATTATCTATTAATGAAGAAAGTTAACAGCAGAGTAGGTTGAGTTAATTTGCGCTTAGTGGTAAAATAAGTACTAAAATACAGTATTTTACATTAAACGAAAGCTTCCAAAGTTATTTGTAAAAAATATTCAGATATTATAGGTGATTTTTACCAAGGCAAAAGAAATGAAAAGAGCGTATAAGATTATTGATTACAATGACTATACAAAATTTTATTTTGTAGATAGGAGGAGTTATGGATACCAAAGTATTATCACAACCGTTAGAGGGATTTTGTGGGCAAACTTGTATAGCTTTACTTAAAAATATATCTGTTGAAGATGTTGTTAGATATACAAAGTGTGGGAAAAATAAAATGTCAGGCAAAAAGCTATTCCAAGCATTAGATTTATATGATATAAAACGTGCAGACAAAATGAAGTACACAAAGGGACAAGCTGTAGAATTACCACAATGCTGTATTCTAAGTGAACATGGGCATTTTCTTTTATATTATAATGGGGTTTTTTATGATAATATACGCGGAGTTTTTACAGAGTATGATTTCTCAAGATTAGTAGCATATTTAGAAATAAATATTGTGAAATAAGCAGAGTATATAGTACAGTCTGCTCATAACTTATCTGAACGTTTAAATTTTAAATATAAAAAAATATATATGTTTATTTTTTATGAAAATTTGATATTATATAAATAAGAAAAGCTTAGTGCGTCAACACTAAGCAATCCTTAGAACATTTATTTTGTTTTAGGGCTATTGGATGAATTAAATAAAGATTTAATTAAGAGTGAAGCACTATTCTTCGTCGGATGGGTGCTTTTTCTCTTTGCCATTAAGTTCTATATGAATACCAAGAAATTTAATCTTAACAATTAACTTAGAAATATAAAGATTATTCTGTAAAACTAATTTAATAATATAAATAGTAACAAAGCTTTTTATAGTTAATTCTAGCATATCCAATACCACCCCCTAACTATGATGAGATTTTCACCAATCGTCCAAGGGGATAAAATTTTCAAAACCCCCGCAGCCATCCACTACGGAAATTTTTATTTCTACTTTAGAATTACACCATAATTATGTAGTATATATACATAAGAAGATAATGGAAAAACCTCACTTGAAACTGATACGGAGAAACGTACCATAAATGGGATGCTAAATTTCACATTTGATTAGATGGACGCATGTGGGAAGGAGTTTTCTTTTGGAGTATTTTATAGCTTTAGGCATTGATATAACTTGCCTAAGGCTATTTTTGTATGTGAAAATACCGTATTATAAGAAATATTATATTTACAAAATATGTTATAATAAAATTAAAAACAAATTTAAGTAATAGAAATAGTAATTTGAATTAATTCAGAGGGAATATTATGGATTTGTTTAATGCCAGTTCATTATTTAATGATCATGAAAAAAATGAAATATTAAGTGTTGTAAATAATCCGGAAAAATTAAGAAATAGATTAATTGAAGCAAAGAAAAGGCTTTTAAAAGTATACAACTTTAAAGCTTATAATCTACCAGAAGATTTTACAACTACTTCTTATATAATAGCATCTAATCATTTAACTGATTCTGAAAATTATGTATTATATTATGTCGCAGAGTAAAATTATAGTAAACTGCTATTAGCTTTCTATTATATATGAGTTATATTGAACAATACTACAAGAATATTCGGGAGGGGCTTATGAAAAATATACTTACTATGATTATAATTTTATCAAGTCTATTTATAATGGGTTGTGCTAATGATTATAATAAATCGCAAAAAAAGATACCTAAGACAACTGATAAGATTCTTTATATTATGATAAGTAAGTATTCGTCAGATGGGAATAAATCAATAGGGGCAAATGATACCATAGCCTTTAAACCTGATGAAAAAGCAACAGTTGTTGAAGATATTCTTAAAATATTCGACAATAAGGAACCTATAAAAAATGAAGCAATGGAAAAACCTGAATATAAAATTGTATTTTTATATAATTTAGACCCTAGACAATCTAAAGTACGTGAAGAATTTTTAGAAAGTGATATATTTGAACTAGTAGCGAACAAAGAATATTTACTTGTAAGAAATGAGAAAACTAAGGAACTTTTTAAAATACAAGGAGCTGATTATAATAAATTAATTCTTTATATGAAATTAGTGAAATAGTTAATAATTTTTTAGTAGATATTATTCTTAATTTCACAAACTAAAGTGGACAAATTAAATGTCCACTTTAATTTATACATTTATCAACATTAGTTTAAAACAGAGCTTAATAAAAAAACATTAAAGAATCGTTATTTACATTTATTATCTTCTTTTCTACAATGTTTATCTAGGGTAAACACCAGAAAAGGAATCTTATTTGCCCTATCCATGGGTTACGTTGACACACTGGTTATTTTTTGCTAGCATTATATCACCAAAATAGAAGATTAAAATAGGACTCAAAAATATAACAATAGCTTAAGGATCCATACCAGAGGTGAATATATGAAAAAGATTATGGATGAACAATTAATTTATGAAATACTTTCTGCAGTGGAAGAAATCCCAGAAGGTAAAGTAGCTACATATGGACAAATTGCCACCCTTATTGGTAGAGAAAAAAATGCAAGACTTGTAGGTAAGGTTCTCAGCCAAGCAGAATTTTATGGGAGATATCCATGTCATCGTGTGGTAAACCATGCTGGAAGGTTGGTACCAGGATGGCAGGAACAAAGAATTCTCCTATTAGAAGAAGGGGTATCCTTTAAAGATGAGAGTCATGTTGATATGAAGAAAAATAAGTGGGATTCTTAAATTAGAAATTAAAAATGACTGAACAGAATTGCGAAGACTTTCGTTGTTTTAAGCAAAGGTCTCATAACACAGCTTATAAATATATCATGAAGTATTGCCTCCAAGAGTCAATGATTACTTACAAGCAACAAAACCCTTAAAGGTATTAGAAAACTTGATTATTAGATTTTGGCCGAAGAAGGTTGTTTTGTAAGTTCTAACAAAAGTAATTATTCTGAGGCAAATATAAATAAGAAAAGCTTTATACATAAAAGTTAAGCTCAGTCTTTAAATAATGATTTTGATTTAGGATAATTGTATCCTAACTAAATATCAAGAAGAAAAAGTGCTAATCTTTCAGTAAAATTGGCCCTATGGCAAGGACATTTTACAGAGGATATAGCACTTTTTTCTTTGCTTTTAACTTATAAATCAAGACCAAAGGACTTAATCTTGATTTTCTGGGTAAGCCTCATAAAAGCATAGGATGACTGAAAAATTAATTTCAACACTGTACTTTAACAGAACCTAATTTTTAAATGCTGCCTAAAAGATATTCTTTAGAATTATTTATATTTGCTAAACAATTAGCTTCTATATTATATAATCATTTTCTGATTTTATAGCTAGGGCTTCTTTTAAAAGCCTTTGCAATACAGCTGTAAATACTGCAATTACTGCCGAAGCAAAGATTGAGAATAAACTCAATATTACTAGCCCAGGAAAATCATATTTTCTGCTGTATAATGAACAAACTGGCAATATTACTATATAGAATATACTTATTGAGCTTGCACAGTATTTGATATTCTTTAAAGCTTTCACAGATAGCTCAGAAAAAGCATTATTCTTATAAATATAGCCTAGTAGTCTAAAAGTTTGATACAAAGCAAAATAAAAAGGTATACCTGTTAGATATATACCTATTATGATAGGAAGTAGTATTAACTCATGATTTGTTAGGTTTAATGGATACTTATAAAAATCATACAATCCAAATATACCAAGAGCAAGAATTGGAATTCCAACAAGTATAACTACTAGCTTTAAAAAAAGTGTTGATTTAAGTCTCATAAGGAGCACCTCTCTAATCTGTTGTTATTTCATTTTATCATAGTATTTATCGTAAAACAATAAAAACGGGCCGGAAGATCGAGGTTTTGTCCCATTGTTTTGTTGGCAGGTATAATACTTTAATTATAGGGAGATTAGAATTGTCCTTAGGAAAGATTCTTTAGATAAGGAAATTTGTAAAGGTAGCTAGAGGATTATTAATTTATCCATACACTAAAATTCCCTGAACTTACGATTTCACAACAAGTATAAATTAAGTTTTATAATAGGAACTCTTTAATATAATCAAATTTTTTATAATTTTTTTAAGTGATTAAAATACGTATTTTAAGACATAATTATTGTTATAGTACTTTGAAAATAAATTGTTATTTTTAAATCATCTCACTATTATTTGAGATAGATTTAAAATAGATTATGGATAGATGATACAAAAGTTATAATTGTACCACTTTGTAAATAAATTATACTCTCAAACCGTTCGCTCAAAATCAAGAGGAGCTTATGAGAATAAATTAAGGATTGAAGTGACACATATTAAAGCCAAGTAAAGGGGATGAGGAAATGAACTCGATAATTGAAGTTAAAAATTTCACTAAAAAGTATGGTGATTTTATAGCTGTAAATGATATTTCTTTTACGGTGGAGGAAGGTAGTATTTTTGCTTTTTTGGGACCTAATGGTGCTGGTAAGAGTACTACCATAAATACTCTATGTACAATATTTGATAAGACCTCAGGTATGCTTATAATAGATGGAAAAGATGTTACTACGCAAAAAAGTCAGGTTAGATCAGCAATTGGAGTGGTATTTCAGGATTCAACCTTGGATTCAAAAATGACAATTGATGAAAACCTTAAGATGCATTGTGTATTTTATAATGTTCCAAAAAGAGAAGTAGAAGAACGTATCCAGTTTGTTTTAAAGCTAGTTGATTTATTGGGTGAAAGAAAGAAATTAGTAGGTGCTTTGTCTGGTGGAATGAAACGTAGAGTAGAAATTGCGCGTGGACTAATTCACTACCCAAAGGTTTTATTTCTGGATGAACCAACAACAGGGCTTGATCCCCAAACTCGATCTCACATCTGGGAATATATTGTGAAGCTTCAGAAAGAGAGAAATATAACTATTTTTCTTACCACTCATTACATGGAAGAAGCAGAAATATGCGATAAGATTGCAATCATAGATGGTGGTAAGATAGTGGCCCATGATACGCCTTATGCTTTAAAAAAGATGTACACTAAGGATAAGGCATATATCACTACAAAGAACGAAGCTGAACTTGAAAAGCTACTTGCAGAATTTGAAATGAATTATGTGAAGAAGGACAGCTACTATAAGATTGATGCTGAAAATATTAAATCTTTATTGAATGTTTTGAGTTTGCAGAAAGATGTGATTACTGACATTGAAATAAAGAAGGGTACCTTTAATGATGTTTTCTTAGAGATAACTGGAAAGAAAATTAGGGAGGAGTCATAATATGAATACGGTATTTGCATTGTGGAAGAGAGGCTTGAAGGCTTTTATAAGGAATAAAACAGGATTAATATTTTCCCTTGTGTTCCCTTTTTTCTTTGTTTATGTATTTGGTGCTATTTTTAAAATTAACTCAATAGAAAATCCTATTGCGTATATGCTCTCTGGAGTTATCATAACAACAGTGTTTGAGGGTTCACTTAATCTAGCCTCCTCTACCGTTGATGATATGGTAAGCGGCTTTATGAAAGAAGTTTTGGTTTCTCCTGCCAAAAGAATAACTGTTGCTTTGGGCCAATTATTATCCGCAGCAACGGTCTCCACCATACAAGGACTTATGATATTAATTCTTGGATTATTTATAGGTATAAAATTTACCACATGGGTGACACCATTATGGGTGCTTTTAGCTATGATTAGTGTGGGAATTGTTTTTTCCGGCGTTGGATTATACTTAGCAACCATTGTACGTAATGGGCAAACCTTTCAAATAGTTAAAACTGCTGTAACCATGCCCTTAACCTTTATATCAGGAGCATATATTCCCTTATCCATGCTGCCTGAAACCCTTAGATATGTTGCTTATATTAACCCAATGACCTATGCAACTGCATTTTTCCGTATGGTTGTTTTAGAAAAAACAAATTTATCCTCTGAAGAACTTGTGAGACAGGGCTTGGCTATTAAAATTAACGGCTTTATTGTTACTCCTATCATGTCCTTTACTATAATTATGGTCATAGGTGTTATATTTCTCATATTATCAACTAATTCATTTGTAAAAACAGACTTTTCTCGTCTTAACAGAAGTTCAAGTGACGCCAGTGCATTATGGGGATAGGAAAGAGACAGAGGGACTAGGCACAGAGGGATGGAGCTTTAGTCCCAAGGTTCAGATGGAATATATAATAATTTAGTTATAGTAGAATAGAGTTCTTAAAGATTATTTTCATAAGGAAATATGTAGGGGAGTTGTAGGATTATTGATGGTGAACTATATCAGAAATAAGAGCTCTTTATAGCCTTAACCATCGGTTTTACTTGGTTAAGGCTATCTTTATTCATAAAAGATATAACAAAAATCATATTAATTCATTGCCCAAGCTCATCAAAGCATATAATAACTGACCACTTAATTTCAACAAGGTACTTTAACAGAGTCAAACTCCAAAATCATATCATACCATTGAGAACCACCATGCTCAGATTGTGAAACACCTTTGTTTTTAAATCCAAATTTAGAATAGTAATGAATAAGCTTTTCTTTGCAGGTTAGAATAACACCTTTTCTATCTTCTAGTCTTGCAACTTCTATCATATGCTTCATTAATTGCTCAGCGATTCCTATATTACGATATTCAGGTATTACATCAAGGCCAAAAATGGTCTGGTAAGCTCCATTTTCAATATGTAGTGTAGCATCATTAAATAATTCATCATAGATAGTGGTTCCATCGATTATGCATCCATTTATAAATCCTATTATTTTATCATCAGCTTCAGCTACAAAAAAGTGTTCAGGAAATGTGTGGATTCTTTGTTCTAGTGATGTCTTAGTAGCAGCCTCAGCCTCTGGAAAGCACCTGGCTTCCACTTCAGTAACTGCATTTAAGTCTCCTATAAATACTCTTCTAATTTTAATGTCCATAATACTATCCTCCTGTTGCTCGCTCTGAATAGAGTTTATTATAGCATAAGATAGATGAAAAGATTAGCATCTGACCAGCCATATTAATTGAGGGCTATGTTAATCTGAATTGATTATATAATAAGATAAACTCAATATACTAGGTACATCAATAAATAATGTAAAAGCCTCTTGACATTTCGGAATAGTATTGTGATTTTTATATATAATTACTGTAAAGAACTTTTTACATTTGTGAGGTGATATAATATGAAAGGTTTTAGAAAAATGGATGAAATGGAGAAACATATTTCTTTGAAAAGTTTGAAGATTGCTTACTTTTATACTATCACATTTTTATTTGTATGGGTGGTAATAGAGTATATATCAAGAAGAACGGTGTCTTCAAGTATAGCTTTTTTTCTTCTAATTACACAAAATCTTGTATTGATTTTTAGTCAGGCATATTTCAAAAACAAAATTGGCAATGCAAAATGAAAAATAATCTAAAATTATACAGGAAGCAGAAGGGATTGACCCAAGAACAATTAGCAGAACATTTATCTGTTACAAGGCAAACAATAAACGCCATAGAGAACAACAAATATAATCCTACGCTTGAATTAGCTCTTAAAATGGGTAGATTTTTAGGTGTATCTGTTGAAATATTATTTATACTTGATTAGCCAAGCAACAGCATGGTAGATGCTGTTGTTTTTGCTTATATTACAAGGATGAATTATACATTAAAATGGAACCTATATAATGGACACTCATAAAAAAGGTCTATTTATATAGGTTCTTTTTTTGTACAATAATAGCATGAGGTGAATAATAGTGAGCAAGAATGGAACGGTGGTAAAACAAAGTAAGGCTTATAATATAATTACCACGTGAGAACTAAAGGAGTAAATTAATGAAGTATTCAGAGAGTATATTTTCATGCCTTCAATATATTGAAGATAATATTACAGAAAGCCTAACCTTAGAAAAAATAGCAAAGGCAATTGGATATTCCACCTATCATTTTTCAAGAATGTTTAAAGAGGAAATGGGAGTATCTGTTATGGAGTACGTTAAAGATAGAAGGCTATTAAGAGCCACAGAAGATATTATTTTAGGAGAAAAGATACTTGAGGTTGCAATAAAATATGGCTATGAAACAAACAATGGCTTTACAAAAGCTTTTCGCAAAAAGTATGGATTTTCTCCAGTGGTTATTAAAGCATTTGGCATAAAGAAATCATATAAGGAAAATGGAGGAGAGTATTACATGGATAAAGGTAAAATATTTGAGAATACAAATATGTTCCTAAAAGCTACGGAGTATTATAAAGATCCTGAAGAATTATATAAGCAGTTAGTTAAAAGCGTTGAAGAGAATGAATTATTTAATGATTTCACCCGCTTAAAGAAAGCATATGAGTTAGCTTGCTTGGCTCATGAAGGGAAGCAAAGAAAGTCAGGTGAAGCTTATGTTACTCACTGCATTAATGTAGCTATTATATTGGCTGAAATGGAAGCCGATGAGGAAACAATAATAGCAGGCTTATTACATGATATTATCGAAGAAAAAACTTCAGTTACATTAGAGCAGGTGGAGGAGACTTTCTCACCATTAATATCAACAATCATAGAAAGTACAACCAAGACCTATGATCTTTCTGTGGAACTAAAAGAGGAAGATGAGATTTTTGATAGAGTAAGTTTAATTAGATTGGCAGATCGTCTTCATAATATGAGAACAATCCAATTTATTGAACCTGAAAAATGGAGAGAGAAGGCCAAAGCAACTATAGAAATGTTTTCACCACTAGCAGCTAAGCTTAATAAATCAAAATTGAAGGCAGAATTAGATGATCTAGCTTTGAAGTACGGACAGGGGGACGGAGAAAGTGTCTCTATGTAATATAAATAGTAGTTTATTTAATCAGTAATAGAAGTACATGGGAACAGGACTTTAGTTCCCATGTTTTGTTGGCATAAGTAATATTTTAGCTATACATTATAGTAGAAATAGCTTATGATAATCAAGTTGCTCAAAGGGGTTCAAATACTGGATACAGATAAATAGACCGTAAAGAATAAGAACTTGATGGATTAAGCAATTGAATTTATTCAGATAAAAAAGTAATAAATTAAAAAGAAAAGCGTCAAACTATGCACAGAATGTGGCAAATATGAAATTGAGAATAATATGTTTTACATTGTGTTGTCATTTATGTATAATTAATGAAAATAACTGATTAAAAAACTATAACTTCTAAATTAATTGCTTAATAATTTAATAATGGTTTGGATTTAGTTTTATTAAAAATAGCCGGCTAGGCCATTTTTTAGCGTAAACAATTTATTCAATTGGAGGAATTATGAGAGAAAATTTAGTTGATGTTATTTATTCTTTTAATGAGGAGTATAGGTATGTAATATATAAAGAAAGTAATGATTTGTATTGTGTTGGGTTGCAGCAAAAGGTATATGACGACTATTATATGACAGGTGAAATGGAGTTTGTACCTTGGTGTGGTAATAAAGATTATATTCATAAAACAGATTCTTTGAAAAATGCCTATGAAATAGGCAATGAGGGATTAAGATGCTTAGGCGGAAATCATGTTACAGTGAAAGATATGAAGTGTAAATGGTTAGAAAAATTTGCGCCTAATATAAGTGATGCAGACAAAGATGAACATATTACCTCAAACGGAAACTACCTATGGCATATCTTCTCGTGGAATTATGTGGAACCTATGACTGGTGATGATGCTAGAGCAGAGTTTGAAAACTTAACAATAAAAAAGATATATGGGTTTAATCAGTTTGATAATGATGAAGATATTATTAAGGAATATGATGGATTGACAGTTGATTCTATTGAGAACGAATTGGATTATGATATATATTTATTTGATCAGTCTCTAAAATGGACATATGTAAATACACATGAAACCATGTGTGGACCGTACTTTTTTAACGGGACAGAGGGACGGAGATAATGTCCCATATAGATTGAGGACTAAGCATTATAAATCTGGATTTTACATTCTAAAAGAGGAGCTATAAAATGAGGACTTTACGTACTGATGTAAGTGATGGTGAAATTAGAAATATGGTTATTCAGTGGAATGAACTCTTAGCCAATGAGAAATACGAGGAAGCACTTTATATGTTTCTCTCTGATAATTCGGAAGTCGAATGGACACCTGACCTACTAGAACAAGCTATATATGGCTATGGTGTTGTTGGCTATACCAGAGAAGAAATAAAGGAGATGTTTGGACCTGAGGACTATAAAATTACTTCAATTCATGATAATAAAGAAAAGGATAAAATAATAAATAGCATTGAAGTGAGCCGTGACTGTAATTTTAAAGATAAGAGGATTATAGGAAGTGTACATTATGATTGCATTCCATTAAATGGTCAACTAAGTGATTTAACAGCCAGATTTTATATCAAGAAAATGGATGATAACAATCTAACTTTAGAATTTTTAAATCTTCATGTCATGTAAACATTATAGGTGCAATTGAAAAATACTGGTTGAAATTAATATAATTAATAACAATCAAAATATGGGTACAATCGAAGGCAGCAAAATAGCTAAAAAGAAATACGCTGTTATTATTTAAAATTAAAATAAGTAAATGTATTCATACTATGAGGCATTGGGGAAAGAGGGATAACATATGAAAAACTTAGTATTATTGGTCAGTAGTCTTATTATAATAACCATATTGATACTGCTATCAGTTAAGAATTTAAAAAACAAATATAAGTCTAAAACCGCTACTATAAATATTCTCGTAGTATCTGTAGTATCAATTTTAGTTGGTTCATCAATATTTGCCTTGTGGAGTTTAGGGGGAAGATTAACACCTTTTCAAGCTTCAAAATCTAACAAGCTTATAGAGGCTAATGGGAAACTCTTGAAAGAAATAGAAGTAGATAATAATTTCCTTCACATTTACTATAATCCTAAAGAAAACCTATACAGGACTACTATTACTAAACCTTTTGGTTTTCTTTATAAAAGTAAGTCTTCAACCTATTACTATCCGCATGAAGAAGATATGGTTGTAACATTAGGAGGAAACAATATTCAAACTAAAGAGGGATATAAATCGGTTCTATATATTCAAAATAAGGACCCCCAAGTAACAGAATTTGCAGTGTTAGATTCAGATGGAAATTACTTAGCCAGACAACCGGCTAAATCAGGTGAATCTGTAATTATTCAATACCGATATCCAAGTAGTGAAAGTGAATCAAACTATAAAATTTTAGCTTTGAATAAAGACTTAGATGCTGTTTACTACTATGGTTACCCAAGAAATTCTAAACAGATAAGTATTAATGATTATAAATGGCATGCAATGAAAAACGATAAATTAGACAGCAAATTTGCAGCAAAAATTAAATCAGGAAACTTAGTTACTAACTATAAAATTGAGACAGTTCTTAGTGATATTGATACCTTAGGACTTAATACCATAAATATTCCCGTTGTTATAAATATAAGCGACCTTTCAGCCAGTGATATGTCAATTGATAATAACAGCGAAGAACAGGCGATAAAACTTATAAAGAAATTACAAGGTAAAAACATAAATATAATACTTGAGCCATATCCATGGATAGCTAATGGCAGTAAAGCTGAGTCAGATTGGAACCCTAGCAATATTGATGATTTTTTTAACAATTGGAAAGCCAAAGTATTAAAGCCGTTAATTGATGATATCGCAGTGCCTTATCATGTTGAGTGCTTTAATATAGGTACGAGCTTCACCAACATTGAGTTTTATGAAAACCAGTTCTGTGAAATGATAGACTATGTAAAGGGACAGTACAAGGGCTTAGTTACATATAGAACGAGCTGGTGGGTAACAACTAACTGGAATGATCCTTCAACTAAAAAGATTGAGGACAACTTAAAATCAGCCTATAACAAAAAACTGAATAATAAATTATTTTCAAAGCTAGATTTCATTTCTATTGCTTCTTATTTTGAACTTACTGAAAATGATACAAACACAGTGGACAACTTAGTAAGTGCTCTCCAAAGTACTCAGAGATACAATAGAAAACAAAATGTAAAGCAAGAGGTTAAAAACTTTAATAATAAATGGAGTAAACCAATCTTCTTTGGTGAATTAGGGTTTCCACCAAAGGCTAAAGCCTCTATTGAGCCATGGAACCCAGATTTAACCTACAAATGGAATGACAAAGAGCAAGCTAATTGTTTTCAGGCATACAGAACTGTATTTGAAAGCGAACAATGGAATTTAGGATTTTCAATTTTTGCAATTGGAAGTAAGCAATCTGACAATAACTATTATCCAAGTGAAGACAGTATCGAAGTCATAAAAGGATGGTATTCGAAATAGAGGGACATGGGGACAGAGCTTCAGTCTTATAATTTTAACTTAAGAAAGCCATATAAGTGGGAATGGTGGAGAATAAGAAGAAAGACTTAAATTCATTGAAGTATTATCTATTTTAAAAGTATTATGATAATAGGCAAAGAGATAATACCCTTTTGTGAAGCAATTGGATTTAGAATATAAAATCATTGGTAAAGAATAGTATAAAATAACTTGTCATAAGCAAAAGTACAATTAAACAGTATGTTATAATTTAATAAGCAACAAATTTGAGTAATAGACAAATAGTAAATTTGCAAGGTGGATTGAAAATGATTGAAATTAAAAGGATTGCTGAAGCTAATAAGAATGATATTAACATTCCTAATGAACCTTTTGAATTGTGGGGAAAAATGATACCAACTTACGATGGTAACAAATGGGCTTACACAACCGAGGAGTTTATACAATAGGTCAAGATAACAATCTTTCTGCATGTTTATTCTAAATAAAATCCGGATTTGCAATAGGAGGACTTAACACACAGGAATATAGAGGAACCAGACAAGCCCACAAGAGTAATGTTTTTTTGAATGATTACCCTGGAGAAATCATTATTTCATCCGGGTATTTTTACGTCTAAATTTAAAATATAATTAGGAGGCAATGTAAAAAGAATATTCCATTGTTAATAATTGATGTCCAGAAAGCTTTGATTTCTTTTGAGGTTATTTCATATATGCTTAGCAAAGGCGAATACAAGAGAAAAGATTGAAGATATTAACCGCTGGAGATATTGATGGTATAGAAATTAATGGCTTAAGAGTGTTATGAAAATTTGAGTTTATTGTGAAGTGAAGAATATAAGGTATACTTGTTTCCCTTAAATTATGGAGGTAGAATTGTGATTAGTTCGTTATTAATGAAGCAGATTGCCAAGCTTTTTTTAATTACGGCTATGGGATTCGTATTGGTTAAAACGCGTTTAATGAAAGTTAAAGAGAGCAAAAGTCGTTATTTATCTAATAATGCCTTGCGTTATTATTAATGCCTTTTAGGTCAAATATACAGAAAGCATACGGAATAGATTGCTTCTTGCTTTTGTGGCTGCAATAGTGATTTATAGTATTTTGTTGATTTTAGTAAAGGTGCTTGAAAAGATATTTCACTTGGATGCAGTTGAAAAAATATGTATTATGTACTCAAATGCTGGCAATCCGATTATCCCAATTGTAACTTCTGTCCTAGGCAAAGAATTAGTTATTTATTCCAGTGTTTTCTTATCTGTACAGATAATTCTTCTCTGGACTCATGGCAGTAGGGGACTCTGCGAAGAGCGAAAAATAGATATTAAAAAAATTCTTTTTAATACCAATATGATTACTATCTTCCTTGGAATTTTATTGTTTGTTACAAGAGTCCAACTACCCAATATTATACTCAATCTCATCAAAGCAGACAGATGCACCTAAGGAGAACAACATTAAAATATTCAAGTAGTTTTATAGTCATGGAACAGTTTTGGTAAATATGGTATGATTGCAAGTAATTATGTGGGAACAGTAAGATGTTGTTCACTAATAATATTTGTATTTATTTGTATGCAAGTAAAAGAAACTGAAAAGCGGAGGAGTAATAGATGAAAATTATAATAATCGGGTGTCCAGGTGCGGGAAAATCAGTATTAACAAAAAAAATTAATGATTTTCTGCATTACCCAGTTTTACATTTAGATAAAATTTATCATACTAGCGGAAAATCGCACATAACAAGAGACGAATTAGTTGCAAGAGTAAGTGATTTTGCACGGATACACGAGAAATGGATTATTGATGGTAATTATATTTCTACTCTTGAAATGAGGGTTAAATTAGCTGATACAATAATAGCATTAAATATACCTTCAGAAATATGTGTAGCCAACGCTTATAAAAGAGCTGAAGAAAATATTAAGCAAGGTGTAATTAGGGATGACATGGCAGAGGGCTTTGATTATACAGTGGAAGAAGAATTTATTGAGTTCATAAAAAATTTTGAAATGGATACAATGCCTAGAATTAAAGATATATTAACAAGTTTTCCTGATAAGAACATAAAGATTTTAAGTAATTATAGAGAAGTAGAAGAATTTATAGACAGTTTAAGAAAAGAATATGCTGAATAAATTGCTGAGTATTACTTTTAAAGGAACTGTTAATATGGACCTGCCCTCTTATTTTCTGTCCCCACAGGAATACCACACTATATATTTATTATGCTTTGTGCAAGCTTATTAGCAATGCTTTATCACTTATAAGCTTGTGCAAAGCTTCCTTGCTCTTTTTCAAAAATACCTAGCGGAGTTTCTTCCACTAGGTACAGGACAATCAATATTTATTATTGTATTAAATTG
The DNA here is from genome assembly GCF_009928445.1 of Clostridium sp. C8-1-8. Taxonomy (GTDB): domain Bacteria; phylum Bacillota; class Clostridia; order Clostridiales; family Clostridiaceae; genus Clostridium_AR. Next base: position 14,129 of record NZ_JAABNO010000025.1, on the reverse strand, counting down.
TTCTATGACTAAAAATTAAACATATCTTAGCTATTGATCTAAATTTGGTATCTCAATTGTAGTGCTGGCTCCCTCTACTTCACTATTAGTTCTATTATCATAAACCTTAATTGTAATACTTTTATGTCCTTTATATTCACTTGAAATAAACGGTTTTGTAATCACAGATACCTTTTTTCCACTATCATAACTCACACCCGTACCTTTACAGTATAATTGTTTGCCTGTTTCATCGAACAATCCAAAATAGTAATGGTCTTCGCCTTCAAAATCCCATCCACCTCTGTTCTCAGAAAAGAATACAGCACCAAAAGGGGTGAAAGAAATAGAGTCTAAATATATGGAGCCTTCTTGTATTTTGATATCTTTGTTTAGCTTAACCTCTTTTAATGAATTGTTAAGCTTAGTCTTATCAACTTCCACATTAATTGTTTTTACAATCTCAGCATCTTTCCTTGGATTATTAGTATATAGGATGTCGAAAGGCAATGTCATTTTATCTGGAAGATTTAAATTTTTTATAATCATGTAGCTATAATGGGTAAAAGAATTATCGGTCTTCTCTGTAATAAAATCACCTCCAGAGGTGCTTTGATCATCTTTTACAGGTACTTTTGCTGAGATCATTAGTTTTTCATCGTCAAGTGATTCTATTGGCTTTCCATCTGTCCTAGACACTGTATATGAATAAATAAGAAAATTATTATCATAAATAACATCGTGAATATTAACATTGAGATCATAAAAATTATCGACGGTATCAACATGCTGAGCGTATTTATCATATTCTTCAGGTGCATAGAAATAATTCTTAATATTTTTAACTACTGGTATATTTTTACCGAATACCATCACTGTAGATGAGAGCACCATAAATGCAACCACGGCTGCAACTGCTATAAAAGGCCTTTGCCTTCTTTTCTTCTTGGGTAAATTACTTAGAGTTTGGTTAAAGAAGTTATGAAACTCTGTATCTATTGCTTTATTCTTTTCCTTATTAAATAAATCCTCAACACTATAACCTTTCATAACGTTTATCCTCCTTACAATTAATCATTTCATATAACTGGGCTTTTGATCTAAATAATCTAGATTTAACTGTCCCCTCAGGTATATTAAGTATCTCTGAAATTTCCTTGTAATTAAAATCATTGAAATAGAAAAGTATAATTACAGCTCTGAAGTCTTCTGGTAATTTCTTAAGCAGTTCATAAATTTCTACTCTTTCTAAAGATTCATCCATAGTTGGGATTACAATTTCCTCATCTAAATATGTAACTTTGCTTTCTCTGTGAAGATGGGTTTTACACTTATTAATCAATATTTTTATTAACCAACTTTTAAAAGAAGCTGAATTCTTTAATGTACCTATTTTCTGGTAGGCGGTTATTATAGTTTCTTGAACTACATCATAAATAAAATCAGTATTGCCAAGCATATGTTTTGATAGGTTGTACATATCACGTTCATATAAACTCATTAACGAAACAAAAGCTTCCTTATTTCCACCTTTAGCTTTAATAATAAGATTTTCGCTGTCCAATTAATCACCTTCTTTCAACTATACATTAACAAGACTCGCGTTAAAGGGGTTTTGTTCCCTTAAAAATAAATATTTTTTCCTTAGGAAATTTCAGCTTATTTTTTTGATAAGAATAATTCAAATAAAATAAATATTTTCCTCTAAATTTTCTTGAAAGTACCTTTACAGGGATAAAAAGATTCTTTTTTGATTTTATCCTATTACTATTATCAAGACTTAATCCTCCTCCAGGAACTATACAATGTATATGTGGATAATACATTAAGTTTTGCCCCCCAAGTATGGAAAATAGTTGTAAAACCGATATTGGCATTTAAATATTTCGTATCCTTTGCTAATTCTAGCAAAGTCTAGGAAACAGCAGTAAATAGGATAGAATACATTGTGGATATTATATCTTTATGTCTTAAATAAGTAGTAGAATATAATAAGAGTCTTATTTCTTCTTTTGTTAAATATTTATGTAATTTCTTATCATATCTAAGTATAGGAATTCTCAAATCACTCCACGATCCCTCAAGAGTTACAACATAAAAGAATTTTAGAGTACTATTAATATAACTTACAGTTCCTCTGCATAATTTTTTAACATTTATGCAATAATTCAGATAGTTGAAAATTTGTTGTTCACCTAGCGTTTCAGGTGGCTGATTATAGAATTTAGAAAACTTCTTTATAGTTAAAACCATACTGTTTATAGTAGCTTTGCTACGACCACGAAGTTCTAGATATTTAATCATTTTGTCTATTCTTTGATACATTTTATCACTCCTTCAAAAGGCGTGTAAAATCTAAGAAGTGAAGTTTCCTTGAGAAAGAAACTTCACTTCTTACTTTTTCCATATAAACTTAAACTAATCACTGACTTAAGCCATCGCTTTTAGCGATTTAGTTCTATGAAAAAAAAGACGTCGTAACTTGTGAAGTTTAATATGCGAACAATGCTTTTTGAAAATTGAATAATGCAGTGTAGAGAATAATATTAATACCTTCAAGTGGCTTTATAGTCATGGAATAACTTGGCGAAATATGGTATGATTACAAGTAATTAGTTGGAGATAGTAAATTTATCTGAAATAAAAATAATTCATATTTTATTAGGAGATAATAATAATGAAAAAGGCAATCTCTCCCATACTGGGAATAGGACTTCTTATATCTGTAATGTATAGAATAACAGAAAGGTTCATTATGCCAATACCCAATTGGTTTGCAATACCACTGCTTTTAGTTGCAATTATTTTAATAATTGTAGGTGGATTTAAAACAAAATATATAAAATAGGTATTATACGCTACGAATTATGTTTAAAGTTAAAATGTAATATTCTTTTTTATGTCACAACAATAAAAACGAATAATTAATTAAACACTGGATTATTCATAATTGAGTTTTGCAGTGTTTTGCGTCGCAATGCAAGAAAATTTCCACGATAACTGGTTATGATTTGAAAAATTATAAATCAGCATATCCTAAAGTAAAAAAATTGATCTCAGGGACAGGGGGACGGAGCTTTAGTCCCATATATTCATCTTATAAACTTAATTTATATAGGTTATATAATCTAATCTTTTGGAGACTATCCGGAGTGCATAATTAGTAGATTAAGTTGTATATATTTAATATTTAGCTAGATTGGAGGAGAAGATGGAGGATCTATATTCAGATAAGTTCATTGCAGCATTAAAAAATCATGATATGGAGAAATTAAGAGCCATTCCAAAATCAGATTTGCACAATCATTTTGCCTTAGGTGGAAGTAGAGAGTATATAAAACTCAAAACTGGAGTAGAAATTCCTTATTTTAAAGGAGTTTTGTCCACCATGCAGGATATGCATAGATGGAATGATAAGTACATTGGGGACAAGTTTAATAATAAAGAAATGCGAAAACTATTAATTGATGCAACTTTTGTACAAGCTAAATATGATGGAATTAAAGTTCTAGAGATTGGTGAAGATGTTTGGGGCTTAGGAGAGTTTTTTCATGATGATATAGAAGCGTTAATTAATGTGTTTCAAGATGCAAACCAAAGGATAGCACCAGAGATTGAATTAAGGCTGCAAATAGGATTATCAAGGCATTGTCCTATAGATTATTTGACAGAGTGTTTAGAGCATTTTTGGGGAAATGAAATATTTTATTCTATTGATTTGTATGGAGATGAGCTTGCACAGCCAATTGAAAATTTTATTCCAATTTATAAGAAAGCTAAAAGCCAAGGCTTGAGGCTTAAAGCTCATGTTGGAGAATGGGGCACTGCTGATGATGTGAAAAAGGCAGTTGAGTTGCTAGAACTGGATGAAGTACAACATGGCATTGCCGCGGTTACTTCAGAAAAAGTAATTGAATTTTTAATAAATAACCATATCCGCTTAAATATTACTCCTACAAGCAACATTAAACTTGGTAGAGTTGAAAGTTTAGAAAAACATCCAATTAAGGAACTTTATCGTTCAGGAGTTGATGTAACCATAAACTCTGATGACATACTTATTTTTGACAGCGATGTATCAAAGGAATACATGAGATTATATAATGCTGACACATTGACTGCTGAGGAGCTTGATGATATAAGGATTAATGGATTGATAAGGTTATGAAAGTTATATTAGTATGTGAACATAGGAAAATAATGTGATGCAATTGGCAAATTTAAAGATATGAATATTCTATTGAAAAAATAAATAATGCGGTAAAAAGATATTTTAAGTCACCCTTAGAAGTAGAACTTTTATTGAATAGAATGTAATATAGTGCAATGATTGTAGGAGATGCCATGTACTTGTAAGCTATGACGTACAAAATAATAGATACTTATAATATATTCAGAAGGATTACTAATTTAAGTAATATATTGAGAGGAAGTGGATGATTTGATTAAACCATATATTTCTCAACCTAAAGGTAGTATGTATTGTGGTGCATATTCAATTGCCTACTACTTATGGGAAACCAACAAAGCTGAACATATAAATGATAGAGCTTTTGTTGATAATATTTACAAAGAAATACAATTAGGTCCCAACAATATGGGTATCCATGAAGCTTGTTCAGATCCAGAAAAGATGGCCAAGCAATTAAGGGATAGGTGGAATTCGGATTCCTATCTATGCGTATTACCTAATAGTCCCTTTATGAAACTTGCAAATGACTTTAACATATCTGTTGAAAATATAAATGTTATTGATAAACTTAAAGCAGGTGCTAATAAATATGCAATTATTATGTGCGGTTCGGAAAAGTCTGCTAAAGCCTTGCACTATATACTTATCAAATATGAAGATAATACATTGAAAATGTTAAATTCATCAGCTTACTATGGTAATGGTACTGATAACGTTACTTGGGAGAATTTTGTTATCGAAACTAATGGTAAGTTTACCTTAGAGAGGGAGACTCCATACCTGTATACAGGAGCAGGCATTCTTATAAAATAATCTTATGAAAAATTATCTATAATTCATAGTTTTTTTATATAGCCTCACATAAAAAACTAATGACTGCTTAAAACACCCTATGGTCTAGAATTTTTTTAGAATCATTTGGTACAACATGGTATAATTTGTGATAATTAAGATGCATTGGTAAAGTGTTCAGTGTTGCTTATACCAAGCTTCCATATTGATAATCTGTTTAGCAAAATTGGGAGAAACTATAAATGAATATAATAGGCTTACTAATGATTACATTAGTTTTAATAATAACTTTGCTTTTACTTTCAAATCAAATAAGAAATATAAAGAAAAGAAAACATTACAGTAAAAGAACATATATTTTAACTTTGTCCGTTATTTCGTTCGTATATATAGCACTTCTTGGCTATGGCATTTATGCAAAGAAAGGACTATTCTTTGTCATGTGTATATTGATAGAACTTGTTTTAATAATATGTTTATTTATCCGTGGTATGGGTGTTTCAAAACAATAAATTATTATGTTTTATTCTTGTCTAACCTCATATAAATAAAAATAAATAATCACTTAAAACACAGCATGGTTCGTAATGAACTGAACCCTATCAAGTAGACAGTTTAAACAATAAGGCTATGGGTTAGAACAATGTTGATAATGTATCAATTTTTAAGGGAAGTCAGAAATGGCATCCCTTAAAACGCATTTAAGAAAAAAATGAAGTAACCTTCAGATAAAAACTTATTTTAACCTCTAAATAGATTAAGCGTTTAGTAAATTACTTATTTTCTGACCTCTTAGTTTTTCATCAACCCATAAAAATGATACCTCTAACCAATTACCATGAGTTTCTGCTGAAATTCCTCCTATTTTATTATCATTTTCAAACAATTGCAATCATTTGAATCAATACATATAATTACTGATATATTTAGTTGCAACACCATTAAACCTAGGGACAGGGGTATGGAGCTTCTGTCACATATATTCATCTTAAAAACTACACAAATGGCAATATTGTAAAACAAATTGGATTACCTAAATAAGTATTTAAAGTCTTAAGTGGAAAGAGGTTTTTCTAGGAGCTAAGTGGAGCAAACCTATTAGAGAAATAGGTGAAGTATATTAATACCCCTATAAAACATTAAAAAGCAATATAAATGTAAACTAACCTGCTTATACCCCTGTATTATTTTACAACTATATGAAACTTATTGAATATTGTGGTAAAATTATATTTGTTGTTTTTAAAGTAAAATTGTAATAATTAGTGGAGCAAGGGGGCATTTTTATGAATTATTGTAATAGTCCCAATGAATTTTATGGGAAACCTTATGTATTAGTAGATAATGAAACCGTTGTAGAAGTGAGTGAGTCTTTTACTCTTATGACTGAATATTCAGTTGAGGAACTGCTAAACAAGAATATCAAGGAATTATTTAGTGTTTTAAGAATAGGACCCAATTTTAATGGGGAAAACACAGAAGGTGATAAAGAATATTTCATATTTACCAAGTCCTTTGGGGTCAGGTTTGTAAGCATAGATATAACTGGAGATTCATTTCAGAAGGTATTTGTTTTTTCAGAGGATCCAAATTCACGATGGGATGTTAAATTCTCAGCTATAGAAGCACTATGTTCTCATAAAAAATTTGGTGTTGCTGTTTTTAGCACTCCAGATATAACTCTACTGAAAGCTAATCAAACTTATCTTAACTTTTTGGATAAGCCTTTTAATAATATGGAAAATTCTATAGGAAAAAGAATATACGAAATCATACCAGGATGGATTGGCAGCTCATCTGAAGATATATGGAAAAGCGTACTTGCAGATTCAAAACCGTTCTATAGCGATGAATATATGTTTAAATTCGAAAGAGGTTTGACTTACTGGGAAGCAAGCCTCACTCCTGTATTTGAGGATGGCGTTTTAAAATATTGCATTGAAATTACATCAGAGATAACAGAAAAGGTTTTAAACAGAAAAAAGGTAGAGGAACAGTCAAAGTTTATTGAGCAGCAAAAAAGGGAGCTAGAGGTAATACTCGACAATATGTCGGATGCATTGTTTATAATAAATCCTGACGGCAGTTATAGATATATTAATAAACGTGCTTACGATATGACTTATCGATCAGATAAAGTCCAGAAGCATGGAGATAGCATAAATCATACAAAGTATTATTATATGAATGGAAAAGAATTAATTAGGGAAGAGCTACCAGGTTCAAAGGTTCTAAAGGGTGAGAAGATAGATAATATTGTCCTTAAGGCTGTCAGACCTGATAAAACTATGTATTTAGGTTTTACCGGAAGTTCCTTATATGATAATGATGGAAAATTGACTTCAGCTATTATTTGTATTCGTGACATGACAGATTATATAATAAGTACGGAAGCCTTAGAAAAAAGTCAATTAAGTTTGCTGCAGGTAGAACGTGAGAAAAACGAAGCTCTTGAAAAAGCAATGTTGATGAAGGATGAGTTCTTATCACTTATTTCTCACGAGTTTAAAACACCTATAAACGTCATTAACATGGCAATACAAACACTGAACAATATATACGAAGATCAAATGACTGATAAAGTTAAAATGTATATGGGAACTATTAAGCAGAATACTAATAGACAGTTGAGATTGGTAAATAACCTTCTTGATATCACTCGTGCTAATGAAGGTCGTATAAAAATGCATAAAAGCAACTTAGATATTGTTTTCTTGACTAAAGTTATCACTGAGTCTGTATACGAATTTGCAGCCAAAAAGAAAATTCAGATGAAGTTTGTATCCAAGCTTGTAAAGAAGGTAATAGCTGTTGATGATGAAAAATATGAAAGAATTCTTTTAAACCTTCTTTCCAACGCAATCAAATTTACCCCTGAAGGTAAATCTATAGTTGTAAGCTTGTATTCATTAAAAGGGAAAGTATGTGTAGACGTAAAGGATTCAGGAATAGGTATACCTTCAGACAAGTTAGAGGTTATCTTTGAGAAATTTGGTCAGGTTGACAGTTCGTTGTCAAGACAAGCAGAAGGTACTGGAATAGGATTGTCGCTGGTAAAGAAGTTTATTGGAGTTTTAGGTGGAAGCATATCAGTGAAGAGCAAAGTTGGCGAAGGCACAACCTTTACAATAATACTACCAGATGAAATAGTAGTAGAAGAAAGTAACGATAAACCTATGATTGACTTGATGAATGATAATCGTCTCACCCAAGCAATGAATGTTGAGTTTTCAGACATATACTTATAGAAATTGATTTATTTAGCAATTATTCTTATTTAATTATACATAGATAAAAGCAGATAATTACTTGAAACACCGCATTATTTATAATGGAATTATGCGGTGTTTTCTACGTTGTAATACAAAAAAACAACATACATAGATTTGATTTACACAAATCTATGTATGTTCCCTTACCAACTAACTACTGTCACATGTATAATATAATAATTTATCTAAACAGCACACTTAATATCATAGTTATAAATAATCTCATTTAGCCCACACTTAAAAATATTTAAAGACATAGCTTTACCTCCAGATAATTAATAAACAAGATATACATCTATAATCTCTTATAAATAGATTGAACATCTAAATTAAAAATACTTTAATCTTGTATCAATATGTGAGAGCTTTAGCGAACTATTTACTGTCTATAGCATTTATGCAAAAGAATATTTGCTAGAACATTTGATTTCGATGGCTTATAACAGTTATTTATGGTGAACAGTAAAAATAAATCTTATTTATCACCAGTTTATTTGATGTACATTCTGAAAAGAGTATGCACAAAAAGTTATTTATATAATTCAGAAATCCAATTTGGTAATTATTTGACTAAAAACATCAGCAGGAAGAAGGCTTCCTTTCATCGACACCACTTTAGCTGATACTTCATTGGCTATCTCTAGGCTTTTTATGTTGGAATAACCTAATTTTCTAGAAGCCATGAAGGCTCCAATATGTGAATCGCCAGCACCTATTGTATCAACAACATCAGCTTTGATACCTATGGCATGCTGCAAGAATTTGCCGTCATACATATAAGATCCATTTTCACCATCTGTGATGATTATGCAATTATTGGTTAAGGAATAAAGTAGCTTAACAGCTTGTTCTAAAGTTGCTGCTTTTGTAAAGGTTAGGATTTCATCCATATTTAGATGAATGATTGGTGAAAGCTTGAAAATATCATCAATCTTCTTTTTATCTATTATGGAGAATCTTGGCCCAGGGGCAAAGAAAACTTGTAGATGTCTATTATTATTAAGAAAAGATATGATTTTATCACCTGTAGGCTCCTCAATTTCCAGACCACAGATGTAAGCCTGGTCAAAATCATTCATATTAATGCCATCAAGCCACTTAGGATCAAAGGTGTATTCCGCACCGTGATAGGATAGAAAAGTTCGTTCTCCATTAGCTTCAACATAACAATAACAACACCCGTTATCTTGATCTGAAACTCTCACAAAAGGCGATAAGCCTATTTTCTGAAGCTTAGAAGCTACATAATCTCCATAGATTCCAGTACCTATAGGTGAACAAAATACATAAGGGACCTCAAAAAGCTTTATTATGTTCTGCACATTAAAACCACAGCCACCAATAGACATAGTTTGGCCATTTATGTGACGGTCTTCAGTGGTAGTGGGGAGCTTTTCTATATTGATGATTATATCAAGTACAGTAGATCCTATAATAAGTGTTTTTTTCATGGTTACCTCCTAGGCTTTTGTTAGATAATTATATTATATCATAGGGACAGGGGGACGGAGCTTTAGTACCAAGTGTTAGTCTCACAGTTTACAGTAAGCAAAGGATATTAATAAGTTTTGTGCTATAATATTCCAAAATATGCTATAATTGAAAGAAATAAAAATGAGAATTAGAAAATAATAATGTGCGGAGGGGCTTTATGACAAAGGTTAGAGCTGTTGTTTTTGATTTGTTTGAGACATTGCTTCATGATGTTAAATTTGATTTTAATTCTGGCTTATTTTATCTGCATGAATATATTTTATCAGAGGACACAGATAAAGTTGAATTTTTAGATTATGCAGCTACATATTGGAAGCAGCTTTATGACAGAAGAAATGAGGACAATTCAGAAGTGGCTTTTGAGGACGAACTTCTTGATTTCAAGAATAAATATGGCTTTAAAGTGGATTATCCTATAGAAGAAATTTTATTTAATTGTGCACTTGAAATAAATGCTACTGAACTGTTTAATGACACTATTTCTACATTAGAGCAACTTAAGCTATTAGAAATTCCAGTATATTTGTTAAGCAATTCCATATTTAAAAAGAATGTAATGAATAAATTTATTAACCAATATGATTTGGAAAAATATTTTGTTAACACACATTTTAGTGCAGATTATAACATAAGAAAGCCACATAAGGATTTATTTAAAACCGTATTTGAGGATATTAAAAAATATGATGCCAGCATAGGCGTGGGACAAGTTTATTTCATCGGAGATAACTTTGAAGTTGATGTTCTAGGGGCTAATAATTTTGGATTTACACCAGTTTATATAAACCGTAAAAAAGATACAGTTATTAATAAAGATTTTATTATGATTAAGTCTCTAAAGGAATTATTAGAAGTAATTCAGGGTCATGGGGACGGAGCTAGTGTCCCAATGTAAGACAAATAGCAGTTGGTTTTATTAATAATATGAGGAGCTAGGGATATGAGAGAAATACCTCTATATAAATCTTTTTCTAAAATTGAATTAATTACAAAAGGTATGGCAGGTGATAAAAAATATTATATTGAAACTGTTGATGGAGAGCATATGTTACTTCGTGTTGCAGATGTATCGGAGTATTCGCAAAAAAGAGCAGAGTATGAGAAAATGAAGCTTTTAGCTTCGTTTGGTGTACCAATGTCTTCACCTATAAATTTTGGTACTTGCGATAAAGGCAAATCTTTATATACCTTATTAAGTTGGGTTGATGGAGTTGAAGTTGAAATGATTCTGCCAGACTTAAGCTTAAGAGAACAGTATATGTTAGGTGTTAAGTCAGGTGAAATACTTGAAAAAATTCATTCAGTTCCTTTTACACCCCTATCTGATAATTGGGATGAAAGGTATTATTCTGTAATTGGTCCACGACTAGAAGCCTTTCGCTCTGAGGGAATTCCCTTTGAAGGCAATTCTATTATTTTAAATTACCTTGAAAGTAATAGACACTTATTACGCCAAAGATCACAGTGCCAGCATCACGGTGATTATCATACTGGCAATATGATATTATCGGATACTGGGAATTTATCAATTATTGATTGGCATACTGTTGACTTTGAGGGTTATGGAGATCCGTGGTACGAATTTAATCGTATTGGGGTTGAGTTTCCCGCCTTTGCATCTGGTCAGATAGACGGTTACTTTAAACATGAAGTGCCAGAGAGTTTCTGGAAGTTGTTAGCTTATTACCTTGCAGCCAGTGAAATAACATCCATTGTCTGGGCTAAATATTTTGCACCAGAAAGAACAAAAAGCATTTTAAAGAAGAATACAGATATTTTGTGTTGGTTTGATAATATGAAAAAACCTATTCCAACATGGTATCTCAGAGATTTTTCTTAATTATAGAGTTCCATTACGAAAACTTAAGTTATTTTACAAGTAATTACACTAGAATAATAATCTTGTATACAACTATTTTAGAAATATTAAGTGAACTGGGGGATTTTATGAGTTTTATAGATATATTTTTTATTGTGGTTTTTTCTATTCCTATTATTGCAGTTCTTTTATATATGATATTTTATCCAAGAGAAAGTGCTTTATTCGGTAGGAGGTGGCAATTTAAGAACGAAAACCTTGAACCAAGTGACGAGGCAGTTAAATATAATCGTACTATGGGAATCATTGGATTAGTTTTTGTACTAATAATAATAGTGCTCTCTATTTTAAAAGCATTACTATAATAGCTTTTGCGATGATACCATTTAGGATTAACAAAGATTTTCTTACTTAATGGCACAACAATAAAAGCTAATAATCACTTGAAGCACTGTATTATTTAAAAAGAATGTTGCAGTGCTTTTATGTCTTAATAAAGGAATAATGTACAATAGCAGTATTTTACATATAAATAAGTTAGGAGGATATGTTTATGGATTTTCAATTAATATTAGGAATAAGTATTATCTTAATGTCAATGATATTGACGTTATCTATATTAATATCTAAGAAAGAACAGTATAATATTTTTCAAGTAAATATTGAAAAATATGAAATAATTAATAGACCTAAATATAGATTTAAACTATTCATTACAAACATTTTATTCGGAATACTTGGATTTATAATGGGTTTTCTTATAATTTTTTATTTCTCAAGATATTCGGGATATATTGTAATTTCCTATTTCTTAATAACAAAATTATTAGAAATGTGGACAAAACAAGGTACTGTTAAAAGGAAGATGATTAGGTAGTAATATGAAAATTTTACGTCTTAAAAGCTATGAGGAATTAATTCTTTATAGCTTTTTATATTTGCTTTACACCATTTAATTCCACTTACTTTTCAGTACATGACACGGATGCTGCCACTACCCCATTTTAGGAATTATAGATAATAAGCAACTTGATATTTTTATCTATATTGCTGAAAATACTAATCACGTCACTAATACCTTCATAGGGACTTACGAAAAAATTTCAAGGGATACTGGAGCTTCTTCAAGAACTATAGCAAAAATTATGAAAAAGCTTCAAGTTAATAACTTTATCAAAAAGGTGCAGAATGGTGTATGGCTTGTAAATCCTAACATCTTGATGAAAGGTAATGATAATAAAAGGAAAATCCTTTTATCGTATTACAATTCCGAAAACCCAATTGATGAGATATCCGTTTCAAGAGTAAAAAGAAAAGCTCTTGAGGAAAAACTTATTCTGGAAGGTCAAATTGACAAAGGAGTGAATGGAATTGAAAAATAGACTAGAAGGTGCTGAACTCACCATATATAAAACAGATGGTGAAAGTTTTGCATTTGATTTAAGCCCAACTCAACTGCTAGCAATTTGCAAAATATTAGGAATTAATTTTGACGAAAAAGGCAATATGACTTGTTTTTCAGATGAAGGACTTAAGAAGTTTATGGAAGTAACAGTTGATAGGATGAAACTTAGTCAGGAATAAGATGGAAAACCTCCGCGATAAAACACGTTATATCGGCCTTTAAAAAAGCGAAGGGGAGTTGTTAAACTCCCTTTTTATCTCCAAAAAGCCCCGCAGGTCACACTGGAATTCACGTAGTAAATTCCAGTGTGTGTTGGAAAGTAAATTAAAATAAGGGTACAGCCAACTTATGTGTAAATACCAGCCACATAATAATGACTTGGTTGAGCTATTTTACAATTTAACATAATATTTATTATTAATTAACTTTAAAAATATTAATAATAGCATCATCAACTTCAAAAATTTTAGATATTTTTGAAGTTGAAAATTCATAATAATATAATGCATTTGAAGTTACAGTATTGCCTTTATTAGATTGATCAATAATATTTGAGTTTAATGTAGAGCCCAAAAAATAGAATCCTTTTTCATCTGGTGAAAATTGTGGACTTTTAATTATATTAAATTTAGTATTTTCAAATTTATCGCCAGGCTTTAATATAACTTTTTCATATTTATTTTTTAAATCAATTAAATAAATACTGTGTATTGTCTTTTTATTAACTATATCTGTAGCATCAAATAAAAGTTTATCCGCCTTATTATTAACAGAAATATTATCAATAAATTTATTTGCACTATAAATTTGCTTTTTATTTTCTCCACTTTTATCATATTCAGCTACTTTATTACTTGGTATATTAGGAAATTTAGTTGACGCCATTTCACTTATAGAACGTTCTATTGTATAAATTTTATTATTGACCTTGTTATAATAAAATTTATATATTTGCAAATCTGCATCATTCTTAAAAGTACGTATATCTTGATTTACTATATCAAATACACCTAATGTATAATTTTTATTATTAACATTTTGAAGAGTTCTAAAAATTAATGTATTATCATATAAATCAAACATATCTCCACTACAATTATTAAACGCTACCCTTTCAGTATTATTGTAGATTGTCAAGTACTTTTGACCCACTTTTTCACACAAAACTGACCCACT
>NZ_JAABNO010000024.1 GCF_009928445.1 Clostridium sp. C8-1-8 | reverse complement strand
ATTAATTCTTTGCGCAAGCTCATCTAAGCATCGGATGACTGACCACTTAATTTCACACACTATAAAATTTATATTACCAAATTGAAGTGGTACACAATTATATGACTTTCCTAAACCTCTACAAGCTGATTTATTACATTATAAACCTTATCTATATTCTTAGCCGCAGTATATTGACTTAAATACTCAACTGCACTTTTTAATATCTCTATAAATTCATTTTTCCCCTGCCAATTTTCTAGAATCACCTCTAGAGGCACATCCTCAACCACTCTATTTAAAGCAAAGAAAACAGCCCCAAGATCATCTATGGCCCCAATAAAAGGCAACTTGTCAGGAAGGAAATCAAAAGGTAAAGTAACATAAGCCATAGAAGCTACAAGACTGACCTTAGTCTTCTTAGGAACTCTTTTATCTTTTAATAACCTATATATCAATGCAACTATATCTGGCAGTATAAACATGTACTCAGAGTATTTCTCTAACTTTTTAGGAATTTTTTCAGATACTTTATCTCTTTTTTCTGTATATCCATCTTTGACTTTCTCAATCTCTGATAAAACTATTGTCTGTGAAGAAGCTTCTTCCTCATCTATTACTTCTTTTATCTCCTCTGGCTCTTCTCCTATCCTCTTCATATCAATATTAGCAGAATCAATATCTGCCATAACAAAGCCATCTTTTAGGTTAAGCTTATTAATATTTAACTTAAGAAAAGGAACCAATCTCAAGATACTGTTTACATTTATCTTAATTATATTGTCCTCTAAAGAGATCCCCATATCCCTTAAACTCTTAAACGCAACCTTTAAAGCTAAGTTCTTTACAAAATTAAGTATACCTAGCTTCATAACCTTAACGTTTGATATGTTTAAGGAAATAATATTATCACTGACTCCATATATTTCTACTTTCCCCTTAAACTTAATATTTACTATTTTCTTAAAGCTTCCCTCTATCTCTATAGTATCTCTTATTTCTATATTTTCAAAACTTAGTCCTTCAACTTTTACAAAATCACTTATTATAGACATTATATCTTGTCCACTTATTCTAGCTGTAACTTGAGAAATCTGCATTCCCGCTCCCCCTCTTAACATATGTTTATCTAACTTTCATTCATTTATCCAGTATACATTATTTGCTATATTTTTTAAAGCCATTTTACCCATAACTTACATTGGCAAAAGTTATGATTTTTATTAGACATAAGATTTTAAAAAAGTATAATTTAAATTATGATAAATGACTATGGGGTAGGGGGATACCAATGAATAAATTAAAGAACAAGATTATTATTGTTCCTATTGTTACAGCAATAATGTCTTTATTTGCGTTAATCTTTTACACTTATTATTTGCCTAGTACAAAAATGGAGAAGAATTATTCGGAATTTGTAAAGGATTTGGATTCAAGTACTGTGAGTAAGGTAAATATAAATGATTCAACCAAGCTTACGGTATATCTAAAAACTGGAGAAGTTTATATGGTTGAGAATCCAAACAGTCCAACTTTAAAGGAGACTTTGCTTACTAAAGGCATAGATGTGAAGAGTTCCCTTACAGCTCCACTAGAGAAAACCATTCCTTCAACGGTATTAACTATATCTATTTTTTCTATAATATTGATATCAGTTTATAGTGGCAGAGTATCAACCTCTTCTATGACGGTGGTTGAAGGGGCTGATGTTAAGGAAAATAATAAGAAAAGCTTTGGTTTTCACTCAATGGCAGGAAACGAAGAAGCTAAGGAAAGTGTTCAGGATATCGTAGATTTCTTAAAAAATCCAGAAAAATATCAGAAGTATGGCGCAAGAATGCCAAAAGGAATAATACTATACGGGGAGCCTGGTACAGGAAAAACCCTTCTTGCAAAAGCAGTTGCAGGCGAAGCCAATGTACCTTTTTACGCTGTGAGCGGTTCTGACTTTGTTCAGATGTATGTAGGTGTAGGTGCTGCTAGGATAAGAAGCTTATTTAAAAAGGCTAAAACTAACGGAAAAGCAGTTATATTTATTGATGAAATAGATGCTATAGGGAAAAAAAGAGATGGTGGTAAAGCCTCTGGCGGATCAGATGAAAGAGACCAAACTCTAAATGCACTTCTTACTGAAATGTCTGGTTTCGGAGAACAAGAAGGTATAGTAATAATGGCTGCTACTAACAGATTAGATATGTTAGATCCAGCACTATTAAGACCTGGAAGATTTGACAGGCATGTAGAAGTTATACTACCTGATGTAAATGCAAGAGAAAAGATTCTTAAGTTATATTTTAAGAATAAGCCAGTTAGTGATAATATTGATTTTAGAAACTGGGCAAACAAAACAACTTACTTTTCAGGAGCAAAGCTTGAAAGTCTAGTTAATGAAGCAGCTATATTGGCCGCTAAGGACAACGCTTCTAATATAAGTGAAATCCATATGGATAAGGCTTTCTCAATAGTTATCGCAGGTCATGAAAAAACTGACAGAAGTTCCATCAGAGATATAGATAGAAAGATTACTGCTTACCACGAATCAGGACATGCCATAATTTCTCTTATAAAACTTCCTGAGGAGAAAATATCTAAGGTAACTATTATTCCAACTACAAAGGGGGCAGGAGGATACACTCTAACTATCCCTGAAGACTCTGCCTACAAAACTTATAGCTACCTAAGAAAGAGAATCATGGTTCTCCTTGGTGGTAGAGCTGCTGAGGAGATAATATTTGGCAGTGACAATATAACTACTGGAGCGTATAGCGATATAACTCATTCTACTAGTATGGCTAAGGATATGATATCTGAATATGGAATGGGTAAAAACTTAGGTTTACTTAAGATATCCAGTCTTGGAGAACTTGCAAATTCCTGTGGTACTTCAGTTGTGGAAGAGTGTAAGGCAATGATAGACGAATTATATGAAGAAACTAAGCAAATATTGATTGATAATATCGATAGGCTGCACAGTATGTCTCAATACCTTCTTGAAAATGAAACCTTGTTTGAAGAAGACCTAGCTCGTGAAATGAGTAGTGATAAAGTTCTTCAGTCCTAACATTATCTTTAAACCTCCTCTTTTTTACTAGAGGAGGTTTTTTTCTGTTAAGGAAAGTATACTCTCTTTATTAGATAAGCCTAGTAACTTCAAAGGTTTATAACATTTATTTAATTTAAGCAGCAAAAATCAAATTTTATTTATCTTACAAATCATATACATTGTGATAGTCAGGTGCACATAAAAGTCACTGAAGATAGATTCAGTGACTTTTATACAATATCAATCATATGAGGCTAGATATTTAATTTTGCAACTTCATTTAACAGCAAACATAATGCGAAAATTATGCCTGTTTTAATCTTCTTCTATCATATATCAACAATGAGATGATTATTCCTCCTAACAAACCTCCAAAGTGTCCAAAGTTATCTATGTTAGGAGTAGATATTCCAATCAAGATATTTAAACCTATAACAGTTACCATCTCTCTTAAGAATCCCTTTCCAATCTTATCTTTCTCTGTCAATCCGAATACAACTGCTGCTCCTAAAAGTCCAAATATTGCACCAGAAGCCCCTACAGATACTCCAGAAGAAAATATATAACTTGTGAAAGTTGATAATATTCCAGCAACAAAATATATAACTAAATATCTCCACTTTCCATATATCATTTCGATCATATTACCTAAACCATAAAGTGCATACATATTAAAAGCTATATGCATTAATCCTCCATGTAAAAACATAGCTGTTACTAATCTATAGTACTGTCCCGCCTGTATGAGATCATTTTGCTTAGCTCCAAAATAGACCAGTACATACCCATTTATATCAAAAAAATCACCTGATGCTAGAGCTGTTATTACGAACATAACTATATTTATAGCAATAAGCCCAAAGGTTATCTTTGACTTTCCAGAAAAGTTTAGTTTATTTCCAGTGCTGTTATTCATTTCTTGTATGCAGTTAACAACAAACTCACCATTTCTTTCGAATCTTAGTACTTGCTCACTATTTTTATCATATACAACTCTAGAATAAAACTTTTCCTCGTTATTGTTATAATAGCCTTCTGTTACAACTACGTTTACTAAAGTAAAAGTTTCTCCTCTTTGCCTTAAGTAGTAGCCTGCATACTCTGCACTAGCTTCCTCATAGCTCTCATCTGAAACAATTACTGCATATACTCCGTTATCTATATCTCTAATTGCAATCCATCTTTTTGTATTAAGTGGTATGCACTCATATTCTTCTATAAAAAACCCTTGTTTCTGTACTAAATATTGCAGTACTGAGTTTTCATCAATTTTCATATCTTTCTCCTCAAATTTTTCTTCTTAAAAATTCAACCCATAATTCTTGGAATCTAAATTAATACTCAATAATATAACATTAATATATAAACTGTACTTCTCTATCTAATCATTGGATTACTAACCACTTAGTTCAACCATGGTACCTTAACAGGACTTTTTTATTATATACATAAAAAGGATTGCCTTAGCAACCCTCTTTAACTTATAAAAAAATATAGTTATCTTTCAACATAATACTTTTAAAGCCTTAATTCTAGCTAAACTATATTAACTCTTCTAGCATATCTAAAAGTTCATTAAATCTATTCACTGTAGCTTCTAGTGGTGCTGCAGTTGTCATATCTACTCCTGCTTTTTTAAGTACGTTTATTGGATAGTCTGAGCCTCCTGCTTTCAAGAAGCCTTTGTATTTTTCAACAGCTGTTTCACCATTTTCTAATATATTTTTAGCAAAAGCAGATGCTGCTGCATAACCAGTAGCATATTGGTAAACATAAAAATCTCTATAGAAGTGAGGTATTCTTGCCCACTCAATATCAATTTCATCGTCAACAACCATATCTGGTCCAAAATATCTTGTATTTAAATCATGCCATAAACTATTGAACTCTTTAGCCGTTAATGCCTCTCCTTGTTCAACTAATTCATGAGTTTTAAGTTCGAACTCAGCAAACATTAATTGTCTAAATACTGTAGTTCTTATCTGTTCTAGCTCTTGATTAACAAGGTAAAGCTTCTTATTCTTATCTTGCTCTTTATCAATTAAATGATGTATAAGAATTATTTCATTAGTTGTAGAAGCAACTTCTGCACAGAATAAAGTGTAGTTTGAGTAGATATATGGTTGATTCTTTGAAGAATAATAAGTATGGATCGAATGGCCCATCTCATGTGCTAGTGTTGAAACATCATTTAGTGAATAGTTGTAGTTTAAAAGCACATAAGGCATTGTATCATAGGTTCCACTTGAATAAGCTCCCCCTCTTTTACCTTTATTCTCGAATACGTCAATCCATCCGCTGGCTATTCCCTCTTGGAATATCCCTAAGTACTCTACACCTAAAGGATTTAACCCTTCTGTTACCATCTCTACCGCTTTATCATATTCTATACGTTCCTTCTCTATGTCAACTACCGGAACATATAAATCATACATATGAATCTCATCTAACTTTAAAAGCTTTTTCTTTAAAGTAACATATCTATGCAATGCCTTTAGGTTATTATTTATAGTATCAACAGAATTCTTATATACTTCTAGTGGTATATCATTAGGGCTTAAGGATGCATCTAATGCACTTGAATACTTTCTAACTCTTGCATTAAATATAAAGTTCTTTATTGAAGAAGATAATGAAGCTGATAAAGTATTTTCCAAGCCCTTATATTCATTAAATAAAGCTTTGAAAGCAGCTTCTCTTACACTTCTATCTTTGCTTTTTATGAAACTAGAATAATTACCTTCTGTAAGCTCCACATCATCTCCATCCTCGTCTTTGATCACAGGGAAAGTCATATCTGCGTTAGTAAGCATATTAAATATATTTGAAGGTGCATCTAAGCAGTCAGAAACTGAAGCTAGAACCTCTTCCATTTCCTTAGTAAGTATATGTGGCTTTTCTTTTAAAATATTTTTTAATAGGAAATCATATACCTTAAGTTCAGAATTCTCATCTAAAAACTTTTCTATTGTTCCATCAGGTAAGGATAACAACTCAGGTTCAAAGAAAGCTAGGTAGCTAGCAAGTTCAGCAAAATATGAATCTATTTTACTTTTTAAGGTTTGGAACTCAGGATTAGAAGTATCCTCATCAGCTCTCAAATGAGCATATATCATAAGTTTCTCTGCTTTCCTTACTATCTTCTCGTTAAGCTTTAAAAAGTTCTCAAGCTCTTTGCTACTATTTAACTTTCCTTCATAGGTTCTAGTTTCTAAGGCCTCCTCTTTCAAGCTCTTAAAATCATTTTCCCACTGCTCTGTGCTATTATATATTTTTTCAACCTTCCATTTATGCTTTAAATCAATCTCATCTCTTTTTTTAAGACTTTTTACTTCTCCCATATATAACAACTCCTCTCAAAATTTATACCTTTTATCTATAATTAATTATTTATATTCTTCTTCTTTCCCTTTAATATCTTCGAAAACTTTCTCTATCTTCTCTTTTATTATAGTACATAGCTCATTAATTACTGCTCTAGTTTCTTCGTGATCCTTATCGTAAGGGAAATTTACAAGCCAAGTTGGATTGTATTCATCATCTTTTTCCTTTATATCATAACCAAGCTCTTCAAAAGCTTCAATTTCAAAAAGATCGTATATCGCTGAATATTCCCATTCTTCTACATCTCTATTCGTATCAAAATATAAACTTACCTCATTGTCTATGCAATATAATTTTGTAACATAAACAGCACCGTCATTTACCGCATAGCTTCCTAATTCACTTATTATGTTTCCTGTCTCTTTATCTTTTTCTATTAATACTAATGATGAAAAATCCATAATGTTCTTCCTTTCAGAATGCAAAAAATTATAAATATATTATATTGTTATAATAACCACTTTTTCAAGTAATCTCATACATTTTCTTTAAATAAATGCTTTTATATGTTCTAAAAAGATCTTTTCCTCATGTTATTGGATTTAAACATTAGTGTATCCTGTTTAAATTATCCTTAAGTTATTTTATCCATTAGTTTTTTCAACTATGAATCATATTTAAATAAATCTATAGCTTTATTTATTTTACATAATTTGGTAATATATTTTTATTGCTTTATCTTTTCAAGTTATTAAGAACAAAATAGCTATTCCTATGAACCAATATACTATTTCAATAAAAAAACCTATTTTATAATCTTTCTGAATTCAGATAATAGAATTTGAGAATGCAAATTTAATTACCAAGCGGTACATCTATATAATTTATTAATAAAAATCAAAAGAACTTTAATGTCGCAGCAGCAGCGACAAAACGGAGGTTAAAATGAATAATGCATCTTTATCAAAAAAACGTCAAAAAGCAAAGATAAGAAAAATATCAATTATCTCTTTAATAATAGTGGTTCTACTAATTCTAGTAAGAATAAATTATGTAAACTCTAGGTGTAAGGACATAAATTACGCTGTAGACTACTACATGACAAATGGTATTTTCAATAATAATAAGGTACTTGCGGTTAACGGAATGAAGCTTACATTTTCTGATGATAATAAAACTATAGCTGAGGTAAGCGGTCTTTATTATGAAGCCCCTCACTTTAGAAAAAAATATCAGATTTCACTATCTAAAAATAAGGGCAAAATGTGGACTTTAGATTATATTAAGGATATTACGGATGATATTAACAAAAACAATTAAATTTTTTTATACATTTGAAGTTTTTATCTTGTCCTTTTATTGCAAACCATTTGCAATTAGTTGTATAATAAAGTTTAGATTATAAAACGGAGCTGATAAATTTGATAAATATAAAGGATTTGTGTTTTTCATATACAGGAAAAGAACCGTATATTTTAAACAATATAGACTTGAATATCCCAAAGGGTACCTTTGTTTCAGTAATAGGTCCAAACGGTAGTTCAAAGACTACCTTGGTTAAATTGATGTTGAATCAACTTTCCCCTACAAAGGGTAGCATAAAACTTTCAACAAACAAAATAGGATATGTGCCTCAAAAAGTAGACAGTTTTAATTCACAGTTTGCAATAACTGTAAAGGAAGTACTGTCCTGCCATGCTAATGCGTTAAAAATAAGTGATAAAGCTTCAATAAATAGAGCTTTAGAAAAAGTTAATATGCTTAAGTACTCCAATAAACTTATTGGTGCCCTTTCTGGCGGCCAGCAACAAAAGATCTTTATATCTAGAGCACTTATGGGAGAACCAGAGCTTCTATTTTTAGATGAATTGAGCACTGGAGTAGATCATCTATCTCAAAAAGAGATATATGAGTTAATTAGGAAATTAAACCAGGAGCATAATATAACAGTAATTTCTGTAGAACATAATCTTAGAATGGCTGTAGAGTATTCTACTCATATTCTTGAATTATACGAAGGTTCTGCAACCCTATACGATGTAAATGAATATAAAAAAATAATAAATGATAGTAAAATTTACTTGGATAGGAAGGTAGAATAGTATGTTTGAATTCGAATTTATGAGGAATGCCTTTCTAGCAGGGATTGTGATTTCTATTTTATGCCCTTGCATAGGTTTATTCTTAGTATTAAAGAGATATTCCATGATTGGAGATACGCTTTCTCATTCTTCCTTTGCAGGTGTTGCAATAGGTTTAGTCTTCGGCTTTAATCCAATTATTACTGCATTTATATTTACCTCAGTATGTGCTATTGTCATAGAACTTTTAAGAGATTACTTTAAAAAATACGCTGAACTTGTAATGTCTATAATCTTAACACTTAGTCTAGGCATAGCAATTGTGCTTATTAGCACCGGTAAAGCAAGTGCTAAAGTAAATAGTTATTTATTTGGAAGTATCTTGACCGTTTCAAAAAGCGACCTCACTCTTATTATTGTTATAGGTATAATTTGCTTTGCAACTATTGCGTTATTATATAAAAAGTTAATTTATACTACCTTTGATGAAGAAGGTGCCAAGGTTTCTGGAATTAATGTTAAGCTTATAAATTATATTTTCACTTTGATAGTAGGTGCTACAATATCTGTTTCAATTAGAGTTATGGGCATCCTGGTTATATCATCTATAATTGTAGTTCCAGTGGCTACAGCTATGCAATTGAAGAAAGGCTTTTCATTAACATTAGTATTTTCAATGCTTTTCGGTTTTATAGATATATTAGTTGGACTTTTTGCTTCATACATATATAACTCTGCTCCAGGAGGAACCATAGCATTAACATCAGTAGCTTTATTGATAATTGTCCTTATATTATTTAAGAGAGAATAATTTTTAGAATTTAGGTGTTATATGAAAGATAAGATTTTAGGAATACTAAAAGAAAATGATGATTTTGTTTCAGGCGAATTAATTTGTAAGGAATTCGGAATAACTAGATCTGCCATATGGAAATATATAAAAGCTCTAAAAGAGGAAGGCTATGATATTCAATCCTTCACTAAAAAGGGCTATAAACTTATAAATTGTCCAGATTACCTAAGCAAGCCTGAATTAAAACCTTATTTAAAAAACAGTAATTTAATTAAAGATATAATTTATTTTGAGTCCATTGACTCCACAAATACTTATGCAAAAAAAGTAGCTAATGATGCCTTAGATGGTACTTTAGTAATAGCTGAAGAACAAACCTTAGGCAAAGGACGATTTGATAGAGTTTGGGTATCTCCAAAGTATAAAGGGATCTGGAGTTCCATTATATTAAAACCAGATATAGATCCAATCTTAGTCACTAGAATAACTCAAATTGCTGCTGCTTCAGTATATCTAGCAATATCAAAGCAAGGTTTATCACCTAAGATAAAATGGCCAAATGATATTGTACTAAATGATAAAAAAATCGGTGGTATATTAATTGAGATGAGCTGTGAGATGTCTCAGATAAACTATATAGTTGTTGGAATTGGTCTTAACATCAACTTAGATCAAGAAGATTTCCCAGAAGAAGTAATGGACAAGGCAACTTCTTTGAAGCTAGAAGCTTCTAAAAATATAGAAAGAAAAGTTATCTTAGCTGACATAATTAAAAACTTTGAAACTCTTTATAGGGACTTTTTAATTTCTGGTTCTATAGGTTCAGCCTTAGAAATATGTAAAACAAACTCTTCTATCCTAGGTAAGGATATAAAGATATTACATAGAGGTACTGAGACTTATGCAAAAGCTACGGACCTTAATGAAGATGGGAACTTGATAGTAACCTACGAAGATGGTAGCATAAAACCTCTTTTCTCCGGTGAAGTATCTGTTAGAGGAATAAATTCATATACATAGTTTATTATAAGTCAAAAGCTAAAAGACATTAATGAAATTTACATTAATGTCTTTTTATAATATTATATATAATCAAATTCACCATATTTTCTAAACCTTCTATATCTAAACTCAAGAAGTTCTTCTTTAGATTTTTTCCTTAATACCTTAAGCTCTTTTATAAGATTATCCTTCATTGACTTACTTACACTCTCAACATCTTTTTGAGCTCCACCCTTAGGTTCTTTTATTATTTTATCAATAACTCCCATCTCATATAAATCTAAAGAGGTTATCTTCATAACTTCAGCTGCCTCTTTAGCTCTTTTAGAATCCTTCCATAAGATAGAAGCAAAACCTTCAGGTGATAAAATCGAGTAGATAGAGTTTTCAAGCATCCAAACTCTATCAGCTAGACCTAAGGCTAAAGCACCACCGCTTCCACCTTCTCCTATAACTATAGATATTATAGGAACATTAATTCCTGCCATCTCAATTAAGTTTTTTGCTATTGCTTCACCTTGACCTCTTTCTTCTGCTCCTACTCCACAAAAAGCTCCTTTTGTATCTATAAGACATATTATGGGCCTGTTAAACTTTTCAGCTAGCTTCATATGCCTTAAAGCCTTTCTATAGCCTTCTGGATTTGGACTTCCAAAGTTTCTTTCTATATTTTCCTTAATATCTCTTCCTCTTTGTATACCTATTATAGTAACAGCCTCTCCATCCAGTCTTCCTATACCACTGACAATTGACTTATCATCTCCAAAGGATCTATCACCATGTAATTCAATAAAAGAAGTAAATATTCTATTAATATAATCTAAAGCAGTAGGTCTATCAGCCATACGTGCTATCATCAAACGTTCCCATGCACTTAATACTTCACTCATAAAGTCACATCCTTAATTAACATCCATGAAGTGAAAGAAGCAGTGATAAAGTTTCTTTCATTTCTTCTCTCTTCACGATTTTATCTATAAAACCATGCTCTAATAAAAATTCAGAAGTTTGAAATTCATCAGGTAATTTTTGCTTTATTGTTTGCTCTATTACTCTTCTTCCTGCAAAACCTATAAGAGCTTTAGGCTCAGCGAGTATTATATCACCAAGGCTAGCAAAAGATGCAGTAACTCCCCCTGTAGTTGGGTCCGTAATAACTGATATATATAATAAACCTGCCTCATCATGTCGTTTCAAAGCAGCACTAGTTTTCGCCATTTGCATTAATGAAATAATACCTTCTTGCATTCTTGCTCCACCAGAGCAAGTAAAGATAATTATCGGCTCTTTTCTAGCTGTAGCAATCTCTATGGCCTGTGTAATCTTTTCACCTACTACAGACCCCATGCTTCCCATCATAAAGTTGCTATCCATAACAGCTAAAACAACGCTTGATCCATTAATCTTTCCAAGACCTGTAGTTATTCCATCCGTAATACCTGATTTTTCTTGACTTTCAATAAGTTTTTCTTTGTACCCAGGAAAGTTCAATGGATTTTTAGCAATCATTCCATTGTTAAATTCCTTAAAGGTACCTTCATCCACTATAGATCTTATTCTCTCTTCTGCAGACATTCTAAAATAACCACCACAGTTAGTGCAAATCTTGTGGTTTTCATCTATTTCTTTTTTATATATGATTTTACCACAAGAATTGCATTTAACCCACATTCCATCAGGAATTGCTGGTTGTATTTCATCTTCTTCTTTGTTATTTTCCACGTTCATAGGAACAGTAAAATATCTTTTCTTTTTAAACAATCCCATAAGCTTTCACCTATTATTTAATTATTTCCTTATTTATAAATCCTGTATCAAAGTTTCCTTCTATAAATTTCGGATGATTTAAGATTTCTAATTGAAAGTCTATATTATTTTCTATACCATCTATTGTAAACTCCCATAAGGCTCTTTTCATCTTTTCTATAGCTTCTTCTCTAGTTTTTCCGTAAACTATTAATTTAGCTATCATTGAGTCATAATATGGAGGTATGACATATCCATTAAATACAGCACTGTCTATTCTTACCCCATTTCCTCCTGGCATGAAAAGGAAATCTATCTTACCTGGTGAAGGTGCAAAGTTTCTATGAGGATTTTCAGCATTTATTCTACATTCTATTGCATGACCTTTTATCTCTAACTGCTCTTGAGATATTAAAAGCTTTTCTCCTGATGCAATCCTTATTTGCTCTTTTACTAGGTCAATTCCTGTAACCATTTCTGTTACTGGATGTTCTACCTGTATTCTAGTATTCATTTCCATAAAGTAAAATCTGCCATGTTTGTCTAGGAGAAATTCTATAGTTCCTGCATTCTTATAGTTTACTGCTTTAGCCGCTTTTACTGCAGCTTCTCCCATTCTCTCGCGTAATTCTTTATCTAAAATTACTGATGGAGCTTCTTCTAGTACTTTTTGATTTCTTCTTTGAAGTGAGCAGTCTCTTTCACCTAAATGAATCACACTGCCATACTCATCACCTAAGATTTGAAATTCAATATGTCTTGGATTTTCTATGAACTTCTCCATATAAATCCTGTCATCTCCAAAATTAGCTTTAGCTTCACTCTTAGCAGTTTCATAGGCTTTCTCTAGCTCTTCTTCTTTATGAACTATTCTTATACCTTTTCCACCTCCGCCAGCAGAAGCTTTAACCATAACTGGATAACCTATGTTTTCAGCACTTTTAAAGGCTTCTTCTATGCTTTCAATAATACCATCTGTACCTGGTACTACAGGAACCCCTGCTTCAACCATAACTTCTCTAGCTCTTGATTTGTCACCCATCATCTCTATGGTTTCAGGAGATGGTCCTATAAACTTTATGTTGCATTCTTCACACATTCTTGCAAACACAGAGTTTTCAGATAGGAATCCAAAGCCAGGATGTATAGCTTGAGCACCTGTAAGTACCGCAGCACTTATTATATTTCCCATATTTAGATAGCTGTCCTTTGACTTAGCAGGACCTATGCAAACTGCTTCATCTGCAATTTCTGCATGCAAAGCATTTCTGTCAGCCTCAGAATACACAGCTACAGTTTCAATTCCCATCTCTCTACATGCTCTTATTATTCTTACTGCTATCTCGCCTCTATTTGCTATAAGTATCTTTCTTATCATTTAATCACCTCAATTAAGGAATTACTCTCCTATAGCGAACATAAACTCGCCTTCTACAGCTACTTCATCGCCTACATAGCCTATTCCTTTTCCTATACCAACTTTACCCTTTGATTTAATTATTTCCACTTCTAATCTTAAGGTATCTCCTGGGACAACATTTCTTCTAAATTTAACCTTATCAATTTTTCCAAAATATGCAGTTTTCCCTTTGTTTTCTTCAACTGAAAGCAATGCAACAGCACCTGCTTGTGCAATTGCTTCCACCATCAAAACTCCTGGCATTACTGGGTGACCTGGAAAATGCCCTTGAAAGAACCATTCGTTCATTGTAACATTTTTTATTGCCACTGCTCTCTTTCCTATTTCAAGCTCCACCACTTGGTCAATGAATAGGAATGGATATCTATGTGGTATTATTTCCTGTATTTGCTTTATATCTAGCATAAAATCTGCCCCCATTATTTAATTCTGAACAACTTTTGTCCGTATTCTACCATTTGTTCGTTAGAAACTAAAACTTCAACTACTTCACCATCGATTTCACTTTGTATTTCATTCATTATTTTCATAGCTTCTATGAT
Source organism: Clostridium sp. C8-1-8 (assembly GCF_009928445.1). Taxonomy (GTDB): domain Bacteria; phylum Bacillota; class Clostridia; order Clostridiales; family Clostridiaceae; genus Clostridium_AR. The sequence goes on along the minus strand of NZ_JAABNO010000024.1, from coordinate 70,578 downwards.
ACAAAGCACATCGCCTTTTTTAACCTTATCTCCAACCTTTACATAAGCTGGCTTATCTGCGCCTGCTGATGCATAGAAAGTTCCTACTATTGGGGAATTAACATAAGTTCCCCCCTTAACTTCTGGTTCTTCTATAATTTGCTCAGTCTTGCTTTCTGATATATATTCTAGTTTACTAGCTTCAACAGCCTTTATTTCTTTTGTTGTTGATGTCTTTGGAGTTCCATTACCTTCTTTACTCATCTTCAAAGAAACTCCATCAAACTCCATTTCAAAATTAGTCAAATCAGAAGAATTGATTATTTTTATCAATTCCTTAATTGAAGCATAATCCATAAAATATTACCTCTCAGTCCATTTTTTAAATAGAAGTACTCCATTATGGCCACCAAATCCTAAGGAATTTGAAAGTACATAATTGACTTCTGCATGTCTTCCTTTATTAACTACATAGTCTAAATCACAATCTTCATCTGCAGATTCATAGCCTATTGTAGCTGGTATGAAATCTTCTTCGGCAGCCTTCACCGCAACTATAGCTTCTATAGCCCCTGCTGCTCCTAAAAGGTGACCAGTCATTGATTTTGTTGAGCTAATAGCTACCTTATAAGCTTGCTCTTCAAATAATCTTTTTATAGCTATTGTTTCAAATTTATCGTTATATGGTGTACTTGTTCCATGAGCATTTATGTAGCTAACCTCTTCTTTAGTTATACCACCTTCTGCTATAGCTAGTGCCATAGCTCTTGCAGCACCTTCTCCATCTGGTGATGGTGAAGTCATATGATATGCGTCACAGGTAGTTCCATAACCAACTACTTCGCCATATATTTTAGCGCCTCTTTCTATAGCATGCTCTAACTCTTCAAGAATTAGTATACCTGCTCCTTCACCCATTACGAAGCCTTCTCTGTCCTTGTCAAAAGGTATAGATGCTCTCTTAGGGTTTTCGTTCTTAGATAAAGCATTCATTGATGCAAAACCTGCAATACCAAGAGGAGTAATTGAAGCTTCAGCGCCTCCTGTTATCATTATATCACTATATCCAAATTTTATATTCCTAAAAGCTTCACCAATAGAATTTGTTCCACTTGCACAAGCAGTAACTACTGATGTACATATCCCTTTAGCTCCAAATCTTATAGCTATATTTCCTGCAGCTATATTTGAGATGGACATAGGTATGAAAAATGGAGAAACCCTTGACGGTCCTTTTTCATGAAGCTTTATAGTCTGTTCTTCTATAGTTGAAAGACCTCCTATACCTGCTCCCACTATTACGCCTAGTCTTTCTCTGTTTACCTTATCAAGATCAAGCTTTGAATTTTCCACAGCTTGTTGAGCCGCAGCTAATGCAAACTGACAGAATCTATCCATTCTTCTAGCTTCTTTTTTATCTATATACTCTTCTGGTATAAAGTTCTTAACTTCTGCTGCTAGTTTAACTTTTTGTTCAGTAGTATCGAAGGCTTTTATTTCGTCAATTCCACATACGCCTTCCTTTATACCATTCCAAAAAGAGTCAACACTGTTGCCTAAAGGAGTTATTGCTCCCATTCCCGTTACTACAACTCTTCTTTCCATAATTACACCATCCTTACATAACCATTCCGCCATCTACATTTATAACCTGGCCAGTAATATAATTTGATAAATCACTTGCTAAAAATCCTACTAGATTAGCTACATCCTCCGTTGTCCCTAACTTCTTTAGAGGAATTGTACTTAACGTAGCTTCTTTTACTTTATCTGATAATGCTTCTGTCATATCTGTCTCTATAAATCCTGGAGCTACAGCATTGCAGGTAACTCCTCTAGATGCAAGCTCTCTTGCAACTGATTTTGTAAGTCCTATAACACCGGCCTTTGAAGAAGCATAATTTGCTTGACCTGCATTACCAGTTATACCAACAACAGAAGTTAAATTTATTATCTTTCCGCTTCTTTGTTTCATCATTATTGAAGATGCTGATCTTATAGTGTTGAAAGTACCTTTAAGATTTGTGTTTATAACACTATCAAAATCTGCGTCTTTCATTCTCATTAACAGTCCATCTTTAGTTATACCTGCATTATTAACAAGTATATCTAATGATCCAAATTCACTATGAGCTGCTTTTATAAGCTTATCGGCATCTTCACTATTGGATATATCACCTTGAACTCCTATAGCATTTACGCCTAAAGCTCTTATTTCATTTAAAACCTCTTCTATAGAACTGCTTCTATAATTAACAACTATGTTAGCACCCATCTCAGCAAGTTTTAAGGCAATTGCCTTTCCTATGCCTCTGCTTCCCCCAGTAATCACTGCAGTTTTTCCCTTTAACATGAATTCACACCCTCCTAGCCATTTAACTTGCTTAATCCATCTATTGTTTTATCCAATGACTTTATATCTTCTACGTTAAATACATTTACACTTCTATCTATTTTCTTTAAAAATCCACTTAAAGCACGACCTGGCCCTACTTCTATAAATGTATCTACGCCATCCTTAATCATAAGTCTTATAGATTCTTCCCATTTTACAGAGCTCATAACCTGATTAACTAATAAAGCCTTTACTTCATCAGAAGAATTCACATACTCTGCATTAACATTGCTAATAATAGGAGTATTAAATTGGCTTAGCTTTACATTGTCCAGCTCAACTGACAACTTTTCACTGGCAGGTTTCATCATTGATGTATGAAACGGTCCGCTTACAGTTAGTGGTATAACTTTTTTTGCACCTTTTTCAGCAAGTAATACACCGCATTTTTCTACTGCATCTTTTTCTCCAGCTATAACTATCTGTCCAGGGCAATTATAGTTTGCAACTTCAACTATACCGAACTCCTTACTTTCTTCAACGCATGCATTTAGTGCTTCAGCATCCATACCAAGCACAGCAGACATAGCACCTACACCTAGTGGTACAGCTTCTTGCATATAAGAGCCTCTCTTTTTCACTAAAGTAACTGCATCATCAAAGTTTATAGTTCCTGCTGCTACATGAGCAGAGTACTCACCTAAGCTTAAACCTGCAACCACATCATATTTTATGCCTTTTTCCTCTATAACTTTAAGTGCAGCAATAGATGTAGTTAATATGGCTGGTTGAGTATTCTCTGTTTTATTTAACTCTGTTTCTGGTCCTTCAAAGCAAATTTCTCTTAATGAAATACCTAAAACTTCATCAGCTTTTTCAAAAACTCTCTTAGCAGAGTCATAGTTATCATATAATTCTTTTCCCATACCAACATACTGAGCACCTTGACCGGAAAATAATAATGCTATCTTCATTTTGTCCTCCTAGCTAAATTGCGCCATAAGAGAATCATATTTATCGAACATCTCTTTTATGATCTCTTCACAACTTTGTTCTTTTGATATCATGCCAGCTATTTGGCCCGCCATAAATGATCCTTCATCAGGATTGCCTTCAACTACTGCCTTTGCTAAAGCACCACGGCCTAGTTCTTCATAGGCTTCAGCAGGCGCATTTTCCTTCTCAAGGCTTTCGAATCTTTTTGCAAGTCTATTCTTTATTACTTGAACAGGATGCCCAGTGGCTCTGCCAGTTACTACTGTATCTATATCCTTAGCTTTTATAACTATATCTTTATAGTTTTGATGTATGGTACATTCTTTAGCTACTAAGAATCTAGTACCAACTTGAACACCCTTTGCTCCTAGCACAAAAGCAGCTGCAATACCTCTTCCATCTCCAATTCCCCCAGCGGCTATAACTGGAATATTAACTGCATCCACTACCTGAGGTACTAATGCCATTGTAGTAAGCTTACCTACATGGCCTCCTGATTCACAGCCTTCTGCGATAACTGCATCAGCTCCGCTTCTTTCCATTCTCTTTGCTAAGGCTACAGAAGGTACAACAGGAATTACCTTTATACCATGACTCTTCCACATCTCAACGTACTTTCCTGGATTGCCAGCACCAGTGGTTACTACCTTTACGCCTTCTTCACAAACTACTCTTGCAAGTTCATCAGCATTTGAACTAAGTAGCATTATATTTACACCAAAAGGCTTATCTGTTAGTTGCTTAGCCTTTCTTATCTGTTCTCTAACATGATCAACCGGTGCATTTGCTCCAGCTATTATACCTAGACCTCCAGCATTAGACACAGCAGATGCCAACGAAGCATCTGCTACCCATGCCATACCCCCTTGAATAATAGGGTACTCTATATTTAGAAGTTCACATATATCTGCTTTAATCATATTTCCCTCCTAAGTTTTAAACTCTTTCTTCTATAAAACTAACTGCATCTCCAACTGTTTTTATAACTTCTACATCTTCTATCTTCACGTTGAATTGTTCTTCTAAATCCATTATTATTTGAAATAAATCTAAGGAATCTGCTCCTAAATCCTCTTGAAATGTTGTTTCTAAGGTTATAGTTTCTGCGTCAACTCCTAATTGTTCTACTATTACCTCTTTTATTTTTTCAAATACCATTACTTTTTCCTCCTAATATCTTTGATGTTTTATTATTATCTGACTGGATAAACTTCGATTTCTACATATAAATGTATCACTTCATAATAAAATTTATATTTTCGGATTGAAGTGGTACATCTTAAATTTAAAATAACTGATATAATTGCATAAAATCATATATTTATAAGATTATATAAATATATAGTAATAATCAGGTTTCTAAAGCTATTCCTCTAGAAACTTATAGATCTATATTGAATTAATTTAGTAAATATTAATACTAAGTATAAGTTTTATCAAGTCAGTAATTTTATATTATGATTATTAACTAAAACTATTTGTATACTTGAAACCTAATCAGAACTTATTACCATTGTAAGTATATAGCTCCCCAAGTTAGACCACCACCAAAACCAACAAGCACAAGCTTATCGCCTTCCTTTAGCAATCCTTCTCTATTAGCTTCATCTAACGCTAATGGAATAGATGCAGCCGATGTGTTTCCATATTTATTTAGATTTATAAAGAATTTTTCTTTCGGCATATCTAATTTTTTAGCTGCCGCATCTACTATTCTAAGATTTGCTTGATGAGGGAATATATATTTCAGCTCATCTAATCCTGTCCCAGACTTTTCAAGAACCTCTTTTACTGCTTGGGGAATAGTATTTACTGCAAACCTAAATATCTCTTTCCCATCCATATGTATGTTAATGGCTTGTTCTTCTTTAGCTTCTTTAACATATGGATTTTTAGTAATGAACTCTCCACAAGTAAGTGAGCTTCTTCCTAATGTCCCGTCTGAACCTAAAATTGAACTTATAATTCCTTTAGTTTCACCTTTTTTAAGAACCACAGCTCCTGCTCCATCTCCAAAAAGTACACAGGTGCTTCTATCTTCCCAGTTAACAATCCTTGATAGAACTTCAGCTCCTATCACTAAGGCTGTTTGTTCCTCCCCAGCTCTCATAATTTTATCTGCCACAGATAAAGCGTATATGAAGCCTGAACATGCTGCACTTACATCAAAGGCATAAGCTTTCTTTGCTCCAATTATATCCTGCACTATACATGCAGTTGAAGGTGTAAAGCTATCTGGAGTAGTAGTGGCTACTACTATCATGTCTATATCCATTGCAGTTAATCCCGCATTTTTTATAGCCTCCATTCCTGCTTTTGCAGCTAAAGAAGAAGTATTTTCCCCTTCTGATACCCTTCTTTCTCTAATTCCAGTCCTAGAGCTTATCCACTGGTCATCAGTTTCAACTATCTTTGATAAATCATCATTAGTAACTACGTTGCTTGGTGCATAACTTCCTGTTGATATTATCTTTGTATAAATCATAACTACTCCTTGCTTTCCTTATTGAATAAATCATATGTATTTCTGCAAAACACACTTAGCTTTTCCAGTGCATGAATAAGTACCGCTTCTTCTTGTTCTGATAAGTCAGTTACTGTTGCCTTTACCATCTCCAAGTGAAACTTTTCATGAATTCTATAAAGTAACTTACCCTTTTTGGTAAGACTAATCTTCACAACTCTTCTATCTTCTTCAGATCTTATTCTCTCTACATAACCCTTTTTAACAAGATTATTTATAGCAATAGTCAGAGTACCAACTGTAATGCTCAATTGTTTTGCTACCTCACTCATACTTTTTGAATCATAATAACCTATGGCTTCAATGGTATGAACTTCAGTAATGGAAACATCATTAAATTTACCTGACTTTAGAGCATACTCCTCTATGTTTAAAATCTCATTAAAAATATCTACCAGTAAAGAGTTGATAATACTGTGAGTATTATTCATATGGCCTCCTAATATATTTTGATAATCAAACTTTTTTATATTCAAAGTATATGGGAATTATTTATATCAGTCAATAGAGAGTTTTTAATGATATGTGCTCAAAATTACATATTTAATCCATTTAATTAAAAATAGCTATGATTATTTCACTTTTATATAGCGAAAATAATCATAGCTTTATATTATTCCTAATATATTTAAAATTTATTCACAATTTTATTACTATGCCTTAATAGTTAATTTACTACCTATACCTAATATTAACAGAATTTATCTGCGGTTTAATTAGTTTTTTTAATTATTACAGTCACACTAAAAGTATTGTGCTAATTAATAATTAATTAACACTTATTTTACTTTTTATCCTTACACTCTTCACAAATACCCTTAAGCATCAATTTATGTTCTGTAAGTACAAAACCAGTTTGATTCTTTAAAAGCTCTTCTACTTGCTGCATAGGACAAGGTACTTCTATTTGTTTATGGCACTTAGAACACTCAAGCTTGTGCATATGCTTATTTTTTCTTATAGTAAAGGAATACTTACCATTACCTAAATCAAACTTTTCTATTATCTCTTTCTCTTCAAATATCTCTAAGGTCCTATACACTGTTGAAAGATTTATATCCATACCGATATTTCTACATTTATCATAAATGAAATCTGCAGATATACTAGAATCATTGTCAGAGAGAATTTCATATATGGCTATCCTACTCTTTGTTACCTTTATTCCTTTTTCATTTAAGTATTCGCCAATTCTCATATTCTACCCCTAACATTTTTCTTTAATTATATCATATAATATGGTGTTTTCAACATATGGTGCCATATATAATTCTAAACTTATCAAGTACATCTCTTTCCTTTAGATGGTTGTCCATCTTTAAATTATGAAAATATCATCTTTAGTCCAAATAATAAGAGGATTATTCCCCCTATGTAATCAGCATATCTTGATATTAACTCTATCCTTCTCATATACCTCGAAAGAAAAAAAGCACATATACTAAGGAATAAAGTAACTAGCCCTATGGTAACTGAACTAACAACTATCATATAAAACTTCTCCATATGATGAAAAACTGTAAACCCTACAACCAAAGCATCTATACTCACAGAAATACCTAATACAAGATACATCTTTGGCTTTAATAGTAGGCACTGATCTTTCTGTTCCATACCATCCTTTATCATAAATACTCCCGTAAAGGCAATTACCATTCCACCAATTATATTTGGTATAGACGTTATGTAATGCTCAAATAGCACACCAAAATAAATGCCTAAAAAAGACAGTAGAAACTGAAAGAATCCAAAGGATATAGCGAATAATACTTTGTTGTATCTTTTCACGCTGGAATTTATCCCTATACTCAATGCGATAGCCGATGCATCCATAGCTAATGCAATGGAAACAATGATTAAACAATTAATATCCATAGTTTGTCCCTCTTTTCTTCATAAATCAAAATACCTTATCATAAATAAGATTTATTTTTCTGCACAAAATGATATTTAAGGATAAGTGAGAAATAAGCAAAATCTTCATAATATTATATTTAGAAAGCATTTCAATTATTACTAAATATAATTATGAGATAATTCTAAATATATAAACTATATCTTTTTTGATTTATAGGGTTTATATTAGTTATATTTTATAGTATAGTATTCATTGTACGTATTATTTGTCGAAATAGTATAGCACATTTAAACTAAGTAGTACAAAGGAGAGATATAATGAATTGTATTGTTGCCCAATCAGGTGGTCCAACTTCAGTTATAAATTCTAGTGTTTTTGGTTTAGTTGAGGCTAATAAAGAGTTGAAAATCTATGATAATGTTTATGCTGGATTAAACGGCATAGAAGGAATCTTAAATAGAAAGTTAATAAATTTATCTGAAATGGATAGTAATGAGCTTGATACTTTTAGAAGAACTCCCTCTTCAGGCTTAGGTTCTTGTAGATACAAGCTTAAGGATTCTTCCTTGTGTGAAGATGAATATATTTCACTAATGTCAATACTTAATGAACTTAATATAAAGGCCTTCTTCTATATAGGAGGAAATGACTCTATGGATACTACTGCTAAGCTTAGCAAATATGCAAAAGACCATGGTATTGATATAAAGTTTATAGGTATTCCAAAAACTATTGATAATGATTTGATGTTTACAGATCATACCCCTGGCTTTGGTAGTGCAGCAAAATTCATAGCTACTTCTGTGCTAGAAACTTATCTTGACTCAACAGTATATATAGATAATGGTATATTTATATTAGAAACCATGGGAAGAGACACTGGCTGGTTAGCTGCTGCTGGAGCTCTAGCTACTATAGATGGTAGAAGAGCAGCGGACTATGTATATCTTCCAGAGATAGCTTTTGATAAAGTAAAGTTTATAAATGATGTAAGAGAAACTTTTAAAAAAAATAATCATGTTTACATAGTAGCCTCTGAAGGCTTAAGAGACGAAGAAGGTAACTTCTTAACAGCCTCTTCACTTGGAGCTAGTCATGATAAATTTGGACATACTCAACTTGGTGGAGTTGCTCATTATCTCAGAACTTTAATAATAGATTCAGGAATTACTAGTAGAGTAAAGACTTTAGAATTAGGAGTACTTCAAAGATGTGCGATGCACTCTGCTTCTAAGGTTGATTTTGATGAGGCTCACATGGTAGGAAGAGATGCTCTTAAATACTCTGCAGAGGGCTACACTGGTTACATGGTTGCTATAAAAAGAAGTGAAGGTAAGGATTATAGTTCTTCCTCTTTCTTAATAGAAGCAGATAAAGTGGCCAATAAGGTCAAGTATTTCCCATCAGATTGGGTAAACAGTGAAGGTAACAATATAACTGAAGAGGCACTTGCTTATCTTAAGCCTCTAGTTTTTGATACACCTGAACTTAAATTCTCAGATTCACTTCCCCAATATAAAGTATTTAGAAGTTAGTTAAAATACTTCTTTAAAGCCTCCCAACACTTTGGGAGGCTTTAATAATATCTGCCTTCTAATCATCTTCTATTTATAAAGATTCTTTCTTATTATAAACTCTAAAACATTCAAAAATTCATTAACCTCATTTATAGAATTGTACATACCAAAGCTTATCCTAACCATTCCTGGCTTTCCTTCATCAGTTCCATGAATAAACTTTATTACTTCCTTATCACTAACACCTAACAACCTCTTTGCATAGGGTTGTGCGCAAAAGCAACCACTTCTAACTGCTATTCCCCTTAAGTCTGATAGCTTTGAAGCTAATTCCTCATGATACATATCTCTTAAATTCATGGATATCAATCCAAGTTTATTTTTATCTTCTATATCTCCATAGGTTGTCACGTCTGGCATAGTTCTAAGGCCTTCAATCATATAATCCCTGAGAAGCTCTTCATGTTCCTCTATCTTAGAAAAACCAATCCTATTGAATTCGTAAATAGCTGCTACAAGTGCTATAACTCCAAGTACATTAGGAGTCCCCCCCTCATCTCTCTCAGGGGTATCTAACCAATAAATCTCGTCATCTGTAACAATATCAACTGTTCCTCCACCTTTTAAAAATGGTACCTTATTATTAAATTCATCTTTCTTACCAACTATTGCTCCACTTCCAAAGGGTGCATACATCTTATGTGCAGAAAATACCAAGTAGTCTATATCATCGTCATCATTCACATAATTCATATTTACTTTTCTATGTGGTACCAATTGTGCACCATCAACTATTATTTGGGCACCATATTTATGAGCAATACTTGCTATTCCATGAATGTCATTTACATAACCAGTAACATTGGAGGCTCCTGTTACACTAACTAATTTTATACTTCCATTAGCTTTAACAAGTTTTTCTTCAAAATCTGCTGCTTTAAGCTTACCACTATGATCTACTTCAACATATTCTACTGAACATCGCTCTCTCCAAGGCAAATCATTTGAATGATGTTCCATTCTTGTGGTTAAAACAATATCTTTCTTATCCGTTACTAAAGTATCAGCTAAAACATTTATGCCTTCTGTAGTGTTTTTTACAAATATAACAGTGTAATCATCTCTATTGCTAAGATTGAAAAACTTCAGTATTTCATCCCTTGCTTCATTATAGAGCTCAGTACTTATTTTCGACTTATACCCCTTTCCTCTTCCTATAGATCCATAAAGAGGTAAAAACTTATTTACACAGTACAAAACTCTCTTTAATGGTGGTGTAGTAGCAGCATTATCAAAATTAATAGGAGTTATATTTCTTCCATTGGCTAATGGAACAGCTTGTTCTATACCTACAAACAATTCTCTAAAGTTCATTTCTCTTTTTCTCATCATAACAAACTCCCTCCAATATATACTATTCACACTTTAGACTAATGTCCATAAATCTCCCTATATTCTTTCTGCTTATAAACTAATTATTTCAAAGAAATAAATTTATCAATTAAATACTATTTTTTATATTACTGTTTTAACTTAGGCTATGTTTAATAATATTGTTGAAATTAAATGGTCATGAAGGAGATGCTATATGAGCGAGCAGTTAGAATTAAATAATTTTTTTCAGATGGAATGGCTTTAAGAATCACTAATACGTTCTTCATTAGTGATTCTTTGCGCAAGCTCATCTAAGCATCGGATGACTGACCACTGAATTTCAACACAGTACTTTAACATAGCCTTAACTTAAAGGGTAGATATAATAAGCAACTTTAGTTTTATTTTAACGAATGTAAATTTATATGAAATTCATGAAATATTCGTATGTATATCACATATACTTAATAAGAGTTTTATTTGGAGGTATTATAAAGTGAATAAACCAGTTTATGATGATTTAAACTTTGAACCTTTTAAAAGTGAGTATGAATCTTCCTTTCCTGATGCTCCAATACCACTTTACGAAAGTTCGAACATATTTACAGACAAATTCATTCCATTTTCAGATATACCAGCTCAATTTTCTGAAAATCTTTACTTAGGCAATTTGAATAACAGATCAGCCCTAGGAGATACTTTTAATAAAGTGAAGCTTTCTTCTACTTATTGGTTCAACTCACTGTTCAATAACTCAACAGAAATAAACAGAGGTTATGTTCCTGTTCCCCTTCATCTATTTGAAGACTTAGATAAGGATTTTGATGATAAACTAGTGGGTGAAAAAATAAACGCAATACTTAATCAGATTGAGCTTAATAATGATTCAATAATTAAAAGTTTGGCCACTTATAAAATCCCTGCACCAGTATGTAAACTGATTATAAAGAAGATAATCTATCTGTCCTTACAATACAGTTCAAATGAATAGAATTAATAACTCTCATAAAGAATAAAAGATGGTTTAAAACCATCTTTTATTCATATCTTAATGCATCTATAGGATCTAGCTTTGCTGCTTTTCTAGCTGGGTATATGCCAAAAAAAACGCCTACACTTGTAGAGAATAGTATTACTAATAAAATATGCTTTAGAGATAATATCGGTGTAACATTGGCTAAACTCCCTATGGCATAAGCACCAGCAATACCTATAATCATACCAATTACTCCACCTATAAGAGATATTATGACTGATTCAGTTAAAAACTGAATTAATATAGTATTAGTTGTGGCTCCAATAGCTTTTCTTATACCGATTTCCCTAGTTCTCTCTGTAACTGAAACAAGCATTATATTCATTACCCCAATACCACCAACTAGTAGAGATATAGCTGCAACAGCACCTATAAATGAAGTAAATATATCAATAACTCTATTGATTTGTTCAACCTGCTTCATCAACTTTTCTCCGGTATAAACATTTTTCCCTTTATTATTGTGCCGTGATTCTAAAATATTTATAGCCTCACTGGTTGCACTATCCACCTCATCCTTTGACTCCGCTAATATATATATGCCGTCAAAGTCTCCACCAACATCATAAATCCACTGCGATGTAGTTATAGGTACTGATAAAAATACTGGTATTTGATCTTTAGCAAATCCAGCCATTAGTTCTGAAGACTTTGTTACTCCAATTATAGTAACCTTCTTTGGAGAACCGCTCCTTCCTATCAACAAAGATTCCCCTACTACATCTTTATACCCCCAAAAATATTCAGCTGAAATTTCATCAATAACAGCTACATTCTTGCCATCTTCTAGCTCCTTCTCATTATAAAAACGGCCATATAAAAATTCGTAGTTTTGTATATAACTAAAATCTGTATTGCCACCATATACTACAGCTCTTTTACTTTTGTTATTTACTCTAGCTGTTCCAGACTTTTGTATTAAAGGTGATATATATTTGACATTATCACTTTTCTCTCTTATGGCCTTTATATCATTTAAGTTAAAGTAGTCAGATTGAGCTATCTCTTGTCCGCTAACCTTAATTTCTACTGTTGAAGATCCTATTTTCTCCAGCTCACCAGTTATGCTAGCTTTCCCTCCGCTCCCCAATGATAGTATTGCAATTACCGAACTTATTCCTATTATTATACCTAGCATCGTTAAAAATGATCTTAGTTTATTAGATTTTATACTATCTAGGGACATTTTGAAGTTTTCTATAAAGTGCATATTAATCCCCCATACTGTTTTTAGTTGTCTTTAATAACTATTCTATTTTTAACCTTTTCGTCTGCAATTATTAGACCATCTTTAACTTTTACCAATCTTTTTGTATAGGAAGCTATATCAGGCTCATGGGTTACCATTATTATGGTAGAACCTTCTTCATTCAAATCTTGAAAGATCTTCATAACTTCTAAGCTAACTTGAGAATCCAAGTTGCCAGTTGGTTCATCTGCCATTATAACCGATGGAGCATTTACAATAGCTCTAGCAATAGCTACCCTTTGTTTTTGACCACCTGATATCTCATTTGGACGATGTTTTATCCATTTAGTCAAAGAGACCTTTTCTAGAGCAGAAAGCGCCCTTTCTCTTCTATCCTTAGATGAAACTCCTGCATATATCATAGGCAACTCAACATTTTCAAGAATTGTCATCCTAGGTAGAAGATTAAAGTTTTGAAATACAAATCCTATTTCTTTGTTTCTTACCCTAGCTAGCTCGTTATCCCCCATATTGGAAACGTCTTTATTGTTTAATTTATATTTGCCTCTATCTAGCCTATCTAGGCATCCAAGGATATTCATAAGCGTACTTTTTCCAGAACCTGATGGTCCCATTATAGATGTAAATTCTCCTTGCTGTATTTTGAGATTCACTCCTTTTAATGCTGTAAAGGATAAATCTCCTGTTTTATACGTCTTGTAAACATCTACTATCTCAATCATTAACTACTTCCTCCAGCATTAGTTTTGACGGTAACACCTTGTTTTACCATTGCACTTGGGTTTAATATAACTCTGTCTCCTGTTTTTATTCCGCTAACTATCTCAGCATTTATATCAGATTGTATGCCAACTTCCACCTGATGCTCTGAGACCTTTTTATCATTACTTACTGTATATATTACATATTTGCCGCCTTTTTCAGCTTTAATCGCCTCAGTAGGAACTACTATTACTCCAGTTTTCTCTGCCGTTAGTATATCAACATCTACATCAAACTCCACCTTCAAATTCTCATCAGAATTTAGAAGTTCAATTTCTGCATCCATTGTCACATCGCTACTTGGAGCTGCTGAAATAGCCCCTAGACCACTCACACCTTTTTTACCTGAAGGACTAATAAAAGATACTTTCCCCTTATACTCTTTGCCATTACTTCTTATAGTAGCAACTTGCTCCAGCTTTACTTTACTTGCATCGGACTTTCCCAAAGAAACCACTACCTTCAAGTTGCTAAGATCCTCAATAGTAATAGCAGCCGAGGTAGGATTAGAAACAGCCCCAATATTGGCATTGATTGAAGTGACAGTACCATCAAAATCAGCAGTTATATTTCCAGCTAAAGTATTAAGCTTAGAATTAGCAGAATCTAATGCTAACTTTGCTAAAGATACCGCATTATCCATTTGCTTTATCTTCTCTTCTGAAATTGGCTGTATACTATTTCTTTGACTTTCTAAAGATATTAAGGCAGTTGATAGCTGCTTTATCAGCTCAGTATTTGAGCTATTTTCTGTTTGTGCAAGCTTTAGATTTTTTTCTGATGCATCTAATATATTTGCTTCTGAGATTTCTTCCTTAGAAAACTTCCCCTTCCATCCACTAATTGTACTTTTTATCCCTTCTATGGTTGAAATGGAAGAACTTGTACTATTCTTCAACTGCTGTATCTTATTTTTAATATCCTTTATTTCGTTGTCTAAGTTTTTTATGGTTCCTTTTACCTTCTTACTTTGACTTAGTAAATCCTCCCTTTGTAAAACAGTATTATTATATTGAATTTGTGCTTGTTTTACAGCATTTTGAAGATCTGAGTTGTCATAAGATATAAGAACATCTCCCTTTTTAACTTTATCTCCTACTTTAAAATTAATCCCTGTTACCTTCAATTGTGAACCATAATAATCCCTGATACTTTTTGCCTTAATCACTCCAGTGGTATTTAAATAAGACTTTATATTTCCCTTTCCTATTATTTCTGTTTTTACTGAAACAGCATCATCTTTACTTCTGGTATAATATACGATTGCCCAGGTTATACCTATTAGAATTACTAAAATTATTGCTACTATAATATTTCTTTTCTTATTCATATCACCCTTAGTAGGTTCACTTCCTTTCCCTAGCTTTTAAATCTATATAATATTATTATCTATAATAGTAAAAATAATATTATTAATTTATCCATTTGTATAAAACTCTTATGAATAGTATAATTAATCGTGTTTGTATATTAGGATTCAACACTTCAATCAGAAATTCATTTTCAAAAATTCTCTGGTTTCTAAGATGAGATTTTGAAAATATAGATTTTAGTATGAAGTAGTACATCTAAAGCTGTATCACTTAACTTATTCAAAGGAGTTTAATTAATGATAGTATTAAGTTGTAAAAACATAAAAAAAAGTTTTGGAATAGATGAAATTTTAAAAGATGTAACATTTAATATAAATGAAGGAGAAAAAGTTGGACTTATAGGAGCAAATGGAGAGGGAAAGTCCACTTTATTCCGCATACTTACAAGGGAAGTATCCTATGATAGCGGGGAAGTTTTTATAGATAAAGGAAGTACTTTAGGTTATCTTTCTCAGCACCTTGATTTGGATTTTGAAAACACGATAATGAGAGAGATGCTTACTGTGTTTTCAGACTTAATCAACCTAGAAAAAAAACTTCAGACTCTAGAAGAAAAGATGAATGAACCTTATGATCCATCGAAACAAGATTATCATGACAAACTGATTAAAGATTATACTCAAGGTCAAGAACTATACGAAAACAGAGGCGGCTATGTATTTAGAGGAGAAATATCCAAAGTATTAAAGGGGCTTGGTTTTAACGAAAAAGACTTTGATAAACAAATAAACGTTCTTAGTGGAGGTCAAAAGACAAGAGTGGCCCTATGTAAGCTTCTTTTGATAAAACCTGAGATATTACTTTTAGATGAGCCTACAAACCATTTAGATTTAGATGCTATTGAATGGTTGGAAGAGTACTTAAAAAGCTACAAGGGGACAGTTCTAGTTATATCTCATGATAGATTCTTCCTAGATAGCATAACAACACATACATATGAGCTTATCAATGGTCATGTAAATTGCTATAATGCTCCATATACAAAGTATTTAGAGTTGAGAAAGAAAGATTACGAGGCAAAGCTAAAAGCTTTTAATCTACAACAATCCGAAATCAAAAGGCAAGAAGAAATCATAGAAAGGTTCCGTTCTTTTAATAGAGAAAAAAGTATTAAGGCTGCTGAAAGCAGACAAAAAGCTTTAGATAAGATGGAAAAAGTTGATGCTCCTGACAGGGAAAAAATAGGTACAAGAATTTCTTTTCAATCCCAGATAAAAAGTGGTAATGATGTTCTTCATGTAGAAAATCTATCTAAAAGATATGGAGATAAACTTTTATTTGAGGACGTAAATTTCGATTTAAGAAGAGGAGATAAGGTTGCTCTTATAGGGGAAAATGGTAGAGGCAAAACGACTATTTTCAAAATAATAATGAAAAACTTAGAAGCTGACAGTGGAATAACTTATTTAGGTAAAAATGTGTTTTTAGGCTATTATGATCAAGAACAATCCAACTTAGATCTAGAAAAAACAGTCATAGATGAGGTTTGGGACGAATTTCCTAAGATGACTACTACTGAGATAAGAACTGCTTTGGCATCCTTCTTATTTTATAATGAAGATGTGTTTAAAAAGATTTCTAATTTAAGCGGTGGAGAACGTTGTAGGATAAACCTTCTTAAATTAATGCTTTCTAAATCTAATTTTCTTTTGTTAGATGAACCTACTAACCATTTAGATATAATGTCTAGGGAAGCTTTAGAAGACGCTATTATGGATTATGATGGTACACTTATTGTAATTTCTCATGATAGATACTTCTTAAATAAAGTTATAAACAAGATTTATGAATTAGAGCAAAGCGGTATAAAAGAATACCTAGGAAATTACAACTACTATACAGAAAAGAAAAAAAATCCAAACAGATACGAGGATAATGAAGAAGAACAATCTGGAAAAACTAAAACTCAAATAAAGGAAGAACGTAAAAAGAAAAGGGAAGCTGAAAAATTAGAAAAAGAGAATAGCTTAAAGTTAAAGAACCTTGAAAAAAATATAGCTCTTCTGGAAGAGAAATTAGTTAAACTTCAAGAGGATTTGTGCTTGGAAGAAGTATACTCCAATCCTACTGAAAGTGAAAAGGTAAATAAGGAAATACTTAATACTCAAAACCAAATAGATACTTTATATGAAGAATGGGAAGAACTAGAATCAAATTCTTAATAATAAAAAAGTAGATTAATACTAAACTCTAAAGCTCGTATTAATCTACTTTTCTTTTTTACCTCTATTAACGCAAAATGCTTAAATTAAACATAGATCTTATTCAACTTTAATAATAGGATTTAACAGACCTGCAAGTATATCAAAAATATAATTAAAAAGGATTATTACTAAAGAAGTTACTACTGTACATCCTATCATTAAAGGATAGTCCCTAACTTTAAAGGCAAAGGTAGAAAGTGTACCAAGCCCTGGGTAATTGAATATAGCTTCTATAAGAAAACCATAAAATAAAATCTTATTTATATTCACGCCCATTATAGTAAATAATTCAGCATAAATATTTTTCATGCCATGTCTAAATACTATAATAACTTCTCTAAGACCTTTTGCTCTAGCTGTTGTTATAAAATCTTTGCTTAATACATCAATCATTATAGACCTTGTATATTTAGTCATAAGAGGCAGCATGTACAACAGCATGACTACTATATTTATCCTTATTAAAAAATATTGATCATATGTATCATAAGAGATTCTTTTTACCCAGAATAAATAATATTCAATAATAGGATCTGTAATAACAAATGGTACACTTATACCTAAAACACATCCTATTCTTACAATTATATCAAGCTTACTTCTGCCTTTCCACGCAGTTAGTGCCCCCAAAAAAATACTCATAATACTACTCAAAAAGAAAGATATTCCATATAAGAATAAACTTCTAGTAACCACTGGCAGTAATACCTTCCCTATTGGCACATCATAAGCATAAGACTTTATGGCAAATAACTTTCCAGTCAAAATAGTTCTAACCCAATTCATAATCTGCACTGATTTAGGCAGGCTAAGACCTAGTTCCTGTCTCATATGAATCTTAAGCTCTCTCCCAATGAATCCTGAAGCATAATCACCAGGCATATGGACAAATATTGTTGTAAGTAGTATTACAATTAAAACTGCAGTTATTAGAACCTGTATTGTTCTCTTAGCTATATATTTCTTCACGTTATCACCCCAATAGTAAATATTATACCATTTTTATCCTATTAAGGGTATATTTATTTCTTTCTATCTTAAGCCTGTAGACCCAAATCCTCCCTCTCCTCTATCTGAATCTGTAAGCTCTATTACTTCTTCTACTTCTACCTTCCATACAGGCTTTACCACCAATTGGGCAATTTTCATGCCTTTTTCAACTTTAAAATCTTCCTTACCGTGATTGATCATTATAACTCCAACCTCTCCCCTATAACCTTCATCTATTGTTCCTGGGGTATTTAGGAGAGTTATTGTGTGTTTCAGTGCCAATCCACTTCTTGGTCTTACCTGTGCTTCAGTATTTTTAGGTAATTCAATCTTTATTCCAGTCTTTACGAGTTTGCATTCTCCACTATGAAGAATCAAGTCTTCTACAGAATACAAATCTAAACCCGCATCTCCTTCATGAGCATAGTTTGGCAATATAGCGTCATCATTTATTTTCTTAACTTTTAATGTATAGTTTTCCATAGTAATCTACCTCCATTTAAGTACATTATATTTAGTATATATTTAAAGCATTTGATATTTGAAACTCTATTTATTATAGCTAAAAAAAGCATAATTTTCTATATAATAAAATAGATAAGACACAAAAATGCACCTTATCTATTTTATACTTTTAATATATATTAAAATTCTAATCGCTAATTAGTTCTAAATTGTCAACCATTATTAGAAATAATATATATTTATATTAAGTTTTTTAATACCATAGACGTACCACTTAATAGTAAAATTTATATTTTCAAATTCTCCTCTCAAAATCCAGAGGAGCTTTGAAAATTGATTTAAGATTGAAGTATTACATCTTTACCTAAAACCAGAATCCACAACCACAGAATCCAAATAATAATAGTAGTATCCAGAAGCCCTCGCAGCCCCAACCATTATTCCAGCCACCGCCACAACAGTTCCAATTATTATTACAACAGTTACGACGGTCATTAAATTCCCTTAAAACACTTGGTCTTATTCTATTGATAACAGTTATATTATAGTCTCTATGAACTCTATCTATTGGCACTTGGTCACTTGGAAGATAAACTGGATCTCTGAAGATGCATTTATCCATAGGTTGAACTACTTTATATATTCCATCTCTTAGTCCATCAAAAACAACTTTACCATGCTTGTTAGTAATCTTAAAGCAAGCAAATCTTAGATTATAGTCTTCTATTCTAAATAGGTATACCTTTACTCCACTTATTGGTTCCCCACAATCACTTCCAAGCTTAGAAGTTACCTCTATTCTGCCACCTCTTACTGTAGGATGATCATGATGATGGTCACAATCATCATGGTGATCATGATGATTGTCGCAGTCATCATGGTGATCATGATGATGATCGCAATCATCATGGTGGTGATCATTGTTATTGTTGCTGCATCCGTCGTGATGTTTTTCTTCCCTTATAGTTTGCTCACTAAATTCTAGATCAAAATCGCCTTGAATGTCAACTTCTTCACTAGTACTATATTTGCTTCCCATTTCGTGATTTCCATTTAGCCAATCTAAAGTATCATTATTATATAAGTCATCAGAGAACTTCATACCCATAGTGGTATCCCTCCTTTTCATCCTTCTTCTACATATTATGTAAGAGATACCAGTTATGTGATTGCCTTCGACAATAAAGCTAGTGTAAAATTATAATTACTTTTAATTACAAAGCCACTATTATAGCAATAAATATTATATTCTTCTATAGTAACTGTGGTGAATCAAAGAAATACTTTTTTCTCATCTGCCTTTCAGAATACATATGCGAAAAATCTGCTAGGCAAATATTATTTGTTTTTACTTTTCAACCTAAATAGCTACTATAAAACCTTTATATTATTAGGTTGAGCTAATAAAAAATTTTATGCTTTCCTAGATAGAAAAAAAGGTAAGCATTGTCTGTTAATTAATGCTTACCTTTTTGATCACTGCGTAGTTAACTATTTAATTTTTAGTATTTTAAAAGACATAGGCTCTAATACTATCTTTTTATCTATAGCCTCTTCTTTTCCTTCATAAAGATTATTAAAGCTTCCTTGATATCCTAGTGAGTACTCATAAGCTTCAGTTCCGTTATTAATCAAAACTAAAACTTCTTCATCCTCATACTTTCTAGTAAAGCCTAAAGCCATTCCATCTTTACATACATTTGTATAGTCTCCGTAAACAAGGGCCTTAGATTTCTTTCTAACCTCAGCTAAACTTTTGTAATGGTCAAGCATATCTAAATCTTGTTCCTTCTCATCCCATATCATACATCTTCTACAATCAGGATCAGTTTTCCCCTCCATACCCACTTCATCACCATAGTAGATATAAGGTATTCCTACATATGTATATTGAAGAGCTATGGCAAGCTTCATTTTATCCTTGTCTCCATCACAGTCAGTTAAAAATCTAGCAGTATCATGACTGTCTATAAGGTTTAGAAGTTGTCTATTAACTGCATTCATATATAAGGCTCTGCTTTCAGCTAAAATATGATCAAGTTCATCAGCATCGATTGCTTTTCTAGCAAAGAAGTCTAAGCAGCATTCTCTAAAAGGATAATTCATAATCGAATCCAATTGATCTCCTTTTAAGAAAGAATTTGATTCATGCATTATCTCCCCTATTATAAATGCATCATCTTTTGATTCTTTAACAGCCTTCTTAAAGTCTCTCCAGAAAGCATGATCTACTTCATCACATACATCAAGTCTCCAACCATCAATACCAATCTCTTCAATCCAATACTTAGATACCTTTAGAAGATAGTTCTTAACTTCTGAATTGCTAGTATTTAACTTTGGCATTCTAGAAACCTTATTTGCAAAGGTTACATAATTGACTTCCTTAGTATTAACAGGGTAAGAATCAACAAAATACCAATCCTTATATCTTGACTTTTCACCTTTTTCAATTAAGTCTTCAAAGGCAAAGAAATCACTTCCTGAATGATTATACACTGCATCTAAAACAACTTTTATATCATTATCATGACATTTTTTAACTAGTTCTCTTAACTTCTCGTTATCTCCAAATTGAGGATCAACTTCATAGTAGTTTGTAGTATCATATTTATGATTCGATCTAGACATAAATATAGGAGTCATATAAAGTATGCTTACCCCTAGTTTGCTAATATAATCAACTTTATCTATTATACCTTGCAGATCTCCTCCAAACATAGTTTCAGTAGTTACCTTATCTCCCCAAGGCTTAATGCCTTTTGGATCATTATTTTTATCTCCATTATTAAATCTATCAGGAAATATTTGATAAACTACACCTTCCTGTGCCCATTTTACTTCGTCATACAAATCAGCTTTACAAAGAAATGGAAATTGGAATGTATTAGCAATATCTGGTTTCTTATTTAATATTCCTCTTTCATTCATATAGGAAACATTACCTTCAAAGTCTGTTATTTCAAAGAAATATCTAAATCTCTTTTCATCTACTTCTACAACAGTTTCATAGTAATCAAATAGATCTGAAGTGTTGACCTTATTCAAAGAAGAAGTTTCAAATTCTCCTTCCCAATTATATCTATCCTTATAATAAACTACTACTGAACTTAAATCATCCTTTGCGGATCTAAGTTTTAAACATAGACTCTTTTCACCTACTCCATAGGCATAGGGTGCCTCTGTAATATGATGTATTGCCTGTTTATTCATCTGTATCACCTCTTAATCAAAATATATGTGGATGCTCTTCACTTCAGTATAAAATACTAGTAGCAATGAAGTATTCATCCTTAGTATTTTTATTACTATGTATGTTACTACTTAATTAGAAAACAAATTATATTTTTCTTTACAGAAAATATCTACTTCAATTTAAGTAGAATTGGTAAACCTTATTTCCTAATAGATATGTACATTTTACTGTATAGATATTGAAGCTCCAAAATTCTCATTAAATTTCAAAACTTTCTTACTTTTACATAAGAAAGTTTTGAAATCTTAACTATTAGATTATTATATAAATACTTATCAAGGGGTTGCTTGCTAAGTTATTATTAACCTTTTACTGATCCTGCAACAAGTCCTTTAGCTATAAATTTTTGTGAAGCAGTAAATACTATAACTATCGGAAGTGATGCCATTACAGATGCTGCAGAGAATTGAGTCCAGTTAGCAGAGAACTGGTTCCTTATGAATGATCTAAGTCCTGTTGCTATAGTCTGGTTACCAGCATCCTTCATAAGTGCTGAAGTAAACATAAATTCTGAATATGTTCCTATAAAGGAAAATAAGAATATAACTACAAGCATAGATTTAGTTAGAGGCAATATTATCTTTACAAACATTTGCCAAGTTGTAGCTCCATCCACAAAAGCAGCCTCATCCAAATCCTTTGGAATACCATCTATAAATCCTTTAAGCAACCAAATGTTATAAGCAGATCCTCCTGCAAGAAGAAGCACTAATGTCCAAAGTCTGTCCATAAATCCTAAATTCATTGCTATTCCTAGTATAGCAGGTAAAGCCATTGTTGCTGGGAAGAATTGAAGTATAAGCAATGTCATCAATCCATTTTTTCTACCTTTGAATCTTAATCTAGCAAAAGCAAAGGCTGCTGGTACTGTCATAGCTAATTGAATTATAGCAACAGCAAAACATAATAATAAAGAGTTTTTCATCCATATTAAGAAATCTGTTTCATTAATTACTTTAGCATAGTTCTTAAGTGTCCACACTTTAGGGAAGAAGGTAGTTTGTACAAATGCATCACCTGTAGCCATTGATGATGAAATAATTGCCACTATAGGTATCATAGTAACTATTACTACTATCCACATAAACACTCTAGAAATCCATAAGTTTCTAAGTTCAGAAGGTCTTAATTTTTTCTTGTATTTCATATTAGTCTTAATATTACTTTGGTTAACTGATAGCATACTAATCAACCTCCTTAAATTGTCCAGACATTTTCATTTGTGTTCCTGAAATTATTGCGATTATTATAAATATTATTATTGATAAAGCTGATCCTATATCATATCTTCCAAATTGAGTTGCTAATTTATATGTTGTTGAACTAAGTATGTCTGTATATCCTGCAAACTGAGTATCAAGTCTTGCAGGTAAACCTTCAGTAAGTAAGAATGCTGATCCAAAGTTGTTAAAGTTAAATGCGAAGCTTGAAATTAATAATGGGTATGCTGTTCTTGCAAGTTCTGGTAAAGTTATCTTTACAAATTGAGTGAACTTGCTAGCTCCATCAACTTCAGCAGCCTCATATTGATCTTCTGATATTGCTGATATAGTTCCTATACAGATATTCATCATATAAGGGAAACCTAACCATATGTTAACTATTATTACTGCAACCCTTGCCCACCAAGGATTAGTAAGCCATTGTACTGGTGCACTTAATATATGAAGATTAATAAGTACTCTGTTTATTGCACCGTAATCTGTATTTAATAAACCTTGCCATGATAGTATGGCAACAGTTACTGGCAATGCCCATGGTATAACCAAAAAGCTTTTATATACAAACGCTTCTTTCATATGCTTATTAGAAAGCACAAGCGCTATTATCAAACCAACGAAAAAACAACCTGCTGTTGATATTAATGCAAAAGAGAATGTCCACCCGAAAACCGGTAAGAAAACTTGCTTAAAAGGCCCTGTTAAAACATCAATAAAATTTTGAATACCTACGAAATGATAATTGCTTTGTGTATACATGGTGAAATCAGTTAAAGAGATGTATATTGTATATACTATTGGTAAAAATGTTAATGCAAATATGGAAATAAGTGCTGGTAATAAATATGGAATAGCTTTAGCTCCGTCTTTTTTGGTTTTAATAACTCTTTCCACAACTAACCCCCCTAAATATTTTTTAAAAAAGGGGGATTTCTCCCCCTACTATATTTTATTACAAACTATTTTTGTTGAGCAATACCTTGTTTTATTTGTTCAACTGTAGTATCAGCTGCTTTCTTAGCATCTACTTTACCAGCAGTTAAAAGTTGTAAGTTGTTAGCTCCTGGTGTCCACATAGCTTGAACTTCAGGTATGTTAGGCATTGGTTCTGCAACCTTTGCTTGTTCAGCAAACTGTACAGCTTCTTTACTAGCCTTGAATGTATCACTATTTAACGCATCATTTAAAACTGGTATTCTGTTTCCTTTTTCAAATAATGGCATTGCAGTCTTGTCTGCTAAGTATTTCATTAAATCCCACGCTGTATCTTGGTTCTTAGATTTTGAACTTACGAAAGCTGTTTGAACACCCATGAATGATGGTGTTGCTTTACCATTCATTTGTGGTAGCGGAGCTACTGCAAATGGAACCTTAGCTGCCTTAAATCCATCAACATCCCATGGTCCTGATATATAGAAACCGATTTTGCCTGATTGGAAATCTCCCTTAGCTGCATCTCCCTTTATGTCTGCATTCATGAATTTATTCTTAACTACTAAATCTTGAATGAATTGATATCCTTTTACAGCGCCTTCATTGTTTAAGCCTATATCTTTTGCATCTAGTGATCCAGCATTGTTCTTAAATACATAACCACCGTTTCCAGCTAGGAATGCATATGCATAGTAGAAGTTGTTAACATCATACTTGAATCCTACTGTCTTAGCTTGTTCTACTAGTTCATCCATTGTTTTTGGAACTGTTTTTACCTTATCAGTATTATAGAATAAAGCGTAAGTTTCCATTGATAGAGGAACTGCATACTTCTTACCTTTTATAGTAACTGCATCAATTACTGACTTAGAAGCATATTTGCTTTCATCTATTACTCCATCTTTAACTTCTGCAAGCAAGCCTGCTTTTTGGAATGTTCCAAGGTTATCTTGTGCTAAACCATACATTATGTCTGGTCCCTTAGAGCTTTGTGCTGCCTGGATATAACCTTGCATATCACCTTTATCTTCTACAACCTTAACTTTATTATTAGTTTGCTTTGCCCATTCTTGAGCTATCTTGTCCACTTCTTTAACTTCTACAGAAGTTAAGTGTGACCAAACAACTATTTCTTTTCCACTCTTAGATCCTCCATTTGATGCTGAAGAATCATCCTTCTTGCTGCATCCTATAAATGCACTTGAAATTACTAGAGCTGACATAACTGTTGCCAAAACCTTTACACGTTTACTCATATTGTACCCCCCATAATCAATTAATTTATTTTGTTTAATTATTCATAATTTTTGCAAACACCGTGCAATCGCTTGCATTAATGTTTGTGATCTACTGTAATTTCATTATAAGATGTGATGAATACGTTGTCAACATTTTTTAGACTTATTTTTTCTTTTTTTTAATCGTATTCATGGAAATTTTTAATTTATCATGGTTTATTTAACTTTTTCTCTGTAATACTATTGTTTGTATTTTTTGATGATTTATTCTTCTTTTTATTTTTTTTTTGAATTAATGTCTAAACTCCTTAGATAGCATTATCCTAAGCTTTTTATAAGATGTAATATACCTGATATAACTTTAAAACCATTAAATATATCTACTTCTGATACATTCTTAATTCTTTCTCTGACAATATAAATACTATGAATGCACGTAAAAAATTATAACAAATTGAAATACTTTATTATTAATATATAAAATATAAGCCTACCAAAGAAGCAACAATCACTAGATTTAAATTATGTTCTAAATAAAAAGATCTAGCATTATAAACCTGCTAGATCTTAATATAGCGTAGGATTAAATTTCTTCATAATCCACATCTACCACTTTTTTATCATTATTTGAACTCTGCCTATTTACATTTTTCTTAATTGTTTCAATATTTTCCTTACTACTAGAGCCAGCTTTTGAGAACATTATATTTCGTTTAATACTTCTATATATCCATACACATATTCCTACTACTAATATTACTGGCAATAATAATTTAATAAACAAAAATGCTGCTATTACTATTGCTAAGACTATAAAAACCTTTGAAATACTACTCATATTTAATTGATACCTCTCTCCCTTAAAGTAAATACTATAAAATTTATTAATAATGATAGGTTACTTGCATTCATTTCAAATTAGTTTATGTATTAATGTGCCCCTAATGATAATGACTATAATTTAAACTATCTTTCCGAAACCATAATAATCTTAACAATAATTTTCAATATTAAACTTGGCCATCTTTCATTGGATTAACTTAATTATATCATCATAATAGAAAATTTATATTAACAAATTGTTAATTTTATTTCCATTACTACTTTAAGAGGTAAATACTACCTCTTAATAAAGTATTTTTCCACTGTGGCTTATATTACCTTTTATTAAGGTCTATATTTTTTTATTTAATTGAAATAATAAAAAAGTGATAACTAAACAAAATATTTAGAAGGTGATTATATGAAACGTATTAGTAAGTTTTTTATATTTATACTTACTTCTATTCTCTTAACTAATTTAAGTGGCTTTGAAGTACTTGCAACAGAAGAGAACAATCCAGAGCAAAAAGTAGTATACCTTACATTTGATGATGGTCCTAGCGGAAAATTAAACTCTAAGGTACTAGATATACTAAAAGAAAAGAATGTTCATGCTACTTTTTTTCTAATAGGAAATATGATAAAAGGTCAAGAAGCCTTGGTTAAAAGAATGGTGGATGAAGGTAATTCAGTTGGACTTCATACTTATAGTCATGAAAAAGATAAAATCTATAGAAATAATACTAGTTTTGTTGATGAAATGCTTCTTACTCAACAAATAATTTATGATGCTACTGGGGTGAAGACTAATATTTTAAGATTTCCTTTTGGATGTAATAACAATATCTACAAGCTTACAACCTCTATGGTAACTGCACTACATGATAATAACTTTAAAATATATGACTGGAACGTAGATACCACTGATGGTATGAATCCTAAGCTAGCTCCATATAAGATATTAACAAAAGCCAAAAGTGATAAAAATCCAGCAGTGGTACTCATGCATTGCGGGTACTTAAATAAAAATACTGCCATAGCCCTCCCAGAGATAATAGACTACTATAAAAGTAAAGGCTATGAGTTTAAGGTAATAACTGAAGACACTCCAGAGGTATATAAACTAAGAAAGAACAGATAATCATCCTACAGTTATAAAGATTCGTGGATTTATATAAGTCTATGAATCTTTATTTTTTAGAACTTTTAAAGTCTCGATAAGATTAATTGTTTAGCAAGTAACTGCCTTAAATGATCTTATACAAAGAATTACTTATTACTTAGCAACCTTTCTAAGACTTTGAATATTATATAAGTATAATAATTATAGATGGTAGTATTATGTATTATAACAATATAGCAGCTATTTCATATGCTTGTACTCACGCTTTAGCTCCAAATAATAAATATGTATACATGAAACCTTTCGGTAAAATAGGAGGAGACTGTGCCAGTTTTTTATCTCAGTGTCTTATAGCTGGTGGTGCAAAAATGAAATATGATAACCTTCCATGGTTCTATGAACCAATATCATATTCTCCATACTACAAGTGTTCGTTAAATTGGTCAGTAGCAAGTTCTTTGTACTCATTTTTGATAAATAATTCCTCTAAGAAAAATCTCGGTCCAAAAGGACGTCTTTTAAACGGAATTGAAGACCTTACTTTAGGAGATTTGATATTTTTTGAGAATTCTAATAAGAAAGTTTTTCATGGATCAATAGTTACCTCTTTCGATACAGATGGAACACCTTTAATATCTCAACATACCTATGATGAATTAAACTCCCATATAAAAAGTCAATATTTTAAAGATACTATATACTATGTAAGAATATTTATCTAATATTTAGTTCTATGTTCAACAGTAATGCTGAAATTAAAAACATAAGTTTATAATATTGAAGAACTCACTAATGAATTAGCATTAGTGAGTTCTTCCTTTTCAACTACTCTAGTAATCGAAAAAATATAGCTTATCCACTTTTCATTGCTTTAATGTATCTTGTTGACCAGTTATAGCCATAACAATTGCCGATGCTATTTTGTCAGGATCATAGTTATCCATATCCTCTTTTGAATCTATAAAACAGCATTCAATCAAAACAGAAGGCATTTTTGTGTACTCTGTTACATATATATTACTATGCTTTACTCCTCGATTAACAAAACCGAGCTTTGAGATCTCTGTACAAATCTGGTAGGCAAACTTTTCCGATCTTCCTCCTAGTTTGCTTACCCAACATTCTACCCCTCTTCCACCTCCTTCGTTAAAATGAATAGAAAGATGCAGTGATGAATTACTCCCATTTGCAAGTTTAACCCTATACCCCTTTGAGGCTCCAGCAGAATTAAAGGTTTTATCCCAGGGCGTACAGTCCACGGTTTCATATCCAATAGATTCAAGCTTATTAATTACTAGCTTCCATACAGCCTTGGTACAACTATCTTCACTTCTTATTCCTTTGGCTCCTATATCAGGATAACAGTTATGTCCAGCATCTCCACTTATAGTAGATCCTTTTGCAATCCGCATTCTATCACCACCTAAAATAATAGTCCTATATATTCATACTATGCTTGTTTGTTATAAAGGTAACTATTATTCATTAAAAATCATTGTGCCTATGCAAAAGAAAAAGCTACTAGTCCTTCATTTAGAACTAATAGCTTTATATCTATATATATAACTTTTCTAATCTTTCCAGCATATTTATATACTTATCTTGAATACCTTGACTTTTAGCCTCAACTTCAAACTGTTCACATTTTTCATCTATATCAACTTTAGAATCACTAGATAAATTATTTTTTGCAAACTTATATACAATTTTATCTTCTTTATCAATATGTCTATCTAATAAGTTTGTATAAGCTATAGCATTAGCTATAACATCAAGCTTGGATTCTTCATTACCATCTTGTACTTTCTTTATGGCTTCTACTAAGCTGTTAATGAAAAACCTTCCCTCATCATGCTCAACAAGCATTCCATATTGAATTGTTTTCTTAATCGCTTCATTTAACTCTTCTTGCATTCTATTAAAAAGCAATTGTTCTTCCTTACCATGATGATGCTTATCTGCATAATTCCTTATGAAATCTATCATTGAATACAAGTCATCATAAGAAACATCTTTTCCTTTTAAAAGTTCAAAGCAAAATTTTCTAACAACCTTTAGCATTCTTCTTATATTCTTATGTTCTTCCATCATTAATTCAATCGAATTCATAATCTCACATCCTAGCCTAGTAGTTTAATTATTCTTGTTCCATTATCATTTATTCTATACTCATAACTGCTATTTAATTCAGAAACAAATTCTTTTATCCAGTTATCCCTTAGCCTATAGAATAAACCAACATCTCCATTTTCTCTGTCCCAATATTCATGGTGGATGCATTGAGTTGCTATCCATTCAATTCTCTCTTCTGTATTAACTGTTATTTCATTCACTCTATCACATGGCATACCTTCTAGTATATAATCGTTCATAGCTGTGTAAATCTCTGAAGGTAACTTAGGGTTTCCCTTCTCATTCTTATATTCCTTGGCAGCAATTTTACCTTGTTCCTTGAAAACTTCTAGCATATCGTTTATAAACATGCTATCCTCTTCAAGTAACCTAGTAACCCAAGCCGCTTGTCTTGCCTCTGCAGCACTTATCTTGCCTTGAAGCCATCCGTGTATGTTGTTTGTATCAATCATATCTTCTAAAGGTCTGTCTTCTGTTGGCGCTCCATATTTTGAATAAATCTCGTCTCTTAGAGTACTAACATCTATTCCTTTATTCTCAGCAGACTTAACGATACTCTCTTCCAAACCTTCAAACCACTCTATTTTATTAAATAACCAATAATGAATTTTTCCTAAAAACATACTCATTTTAAAATCACCTCGTATAATTTTGTATAAAATATTATATTTAGAATTTAAATACTACTGTATATTGTAACAATCAGAAATATAATAATTATTTTTTACATTTTTATCGTATTTATTTAACAATCTTATTTTATAATAAAAATAATAAAATTTCGGTAACTAAAGTTACATATTATTTTTGTTTTAATTTTGTAATTTATTTTTATTTATTTGTAAATAAAATCGAATGCTCTGCGATTATAATTATTATTGGAAAAAATGTCATACATTGTTCGTATGTCTCATCAATGGAGGTCAAATAATTGAATTTATTTAAAAAGTTTTCTAAAAAAAAGAATATGAGGCTTTTGCCTCTAATCATTATCATTATACTTTCTACATCACTAATTTACCTATGTTACAAAAGAACTAACTATAAGAATAAGGTTGAGCCCCTAACTATAGAAACCTCTGAAAATACAAATACCAAAGTTTCTGATAGAGTATCGGATCAACATGATAATAATAAATCTCATGATAAAGAAAATGGACAGGATCAAAAAGCCCCTTTAACTAACGTTGCTATTCCGCCTGCTTCTGACCCTCCCGCTCATCCTGATACATCAAGCAATAAATTTGATGCATCTATGATACATGATTATTTAGTGAAAAATAAGAAAAAGTCCGACGGTAAGAAAGTTGCTTTCTTAACCTTTGATGATGGTCCTTCCACTACTGTAACACCTAGAATACTAAAGATACTCAACGATAATGGCATAAAAGCTACATTTTTTATCGTAGGAAAGCAACTTGATCTGTATCCTGACTCAAAGAAAATTCTTATGGATACTTATGCTCAAGGAAATTCTATAGGCAATCACACCTATGATCACGATCCTATTAAATTGTATCCTAAAACTAATGTTGATGCGAAATACTTTATGGAAGACATTAAGAAGAATGAAGAAGTCCTAAAGTCAGTGTTAGGGGATCATTTTCACACAAAAGTAATAAGATTCCCAGGTGGCCATAAAACCTGGCATAAAACAGCAGAAGTAGATAAAATGTTGAATAAGGAAGGTTTCTTTTTTATAGATTGGAATGATATGACAAGTGATGCAGAGGGAAGTCCAAAATCAAGAAAAGAACTCTTTAATAGATATAAACAAACCTTTGGTGGTCAAGACAAAGTAGTTATACTTATGCATGATTCCTTCGGAAAGGACACAACTGCAGATGCATTGCCTGATATAATAGATGATTTAAAAAATAAAGGGTATGAGTTTGGCACATTAGTTTAGCCACTCATATTTTTTTACTGTATATGAAAGTATATATTTCCCTAGCTAAGCCTAGTAATATAAAGGCTTTAGAGTAGCCATTTAGAGTAAACAGTAAAAAAACAAAATTATGTCGCCTTCCAGAATTTCTTAACTTACATTCAAAAAAAGAAGATTTGCAAAAAAGTCACTTTAGTTAGCTTCAGCGATCTTTTTACAGCAACTTAAGAAAATCACCTCAGCATTTTTTTGTGAGTATTAATAATATTATAATTAAATTCAAATTATAATTTGTCATAATATACAATTTTACTTTTTAAATACACTTTCCTAAAAAAAAGCATTTAAATTTGTTCATTCTATGATATATTTTACTTAAGGGTAATTCTATTGAAAAGGAGGATTTTTATATGTTAGTGAAATGTTCAAATAATACACTATGCAGTACCTTAACTCTTGGCAAAGAATATTTAGTTATTGATGAAGGTGACAGATATTACGTTATTTTAGACGATACTCAAAACGAAATTACTACAAAAAAAGATAGATTCACTGTGGTTGAAGATAGCGATCTTGCTAAAAAAGCTAAAGCAACTATTACGGAATTGAACTATCAACTAAGTAATGATTTTGCTGATATTAGAGACTTCAAAATTAGAAAAAACAGCAAGGGCGAAATTAAAGAAATTATAGTAAAATTTAAATATGAATAATTTTTATTCATATTTAAATTTTTTATTTAGACTTAAGTTAAACCTTTACATAACTTTTCAGCTTATGTATTAG
Organism: Clostridium sp. C8-1-8; assembly: GCF_009928445.1. GTDB lineage: Bacteria > Bacillota > Clostridia > Clostridiales > Clostridiaceae > Clostridium_AR. The sequence continues at coordinate 38,556 of NZ_JAABNO010000024.1, read as the reverse complement.
AAGAATAAAAAATCGCTAAAGAAGATTACTTTAGCGATTTTTTCTTGCATATCTGCATTTTCTTAAAGTATTAAAATATTTTCTACATTGTATCAGCTTTATTATACATTTTATAGGTACTAGCAACTACTTTATATACTATCAAACCTACTATCAAGTTTAATACCATTGCAGGAACTACCGCTGCCATAAATAAGCTAGCAAATGCTCCAGGTAATCCTACAATAATTGCTGCAGACTCTAAAAATACCAATCCACTTATAAGTGTTCCTATAGGAAGAACTATTGCCATAGTAATATTATCTTTCAACTTACCTTTTAGGACTTTCAAAATCACAAATACTATATTTGCAGTAACTATCTTATCTATCATGTTAGGTACTTGTCCGCCTGGAAACTTTGTTGTCATTGCTGTAAATATCCCTATAATTATCCCTGCTATAAAAGCAGTTTTATAATCATCATTTATCATAAGAACTATAAATAACATTGTAAGTGCAAAATCTGGCTGTATAGGTAGTCCTAAAGCCGGTGTAATCTGATGTAGCAAAGCTCCAATTGCTAGTAGTATTGCATTTATTATCATTTTTCTTGTTTTCATCACGAAAACCTCCTTGATTAATTAATATTTTTTTATTATTTTGAATATTCAGTACATTGGATTTATAACTTCACTTCATCAGAATCACCTCCTTAATATATTAAAATTATTCTTGTACATTTTTGTATTATAGAGTTCTTAACTCAACTATCAATATATACATGCCCTCACAGAACCCTGAATTTTCTAACAAGTATAAAATAAGTTTCTGTACAGAGACTCTCTGTACCCTTTAGCAAATTTAAAGATCACCTTTTCTAAATGCTATTTAATGGTTTCACTTTAAATTTAAAAATAAAAAAACTCCATCCTAAAAATAGGACGGAGTATATATCCGCGGTGCCACCTAAGTTACCAATAAAGGTCTCTCTTTCAATCAGGTACAATCATACCTTCTCTGCTATAACGTGCAGAACACGACATCAACTACTTTCAAAAGATTTCGTATAGTTCCTCAAAGGCCCATTCACTGGATATCCATGTACTGCTTCTCATCAACGCAGCTTTCTGTAACACTTTTATTCCTGTTACTATCCCTTATCAAAGGATTCATTATTTAAATTCATGATATCACTAATTAAATCTACTGTCAATATTTAGATTCAAATATATTTAATAAATAGCTTGTACTGATTTAAGCTGTTTCTTTATAGGACGTAAGATAATTATGAGGAAAATGGTTGTTAATATAATTCCTTTAAATATACTACTTATGCTTATACTCCACCAAACTCCATCAAGCCCTAGTAGATTAGGTCTTGATAGAAGTATAGCCATAGGTATTCTCGCCCCTGTCAATATTATACTAGTTATCGAAGGATAAATAGTTTTTCCTAGGCCATTAAAAGCCCCACTAGTTGTTATCTCTAGACATTGAAATAACTGTGAATAGCCAAGTATTTTCAAATACATACTACCAAGTTCTATGGCCTGTGTTTCAGGTATAAATACACCAAATATAGCTTTACCTCCGAATACCAGTAGAACAGTAGCAAATACTCCTACAGCTGAAGCAAGAAACATTGTTGCAAAGTAACCCTTTATTATCCTATCATATTTCTTAGCTCCAAAGTTTTGTCCAACAAAAGCACTTAGAGCTGTGGATAAACCTCCAGCAGTCATCCAAGATATAGCTTCAATTTGTGCACCTACCTTTTGCACTGCAATAGCAGTAGATCCATATACAGCTATAATTCTAGCTATGAACATAGCAAATATTGAAAACAATCCGTTTTGCATAGCTACTGGCAACCCCAATTTTACTATCTTCTTTATAGATACCATATCAAGCTTTTCAAATACCTTTATCTTAAAGAAAGCTTCTCTTTTATTTTTTAGCGCATATAAGAAAAGCAAGGTTACAACCATTTGCGCCGTTGCAGTTGAAATAGCAGCACCTGTTACTCCCATTTCAGGTATAGGACCTATACCAAATATAAGTATAGGGTCTAGAACCATATTATATATCAAACCTATAGTATTTATTAAAAACGGTATTTTACTTTCTCCAGAGGCATTAAATATACCTGTAAGTATTGGATTAATAAATGTAAAAACCATAGCCAATGCTGATATTACCAAAAATATATTTGCCTCTTTTATTACCTCAGCATCTCCAAGCTTAAAGAACTCTATTAATGGCTTTCTAAGCAAGATAAGAGCTAAACCGTATATAATTGCTATGATTAGATTTAACCTTATACTGTTGTTTATGAATTTTTTTGCTTCATTTCCTTCCTGCTTCCCTAAAGCCTGAGCTACTCCTACTTCTGCTCCTGTCTTTGATATAAGCACCAAGGAATTCCCAAACCAACTAAAAAAGCCTGCAGTTCCAACGGCTGCCACAGCCTTACTTCCATAGTTACCAAGCCAAAGCATATCAGTCATATTGTAAGCCATCTGTATAAAAGAAGTTCCCATTATAGGTATAGAAAGCTTAATAAGTGTTTTTAGTATACTACCTTCTGTAAGTGTAATTCTTTCTTTCATTGATTATCCCCCTGGTTTATTAATCCCATTCTAGTTAATAGGACTTTTCCTTTACCGTTTATCCTAAACAGTAAAAAAGTTTAGGATAATTTCCTAAACTTTATGCTACAATATATCTTTCTTCCATAAGCTTAACTATCTTTTCATAACTTTCAGGTTTACTATAGTAATACCCTTGAACAAAATCACAGAATATGCTCTTTAGATAGTCCACTTGATCTTTATATTCCACACCTTCAGCTACTACCTTAATTCCAAGCTTGTGCGACAATTGTATTATGTTCTCAACTATGTATTGACTCTTTTGATTATCTCCAAGTTCTGAAACGAAAGACCTGTCGATCTTTAACACATCAATTGGCAGCTTAGTTAGATAATTAAGCGATGAATATCCTGTTCCAAAATCATCTAGCGCTATGCTAAAGCCTAGGCCTCTTAAGAAAGCTAGTATCTTTATATTTCTATCAAAAGATTTCATAAGTAAACTTTCAGTAATCTCTATTTCTATGTATTTAGGATCTATATTATATTTTTCTGTAAGCTTTCTAAAGGACTCAATAATGTTATCATCTCTAAGTTGAATTTCCGATAAATTTAGAGCTAACTTAAAGTCATCATGTCCCTTTTCCAATAAATCCTTACACTTTTTGCATACTTCTTCTATTACGAAGGAACCTATTGGTATTATAAGCCTTGTGTTTTCTGCTACAGGTATAAACTCTGCAGGACTTACCATACCAAGATCTTTGTTATTCCATCTAATAAGTGCCTCAAAGCCCATAATCTTTGCATCATCAAGAACCACCTTTGGCTGGAACTGAACATATAATTCTCTATTTTCTAAAGCATTTCTTAATCCTTTTTCCAAAGTATAGAATCTATTTTGCTCACGAGATATCTGATCATCAAAGAATTGGTAACTATTCTTACCGTTTCCTTTGGCTTTATACATAGCTACATCGGCATTTCTCAATAAAGATTTATAATCAGACGCATCATCAGGAAAAACAGTTATTCCTATGCTTGCTGTAGTAAATATCATTTGATCCATCAATTTTTTAGTATTATTAAAAACAGTAATTATTTGCTGAGCTGTTCTTTCAACTTCTTTTATATTGTCTATATCCTGCATAAAAATTACAAACTCATCTCCACCGAATCTACATACTAAGTCACCTCTGGCACTAACTACATCTCTTAGGGCATCTGCTATAATCATTAGCATATCATCGCCATAGTCATGACCAAACACATCATTTATGTACTTAAAATTATCTAAATCTATTAAAATAAGTGCAGCTTTACTTGATGTTACTTTATTTTCCTTAACAGACTTATTAATAAGTGCCTTCAAATAGTTTCTATTGTGCAGTCCTGTTACAGAATCATAATAACTCATATAGCTTATCTTTAACTCTTTTTCCTTTGCATCTGTTGAGTCTGATATCGAACCATAAATCCAAGTGGCTTTTCCAGTTTCATCTCTTATAATCTTTGATTTAATATTTAACCATTTTATAACATTTTCATGGTTTACTATCCTATATTCAGTCTCATAATAATCAACATTTTCGTCTTGGATTTTATCACTCAAAAGCTTTTTAGCTCTTACTTTATCTTCTTCATGAATAATAGAAAGCCAATCCTTACTATAGCTAAGAACACTCTTATTGTTCAGTTTAATTATCTCGTTAATTCTTTCACTAAAATCAACTTCATCCTTAATAATATTCCACTGGAATATTATATCTCTAGTCCCTTCTACAGCTACATTATATTTTTCTTCTTCTTCCTGTAGTTGCTTATTTAGTTTCACTAGCGCAGTTTTTTCACGATCTAGCCTTAACAACACCATAAATAAGAAGGATATAATTGCCCAGTTAAATAGGATTTCAATAATTTCTAAATCAGCTATATTTATAGCTATCATTGCTGATATAGAAATAATATATCCTAATATATATATTTTCTTTTTCAAATAATTACCTCCAAATTTATGTAAAGTTTGAGTGAATTATTGCTTATCTTCAGTTAAATCAAGATTCGTTTCTACTTCAAAACTACTGTTTTCAACTTCATTATTTTTTTTGTCTTTTATTAAAGTTGCTATAAGTGTTGCTGAAGCAGCTACTAACAGTAACAATTTTCCTTTTTTCATAAGAATAATCTCCTTTACATTGTTTAGCATATAAATTATTATATTAGAAATTATTGCTGTTGAAAACATATTTATTCATATATATTATTTTTTTTACATTATACTTTGTATTTAGTCCTAAATTTCACAAACTTACCTTTATTCATTAATATATTTAACACAATAATTATTCAAATATTTAAAGATGTACTACTTCAATCCGAAATCTATTTTCAAAACTCCTTTGGATTCTGAGATGCGAATTTGAAAATATAAATTCTAATATGAAGTGGTACATCTATAACATTTCCATCTAAAAATACAGATTCTAAAACCAAGTTATACATACTTATGAATTGGTTAATTCTCTTAACTAGCCACTAATTTTATTAAGGCATGTGAGCAAATTATATAATTAAAATTAATTTAACCTATAAATTGATTATTTGCTTTCACATATTTGTAGCCTGCGGAAATCATTTTGTTTTCTAAAACCTCTCTAGAAATATCCATATCATCGCATAAACCTTCTAAGCTGTCATAAAAATCTCTCAACTTCATATTTATTATACTTACTAATATATTCGGATCCATTGCCTTAATTTGTTCGTTATCCATCTTTTCTCCTTCCGATCTACACACCATATTTCGCGAGAAATATTGATAATATTTTGTATTATAATCACTCAACTTGTAATTATTTGTGAAAATATACATCTAAGTCATATATTGCCTCGCTATCCAGCTCAACTTTTTTCAAAAGCACGATCTATTTTCTATTATTAAAATTTAGTGTTTATTCAAGATATGCTATATGAGGGAGCAAATAGATTTAAAATTTATTTAGTAACATTTTTTGCTTATAGATAATACTATATATTATCTAAAGAGCATTAACTTATGATAAGGGGAGAAATATTATAAGTTGTAGATGTATATTAGATAGGTCAAATATGATTTTGGATTAGGATTCTCATAATAATTTATTTAAAATTCATTATCTTGAAAAATTAAATTTATCGCAGCCATCCTATCCAAAATCCACCAGCATTATATTCTTAACCTCTTCTAACTATATGCCTGATTAAATATTCGTCCTTTGTATTGTTAGATTGATACACTCAATCTAACAAAATACCTCCAACAAATGTTGGAGGTATTTTGTTATTAAATATGGGCTTCTATTATAGCCACAGCTTCTCTTAGATACTTTTCTTCAAGCTCTCCGAATCTTCCTACGTTTGGAGAATCTAGATCTAATACTCCAAAAACTTTTCCATCTTTAATTATTGGAAGCACTATTTCAGAATTAGATGCACTATCGCAAGCTATATGACCTGGGAACTCATGTACATCTTGAACTCTAAGAACCTTCTTATCTTGTGCTGCTGTTCCACACACTCCGCTTCCAAGCTTTATTCTATAACAAGCTGGCAATCCCTGGAAGGGACCAAGCACCAATTCGTCTTCTCTCATAATATAAAATCCAGCCCAGTTACAATCATCCATATAGAATTTTATAAGAGCAGAAATATTGGAAAGATTAGCTATTAAATCTGTTTCAGTTTCAAGCTGATCTCTTACTCCCCATACCATAAACTTATAATTTTCTTCTCTGTTAGCATCTAACGAAACTTTTATCTCTTCCATGTCTACGCCCCCATTACTTTATCTTCTATTAATTGCAGATATAATACTTTTACTTAGAAGTACAAAAAATTACATCCTTAAATATATTAACATATTATTTTTGAAATTATAACATAGCATCTTTTTTAGCACAAGTTACTTTTTATCAGTTACTTCCACTAATCTTCTTAATCTCTCTTTGATATGCTCTTCACAAAAAGCATAGTTTATAGAATTTAGTATTGTATTTATAATCTCTGAATCGGTAAGCTTAAAATTATCTATTATCTTAGAGTATTCATTTGTCAGTGTAGTATTTGAAACTGTGTTATTATCTGTATTAATGGTAACGACTATATTTTTCTTTATAAAACTGTATACTGGATGGTCTATTAATCTGCTAATTATTCCAGTATTATAGTTGCTTGTGACGCAGACTTCTAAAGGCACCCTTCTATTATATAAAAGCTCCATAGTCTCTTCGCTAGTCATTGCAGCTGTTCCATGTCCAATTCTTTCAGCGTGCAATAAAGTTATAGATTTATTAATATTATCAAAGTTACCTGTCTCTCCAGCATGAATAGTTATATGGAAGCCTAATCTTTTTGCTTCATCAAATAGTTCTACAAAGCTGTCTGCAGGATATAGTTCTTCGTCTCCTGCAAGATCTACCGCTACTACACCGTGTCCTAAAAACTTCTGTGCAACATAAAGTTGTTCAAGATTTTTCTCATAGCTTTCATGTCTTAGAAAACATACGATAAGATTAAACTCTACTCCGTACTTACACTTACCTTCATTTGCTCCATCTAGTACTGCTTGAATCACTTCTTCCATTGATAAGCCTTCTTTGCAATGAAAATATGGTGCAAATCTTATTTCAATATACTTTATATTTTCTATATTACAATCTTCTATTAATTCATAAGCTATTCTTCTTATATTTTCCTTCGTCTGCATAACCATTATAGGAATATCAAACTTTTTAAGATAGGCTTCCAATGAAGAGGTTTTATCAAGAACAGCCACCTGTTGTAGAAGCTCTTCAACACTTCTTATATTAGAATCAGCTTTTACTTTTAATAAACCTAACATAGTAGAAGGTCTTACAGATCCATCTAAATGGCAATGTAGATGAACCTTAGGCAAAGATAGTAGTTTTTCAAGTTTCAAACAATCACCCTCTTTTAATCAATATTACGTATACCTTTGATATAAAAAGCTACTCCTACATCCTCGTTTTTAGCTTCAATCTCTGCTCCGTGATACCCTACTATTTCTTTTACTATTGATAGCCCTAAACCGTACTTACCATTTTTCCCTTTGTTAAAGGGTTTAAATAACCCTTCAAATTCTTCTTCTTTTATCTTATCTCCGTCATTGAAGATTCTTATAGTATATTTTCCATGTTCCTCATATATACTTACTTCAACCTTTTCCTTTGCATATCTAGATGCATTATCTAAAAGATTTTCTATTACAACAGTAAATTGCTCTTTATCCCCTAAGGTGTAAGCATTTTTTAAGGTTTCAATATCCCATTGAAGATTCATATTATTGGCTTTTATTTTATAAAATTCTTCTGATATCATATCACATAGGGAATAAGGTTGTTTTTTTAATGTTCTTGAGTTTATATACTCAAGTTTTGAAAGCTGTAATAGGTCCTTTATTCTCTTCTGAAGCCTTATAGCTTCTTCATCTATGACTCTCATAGTACCATCCATATCTCCATTAGGATATATTCCATCTTCAGCCGCTTGTACGTAATTTCTAATAACCATAACTGGTGTTTTTAATTCATGGGAAACTTGCTGCAACATGTTTTGCTTCCATTCATCTCTCTCTATTAGTTGAATCCTCATATCTTCAATACTTGCCGCTAAACTCCCCAGTTCATCTTCTCTATCTAGACTAAGAGAGTCAAACCAATCTTGCTTCGCAATTCTCTTTACCCTATTTTCTAAAAACTTTATAGGAGCTGTGATATAATTTGAGAAAACCATAGAAACCATAAGACTGATAATTATAGCTATTACTCCACCAACTATAAGTTTTTCAGTAACATCTTTTACAAGTTTATTTCTGTAAGTATCCATCATAAAAGAAACTAGATAAGCTTCCTTTCCTTCAAAGGTAATCTTCTTTATTACATAATACAACCTGCCACTACTAAGCTTGTACTCGTATCTTTTACTATCTTCAGTCTGTATTCTCGTTTCATTTTCTATTATCTTCATAAGATTATTGGTTAGTGAAGACTTAGAAAACCTCTTTATTATGGTTAAGTTTTGATAGGGATAAACCACTTGAGTTACTGATCTTATATCTTGAATCACGCCTAAATTTTCCGCAGTTATTTGCTCTAACTGAAGATTTTTTTCTTTATTTTTAGATTGCAAAAAAGTATCCTGAGCAAGTTCTATGGTTTTATAAGTTTCATCAGTGAAAAAAGAGCTTATTGAAACATTAAAATACAATACCAAACATATAAAAACTCCTGCTAATATACCTGCGCTTACAGCCCAAACCTGGAAAGCTAATGATTTATCTTTCATATATAACACCTCAAGCCTTAATTAAGTCTATATCCAAAACCATAAACAGTTTCAATTCTTAGTTCAGGCATTCTTTTTCTAAGTCTTCTAACTAGATCATCAACTACTCTATCGCTGCCATAATAGCTTTCTCCCCATATAATCTCTAATATATCTTCTCTTGAGAAAGCTTTTTGCTTGTTATCTAAAAATAGCATCAATAAATCAAATTCTTTAGAGCTAAGCCCTACATCCTGTCCATCTTTTATTACTATTCTTTTATCTGTTTCTATCAGATATCCATATAAATACTGTCCCTCAGAAAGATCCAATTCTTTATAAGTCCTGTCCAGCAACTTCTTTGTCCTTATAACTAACTCTCTTGGCATAAATGGTTTGGAAAGATAATCATCGCTTCCCATCTCAAGTCCAACTATTCTATCTATATCAGCATCTCTAGCAGATATAAATATTACAGGTGTATTTCTATTATTTGTTTTAATCTCTTTTAATACTGTAAAACCATCTACATCAGGAAGCATTATGTCTAATATCCATAGATGTGGGCTTTTATCTATAGATTCAATAGCTTCTTCTCCATTATGGAAACTGACTACCTCAAACCCTTCTCTTACTAAATAAGAGCATAAAACTGAATTTAAATTTTTGTCATCTTCAACTAAGAATATCTTATAGCTCATATTTTATCTCCTCTTAAGCATGCTTGTAATTTTATTATCATAATTATACTCTAATTACATATACATGTTTATTATTTTTTATATAAATAAGTTAATTTTAGAAGTTTTTTTATCATAGGCAGAGAGATCAAACTCATCTTCCTGTAAGTATAAGAATTTTATTATTAGGAGTAATTATACCATTATAAAATCTTTCAATGAAGAAAATTTTTAAAAATAAAAAATCAGGTATAATAGGCAAATCCATGCCATACTACACCTGACTTTTTATTATTCTAATTCTTCATATTCAAGTTTAGCCATTGGAAATGGTTCCAAGGCTCTTTCTAATATTCCTTGAACATATGCTATAAGCATCCCATAGTTTACTATAGGAACATTGTAGGCTTTTGCATCATCTATTCTTGAACACATTGCAGTTCTATTTAGCATACAGCCTCCGCAGTGCACGATTAATGCATATTGCTTAACATCATCTGTAAATACTACACCTGAGGAGTATTCAAAAGTGAGTTCTTTTCCTGTAAGCTGTCTAAGCCATCTAGGTATCTTTACTCTAGCTATATCATCCGCTTGCTTATGATGAGTACATCCTTCCGATACTAATATCTTGTCTCCATCTTTAAGCTTTTTAATAGCTTTAATTCCTCTAACCATTTCTGCAAGGTCACCTTTATATCTAGCAAATAAAATTGAGAATGATGTAAGCATTATATCCTTTGGTGTATCTGCAGAAACCTTTAAGAAAACCTGTGAATCTGTTATAACAAGTTTAGGCTTTCTTCCTAGACTTTCAAGAGTTTGTCTTAGTTCATGCTCCTTTGTAACTATTGCTATAGCATCACTTTCTAAAATATCTCTTATTGTTTGCTGCTGAGGTAATATTAATCTGCCTTTTGGAGCAGCTTTATCTATAGGAGTAACTAACACTACTAAGTCTCCTGGATTTATAAGATCACCAACTATTTTAAACTTATCTTCCTCCTGAGGAAGCAGGCTTATTATCTTATTTTTAATTTCTTTTATTCCCTTATTTAAATCTGCTGAAGCTGGTACAACTTGAATTGAAAGCTTTTTAGCCATGTCTTGAGCAACTTCATCGTAAGATGACAACTGATCAATTTTATTTAAAACACCTAAAACAGGTATATTCTTCTCTTTTACCTCTTTTACTATCTTTATATCTTCTTCTGTCACTCCAACAGTACCATCAACAACTATCAGTGCTACATCAGTTTTATCTAATACTTCTATAGTCTTCTTTTTTCTAAGTTCTCCAAGATCACCTTCATCATCAAGACCAGCAGTATCAATTATTACACATGGTCCTATAGGAAGTATTTCAATGGATTTATAAACTGGATCTGTTGTTGTTCCTTTAACTTCTGAAACAATTGAAATTTCCTGCTCTGTTATTGCGTTTATCACACTTGATTTTCCCGCATTTCTTCTTCCAAAAAGAGCTATATGTACTCTTTCTGAACGAGGTGTAGAATTTAAACTCATAATATTTACTCTCCTTACTTACCAGGTATACCTGGTTTTGTTAGTTCTAGAGGATTAAGTATTTTATCTACTTCTTCCTTAGTTAGTATATTTTCAAGATATATGGCTTCTCTTAGAGTTATTCCAAGTGATAATGCTTTCTTTGCAATGTCGCTAGCCTTATCATAGCCAATATGATGTATCAATGCCGCTGTCATTGCTGTAGATTTCTCTAGATTTTCTTTGCAAACTTCCTTGTTTACTTCAATTCCTTCAATGCATTTCTCTCTAAATATTATAACAGCTTTCTCAAGTAACTCTAAGGATTCTAATAGATTTTCTGTTATTAGTGGAATAAATGCATTAAGTTCAAGCTGACCACTAGCAGCAGCAAAGGTTATTCCTGCATCATTTGAAACCACTCTCATCGCTACCTGTGCAACCATTTCTGGAATTACAGGATTTACTTTTCCTGGCATTATTGATGAACCTGGCTGTCTCATAGGAAGAACTAACTCTCCCAAACCTCCCTTAGGCCCAGAGCCTAAAAGTCTTAAGTCATTGGATATCTTCATCATATTAACTGCACAAGCTTTTAAAAGCCCAGAAACTTCTACGAAAACATCTGCATTTTGAGTAACATCCATAGGAAAATCAGAACGAGCAAGCCCAAGTCCTGTGAGCTGCTGGAGCATATCTGTCATCATGTATATATACTTATTAGTAGCATTTAAACCAGTCCCTATGGCTGTTCCACCTATGTTTACAACTCTAAGTCTTTCTTCTACCTTGTATATCCTCCATCTATCTCTCTCAATGGCTTTTGCGTAAGCTCCAAAACCTTGTCCCATCATCATAGGAAGAGCATCCATAAGTTCTGTTCTTCCTAACTTTAATATGTTTGCAAATTCATTTTCCTTAACTTGAAAAGCTTCCTGCAGCTCTGCTAAAGCGTCTGCGAGCTTTCTAATCTTTCTTATAGCTGATATCCTTAAAGCTGTAGGACATACGTCATTGGTGGATTGAGACATATTTACATGATTCAATGGGTGAATTAAATCATAACTCCCCTTTTCTGCTCCTAAAAGCTCCAAAGCACGGTTTGCAATTACTTCATTAACATTCATATTAGTAGAAGTTCCCGCCCCACCTTGAAAAGCATTTATCTTAAAATTATCGTCAAAAACACCCTCTATAACCTCTTCAGCTGCTCTAATTATTGCCCTTCCTTTTTCTTCTTCCAAACCCTTTAATCTTACATTGACCATTGCTGCAGCTTTCTTTATCAAAGCTATTTCCTTTACGAAATCAAGGTTTACATGCCTATCACCAAGGTCAAAGTTTTCCATCGCTCTTAGCGTATTTATACCATAATACTTGGAAGTGTCTATATTTCTATCCCCAAGCATATCCTTTTCTTTTCTAAAATCCATAATGCTACTCCTTTCTATTCATTCACTTCCTTCAACATGTTGTCTTGTCCCCACTTCGACATCATTTCAAGAATTGGAATAAGACTCTTGCCTCTCTCAGTGAGAGAATATTCAACTTTAGGTGGCACTTCATTATATTGCTTTCTATTTATTATTTTATCAGCTTCAAGCTCTTTAAGCTGTTGACTCAAGGTCTTATGAGCAATATTATGTAGCCCTTCCTTTAATCTGCTATACCTTACTATTCCATGATTATATATCTGCCATAGTATTATCCACTTCCATTTCCCCTCTAAAATAGAAATTGTGTAATACATAGGACATTCTCCATATCTATCATTAAAGTTGTCCATAGTTTCCCCCTTATATATGTGTTTCACTTTAATAAAACACATATGTTTTCAAATTAATTATATCTCCTTACTTACCTTTTGTTAAGTATATAACAAATAAGTGCATACTTAATATTTCTACTACAAGAATTTATAATCTTTATTAAGAAGCACTGCTACATATATTTATAACAACTACAAACTTATTTTCTTATATGAAGCTGTACTCTAAAATACAGACTTAAATTTTATTATTTTAGGGGGAGTTTAAGATGAAAGTTATTGCCCTAAACGGAAGTCCAAGACGTAATAGAAACACTGCAAAAGTATTAAATGAAGCTCTAGAAGGAGCTAAGTCAAAAGGTGCTGAAGTTGAATTAATCAATCTTTATGATTTAAACTACAAAGGATGCATTAGTTGTTTTGCTTGTAAAAGAATCGGTGGACAAAGCTACGGAAAATGTGCTGTTAAGGATGATTTACAATCTGTTCTTAGAAAAATTGAACAGTGTGATGCTTTACTTATAGGCTCTCCAATATACTTTGGTGAAGTAACTGGTGAAGTTAGATCCTTCTTAGAACGTTTCTTATTTCAATATTTAGTATATGATAAAGATCACACTAACCTATTTAATAAAAAATTACCTATAGGCTTGATTTATACTATGAATGTTGGAAAGGAACATATGAGCTTAGCAGGCTATGATAAAAAGTTTTTAAGTACTGAAGAAATGATGAAAAGATTCTTTGGAGAAGCTAAGTCACTAATTGTAAATGATACCTATCAATTCGATGACTACACCAAATATGTTTCCACAATGTTTGATGAAACCCACAAGGCAAAAGTAAGAGATGACGATTTCCCTAAGGACTTAAAAAACGCCTTTAATTTAGGTATCAGTTTAATAGAAAAAAGCCTTTAAATCCCCATTTTCACTATAAATTCTTAAGAAGTTATATTTTTAACTTCTTATATTTTTATATTTTTAAATTGTTATAATCTTATATTTTCAAATTCGCCCTGCAGAAACTAGTAGAAATTTAAAGATAACTTTTAGCTCTAAGTGTCACCTCTCTAATAAATGTTGATAAGCTCATAACTCATCTACTTGCTCTATTAATGTTAATAAAGGTTTAAGAAATATATAGAAGTTGGAGCTTAGGTTAAGCTTCCTTTTTTATATATTTTTAAGCTATTCTAATCCTCACAAATACTGAGTCTTCAATATTTATATCCGTCTTTACATTTAACATAATCAACTCTTATGTTATTCTCTATTGCTTAAATAACACAATCCTCTGTCTTTACAAATTATAACATAAAAATACATCTATATCTTATAGATTGTTAACGTTTTATTTCATCTTTACTAACTTTATCGTTTCTACAGATTGTTTTTGTAACACATAGTGCTATCATACTTATTATCAAGGCGGTAATTATTAACTTATTAACAATAATGCGGTTTACGTCCAAACCTTTACTACACTATTTTTTAAATTATATGGAGGAATTATTATGAATAAAGAAACAGTAATATCTTCAATCAAAAATTTAAAATTAAACCAAACCCTTGAAAGCATTAATTATAAAAATTGCCTAGATGACATTTCATATTTAGGAGTTTTCCAAGATGTTGAAGTCGCTATTAATGAAGCTATAAATGCTCAAGAAAAATTATCTCTTTATTACACAAAAGAGCAAAGAGAAGAAATCATAACTGAAATAAGAAAAGCCGCTTTAGAAAATAAAGAGCTTTTAGCTAAAATGATTTTAGAAGAGACTAATATGGGTAGATATGAGGATAAGGTATTAAAACATGAACTTGCTGCTAGATATACTCCTGGCACAGAAGATTTAACCACAACCGCTTGGACCGGTGATCATGGAATTACCGTAGTTGAAATGTCTCCTTATGGAGTTATAGGAGCAATAACACCATCAACAAATCCCACTGAAACTGTAATATGTAATAGCATCGGTATGATTGCCGCAGGAAATGCTGTAGTCTTCAACGGACATCCAGGTGCTAAAAAATGTGTAGCCTTCGCTGTAGATATGATAAATAAAGCTATTATTTCCTGTGGAGGCCCTAAAAATCTAGTAACTGCTGTAAAGAATCCAACTATGGAATCTTTAGATACAATTATAAAACATCCTTCAATAAAACTTTTGTGCGGAACTGGAGGCCCAGGAATGGTAAAGACTCTTTTACATTCTGGCAAAAAGGCCATAGTTGCTGGTGCAGGCAATCCTCCTGTTATTGTAGATGATACTGCTGATATAAAAAAAGCTAGCAAAAATATAATCGAAGGTTGCTCTTTTGATAATAATCTCCCTTGCATTGCTGAAAAGGAGGTATTTGTCTTTAACGATGTGGCAGACAGTTTAATAACTAATATGTTGAAAAATAATGCTGTTCTCATAAATGAAGACCAAATCCAAAGGCTAGTGGATTTAGTACTATTAAAAAACAATCAAACTCATGAATATACAATCAATAAAAATTGGGTAGGCAAAGATGCAAAATTATTCTTAGACGAAATAGATGTAGAAGCTTCTCCTAGTGTTAAATGTATAATTTGTGAAGTTGCTGCAAACCACCCATTTGTAATGACAGAGCTAATGATGCCAATTCTTCCAATTGTACGAGTTAAAAACATTGACCAAGCCATTAAATATGCAAAGTTAGCAGAACAAAATAGGAAACACAGTGCGTATATTCATTCAAAAAATATAGACAACTTAAATAGGTTTGAAAAAGAAATAGACACTACCATATTCGTAAAAAATGGTAGCTCATTTTCAGGAATTGGTTATAATGCTGAGGGATTCACAACCTTCACAATTGCAGGCTCTAGTGGCGAAGGTATAACTTCTGCAAAAAACTTTACACGACAGAGACGATGTGTACTGACTTGCTAAATTATTATTTTCATCTATATATTTTACTAAAAGTATTAAACAAATACTCAGAAAGGAGCTTCTAATATGTCAAAAGTAACTGATTTAGAATCATTAAAAAATATATTTAAAGATAATATGACAATCATGATAGGTGGATTTTTAGGCTGTGGCACACCAGATAAACTCATCGACTTTTTAGTTGATTTAGATATAAAAAATATGACTGTCATATGTAATGATACTGCTTTCCCAGATAAAGGCATAGGAAAACTCATTGTAAATGGCCAAGTTTCAAAAGTAATAGCCTCACACATCGGAACAAACCCTGAGACCGGAAAAAAGATGAATTCTGGTGAGCTTGAAGTTGAACTTTATCCACAAGGGACATTGATTGAGCGAATTCGTGCAGCTGGTTCTGGTTTAGGAGGAGTATTAACACCAACTGGAATAGGAACTGATGTAGAAAATGGTAAGCATAAGCTTACCATAGATGGCAAGGAATATTTATTAGAGCTACCTTTATACGCAGATATATCACTTATAAAAGGTAGCATAGTAGATGAATTTGGAAATACCTTTTATAAGGCAACTACTAAGAACTTTAATCCATACATGGCAATGGCAGCTAAAATAGTTATAGTAGAAGCTGAAAATTTAGTAAAAGCTGATGAATTAAATAAAGAAAATATAATGACTCCAGGAGTACTAGTAGATTATATAGTAAAGGAGGCAGTTTAAGTGTTTTCGGACAAATTCCTAATTAAAGAAATAATAGCTAAGAGAGTTGCACAAGAATTAAAACCAGGACAACTTGTAAATCTAGGTATAGGGCTTCCAACCTTAGTTGCAAATTATATACCACAGAATATGAACATTAGCTTTCAATCTGAAAATGGTATGGTTGGTATGGGTAAGCTAGCAGCCTCTGGTGAAAATGATCCAGATATAATAAATGCTGGAGGTCAGTGCGTAAATCTTCTACCACAAGGTGCATTTTTCGATAGTTCAATGTCCTTTGCAATGATCAGAGGTGGTCATGTAGATGTAGCTGTTTTAGGTGCATTAGAAGTAGATGAAAAAGGAAATTTAGCTAACTGGATTATTCCAAATAAATTAGTTCCAGGCATGGGTGGCGCCATGGATTTAGCTGTTGGCGCAAAAAAAGTAATAGTAGCAATGCAGCATACCGGAAAAGGAAAACCAAAAATATTAAAAAGATGCACCTTACCACTCACTGCCAAAGCTCAAGTTAACCTAATAATAACCGAGCTCTGCGTAATTGAGGTAACAAGCGACGGACTAGTCTTAAGAGAAATTCATAAATATACTAACGTTAACGAAATAAAAGCTTTGACAGATGCAAATTTAATTATTCCAGACAATATAAAAATTATGAATGTATAAATCCTGCATTCATAATCTATTACTTTAAAATTAGCATGTTGAAATTGTAATGCTAAAGAACTATAAATATTTTAATAAGAAAAGAGTGTGATGATTTAATGTTAAAAAGTGAAATATTAAAACAAATTACAACTCCTATATCTGCTCCAGCATTTCCTAGAGGACCGTATAAATTTCACAATAGAGAGTACCTAAACATCATATACCGAACAGATTTGGAAGCTCTTCGAAAGATAGTTCCAGAACCTCTTGAACTTGACGTTCCATATGTTAGATTTGAGATGATGGCTATGCCTGATACAACTGGATTAGGTTCATATACCGAGTGCAGTCAAGCTATTCCTGTAAAGTTTAATGGAGTTGAAGGTGATTACTTGCATATGATGTACCTAGATAATGAACCTGCTATAGCTGTTGGACGAGAAAGCAGCGCCTACCCTAAGAAACTTGGAAGTCCAAAACTATTTGTAGATTCAGATACTTTAGTGGGAACACTTAAATACGGCACATTGCCTGTAGCAACTGCTACTATGGGATATAAGCATGCTCCTTTAGATCTTAAGGAAGCTTACAAACAAATTGCTAGACCTAATTTCATGTTAAAAATCATACAAGGTTATGATGGCAAGCCAAGAATTTGTGAACTTATATGTGCAGAAAATACCAATATAACAATTCATGAGGCTTGGACCAGCAGTGCTCGTTTACAACTCTTTAGCCACGCACTAGCTCCTCTTGCTGATTTACCTGTTTTAGAAATTGTGTCAGCATCTCATATTCTTACAGATTTAACACTAGGAACACCTAATATTGTTTATGATTATCTTTCAGATAATTAAAATGTAGGTTTATTTTTGTAAAGAATATCTAAGGAGGCAAAACTTTATGGTAAATCGTATAATTCTTAATGAAACATCTTATTTCGGACAAGGCTCTATTAATGTAATTGGAGAAGAAGCAAAAAACAGACAATTCAATAAGGCTTTTGTTGTAACTGATAAAGATTTATTAAAATTCAATGTTGTTCAAAAAGTTACCAAAGTTCTTGAAGCTTCCAAAATCTCATATGTTATATACGACAACGTAAATCCTAACCCAACAATAGAGAATGTACTAACTGGGGTTAAAAAGTATAAAGATTCTGAAGCAGATTTTATATTAGCCATAGGTGGAGGTTCTTCAATTGATACCGCAAAAGGAATTGGAATTATAGCTAATAATCCAGATTTTTCAGATGTTAAGTTACTGGAAGGCTCGGCAGTAACTAAGAACAATTCAGTTCCAATAATTGCTGTTCCTACTACTGCTGGTACTGCTTCAGAAGTAACAATAGATTATGTTATAACAGACGAGACTGCAGTAAAGAAGATGGTTTGTGTTGATTCTAAAGTAATACCTATTTTAGCTGTAATAGATCCAGATATGATGTCTTCCATGCCTAAAGGACTAACAGCTGCTACAGGCATGGATGCTTTAACTCATGCAATAGAAGGCTATATAACAAAAGAGGCTTGGTGTATGAGTGATATGTTTGCATTAAAAGCAATAGAATTAATCGCTAAGAACCTGCCTAAGGCAGTAGCCAATGGCAATGATGCAGAAGCTAGAGACGGCATGGCTACCGCTCAATATATAGCTGGCATGTGTTTCTCAAATGTTGGTCTAGGAATAGTCCACTCAATGGCTCACCAATTAGGAGCTGTATATAATACTCCACATGGAGTTGCCAATGCATTATTACTGCCATATGTTATGGAATACAATGCTCCTTCTACTGGAGAAAAATATAGAGAAATAGCTCGTCAAATGGGTGTAGTTAGTGTAGACTCGATGACTAAAGAAGAATACAGAAAAGCTGCTGTAAATGCTGTAGTTAATCTTTCAAGGAGCATAGGTATACCTCAAAAATTAGTTAAAATCGGAGCTAAGGAAGAAGATTTACAAAAGCTAGCTAAGATGGCTTTTACCGATGTATGCACTTCTGGCAATCCAAGAAACACAAGTGTAGAAGATATATTAGAAATATATAAAAAGGCTTTCGAATAAAATTTATTACGGGGCAATAGGATCATTTAGTCTTATTGTTCCTTTTTCTGTACAGAAACTTCTAATAAAATACTCCAAAAACCTCTTTACAGCTAATAATATATTCTATATCTGCTTAGAAAAAATGAGCTTAGTTCTTAAAAATGTATTATATTACTTGATTAACATATATCCGAAGCAATTCTATAAAAATAAGTAAGTTACATTGTCATTGTTAATATCCTATGTATATTAAAACAAAAATGAGAAGAGGTGGAATTCCATGAACAGAATGATAGATAAACTATTATATAAATCAAAAGAAGCCTTTATGACAGCTATTGAAATATATAATAGGCCTACACTTCATTACAGAGCTGAAGGATTTAGCTTTTTTATTTGTAATTCTTGGGAACTTATGCTTAAGGCTTATATTATTCATAAACTTGGTGAAGATAGTATCTATTATGAAAATAACCCCAATAGAACTATCACATTAAAAAGATGCATTAGTATTGTTTTTACTAATGAAACCTCACCACTTAGACTTAATCTTGAAAAAATAATTGAGTTGAGAAATATGAGTACAGTTTTTGTTACTGAGGAGTATGAGTTTATTTATTTACCATTGTTTCAATCCTGTATTTTTAATTTCATAGAAAAAATGCAAGACTTTCATAATATTGATATGACAAAAATTATACCACCAAACCTTTTCACATGGAATTTAAGCATAAATGCTATAAACGCTAATGAAATAAAGGCGAAATATCCACAAGAAATAGCTAATAAAATAATTAACGCTAATAATCACATCTCAAGCTTAATCTCTCAAAACAACCATACTTTTGCTAGAAAAATAGAGAATTATAACTACGTTGCTAATACTAAAAATAAAAGTATACTTTCCGTCAATAATGAAGATGGAGTCAAGATAATAAAGGAACTGAAGGATCCTAATAACACTCATAATTATAATATGAGATCCTGTAATAACGAAATAAACAAAAGACTTAAGAGTTTAGGTATAAATTTAAAATTCAATAGGTATCATTTTGAACTTTTTTGTGAGTATTATAGTATAAAGGAAAACCCTAAATTATGTTTTATATACAAAATAAATTCTCGTCCTAATTATAGTTATTCTATTAAAACCATAGATTTTATTGTAGATGAAATAAAAAAAGACCCGAAGACCATAATTCAAAGTTTAAGAGAGAGATTAAAAAAATAATTAGAAACGAATCTTTGATTCGTTTCTAATTATTTTCACTTAAGCCTTAAAGCTATTTTCAAAATGCTTCTAGGTTGTGAGAAGAGATTTTGAAAATATAGCTTTTAATATTAATATTTAAATCTATATAACTATATTAAGACAATATATCTAATAGTTCTTAAAGTTTCATAACTGCGTCAATAAGTTTTCTAGCAAGGGTAAACTTCTCAGGTATATTAGGGAAATTCTCTATATCAAACCAATCTGCATGAAGTATTTCCTTACCATCAACCTTTATGTCCCCAGATTCATAATCAGCTACAAAACCTAACATTAATGAATTAGGGAAAGACCAAGGAGAGCTATGATGATATCTTATATTTTTAACATTTATACCTACTTCCTCAAATACTTCTCTCTTTACTGTACTCTCTAAATCTTCACCAGCTTCAACAAATCCAGCAATTAAACTATACATATTGTTTTTAAAATTAGAATTGTGAGCAAGAAGTATCTTATCTTCTTTCTTAACAGCAACTATTATTGCAGGACAGATAACAGGATACATCACATTACTACAGCTAGGACAAACCTTTGCTAGTTCATCAACTTTGTTTTCTGTTTTAGTACCACATGTACCACAGAACCTATGAGTATTATTCCAATGTAATATCTGATTTGCTCTTCCTGCAGCTAAGAATAAGTACTCTTCTGAATTTATAGCGAAATCCCTTAGAGAAACAAGTTCAAATTTTTCTGCTATCCTAGGCTCAGAGTCACAGTCTATAGCAAAGCAAGCCCTATCTCCAATCTTTCCTACAAAGAATTTATCATTTTCACCTAAGTTCAATTCAATTATTTCTCTCATAGTTGGAATGCTACAAGTGTTATCTGTGTTTTTTACTAATATATTTCCCTTAAAGATTACAAAACCTAAGTCATCTCCATCATACTCTCTTGTTACATCTGATAATATTTCAAATATGTTGTTCATTTTCTACTATCCTTTCGGTTTCTATCTATTTATTATTCAATTATATACTAATACTCTTTAAAAACTCAAACAAAGCTTCTTCTCTTTCTTTATCCTCTTGTTGCTTCCTTTTCCCAAACCCAAACATAATTATTTTCCTTTCATATGTATATTCAGATTTATATTTATACCTTTTTATTCTTCTATTATACTATATAATTTGGGTATTTATATAATACCTTCAATATACTTACTTTCCACTACATCCCAAAAAACTACTCTAAGTTCCTTACATCACTGGCTCTGTATACAAGGTTTTATTACATAGGTCTTTACAGCAAAAAAGAACAATAAGACCAGCTAGTCCTATTGTTCTATAATTACTTCTATTTAAAGGCTTTCTTATATATTTCTAATATCTCTTCTACATTTGTATCTCTTGGATTTCCAGGAGTACAAACATCAGCATAAGCCATCTTAGCTAGCTTTTCTAAATCCTCTTCCTTAGCTCCAATTTCAACTAATTTTTGAGGTATACCTATGCTTTTTGAAAGGTTAACTACAGCATCTACAGCTGCTTTTCTATATTCTTCTTGAGACATTGTGTCTACATTAGCTACACCCATTTGACGAGCTATTTCTCTAAATCTATCGCCTGTAGCTGGAGCATTATATTCCATAACATATGGAAGCAATAAAGCATTTGCAACACCATGTGGAGTATCATATACAGCACCTAATTGATGAGCCATTGAGTGAACTATGCCAAGTCCAACATTTGAGAAGCCCATACCTGCTATATACTGAGCTGTTGCCATTCCGTCTCTAGCTTCAACATCGCTGCCGTTAGCAACTGCTTTTGGAAGGTGCTTTGCTATTAATTCTATAGCCTTTAACTCGAACATATCACTCATAGTCCAAGCTCCTTTAGTAGTATATCCTTCTATTGCATGAGTTAATGCATCCATTCCTGTTGCAGCTGTTAATCCTTTAGGCATTGAAGTCATCATTTCTGGATCTATTACAGCTAAAACTGGTATGTCTTTAGGATCAACACAAACCATCTTCTTTACTGCAGTTTCATCAGTTATAACGTAGTTTATAGTAACTTCAGCAGCAGTACCTGCTGTAGTTGGAACAGCTATTATAGGAACTGATTTATTCTTAGTTGGCGCAACACCTTCAAGTGACTTAACATCTGAAAAGTCCGGGTTATTAGTTACAATGCCAATTCCCTTAGCTGTATCTATTGAAGATCCTCCACCTATAGCTAGTATAAAATCTGCCCCTGACTCTGCATAAGCTTTAACCCCTGTTAGAACATTTTCTATTGTTGGATTTGGTTTTACATTATCGTATATAACATAAGGAAGCTTTGCTTCTTCAAGTACATTTGTAACCTTTTGAGCCACATTAAACTTTAATAAATCCTTGTCAGTTACTACAAAAGCCTTTTTAAACTGTCTATTTATAGCCTCTTCTCCAATTACACTTATAGCTCCTGGTCCAAAATATGAGGTCTCATTTAATACTATTCTGTTTACCATAATAAATTCCCTCCCAAAATATTTGATGTAGACATATAATATATATTTAATTTTTTAATAATAATTAATTTGAAGGTTTGTCCACTTTTATATGTGTTGTTCTAGGTTAGTACACAATTTGCTATATCAAAAACACGTCTGAAATATAACCCCAAAAGTGTATCAACCTACTTTATGATATATACTTACGCGATATTATTTAATTGGTAGTTTTATAGATACTTCTCGTCAATCTCTATGTTAAAGCCCTTAGCTAAGTCTCTGAAGTTATCTGAAGTTATGGTTTGTTTCTTTCCACCCATTGATAATACCTTAACTAATATCTCAGCAGACTTTTCAACAGTATCCATAAGTCCGAAAGTTAGATCTAAATCTTCTCCTGAGCAGAAGGTTCCATGATGAGCCCATATAACTACGTCATGATGGTTCATAAGCTCACCAGTAGCTCTTGCTATTTCAGCTCCACCTGGTACCATCCAAGGAACTACGCCAATACCACTTGGGAAAACAACAGGACATTCTGTAGCCATTTCCCATAACTCTCTTGTAAATACCTTTCCATCTAGAGGAAGAACGAAAGTTAATGCTATTAGGTTAGTAGTATGTGAATGCATTATAACTCTATGCTTTCCATTAGTTGCAGTTTTCTTTATTGAGTGGCTGTTAAGGTGCGAAGGAAGCTCACTTGTTGGCTTGGCATCGTTTTCAAGCCCCCAAACTATTTTGTAGTTTTCTCCCTTTTCATCTATCTTTATAAGCCCAACATTTTCTTCTAAGCAAACAGAAATATTTCTTATGAACTTTCCGCTTCCAGTAACTAAGAAGTACTCATTTGCTAAGTTCTCAACCTTTATCCCTATTGGAGTATATTCAGCTGACTCATCTATATATTCCTTAATTGTATTAGTTTCTTCTTGTGTCAATCTATAGGTTATGTTTCCGCCGTTTCTTTCATGCCATCCCTTAAGCCACGCATCCTGAGTTATTTTAACAAAAGTTTTTATAAAGTTCATATCTTGTAAAGCCATATTTTCTCCCTACTTTCTATTCTCTAATATTGTTTTCTCATATTCTTTAACTTCTTTTATCCAATCTTCTTTTACTGGGACATTATTTATTTCACAATAGTAATTCCATACATCTCCTAATGGATACGTTTTTAATTCTTCCATTAAAGCTAGTCTTTCAGTAAAGTTACCTTCTTCTTGAAGTTTTATTAACTGATCATGAGGTATTAACATTGCAGATAGTAATGCCTTAAGCATGTTACGAGTTCCTATAACCCATGCAGCTATACGGTTAATACTTGCGTCAAAGAAGTCTAATCCTATTATTACTTTATCTAATGCGTCATTTCTTACTATTTCCTTTGCTATTTCTTTAAGTTCATCATCAAATATAACAACGTGATCACTATCCCAACGTACTGGACGACTTACATGAAGAGCTACCTTTTCTGAGAACAATAGCATAGAAGATATTTTATCTGAAACCACTTCTGTTGGATGATAATGTCCTGTATCCAATAATGATAATATTCCATTTTTAGCAGCATAGTTTATATAGAATTCGCTAGAACCTACTGTATAAGATTCAGCCCCTATTCCAAATACCTTTGATTCAACTGCATCTAAGTTGTATTTTGTATCTATCTTTTCAGCAAATATTTTATCTAAAGAGTCCTTAAGTCTCTTTCTTGGCCCTAAACGATCACTTGGTATATCCTTGTATCCATCTGGTATCCAAAGATTTGTTAAACAAGTTTGTCCAAGTTCTTTACCAAAGTATTCTCCTATCTTTCTCGAAGCTACTGCATGTCTTATCCAAAAATCTCTTATTTCTTTGTTTGGATGAGACAAAGTTAATCCATCACTAGCCTTTGGATGTGAGAATATAGTTGGATTAAAATCTAACCCTAGTCCTCTTTCCTTAGCCCAGTTCACCCAATTTTCAAAGTGTTCTGGTTTAATCTCATCTCTTTCAACAGCTTTACCATTAGTTTCTGCATATATAGCATGTAAGTTAATCTTATGCTTTCCTGGTATTAAGCTTAAAGCCTTATCCAAGTCATCTCTTAGTTCTTCAGGATTTGTTGCTCTCCCTGGGTAGTTACCTGTAGCTTGTATTCCTCCAGATAATTGATTCTGACTTACCTCAAAACCAGTTACGTCATCCCCTTGCCAGCAGTGAACTGAAACCTTAACCTTTTGAAGTTCTTCTAATACCTTATCTACATCAATACCAAACTTTCCATACTCTTGTTTTGCTTCCTCATATTTTTCTTTTATATTCATCATAGTTCTCCTTTATATAATTAATTAACTTTTATTTCCATGGTCTTAACTTATCCCTAATACTTTAAGTGAATTTCTACAAATAATTTATATATGGACTGTAGCTTAACGTTCAACTCATTCCCTATATGAGTTACCCTAAATACAATCTCAGCCATAATTAAATTTAGATTTATGTTTAAAAATATTATTAGATTTAAGGCATATAGGTCTTTATTTCAAAAGATTTTTCTATAAGAGTTCTTGCCTCTTCCAAATGTGCTACCTTCTTATAGCTTAAAAGCTGTGCTACTATATTTCCTATAGCTGTAGCTTCTACTGGACCTGCTAGTACTTCTTTCTTAGTTACCTTTGCAAGAAGTTCATTTAGAAGCTCATTCTGACAGCCTCCTCCAAAAACATTTATCTTCTTATATTCTTTTTCAAAAATCTCCTCTAGTTCTCCAATTGACTCTTTATAGCTAGCACTTAAGCTATTAAACACACAGAAAGCAACTTCTCCAACTGTTTCTGGAACCTTTTGATTTGTTTCTCTGCAGTAAGCCTTTATCTCTTCAATCATATTTTCTGGATTTAAAAATCTGTCATGGTTTACATCTATTATTGAAGTGAAGTAATCAGCTTCTCTAGCTTTTACAACTAGTTCTGCAAAAGAGTATTTATTATCATACTTTCTTCTAACTTCTTGAATGATCCAAAGTCCCATTATGTTCTTTAAGAATCTGAATGTATAATCTATTCCACCTTCATTGGTAAAGTTATAATCCATTGATTGGGGTACACATATAGGAAAATGGTTTTCTACTCCCATAAGCGACCATGTTCCCGAACTTAGATAAACACTGTCATTATCGTTACATACTGAAGCTATAAACGCTGATCCAGTATCATGAGTAGCTGGAAGTATGACCTCCATATCAAAGCCAAACTCATTAACTAATTCTTCTCTAAGAGTTCCAATAATAGTTTTAGGCAGCTTTATTTCCTGGAATATGGATTTATCAATGCCTAGCTCAGCTAATATCTTTTCATCCCAGTTTCTATCAAAGGAATTAACTAACTGAGTACTTGTAGCGTTGGTATATTCATTTACCTTTGCTCCAGTTAAAAGATAGTTTAAATAATCTGGAATCATTAGAAAGGTCTTTGCCTTGTCCAATATTTCTGACTTTTTATCTTTAATTGCCATCAACTGGTATATTGTATTGAATCTTTGGAACTGTATGCCAGTATATAGATAAAGCATATCTTGAGGTATTACTTCAAATACTTTTTCCATCATACCTTCTGTTCTATCATCTCTATAGGCTACAGTATTGCCAAGAACATTGTCTTCTTCATCTAGCAGTACAAAATCAACTGCCCAAGTATCTATACCTATACTTTTAGGAAGCTTGCCAAGTTCTTTACACTTATGTATACCTTTTTTTATATCCTCAAATAAACTCTTTAAGTCCCAGCAATACTCATCCTCAACTTTTCTTATTCCATTTTCAAATCTATAAACTTCTTCTATCTTCATTTGTCCATCTTGTATATAACCTAAGATATGTCTTCCGCTAGAAGCGCCAATATCAATGGCTAGATGATATTCCATAACTTATCCTCCTTAGCTTCGAAATCATTTACACAAGTAAATTATAGTTCTTGGCTAAAGATAATATAATGTCTAGATTTGTATAATTTATTATCCTTATTTGCAATTCCAAATCAAAAAATCACTGAAGGGATCTAGATTAAGCTCATCCTGGCACACGAAATCGAGTAGGAGCTTAATAATTATTTTATTCAGCCTCCTCTCACACCACCGTGCGTACCGTTCTGGTACACGGCGGTTCTTTTAGTTGAATGAATTTTAATATATTGACGCATTAGGCTTTTTAAGCCTATTTCCTATAAGAATTTATTTGTAAGAGTTTTGTTTAAAATTGCACTCTTTGCTTATCTTCGAGTTGCGTCCTATCTTGGGCATTAGAGTCTAAATATTTAGTTTTCTGCAATTTTTGAGTATTCTGCGAAACTTTCAAACTTGAAAACCTCCCTAAAGTTCAGTCCTTCATCCGCTATCGCGATTAGCGGAGTTACTATGACTTTTGCTGACTTCTGATAGTTCAGTTACATATAGCTATGTAAGTTATCGCCCTAGAAATTCATCTTTGTAAGCGATGTATCCCTCAGACCGAGACTTTGCCTTAGGCTTCCTTCAGATTCCACCTCACGATAGACACCCTTGCCCTTAGCTAGTGGTTCCCACTACCAAGTGCACAGCGGACTTCCACCGCCAAGTTGTTGCCCATGCTGGGCACACAAAAAAATCTCATGCAAACATATTACATGAGATTTCTCTGATTAGTATATTTTTAGTTATTATATCCAAATATATGTGCAGTTCTTTGCTTATCATAATTATAAGCACCACCTGCATACGCTTGATCAAGTGAATAATCTTTTCTATCAGTTGTGTGCGCACAGTAATACAATCCGCCATAGTCATCCATATCCGTGATAATTATGGTATGGTGATAGCATCCCTCATCGTTATTCCATAATTGGACAACATCACCTAAATCTATATCTAAATTATGAGTATTATCCATAGCAATTGGACCTGAACCAGTATTATTAACTAAAAAACTCCAAAAATTATCTACTAACACCCAAGCCTTTCCAGCAATTAAACTAGTAGTAGCCCAGTTACTTATAATATTCATTTTTGGTGCTCCAGCATATACTGCTTGAGAAACAAAATTAGTACAATCTGCAGGGCAATTGGTGTAATCTGGATTTCTAGAATAAGCCCACTTCCTAGCATAATTAATAGCAGCACTACGATTATAATCTACTTGCCATGTATGACCTTCAAATGATGATAAATTTGTTATTAGCTTCTTAGATAAACTTTTCTCAATGTTGTTTTGTTTAAGTCTCATATATTGGTTAACTTCCTCATCTATATTAGCTAAACTATTCTTTAAAGATTGAATTTTTTCATTAATATTATTTGAATCAATTAAATTACTTGCTTCAAAATTATCTTGACTTACATCCATTTCTTCACTATTATCTTTATCTTGCACTATCTGCCATGAATCTTTCACTTTTTTTAATGATATCTTATGCTTATTATTAAACTCTTTAGACACCTTATCCTTCGTTTTTTCAAAAGAAAATTCAGTGTCTTTAGATAAATTTACAGTTGCCATGTCTCCATCAATATTAAGAGAAGTATACCTTATATCGATATTATAATAATATAATTTATTGTTAAGCTTTCTATGCCATAAAACCTCTCTAGAATTTCTTAAGTTTGTAAATTCCTTAAGTTCATTATTATATATTATTTTAGATTCATCTATAGCTTGACCACTTTTTATCGATTCAAATTCACTTCCGAAATATTGTTTTATATTTTGTTTTATTTTACTTACATCATTGTTTTCAAGAGCAAATGATTTTTTAGATGGATAGATTAGTATAGTTAGCGATAATAAAGTTAATAAGACTTTTATGCATCTTGTTTTTTTCATAAATTATCCTCCAATTCTATATAATGTAAACCGGTTTACAAATAATATTCTACTCCTAGTAAAAAAAATTGCAACTTATTTTTAAAAGTGACATAATTATATTTATACAGTCACTAATAACTTAAAAATCTTTATTATAAAATATCCTAGGAGGAATGTTATGCTTAAAGCTTCAACCAAATTTAAAGTTATTTCACTGCTTACCTTAGCAATTATGCTATCTACTCTAGCATTTATAGTTGTTCAATATTTAAATAAAAATAAAATCAACAAATATGTAGATATAAAAAACCTAGTTTCAGAAACTTATATAACTCCTGATGGTTATAGTGAAAATCTAAAAAAGCATGTATCTGAAAATGTATTTAAAAGTTCTAATGCCTATTTATATTACAATGATCTAAAATCAGACAAAGTTGAAACTCCTCATATGTCAATTAATGAAATTAATCAACACAAAATCAACGATTCAATATTTGTTTATATGAATTACTCCTTTACTATTGATGATTCTAAAGGTAGGATTTTGCATTGTGCAATGAATGTACCTGTAGTATTTGAGGTCATTAAAAATAAAGACGGGATATATATTAAAAATAAACATGAATATGAGTCTCCTCAGGATGTTCCTTCTCAATATAAATAGAGTTTAGACTTGAAGAATTACAATAAATGAACATGTAGTAAGCTTAATTCACGTATTAAAAGGAGGGGCTATCCCCTCCTAAAAACTATCTCTTTGATTTTGAGAATACATCAAAAGCTACTGCCATCAGTAGTACGAAACCTTTTATGGTCATCTGCATATCACTGCCAACTCCCATTATTGACATACCATTGTTCAATACACCCATAACAAGTGCTCCTATTATAGCTCCTATTACTGTACCAACACCACCGTAAGCTGACGCCCCTCCTATGAAGCAAGCTGCAATTGCATCAAGCTCAAAGTTTGTACCTGATTGAGGTGCTGCTGCATTTAATCTTGAAGTAAAGGCTATACTAGCTACTGCTCCTAGCACTGCCATGTTTACATAAGAGAAGAACAATACCCTATTAGTATTTATTCCTGAAAGTTTTGCTGCCTTTTCATTACCTCCCATAGCATATAGATATCTTCCTTGAACAGTGTTGTTTGCAAAGAAAGAGTATATGAATACCAATATACAAACTATTATAAAGATTACAGGTATTCCCTTGTATTTTGCGAACCAATAAAATACTAGGTTTGTAGCCAAAACTACAACTGCCAGCTTCCCTATTAAAAGATATACGGAGTTACTTTCGTACTCACTCTTTTTACTTAGACTCCATTTTCTTACCTCTAAGATAGCATAAATTATAGAAATTATGATACCTGCTATAATTGCTGTTAGGTTTAATCCACCAGTTCCTTTAAAAATATCTGGTATATAACCTCCACTTATCTTTTGAAAGCTTTCTGGAAATGGTGACAAAGTTAGTCCCTTAAGCATTGTAATCGTAAGTCCTCTAAATATAAGCATACCTGCAAGCGTTACTATAAATGCCGGAATTCTTACATAGGCTATCCAAAAACCTTGCCATATACCTATGATTAGTCCTGCTACTAGACAAAGAACTATAGCTACACCAGTACTCATTTTCATGCTTATTATAAAAGTACCAAGCAGCGCACCTATGAAGGCACATACAGAACCTACAGAAAGATCAATATTTCCTCCTGTCAAAATACATAAAGTCATTCCTATAGCTAAAATGAATACATAACTATTCTGAAGTATTAGATTGGCTACATTCATTGGCACTAGCAGTATTCCATCGGTTAAAACCTGAAATATAATTATAATAACTACCAATGCAATAAGCATTGCATACTGTCTTACATTGCTCTTAAAAGTATTTTTTATTAAATCCGCAACATTGTGCTTAGTATTCTCTCCAGATTTTTGAACTGTTTGCATCCTAAATAACCTCCCTATTACTATTCATTATGCATTTCATTATTGATTCCTGAGATGCATCTTTTTTATCCAACTCACCTACTATTTTTCCTTCATTAATAACATAGATCCTATCACAAACTCCTAGTATCTCAGGCAATTCTGAGGATATAAAAATTACTGACTTACCGCTGTCAGCTAAGTCGTTTATTATCTTATATATCTCATATTTTGCACCTATATCTATTCCTCTTGTTGGTTCATCTAATATAAGAATATCTGGTTCAGTAAATATCCATTTGCTTAAGACTACCTTCTGCTGATTTCCACCGGATAGATTACCTACGTTTTGAAGTATTGATGGAGTTTTTATATTTAGCTTTCTTCTAAACTCTTCAGCAACTTTAGTTTGTCTTCCCTTGTCTATAACATAATTTCTGCTTATCCCAAATAAGTTAGCTATAGTTATGTTATTCTTTATGTTGTCTATTAGATTTAAGCCTGCAGTTTTTCTATCTTCTGTAGTATAGGCTATTCCCTTTTCTATAGCTTGCCTTATATTATTAATTGTGATTTCCTTTCCGTCTTTTAGTAGTTTCCCACTAATATGAGTACCATAAGCCTTTCCAAATATACTCATGGCAAACTCTGTTCTTCCTGCTCCCATAAGGCCTGAAAGTCCAACTATTTCTCCCTTTCTTACTTTTATATTCATATCCTTAATTACTCTTCTTTGAGGTATCAACGGATCATATACATTCCAATCTCTTACCTCGAAAACCACCTCTCCAATCTTCGGAGTATGTTCTGGGAACCTATGGGTTAAGTCTCTTCCAACCATTCCCTTGATGATTCTATCTTCACTTATATCACCATCATTTTCTAAGGTTTCTATAGTTGCTCCATCTCTAATTACTGTAACTCTGTCAGCTACTTTTACCACTTCATTAAGCTTATGAGAAATTAGTATTGAGGAAATTCCTTGCTGCTTAAGTTCTAACATAAGATTAAGCAAATGATCCGAATCTTCTTCATTTAAAGCTGCCGTAGGCTCATCTAGTATTAGAAGCTTAACATTTTTAGCCAAAGCCTTCGCTATTTCTACTAGCTGCTGTTTTCCAACCCCTATATCAATAATCTGTTTATTGGGATTTTCACTTAAACCTATTCTCTTCAACATTTCTGCTGCTTTATCTTTAGTTTCACGCCAGCTTATAAAACTATTTTTTGCTCTTTCATTACCTAAGAATATGTTCTCAGCTATTGATAGATATGGAATTAAAGCTAATTCCTGATGAATTATTACTATTCCTTGCTTCTCGCTATCCTTTATATTAGTAAACCTACATTCTTTTCCTTCATAGATAATGTCTCCAGTATATGTTCCATAAGGATATATGCCGCTTAAAACATTCATTAGAGTGGATTTCCCTGCTCCATTTTCTCCAATAAGAGCATGAACTTCACCTCTTTTTACATTTATATTTACATTATTTAAAGCCTTTACTCCAGGAAAGGTCTTTGTTATGTCTTTCATTTGAAGAATATAATCCTCCATCTTGTCCCCTCCAATCTTGATACATTTATTTCTGTTTTCATGCTATGCTTATAAAGCCGAGCACTGTAACTCGGCTAAATTTACTACTGTTTTTTATTATTTCAAATCTGCTTCCTTGTAATAACCGCTATCTATAAGTATTTGCTTATAGTTAGAAGAATCAGCGTAAACAGGATCACATAAGAAGGATGGTACAACCTTACTTCCGTTATTATAGGTCTTTGTATCGTTTACGGAAGCTTCCTTACCTTGTAACAAACTATCAACCATCTCAACCACTTTAGTTGCTAGAGTTCTTGTATCTTTGAATATTGACATTGATTGCTGCTTATTAATCATAGCTATAACATTTGGCTTGTCACAGTCTTGTCCAGTTAATATTGGGTATGCCTTATCAGAACTGCCATAACCAGCATTTTTCAAAGAAGCTACTATACCTATTGCTAAGCTATCATTTGGAGATAATACTGCATCAAGTTTTTTGCCTTTTGCATAGTTTGCAGTAATTAAGTTATCCATTCTTGCTTGAGCTTTAGCAGAATCCCAGCCTTGGATTGCTATAGTAGTAAAATCCTTTTGTCCACTAGAAACAACTAACTTTCCATTGTCTATATAAGGTTGTAATATACTCATTGCTCCGTTGTAGAAGAATGTAGCATTATTGTCATCAGGTGAACCGCCAAATAACTCTATATTAAATGGACCTTTTCCATCCTTTAATCCAAGTTGCTTTTCTATATATTGCCCTTGTATAACTCCAACCTTAAAGTTATCAAAAGTTGCATAATAATCTACATTAGGACTCTTCATTATCAATCTGTCATAAGCTACTACTTTTACTCCATTGTCAGCAGCCTTTTTAAGTACATCTGAAAGAGCAGATCCATCAATAGAAGCTATTACTAGAACCTTACACCCCTTTGTTATCATGTTTTCTAACTGTTGAGTTTGGGTATTAACATCATTATTGGCATATTGAAGTTCAACCTTATAGCCTTTAGACTCCAATTCAGATTTCATGTTTGCTCCATCCTGATTCCACCTTTGAAGTGATTGAGTAGGCATAGCTACACCTATAAGCTGCTTGTTTGAAGCTGCTGAATCTGATTTCTTTCCACCAGTACCTCCACAGCCAGCTAAAGTTACCGCTAAGCCTAAGGTTAAGATAGATGCAAGTAATTTTTTCATTTCTATTCCCCCTTATTTTATAAGTTAGTGTAAATTTTTTTCACACTGTTTTTGGATTTTGACCACAGCCTTATTATAGTTTGTGAATACGTTTAACTAAAGGTATTTACTTGCTTTGTACTAGTAATCTATTGTTGAAATTTTAAAGACAAAAAAATACCTATATAGTAATTTATAAAACTACTACATAGGTACTGTTATATATTATTTGCCCTCTAGCTTTAATCAAGTTACCTCATAGATAAACAGTCCTATAGTATAGGTATTCTTTACGAAAACTTAATATATGTTCGATAATCCCGGCTTCTGGGCATTATGGGACATATATTAATTAATAGTTGAAGTTGGATACCTATATATAAAGTTGTACTTTGGAGTTCCTCTCTCCCTGATCTATCTTCTAAACTCTGTAGGACTTTGTCCCTCGTACTTTTTAAAAACCTTACTAAAATAATTAGGATCGTTATAACCTACAGAAAAACAAACTTCTTTTATACTTTTCGAATTATCTTTAAGCATTTCTTTAGCCTTTTTTATCCTAACTATATTTATATAATCTGAAAAGTTACAGCCTACCACCTCTTTAAAGGTTCTGCTGAAATAATAACAACTCAAGTTAAACTTTGCAGCTACAGTATCTAAATCAAGCTCCTCTACCATATTATCAATTATATACTTTTCTATATCTTTAAATAGCATTAATTTATTACTATCTACATTATGGCCACTATCATTTTGATTTTCCTTAACATTATCAATATGACAAATATTGTTATCGCCTCTTTTATCTAAGGATGCACAGGCTTCCTTGTAGGAAGTATAAATTTCAGAAAGTCCAGTATAGCACCTACCTATTCCTACGTTTATAGGAATCTCAAATAATCTTTTTACTTCTTTTCTTATATCAACTGCAAGCTTTACCACTGTAATCTTTTTATCTTCATCACTACGATCCATAGGGGCTTCTATAAAATAGACCAATTCCTTAGTAAACCTATAGGTACCTATAGCTCTATACTTCAAATTAATATATCCTTTAATATACTCTCCAATCTTTTTCTTAGTTTGGTTATTACAAAGTCCAGTATTATCATCTACTTCAATTACCATAGAGCAGGTGTTCTCAAAAGTTAAGTTTAGATAATCCTTATACATCTGTTCATCTATGGCTTCAAAGGTATTGCTTAATATATAATAACTCAGTTCATTTTCCATGGCTGAAATTAAATTATTAAGTTTTTCTGCATTCTCAATTTCGCTTTTTCTCTTGGCTTTCTCTTTATCCACATATGTTATAGCTTTTCTTATTTTGTCCACAAGCTCTAATCTTCCAAAAGGCTTTAGTATATACTCCTTAACATTATTCTTAACAGCCTCAACTGCAAAGTCAAAGTAGTCATAAGCAGTCAGTATTATGAAATAAGTATTAGGAAGAGACCTTTTTATCTCTTCGATAGCAATGATTCCATTTATTCCAGGCATTTTTATATCAGTTATTACTATATCTGGCCTATATTGCTCAGATACTTCAATAGCTTCTCTACCGTTACGAGCCTCAAATACCTCAAGCTTATTACCAAATTCCCCATTTAGAATACTTATAATAGCCTCTCTATCATACTTTTCATCGTCAGCTATAAGAAGTTTTACCATGTCTATATCAACTCCTTTTTAGGAATTTTTAAATAGATTTTTGTACCAAGCCCCTCTTTACTTTCTATGGAGAATAAGTTTTTCTCATCGTAAAGCAACTCTAGCCTATTAATTACACTTTTTATCCCCATTCCAGTAGTATGTCCAATATGTCCACCAGAATTTTCTTCTGAATTTATCCTAGTTAGCGTTTCTTCATCAATTCCACAACCGCTATCTTCTATGCGAACCATTGTATATTCATCCTCTTCATATATAAATATCCCTATATTCCCTCCCTCTTCCTTAGGTTCTATACCATGTATAAAAGCATTTTCTACAAAAGGCTGCAGGGTCATACCTGGAACTTTTACCTTTGTCAAATCAATTTTAAAATCCAGTATAAATGTAACTCTCTCATCATATCTAACCTTTTGTATGAATATATATTGCTTTACCACATCTATTTCTTCCTTTAGAGTTGCATTTCTTTCCATCATAGTTAGGCTGTATCGTAATATTCCAGCTACAGATTTTATAAGTTCCTCGGTAGTTGCTGCATTTTCTTTTATGGCTGTTTGATTTATACAATTTAGAGTGTTAAATAAGAAGTGAGGATTTATCTGCGATTGAAGAACTTTTAGTTGGCTTAATTTTAGTGCATTTTCATATTTTAATATGGTTATTTCATCATCTATCACTTTACGTTCAAGCTCAGCATTTCTCTTTATAGAACTTATATATATATTTATATCCTTTGTCATACTGTTAAAGGCTTCTGATAATAAGTCCAGTTCATATATACCTGTGTTTTCTCCTTCAACAAGCTCAAAGTCACCATTAGCAACCTTCTTAGAAGCCTTTACTAACTGCTTAAGCTTTAAACTTATATTTTTTATAAAAAACAATGTAGATAAGGAACTTATCAGTAAAGCAAGAACAATATATAGAATTATTATCTTGTTTATATTACGTTCCTTAACTTCATAACTTTTATATATATTATCGTTATAGCTTATATAACTGTCAGTTAGATTAGTTATATAAATATTGCAGTAAGACTGCACCTCCTTGGCAGAAACATAGTGATCATAATAGGTGTCAATAGGTCCTCTATTTCCGTAAAGTTCTATGGTTTTATCTCCCTCAGCCTTATAGCTGTAGAGTGTATTTATCAAATCTCTTAAGATATATTGACTTTCAACATCAGAAATTTCCTTAAGAGAATTAACCTTGCTTAATGCCTCGTCCAAATATCTTTCATAATCATTTTTGCATTGTCCATTATTAGTCTGAATATATTTATTAAAGTTATCCGCTGAATCATTAAGAAGATTTTTTATTTCATTTATTGTATTTAACTTGCTTAACATTATGGAATAATTCTCATTTATTTTTCTATTAGTAAATACTGCGGTTATATTACTTGTAGCTAAAGGAACAATAATAATGAGAGCAAAAATAATGAATTTTCTTCTTAAACTATTCTTCATCCTTTTACTCTCCTTGCTTTTTGTTATACGAGTCTATATTATTTTTATCAACTACTTGTACATCAGTTAAATTTATTTTATTTACTTTCTTTCCTTCTAATATGTCCATTATCATGTTTACTGAATTGTATCCCATAAGATACGGTTTCTGTACAATACTTGAAGAGATAACACCGGATTGAATAAGCTGAAGAGTTTCAGGCAAATCATCAAAAGCTACTATCTTTACTTTTCCTACAAGTCCAAGAGTTGATACTGCCTTAGCCGCACCTACTCCATCAAGTGCTGAGGTACAAAATAACGCTTTTATATTATAATTACTAGTCAAAATCTTCTTAGCAGCCAGTTCAGCTTCAAGAAGATAGGAGTCAGAGGATTCTATACTTACTATATTAATCTTTGAGTTATCGTTTATATACTTTTTAAACCCTTCTACTCTTTCTTTTTGATTAGTTACCTCTTTTCCGCCTATGACTATTCCAATATTTCCTTCTGTACCTATTTGTCTTATCATTTCTTTTGCCCCTTCAGTTCCAGCACCTATATTATCGGTACCAACGTATGCTAAACGTTTACTTTGCTGAGCATCTGAATCAATGGTCAAAATAGGTATTCCACTATCAACAACCTTATTGATCACTGAGTTATACTTACTTTCTTCCTGTACATAGGTTATTATTCCGCTAACCTTTGCTGCATAAGCCATATTTATAAGCTTAAGTCCTTCATCCACATTGGCATAGTCAGGTCCTTCAACCTTTACAACTGCATTTCTTTCCTTCGCTGCCTTCTCCGCTCCATTCTTTATATATTGCCAGTAAGGATTAGACTTTACATGGCAAATAAGTACTATCTCTGGTTTTATTTGCTCTCTCTCAGTAGCAGGCTCTTGAAAGATTCCAAAAAGCATAAAATTGAATATTCCGAAAATTATTATTATAATCAAATACTTCAACTTATACATATACTTCAAAGCGTTTCCTCCTTATTGATATTTTGAGGCTACTCTGCTACAACTAAAATATACATGCTTATTATATAATATATTACAAAATATGTATATCAAAATTATAACTTTATATCAAAATAACACCAGTAATAATTTGCTATAGTAAAAATATGTATTTCTACAACCTTGTTTATTCGAAATTTTCTGAATATATGTTTTTTTCTATGTTTTTTTGTAGTAAAATGAAAGTATATAATCACTTAAACAGGAGATGATATCATGAAAATAAAAAGTATATTAAAATGCAATACTAAAACACTTAAGGTAAACGATGATATAGACAAAGCATTGAAAATAATGGATGAACTTAACCTAAATGGTATGCCTGTAGTGGATGAAAGTAATGCCTTAGTTGGAATGGTCGTAAAAGCTGATATTTATAGATTTATGATAACCCCTGGCCACTATGAAAACTGTCCTGTAGACTGGGTTATGTCAAAGTCTATTATTCTAGCTCAAGCTAATGAAGATGTTGAAGTGGTAGCCAAGCGTTTAAGGAAAAATGATATTATCTCTATGCCTGTAGTTGAAGATGATAAAGTTGTAGGTATAGTAACCATTGAAGACTTATTAGATTATTACATGAACCTGGAATAGTTATTATAGTATTACTTGAAAGTACATAGAAAATCACACCGAAGCCAGTTTCTTCGGTGTGATTTTTCGTAGCTGTCTTTTCTGAATATATGTTAAGAAATTCTGGCAGGCTTCATAGTTTTATTTTTTCTATTTAACCCAAAGATCTGTTTCTGATACACCGAAATTGCTAGGTTTAGCTAGCAAAAAATTTTATATCCTTCTACAAAGTAAAAAACGACTTCTAAGTAACTTAGAAGTCGTTTTTCAATCTGATGCAGTGTCTTCAATAATTTATAGAAGGGTAATACAATCATATTATATATATATTGTTGCAATATTATTCTTTATGCTAGTCTTATTAGTTTTTGGCTATGTTTAAGAATATTGTTGAAATTAAGTGGTTAAGAAGGAGATGCTATATGAGCGAGCAATTAGAA
>NZ_JAABNO010000023.1:46223-85961 GCF_009928445.1 Clostridium sp. C8-1-8 | reverse complement strand
TTAATTCTTTGCGCAAGCTCATCTAAGCATCGGATGACTGACCACTTAATTTCAATACAGTATCTTAACAGAACCTAAAGTTTAAGTTGTCTTCGGTGCTTTAATATAATTTTTATCTAAAACCAGCTAACCAAACACCTAAGCATTGTAAAAGTTTCAATGAACTCAGGTGTTTGGTTAATATATTTTATTCTATTTTTCCCTAGTACTCAATCATTTATATTATATGGAGCCTATCTTTTGTAATGTAAGAATTACATCCCTACCCTCTGCAATACCATCTATTATCTTTCTGGTTCTCGCACTATCTCCAATATTCAATATTTCAATATTTTTATCACTAAAATGATTCTTCAAATCATCAAGTATTGGGTTTTCTGGTCTCATTCCTAGACATACAAAACCATAATCAAAATCTAAGTTTTCTATTACATCATTCTTCTTAACTTTAAAATGATCTGAGGCAACTTCTGTAAGAGCTGTGCTTGTATGTACCTGTACCTTATTCTTTTTAATTATATCCATCATTGAAAGCTTGGTTATTACATCTAAATCTCTTCCTAGCATAGGCATCATTTCAACAATTGACACCTCAGCCTTCTTTTCAGCAAAGAACTCTACAACATCAAGTCCTACAGCTCCTCCACCTATTACTACAACTTTCTTTCCTTCTGCATCCTCAAAGCAATCTATATTTTTAAGAAGCCCGAAAATTGAATGAACATTTTCTCCTTCTTTATCAATACGATCAAGCAGACCATTTATAGGTGGAAGTAATGGCTTAGAACCAGTTGCATTAACTATAACATTAGGCTTAAGGTTTTCTATAGCTTTAAGATCAGCTTTTGTACCTGTGTAAATCACCAAATTATCTAAGCCTTCAGCTCTTCTTATTAAATACTCTGGCAAAAATGATATTCTATTTTTATCTGGCAGTGTAGAAATATCTTTTGCTAGTCCACCTAAGTAAGTTTTTTCTTCAAATAGGAAGGTTGTACATCCTACTTCAGCTGCTGTGCAAGCTGCTTCAAGTCCTGCAGTTCCTCCACCCACAACTACAACTGTAGTAGGCCTTTTAACTCTCAAACTCTTATATTCATCTTCATTGATTGTATCTGGATTCATAGTACATCTTACAGGTCTATTTAAACCTATTCTATGACCTGCACAGCCTATATTGCAAGAAAGACACTTTCTTATCATATCTTCCTCATTATTTTCTACCTTCTTCACCCAATTAGGATCAGCTATAAGTCCACGACCAATTCCTATTAAATCAGCCTGCCCCTCTGCTAGTAGTCTCTCAGCAACTTCTGGTCTTCTTATATTTCCTGTAGTTATGGTTATCTTATTAAATTTTTCTTTTACAGCCTTAGCCATATAAGAACGCCAACCATCCTCTAGATTCATGTTGTCTATCTGATATTGAAGGGAATCATTTAAAGCTGCAGAAACGTTGAATATATCAACTTCCTCATTTAAATATTCTAGTATCTTTAGAGTATCTTCTAAGGTATTACCACCTTCTAGAAGCTCATCAGCGCTTATTCTAAGTGATATTGGGAACATTGGTCCTACAGTAGCTCGTACACTATCTATTACCATTCGAGCAAATCTAGCTCTATTTTCTAAGCTTCCACCAAATTCATCAGTACGATTATTATATAGTGGTGATAAGAACTGGCATATCAAGTATGAGTGTCCAGCATGTATCTCAACTGCATCAAAGCCTGCAGTCTGAACTCTTTTAGCAGCTTTTCCATAGTTTTCAACAATCCTTAATATCTCTTCCTTCTCAAGAGGTCTTGGCACTGCTCCTCCAGTCTTTGAAGGAATATTAGAGGATGAAACAGGCTGACAACCTATTCTTTCTGGAACCGCAGATGCTCCAGAGTGATTAATTTGCATAGCCACACAAGTTCCATACTTATGCAATCTTTCTGTTAGTCTATATAAAGCAGGAATAAAACTATCATGATCTATTCTTAGCTGAGTTGTTCCATTTGAACCTAAAGGGAACTCCACTGCTGCATTTTCAACAATAATAAGTCCTGTTCCACCTTTTGCTCTTTGTTCATAGTATTTGATATGATCGTTATTTATTTCACCACTTTGGCTAGCATAGTTGCTTCCCATTGGCGGCATTATTATTCTATTCTTTATTGTCATGTTTTTAACTTTTAAAGGACTAAAAATATTACTATACTTCATAAGTTTCTTACCTCCATAAAAAAACAAGTAATTTAACTGCTTCTTATTTATTCTTTTGCATGTATTCCTCTATCTTTATAGTTTCCTCATATTATTAATCTCTGTAAAATCATCAGCATTTTCTCTAATCCTATGAAGATTAAAATAATATTTCTAAAATAAAGTAGTAAAGCTATATAGATATTTACAAAATACTTCTCACACTTTTTTCTCACAACACTGAAACTTAATTTGTTAAATAACAAACTAACATAATTAATTATAATATGCGAGTTATCATAAATCTAATCAATATTTTTAGCTTTATCTATAGATAATTTTTATGAATTCAATTATACTTACACTAACAGATATGTAAGGAGTGAATAGCTTTGAACTTAAAACAATTAGAGTACTTTAGAGTATTAGCAGGGCTTGAGCATGTTACCTTAGCTGCTGAAAAGCTCTCAATAACACAGCCTAATTTAACTTATGCCATCTCTGAACTAGAAAAAGAGCTGGGTGTTTACCTATTTGAAAAACAAGGAAGAAATATAAGACTAACCAAATATGGTCGTTTTTTTCTTAACTATGTGGATAGGTCTCTAAATGAGCTTGAAAGAGGCGAAAAAGAGCTTAAGAGATTAGTGAATCCCTCTCACGGGACCATTGATCTAGCTTTTATTTATACGCTAGGCCCTCATTTTGTCCCTAATATGATTAAGGAATTTATCAGTGATGATGCAAATAAAAATATATCCTTTAACTTCAGCCAAGGTAATACCAAGGATATAATTAAAGGGCTAAAAGAAGAAAAGTTTGATCTGGCCTTTTGCTCTTTAGTTGAGGATGAACAAAACATAAATTTCACACCTCTAGTGGAGCAAGAATTAGTGCTTATAACTTCAAGAGAACATCCTCTTTCTAAGTATGATAGTATAGATTTAAAAGAAACCTCCGATTATCCTTTTGTTTATTATAATAAGCAAAGCGGAATTCGTCCTTTAATTGATAGTTTATTTGATGAGATAGGTGTTACACCAAAAATAATTTGCGAGGTAGAAGAAGATAGCGCTGCTGCTGGCTTGGTTGCAATAAACTACGGTATAGCTGTTGTCCCTAAGGTATGGGTTCTAAACCATTTTGATATAAAAACCATCAAGATAACAAATCCTCCACATAAACGTTTTATCTATATGGCCTATATAAAGAATAAGTATCTAAGTCCGACAGTTCATCTATTTAAGGACTTTGCTGTGAATTATAGCCAAAAGAACTTTTTAACTCCACAAGAGGATAAATAAAAAAAGTCGCTGTAGCGCATTTCTTCAGGGATCTTTTTTGCGTATCTTGCTTTCTTAATGTTTATTCAAATAATCTGGTAGAAGACATAATTTCTCTTCTTTTATTCTTTCTCCTATTTATTCATTTAAGGCATTTACATATAGTTATCCACAGATTTATCAAAGATATAATTTCTTAAAGAATAAAAAATCCACTGAAGCGACTTTCTTCAGTGGATTTTCTTGTGCATCTGCCTATTCTGAACCTTATATAAAAAGTTCTAGCAAGCGACATAATTTCAACACGTACTTTAACAGAGCCTTATTTAAATCTATTCTTATTGAATACTTCTATGTAATAGCTGTAGTACTCCATATAAGTCTTCTACACCTATTTGTCCAGGAGCGGAAGCCTTTTTTGCTGCTCCAAAAGTCAAAGCGGATCCAAAAACTTCTCCTGTA
The DNA here is from genome assembly GCF_009928445.1 of Clostridium sp. C8-1-8. GTDB lineage: Bacteria > Bacillota > Clostridia > Clostridiales > Clostridiaceae > Clostridium_AR. Next base: position 82,026 of record NZ_JAABNO010000023.1, on the reverse strand, counting down.
AGTCTACTTACAACGCCAGTACCAGCCATTGACATTGTTATTATTGGTCTATCAGCATATTTTTCAGACATTACAACTGTTGCTTCTAACAATTCTAAAACATCTAGCTTTGACTTTGGCATTACCGCAATCTTAGGAATATCTGCTCCTAAATCCTGCATCTTTCTTAGACGGTATATTATATCATCTTTAGATGGAGTTTTTCCAAAATCATGGTTTGATGCCACTACTTTCACTCCATATGCATGTACACCTTCAATGATTTCTTTAACTATATCGTCTCCAGTAAAAGCTTCAACATCGACTAAATCCACTAGACCAGTAGCTGCAACTGACTTGTTAAGATCAGCATAAACTCTAGGTTCTATCGCTTTTTCTCCACCCTCTTTTGAAGTACGGAAGGTAAATAAAAGCGGTATATTATTTAATGCTGGTACTAAATCCTTCAACACATCTTTTACTTTTTCTATGTCAAATACCTGTTCGAACCAATCTACACGCCATTCTACTACGTCTACATGTATATCCTTAAAGCTTAGAGCTTCTGCTATTATTTCTTCTTTTGTCTTAGCTACTATTGGCACACATATTTTAGGAATTCCATCCCCTAAAACTATATTCTTAACTTTAACTGTATTCATATTTACCTCCATGTATTATGCCCTTACACTATTATTTGCAACTGAAGTTTTCCTATAACTCATATTAACATATATTGCAAGTAATACTCCAACACATGTTATTGCTATATTCAGTAATAATACGTATTTAGGTCCATTCACTCCAAATGACTTAGTTATACCACCAGCTACTGATAACACAGCATAGTTAGCTGCACTAGATGCTATCATTATGATACTTGTAATTATCCCTTTTATCTTAGGGAACATATCATTTATAGTTGAAACTGCTAACTGTAATACTCCTCCTGCTGCTGAAAAACCAATTACAAACCCACCTATAAGTGTTATTTGAGGCGTCTTAACCACATAAACAATTATAAGCATAATCATAGCAATAAGAGGATATACAACCAATATTCTAACTGGTTTAATAGTTTGTTTTACCAATAATGCTGTTAAAATAACTGCTACAATAGTTCCAATCGAATAGTATGTTTGTATAACGCTTGGATTTTTAAGTCCAGTTGACTTAGCAAATTCTTGTATACAGTTTAACCATAATTGGAAAGTTGAAGTACAAGTAAAGCCTATTAATATAAGTGCGATACTTGTTGGTGTAAACTTAACTGATTTAATCTTTTGGAATAAGGATTCTTCTTTTTCTTGTCCCTTGTTATCAAGACTTGTTTTAGGCATTGGCATAATAGCTACAAGTAAAGCTATTACAACAAATAAACCAGCCATCACATAAAATAAAGTTTTGTAAGACATATTATTTGCAGCTATGTATCCTATCATCATAGGAAGTCCTAATTGACCTACTGATATAAATAACTTTGTTAATATACTTGCAAGACCAGTTGATTCTACTAATATTTCCATACAAGCAGGTATTACTCCTGTATCAAGGAAAGAGTTAGCTATCCCCCCTGCTAGTGCACATACATACGCTACTGAGGCATTTGGTGAAAATGCTATGCCTACTAGATATATTATATATGAAGCTATACCTATTAATGCTGAAGCTCTACGACCTATCTTATCGGATAGTGGACCTGAAAAAGGAAGTGCTACTAAACGTCCTAGCCCAAGTGCCGCTATAACCATTACAACTGAACTGACATCATAAGTACCATTACTTAGAAGCTTTGCGCCCCATTGAGCTGCAAATTGCTGCTTATATTGAGCTAAAATCGAAACTCCTATACCATGAATAAAATAGTTTAAATACAATACAAATGCCGTCAGATAGTACTTTTTATAATTAATCTTCTGTTCCATTATTCTTTCATCCCTTCAATATATTAGTACTTGATGTCTAATATCTCTTTCATGTATTCAATTGGCATAGGTTTTCCTGTCCACATCTCAAAGGCTGCGGCACCTTGGAATAACATCATACCAAGTCCATTCATTGTCTTACAACCTACTTCTTTAGCCATCTTTAACATAGCTGTCTCTGCTGGAGAATAAACTATATCTACTACTATAAGCTCAGGTCTGAAGAAGTTTTTATCTGGAATATATGTCTTTCCTTCTAGTGGTTTCATTCCCATACCTGTTGCATTAGTAAAAATGTAACTACTTTCTATTTCTCTCTTTAGTACCTCTAAATCAGCTAAATCATATAGTGTAGCTTTACAATTGGTCTTTTCATTGATATTTTTTACTGTTTGCTCTGCTCTTTCCCAGAAACCATCTTTTATATTAAAAATTGATATTTCGGATACTCCATCTAATGCTGCTTGGATTTCAATAGCTGTAGCAGCACCACCTGCTCCAACAATGGTCATCTTTTTACCAATCACATCTATGCCTGCATCTTTTAATGCTGACATATATCCCATTCCATCTGTAATATGTCCAGTTAATACTCCATCATCATTTACTATGGTATTTACAGCTCCACAAAGTTCTGCTGCTGGTGATAGCTTATCTAAATATTTATGTACAACAGTTTTATTAGGCATAGAAACATTACTTCCTCTTACCTTCATAGCTCTAAAACCTTTTATAGTATCTTCTAAAGTACTGTTATCAACTTCAAAAGCTAGATATGCGTAATCTAAACCTAACTTTGCAAAAGCCTCATTATGCATCCTAGGTGAGCTTGAATGTCTAATAGGGTAAGCTATTAATCCTATAAGTTCTGTATGTCCTGTAATACGTTCTGCCATAATAAATCTCTCCTTCAAATTAAAATATATTATTATAATTGTTACTAGCGTTGTGAAAAAGATTGTGAAGTTAATCACTTAACAATGTGACATCTTTATTATATAGTGGTGTATTATATTAATCCAATTAATTTTTTAAGCATAATTAATAAATATTATTTATGAATTATACCTTTAAAGTTGTGTTTCTCATAAAGTTTTATTACAACAAAATTTAATTTAGTTCTTACATTTAAAGGCTATTCTCTTAAGTTTTAATAAATTTATATAGATTATCGTGTCATTTTTACATTGAGTGCTACTTTAAAACAAACTCTATTACTATGAATTTAATTTTAATGCTGCTTATAGCTATAACATCTATAGATTTACACTACTTTTTGTTATTTAATTAACAGATAATCTTAGCTTAATCGTTATATTTTACTATTCGAAAGTGTAACTGTTGGATTTCCTAAATAAATCTTATAACTAATATTTATTTAGGAAATAAATATATCTGTATTGTTAATATGATATAAAATGATGCACAAAATACTAAGTATTGAATTTCACTTAGTAAACTCTTTATTCCTAGCTAAAGAAAGGTGAAAACATATGGATATATTTATTGTTGTACTTATCCTACTTCTTAGCATTGTAGTATCTAATATTTTGAGCAGACTGATTCCTTTTGTACCAGTACCATTAATCCAAATTACTATAGGCATAATATTAGCTATATTACCTACTGGAATACATATGCCTCTAGAACCAGAGCTATTTATGGTTTTATTTGTTGCTCCACTCTTATATAATGATGGCAAAATGACGTCAAAAGAAGAGCTGTGGAAGCTAAAAAGTCCAGTATTCCTAATGGCCTTCGGCTTGGTATTTGCAACTGTTTTTATAGTTGGCTATATAATCAATATTATGATACCTAGTATTCCACTATCTGCATGCTTTGCTTTAGCAGCTATTTTATCTCCTACTGACGCTGTGGCAGTAAGCTCATTGTCAGAAAGAATACATCTTCCCTCTAAGATCATGACACTTTTAGAAGGAGAAGCACTTACGAACGATGCATCAGGATTAGTTACCTTTAGGTTTGCCATAGCCGCCACTGTAACCGGAGCATTTTCTTTTTCAAATGCTGCTTTTAGCTTCTTTATCATATCCATAGGCGGTTTTTTAGTAGGAGCTCTTCTATCCCTATTAATCGCTCAACTTACAGCCTTCATACGTAGATTAGGGCTTGAAGATGCTACCTTTCATGTACTTATGCAAATTATTACTCCCTTTATAATATATCTTGTATCCGAGGAAATTGGAGTATCTGGAATACTAGCTGTAGTTGCAGCAGGTATTCTTCATTCTTTACAAGCTGATTATTCCGAGCCTATCATATCGAAATTAAAGTTCGTTTCCAGAAGTACTTGGGCTGTGCTTTTATTTATAATAAATGGATTAGTTTTTTTAATTTTAGGACTCCAGATCCCAGCGGTTATGGCTGTAATATTTAGAGATGACACCATAAGCAACTTTAAGGTATTAATGTATATTATAATTATCTCATTAAGTATGATTTTACTAAGATTCCTATGGGTATATAGTATGTGGAATGAAAAATGGAGTGAGGATGAATGTATAGAAGACAAACCAAATCGGTTTTCAAACTCACTTATAACCGCACTAGCAGGTGCCCGCGGCGCAATAACCCTTGCTGGAGCATTCTCAATTCCATTTTATCTTGAGAATGGAAACCTATTTCCACAACGTGATCTTATAATATTCATATCAGCTGGTGTAATACTACTAACTATATCCATAGCAAGCTTTATTCTGCCAATGGTATTAGGTGAAGAAGCTAGCGAATCCGATATCAATACAAATAAATCAAGTCACAAGGCTCTAAAGCAAGTTATGGACGCTGCAATAAGGCTTATAAACGACGAAACTAATCAAGAGAATAAGTTAGCTGCTTCTTCGCTGATAACCGTGTGCGAAAAAATAAAAAATGATAATCCTATAAATTCCGAAAATATTAATCTTACAATAGAAGACAGAAAAAAAGAAAGAGATATATTTTTGATTGGCCTCAATGCTGAACGAAAGGAAATAAATAAACTGCTACAAGATAAAAAAATAAATCCAGCTACTGTAGAAAAATTTGAAGATGCTATATCTAAGGTTGAGAGTTGCCTATCAAAACCACCTATCATTCAGACGTTAACTAAGATTGAGTTAATAAGAGAGTCCTTGGCAAAACTTATTAAGAAACAGTTAAATATAAATCCTATGAATATGAAGGAGGTAAAGAGAATAAAGGTGCTAACCTCAAAGGCTGCAGTTGAGGCAATTAAATCACAAATAGATACTGAAAACAGAAATGCTTCTCTTGCGGTAATAGATCACTATAACGACATAATAAGACGGCTTAACACCATTAATCTAAGTGAAACTTCCAATGATATAAGTAAGCAAAGAAGCCGCCTTCATCTTAAGGCACTTCAAGCTGAAAGAGATGAGGTTCAAAGTTTACTTGAAAATAATGAAATAACTCGTGAAACTGCAAGCAAACTACGACGCTTTATCAACTATATGGAAGCTACCGCAATAGAGGAGGAAGTTTTTTAAACCTATGTGAAGAAATTATGGTAGTCCACATAATTCTATTTCTTATTGTTTATCCTAAAAAGCTACTTTAAAGTCTTCATATTGCTAGGACTAGATAATAAAAAAATATATAGTTTCCTTAACAGTAAAAAAGTCATGCATAAAAGCAGATTAATCTACTTTTATATGCATGACTTCTATTTCTGTAAAAACTTACTTTGACAAATCTTCAATTATGGCTTTAGCAGCTTTTCTTCCTGCACCCATAGCCTTTATTACTGTAGCTGGGCCAGTTACAACATCTCCTCCAGCATAAACATGTTCTTTTGAAGTTCTTCCAGTCTCTTCATCTATTACAACTAGGTTCCACTTATTAGTGTCTAATCCACTTGTGGTATCACCTATTAAAGAACTGGACTTTGTTCCTATTGCCATAATAACCATGTCAGCCTCTAAGATGAACTCTGATCCTTCAACTGGAACTGGACTTCTCCTTCCTGACTTGTCAGGCTCTCCTAGTTCCATCTTTATGCATCTTACACCTCTAACCCACTGATGATCATCTGCAACTATTTCTATTGGATTGTTTAGAAGATGGAAGTGTACTCCTTCTTCTTTTGCATATTCTATTTCTTCTTTTCTTGCTGGAAGCTCTGCTTCAGATCTTCTGTATACCATGTGCGCTTCTGCCCCAACTCTTAATAGAGTTCTAACAGCATCCATAGCAACATTCCCTCCACCAACAACCACTACCTTCTTTCCAACAACTAGAGGTGTTTTATAATCTTCTTTGTAATCTCTCATAAGATTATTCTTAGTCAAGAACTCATTTGCGGACATTACCCCATTTAAGTTCTCACCTGGTATTCCCATAAAGCTTGGCATAGCAGCTCCTGTTCCAATGAAGACTGCATCGAAGCCTTCCTCTTCCAAAAGCTCGTCTATAGTTATAGTTTTACCTATCATTACATTTTTTTCAAATTTAACACCAAGTTTTTTAAGCTTTTTTATCTCATTGTTAACAACAAGTTCCTTAGGCAGTATGAACTCTGGTATCCCCCAAGTTAGAACTCCTCCAAACTCATGAAGAGCCTCAAATATAGTAACTTGATATCCTTGCTTAGCCAAATCACCTGCGCATGCAAGCCCCGCTGGTCCACTACCAATTACAGCTACTGACTTATCCAGGACAACTTCAGGCTTATCAAGCTCTATGCCATTACGAATACTCCAATCTCCTACAAATCTTTCTAGTCTTCCAATAGCTATAGCCTCTCCTTTTATCCCCATGACACAGCCACCTTCGCATTGTAGTTCATGAGGACATACTCTTCCACAAACTGAAGGAAGGGCATTTGCTGTAGCTATTATATCAGCAGCTTCTTTGAAGTTTCTTTCCTTTATTGATTTTATAAAGCTTGGAATTTTATTATTAACCGGACATTTTGCTACACATTTTGGAACCTTGCACTGAAGACATCTTTCCGCTTCTTGCACAGCCTCATCTTCATCATAACCAAGATTAACTTCATTAAAATTATTTATTCTTATCTTAACCTCTTGCTCTTTTACAGGAACTCTTTCTAATCTAATCATTTTCACTCACCTCAAATGCAGCCTCTTCTTGAATTCTGTGTTCTTTACCGTATAAATCTCTAAATTCAGCCTTTGCTTCATATGAATTATATATATTCTGTCTTCTTCTTACTTCATCGAAATCTATCTTATGTCCATCAAATTCTGGACCATCTTGGCAAGCAAACATCACTTTCCCACCTACAGTCACTCTGCAAGCCCCGCACATACCAGTGCCATCTAACATCAAAGTTGTCAAACTAACTACTGTTTCTATTCCCTTTTCTTTAGTTAAATTGCATACACCTTCCATCATATCTATGGAGCCCATAGCAATAACCAAATCAAAGCTTTCTTCCTGAAGTAAATTACTTAAAGTATCTATTGCTGTACCTTTAAATCCTACTGATCCATCAACGGTTGATATAACTAGATTATCAGTTGTTTCTTTTATTTCATCTATGTATACTAGACTATTTCTATCCTTAAAGTTTAAAGCGGCCTTGAAACCTACTCCTATCTCAGCCAGATATCTAACTTCTGAGTAAATTCTTGTTGCTGCAGTTCCTTCAGTAATAAATAGTATTTTTTTGTCCTTAAGAACTTCTCTCTTTTCACTTATCAATTTTGATGGTTGTCCGAAAGGTCCTGCAAAGTCTAGAAGCTCATCTCCTAGCTTTAAAGCTGCTAATTCTTTAGTTGAATCCCCAACCAATCTAAAAACTATGGTTATAGTTCCACTATCTTTATTACTATCGCAAATGGTGAAAGGCAATCTTTCACCTTTCTCATCTATTCTAAGCATTATGAATTGACCTGGTTTTGCTGATTTAGCCACTCTTTTTGCATTAACTTCAATTGTATATAGATTTCCACACAAATTGCTTATATTCACTATACTATACATGATCTTCTCCTCTTTATATCATTATTTACAACTACTTCTTTTCCTCACCATCATCAATCTCAACTAAATCAATCAAAAATATAAATATTGGAATTCCTATGATAAGTCCCCAAACTCCAAAAAAGTGTTCTGATATGATCAGTATTATAAAGGTATAAAACACTGGAAGTTCGGTTTTTGATGACATCAATTTAGGATTTAATACATATCCTTCTAGTGCATGTAGTATTGCAACTATTATTATCACATATATAACCTTTGTTGTTCCGCCAGCTGCATAGGCTGTCAATGCAAGAGGTATTAAGGATATAAATACACCGGCTACAGGTATCAACCCTAAAATCAAAATCATTATTCCTAATCCTAATACATCAGGAAGACCAACAAGAGTAAGAGCAAATACTGATAAAACACTGTTTACAACCGCTATTATTATCTGGACCTCTATTACCTTACCAAAGGATCTTATGAACTTTTGACAGAAATACTCTAATTCTATATAAAAGCTTGAAATCTTGCTATACTTAAATTTCTTAGTAAACTCAACGATTTTACCTTGCTCTAATAAGAAAAATAAGCTTAAAATTAGAGAAACAAATATATTAAAGCCTAGTTTGCTTATATCCGCTACATATCTTATTAAGGCATCTCCCCACTGATTTACAGATCCACCTATTTCAAGCTTTTTTGTATGCTCTATTGCATAGTTTAGTATAGGGCTGTCATGAGGAGCCATATAAAAGGCAACTGCCTGTTTTACTACTTGAATAACTTGGTAAACTATTATAGGCAAATACTTACTTAGCCCAAAAGCAACTATGGCTATTAATAAAACATATAGTATACCTATGGTTATTCTTTTATCAAACCTTACAAATTTGCTAAGCCTTCTATTAATAGAGCTTTGAAGCCTATACATAAGATAAGCCAATATAAAAGTTATCAAAAATATATTAGCAAAGCTTCTAAGCAAATAAGCCAAAACAGCAATTACTGCTAGGATTGCTATTCTTTTAAAACCTCTATTCTTAAAAAAATCTAAAATAGTTTCCATTAAGTTTCTCCCAAATCTAATTATTTTCTTTCTACAACTTACTTTTATTTTCTTACAAAAAATATTATCTGGCAAGATTAATTAATGAATAAATTGCATTATAATTTAATAAAATCAATATATTTCTATGACTTTTTATTATTAAACTATAACAGTTAGGAAATATCCTGCATTTCAAATCCTTATATTCAAATTTGAAATATTGCAAACTCATTGATTATTTTTAATTATTGCCTATAACTACATATATAACTACATTTATGTAACAAATTAGTTGATTTAAGCTTGTTTTTTCAATTTATTATTAATGATGATTATTTTAGATAAGTAAGCTACGAATTGTTATGTAAATCTCTAGTTGACATTAATCTCTACATACATTACTATACTATAATATAAATACTTTGACTATCAAAATATTTTTTTTATTCGAGAGAGGGAAATTTTTATGAAACTAAAACCACTGAAAATTGGTGATTTAATCGCAAAGGTTCCGATAATACAAGGAGGAATGGGAGTAGGTGTTTCTTTGTCAAACTTAGCATCTGCTGTTGCATCCTGTGGTGGGATTGGAATAATCTCAGCTGCTCAAATAGGTTTTAAAGAACCTGATTTTGAAAAATCTCCACTAGAAGCAAACTTAAGAGCATTAAAGAATCATATAATAACTGCTTTAAGCAAAGCTAAAGATGGTATTATCGGTGTTAATATAATGTGTGCTGCTAATAACTATGATGAACTAGTAAAAACTTCAATCGAAGCTGGTGCTCAAATAATAATATCTGGCGCTGGTCTTCCTACTCATCTACCTGAACTATGTAAAGGTTCTGATGTAAAAATGGCGCCAATCATATCTTCTGACAAAGCTGCCAATGTAATAATGAAGGTTTGGGATAGAAACTATAAAGTTGCTCCTGATGCATTAGTGTATGAAGGTCCTCAAGCTGGTGGTCATCTTGGCTTTAAACTTGCTGAGTTAACTAACGAAGCTTATTCTGTAGAAGATGAGTTAACTAAAATCCTAAAGACTATTAAAATATATGAAGAAAAATATAATAAATCAATTCCACTTATAGCTGCTGGCGGAATATTTACTGGTGGTGATATAGCAAAAATGCTTGAACTGGGAGTAAGTGGTGTTCAAATGGCAACTAGATTCGTGGCAACTGAAGAATGTGATGCCCACATCAATTTTAAGATGGCATATGTAAATTCTACTATTGAAGATATATCAATAGTTAAAAGTCCTGTAGGGATGCCTGGCCGTGCTATACTTAATCCTTTTGTTGAAAAAACAAAAGAAGGAAATATTAAGGTTACAAAGTGCTACAAGTGCATAACTAAGTGTAATCCTGCTACTACCCCTTACTGCATAACTAAGGCTCTTATAAATGCTGTTGAAGGTGACCTTGATAATGCTTTAATTTTCTGTGGAAGCAATGCCCATAGAGTAGATAAAATTGTAACTGTTAGAGAATTAATGGATGAACTAATTAATGAAGCAGAGAATTATGCATAAAACCTAAAGAACTATAGCTATCTCAATAAGAGATAGCTTACTTTTTTTCCATTCTAATATATATACTAAAACCTATTTTTTATGATATAATCTTGAATTGTGTTGAAAGTGTTTTAACTTATAGCGACTTTTTAGTTTATGTTTGTTAAGACAGTATTATCCTTAAAGTTGTTTACTAATATATTTTATATATTGCAATAAAAAGCATTTATAATAATAATTGAAAATGCTTTTGTTATAAAAATGATGAAAAACGGAAAGGAAAGTGTAAATGATAAACGTAAGTAATATAGGCTTAAGATATGGTGGACGTAAACTATTTGAAGATGTTAACCTAAAATTCACTCCAGGAAACTGCTATGGTGTTATAGGAGCAAATGGAGCAGGAAAATCAACCTTCCTTAAGATATTATCTGGGGAAGTAGAACCTAATACTGGAGAAGTTATTGTTGCTCCAAATGTGAGAGTTTCTGTACTTAAACAGGACCACTATCAATATGACGATAGCCAAGTATTAGAAACAGTAATAAGAGGTAATGAAAGACTTTATGAAATAATGACTGAAAAAGATGCTCTATATGCTAAGGAAGACTTTAGCGATGAAGATGGTATAAGAGCTTCTGAGCTTGAAGGTGAATTTGCAGACCTTAATGGATGGGAAGCAGAATCAGAAGCTTCAGCTTTACTTCAAGGCTTAGGTATAGGAACTGATCTTCATTACAGAAATGTAGGTGAACTAACTGGTGGAGAAAAGATAAAGGTTTTACTTGCTCAAGCATTGTTTGGTAAACCAGGCGTACTAATACTTGACGAACCTACAAACCACCTTGATATAAAATCAATAAACTGGCTTGAAAACTTCCTTGCAGACTTTGAAGGTACAGTTATAGTAGTATCCCATGATAGACACTTCTTAAACATGGTATGTACTAACATCTGTGATGTTGACTTTGGTAAGATTAAGCTTTATGTTGGTAACTATGATTTCTGGTATGAATCAAGCCAATTAGCTCTTCAAATGTCAAAGGACCAAAACAAGAAAAAGGAAGAAAAGATTAAGGACCTTCAAAACTTTATCGCAAGATTTAGTGCCAATGCTTCTAAGTCTAAGCAAGCTACTTCAAGAAAGAAATTATTAGATAAGATAACATTAGATGATATTCAACCTTCAAGCAGAAGATATCCATTCGTAGGATTCAAACCTGAAAGAGAAGTTGGAAATGATGTTCTTACTGTTGATGGAATAAGCAAGACAATAGATGGAGTTAAAGTACTTGACAATGTAAGCTTCATGGTTGGAAGAGAAGATAAAATAGCTTTCGTAGGAGATGAAATCTCTGTTACTACTTTATTCAAAATCCTAACTGGTGAATTAGAACCTGATACTGGTAGCTTTAAATGGGGTATAACTACTTCTCAAGCTTACTTCCCTAAGGATAACAATGAATTCTTTAACGACTGTAACCTTACCCTTGTTGACTGGTTGAGACAGTTCTCAGATGAAAAGTCTGAAAGCTATTTAAGAGGATTCTTAGGAAGAATGTTGTTCTCTGGTGAAGAAGCACTAAAAGAAGCTAGCGTACTTTCCGGAGGAGAAAAGGTTCGTTGTATGTTGTCTAGAATGATGCTAAGCTCAGCTAATGTACTAATTCTTGATCAACCTACAAACCACTTAGATCTTGAATCAATTACAGCTGTAAATAATGGTCTTATAGACTTCAAGAGCGTAGTATTATTCGCTTGTCACGATCATCAATTCGTTCAAACTATTGCAAACAGAGTTATAGAATTAACTCCTGAAGCAGTAGTTGATAGAAAATCTTCTTACGATGAGTATTTAGAATTCAAAGGAATGAACTAATAAGTTAAATATAAAAACTTCACTAAAGCTACCTTCTTTAGTGAAGTTTTTTTGCACACACATATAATCAAAGTTATTTAAAATATATTTTCTCAAAAGATAAAAAACATATATGAGGTATTAGCCCAACTAGGAATGCTTTTAAATTAATAAGTTTTGTATTAAAGATAAGTAATCATATTTTATTAATACTGTTTAAATTAATTGGTTATTTAGGAGATGCTATATGAGCGAGCAATTAGAATTAAATGATTTTTTCAGATGGAATGGCGTTAAGAAACTGTACTGTTCGAACGTAGTGAGTTTACAGTTTTAGCCATGGAATATGATAAAATCATATTAATTCTTTGCGTAAGTTCATTAAAGCATCGGATGAATAACCAATTAATTTCAATACCAATAATTCCATATGGCAAATATTTCTATATCTCTACTTCTTTAAATAAATCTTTAATATCTTCTAAGTCCATGTTGCTTATCACTGAAGAAGCTATAGCCTCTTCTTCCATAACATTGTTCATTATATCCTTCTTCTTCTCTTGAAGCTTATAAATCTTTTCTTCTATAGTTCCTTTTGTAATAAGCTTTATAACTTCTACACTATTTTCTTGACCTATTCTATGCGCTCTATCAGTCGCTTGATCCTCAACAGCTGGATTCCACCATGGGTCAAAATGTATTACTACATCAGCAGATGTAAGGTTAAGTCCAGCCCCTCCAGCTTTTAATGATATCAAGAACACTGAAGTATCTCCTCTATTAAAAGAGTTTACAAGCTCTAATCTCTCCTCTGACTTTACTGTACCATCTAAGTACATATATGATATGTCCATAAGCTTAAGCTGCTTTGCAATATTTTTTAGAGCTGAAGTAAATTGAGAGAAAAGCAATATCCTGTGCCCTTCCTGTATACAGCTTTCTATTAGTTCATATAAAGTATCCAACTTACCACTACCACCTGCATAATCCTTTATAAAAGTGGATGGATCACAGCATAGTTGTCTAAGCCTAGTTATTGCAGATAGTATCTGAATTCTACTCTTGTTTATTCCGTTTTTCTCAATGTTGCTCTCTATCTCGCTTCTAAACTCCTTAACGTAGGTTGAATATAGTTTTCTTTGCTCTTTATTAAGCTCCACAGTCACTTTTCTTTCTATTTTTGGAGGCAGCTCATTTAGAACTTCCTTCTTCTTTCTTCTTAATATAAAAGGAGTAACTCTAGATAAAAGATCTTCTAACACCTTCTTATCTTCCTCTTTAACTATTGGCACTTCATATTTTTTTCTGAACGAGTTTGAAGAAAACAAGAATCCAGGCATTATAAAATCAAATATAGACCATAATTCCATAAGAGAATTTTCTATAGGCGTCCCCGTAAGTGCAAATCTATTTTTACCTTTTAATTCTTTTACACTCTTAGAATTTTGAGAGGTACTATTCTTAATATTTTGAGCTTCATCTATTATGATGGTATTAAAATTATAGTCCTTCAACTCTTCAATATCGATTCTTACAATTGGATAAGTTGTAAGTATTACATCGCAGTTAGAAAATTCAGTTTCAAGCTTATTTCTTTGAGCTTTACTTCCATAGTAAATAAGTACTTTTAATGATGGCGCAAATTTCTCTAGCTCCTCTTTCCAGTTATACAAAAGTGAGGTTGGGCATATAACTATAGATGGATTAAGCTTTTCTTCTTCCTTATAAGATAAAAGCAAGGAAATAGTCTGAAGTGTCTTTCCTAAGCCCATTTCATCTGCTAATATTCCTCCAAACCCATACTTATTCAAAGTCTTTAACCACTTATACCCAGCAACCTGGTAGTTTCTCATACTACAATTCAAGAACTTAGGTATATCTATCTCCTCTATATCTACCTTTTTTATTGACTGTACCAATTTAACATATTTGTCATCTCTATTTATGACATTATCTCCAAGGTACTGATTCAATTTTTCGTCTAAATACAGAGCATTATATTTCTCCAATTCAACAGCGTCTTCAAGAATATTATTTTCCTTTATATTTAGAGATTCCAAAAGGTTGTTCAGCTTAACTAATACCGGATTGTCTAACATTATAAAGCCTTTTTCAGACGCCTTATAATACTTCTTTCCACTTCTAAGGGCTTTAATGGTTCCCATTAGCTCTTCTCTTGTAAGCTCATCTATATTAAATGAGAACTCTAACAAGTCTTCCGAATTAACTCTAGTTCCAGCTGTAAAGGTAAGCTTCTTTATAATCTTAAACTTTTTGAAAGCTTCTGAATAATATACTTCTCCTAGATGACCAAGCTTTTCTAACCCTTCATTTTGAAGCTCAATTATTTTGAGTTCGTCGCTTATAGCTAAGTGATTCTTGTTCTTTGCAAAGCCCATAGATAATACTGATCTTTTTATTTCTTCTTCCCTATCTATATCCCTTATAACAACTATATCCTTAGGATTGTATTGTTCTGTAATAGCATCAATCTCTACCACACCATAGTCGAACTTAATAAACAATACTACTGATTTACCAACCTTATCAAAGTAGAACTTATTCTTTAGATTAAAACCTGGTTCAACTATTTCTTTCTTAAGATTTTCTGAAAGCTCTACATGAGATATAGAATTAATCATCGGTAGCACTCTTCCTACGAACAAGCTCTTTTCCTTCTTCTGGATCACAAGTGACTTTTTTTCACTATTTAAGAGAAGAGGTACAATAGCCTTAAATCTTTTTATTGTATTCTCATCACATCTATAAACTTTGCCTTGATAAAAAATATATTCATAATCTGATGTTACGGGTACAGGTAGGTCATTAACTGCTTCAACCAATATTTCCTTTGAGGTCTCCTCAATATTTATATCAAATTTTAAGTTCTCTTCTGCAATTACGCACTCATCATATCTATTTGAATCAACTGTAATACAAAAGCTCTTATCTTCATAGTGGTTCAATATGCTCTTAACAGTTGAATCTACAAGTTTCATATATTTTCCGTCAAACATTTTGTTTACAGAGTTTTTATCTGAAGCAAGTTCTCCTATAAGAGCTAAATCTTGAATATACTTTAAGAATCTACGATCCTCTTCACAAAAGTAATGCTGTTCAAAGTCTAAAATAAAACCTTTACCAAATTCGATAATACAGTTTTCTTTATCTATATCTGTAATGAAGCTTTGTAAATCTCTCACTGAATATAATTTATCTACTCCTATTTTTAAATCTAATAATACATTAGACTTATCTATAGATAGATTTATATCCAATTTCAGCTGTTCCCTTTTTTCATTAACTTTAAATGAACCATCATATAATTTTAGAATCTGATCAACAACACCTAAAGCTTTTCTTTCTTTTTTAGCAAGCCTATTAAGATAATATAGATATCCTGCAGCTATATGACTGCATACTTTTCCATCCTTTGCATAATTTGCACAGGTACATCTTCCAGTTAAAAGATTATTCTTTAAATCTATTTCAAAATTAACTAAATACTGATCAAAATATTCTGAAGCTACATAGCATCTTATGCCTTTAGCCAAATTTTCTTCTAACTCCTGAACCTCAAAATCAAAAGCATAATCTCCTGAATAATAGGATTCTCCTTTTTTCAATATATGAGGTTTACACAAATCTTTTAAATTACCGTACTTAAAGTTCATAAATTTCACCTCCCGTTATAGCTGAAAGTGATTTACCACTTATAAAGCCTAACCTTTTTATTATATCATTATTTGTTTGATAATGTTAAACCTAAACTAATAAATTTACTCATAAGCTTAAATTATATAATATGGTCTGCAAATACTTATTCTAAATATGTATATTATGAAGTCAATTATCTATAAATAAGCAACCTATTATCATATAATGTATATATACCAATTCAATATTATGGAGGAGATAAGATGAACATAGTTATACTAGACTCTAAAACACTGGGAGATGATATAGACCTAAGCATATTAAAATCTTTTGGTAAGCTTACTATATATGAAACAACAAGTGCAAACAAAGTGATAGAGCGAATAAGAGATGCAGAAATAGTAATAACTAATAAGGTTCTGTTAAATGAATCTAATCTCAATGTTTGTTCTAGCCTAAAACTAATTTGCCTTACAGCTACTGGCACTAACAACGTAGACTTAAATTACACTAAGAATAGAGGCATTGTGGTTACAAATGTAGCAGGATATTCAACAAACAGTGTTGTCCAACATACCTTTGCAGCATTACTTTACATTTTAGAGAATCTTAAATACTATGATGAATATGTAAAAGGTGGTCACTATGTTAATAGCGAGATTTTCACACATATAGGAAAAAACTTTTGGGAACTTAATAATAAAACCTTTGGAATCATTGGGCTTGGTGAAATTGGTAGAGGAGTAGCAACAGTTGCTGAAGCTTTTGGCGCTAAAGTAATATACTACTCAACCTCTGGGAAGAATTCCAACAGCTCTTATAAAAGAGTTGAGCTTAATCAATTACTTATGGAAAGTGATGTAGTATCTATTCACTGCCCATTAAATGAACTTACAAGAAATCTTATAGACTACAAAGAACTTAAGCTAATGAAGAATACAGCTGTTCTGCTTAATATGGGGCGCGGAGGAATAGTAAATGAAGAAGCACTAGCTAAAGCTTTAGATGAGGCTCTCATCCTTGGTGCTGGTTTAGATGTGATAAGCAAGGAGCCTATTGAGGAAAACAATCCTTTACTTCAAGTAAAAGATTCAAATAGATTATTTATAACTCCTCACATAGCTTGGGCAAGCATAGAAGCAAGAAAGAATTTAATTTTAGAAGTATATAAAAATATCGATTCTTTCCTAAAAAACGAAGAAAGAAATAGAGTATAGACTTTGTCTATACTCTATCTTTACTTTATAAAAACATTTCACCCTTTGTAACTATTCTAGCTTTTCCAGTTAGCTTTACTCTTAGATCATCTATTATGTGCAGTTCTATTTCGCCTTCTCTTGAAGAAAGCTGCTTAGCCTTTAAGTCATGCTTGTTCTTCTTAACGGACCAATACTTAGCAAGTAAGGTATGAACAGAACCTGTAACATAATCCTCATTTACTCCAGCCCAGGGATTAAAGTATCTAGTAACAAAATCGTATTGCTGTTCTAAGGAAGTGGCTGTAACCCCTACTCCTTTTAGACCTTGTATACTGATATGTTTCAACATCTCAAAATCTGGATTTATAGCTGTTACTGATTTTTCATCCTTCAATTCAAAAACTAGCTTTCCTGTATGCTTACCAAGTATCACATTATTATATTGGCTTACACCTAACGCTCTTTGTATCTCGCTATAATCAAAGCAAATATTAGCTTCAGGCTCATCCATTGGAAAATCCATACCGATCTTGCCATCTTCTTCACTTGAAGCTTTGATAACACCATTATTATAACTATATAATATTGAATCAAAAGGTATTTTTATATCATTTAATAATACATGGGATGCTGCTAAGGTAGCATGTCCGCACAAATCAACCTCATATTCTGGTGTGAACCATCTAATACTGTATATATTATCTCTGAAGTCTAATATAAATGCAGTTTCAGAATATTTTAGTTCCTTAGCAATTGACTGCATAGTATAGTCATCTAACTCTTCATCTAGTATACATACTCCAGCTGGATTACCTTTAAATAGCTCTTCAGTAAAGCTATCTACTGTGTACAATGTTACATTTCTTTTCATAACTTCAATCCTTTATTAAAATATTTATCTATATCTACTTATAACAAGCCTCAACAAATCTATCAAAAAGAGCTTGCATAGTTTGATTGTATTTACTCATCATCTCTGGATGCCATTGTACTGCAAGTACAAAGTTATCTCCACGCCTTTCAATAGCTTCCACTACTCCATCATCTGCAATTGCTACAACATCAAATCCATCAGCCACTTTATTTATAGCCTGGTGATGATAACTATTAACTAAAACATCGCCACCTATTATTTTATACAACTGGCTGTTCTTTTCAACAGCTACAGAGTGTGTTCCTCTAAAATTAGGTGCATTTTGCTCGTGTTTAACATAACTTCCTTCAATATAAGACATATCTTGGTGTAAAGTTCCACCAAATACAACATTTAGTATTTGAATTCCTTTGCATATTCCAAAGATTGGCTTACCACTATCATAGGAGTCTTTTATCACTTCTATTGTTGCATCATCAACGGCTCTATGCACATATCCAATCTTCTGCTTTGGTTCTTCCCCATAAAGAAATGGATCTACATCATATCCGCCGGATAGTAGTATTCCATCTACTTGTGTTAATATTATATCTAATGCTTCTTTATCTAAAATTGGAGGAATAACTATTGGAGCTCCTCCCGCTCTTACTATAGAATCTACATATGCATCGGTAACATATACCCTTTCACTTCCTAGGAATGCCCCACTTTCAATGGGAAGTAAATTGCCCATAATTCCTATCACTGGTTTCTTCTTATTCATAATAGCCCTCCTAAAATAGTACTTCGTTTTTTCTGATTCTTAAAGTTAATAATTGTGCAATATTTATTTCAAGGATCTTATGTAAAACCTATTTATAATAATTTTATTTTTGTATTTATAAATATATTGTATGGCTAGTAGTCAAATAAGTTTTCTTTATTTATTGTACTTTGTGAAGGTTTTGCATTCAGAGCCACTGCTATACGGTAAAAATAGAAATTGTACCTTCAATTATAAAGAATTCAAACATAACAGCTAACACACATAGTAATATAAAAAGTGAAAGTCTTTCATCTCTTTTTCCAATACTTTTTATTCTAGTAATCTGCGTTGAAGAAGCATCCCTATTCTTAGGATCATCTCTTCTCATAGTTTCTTGGAAGAACGTCTCATAAATGGTCTTATATAATGGTATATTTGCAATACCTAATAGTAAAATTAAGTCTCCTTGCATAATTTCCCCCACGCCTCTTCATATTATTGTCATTTTCCCTTAGAATATTATAATGTATTTTTATATAAACTTGTACTAATTTTATAGCAAATTATAGAAATATTTTTATTCATGTGTGTTTTATATAAAGTAAAAAAACAAAAAATCGCTAAGTCATATTCTTTGCGATTTTTTGTCTAGATTTTTCCTAAGTATATATTATGAAAACCTTAAACATTTATAAGATTTTTGATAGATTACTTCATCTCTTTTTTTATAATATCTATCTTTTTTTCCATTAATTCATTTTGTCTGTTTATAGCCTTTATGATATGTTTAGCGGAAGTATTCAAGCTATTAGAATCCTTACTCTCAACAGCTTTTCTATATTCCTCAAAGTATTTTCTATCGTCTTCTCTTATGGCCTTTGACTCTTTTTCTAATGCCTCTATATCCTTCTTTCCTTTTTCACTTAAACTATTCCATATCTCTGAAGCTTCCCTTTTCTTAACTTGTAGTTCTTCAAACTGTTTCTTACCCTCTTCTTCTGTTATTTCTTTATTAATAACTTTATCTCTTATAGCTTTAGCTTCTTTCTTAAACTCATCAAACCCGATTTTCTCCTTGTCCTTACCTTTAGTTGCAGTGACAAACTGTTCTCTCAACTTAGCTCTTTTGTCCAAAGCAGCTTCCATAGCTTTCTTATTATCGTTGTTTAGTCCTTCAACTTCTAATAGAGCCTTGTATTTATGATTAGTTATATGCCCATCAACCTTATGATGATGTTCCTTATTGTTTCTCTCTTCATAAGTATAACTTTTAATATTATTATCTTTACTATTTTCGCCAACACCATAAGCTACAGTAGGTATAGATAAAGCTATGATAAATAATGTAGAAATGATAACCTTCCTTTTCACCAATAAAACACTCCTTTTTGTATTAATAATTATCCCTATTAATCTTCCTTATACTTAAACAAAATATGTATGTTAATATAAACTTTACTAAAACCTTCATAACCCTGATTTCAAGACAGTACTTTAGAAGAGCCAAAATAATAAGCAGATTACATCTAAAGTAATCTGCTTATTATTTTCTTATCTATATTTATATTACTTATCTTTATGTTTATTTTGAATCTCTTTAACAGGTTCTTGTTCATTTTTCTCAGGACTTTTAAATCTTTTACTATTCCATGACCATTGTTGGTTTTTCTTAGACATAAAATCACCTCCAAACTTTATCTTTAGTTTTAGAGATAGTCCTTCTTTTTATTCAGCCTTTTCTGTTACTCTTTTAACTAACTTTGCCTCAATTAGTTCACTTTTGCTGAACCCATTATTAAAGCATCTTATCTGCTTATAATTTATATTATTCAGGTTAAGATCTAAAACATCTATTCTATCACCTTTATAAACAAGTGGTTCTTTCGTACCATTTAGGTAAACTTCAACTTTCATTTGTATCTCCTTATTTTGTGAATTTTTATTTATTTTACTGTGCTGGAAAATAGGAAAAATGATTATTTATAAATTAATCTTTTATTTAAAGCTATTTTTAATTATATTATTGAAATTATAATCTTTAACTTTATTATCTAAATTCATAGTAAAATTACAATTTGGATAGCTTTCGCAGCCATAAAACTTGCCATACTTTCCTTCTCTAACAACTAATTTGGCTCCACATCTAGGACATAATTTTTTATCTTCGTATCTAGTTCTAAACTTAGAATCCATTTCTAATAGCTGATATAAATACTTTCTGTCTAGCAATTCTACAGAATTGCATTTTGCAAGAATCTTTGCATTTTCTGTAAAGTAATTATTTGTTATAACTATAGATTTATCAGCATCATAGTATTTCATGGAAGCTACTACTTGTTGTACTGCCTCTACACCAACCTTGCTGCTATATCGCTTAGCTTGAACAACAATTTTTTCCTTATCCTTCTTCAATACTAGATCAGCACCATAGTCAGCAGTAACAGGTGTTAGCTTTACTTTATATCCTAAAGCTTTAAACTTTACAGCCAAATATTCTTCAAAATCCTCGCCGCTAAGCCTATCAATTTTATCAATTCCACTTTTAAGTACTTTTTTCTTTATATATCTCTTTAATCCTAAGTATATAAAAAACAAAATAACCGAGTATAAAATTAATTTCATAATTATGTTGCTATAACCATCATAAAAAAAAGTCTTACCAATTAAAATACAATAAATTAAGAAAATAAATTTTCTCAATCTACCTTCTTTTGTACTTCTATATTTCACTTTTCTCATCCTTATCTTTCGTAATAATGTTTGTTAGTCTATTTTACAATCTCTTGGTTTTCCACAACTCTCTCTAACTATAAGCTTAGTAGGTATTATAACCTTTTTTGATATTTCTCTGTCTTTCCCTAGTCTTTCTATCAATAGCTCTACAGCCACTTCTCCCATAAATTCAGTATACGCTTTTACTGTTGTAAGTGAAGGTGTTATATATTGAGCAGTAGAAATATCATTAAAGCCTATTACACTCACATCTTTAGGAATCGATAAGCCTAATTCATTTATAGCTTTATACGCACCTATTGCCATTGAGTCGCTAGCTATAAAAACTGCTGTAGGAACCTGTTCATGTGTTAATAGTTCCATCATTAATTCATAACCACTAGCTGGAGTAAACTTTCCTAGCTTCACATGATGTGGATTGAAGTTATCATTACTATTCATATATTGAATATAAGTAACCTCTCTATAATCTACTATATCCTCAGTTCCTTGGTTTATAACTTCGCGTCCACCAATAAACCCTATGTTCTTATGGCCAAGACTAGTTAAATAGTCTAGTATATTATTAACAGCTCTTCTAAAATCAATAACTACAGAATCATAAGTTTCTTCATCTGGAGAACAATCTACAAAAACTATATTCTTTGAAAAGTTCTTAAATTTATCAATATCTTTTTGTCCAAACTTTCCTATAGCAATTAAACCATCCACTTCATCAACTAAATTATAAACCTCATTTATTCTGACAAAGGAAATACTTTCTTCAGTACATTTTTTTTCTATTGCCATTCTTATAGACATATAATATGGATCGATTAACTCTTCCTTATCAGTATACCAATGAATCAACCCAATTTTATATATGCTCTTTTTGCTTTTTCTTTGTTTCATTGTTATGTAATTTAATTCTTCCGCAGCCTCAAATATTCTTTTTTTAGTACCATCAGATACATTAAGAGTATCATCAAAGTTTAACACTCTAGAGACAGTAGCTATTGAAACCTCTGCTTTATTTGCTATATCCTTTATTGTTGCCATATTTTTTACTTATCTCCTAATTTTATTTGAAGGAACATATAAACCCAAGTTAGCATCTAACTTTACAAATAAAATTTTACCAACTTTTTAGTAAAAAATCAAAGTTTAATATAAAAACTTTACATCTTCTTAATACCTGTATGCTTGTTTATATAAAAATAATGTACTAAACTAATTTTATTAAATCTATATGGTTCTGTTAAAGTACTTTGTTAAAATTAAGTAATTAATCATCGGTTGCAAAACCACTTAGTTTTTATAACAGTCTTAAGCATAACCAAAAATAAATATTTGTGAGGTGATACCTTGACTATTAATATTGCACATAGAGGATTTAGTGGAAAATACCCAGAAAACACTATGTTAGCTTTTCAAAAAGCCCTTGAAGCAAAGTGTGATGGGATTGAAACAGATGTACAATTGACTAAAGATAACGTTCCAGTTTTGATTCATGATGAAACCCTTAATAGAACTTCTAACGGTTTAGGATTTATTAAAGATTACAACTACTCTGAACTTATAAAATTAGACTTTGGAAATGGTCAGAAGCTACCAACCTTAGAAGAGTTCATAGCTTTTTCTAAAGAAAACAACCTATTTATAAATATTGAACTAAAAAACAGCATAATACCTTATAGTAATTTAGAAAATATAACCATAGATCTGCTTTATAAGTACAACTACCCAAAAGATAAAGTAATAATATCTTCCTTTAACCATTATTCAATGGTAAAGCTGAAAGCCATAGATAGCAGCATAAAGACTGGTCTACTATATGACTCATGGATTTATAAGCCTGGTGAATACTGCAAGCTTTGCAATGCTGATGCTATGCATCCTCAATTTTGTTCCGTACTAGATAAAGAATTTGTAGACGATATAAGACAAAAAGGTTTTGAAATAAACACCTATACTGTTAATTACCCTGAGTATATGTCGAAACTAATAGATTTAGGTGTGGATGGTATAATAACCAATTATCCAGATATTTTAAGAGATTTGCTTTCTAAAAATCTATAACTTTTTTTGCTTATCTGCCTTTTCTGAATGTATGTGAAGAAATTGTGGTATATGTATTTATACTATCTACACTTAGTTATCAACAAATTTATCTAAAATATAATTTTATGAACAAAAAAAGGTTCCAAAACAAACTGTTTACTAGGTATAGATACTTCTATATCTAGCAATTCCAGTTCACTTTGGAACCATATATTTTTTATGTAATCATATTAAAGTATTATATTAGCTTTATTAGGAATATTGTTAATCCACCTAACGTTGCACAGATTGGAATTGTTATAACCCATGTCCATGCTATACTCTGTGCTAAGCTCCAACTTACAGATGAAAATCTCTTTGATGCACCAACACCCATTATAGATCCTGAGATTATATGAGTAGTACTTACAGGTGCATGAAGCATAGTTGCAGTAAATATAACTGCAGCAGCTCCAGTTTCAGCTGCAAATCCGTTAACTGGCGCAAGTTTGGCCATGTTTACACCCATTGTCTTTATAATCTTCCATCCACCAATTGATGTTCCAAGTGCCATTGAGATAGCACATCCAGCCTTTACCCAAAAAGGTACATGGAATGTACTTATAAGTCCTCCACTTACTAAAGCCATTGATATTATACCCATTGATTTTTGAGCATCATTTCCACCATGGTTAAATGCCATTAGCGCAGCTGATAATATCTGAAGCTTTGAAAATGATTTTGTAACTTGAGATGGCTTAGCTTTTCTTAGCATCCAGTTTAGAGCAGTCATGAATAAATACCCCATTATAAAACCTATAACTGGTGATAAAAATAACCATAATACTATTTTTATTAAAAAACTATGCCAATAGACAACTGCAAAACTCATTTTATAAACTATTGCAGCCCCTATAAGGCCTCCAATTAGTGCATGTGAAGAACTACTAGGTATACCAAAATACCAAGTGATAAGATTCCATATAATTGCAGCAACTAATGCTGCAAGTACAACTGTCTGCGATATTAACTGTGTGTTAACTATATCTGATCCCACAGTCTTAGCAACACTAGTACTTATGAATGCACCTACAAAGTTTAAGAAAGCCGACATAAGTATAGCTTGCTTAGGTGTAAGTACTCTTGTAGAAACAGAGGTAGCAATCGAGTTAGCAGTATCGTGGAAACCATTTATAAAGTCAAAGCCTAATGCTAGAACAACAACAATAATAGTTACTACTAATACAGAACTAGACATGCTTTGTTACAACTCCTTCAATAACATTTGCAAGTTTTTCACATGAATCTATAGCATACTCTAATGCTTCGTAGATATCCTTCCA
Organism: Clostridium sp. C8-1-8; assembly: GCF_009928445.1. Classification (GTDB taxonomy): domain Bacteria; phylum Bacillota; class Clostridia; order Clostridiales; family Clostridiaceae; genus Clostridium_AR. The sequence goes on along the minus strand of NZ_JAABNO010000023.1, from coordinate 57,166 downwards.
AATGATTATTTTGATTTCCTTTGTTTCTCCACTAAATAATGTTTTCATGCTTTCTCTAAATATTCTATCACATTCATTTTCAAGCACGTTTACAGCTACTATTTTGCTCTTTATTTCAGTAGTATTCTTCATGTTCTTAAAAGCCTTCATTAGAAGCATTAGCTCTTCACTAGCTTTTACTATGTTTTTTGAGATTAACAAAGCGTTTTCGTTAACTTCATTAACATTATACATCATAAATCTTGCTGCAGTGTCTTCAATATAATCAACAACGTCATCAAGTGCTTTTCCGATAATAAAGATATCTTCTCTGTCGATAGGTGTGATAAAGCTGTTATTTACTTCGTCTAAAATGTTATGTAGCTTATCGTCTCCTTTGTGTTCGATATCTCTCAAGTGTTCATACTTTTCATTTGCCTCATTTGGAGACTTAACGAAATCATCAAGTGCAAGTGCAGCTTCATTTATGATTTCCGAAAATGAAATAAATAGTTCAAAGAATTTGTCGTTTTTAGGTGATAAATTAAACATAGCTTCCTCCTATGATTTAACATTATTTTGCTCAACTCTATTAATGATACAAGCTATTTGTTAAGATTGTGTTAAGTTCTATTAACTTTTTTAGCTTTTGCAATCACTTTTTAATATTAATAACTTATTCTAATCTTTTTTAACATTATTATCATAAAGTTAACCTTTTTTTAACTTTATGATATTTGTCTAATTAACCAATATAGTAAATATAATACCTAATTAACATAACAATGAATCATAGGTAATTAATTACTAACAATTCCAGTAATAAGTTATGTACATATTTGTAATTTACAAACTTAGACTTACAACATATTATCTTATCATTGCCCTAAAATATACTAATATAAAAAATTGTTTAAAGCTTTTTCACTAATTTTTTCTCATCTATCTTTTCAAATGTACATAAAGAAAAACTTTCATACTGGTCCAAACAATAAAAAACACCCAACTTCAACTTAGCTAAGAATATTTCTTAAAGTAATATTCTCATGCTTTAATTGTTGAAATTAGGTATTTCTTTATATTATGAAGATATTCTGCTTATTCATTCATTAAGTTTAATTTATCGAATACTAAGAATACTAGGTTGAGCACCACACCTACAAGAGTTGCTAGTACCATACCTTTTATTTCTACAGTTCCTAAAGTGATCTTTATTCCACTTAAACCTACTACGAATATTACTGAAGTCAACATTAAGTTTCTTTGCTTAGAGAAATCAACTTTTTCTTCTACAAAAGTTCTGAAACCGGCTATAGCTATAGTTCCGAATAATAGAAGTGATACTCCTCCGATTACTGGAGTTGGAACACTCTTTATAATAGCTGCAAGCTTACCTGAGAAACCTAGGACTATTGATAAAGCTCCTGCTCCCATTATTACATATACACTATAAACCTTTGTTATTGCTAATACACCTATATTTTCACCATATGTAGTTGTTGGCACTGATCCAAAAAATCCTGAAATTATAGTTGATAACCCGTCACCTAACATTGATCTATGTAATCCTGGATCTTCAGTTAAATCTTTTCCTACAATATTTCCTGTTACAGCTAAATGTCCTATATGTTCTGCCATAACTACAAAAGCTGCTGGCACTATAGTTATTATAGCTGTCATATTAAATTTTACTAATGAGAACTTAGGAATTGCTATTATACTTGCCTTACCTATTGTTGCAAAATCAACTACTCCCATAACTATTGAAAGTACATATCCAACTATAATACCTATAAGTATTGGTATTATTTTAAAGAATCCTCTACATAATACTGAACATAATATTACAGTTAATAAAGTTATCATTGATATGATTGCCCAAGTTGGATTAAACACCTTTGTATTTGAACCACCTACTGCAAAACCAGCCATGTCAGCTGCTACAGGGACTAACTCAAGTCCTATTATAGCCACAATTGCTCCCATTGATGCTGGTGGGAAAACCTTCTTAATCCAGCCTACTCCAGTGTAACCTATTAATATAGCTACTGCGGCTAAAACTATACCTACTACTACAAATCCACTTTGAATTTCTCCAAAGCTTAAGCCTTTTCCCATTAAAGCTAAAACTGGCGCTATAAAGGCAAAGCTTGATCCTAAGTATGCAGGTATCTTTTTCTTAGTTATGAATGCGTATAAAAGAGTACCTATACCATTGAAAAATAAAACTATTGATGGATCTACGTTGAATAGAATTGGTACTAGAACTGATGATCCGAACATTGCAAACAAATGTTGCAAGCTTAGTGGAATTGCTGTCTTTAATGGAAGCTTATCATTAACATCTATGCTTCCAACCTTTGAGTTAAGAACTTCTTGTTTCTTTTGTACATTACTTGCCATGAAAAAATCCCCCCTGTTTTGTTTTGGGGAAGCTTACGCTTCCTTTTTAGCCTCTCTGGACTAAATTAAAAGTATGACATATTGTTTTTTTATTCTTTAACTTATATTTTGCTTTTTATTTATACAATCTATGTTTGTCCATAAAGTATAAATATAGGTACTTAAAGTGTATACACATACTTATCGTCAGCTTCATACAAGATATTATTTTTTATAGAATAAAAAAAACTTCTTACTGCCGTAAGAAGTTATAAAAACATACAATAATTTCTATAATTATATTCTACTCCTTACAGCCTCTCTGGACTGATTTAAAGGTTCTTAAGTTATCTAGTAGAATATATCATAGGTTTAATAAAAAAGCAACAAAAAACTTTATAATTTTCTCTATCTCTCTTCTCTAAAATAATTATTTCCAAGTCCCTTAGGAGGAGAATTTTTTTTTGATTTTTTTGCTGAAACGAATACTAATACCACTATGGTAACTAAATATGGAAGCATAGATAAAAAGTACTGATTTATAGCAACTTTCCCCAATCTGAATCCTATTATATCAAGTCCTCCAAATAAATATGCTCCTAGAATTGCCTTATATGGATTCCATGCTGCAAATATAACTAAGGCAACTGCGATCCATCCTCTACCTGCAACTATGTTTTCCTGCCATGCTGGAACATATACTAAGGAAAGATACGCTCCACCAAGACCTGCTAAAGCTCCACCTAGAATGATATTTATATACTTATATAGACCAACATTAATACTGACAGCATCTGCCGATGCTGGGTTTTCTCCTACAGCTCTCAGGTTAAGTCCAGCCTTTGTATTATAAAGATAAACCCCTATAACTATTGCTAACAAATATGATATATAAACAAATATATCTTGTGTAAATAGTATTGGTCCTACATATGGAATCTTACTTAATAAAGGTATAGGCATTGGTGCAAAAAAGTTCTTTATTCCTTCTGGAACAACTTGACCTACTACCTTTTGACCAAGTAAGCTTGACATACCAGTACCAAATATGGTTAAGGTTAATCCTGTAACAACTTGATTAGCTCTTAAAGTAACAGTTAATGCCCCAAATATAAAGCCACCAAAGCCCCCAGCGACTATAGCTGCTAGAAGTGCTAGATATGGATTACCAGTACTATATCCAACTATAAAGCCCATTACCGCTCCTAGAAGCATCATTCCCTCAACTCCTAGGTTAAGATTCCCTACCTTCTCTGTAAGTATTTCACCTAAGGTAGCTAGTAAAAGAGGAGTTCCAGCTATTATTGCAGCATGTAAAAATGACACAACATTCATTATTTGTTCCTCCTAAAAGAAATTTTATATCTCATAAACAAATCGCTTCCTAATACAAAGAATAATATAAGTGCTTGTATTACTGATGCAGCAGCATTAGGTATACCGAAAGCAGTCTGAATATAATTTCCACCTTCTAAAAGCGCTGCAAACAGTATTGAAACTACCATTATTACAACAGAATTAAGATTGGATAACCATGCAATTATTATAGCTGTATTTCCTACCCCTCCAGTTATCTCAGTGGAAAGAGTTCCACTTACTGCAGAAGCTTGAATAAAGCCAACAATACCACAAAGAGCACCACTTATAAAAATTGCTTTTAAAATAGTTTTATTTATACCTATACCTGCATATCTTGCAGTGTTATGGCTTTCACCTATAACAGATATCTCATATCCAAGCTTTGAGTGCTTCATAACGAAATAAAATACTACTACGATAATTATTGCAAATATCCACCCTATATGTATATTAAACAATTTAGGTAATACTGCATTATCAGAAAAGTTAGGTATCTTAGGAAAATTCATTGCTTTTTTATCTCTAAGAGGACCATATTGAAGATAAGTTATGAATTTTAATGCTATATAATTAAGCATTAATGTTATTATGGTTTCATTTGTATTGAAGTAAACCTTCAATATTCCAGCTAGTAAGGACCACAATCCACCAAAAACTATTGCTGCCACTAACATTAGCAATAATAACAATGGTTTTGAAAGATTAGGCATATTAAGAGCTACTAAGGCTGAACCCAGAGCTCCCATAAATATTTGTCCTTCTCCACCAATGTTCCAGAATAACATTTTAAAGGCCACTGAAATACCTATAGATGCAATAACTAATGGTATTGCTCTTATTATAGTCTGTCTTACTCTATAAGCAGACCCAAAGGAACCTTTTATCATCGAACCAAATACACTTATTGGATCATATCCTAATATAGCTAAAAATATCCCAGATACTATAAATGCTAATAATATAGCAATAACCATTACTTTTATTCTTGTTGTTTTATTAATTTCTTCTCTTTTAATAAGTCTCGCCAAAGCTATTCCCTCCTAATTCTATTCATCTGCTCCAACCATCATGAGTCCAAGTTTTTCTCTAGTAGCCTCTTCAGCTTTTATTATTCCGCTAGAAGCTCCATCACACATTACCATGATTCTATCGCAAAGCTGCATTAGAACATCTAGATCTTCACCAACGAACAGAACTGCAGTTCCTTTGGCTTTAGCTTCATTTATCAGATTATATATTATAAAACAGGTGTTTATATCTAATCCTCTCACAGGATATGCCATTATTAATAGTTTTGGATTTGAACTTAGTTCTCTTCCTAGAAGTATCTTTTGAATATTTCCACCAGAAAGATATTTTATAGGATAATGAATACTTGGAGTTTTTATATCCAAAGTTCCCTTTATAGCCTTAGCCTTCTCAGCAACAGGCTTTCTATTGATTAAAAATCCTTTTTCAGCATAGTAAGTTTTTAGAAGCATATTATCTACCATGTCCATAGAACCTACAAGTCCCATTCCTAATCTATCTTCAGGGATGAAACTCATGCTTATTCCTCTTTTAACGAATTCTCTTGGATTTTTTCCTTCTAGGCTTTCTCCTTCAAACACTATACTTCCTGATTTTATGTTGCTTATTCCTGCAATAGCTTCACATAGTTCTTTTTGACCAGAACCAGCTATTCCTGCAATACCAAAGACTTCGCCAGCTTTAATATCGAAAGATATAGATTTCACTGCTTGGGATTTTTCTTCATTAAGCACAACTAAATTACTTACTGTAAGCAATTTATTATTTGAAGTACATACCTCTCTCTTAATAGAAAGTTCAACAGCTCTTCCTACCATTGCTTCCGTAAGTTCCTTTGGATTAGTATCTGTCTTTTCTAAGGTTTTTACTGTCTCACCTTTTCTTAAGATAGTTATTTTGTCGCAAATCTCCATTACTTCATCCATCTTATGAGAAATAAATATAAGTGCACAGCCCTGCTCTTTCATCTTTCTCATAATTTTAAATAGTTTTTCTGTTTCTTGAGGAGTAAATACAGTAGTAGGTTCATCTAGTATTAGAAGCTTTGCACCTCTATATAGAACCTTTAATATCTCAAGGTTTTGTCTCTCTCCAACTGACATGTCCATAACATACTTATCAAGTTCAACATCAAGAGCATAGGTTTCAATAATAGTTTTTATATCTTTATCAACTTTTTTATCATTCCTAAATATACTACCTTTTTGACCTAAAAGTATGTTTTCTCTTGCAGTCATTGCTTCTACAAGTTTAAAGTGCTGATATATGGTTCCTACCCCGTGCTTCATCGCATCTTTAGGTGATGAAAAGCTTACCTTTTCTCCATTCCACTCCATAGTACCACCATCAGGCATATACACTCCTGAGATTATACTTATTAAAGTACTTTTACCAGCTCCATTTTCTCCTAAAAGTGCATGAATTTCTCCACTGTATATATCAAGATCAATGTCTTTATTAGCAGCTACTTTTCCGAAGGTTTTACTTATTCCTTTTAATGCAATTAAAGGTTTCTTATTCATATCTTCCTCCACAATATAAGAGAACTGAAGAATAGAATTCTTCAGCTCAAATTCAAAATTTTATATAATGTCTATTATTGATTTGGTATAGTTCCGTCTACGCCTTGAACGAACCAGTTCATGTTCCAAACTTCATCATCTGTTAAAGTCTTTCCTGATTCAACTTTTACAGCACCCTTTTGATCATTGATTGGTCCAACAAATATCTTGTTTTTACCTGATTTTATATCAGCCTTTGCCTTTTCTACTGCATCCTTAGCATTTTCTGGTGCATTAGCTGTTAATGGAGCTAAATCAACAACACCGTCAGCGTATTCTCCCCAATACTTTCCTGACTTCCAAGTTCCGTCCATTATCGACTTAACAACCTTAACATAGTAAGGTCCCCAGTTCCATATTGCTGATGTCATGTTTGCTTTTGGAGCTGTCTTGCTCATATCTGTGTTATAACCAACTGAGAAAACTCCTTTTGCTTCAGCTGCTTGTTGTGGCCCTGCTGTATCTTGATGTTGCGCTATTACGTCAGCACCAGCATCTATTAACGCTGTTGCAGCATCTTTTTCTTTTGCAGGATCATACCAAGTATTAGTCCAGTTAACTTTAACCTTAACATTCTTATTTACTGATTGAGCACCAAGTGTAAATGCATTTATGTTTCTTATAACCTCAGGGATTGGGAATGCACCAACAAAACCTAATGTATTAGTTTTTGTCTTAAGTCCAGAAACTATACCATTTAAATACATCATTTCTTGAACTTTACCGAAATATTGACCTAAGTTATCTGCAGTTTCGTAACCTGAACAATGCATGAATTTTATTTCTGGATGTTTCTTAGCTTCTGAAAGCATACCTTCTTGGAAACCAAAGCTTGTTCCAAATATTACTGTAACATTTTGTTCTATCATATCTTCAATAGCTTTTTCAACTTCTGCTTTATCTTCCTTTACGGATTCTTTAGCAACAGTTTCAACACCTAATTCCTTTTGAAGATAAATTCTACCTTGATCATGAGAGTAAGTAAAGCCGCCATCTCCTACTGGTCCAACATATAAAAATCCAACCTTTGGCTTTTTGTCACTACCTTTACTGCTACTGCTATCACTCTTACTTGCACATCCAACTAAAAGAAGTGATGATGCTACTATCGCACTGCACAATACCTTAAAAACTCTTTTCATTTATTTCTTCCTCCCTAAGTATAAAATTAATAAATTAAAATATTTATTTAAAATATATTTTTCCCTCTTCCATCTTTTCTATTATTGCTAGAGATTCAACCTTAACATCTAATTTCTCTATTTCTTTTCTTCCATTTTGGAATCCCTTTTCAATAACAATACCAACACCTACTACATTTGCACCAGCTTGCTTTACTATATTTATTAGACCAACTGCTGCACAACCATTTGCAAGAAAATCATCTATTATCAACACATTTTCGCCTTGATTCAGGAACCTTTTCCCAACCATTACATTGTAGTCTTTATTTTTTGTAAAAGAATGTACTTTTGATTCATAAACTTCTTTATCAATATTTAGGCTATCGGTCTTCTTAGCAAAAACTACTGGCACATACTCAAAATACTGTGAAGCTATGCTTGCTATACCTATACCAGAAGCTTCTATTGTCAATATCTTGTCCACTTTTTCTTCTTGAAATCTAGCTCTAAATTCCTTACCTATTTCATTTAACAACCTAATATCCAGTTGGTGGTTTAAGAAGCTATCAACCTTTAAAATATTTGATCCTCTAGCTCTTCCATCAGCTAGTATCTTTTCCTTTAGCAATTTCATCTTATACATCCTTTCAGGTAAAAAGATTCATTAAAAGCAAAAAATTCCTGAGCAACTTTCTGCCCAGGAATATACAATTACGAAAATAATAAAATTACAGTATTTCTTATAATTTTAAAAGTAACTGCACATTCGTAGTCAGGTAGTTTACGGCCTCCCGGTAGAAACGCTTAATCCCTATTATTAAGCATATACGATGTGAACGTTGTATTAAATTGTTTACTAATTGTTCGCATTTGTCTTACACAAAATATGTTATAACATGTCGAAGAAAAAATCAATATAAATTTTCAATTTTTAAAATGTTATTAGATCTGGATCTGGTCCTATTCTTTCCCCAGTATTGATAGATGCTATCTTTTCCATGTCTTCCCTAGTTATTTCAAAATCGAAAATTTTCATATTTTCCTCTATTCTAACAGGATTAACTGATTTAGGTATTGTTACAACACCCATTTGTAAATCCCATCTTAAAGCAAGCTGTGATATACTTTTATTATATTTTTCCGAAAGTTCCTTCATTACAGGTATATCAAAGATCTTTCCTTGCATTAATGGCCCCCAAGCCTCTAATTGGATATTATTCTTTTTGCAGTAAGCTAATACTTCGTCCTGTGGAAATTGAGGATGAAACTCCACTTGATTTACCATAGGAGTTATTTCTGATACTTGTTTCAAATCTTCTAGATGATGAACTTTAAAATTACTTACGCCTATTGATCTTACACGTCCATCCTTATATAGCTTTTCTAATGCCTTCCAGGTATCTCTATTTAAAGCTTTAGGCCAATGTATTAAATATAAGTCCAAGTAATCTGTACCTAGCTTATCGATAGAAGTTTCAAAAGCTTTAAGGGTTGACTCATAACCTTGATCTGAATTCCAAACCTTGCTTGTTAGGAATATTTCTTCTCTTGCTATTCCGCTCTCTTTTATACCTAACCCTACTCCTTCTTCGTTTTTATATACAGCAGCAGTATCTATATGTCTATAACCAAGTCTTAACGCTTCTTTTACCGAGTCAACAACTTGCTTACCATCACTTACCTTAAATGTACCAAAGCCTAACCATGGCATATTTACGCCATTACTTAAAGTAGCACAATCTACTATACTCTTCACTGCAATTACCTCCTAAAAATGTTTTATTGTTAAATTTATTATATTGTACCACAAAAGCCTAATATATAAAAGTAACAAAGGTATCTTTTATACATAACTTGTATTTAAGAAGTCACGTATATCTATTCTTTGTCCTTAAGATATTTTTCTTATTAGAACAATGAAAGCTGCTCACTTCCACTATCTGCAGTTATACTAAGTACTCCATCATCAATAGTTTTTAATAGATTTTTTATTTCTTGCATTTCTGTATCTGGATCGAGATATTCGTCTTTCTCATCATCACTTAACATTACCGGCATTCTGTGATGTATCTCGCTCATTTCATTGTTAGAAGCTGTGGTTATTATGACAAAACCATGAGATACTTCTCCATTTTTATTAATAAATTTATTATATATTCCAGCCATGTAGAAAATTTCCTCATTTTCTAAACTAATCTTATACTTTATGCCATTCTTCCATTCGTAAAACCAACTTGCTGGGATCACACAACGTTTATTTTTTATGCATTCAGAAAACATCTTTTTCTGAAATAAACTTTCAGACCTAGCATTAATCACCAATGTCTTCTCATATGGTAATCCCCACTTCATAGTATCACTTTCTTCATAAGTCATAATAAAAGCCGAATTAGAAGGAAGTTTTTCTCCATATTCTACGGTAACTTGTTCAGTACCTTCTACCAAAAAGCTTTTATTAAGATAAAATCTTCCACACATTGTATCACTACTCCTTATAAATTCATATACTTTAATACATCAGTTATTTATATCAAATTTAGACACAAATTGTCTTCAAATTACATATTCTATACTAGAAGATTCTAGCTTGTGTTATCATGTCAAACTGTATTAATCATGAAAGAATCGCTGCATTTTTTATTCAGTCTATAGATTAATAATATTATACCAAATGTAGTTATCTATTATTATCACTATAGTGAGGTGATTTAAAGTTATGGCTTATATCAATCTGTTACCAACTGATGATGCGTATATTTCTAGCTTAAATCCCAATGAAAATTTCTCATCATCAGCATTTTTGTTGGTAGGCAATTATACAAAGTATAATTGTAATTATAATATATTTAGAACATTAATAAAATTCAATTTAAACCCCACAATTCCATATGGAACAATGATATCAAGAGCAACTTTGTACTTGTATGTCGATGATATTAAGTTAAAAGATTGTGCCTTTAGAGATTCAGCAATTACAATATATAGAAACACACAAGATTTTAATGAAAACTCTGTGATATGGAATAATGCTCCTACAGTTGAGCCTACAGGATACACCAGAGATGTGAATAGAGCTGATAAATATTCATATATAGGAATAGACATAACAGATTTAGTTAAAGGTTGGGCTTTAGGCTTCTATGATAATTATGGAATAACAATAAGAGGCTGCGAAGAAGTTACAAATTCATTGACAGCATTTTCTTCAAAAGAAAGTTCTAATCCTCCTATACTAAAGATATTCTATCAACCTATTGTTGGTCCTACTGGTGCTACTGGTCCTACCGGTGCTACTGGATCTACCGGACCTACTGGATCTACCGGACCTACTGGTCCTACTGGTCCTACTGGTCCTACTGGTCCTACTGGATTTACCGGACCTACTGGCGCTACCGGACCTACTGGTCCTACTGGTCCTACCGGTCCTACTGGATTTACCGGACCTACTGGCGCTACCGGACCTACTGGCCCTACTGGATCTACCGGACCTACTGGTCCTACTGGTGCT
>NZ_JAABNO010000023.1:0-45983 GCF_009928445.1 Clostridium sp. C8-1-8 | reverse complement strand
ACCGGACCTACTGGTCCTACTGGTCCTACTGGTCCTACCGGACCTACTGGTGCTACTGGTGTTACCGGACCTACTGGTCCTACTGGTCCTACTGGTCCTACCGGACCTACTGGTGCTACCGGACCTACTGGTCCTACTGGCCCTACTGGCCCTACTGGTCCTACTGGTCCTACTGGATCTACCGGACCTACTGGTGCTACTGGTGTTACTGGCGCTACTGGTCCTACCGGACCTACTGGTCCTACTGGCCCTACTGGTGCTACTGGTCCTACTGGCCCTACTGGTGCTACTGGTCCTACTGGTGCAGGTTTAAGTGCTTACGGATATTTCTATAACAATATAGGTGGTGTAGTAAACCCAGGTTCTCCTGTTCCTTTTAATGGCGCAGTACAAAACGGTTTTGGATTTACTCCTATATCAACCTTTGTAACTATAGTAACTCCTGGTTTGTATGAAGCTAGATTTATAGTTATAGCTTCAGACACAAACCTTGAAAGTATAGCCCTTAGGCTCAATGGAACTCAAATTGTGGATGTAAGTGTTTATAGCCACCCTACACCTACGAATCTAGTAATGGGTCAAGCAATAATTCCATTAGCAACTTCACAGACTGTAGAGTTAATAAACAACTCAGAAAATCCAATAATACTTTATTCTATAAATTCAGTATCAGCTTCACTAATTTTAAATAATCTTAGCACCTAATAAATGAAAAAAATTATATAAAATATTTTAGCCCAGATAAATTCTAACATTATCTGGGCCTTTTACCTTTATGAAACTGATTAATAATAAGGATAAAATTTTATTTAGCTCTAATAATATAATTATACAATGTGCAATACTTTATAGTTAGTATAGGTATATATTTAATATTATTTATCTGTTAATACGATTTTTTCTAAAAATCATACATACAAATAAAAGCAATGGTACAAGTATAGCCAGAACAAATGATATAGGAGCCCATAGGTTGCTTAAAAAACTTATATATACATTATGATCTCTTCCTTGATAGTAGGTTATGACAACTGAAACAAGGGTCAGCGGAATTAATATTAATAAATTATTTTTTGTCTTTGTAACTTGTTTGATAGTATACATAGAGCAATATAGCATTACAACAGATTGCACAAACAATCCCCATACAAAAAAACTAACCATAATTAGCTCATATCTAGGCAAATATTGAGTAAGTTCAGCACTTCTTACCTGCTGCATACATACAACTACAAATTGCTTCATAACATCAGCACCAAGAACTCCTGTTTCAAAAATCGGCCATATTATTACACTTGCTATCCCCAAAATTAGCCCCCAAAAGGTTATCTTATTCATAGACTTCTTATCTGATATCATTGGATATATTATAAATATCGATAATATTACCATTGATACATCTAAAAATATATATGGACTCGCCATGATATTTGCCAAAACACCTCTATCCATGATTGGTCTCAAGTTTTCTAATCTAAAATCGTTGATAGTGCCTGCAATCATTGTTATATTAATCAACATAGTCATTATAAAACCAAAAAACGAGAATCTTATTATAGGTTCAATACCAAGAAAAGCACCATAAGCACACAAGGCTATGTATACCGCGCATAGCACAATAAAAGGGGTTTGAGGAAGTAAATATTCCTTCAAATGCAAGGTTAACACATTACATGATACAGTGAATGATATAATGAAATACAGGCTAAGAACAACCCCTAAAAAAAAGGAAGTTCTTGGCCCTATAAGTTCTCTTGTAAACTCAACTATATTTTTTTCCATAAACCTTATGGCTATTACACTAGATAACATAACAAACAATGCTCCTATTATAAAACCTATAAGCATGGAAGTCCACGCGTCTGCTCCCATCTTTCGTACCACTATACCTGACGTTATACCTATAGCCTTTCCATACATAAGGTTTGGTATCAAGAAAAAATACTGCAACTTACTTATCTTTGCCTTCAATTTTTTGCCCACCTTCGCTAATTTTTTCATCTTGCATTGGAATCTGGAACAATGAACTAGATCTTATATCTACTTTAACTTCTACTTTTACTGGCACTTTTTTAAAGGTTTCGCCCCACTTATACTGTAAGTTTTTATTCCAAGCATTTTTATTTTGCATGTGTACTATTCTTCCAAATGCAACCACATCGCTATTAAAATCTGTCTGTAACTTTCGTAGAGCATCTTCAACATCACCCTTTATCTTTGCTTGAAGTAAGTTTTCAATTTCTTTCTTAAAAACTTCAGTTGATATATTTGATGGCCTATCTTGTTCTGCAATATTACCATCTGTAGAAATTTTTATATTTATTTGAGGAAGGTCATCAATAATCTTTGTTTTTATATCCGTATCTATGTTACCAAGCTCAACAGCAACTCTCTTATCATCTAGCAAAGGAGACGCTACTGATATAATTGAATTTCTTAATTTATGTCTAACAAAGTTAATGCCTCTTGTTTCATCTGGAGTTAAGAAACCAACAAGTTTATCATGCTTAAAAACTCCTGCTCCTGCCAGCTCCACCTGAGCATCAGTTTTTGATGCATTAGGCACCATGTTAAGCTGAGATATTATAACCTCTTGAGTATCACTCTTATAGTCTCTAAATACAGTTAACATATCCGACTTTACACTCTTTCCTGGAAGTTCATTATATTTATAGAGCCTAGCTAAAGCTAGCGCAGGTATACTTTCCATTCCTGTCTTGGCCTCAATATACTTTCTAGCATCTCCATTAACCACAGCCACCCAAGTTTTCATCCTTAATTCAACATTATGAGTAAAGAAGTCAATAATTGGGGTTATACCATCCTTAGCTAAATCTTCTCCAATTATTATAATATTATTATGTGCCCACATAATTCTTCTTGATGATATTTTGGCGACATTTCTTATAGCATCAAAAATAGTCTTTCCATCAGCTGTACCAACCCAAGTTGGTTCACTTCCTGACCCCTGATTACTGCTTCCTGCTTCATTAGGCTTCGCAACCTGAAGTGTTACTGAGAATTCACTATCTCCCTTTTTATCAATTCCAACTGCCATCACTAATCCTAGTTCATTTATCTCTCTCATATCCCAACAACCTTGGAATATTGATGTAAATATAACTATCTCTAAAAGTATACAAATACCTTTAATTTTCTTCATATGTTTCACCACTTTCCAAATACATAAAAATTCGCTTTATTATGGCTCTGGCTTATTTCCATCCTTAGCCTGCCTATCAGTATCTTGAGGTTTAAATAAAGGAGATCTGTCCTTCATACTCCAAAGTGGTGCTTTAAAGAGCATATCTTTCTTTCCTCTAGCTATAAAAGGATCTAAAGGTCCTAAAAACTGTACCCCAAAAGATTTCAGTGATAGTAAATGAAGGGTTATAAATATTCCTGCTCCTAAGAATCCTAGTATTCCAAACATACCAGTACAGAAAAGTATAAAAAATCTAGTTAGCCTTAAAGAATAAGATGTATTATATGCAGGAATTGCGAAAGAGCTTATAGCTGATCCAGCTACCAAAATCACAAGCAAAGGCCCAACAAGGCCAGCAGTTACAGCAGCCTCGCCTACTACTAGTGCTCCTACTATTCCAACCGCCTGCCCTATGGGCTTAGGCATACGTAGTCCCGCCTCTCTCATAAGCTCAAACATAAATTCCATAAAAAAAGCTTCCATAATAGATGGAAAAGGGACTCCTTCTCTGGAGGCAGCTATCTTCAGCGCAAGAGGAGTAGGAAGCATCTCTTGATGAAAAGATACTAGCATTACATATATAGACGACAGAGTCATTGATAAAAATAAGGCTATTACTCTAAGCCATCTCAAAAAAGTTGCCACTTGAAATCTTTCATAGTAATCTCCTGCTGCCTGAAAAAACTGCCAAAAAACAGTAGGAAGAATTAAAGTAACAGGACTATTATCCACTATAATTACTACTTTGCCCTCCAGTATTGAGGCGCAAGCCTTATCTGGCCTTTCTGTTATTTCAATTTGTGGAAAAATGGTATATGAAGATTCCTCAATCATTTCCTCAATATAAGCGCTATCAAGAACCGCATCAATATCAATCCTGCTTAACCTTTCATTGACTTCTTTTAATACTTCTTTATTCACCAAAGTATCTATGTAGGCCAAAACCACATCTGTCTTAGTTCTTTTGCCAACTTTTATAGAATCGAATCTAAGATCATAATCTCTAATTCTTCTTCTTATAAGTGCCGTATTTGATCTCAAATTTTCTATAAAACTATCCTTAGGACCTCTTAAGCTAGCTTCATTTATAGGCTCTGCTATACTTCTCATTTGAAACACGCGGGTCGATATAATCAATCCTTGATCCATAGTATCTATAAAAACTATAGTGTCTCCAGACAATAAACTATCTAAAAGTTTGTCAGGATCTCTTGATTTTTCAACTGATTTTGAAATAATACCTTTACTTATTAGTAGATCTAAAGCATTGCTATCCTGAGGATTTACGTACTCATTTTTTCTTGACATAAGAGGCCTAAGAAGAACATCTTCTATCTCTGGAGAACCAATAAGACCGTCTATATAAACTACAAAAGCCTTTTTCTCACCGAACATTGGTATGTAAAAATCTCTAAAGGTAACATCCCCACTATTACCAAGCTTACTTTTAATAAAACTTTTATTATTTTCCAGCTGTGTAGCTACTACTCTATTTTCCATATAAAGCCTCTCCTAATTTCATAACAATATAATAAAAATTAAAGCTTTTTATATTCTTAAATTGTTATATTTATATAAAGTTATAATTATAAATTTATATAAATATATAGTACTTAAGCAGGTTTGAGGGTTACTCTTGTTATGGCATATAAATATATATTTTTGTACTTTATGGCTTCCTTACTAAACATCAAAATCCTATATATACAAAGTACTTCTCAAAATATACAATTCTAATTATATCCAATAGAAAAGCTACTTATTCACCAGTAACTTTTCCAATAATTGCGAGTGATAAACCATTGATATTGCTAGGTCTAGATAACAAAAAAATTTACATTTTCCTTAACAATAAAAAAAGAAGCCTAAAAAATGGCTTCTTCAAAATATACTTTATTTCTTTTGATATTTAGCTTTTGGCTGATTATCTGTATGAGATGTATGTTCATGAACCACATCGGATTGAATTTCCATACTTATTCTCTCATCTACTTGTTTACTTTTATCTTTATTTTTTCTAGTAGCCATAATAGTCCTCCTTATAAAAAATTTTCTAAAGGGTCGTTCTTCAGTAATTTTTTGCACATCTGCCTTTCCAAATGTATATGAGGAAAATCTAGCAGACTAATAAGTTTAACACTATTATTATCCCACTATATATTATAGACATACTACTTCATAATTAAATCTATAAAAATAAAGCTTCGTAGACTCATGGAAAGCTTTATTTTGACCTGGTATACCTTAATTGCATTACTAAACTTCAGTGCTCTCGTCGTTTCCAACATTTGCTTCAACATCATACTCATCTAAGAATGAGTGCTTTACTCCATCTTTTTCCCAACCTATTATTGAATTCATATTAACATTTCTAGCTGCATTGAATATAGATTTTTCTACATCACTAAAGTCCTTCTTTATGTTTTCAATCATTTCTTTTATTTCATATCTCTTATTACCGATCTTCTTAGCCGCAACCATGCATGCACAGTTTAGAGGCCATATTCCAGCATTTTGAATAAATCTTTTTATATGTACCTCTTCAACATAATACAGTGGCCTTATAAGCTCTATGCCTTCAAAGTTATCTGATTTTAATTTAGGCAGCATTGTTTTAAAGTTTCCACCATAAAGCACATTAAGCATAGTAGTCTCAATAACATCATTATAATGATGTCCTAGAGCAAGCTTGTTACAGCCTAGTTCTTTAGCTCTGTTATAAAGCGCACCTCTTCTCATTCTTGCGCACATATAACACGGATAATCCTTTGCTATCTTATCAACTATATCAAAAATACCTGATTCAAAAATAGTAATTGGAATATTCAGGTGTTCGCAGTTACTTATAAGTAATTCCTTTACTTGAGGATGATATCCTGGATCCATTACTACAAATTCTAACTCAAAATTCATTTGACCATGTCTCTTTAGCTCTTGAAAAAGCTTGGCCATGAGCATTGAGTCTTTTCCGCCAGATATTGCTACAGCAATCTTATCTCCCTCTTCTATCATCTTATAGTCCTTAATTGCTCTTACAAACTTAGACCATATATGCTTCTTATAAGTCTTTCTTAGACTTGTTTCTATCTCATCAAGTGACTTTCTTTCATTAAATGGAACTACTATCTCGCATCCATTTCCAGCTATACCACTCATATGTTCACCTCGTTATAATATTTAGTAAAGAATATTATAACACCTTTTATGGTTACTTTTCCATAGCAGATTAGTTGGATAAGATTGACTTATAACTTACTTAATATTATAAAAGCCTTTATATATAAATTCCATCATATCCTCAACTTGTTCTTTGTTAGGGATATCTGGTAAATTCGTTTCTTTAGCCGCATAGTTAAAATCTTTTTCACATGAATTTACTATTTCAAATATTTGGTCGAAATTATATTTCTCATTTCTTATATCTAGGAATAAAGGAATATAATTTTCTAGTCTTGTTTTAATTCCATTTCCCTCTAGTATGTATCTTCCCGTAATTAAAAGTCTAACTAGATGCATAGCATGCTTATATAGCTTTACTTCTTCTTTTTTATTATTTCTATGATTTAACTTTTCATAACTTTTAACTATATTATTCATGTTAGAATATATTGCTGTAAAATCTCTTAATGGATATTTGCTTAAACATATGTCCATATATATATCTTTTTTGGGTGATTCATTAATGTATAAGTTTATATTTCCACTATCGAAAGTATGATACATTTGATTAAAGCTTATTAGCTGCTTATTTAGAGCATTTAGTAAATGTTTATTTTTCACAACTAAATCTAAGGAATTATTTGAGAGGGCGTTCTCTAATCTCCGCAATTGAGCAAGAGCATAATTTCCAAAGCTATTTATAACTCTTTTAGAAAGAAATAAATTTGAGTTATCGCGAATCATCTTACCATATGAGTTCATCATATAAATACATTCATCCTCAATTCCTAATAGTTCAAGTGCATGAGGATTAGCACTTAATGCTAGATTAATGTACTTTTTTAACCCATATATTACAGTATCACTGGTTCTATCTTCATATTGTTCAAAAGATCCAAGTTTAAAAAGCACCTCTTCATCCTCTATTAAAAAACCTCTAAGGTCAATATCGCTATTTTCTCCGTTAGTTCCATAACCATAAGAACCACTTACTACTAAATAAATAATATTATTTTTAAGTTTAAGATCATCCCTTAAGAAATCATATGCAGATGAATTTAATTTTTTTATTATTTTTTCATCCATTTTATTTCCTCTCTAACCATTTGATAAAAAATTTATTTAGCCTATCACTATCCTTATTACTTCCTTTTCTGTTGTCTTTCAAATACTGCTCACAATCTATGATAAGTGCTTCGGCATATGCTACTATAACTTCACTCCTTTGTATAAGCTCACTTTCATTACTTACTTTCTTTAAATCTAACAATCTATCAATCTCTTCCTTTTGCTGAATATCAAGCTTCATATTTTTATATAAAGGCTCAAACTCCATAGGAGGTATAGATTTATTATCCATAACCCAACAGCATGCAAATAAAGGTCTTAATATATAAAAGTATTTTTTCAATTTACTGTATTGCTCATTACTAACCTCATCAAGCTTTTTTCTTGCTATATGAAGATAGTGATATATAGTTAAGGTTTCATCAAAGTATTCATTGCAAAGCTCCATTATTTCTTTTTTAAAATCTTCTTTCTCTGTATAGACTATTGGTGAGTTAAGCCACTCAATTACTGTCGGATTAGATTTTCTTATGGCCTTCAATACCTTTTTTAAATCCCATCCATTTACATCGTAAACTTTATCCACCGGCAACTCTATGTAGTCTTTTCCTTCATCAATAGAAAGGTAGAACTCTTTACTGTTAATATATATAAATCTACAGTCATAGTCAGAATCTAGGGATTCAAAGCCCCAGCCCCTGCTTCCAGATTCAGCTGCATAAAGTATGTTAATACCATTATTCTTCTCGACTTCAGTTAATGTTTGTTTTATCTTTTCATACATATATTTATCCCTACTTTCATCAGTAACTATTAAATATAATAGCAGTTTTGCAAAAATATTAAAAGCTAACAAGACCTGTATACCTCTTTGCCAAAACTATCTTCACTTAAATTTTTGTGTTTGATAAAAGAAAAAAATCATGTATATTAGTTTTTCGTATACATGATTTTACATATTAACATTATTTAAATGCAGCATATATTATGTTCAACAAGTATTTTGCCCCAAATATTTCTTAAATCAGCTCACTTTTGATATCTTTCTAACTCTATTCACATAAGCTAATTGCTTTAAAGCAGTCAAATTATCCTCTAACTCTACTTCCGTATACCCATCCACTAATAAAGCAACTTCATTGTCAAACAAATCTAACAGCTCCGCAGCAATGAACCTATTGGTAAGTTCTAAAATAAGATCTTTCTTGTTGTCAGTATCAATCCTTATTAGACTTTGTAGCTTCTCCTCGGAACTGTGTTCTACACTTAGTTTTTCTTCCGAAAAGCTGTTTATCACAATATTATTTTTATTAAATGCAAGATCAACAATATCTCCATATACAGCCGAAGCTGTTGGAAGCATACCTGCTCCACTACCTTTAAAGACTAGTTCACCCACTGCATCTCCACTTAAAATCACAGAGTTAATCTCATTGTTAACTCTATAAAAATCCGACTCACTGTCAATTAGTACAGGCTTTACTGTTGCAAACACCCTATTTTCTTCTTTTTTACTATAGGACAATAATTTAATCTTACAATTAGCTTTCTTTGCATAAGCAAAGTCCTTACTATCAATTGACGTTATCCCCTCAACCTTTATGTCTTTCCAAAAAACTCTCTTTTTAAAAGCTAAGGTAGAAAGTATTGCGAGCTTTCTAGCAGCATCATATCCAAGCACATCTGCATCTGGATTGGCCTCAGCAAATCCCATATCCTGAGCCTCTTTAAGAGCCTCTTCATACTCTACTCCCTCCTCGTACATCTTTGATAGTATAAAGTTTGTTGTGCCATTTATTATACCTTTTATACTTTTTATATCATTACCTGACAAAGACTCAGTAAGAGGTTTTATAATAGGTATTCCTCCCGCCACAGAGGCTTCGAATTTCAATGAAACTCCTTTTTCTTTAGCTATTTGAAAAAGCTCTTCACCATACTCAGCTATTAGATCTTTATTGGCTGTAACAACATTCTTTCCAAGCATTAAAGCTCTTTTAACATAATCATACGCCGGATTTATTCCACCAATTACTTCAACAAGAATATCCCAATCCTTTGAAAACACCTCTTCACAATCATCAGTAATTATTTGATTAAGCTTTTTATTTTCATGCTTCTCCTTATGCTTTACTAAAATTGCCTCTACATCTATATTAAGTTTTTCATCTTTATCTCTATTTTTTTCAATTAACTCTATAAGCCCTGTTCCAACCACACCATATCCTAATAAAGCTATTCTTTTCATATATACCTCCACTTAATCTTCTCTTTACTGTATTTTTAAGGATCTCCTAAGCCAATTTTTATATAGCTTAACCCCATCTTCCTGCCAGCTTTCAATTATGTCATTATGAGGATCATCATTGACAAAATAATTCTTAGGAATATTTATAGAAAGGCCTTTTTTTAGATCTCTAAAATATTCATTTTTCAAAGTCTCCTTATGATATTCACAGTGCCCTAGTATATAGAGCGAATTATCATCAACTATAATGTACTCACCAACTTCGTCTGAATAAGCCAAGGTTGTCAAAGTATTATATTTTCTTATATCTTCACTTCTTAATCTAGTATGTCTTGAATGGGGGGCATAAAATTTGTCACTTATTCCATCTAGCAACAAGTTCTCATCTAGCTTTTTATGCTTAAATATCCCAAACACCTTTTCCTCACAAAGTTCTTTTCTTATTCCATAATAGTGATTAAGTGCTGCCTGAGCTCCCCAGCATATAAACACCGATTTTTTACCTTTTGATTTAATATAGTCCATAATTTGATTCAATTCATCTATATAGGATACCTGATTAAATTCTAATTTTTCTACTGGTGCTCCAGTAACTATTAAACAATCAATATCTTCTTTAAGTTCATCAAAAGCCTCATAGTTTTCCTCTAAATATTCATTAGAAACTGATTTAGATCTATGGGTTAGTAATCTTATAAAGCTAACCTCTAAATCCAGTTTAGTCCTTGATAATAGTTCCAAAAGCTGCTTTTCTGTGTCATATTTATTTGGCATTAGATTTAAAACGCCTATTTTAGGTAAGTTCTCATTAGCAACGTCTGCACAAATATTTGGGTTATATTTCATTAAGTCTAATCCAACTATCTTTTTACCACAATATATCGTCATGTCATCCTCCTAAAATAAAATACTGATTTTCTTACCTTCCTTGTTTTTTTGTTCATATGCCTTTTACGAATGTATGTGAAGATATTCTGGCAGGCACATAATCTTTTTTACTGTCTCCCCTAAACAGCTGTTCTAAGCTCTTGAAATTACTAGGTTTAGGTAGCAAAAAATTTTCACTTTGTTAAAAGCAAAAAAGACTACCTTTTATGGAGAAAATTCTCCATCGGTAGTCTTCTATCAAAAAATAATAATTACTAAAATCATCTTAATAATAATCATACATAAATCTGCTTTGATTGTATATGATCTTGCGCTTATAATAGAGAATCATAATAAAATGTTATTCCCCATGCTATAAAGCCTCTTCATTTATTTAAGTATAGTATATATCTCTATAGTAATAATTTTTATAAAAAAATAAAAGCTATTACTATAGAGATATAGAAATAGCTTTATACATCGCAATTAAATAATTCAAATGTGTTTAGCGTATCTGTTATCTCTCAGGAAAATCTCCTGCAGGATTTAGCACAATTCTAGCTAATGACTGCTAGCTGTTGCTAGGCTTCAAAGGGCCAGTCCCTCCACCATTCTTGATAAAAGACCTAAATATTCAATTATGTTTGCTATAATTATACAAGAAAAACTTATATGTTCAAATATCCAATTAGGATAATAGGAGCAAAATCAAACAGCATTACCGAGGATTTACTCCTATTATCTTCATTTTTTATTGCTTTACTCTTTTTTGCTTTTCATTGCTTAGTTATTATTCTTATTTGTTTTCTCTGTTTTATCTGCCTTTTCGCAACAATTATTTTTAGCTTTAAAACAATCCCTATCAGTATATTCTTCCATTACCTTCTCCATATTACCTGAAGCATAGTCATTTTCTATTATAAATGGAACGGATATAACAGCTATATTTCTTCTCTTAAGCAAAGTTGTTCTTAAGAACATTGCTGTTTGATTGTGTAGTATATTTCCCCACCACTTTTCAGCATTAAATTGAGGAATAACTACTGTTACCATATCCTTTTTAGATTGTCTAAAGTTGCCATTTTCTATAAATTCAACTAAAGGATTAACAACTTCTCTATAATCAACAGTTCTTATTACTAGTGGAATTCCCATTTCATACTTATCCCACTTTTCCTTAAGTCTTGCAGTCTCTTCTTCATCTGTAGAAGCATGGAAAGCAGTTATATCATCAGATAAACATTTTGCATAATTTATTGTTTTAATTACAGCTTCATTTAGTGATCCTACTGGCACTATAAATCTCTTAGCTGCATTACTATTAAATACTGGGAAGTAGTTATTATCTAAGCTAAGCTGTCTAGCAACCTTAGTATAGTGTTTCTTTATTCTTTTCATTCCAAGCATTACTGTAGGAATAAGTATTATAACAACCCATGCACCATGCTCAAATTTAACTATAGATATTACAATTAGTGTTATAAAAGTTATTGCAGCACCAAATCCATTTATAAAGGCCTTATGTCTCCATCCTGGAGCTTTTGTACGTACCCATCTCATTACCATTCCACTTTGTGATAAAGTAAAGGATATAAATACACCAATAGCATATAGAGGTAGCATCAAATGATTTTCACCTTTAAATATAATAACTAATATGGATGCTGAAACTGCAAGAAGTATTATACCATTAGAGTAGCTTAATCTATCTCCTCTTTTAGCAAACTGTCTTGGAGCAAATCCATCTCTAGCTATAAAAGAAAGCAGAAGAGGGAAATCTGAAAAAGCAGTATTTGCAGCCATTATAAGTATCAAAGTAGTAGCAAATTGCATAACAAAGAATAAAATACTATTTTGTCCAAAAACTTGTCCAGCAATTTGTGATATTACAGTTCTATCTCCACCTGCTGTTGTATGATATATAGTTGAAAGGTATGATACCCCACCAAATATTATAACAACTATAGCAAACAATAAGCTTAATACCCTTTTAGCATTCTTGGTTGCTGGAGCTTTAAAGTTTGCAACACCATCACTAACAGCTTCTATACCAGTAAGTGCTGTACATCCAGCTGCAAAAGCTCTTAAAAATAAGAAAAGAGTCATATCACCAGCAGTACTTGCCATTTGAGTTTTTACCGCTTCTGTTGGAACATATCCAAATATAAGATATTTTATAATTCCAACTCCTATCATTAGCAATGTTATAAATAAGAAGAAATATGTAGGTATACTAAATATCTTTGCTGAGTCTCTAATTCCTCTTAAGTTACCAACTGTCATGATAATTATTATAAGTATCGTTAATAGAACTCTAAATTCTAGTAACGAAGGAAAAGCTGAAGTAATAGCAGCAACACCAGCTGTAGAACTTACTGCAACAGTCAATATATAATCTGTTGTAAGTGATGCTCCAGCAAGTAAACTAGGCATAACCCCTAAATTCTCTCTGGAAACTATATATGATCCGCCACCACTTGGGTAACTATCAATAGTTTGTCTATAAGAAAAAATCAAAATGCATAGCAATGCAATGATCGCAAAAGTTACGTGTAACAAGTACTTATAGGACAGTATACCCATTACTGGAATAAGAACTATAAGTATTTCTTCACAAGCATAGGCTACTGAAGAGATTGCATCGGATGATAAGATCGGTAGTCCTCTAAAAATACTAAACTTTTCATGTTTAATCTGTGATGATTTTAAAGGCTCACCAATGACCTTTCTTTTTATCTTTTCCATAAAATATCCTCTCCCGAAATATTTCTAAATTATTAATGAAACAATTTTGTATTATAGCAGTGTGTGTGACAAGCTTCAAACTCATTAAATCGCTCTAAATTAATAAAAAATTAATATATATCAAGAAGAACTGATGCTATTTATTATAATTACCGATTTATAGTCGAAAACCTCTCAATTTAGCCAAATTTAACATCTGTCTTATTACTTTTTTAATTACTCCATACAAATAAATTAGATACTTTGAACGCATAATATTAAATATAAGAACTTTTAATTTTATTGTAAACATTTAACACAGCTGTATCACTTACTTACTTATTTTAATATAAAATGCTACCATCATTAACTAATGTATTTTTTTAGGTATTGTGTAATCTTACAAATTATATATATAAAAAACTTTTTTTAATATATAATTAAAAATAAACTATATTTTTATGGTTTAATTCAAGTTTTTAAAATATAAAAGCACTAATTTTATTGTATTTCACTATTTGTTAGTACTTGGAAACGAGGTGAATCTTATTGCTTATTTATTTAATACGTCATGGTCAAACAGAATGGAACCAAGCTTTTAGGTATCAAGGA
This sequence comes from Clostridium sp. C8-1-8, assembly GCF_009928445.1. Taxonomy (GTDB): domain Bacteria; phylum Bacillota; class Clostridia; order Clostridiales; family Clostridiaceae; genus Clostridium_AR. Next base: position 32,100 of record NZ_JAABNO010000023.1, on the reverse strand, counting down.
AGCAAAGATGAAGAGTTAAATGCTGTAGGAATAGAACAATCTGAAGCTATAGCTGATTTACTAAAAGAATGTAATATAGGCAGAGTTTTTTCAAGTCCTTTGAAGAGAGCAATAAAAACGGCCTCTCCTTTGTCAAAAAAACTTAATATAAATACTGAAATAATAAATGAATTTAGGGAAATTAATCTTGGCCAATGGGAAGGCAAGACTTGGGAAGAAATTAGATCCGAGTACAAGGATTTCTTAGACATATGGTCAAAAGATATAGCAGCCACAGCACCGCCTGAAGGTGAGTCCTATATAGAACTTAAGGAAAGAGTATTTAAAGCTTTAAGTTCTCTCCTAGAGGATTGTAATTGCGATATAGCTCTAGTATCCCACGGAGCTGTAATAAAGGTAATTTTATGTACAATTCTTCAAATTCCACTTCAAAATAGAGCTGCACTTGATATACCAAATGGAAGTATAAGTATAGTAGATTATATACCTTCTAAACAATCTTTCAGGGTATTAGCAGTAAACTCTAACTTAAGCTGTATAAAGTAAAAAAGCTGTGCATAAATAAGTATATTTATTTTCCTTATTATGCACAGCTTTTATTATAAATTCAAAAGTATTTTATTAATCTCTTCACTTACATTTTTTCTTTCTTCGTACACCCATTCTTCATCAAAGTGAAGCTTAAAATTTCTCGAAAACGAATAATATAAATTTATCTTCTGATAATAATTTTCCAATTCTTTCAAATCATAAAATTTGAGTCCTGGTTTTGTTAACGTATCACTTTTAGCCACAAAATGCTCATCTATGTAACTTATAAAGGCCTTCATAATATCTTCATTGGATATATCTATAGGAATCCTCATAAGCTTCCATTGTTTTTCCTCTGTTATCTTGTAGCTTTTTATAGCATCCAGAATAACTAGATATTCACTAACATCCATTTTTCTATAGTAGCTAAGTTTTTCTTTTTTTGTACTCCACAAGGCCAGTTTTTCTCTTAAAGATAAACTCTTTATCTTTAAGATTTCTTCACTTGGTCCTAAAACAGCCTCCTCAATTGGCTGATCTTCCATAAGTAAGTTTTCTTCAATAAAGCCTTGATTGCTGCCGCTACAAGCAACAAATCCTTCTTCATATATTCCCTTTCTTCCAGCTCTGCCACCTATTTGCTTAACTTCTTGGCTTTTTAAAAATCTAACTTCATTGCCATCGAATTTTTTTATATCCATAAATACAATTCTTTTTATAGGAAGATTGACTCCCATACCTATGGCGTCTGTAGAAATAAGTATTTTGCTATTTCCACTTATGAAGCTCTCATACTGCTTTCTTCTAACTTCTGGTGGTAAATCCCCATATATCAGACTAGCCCTCATACCTAAAGCTGAGTAATGCATACCAAGCTCCAAAACTCTTTTCTTAGAGAAAACTACTAAAGCATCTCCTGGATTGATATCCTTTAACGTAAAAGCTTTTTCATCAACAATGAGAGGAATTTGTCTTTTATATTCTATAATTTCATATTCATCTTCGCAGTCTTCTAATATTTCCACTAGCAATTCCTTTGAATTTTTCGCACCGCAAACATGTATTTCCCTACACCTTAGGCCCAGCAATGCTCTTGTCCAAGCTGCACCTCTTTGATCGTCATCTATCATCTGAATCTCATCTATTATTGCAATTTCATAATCTTCATTTATATCAAGTTTTTCTATAGTACATGATATGTGCTTAGCATCCTCGTGAATTATCTCTTCCTCTCCAGTTATGAGATTACACTTAACGCCCTCTTTATTGAGCCTCTCATAATTCTCTAAAGCTAGTATTCTAAGCGGAGAAAGATATATTCCTTTATCGCACTGCTTTAATCTTTCCATAGAATTATATGTCTTTCCAGTATTCGTATCCCCAAGATGTAAAAATATCTTTCTTTTTATTGCTCTTGCTCTTCTATACTCATCCTTAGGATTTCTAGGAAATACTTCATCAAACTCCTTTGATATTATCTTAGGAATATGTTCAGCTATAAGAACACTTATAATACCTGAATTTACATAGCTCTCAAAATTGTTTCTTACTATAGAATAAAAATCAAAAGAAGAGTTATTCTTTCTGTTATAATCTTCAAGAAGTCTCTCGGAGATGTAATTCAATATTTCTACATACTGATCATAGACCTTATCATACTCTCTTATTTCTTCCTTTCTAAATTGATTAAGCTCTTTTAGCTTCTTTCTCACTGAAGCCTCGTGCTCCCATAAAGCATTTGTCTTAGTATGTCTTACTATTTCGTCAATTTGAGAAATTTGATTTTTTATTTTTCTAAAGTTTCTCTCATCTGCTCTTTTCATCTAAACTTACCCCTATAATTACGGCTGTTTCCGCCTATTTTAAACTGCTAAAAGAATTTAAGTTATATTTAATTTCACTACATTATTTTTACAGAGCCACTATTTATATATATTATAGCATTTCACTTTAAGATTGTATTCTTCTTATATGGTTACAAGATCAAACTTTAAGTTATGAGTTTTACTTGCAATAGATTTTGCAAGACTTTAACGGTGATTATAACTTAAACTTCGAGCCGTGAACCCTATATATATAATAACTCAACTATTAATTAATTCTAGTTGTCATAAATAATTTGTATATTACTATATAGTATTAACATACATTTTTAGTTTATATGTAGCTGTATTAAAATAATGTTGGTAAAAAAAGACTTATAAAGAAAATGTCCTTATAAGTCTTTCATCAATATTTCTATTCACACAAATATCTTCCCATTAGCACCCCAATCACAGAAGCCATAATAATTCCTATTGTCCAACCACTTAATTTCAACACTGACCTTAGTTACTCTTCTTCAAGTACCACACCGTCTGTATTCCCCTTATTGAGTAGTTTATTAACCTTTCTATATCTCTTACTTTTAAACACTATATCAAAGTCATAATCTTCCGGATAAAGCTCATCTTTGCTAATATATTTAGAAAGTCTTTTTTTACTTATCTTTATTTTCTTCTTCATTACCATTACACCGTATTCACCTTTAGAATTCTCTTCTTCACAGATTATTCCTGTCCTGTTCATAAAACTTATAAATACAGCATCTCCTATATCAAACAATGGTTTTTGCTTTTGCTTCTCTATATTTCTATTTATTTTATTGGATTCTTTTATCTTTACAACTTGTTCTGAATGTTTTGCTTTTTCATCTTTGTTATAACTTACTTCTATAGCCTTTCGCTCAAAGATAATATTTGTATAATCTTTACTTTCTTTATAAGTCACAGTGTGAGCTCTTTCAATTATTCTCGTATCCATTCCTAGCCTTAAAGCTATTAGAAAAGCGTTACTTTCCCCAGGCTTACCTATATTAAGTCTATATTTAGGTTTCAGCGTATTAATATCAAACTCCATGGATCCATTTATAAACCCTTCATGCTCCTTAGCAAAGTCTTTAATCTCATTATAGTGAGTTGTTGCACAAATTATAGCCCCCTTTTCATAAAGCCTCTCTAATACTGCCACAGCTATGCCCATGCCTTCTCCTGGATCGGTACCTGATCCAATCTCATCTAATATGACCAAGGTATATTTATCTGCCATATCCAAAATACCTATTATATTTTTTATATGGGACGAAAAAGTGCTCAAGCTTTGTTCTATACTCTGCCCATCTCCTACATCTGCTAGAATATCTCCTAGTATAGTAAACTCGCTATTCTTGCTAGCAGATACATGAAGTCCTGATTGTGCCATCATACTAAGCAGTCCAACGGTTTTGAGTGCTACAGTTTTTCCTCCAGTATTTGGTCCAGTTATTACAAGTCCTTTATAAGCTTCACCTATAGAAAAATCTAATGGTACAGCCTTACTTCCTAGTAACGGATGCCTACCATCCTTAATTTTTATAACATTATTATTGTTAAATACAGCCTCATTGCCATCTATTGATTTACTGTATTTTGCTTTAGCAAAAAGAAAATCATAATAGCTCATGCCTTCAATATTTAAGCTCAACTCTCTTTCATAAGAAGCTACAGTAGCAGTAAGTTCTGATAGTATTCTATATACTTCTTTTTCTTCTTCAAAACGCTCTTGTTCAAGTTCATCTTGATACTTCTTCACTTCTGCAGGCTCTATGAATACTGTGGACCCACTTTGAGATCTATCATGGATATTACCATCAAAAGTTCTCTTATGCTCACTCTTAATAGGAATAACATACCTTCCATTTCTTTGGCTTACCAGTGAATCTTGAATGTAATTCTTATATTTATCATTTCTCAAGATATTGTCTAATTTAGCTTTTATTCTTTCTTCTAAAATAAATATTTTTTTCCTTATCTTTTGAAGCTTACTACTAGCCCTATCATCAACCATACCTCTTGAAATTGATTTTTCTATCTCCATTTGTACCTCTTCCATCTCAAATAGTGATAGTGCGTAAGAGCTAACTGTTGGAGCTATTTGTTCCTTTGTCTTCATAAAGTTTTTAAGCCTTTTAATATCTTTTAAAAGGTTTCCCACAGATTCTAATTCCTCTGCTGAAAGTATCATGCCTTTAGACAACTTTTCTTTTATGATATCTACACCTTTTAAACTGTGTAAAGGAACACTTGAACTTCTGTTTACTATGCGCCTTGTTTCAGTTGTTTCCCTCATGTGCCTTCTTACAATGTTTATATCCATATACGGCTCTAGATCTTGAATTTTTTTCTTTCCTAATTCAGATAATGCAAATTCCTTCATCAATTCCTTTATTTTATTAAATTCTAATATTTCAACGGCTTTACTATTCAATTCTTATTCCTCCAATATTTTTAAAATTAATACATTGCTTCTTCTTTGAAACTATACTTTTCATAACAAAATCCATATTAAATTCCTCCTTAAGTTCTTACACAAGGAAACTGTAGTATTGCTAGGCCTAGCAAAAAAACTTTATGCTTTCTAGAAAATAAAAAAAGCTGTAAGTGAAACATAAGTTTCACTTACAGCTAAATTTGCATATATAGATGTATCACTTCATAATAAAATTAATATTTCCAGATTGAAGTGGTGCATCTTTGGATATATTTTTTTATATAGGTAGTATATTATATCTATTTCTCATCATAGATAGTAATTCACTTTCCCCATAGTCTATATACGCTTAATACTAACAAGTAAATAAGTTACTCTTTTTATAAACAAGTCGCTGAAGCGTTAACTGATTCAGTTAGCCTTTCCCAGACATTAAAAATAACTAATCCACTATCATCAACATAATTAAGCTTTTAACTGATATTTTAGAATATGCTCTACATATATGACTTAATCAAAATTATCTTGTATAGAATCTAAAAATAAATCAGTTATATCTAGACAAAAAAAGCCGTGCACAAGCACAGCTATATATCCTTATATAAGAATGCTGCTTATGATGTTTCACTAAGTCAGCCTAAAAATCGTACAACAAATAAACCTAAAAAATAGGCAACTTGAACAAAATTTAGACATTATTTAATTTACTTAGTTTGAAACCTCAGCATTCATAAAACATTCTCCTTGTATACTAAATTATTTTTATTATAACACTACTTTATTAAAAAATACAATATTAATAACTTAATTTTTTACAATTCTGGATGAGGAGTAGCTACCCCTGTTAGCATCACTATGTTATTAGAAATATGGCTAGTAGCTAGTCCAACTGGTAATATAAAAATACTTGCTAGTAATCCGATTACTATTTTTTCATATAACTTTTTCTTCAATTTAAACATCTCCTATTTTTAATAATAAAACTTATATATGCTTAAGTTATACAAATTATAGGTTCTCCAGAACCTGTCCTAAGTTTTTTAACAACCTCATGGCTTCATCATTATTTCCTTGCTTCATAGCTATTTCCACAAGTTTATATATAGCGTAGTCCTTTCCCTTACTTATATTGTTTTCTTCTAAAATAGATAAAAAATTATTTGTTACTTCTTCTAATTTCTCCAAATCATCTTTTTCTTCACAAACCTTAGTTAAGTGCTTGTATATTTCAAAAATAATAATAAACTGATTATTTTGCTCTGCTAGACTCATGGCAAGCTCAAATATCATTATACTTTCATCGTACAGTCCTTGTTTAAAAAACAGCTTTCCTTTTGAATCTAACACATTAGTAGCTATATCATCTTTATTATCTTTTACTTTAATTTTTTGAGCCTTATTTATATATTCTAGACTCTTTTCATACTGTTCTTTTTTATAGTAAAACTCTCCAATATTGTTGTAAATGGTAGCCCTTCTACATAAGTCATCTTCCTTAAGATTTATTAATATATCCTCATATTCAGCTACTGCATCATCTTCTTTACCACCCATAAGCATTGCATTAGCCTTAACTATTCTAGCATTATTGTCATCCATATTGTATTCTTTGATATCAGTTACCAGTACGTTATTATTTATTATTTCTATGCATTTATCGAAATCTTTTATATTGTAATAAGCTAATGCTAAGTTATAGCTAGCTCTGATGTAGTATAAGTTATTCTCCTGCTCTTTAGCATAGTCTATTGCGCGAAGCAAATGAAATACAGCTTCTTCATTTTCATTTCTTTCAATCTTACATACTCCTATGGCATTATAAAGATACGGCTGAAACTCCTGCTCATTAAGTTCTTTATACTTTCCTAAGGAATTACTAAAATTAATAAAAGCTTTCATAAAGTTGTTTTCTTTGAAATACAGACCACCATTTATTTTATAGAGCCTAGCTAAAACGTCATCTAATTCGTACTTTTTTCCTATTTCTATAAATTCCTCAACTTCATCATGATTATAAATATTGGAGGATATAACTTTCTCACAATAAAACTTTGCATCTTCCTTTGGAAACCTATAGAAGTATTCATCATCTAAATCAAGCTTCACTGATATCTTATTAGCTATAGCGTTAAACTTTTTAGCTAATATAGCTGAACTAGTTTTGCTTACCCTTCTCTTACCGCTTTCCATCATACTAATAAAAGCCCTAGTCATATTTGTATCTTCCAAATCAGCCTGGTTGATCCTAAATCTATGCCTCATAAATCTTATCTTATCGTTAGGGTTTAAGAAATCCAACTAAATCCCCTCCATCTTTACGTAATATCACCCTCAGTTATCATGTTTATAATAATTATATAACATTTTATTGTAACAATCACCATTTTTTATATATAAAAGTTAATTTTAACAATATTTTTGTGTCATTTTATAAATATTAGTATAACATTTATACATCTTCTTCTTTTCCTATCATTCCCATTTAAGTTTCTTATGAATACTTATCCACTACTTTATCTAGTGTATAATTTATTTGGAGATGAAACAAAAAGCCACTGAAGCAAATTTCTTCAGTGGCTTTTTCGTACCTATGTTATTTTCCAAATGTATACCAGAAAACTTCCATAGACAAATATATTTAGTATTTTATTTTTCTTCTCCATTTATAAGTCTTTTAATATTACCCTTATGTCTAAAGATTAAAAGTGCTGCAGCGCATACAGTACAAACAACTATAGGAGTTGAATAACCAAATAATATAGCTGCTATAACTAAAACAACTGAAAGAATCATAGACCTTATTGACACAATAGAGGTCAATAATTTTAGCAAGAAAAATACTACCCCTGCTGTTATTATTGCTTTTGGCGCTAAAAACAAAAACACACCTGCAGTAGTATTAACACCCTTTCCTCCTCTAAACTTCAAGAATACAGGGTAATTATGTCCAACTACAGCGGAAATACCGACAATAGCTAATAAAATATCTTTATTATAATCAATATTAATAATTCCATCTTTCAACAAATAACTTGTAATAGCTACTGGGAGTAATCCTTTAAGGATATCCACAACTTGAGTTGCAAGAGATATATAAGTTCCTCCAACTCTTCTAACATTGGTAGAGCCAGTTCCTCCACTTCCAACAGTTCTTATATCTATCCCCTTGATTTTCTTAATCAATATATATCCAGTAGGTATAGAACCTGCCAAATATGCTATTATGCTAAAAATAAAAGATACTCCAATGCTCATTAACTCATTTCCTTTCATTTGTACTTGCCCACAAATAGGCCAGATTTATTTAAGTATTATAATACCTAAATATTGTATAATACAATTATAAAATTCATCCACCTATAATATAATAAATGAAAATTCCTTATAAGAAAACATATTTTACTTAATTTTTAAAGATTTTTTGTGAATCTGCCTTTTCCAATCCATATTGAAAAAGAGTTCTTATGGAACATTTTTCACTTCCTTACTTTATATTAAAAAAACTTCTAAGCTCTTGAAGCCACTTGGTTTAGCTAAAAAAATTATATACCTTCACGGAAAGCAAAAAGTAATATCAGACCTAGTAATCATAATGATCTGTAGTCTGATATTACTTTATATTCATAGTACTATTATTAGCCTAATAAAATACACCTACTGTAGGCTATTGCTTAACCTCGGACCATATCTTATCAAATTCAGTTACATGATCACCTATATCCTTTAGGTACTCACCCTTCTTAAGATCAGTATCTGAAGGGTAAACAGCTTTATCCTTCATTATTTCGTCTCCTATATATGGATAAGCAGCTGTATTAGGATTTCCATAAGGGAAATACTGAGATATTTCAGCACTTATTTCAGGTTCCATGATAAAATTAATAAACTGCTCAGCGGCCTTTACATTTTTCGCTCCCTTAGGTATAACAAAGTTATCCTGTTGTAAGAAAAGCCCTTCCTTTGGTATAACATATTTGACATTAGGATTATCTCTTCTAGCTAGACTTGCTTCTGCTCCCCAAGCAAATATAGCTTTTGATTCCCCATTTATCAAGCTAGTTTTTGGACTATCACTGTCATAAGACTTAATATTAGGCTGAAGTTTTTTAAGCTCTTCCTTAGCTTTATTTAGAGCCTCAGGGCTTGTTTCATTTAATGAATAACCTAATCTTTTCAAGGTCATACCAATGATAACTCTCTCATCATCTAAAACTGTTAGAGATCCTTTAAACTCTGGTTTCCATAAATCTGCATAACTAGTTATGCTTCCTTCCGAAACCTTTGAGCTGTCATAAGCAATTATTCCAGCTAGCCACATATAAGGAACACTGTATTTGTTTCCTTCATCAAAAGGCAGATTTAAGAACTGACTGCCAATATTCTTCATATTAGGTAAGTTAGCTGTATTCATTGGTTCAATAAGCTGTTGCTTCTTTAATATCTCCACCATAAAGTCACTAGCCACGGCTATATCATACTGCCCACCGCCAGCCATAAGCTTTGCAAGCATTTCTTCATTAGATGAGAAAGTACTATAATTTACTTTTATATTGTAGGTTTGCTCAAACTTATCGATAACAGATTGAGGCAAATACTCTGACCAGTTAAATACATTAAGTATTTGCTTTGGAGCTTCATTAGCCTTAGCAAAAGCCCACACCCCATAACCGGAACCTCCAACCAATACAAAAATAGCGGTAAGTATAGTCCCAACTTTTTTCATGCTCAAATTTACATTTCTCATAATTACAGAAAGTATTATTATTACAACTGTAAAAACTAATATAATAGTGGACAGTGCATTTATTTCAGGAGTTACACCAAACTTAACCATAGAGAATATCTTTAGAGGTAAAGTTACACTTCCTGGCCCAGCTACAAAGAAACTTATGATAACATCATCCAGTGACAATGTAAAAGCTAAAAGTCCCCCAGCTATAACTCCAGGCATTATTATAGGTAGTGTCACATAAAAGAAAGTTTTTAAAGCGCTTGCTCCTAAATCCATAGCAGCTTCTTCTACGGATTTGTCAAAGCCATCTAGTCTTGTCTTCACTACAGCAACTACATAAGCTACACTAAAAGTAACATGAGCTATTATAAGGGTTAGTTTTCCTAAGTCCATCTTTACTATAGAGAAGAAGGCAAGTAGAGAAATACCCATAACTATCTCTGGAATAACTAGAGGTATATATAAAACTGTATCTAGAAACTTTTTCCCTCTGAACTCATATCTATATAATCCTACTGCAGCTAGGGTTCCAATTATTACAGATATTAACGTACTTACTATTGCTATTATAAAGGAGTTCTTAACTGCCTCTAAGATACCTACATTGTGTATCAAACTTTGATACCACTTAAAGGTAAATCCAGTCCAAACAACATTAAGCTTCGATGAATTGAAGGAAAATGCTATTAAAACCATTATAGGCACATACAGAAACATATACATTAAAAAGGCATAAGACACCTTTAATACATTACCTTTTTTCTTTTTCATAATTATAGCACCTCCCTTTTATCTACCTTGCCACCGAGCTTTGTATAGAAGGCTATAATTATAATCATTATAACTATAAGAACTACAGAAATTGCAGCTCCAAAAGGCCAATTTCTCGCTGTCAAAAATTGATTTTTAATAAGGTTACTCATAAGAACCACTTTACTTCCACCCATTAAGTCAGTAATAAAAAACAATCCTAAAGTCGGAACAAAAACCAGCAAAGAGCCTGAAAGCACTCCACCTTTAGTTAATGGCAAGGTTACTTTTAGAAACTTGTTTATAGGTCCAGCACCCAAATCATCCGCTGCCTCAAGCACCCTAATATCCAACTTTTCTATAGAAGAATACAATGGCAACACCATAAATGGAAACATCATATAAAGCATTCCAATTATCACGGCAGTATTGTTGTACATAAGATGAAGAGGCGTACTTATTAGCTTCATATCTAGTAGCAACGTATTTATAATCCCCTCTGTACGAAGTAAAATGATCATAGCATAAGTTCTAACTAAAGAGTTTGTCCAAAACGGAAGTACTATAAGAAGCAAAAGTATTGGCTTTAATTTCTTGTTAGCTCTTGCTATTATAAATGCAAAAGGATATCCAAATACTAAGCAGGTTACAGTAGTTAGTATTGCGATAAGTAAAGACTTAAAAAATATTGTTACATAAAGAGGGTTTGCAAGCTTTGTGTAATTACTTGGAGTAAAAGCATAAACTATATCTCCAACCTCTCCTCTAGTACAAAAACTTACTACAACTATAAGTACCAATGGAATTAAGAAAAAACCTAACATCCATAAAGCTACTGGTGCTGTAGTTATTATTCCTCCTAAAAGGTTACTTTTCGAAAATTTCTTTTTCATTTTCTTCACCTCTTTATGCCTTCATAACAACAGTGTTTTTAGGATTCCAAGTCACAAAAATATCTTTCTTTGGATCTTCAAACTTAAAGTCATATCCTATTTGTTCACTTACAACAATCTCTTTACCATTTTTTAAAGTCATTATAGTTCTAACACTTGATCCTATGTATATTCTCTCTTTAAATTTACATTGAAGCCATACGTCACTATCTTCAGGCTTATTCTTTATCTTTATTCTCTCTGGTCTTACTGAAACTGTAAACTTCTCTCCTAAAGAATAATCCCTATTAGGAATTCTTATTATATCCTCTTCCTTTTCTAAGTTAAGAAGAACTTCTGTCTCCTTAATCTTAATAGCTTCGCCATCCAAAAGATTAGTTTCTCCTAAGAAGTCAGCAACAAATCTCGTCTTTGGAGTTTCGTACAATTCTTCTGGAGTTCCTATCTGTTCTATGTTTCCTTTATTCATGACCACTATTCTGTCAGACATAGTCAATGCTTCTTCTTGATCATGAGTAACAAATATAAAAGTTATACCAAGCTGCTTCTGAAGATGCTTAAGTTCCAATTGCATCTGCTTTCTAAGCTTTAAATCCAATGCGCCTAGCGGTTCATCTAAGAGTAATACCTTAGGGTTATTTATAACAGCCCTAGCTATAGCTACACGCTGCATCTGTCCACCACTTAATTGCGAAGGCATTCTATTTTCAAAACCTTCTAGTTGGACCATTACTAGCATTTCTTCTACTTTACTCTTAATTTCACTTTTAGGCACTTTTTTCATTTTCAACCCAAAGGCTATATTATCAAAAATATTCATATGTGGAAATAATGCATAATTTTGAAATACAGTATTTACACATCTTTCATGCGGAGATTTATTAGTCATATTATCTCCATCAATGGTAATATCACCGTGAGTTGGCGACTCAAAACCAGCAATCATTCTAAGTGTAGTCGTCTTACCGCATCCACTTGGACCAAGTAGAGTTAGAAACTCTCCTTTTCTAATATCAAGGTTCAAATCACTTATAACATTTTCACCTCGATCAAAGCTCTTACTAACATTTGACAATTGAAGAAAAACATCCTCTGTCACACCTTAACAACTCCTTCTTTTTTAATTTACAAGTTTAAGAAAAAAGAAAAACCCCTTAATGGCATCATTGCACCAAAAAAGAAGTTTTATTTAATACGCGATGGAATAAACAAACAAATATTTATTCATCAGTAGTTATAATTATTCATAACTGGATAGATTTATAACTGTAGAAAAATATAGCATATTACAGTGCAAATATCAATAACAAATTCTTGATTTCGTCTGTATTTTTAATATTTTTTTTCAAATTTATAATATAAACTAAAAATCATTGTTTCTGATACTGTTTTCTAAGATAATTTTATAAATTTACAATATAATTGTATATTTTTTCACAAAGCCAAGTATAGATCGAAAACTTTCTAAAACTATTTTCCTTAGCTCTTTTTATCATCTGACTTTTCAAATACATATGAGAAATTGAGCCATACTCCATAGTTTCTTTTACTATTAGTCTTAAAAAGCTGCTATAACTACTTGTTATCGCTATCTTTATATAAGAAAAATTTTATTATTATCTTAGCAGCAAGAAACACCAATGAAAATTCATCAGTGTTTCAAAAACTTTTAATAATCATATTCAGCTACATTTTCACAAATAGATATCTTTAAATTATTATCTTCTTGTAGTTTCTTATAAGAACATAAAAACTCATTTAATTCTACATCTTTCAAGTCAATTTTTTTACTGCTTTTAAGTAAAACATTTTTACCTTCCATTATTAATTCTAAGTCATTTACTTCGTTTAATATACTATAGGTAACCACATTTTTAGCAATTGTTCTTCCATTATATTTTTCTGTAAAACTCATAGTCTTTCTCATAACTTCATAATTTTGATTTGCTCCAATATTGCCCAGAGAATTAGGATCAATACCAAAGGCCTTCATTTGATTTTCTAAGAAACTGGAATCAAATCCATATCTCTCCATAAGCTTTTTTTGCATATTGAAGAACTTCTCTTGAGAAATATTATTATCTTCCATATACTTCATAATATTCTTTGTAAAGTCAGCCATAGATAATTTGCCTTCTGCAACAGAATAGTATAAACCATACATGTATTCTTCAAACTTATCTACATCCTTGTCTTTTGCTTTATTCTTCAGCTCGTTAAAATCCACTATCTTATCATCCATTTATTAAAGCTCCTCTCAAAACTTAATTTTATATGATTGTGCCCTATAAGTATCAGCACTTAGTAATTATCATTAACTCAGTTACATTAAAATGTTAGTAAATTCATAATCTTTATATAATTATATCAAATATAACTTAATATGCTATTAAATATTTTCGGCTTATATTCATTTTTTTTATACAAACCACTACATATAAAATTTTATAACTTCTTACACAGAAAAAAAAAAAAAATTGCCAATGAAAGTTCCACTAGCAATTTTTATAAATATAATATTTAAACTAACCTAGTTCTTAAACTTAAATCTTGCAACTTTTTCCTTAAGAAGATTAGCTTGAAGAGACAGTTCTTCACTTGCAGATGCACTTTCTTCAATGCTTGTAGAGTTAACTTGAGTAGTCTCTGCCACTTCTTCTATCGCTTGATTTACTTGTGAGCTTGCTGTTGCCTGCTCACTTGAAGCTTCTGATATTTGTTCCATTATTTCAGCAACAGAACTAATCTTACCTACTATCTCATCTAAAACCTTAGCAGTTTCATTCGCTATAATCTTTCCAGACTCCGCCTTTGATATAGAAGACTCTATAAGTTCAGTAGTTTCTTTTGCAGCCTTTGAACTTCTTGCTGCTAGGTTTCTAACTTCATCAGCTACTACTGCAAAGCCTTTTCCTTGTTGCCCTGCTCTTGCTGCTTCTACTGCTGCATTTAATGCTAATATGTTAGTTTGGAAGGCTATTTCATCAATTACCTTTATAATTTTAGATATATCTATAGCTGATCTATTTATATCTTCCATGGATAAAAGCATTTCCTTCATATGTTCATTTCCTTTAATAGCATTTACACTAGCCTCTGTAGCAATGCTATTAGCTCTATTTACATTGGCAGAGTTTTCTGTAGTTTGTGAAGCTATTTCAGTGATTGAAGCTGTTATCTCTTCCACAACACTGGCTTGTTCTGTAGCTGCTGAAGCCATAGACTGTGCTGAATTAGAGATCATACCCGCACCACTAGCAACCTGTTCTGATACATCACTTATCTCTTTTAGAGTTTCATTAAAAGATTGGACTATGTTGTTTATAGAATCCTTTATTTGTTTAAAGTCTCCTAAGTATTCTTTTGAAATGCTTATTGATAGATTTCCTGAAGACATTTCTGTTAGCGCATAGCTAATATCCTCAATATAACCTCTTAGGTTAATTATTGTTGTATTTAAATTCTTCTTTATTATAGCATGATCACCTTTATATTCTCCTGTGACAGCCACATTCAAGTTTCCATTAGATACTTGTTTCAATACCTCTGAGGCTTCGCTAATAGGTTTTAACACTTCATCTAACAATTCATTAACTCCAGTAACAAGAACGCTCCATCCACCATTAAACTTTGTTCCATCTCCTCTTTTACTAAGTTGTCCATCTTTAGCTGCCGCTATAAGCATATTAGTCTCTGCTAATATATTTTTTATATTAGTGTTTAGCTTTCCTAAACTAATGCCAAGCACATCCTTTTCTGACTTAGTTTCTATGCTATCATAGTATTCCCCTTTAGCTAACTTCTCAGTAACCTGTGCTTGATCTTTTATATTTTCTATCATACTTTCGAAAGCTCTGAACAGTTCTGCTATTTCATCTTTTCCGTCTATTACAACTTTCTCTACTTCTATATCACCTTTTGAAAGCTTTCTAGCATTTTCAGTAAGTTTCTTAACTGGATTACTTATACTTCTTGATATAACCCATCCTAATATCAATGCTATAGCACTGACTGAAACAGAAAGTACTATTATTATAAGTTTACTCTTATATGCAGTATCGCTATTTGTATCAGATTTATTTGAAGCCTCTTTTAAATTAATAGTAACCATCTTATTGAATTGATCATCTGTAGCTAAAGCAATAGTCTTACCATTTACAAATAATTCTTGTCTAGCTTGATCAACTTTGTTATCCTTAACCATAGCTATAACATTATTCCACAAATCATATGTACTATTAATACTTTTTTGAAGTTCTTCTAGTTGTGTATTCTTATTTTCATTATCTATTGTCTTCTTAAAATCAGTCAAATCCTTTTCTACTTCTGCCTTTAACTCTGTTATCTTTGTCAAGTTCTTCTCTTTTCCAGCTTGATCGTTGTCCAAATATTCTCTTATATTTACTCTCATTCTTTGATATGCCACTTCTGCGTTTCCTAAGCTTGAAATTGCTTTCGTATTATTCTCATAAAGCTCAGTATCAGCCTTATCTATCTTAGAGAAATTAACATATGTAAATACTCCCATTATTGCTGTTAAAAATGCTATAATTATGAAACCAGCTATTATTTTTGTACCTATTCTAAGATTGTTAAAAAACTTCATAATTACCTTCCCCTTTTTATCTTTAGTATATTTCTATTCCATTTATTAATTCTTTACAGTCTAATATTATTCTTATATCTTCTCCAATTCTTCCTATTCCCTTTATATAGGTATGTTCATGCTCCTGACTTGGTACAGCAGATATCATATGGTCTTCTATTTTTAACACTTCTGAAACTCCATCTACTATAAGCCCTGTAGGAATTCTATCCACCTCAACTACGATTATGCAGGTTCTTTCATGATACTGAATAAACTCTTTATTAAACTTTGTCCTCACATCCATCACCGGTATTATCTTACCTCTAAGATTGATTATTCCTTTTATAAACTCTGGAGTCTTAGGTATTTCCGTTATCGGTTGTATGCCTATTATCTCTAAAACATATTTTATTTCTATAGCATAGAATTCTTTATCAATATAGAAAGTTATATATTTTTCGCTAATAGTATCATTTTCTTCTATTTGCTCTTCAAAATAGTTACTCATATTTCCACCTCCATAGCTAAATTGTAGTCATATCAATAATTAAAGATATAGTTCCATCTCCCATTATGGTGCAGCCAGTTATATATTTTAAATGTTTAAACATTTCAGGTAATGGCTTTATTACTATTTGCTGTTCTCCTAAAAGTTCATCTACAAATATACATTTTACTTTCGATTCATACTCGGTCATTATAACTATTCCTTCTTTAGTCCTACCCTTTAAACCATTTATGGCAAAGTAATTGGATAATCTTATAAGTTCATAGGTTTTTCCTCTTATATAGACCATCTCTTTTCCATTATGGTCAGTAATTATTTCGTTTGTGCTCTCCCTAAAGCATTCTTTTATAAAATTGGTTGGGATTACAAATTGACTTTGTCCAACTTTTACAAACATTCCTTGTATTATTGCAAGTGTAAGAGGTATCTTTATGTATATAGTGGTACCTACATTCTGTGTGCTTTCAACACTTACCTTTCCTCTTACCTTTTCAATATTCTTAGTTACAACATCCATTCCAACCCCTCTTCCAGAATACTCGGTAACGTTTTCATTAGTTGACAGACCTGCTGCAAATATGAAGGAGAATATTTCTTCATCACTTAACTCCTCTATATTTTTATTTGTTATTCCTCTATCTACTGCTTTCTCATATATCTTATTTTTATCCAGTCCTTTTCCATCATCCTTTATAACAACCCAAACATATCCCTCCATATTTTTAGCTTCTAAGGTAATTTTTCCTTTTGGTGATTTATTAGCTGTAACTCTTTCCTTTGGATCTTCTACCCCATGATCCATTGAATTCCTAATAATATGCATTAAGGGATCGGAGATATGCTCTATGACGCTTTTATCTACTTCTGTCTCTTCACCAATTATTTCAAGTTCTACATCTTTATTAAGCTTTTTACTCATGTCCCTAACTAACCTATGCATCTTTTGAAAGGTAGATGCAAGAGGAACCATTCTTATAGCCATTACAGTATTCTGCATATTATCTATAAGCTTTCTTAAATTTCTAACTGCTTTATTAAAAGTTTCATCTTCTTCCGCCTCTATATCAGAAATTAATTTATTCTTTGTTACAGCAGCTTCAGCTATAGCTATTTCTCCTACTAAATCAAATAAATAATCTAACTTGTCTACATCCACACTTAATGTTTCATTTTTTACCTTGTGCTTCTTTTGCTCTTCTGACTTACATTCATTAGACTTACAAGGAATCGTTTCAGTCTTTATATCCTCTACATTTTTTTCAACAACTGAACTTTCAGTACTTATAACTTCATTCTTATTGTTATTCTGTTCTTTATCTAATACTTCCTTTGTAATACTAGAACTTCTATTATCTATATTATCAACCTTGTCTTTAATAACTTTTATTTCTTTTATAAAAGCTATTTCATTTATGGTTTCTAATACCTTTTCTTCACTATGTTCACATTGAAGTTTAATATAAAATCCATCTTTTATTATCTCATCCATGGATTTTTCATTTTCTTCAATATCCTTAGGCTTATATTCTAAAACCTTTCCCATATCTTTCAAGTTGTGAACAATAGTGAAAGCTCTAATATTCTCCATTCCACATCCTTCTAAAAAGCTTATGTTAAACTCCATTGTTAATGAAGATGTGGAAGGTGCCTCTTTTCCAGAATATTCTGACACATTGTTGCATAAAAGAGCCAAATACTCCTTTATATCAATGACATATGCCTCTGAGGATTCAGAAGGCATATCTCCATTTTCAATAACTTCTAATTGCCTAGACACATAGTCTATAAAACTCAATATAAAATCTGATATTTTTGAACACTCTACATTCATTAACTTTAGATTTCTCAATTTATCAAACAAGTCTTCTAAAGAATGAGCATAATTGGCTATTGCAGAAAAATTCATTATAGCTGAATTTCCTTTTATAGTATGCATAACTCTAAATATTTCATTAATATTCTCATAAAGCACTGAACAATCACTTATTTCTAAAGATATTCTTTCTAGCCCCTCTACAAGACTGCTTGTCTCAGAAATATAAAGCTCTACTATTTCTTTATCAAAAGACTCACCCATTAAACTATTCACCCCAATCAGTTATATGACTTTACTGAAGGCCTCTTTTATAAATTCTTCTTTAAAAGGCTTTACAACAAAATTGACAGCACCAGCTAAAAAAGCTTTCTTTACTTGATCTTCATGACCCAATGAAGAAACCACTATAATCTTTACATTTTTATCTATTGCCTTAAGTTCCTTTATAGTGTCTATACCATTTAAGTTAGGCATAGTTATATCCATTGACATTATATCTGGTTTATAAGTATTATACTTTTCTAAGGCTTCCAGACCATCTGCTGCCTCTGCAACAACCTCAAAACCAGCACTTTCTAATAGTTTCTTTAAACTTAATCTCAAAAAACTTGAATCATCAACAATCATTACCTTTTTCATTTCAGCACCTCAATTTAATATCCAACACTATTAATATCGTATTTATTTTCTTAATATTAACACAGTAATGAATATTAATTTCATCCGTATACCTTTGTAAAGGTTTTCTACATCTTTAATTCAAATTATTTTTTGCATAAAGTATAAATAAAGCTGTTTCAAGACATTTGATTTTAATCTAAACATTAATATGATTAAAACTATAATTAAAACACTAAATAATTATATATATTTAAAACTCCTCTGTCTTATCTATAAAATCTTTCATAAAACTTTTAGACACATAACATAAACTACCACTTTTAGTAATAACCACATGCTTACTCTTGTCTATTTCTAAAATTTGATTCATGTTTACTATATAGGACCTGTGACAACGAACAAAAATATTATTATCTAAATGCTTTTGTATATCCTTAAGAGTCCCATAAGCTTCAATTTCCTTACTTACTGTTCTTATTCTAAGCTTGTGATTAGAATCAATAGTTTCTATATATTCTATATCGTATTGACTAATATTTATAATTTTATTAAAAGCTTTTATTCTTAGATTTTTACTTTCACTCTTTTTTTTAATGTTTATAACTTCATAATTGCATTTTATTAAACACTCTTCCAATCTAGTTCTAACCTTCCCAGGGTCTTCTTTATTTATATAGTCCAATACTCTTAATTTATAATCAAAAGTTAGCATAATTAGTTCAATGTATCTTGTAAGAAATATTATATATCCCTCAACATCAAAATTTCTTATTTCTCTCCCTAAGCTAAAGCCATTCATATTGCCTTCAAGCTTAGTGTCAATTATATACACATTATTTTCTCTGGCTTGATAAGCTTTATTGATAATATCCTCAGGCTTAGCAGTACTAATAGCAATAACTGCTTCTATATTATGTTTTTTTATTATTCTATCAATAACTTCTTCTGTATTCTTTCTAGACTTTTCGTTACTATCGCATATATAAATATTTAGCATATCTTCTCCTACCAAATAACTTCATCTCTTGTTTTTTCATTGCAGACCGCATTTAATATAGTTTACAATTATACTTTAACAAAGAACTATTATACTTTTCATTTAAAATTAAAGGGCTTTATTTTAAAATAAAGCCCTTTACAAAAACTCATAATAATTTTCATCTTAAATAAAATACACTATATTATCAGTGCTATCCTTATATTTGTTAACCAAATCTTCAAGGGTTATAGAATCAAAATAGTTATTTATTTTCTTATTTATCATATCCCAAAGATTATCATTTATACATTTGTCCAAACTATCAATATCCTTATCATGGTTGATATCTACTAACACTAAGCTTCCTTCCAATATTCTGAGTATTTCACCTATTGTTACATCTGCCGGAGTCTTAGATAGAGAATACCCTCCTTGTGCCCCTTTTCTTCCTATAACCAAACCACTTCTTCTCAAAACACAAAATATTTGCTCCAAATAACCTTCTGATATATTTTGTCTTTCAGAAATACTTTTGATAGTAACTGTTTCTTCACCTGAGTTAATAGCTAAATCTATCAATGCTTTTAGTCCATATCTTCCTTTAGTTGAAACTTTCACAAAATCACCCATCCTACATTCTTATGTTTTTTATTTACCTACATATTTATAACTTTATATCTTAACAAAAAATATACTTTAAAATATCATATATACATTATACAAAATTTGAAATAATATAATCAACCTTAGTTATACTATTTAAAGTCTACTTCTAATAGAATTTCTATCCAACTATAAATAATCTCTCAAGTATCTTATTAACTTTTTCCGGAAGTACATAGTCATTATTCTTAAAGTGTAACTGAGGAATTGCCTCTCTATAATAACTCAACATTACTATTATAAAAGTTTTTAAGCTTATCTGTATGTTGTAGTTGAGACTTGGTGCAATGGCATTACCATTAGAACTATAAACTGATAATATTCCTACAAATCTATTTTCATCTTGACCTCCGCTAGGAAATAAGCACCTATTTATAGGATCATCAGTAATGACATCATTATCAAAATCTAAAAGTTCTCCATCATTTTCTTTTAAATGAACAGCCAATCCAATTAAAAAACTTCTTAAACTTATTTGTATGTTTGAAGCTGCAAATGGCACTATAGCATTACCATTAGCGATATAACCACTCAAGAAAGCAAATACTCTATTTTCATTGTAATATATATTACTAAATTCACTACTTATCTGATTGCTTCTTCTTTTCCCCAACAAACTCACCCTGATTTAATTGATTATAATATTATATTTATTATAATTCAAATTTGTTATTGTTATATTCAAATTATATTCACCTTTAACAACATCGTCAGCTTAAATCGAAGTAAATATAATAAGCACTCCAACTCTTCATTGAAGTGCTTATTATTAGAATATTCACAGGTCTTCTATATATCCTCTTGTGGATTTACAGGTAGAGTTATTATAAACTCACTACCTTGTTTTAATTTACTTTTCACTTCTACAGTACCTTTATGTAAATCAGCTAAATGCTTCACCAAAGTAAGACCTATGCCACTACCCATCTTATTTCTAACACTCTTACTGTCTACTTGTCCAAAGCGCTGAAATATGATGCGTTGGTTTTCTTCAGATATACCAATACCAGTATCTTTAACGGATATTCTAACAGAATTTCCTAGATCATTTAGTAAAACCGTTATCCTACCACCTTTATCTGTAAATTTAGTCGCATTGGACAGTAGATTAACTACACATCTTTCTATTTCATTAGGATCACACAAAATTTTCTTTTCTTCAACCTCAGGATCAATTATCAGCTCTATACCATTACTTTCTATATATTCTTTCATTGAAAGTGCAGTATCTTCCACTAAATTAACTATGTCAACCTCTTCTATTTTTATATTATATTGGCCAGCTTCTATTTTCGAGGAATCTATGATATCATTAATAACCCTTAAAAGCCTATTAGAATTTCTATCAATAATATTCATGTAATCTTTTAACTTTTCTCTACCTATCCTATTTTCGTCACCATCATAGTTGTTAATAAGTTGAACTGCAGAAAGTATAACATTTAAAGGTGTTTTTAGCTCATGTGATAGATTAACAAAATAGTTATTCTTAATCTTCTCATTATCTATTAGTTTAGCATATAGAACTTCATTTTCCTTTAGCTTATTATTTAGCTCAACAGTTCTTTGCTTAACTAAGTTTTCAAGTATACTAACGTAATTCCAAATGAAGTACACGATAACAACAAAGACAAGAAAATACAGCATATAAGCATATCCCGATCTCCATGGCGGTTTACTTACTATAATCTTTATACTTGCTGGTTTACTCCATACTCCACTACTATTCTTCCCTTTAACTTTGAATACATAAGTTCCACTATCAATATTAGTATAGGACGCACTATTTCTATTAGAGGAGTATACCCAATCCTTGTCTACACCTTCAAGCATATAAGCATATTCATTTTTATCTGTATTTTTATAGTCAACCAAGAAGAAATTAAAATTAAAATAATTTTCATTATATTTTAGCTTTATTTCATCGGAAATCTCTACTTCTTTGTTTAGAACCTTAAGTTTTTGTATAATTGTTTGCGGAACATATCCTGTTTCAATTATTTCAGAAGGATAAAAACTGCTCAGACCGTTTATACCTCCAAAAAACATTTCTCCGGACTTACTTTTATAAAAGGAATATTCATTGAACTCATTACCTTGAAGTCCATCTGACTCATCATAGCTTACAAAAGAACCTTTATTTACATCAAACTTTGATATCCCCCCATTGGTACTTACCCATGGATTATTATAGTCGTCCAATAGGACTCCATAAACATAATTATTAACCAATCCGTCTTTCTCAGTATATCTTTCGAATTGTTCTTTTTCTTTATTAAACTTATTCAATCCGTGATTTGTTGCTATCCACAAGTTACCAAGCTTATCTTCTGATATAGCCTTTATGCTATTTGATGTAAGAGAATTGTTGTCAGTATCTTTACTTTTATATATCTTAATATTATTAGTGGTTTTGTCAAACTTTATTAGACCACCATCTAATCCACAGCCTATCCAAAGTATTCCATCCATATCTTCAAAAACATAAGATATAAAATTATCTGATACCCCGCTTTTTTTTAATATATCCTGATAATGAGTAAACTTACCTGTAACCTCATTAAAGGAGTCTAACCCTTGCCTAGTACAAATCCAAAGAACTCCATCCCTACCTATATAAGTATACTTAACATTTTTGTCTGTTAAGGAGTTTTCATCTGAGGTCTTTGTATATAGTTTAAATTGATATGTATTTTTATCAAATTTATAAAGTCCATCAATAGTAGAAATCCATATGTGCCCTTGCTTATCACCAGTTAAGCTGTTTATCTTAGAATTTAATTGACTACTATAGTATTTAACTTCCCCAGTGTCTCTGTTAATGCTGTTTAGCTTACCAGAGTTGGTTCCTACCCAAAGTATATTATCTTCATCTTCATATATCCCGCCAATCATTTCATCACTTAACCCATTGCCTTCAGCTGGATTCTTAGTATAATTTTTAAAGTTTATATGAGGTTGAAAAGTGCTTATTCCTTTGTTAGTACCTATCCAAATAAGTCCTGACTTATCCTGATATATACTTACCACATCATCATTAACAAGGCTTGTAGAATCATAATACTTGTTTTGGAAATTAGCGAATTTATTGGTTACGCTATCATATTTGCTCAATCCATTCTTAGTCCCCACCCACATATTGCCAAGAGAATCTCTAAATAGAGCTTGGATACTATTAGAAGGTATAGAGTTCTTCTCTTCACTATTCTTATATTCTATATAAGTTCCTTTGTACTTGTTATACTTTCTTATGCCGCTACTGTTAGTACCAACCCATATGTTTCCACTACTATCCTCACAGATTTTTGTAATAAAGTTACTATCCTGGTCTGCATCATTAGATTGGTTACTATAATAACGAGTAAATTTCTTAGTATTAGGATTATAACAGTTTAGACCATTCTTTGTTCCAATCCATATAACTCCATCCAAATCCTCAAACAAGCAGGTTATAAAATCATTACTCAAGCTATTATCATCTGAAGGATTGTTATTATATCTATTGAAGCTATCGGTATTTTTATCATATAAGTCTAAGCCAGCAGTTGTTCCAACCCACAACTTACCATCTCTGCTTTTCAGCAATGCCCATACATTGCTATCCGATAATGACTTAGAATCATTTGAATTACTTGTATACCTCTTAATTTTATCTGTATTAGAATCCAGCCTATTTAACCCCTTACTAGTTGCAAGCCATATAGCTCCATCGTCATCTTGTACGATATCATCAACATTATTAGAAGTTAAACTATTACTGTCATCAAGCTCATATTTATAGGTTTTATATTGCTGTCCATCATATCTATTAGCGCCGTCAGAAGTTCCTATCCAAATATAACCCTTTGAGTCCTGGAATATTACCTGTGCAGATGCTTGCGACAATCCTTTTTCTATTTCTACTCTTTTAAATTTTGTGTTGCTTTCAATGCCTTTAGCCTTAGTACCTAATATAGATACTACTAATATAAAAACAATTAATTGTATGGTGTTTTTAAAAATGCTTTTATTAATATAGACCCCTCCTACAAATGCTGTAAGATTATCCTCTGCACCTTTTATCATATTTCAACATAATTATACATTTATTTTACCTTATTTGTTACTTAAACTGCAAGTATTTATGTATTTTTGTCGTAAATAAAATCAAATTAAAGTTAAAATCAAACTTGTTACTTAATTAAACCGCCTCTATTTAATATTAGTGATAAAACCTAACGTTATATAAAAATAATTAACACTTTTTATGTTAAATCGTAAATAAAGAGTGACTGTTTTAACAGCCACTCTTTAGCAAAAATCTAACTAACTATAATATATTTTTTAATTGTTCTTCACTTTTGAAGTAAGTATCTATTATACCTCCACCTAAACATACTTCTCCATCATAAAAAACTACAACCTGACCTGGAGTAATAGCCTTTTGAGGCTCATCAAATTCCACTATACAGGAATTTTCTTCCTTCAGATGAACTGTTACACTTTGATCTTTTTGTCTATACCTAAACTTGGCAGTACATTTAAACTTTTGGGACATTTCTTTATCACTAATCCAATTCATCTCAGTAGCTACTAATCCATAGGAGTATAACTTTGGATTTTTTTCACCTTGTGCTACATATAGTATGTTGTTTATAAGGTCTTTCTCCGCTACAAACCAAGGTTCACCTTCTCCACCTATTCCAAGTCCTTTTCTTTGTCCAAGAGTATAATGCATTAGTCCAAAATGTTCACCTTTTAGTTCCCCGTCCAAGGTCAATATCTTCCCCTTCTTTGCTGGAAGATAATTATCTAAAAACTTATCAAAATTACGTTCTCCTATAAAGCAAACTCCAGTACTATCCTTTTTATTCGCAGTAGAAAGTCCGTACTCTGCGGCTATTTCTCTAACCCTAGACTTTTCAAGATGTCCTATAGGAAACATACTCTTTGAAAGCTGAAACTGATTCAATTCACATAAGAAGTAAGTTTGATCTTTGTTAGAATCCTTCCCTCTAAGAAGTCTATACTCTCCATCCTTACAATCAACCTGAGCATAATGCCCCATAGCAATATAATCCGCTCCTACTTTCATTGCAAATTCCAAGAAAGCCTTAAATTTTATTTCTTTATTGCACATTACATCTGGATTAGGAGTTCTTCCTTTTCTATACTCTGATAAGAAATATTCAAATACTCTATCCCAG
The DNA here is from genome assembly GCF_009928445.1 of Clostridium sp. C8-1-8. Lineage (GTDB taxonomy): Bacteria > Bacillota > Clostridia > Clostridiales > Clostridiaceae > Clostridium_AR. The sequence continues at coordinate 6,546 of NZ_JAABNO010000023.1, read as the reverse complement.
TATTCCTTAACAAAATTCACTGTATAATATGGTATGTCAAGCTTTTGACACACTCTTCTCACATCATCATAGTCATCCACAGATGTACATACTCCGCTTTCATCTTCTTCGTCCCAGTTCTTCATGAAAACGCCTATAACTTCATAGCCTTGTTGCTTCAAAAGCAATGCTGAAACTGAAGAATCTACTCCACCAGACATACCAACCACTACTCTTGTATCCTTAGGATCCTTTATCATTTCCTTATATCTACCTTTCCTTAATGTTTTGTTAAGTATTATAATATACCTAAAGTTTGTTTGCAATGAAAAAAGCCGGCATAACTGCTGGCTTTTTTATTTCTTCTTTGAACCTTTTTTTGAATCTTTTTTCTTATCGTTGTTTTTTGATGAACCACTTTTACTCTTTCCCTTATCAGGCATATTATCTCCTCCTGGTAGAAAAGCATTCTTTAATACTTTAATCACTTATATATATGTACTAAAATCTATAATAATTCCATCAAAACATCAATTAAGAAGTTTACCTTTTACATTTATTTTGTATTCCTTCATATAAATATCTAAGATATTCAGTATCTATATTATTCTGTTCTAAAGTTTCTATTCTACTTTTAGCTTTACTCAAGCTTTCTCTTGCTTCTTCCCAATCCTTGTCTTTTATACAGGAGCTAGCATATTCCAGCAGATAGTCAATCTTCAAAACCAATTCTGCATAACTATCCTCTCCGCTGTTAATTAGCTCAACCAACATAGAATATATCTTTGGAGAAGTCTTATTCTTTGCAGTATTTAAAATATCATTATTTCTTGCATTTATCTTAGCCAAAGTTTATCACCTCATTTTATATTGTTATCTGTGCCACTTAATTTCAAACTTAGTCTTAGACATCGCATTAAAATTATTGTGGTACATATTTAGATAAACTATTGATTTACTTATAGACGTACCATTTCATTAAAAATTTATATTTTCAAACTAATTCTCATAAACCAGAGGAAAACTGAAAATAGTTTTCAGATTGAAGTGGTACATCTTTAGATGTGCCCTACCCTACTATAAAACATGCAACAGCAAGAATTACATAGACGCTTATTAGTTGCAGTCCTTCCAACCAATTTGACTCTCCATCATAGGCTACCTTATTAGCAATTATAACTGCCAAAACCAGAGAAATCATCTCATATTTATTAAATATTAAAGCCATTGGTGTAAAGAAAAGACTTAACAGTACCAAAACCGGTGTAACAAAAAGTATTATCTGAAGACTAGAGCCTATAGCTATTTCAACGGCTATATCCATCTTATTCTTTAACGCAGTAACGATGGCAGTTGAATGCTCAGCAGCATTGCCTATTATAGGTAATATTATAAGTCCCACAAATAACTTACTTAAGTGCAATTGCTCAGTCATCGGTTCTATACTGGATACTAAAAGTTCACTTTCAAAGGCTACAAATATCGTTGCCAGTACGAGAACTATTATACTTTTTTTCATACTCCATTTACCTGTTAGTGGTTCATGCTCTGTTCCAAAGATATCTTTATGTGTAAAGAAAGAGAAATAGAGGCTACTTAAATATATTAGTAGCATTATTACAGCAATCATTACGCTCAAGCTTTCATAATTAACAGGATTGGCATCTTTAATAGATATATTATCTGTAAAGAATGCTGGTATCATTACTCCTATTATAGCAAAAGTAAGCATGCTTAGAGAAAAGTTAATGCTATTTCTAGAAAACTTTTGAACCTTGTATTTAGTCCCACCTAAAAACATACTTGCTCCTAGTACTAACAAAATATTTCCTATTATAGATCCTGCAAGGGATGACTTAACTACCTCAAGAAGTCCAGCTTTTAACGAGAAAAATGCCAGTATTAGCTCTGTAGCATTTCCAAAAGTAGCATTCAAGAATCCCCCTAGTCTTGAACCACAATACACTGAAAGTTCTTCTGTAGCTTCTCCCATAAGTCCAGCTAAAGGAACTATAGCTAGAGCAGTAAAAATAAATGATAGTATTGGGCTTAAGTGAAAAACATCTTTTGATAAAAATGAAATTGGTATAAAAATAAGTAAATAGTATAATTTTTTCATAATTCCCCCTACACATAGATATAATAATATCTATCCTTTGTTCATATTGAACAATTTACCAAATTATTTGTACAATTGCAATACTAAATCTACGTATATAACAAAACCTTATTCGTAAAATATTTTCAACACTCATATAATTCCATAAAGGACAGTTGGAAAATATGGATTTTATCATCAATCGTATTAAAACCTTTTCTTTCATCGATTATTATATGCATTATTCTTTAAATACATTTAGATATAAAATATATAATTTGTTTAAAAGTACTCTTTTAAAGCAATAATATATATAAATTAAAATGTTAAAATTTTTCTATAAGATATTTTAGAATTAAAAGAAAGGGACGTTATTATGATTATAGATGGAAACTTAAAATGCGAAAAATGCGCTAGTGAAGATTTTGTTATAAAACGTGAAGCCACTTATGTTTATACTTACGATATAAGTAGTTCAAATTCTGAAAAAGCAATAAAAAGAACTGAAGAGACTCCTTTTATGTTTGACAATAGAGAAAAAGTTAAAGAAAAAGATTTTTTACACTGCAAGAACTGTGGGGCAATATACGAATTTTCTGTTGGGGATATAAGTGATAAAGTTGAGTTTACTATTATTCAAAAAGCTATTCGCTCTGATTATCAAGATAAGCCAGAGTTTCTTGGCTAGATTTTCAATTTTAGAAAATAGGTAGCGTAAAGATTTCATTTACCTACCTATTTATACTAAGTTATAATTTTATTAGGTAGTTTATTATTACATTGAAGATTAAATTGGAGGGTAAATTTATGAATGATTATAGAAATAATTCCCTAGTATACGTAGGAACTTATACCTACGGTGATAGTAAGGGCTTATACTCTTTTGAATTGAATCACGAAACTTGTAAGACAAGTAATCTGCAGCTTGTAGCAGAGTTAATTAATCCAACTTACGTTGCCACCTGTAGAGAAAAGAACTTATTATATTCGGTTATAAAACAAGAAGATTTAGGAGGCACAAGAGCCTTTAAGATAAATATCGACAACACTCTTAGTGAAATAAATACAATCTTATCAGAAGGAAAATCTCCCTGTCACCTTTCCTTTGATAAAAAGTTTAATTATGTTTTCTCAGGGAACTACCATGAAGCAACTATAACTATAATGAGAATATGTGAGGATGGCAGCTTATCTGAACCTACAGAAGTTGTAACACATACAGGAAAAGGCTCTGGAGTAGTTGCTGATCGTCAAGAAAAGCCTCATGTACATTACTGTGCATTAACACCAGATGAAAAGTTTTTAGCAGTTGTAGATCTTGGATTAGATGCTACAATATTCTATCCATTTAACAAACTTACCGGAACTTTGGACAAACATAATAAAATTATTATTCCTTCTGCACCTGGCTCAGGACCAAGACATTTAGTATTCCATTGTAGCTTGAACTACTTCTATATTATCCATGAACTTAGTGCTGATGTTGAAGCATATGCTTATAATCCAAAAGATTGTACCATAGAAAAGCTACAAACTGTAAATACTCTTCCTAAAGATTTTTCAGGTGCTAATCTTGGAGCCGCAATAAGGATTTCTCCTAACGGAAAATTCCTATACACCTCCAACAGAGGTAGTGATAGCATCTCTATTTTTAAGATAGACGACCATACAGGTCTAATTAGTTTTATTGACCATGTGTCGACCTTTGGTAAGGGACCAAGAGACTTTTCCTTGGATCCAAGCGGAAAGTTTTTAATTGTTGCAAACCAAAATACTGACTCTGTTATATTCTATGAAGTAAATTCTGAAACTGGCTTGCTGACTAAGCTAGATGAGGAACTAACCATACCAAATCCTGTTTGCATATCAATTTCGGATTTATAAAACAATATTAATGGTGTTAAGCTTATAAAAATTCGCCGAAGAAATTTCAGCGAATTTTTATATACATTTTCATATTATTACTATACCAGTTCAATATAATCATTATTTAGAAGAAATTTTACTATTTCATATAAAGCATCACAATAAGTTTCTTTAACCCCTGATTTTATTTCAATGTCTGAATCCTTACTATCCTGAACCCTTACCATTACTTCATAATTTTTATTTTTTATACTTGGTGCTGGAAATGTGCCAGTGTAATCTTGAATTATTTCAATAAGCTCACCAACCTTAACATCATATCCATATTTTAAAAGCAATTCCTCTTCATTTTTACAATCCTTTGTATACTCATCCATAAGGTATTCCCTTGTTAAACCTGTAACCAATGATAATAAAGTTATCCTGTCTTCATATTCAATTTCCTTTAACTGTCTTCCAAGTAAATGCTGTTTCATTTTAACACCTCACAATTAAATAGTTCTTATTTTTTCTAAGTCCTATATAAAGAGTTCCTATATGGAAGCTTAATTATATTTTTTAATTCTTCTCTCACAAACCTGAGGAGCTTTAAAAATAGTTTTTAGCTTGGATAGGTACATCTTTAGTAAAATATATGTCATCTTATCTATCCAAATTCTAAGAACAAATAAATAAAATTTATACTCTACTAAAATAGCCATTTAAAATTAAGTGGCCACTCATCTCAACCCTTCAATTTAAATTATAAATTTAATTAATAATATCAATGGTTATCGGTAATTATAAGACATAGGATTTTATTGCACTGTTAAAGTACTATGTTTAACATAGCCATAATTTATATAACTTGTAGCTTAATTTTCATGAGAGGTGAAAAATATGGATAATTACAATATTCAAAGAGAAGAACTTGAAAAGATTTATGGAAAAATCAGTCCTTTTGAATTTAAGAATAGGTTAATTAGCTTAGCTAATGGACAAAGAGAAAAAAGTGCTCATACTTTATTAGATGCAGGTAGAGGAAATCCAAACTGGACTGCAGCTACTCCAAGAGAGGCTTTTTTTAACTTTGGGCTATTTGCTGTTCAAGAAACTAGAAGTACATGGAATGAAGGCGATTTAGCTGGGATGCCTAAAAAGAAAGGTATCGCAAATAGAGTTTATAACTATATTGAAAATAATAAAAACACTCCAGGTATAGATTTATTAAAAAGAATAATAGATTATGGAATATTAGAAAAAGGCTTTGATAGAGATGAATGGGTTCAAGAGCTAGCTGATGGAATAATAGGTGACAATTACCCTTGTCCAGATAGAATGCTTTTTCATATAGAGCAGGTAGTCAATGAATATCTTGTTCAAGAAATGTGCTATAACAAACCTCCTGAAGGAAGATTTAATGTTTTTGCTGTCGAAGGTGCCACCGCAGCTATGTGCTACATTTTTGACTCACTAATCGCAAACGAATTACTTTCAAGAGGCGATAAGATAGCACTTATGACTCCAATTTTCACCCCATATTTAGAGATTCCTCTTCTACCTAGATATAACTTTGAAGTGATAAAGATAAGAGCTACTGAACTCACTGAGGATGGAACTCATACATGGCAATATCCAGTATCTGAACTTGAAAAACTAAAGGATAAATCAATTAAGGCTTTGTTTGTAGTAAACCCAAGCAATCCACCTTCTGTAGCCATGAGAAATGATTCAGTTAAGGTAATAATGAATATAGTAGAAAATGATAATCCTAACTTGATGATAATATCTGACGATGTTTATGGTACCTTTGTTCCAGGTTTTAGATCTATTATGGCGGATCTACCTTACAACACAATTGGAGTCTATTCCTTCTCCAAATATTTTGGTGTAACTGGCTGGCGATTAGGCACCATAGCTCTTCATGAAAAAAATCTATTTGATAAACTACTTAGAATGCAGCCTGAGTTTATTAAAGAGGAACTTAGATTAAGATATGGTGATTTATCTTCCGATCCTGACAATATTCCTTTTATAGATAGAGTTGTTGCTGACAGTCGTCAAGTTGCGCTAAATCATACTGCTGGGCTTTCTACTCCTCAACAGGTTCAAATGGCATTTTTCTGTATATTTGCTCTATTAGATAAAGATAATATCTATAAAAAGCAAACAATTGACATATGTCATCGCAGACAAAAACTATTATTTGATGGATTAGGTCTGGAACTAAGAAAAGATCCATATGATGCTGCTTATTATACTGAATTTGATTTATTAGAATGGGCCTGCCATTACTATGGAGATGAATTTGCAGAATATCTTCAAAGAAATCATAAACCTGTTGATATTTTATTTCGCTTAGCAGAAGAATCTTCTATCGTACTTCTAAGCGGAAGTGGTTTCTATGGACCTGAGTGGTCTATAAGAATTTCTCTAGCAAATCTTAGCGATGAAGCCTACTCAAAGATAGGAGAAGTCCTTCATAAAGTACTTGATGAATATGTCCATTCATGGCAGCTATCTTTCGCTAAGGTATAATATAAAATTTTATAATTTCTTTAACAATAAAGCTCTGTTAAAGTACCGTGTTGAAATTAAGTGGTCAGTCATCCGATGCTTAGATG
>NZ_JAABNO010000071.1 GCF_009928445.1 Clostridium sp. C8-1-8 | reverse complement strand
ACCCCCTGGTATGATAAGCTTGTAAAGATTAATCAATGGATCTCCCCAAAATCTTTAGTTGTATTTCTTTTTACAATATCAATAAGATCTCTAAGTCTATTGTTTAATCACTCTAATTTTGAGACAATAATCTCGTATAGATAGAGGTTTACGTACGCCCCCTTGAGGCCTTGACCTCGTGACTAAGACTGTTACCTCATCTCTGCGAGATATTGCGTATAAGCTGGATGTTGATTATATTATTATAATTCTTCGTATATCTAACCAGGATGTAACTTGCATTGAATTGAGGATTCTATCTAAATTACAAGGAGATGTTTTTATGTATATTGTTGGCATAGACATTGGAAAAGCTAATCATGAAGCTACTATAATCGATGAAACTGGTACCATCATCGGCAAATCTCTTAAGTTTTCAAATTCTCATATCGGAGCGAATAAATTAATTGACTACATAATTAAGAATATTGGCCAATCCGACGTTACCTTCGGCTTAGAAGCTACCGGTCACTATTGGCTCTCTTTATATTCATTTTTATTAGATAAAGGTTATACGATTCATGTTATAAATCCCATACAATCAGACAGTTTTAGAAATCTATATATTCGTCAAACAAAAAATGATACTAAAGATTCATTTATTATTTCTGAGGTTATACGGTTTGGGAGATTTACAAAAACTAAGCTAGCTGATGATAAGTTACTTTCCTTAAGACAGCTTTGTAGATATAGGTTATCTTTAGTAGATAGCGTATCTGAACTTAAATGTAGAATAATTACGGTCCTAGATCAAGTTTTCCCTGAATATGAGAAACTGTTTTCTGACACATGGGGGATAAGTTCTAAAAAACTACTAGAAAAATATCAAACTCCTGAAGAAATACTAGAAATTGATACAAGTGAATTGGCTAGCTTTTTAAGTGAAAGTAGTCGTGGCCAACTTGGCTATGCCAAGGCCGAAAAAATAAAAGTAGCAGCTCAAAACACTTTTGGTATCAAGGTAGCTCAAAGTGCATTCAAATTCCAACTTAAACAACTTATTGATCAAGTATTATTTATAGAATCCCAAATCAAAAGTTTAGACAAAGAAATTGAATTTTATTATAATCAGTTTGACTGTCATTTAACCTCAATTCCTGGTATTGGAGCTGTAACTGCAGCTATTATACTAAGTGAAATAGGCGATATTAAGCGTTTCAGTAATTCATCTAGCCTAGTAGCTTATGCCGGAATTGATCCTACGGTAAAGCAATCTGGCCAATTTTCATCTAACAATAATAGAATGTCTAAGCGTGGTTCTCCTTACCTCAGAAGAGCCTTATTTCTTGCGGCTTCTACTTGTACATTACACGAAAGTTCCCTTAATGATTATTATAATAAAAAACGTAGTGAAGGAAAACACCATCTCACTGCCGTGGGAGCGGTAGCTCATAAACTTACACATATTGTCTTTGCTATTATGAGAGACAATAAGGACTATGAACCTTTGTCATAATCCTTATTAAAATATTTTTTTGTGAAGCTATTAAAAATAATATGCATTTAATAGCTTATTTGTTATTTCTATTTTTATTCGAATCAACTTTACTTTTAATTTCCTTAAGTGCAATTTTAGCATTTTCTGATAAGCTTTCATTTGAGGAATTAACGTAAAATTCAAGCGTTCCAACATATTTTTTATTATGAGAGAACCCAATGATAATAAAAATATACTCTAAATTGCTAATATTAAATTTGTCAATATTATCAACTAAATTATCTATATTAATATACTCAGCCACATTTTTATATATTGCAGCATTACTTATAGCATTTAAAATACTTTCTTGAAGTTCTATATCTTCTACTTGAATAACATCATTAATTAGGAATTGGCTTAATCCTAAGCATACATCATTTTCTAATTCTCCATATTCAAATATATCCGAAATTTCATCTATTACATCCTCTATTTTATTTTCTTTTTTCTTTTCAATATATCTATCTATTAATATACTCATATCTTGTATTCCTTTCTATTTTGGAGATATTATCGGTATATGGGTATCATCTATTATATTTTCATCATAGAAATCACTATTAGGATTGCTTACACCAGGCGGATGAAATTTACCGCTACTATCCATATACTTTTTACCTTTTTGAACTCTTACAATCCAATTATCACGAGCATTGCTTCCTATTGGTGCACTCTGATCGGGTCCATGAACTCTAACTCTCATTGTTTCACCATTTTCAACAAACTTGTACTCGAATCCTTCTTGTACCTTCCCTTGAATAGGTGTTAATTCTCTTTTTGTTGCATTATTAGGTATACGTGATAAAATGTCATCTATTGTTGTGCCTTTCAAATCGGAGAAATCTCCAACATTTCCAGTACCCAATTTTGAAAAATCTATTGACTTCACATAGCTGGTCT
>NZ_JAABNO010000116.1 GCF_009928445.1 Clostridium sp. C8-1-8 | reverse complement strand
CAGCCTATGTCTTGAACATGTACCTGATACTTTATTCTAGCTCCTTGTGGTAATCTACCTCTATTAATATTTATTGCTTCAACTCTAAGACCTTGTCCTATTGTTTATATCATATGAAACTAATTTTTTTAATCCTTCCCATTATTACCGAGGAAAATATATGATAATTTATGCCTATAAACTATTTAATATCAAGAAAA
>NZ_JAABNO010000115.1 GCF_009928445.1 Clostridium sp. C8-1-8 | reverse complement strand
AATGGAGTTTTATATTATGACAGAGTTATTTAGTAATTATGCAACAGCAATTGTAAAGGAAAGTCCTAAAAAGATAGTCGAATGTGAAAAGTGTAAAAGCATAGATGCAATATTACTTGATAAATTAAGGGTATGTATGAAGGGGAAAAAGGTAGCAGATTACTACTGGGTTCCAAGTACTAATATAATTAGTGGTAGAT
>NZ_JAABNO010000114.1 GCF_009928445.1 Clostridium sp. C8-1-8 | reverse complement strand
TTCAAACGCAGAATTTGCGAAGCAAATTCGGAGTATTATTAGAACCAAGCAGAACAAGGAAGCGACCGAACGAGCAGCGGAACTTACTTCAGGTAAGTGAGCAGCGCAGTGACGGAGCTGACGCAGTAATGCGCCGGTTATAATAATACGACATAGGTTAAGTTAGAAAGGGCGCATGGTGAATGCCTTGGCATCAAGAGCC
>NZ_JAABNO010000113.1 GCF_009928445.1 Clostridium sp. C8-1-8 | reverse complement strand
TTTCTTCACATACGTTCAGAAAAGGCAGATGCGCAAAAAAGCTCACTGAAGAAAGACGCTTCAGTGACTTTTTAAAATTTCAAGGGAAATGCTATAATCTAGGGCTAAAACTATCAATGTTAAAAATTGAGAACAGCTTGTTAAGCTATACAGTAAAAAAGAAAGAATTAGTCGCCTGCCAGAATTTCTTCACATACGTTCAGA
>NZ_JAABNO010000112.1 GCF_009928445.1 Clostridium sp. C8-1-8 | reverse complement strand
TTCCTGACTTTATAGAGTTTATATCTATATCATAATAAAAACCACTCTTATCTGCATTATTATACTGCGGAAAGGCATTCTTTATATCTGGTCTTGAGCAACCAATATTGGCATTACTTATGAAGTTTCCATCTACATATACTTTAACTTGACTTACTCCACCTCTGTGTAAAGACCATCCGTCCACTCTTAAACTACTGTTTAGG
>NZ_JAABNO010000080.1 GCF_009928445.1 Clostridium sp. C8-1-8 | reverse complement strand
GTCTATAGGAATAGGTAAGAACTTGATATTATCGCCTTCTTTTCCCCTCCTCCACACCGCACGTGCGACTTTCGCCGCATACGGCGTTCCATCAAAGTTTATTAATTTATATTAAATCATAGGATTTCCAACAAGTATGCGAAGTGTATTAACTTTTTTTAAGGCTTTATTCTCTAACTCCATCTTTCCCTTGTATTTGTTGGCTTTATGTATATCTTTTTCATCTATCAAATTACTTATTTCTTTAGCTACTAACACAAGATTCTGATATCTGTCAGTTCCGCCCTTATCTTTCGGGAGCCTATTTCTTATTATCATAGTCCCTATATCTAAAGGTTTCTTAGTTATATGACATAGTCCTTTTTGAGCTACAAACAACGATATTCTATTATCATTTTTTTGTAGGCTTTCATTCTTTAAAGGATTTTCTATAAGAAATTTTATAGTATCTTTAAACTCTCCTGACAGTTCTTTATGAATATAGTATCTTCCTTGTGCAGTATATCTGCTAGCAATGATTTTCATAGATTTAGGAATTCTAAATTTTACTCCTGGTAGTGGATATATAGTTGTCTTAGATATACTTACTGGCTTGAAATTATATTTTCCATAAAACTTTTTATAGGTTTTATTTCCATATAGCCTATCGCTTCGTATACTTCTTGTTCGATTATAAAACCTTTTTCTGACTAAGAAATTTATTTCACTAAAATCT
>NZ_JAABNO010000070.1 GCF_009928445.1 Clostridium sp. C8-1-8 | reverse complement strand
AATCATAATTAAATGGAATATTTTCTTTAACATAATTTCTAGCGCTTCTGCGGCCGTCAGTATTAAATATTTCTATAAATTTCATATAATCTAAATCTTTATGATCATGTTTTCTCTTCATTAGGAAGTTCCTCCTTATCATTTACCCTTTACTCTATAACTATCACCTGTTATACTTATTAAGTGACAGTGATGAATTAATCTATCTAGAATTGCTGTTGCAGCAAGTTTACTTGAAAAGATTTTATCCCAATTACCTAGTGGTACATTGGTAGTTATGATTAGAGAGCCTTTTTCGTATCGTTGGCGGATGATTTGAAAAAATATGCTCTCTTTTTCTTTGTCCATTTGGAAATGACCCAACTCATCAATTATTAAAACTTCTATCTTTCTAATTGCTTTGAATGTAGAATCTAAAGTGCCATTCATATAACTTTTATAAAGCTTATCTATGAATTCTTGTGCAGTTGTAAAAAGAACTTTAAATCCTTTCTTACAAGCTAATACTCCAAGGCTTATCCCAATATGACTTTTACCAACACCAGGAGGACCTATCAATATTACGTTCTCTTTATTTTCAATAAAGGAAAGGGTTTCTAAATCTCTAATTTTTGATTCATTTATTTTCTCTGGGAAAGAAAAATCAAATCCATCTAAAGTTTTAATTCCTTCGAACCTTGCTGCTTTTATATTTTTTTCAACATTTCTTTCTCTTTTACCTTCCGCCTCTATTTCTAGAAGTCTCACTAGAAATTCTCTATGTCCAATATTATTTTCGATAGCGTATGCTATTTCACTTTCATAATTTGTTTGGATGTCAATCAATTTAAATTGTTTTAAGAGTCTAGTGATATGGTCTGGTGATGTGTTAATAATACCTTTCATACCTAAAATTGACCCTCCTCGTAGTAAGATAATTCACGGCTAGTTTCACTAAGCGTCAAAAGTTCGTCCTTTATAGAAATCCCTTTTACTATATCTAAATATTTAGTCTTTAAAATATTCTTTATATCATTTATGTTATATATATTCTCTTCAATACAATAGCGAAGAAGTAGCTCTAAAGAGTCATTATCATAAAGTTCCTTAAGCTTAATTATTTTACGCAAGTGATAACTAGGTTGATTTAGGTGAGCAATGCAGTTTTTATAGAATAGACTTCCACTAGGAAAGGTACTTTCGAATTGCCTAACAATTTCCGGAATAGATTTTGGAGCCATATTATTTAATTCCCCATAATGATCATCTACGGTAACCATCTTACCTTTTTGCGTAATGATTTCGTGAGTTGCAATTATATCTAAGGCTGAGTTATATACTTCCAATTTATAGCCTAAGGTTATTCTAAAAACCACCTTTTTCCCAACATACTCAATCGGCACGCTGTATTTTACAGCGTCAACGGATATAAATGAATCTAAACTTACTTTTCTTTCTTTCAAATCAGTTATTATAAAAGGCTTGTCTTTAACAGGCGCTAAATAAGGCATTTCTTCTGTAAAATATTCATTAGTGATACGTAAAGTTGTACCATGTTTTAGGTTGTTAGCATCCTCTATAAATGCTTCAGCAGCTCTATTGAGGTGAGTCATAGAGTCAAATTTATTACCTTTCACAAACTGTTCTTCTATGTACTGAAAAGGCTTTTCAATCTTACCTTTGGTCCTTGGTCTGTAAGGATTACAGGCATTCAATGAAATTCCTAAGTGCTGAGCTAATCTCAAGGCGTTAATATTAAAATTTACTTCTTCTTCTGGATTATTTGATACAACCAAAGCCTTAGGATTGTCTATCAATAACTCTTTAGTAACACCACCGATTTTCTTAAATAATAAATATATAGATTCGTAAATGGCTTCGCCGTCGCAAGACTTTGCAAATATAATAGCTTTCTTTCTAGATGCTGCAAGAATTAATGAATAGCAGTAGACTTTTATTTTTTCTCCTCCCACCCACATTAAATATTCAGACCAATCAAACTGAGCTTGATCTCCCAATGGCGTTTCGATGCGCTTTGTTGCCTTAAGCGAAAGGTTCCTTTTTTCTTCTTTTAGACTATTTAAATATCTATATAAAGGAGATATGCTACCGTTATAACCTAATCGTTTAAGTTCTCTGAATATCCTAGTCCCTATAAAGTTATACTCTGGTTCCAAATACCACCTTTTAATATCTTCATGGAAATGATCGATTTTAGTTGAGTATTTACGCTTTTTGTATTTAGGTTCTTCGTCGAGTTTTATTAATCTTTTGACAGTATTTCTTGAAACTTTTAACTCTTTAGCAATTTGTCGTATTGGAACACCTCTTTCATACATCCTTTTTATTGTTATCCAATCTTTCACATCTTTCACCTTTATTCCTCCTAATCTCTTCTAAAAGATTAGGATAATTTATTGACTTTGGTGGGTCAAGTTTACTTGCAAGATGTGGGTCAGTTTTAAGTATAAATCAATA
>NZ_JAABNO010000069.1 GCF_009928445.1 Clostridium sp. C8-1-8 | reverse complement strand
TTATTTTATCATTTGATATTTTCCTTTTCCATGCGTCGATTCTTTTACGCTTACAATTATATTTTGCATAAAAAATAGTTGTTAATAATAATGACATTACAAATGGGATATAAGAATTTTAATTCGATATGTTTATTGAAATAAAAGGAGTGATTTAGAAATGAGTGAGAGTAATAGACAAAATACAGAATCAATACAAGATATAATAAAAGAAATAGATAAGAAAGAGATAGTATTACCAGATTTTCAAAGAGATTTTGTTTGGGATGAGAGTAAAACGTATGAATTATTTGATTCACTTGTAAGAGATATATTTATAGGATCTATTATTTATGGAATACCTTCATTTGAAATAGCTGTGAGAGAAATAGATACGAGACATAGAAAAGTTAGAGGAATGAAACGAGATCCATTAAGGACTATGTTTTTTACAAAGGAACAAATAAATGAAAAAGTTAAAATAGGAAACTTTAGAGCAGTTTTAGATGGACAACAAAGAATCACATCAATATATAGAGCTTTGAAAAAGATAGATAATGTTTGGCTTATAATAAAAAATGATGATGAATTTGATCAAGATAAGGAATTTAATGAAATGACATTAGAAGAAATAATGTCATCCTTTTCTGGAAAACAAGATGACTTAAGATTATCTATAAATGTTGGTGATGCATTTGAAATGATAGAAAATAAATTACGTGAAAAACCTTTACAAGAAAAATACTTTAATAATCTCGAATTCGTGAAAAGACTTGATAGTGGAAGCATAGATTACTATTTTGAAAGATTCTTAATTGTAGTAGGATGGTTGCAAGACCTTTATAAAGCAGAAAAGATGGTATCATACTTTCTTTTGGATATGAGTTCTGAGAAATTCGCACTATTTTTTGAAAGAAGCAATAGTCTAGGAGTAAGATTAGATTTTATTGATATACTTGTAGCAAAATTGAATAGTGGGTTTAGATTAAGAACGAAGCTTGATGAGTTAAAGAGTGATACAGGGTATAATATTGAAAGAGAAATACTAGTAAGAGCAATTGCGTTTCTTGTAAGCAGTGGAAAGATTGATAAAGGTTATATTTTATCAACTTTAAACTGTGAACATTTTAATTTGCACTGGGATAATGTTTGTCGGTTATATACAAAAACTCTAGATTTTTTATATAAAAATAATTTTATTATGACACAAGATTGGATTCCTCATAGCAATATGTTAATACCACTAATGATATTTTTAGATAACTTACCAAATAAATTGTTTAATCAAATGAATGATTCTCAATTAGAATTCATTAGGTATTGGTATTGGGGCTCGATTTTTGCTCAAAGGTACACTGGTGGAGCAACTAATGAGATAATAATTTTAGATTGTAATATGCTAAAACTAATTGCCAAGGGTGAAAAAATATCAAATGATAATTATTTTAGAGACTTTAAAATAATAATAGATCAAGCTGAAGATTTATATAATTTCAATAAGAAGGGTAGTGCTGTGTATAAGGGGATATTAACTTTTATAAATTATGTTTCTGGAGGACTAACCGATTGGAAAAGTAATTCTAAAATATCATTTAATGAAAAGGTTGATGATCACCATATATTCCCAAAAGAGTATTTACAAGAAAATATTTCTGAAGATGACTCTATTCAATATATTGATTGCGTTATAAACCGAACTTTAATCCCTAAAATTACAAACATTAAAATCGGTAAAGATGCTCCAGATAGATATTTAGGTAAATTATATGCTTGTAATGATAAACTAAAAGAATCATTGAAAAAACATATGATACCTGTTGAAATTATGGATGGATATTATAATGAATTTTTCTCAGTTTTTATTGAGGATAGGGCAAAGAATATTTTTGAATGTATTAAAACATATATTATTGATAAGAAAGATACAATTAAATATATACATTATAAAGAAAAGAAGAGAGTGATTGGAAACAATATAGACATTTTTGCTACATATAATAAAAATATTATTAATGCTAAATTTAATAGGGAAACACAAGAGATATTTTTAGATGGAATTAGATACAAGTCAGTGTCTACAGCAGCAGATGTTGCCAAGAAAAAAATATCTGGGAAAGATACATCTACAAATGGATGGAATTTTTGGAAATATGTAGATGAAGACGAAGAGAAATTTATTAAAGAGCTGAGGTATTGATTAGGACTTTCAATAAAAATATATAATCTATATTATTATATTAAACTAATGCGCATTAATAGTAGACAAGTAATTATCTTATGCAAATTATGAATTGAATAAAACTCCTATTTGCCAATATAATCGAGATTAAAAAATTATATGTTTATAAAAAGTTAAATATAATACATCTGGTCTTATGTCAATATTTTGTATACAAAAAGTCAAACTTTTTTATACTGCACTTCTAGCCACTAATTCACATTCATTTGGAGTAATGTAGTTTAGCGAAGAGTGCAGTCTCTTTTGG
>NZ_JAABNO010000111.1 GCF_009928445.1 Clostridium sp. C8-1-8 | reverse complement strand
CAGCCTATGTCTTGAACATGTACCTGATACTTTATTCTAGCTCCTTGTGGTAATCCACCTCTATTAATATTTATTGCTTCAACTCTAAGACCTTGTCCTACTGTTCCGGCAATTTGCCCCTCTGATACGTAATTTTGCCATCCTAGTCCTTCTACATGAGCCTTATATCTTACTGGCCCAGTCATTGTATCAGTAACCTTTTTATTTT
>NZ_JAABNO010000022.1:83122-89734 GCF_009928445.1 Clostridium sp. C8-1-8 | reverse complement strand
CTTAACGCCATTCCATCTGAAAAAATCATTTAATTCTAATTGCTCGCTCATATAGTATCTCCTTCTTAACCACTTAATTTCAACAATATTGTTAAACACAGCCAATATTTTAAACAAATCCCATTGAATAGTACGGAGGAGCTTTATAAAAGCTTCTCTTTTTTACCGTCTAGGAAAGTATAAAAAAATTTATTAGCTAAATCTATCAATATCAATGGTTAAGAACAGCTATTCAGGGTAAACAGTAAAAAATAAAATTAAGTCGCCTGCCAGAATTTCTTCACATAGGTTCAGAAAAGGCAGATGCGCAAAAAAAAAGCTCACTGAAAAAGCTCACTGAAGAAGGTCGCTTCAGTGACTTTTTTACTATCTAAATATTTATCATTATGACTTAATCTATTATAAAGTATAAGATTTTGGTTAACTGAATCAGCAGTGATATGTAAGACTAAATGTTTTTTATAAATGTATGAAAATAAATATAAGTTTAATATGCCAAAGTCTTAATAATATGGAAACAACTTAAATATAATATATAGAATGTCATACTACTTTTATTGCAGTATTAGTTTCCTTGCTATAAAGATAGAAGTTAATCTTAAGCAACTTTATGGCTTTATGTACAAAGAGTTAGAGCGTAACATGACAGAAAAAATAGATTCACACCGGTTTAATAGAACTAAGTTTTTTAATAGTTCTTTAAGAGATGTAGTTTAAAGCATAATCTTTATTAACACATTTCAAAAAGAGGTGAATATATTGTCAAGAAAAGAAAAAGTCTATGATATCGAAAAGATACTATATTTATATGAAAAGTATGGTACGTTAAATGCGGTAAGAATGAGGACTGGATATGGGTCGAAAAAGATTAAAGAAATACTAATAGGTAGAGGAATAGAGCTCAATAAGTATATACCAGAAAGATGGGACTTTAAAGAAAAGTTGAGATATTAGCCTGGTTAAATAGGGGTAAAGGGTAAGAACTTTATCCCTGGCACTTCATTTATTAGAAAATAGCCATGAATCATAAAGCCTTCGCAAAGTATAGTAAAAGACAAAATATATTCTCCAACCAAATTTTCTTCATATATTCGGAAAGTGAGATGGGTAAAAATTATATAAGTATGTGCATAAGTTAATTATATTAAATTTGAGGTGATCCAATTGAAATTCTATGATCCTAGTGAAAAAATAAAAGCCATAAGAAAAAAACTTCATATGAACCAAATAGAATTAGAAGGTAAGAATATGACTAGAGCTTTTATAAGTATGATGGAGAGTGGTAAGCGCAAAGTTAGTTGTAATAGCTCTAGACTTTTAGCTAAGAAGTTTAATGATAAGGCAAAGCAACTTGGAGTACAGATAAGCTTAGACGATGAATATTTTTCAAGGAAACCTTCTGAAGATGCAGAGATTTATTGTGAAGGCGAATTAGCTAAGGAAATCAGTCATGAGAAATATGAGGAATTGCTAAAGATATCTTCTGATTTTAAACTGGATGTTATTGCTATGAAGGCTTATAAAAAAGATGCAGATAAGTATTTTAATGAGGAAAATTATGAAATTGCATTTGAGAAGTATAGTAATGCATTAGGAAAGCTAAAAGAGTTGAATGAGATAGAAGAACAAAGCTATGTTTATAACCAAATGGGAATTTCAAAGCTTAATAGAAGAGAGTACGAAGAAGCTATATTTTATTTTAATCAAGCTATCTTCTACGCCCATAAGGAAATAAAGGAAAAACGAATCATTGAAGTAGCTTACAATTTAGCTAAAGCGTACTCAAATATAAAATTACATAATGAAAGTCTAAAAGTAATAGATAGATATATTTCGGATGAGGAAGGTTTAGTGAATACAGATTTTAACCTTGGGGTGAATATTATATTTCTGAAGACTAGAGAATTATATAACAGTGGTAAAAAGAATGAGGCAGTAAGTAAATACTTATATTTGATAGATTTAATAGGAGATAGGAGCAATTTAGTACTAATAGAAGTGTTTAATGATCTGGCAGATTATTATTACAATATAGCAAATATTCAAGAAAGTTTGAAATATATAAACCTTGCTCAAAGACTAGAAATTAAAACTGATAAAGTATTGAGCCCTAAAACACTATGTACAAAAGCTAAAATCTTCTTCACTCAAGGCTTAGTGGATGAAAGTATAATGATTTTTGAATTATCCATGAATATATCAGAACAAGTAAAAAACTTTACAAGTCTATTTTCTACATACAAAGAATTAGCTGTAATATATAAGTCCCTGGGAGAATTAGAAAGATTAAAAGAAGCCTCAATGTTTTTCCTACAGGTACTTGAAAAATATAATAAAAATGAAGGCAAGGAATTTGCTTTATGTAACCTTGTGGAGATTTCCATAAGTCAAGAAAACGAAAAAGAATCCATAAAACTACTAAGGGAGTTGGAAGAAATTTTTGAAAATCAATAGGGTTGACATAAAAATGACACAGAATAGTTATATAATTCAAAATGTAGAGTTTTTCATGATCTCCTTTTAAAAGCATCTTCGTGTATTCGAGGGTGCTTTTTGTTGTCTACAAAGATATCAGAAGCTTACTTTATAAATATCTTATATAAAATAACCTTAAATAATATACTCGTAAATGACTATTGTGGCTTATATACTAAAATCAAAGTTTTGCCATGAAATTGTCACATTGCCATAATAAAATAGTATTGTAAAGTTTTTTTCATAGAACTCCTTTTTAAAGCACCTTCATTTTAGTGAAGGTGCTTACCATTATAGAGATATGTATACTTTTAACTTAATCCCAATTCTTTACGTTTCTTTTCTATATGATCTACATATATCTTAATTGTTTTTTCTGCATCTAATTCTACAACAACTTTGCCTAGTCCTAAGGATTCAGTTGTTTCTGTTAGTGTTTTAACAACAACGTCACTACCAGTTATAGATGGAACTGGTGCTACATGAACTAACCAACCTAAAGCTACAGCAGTGCATGCATCAGCTACAGCTTTTTGTTCAAGATATTCAGGTGCGCCAATTACTAGAGGAAGTTTATTAGTATCAACACCTAATGCATCAGCAAGTTCCTTTGCAGTATGAGTCATCTTTCCTATATCAACACAAGCACCGTAAGATAAAACAGGTGGTATTCCAAGTTGTTTACATACAGCTTTTAGGCCTTCTCCACATTCATCAGCTGCTTTTGGATCTGTAAGTCCTGTATATTCCATAACTGAAGAAGTACATCCGCCTGAAAGAACTAAAATATTATTTTCTATTAGTCCCTTTGTTATCTTAAATATGTTACTTCCTCCCTGACCATATCTTGCAGTAGTACATCCTACTATTGTTGCTATTCCTCTTATGTTGCCGTTTGCTATTTGTTCTATAAGAGGATCAAAGCTTCCACCTAATGCATTTCTTACAGATTCTGTACTAAATCCTACCATGCAATCAGAAGTGTGTGATGGTATGTATATCTTTTTATTTTCTGATTTACGTTTAGTAAAGGATTCTATAGCAAGGTTAAGAGCTTTTTCAGCTTGCTCTTTCATTTTCTCAGGTATAAAGTCAAGAGTTTCTGTACCTTGAAGCTTAATTACTGGATGGGTACTTAATAGTTTTGTTCCAAAGCGTTTTGCAAAAAGTGGCATAGTTGGGACAGTGCAATTATAATCAAACATAAACATGTCAACTACACCAGTAGCAAGTAAGTATTCTTGAGATAACCATTCACCTTCTTGACCACCATATCCAGGTTGGTTATGAGTTCCTTGATAGTTCATAAGTTGTTGACCTTCACATACGTGACCTAATATCTGGATTCCCTCAGCCCCTGCATCCTTAGCTTTTTGTTGCCATTCATCAGTAGAAGCTAGATCGATAGCAACGTGAGATAGTAGTGGCATATGACCATTAGTAACTACATTAATCATATTTTCTTTTAATAAGCCCATGTTTTGTTTCTTATGGGCAATTTCTTGAGTACCCATGAGTATTTCTTGAATGATATCAAGTAAAAATAGGCCTTGATACTCATTGGCGATACCTAATCTAATACTGTTTAACAGGAATTCAACAGGATCTGAATTAAAGTTTGTCATACATCTTGTTTGTGCATAGCCTACTTCGCTATAGGCTCCACCAGGGAATAAACCTAAATCTCTCCATAGTTTCTTTCTCTTGGTAGGTGCAAAAGCTTCAACTGTTTTTGATTCTATATGATATGGAGAATGTATATCATTTATTACCCAATCAGCAAAAGCTACAGCTAATTTATCTATAGGCTGATTTGCATCAAGTCCAGCCATATCAGCATATTTTTTTAGCTTTTCAGCATCTCTAATTTTTAATCCGCTCTCAGGATGTTCACCAGCAGCTTTTAAAGTTCTGGCAGCTTGATGACAGTGAAATACATTGGCAGATGTACCAATAGTTACGTGTCTATATACAAAGTTTCTAGCTACCATAGTATGTGCATCCACACCACAGGTTCCACGAGGTACTTTATCACTTATTCTACAAGGTCCATTTGCACAAAGTTGGCAAGATAAGCCTTCTATACAGAATTTACATTGAATTGGTTGTTGCTGACTAAATCTATCAAATACATTAGTCATTCCTGCATCGTGAACAGCTTGGTACATTTCTCTCATAGCTGGGTCTATGATTACATTT
Source organism: Clostridium sp. C8-1-8 (assembly GCF_009928445.1). Classification (GTDB taxonomy): domain Bacteria; phylum Bacillota; class Clostridia; order Clostridiales; family Clostridiaceae; genus Clostridium_AR. Next base: position 85,060 of record NZ_JAABNO010000022.1, on the reverse strand, counting down.
AATGGATAACCTTCTTTAGATTGATCACCTTTGGCCACATGTTCTCTTTGCCACTTATGAAGTTCATCACCCTCTGGTGATTTTTCAATCTTTTCGTAGTCTATTTTTATACGATTATGTATGTCTTCATGAGTGTTCGGATCATTTGAATGTTCATTTGTCAATTTAGTTCCAAAAGTAGTATTATCGCCTCTCATGGTTTTTGCGGCATTTTCGAAAGATTCCTTAATTTCCTTGTCTGACATTATTTTTCCTCCTAAGTATTATTTGAGTTAAAATTTCAATATATAGATTGTGTTTGAAAAATGCAAAATATTCATCTTTTGATATAGTAATGTGGATTTAAAGAACTTTTTACAATAAGACTATAATTTCTTTAATAAACAGGTTGATAAGTATAGCTCTACAATCGTATACATTTGCATTTTGTGAAATTAACAATTTACTAGAAAATACTGTATACAATATAGTTACTAATATGTATAATATATACATATTAACAGAAGTTTATATCATATTGGTACTATATGATCATACAATTAACATGCTATAGATAATCTGTTTATAAAAAATTGGGGCTAAAAATTAAACTGTTTTCAGAGTTATCTATCATAACATCTTATTTGCACTTTAAGAATTAATACAGATGTTATGTAGTAATAAATAAAAAGGGGGTTCATTATTATGAACAAATCATTAAAAAGTTTCATGGCAGTAAGCTTAATCCTTGCAACTGCATTGCTGCCAACCAACAATCTGGTGAAACATGCTGAAAAGGCAATTCACCAAAATTCATGGGAGGCAAAGCCGCTCATCAAAATCAAGAAAGCAGGTACTTTAGCTACAGCTGGATACACACCTGCACAAATCAGAAAAGCTTATGGAGTTGATAAGGTATCAGCTACAGGAGCTGGACAAACTATAGCTATAGTTGATGCATATGGCAGCCCAACTATGCAAAATGATTTATCGGTATTTTCTAGTCAGTTCGGACTACCACAAGCAACTCTTTCAATCGCTTATCCAACTGGTAAGCCATCAACTACAGATGGAGGATGGGCTCTTGAAACTGCAATGGATGTTGAATGGGCACATGCAATAGCTCCTGGAGCTAAGATACTATTAGTAGTAGCAAAAACTCCAAGTGATTCTGACTTGCTAGCAGCTATAGATTATGCAACTTCAAATGGGGCTCAAGTTGTATCAAATAGCTGGGGTGGTGGTGAATTCTCTGGAGAATCTTCATATGACACACACTTCAAGCATACAGGAGTTACTTATTTAGCTTCTTCAGGAGATGATGGTTCAGGTTCTGAGTGGCCAGCGTGCTCTCCATATGTTCTTTCCATAGGTGGTACAACCTTAAACCTTGACTCAGCAGGAAACTATATAAGTGAAACTGCATGGTCAGGTTCAGGCGGAGATACTAGCAGCTACTATTCTAGACCAACCTACCAAAGTAATTGGACAAGCGTTGTAGGATCATATAGAGGAGATCCAGATATATCTTGGGTTGCAGATCCAAGCACAGGAGCTTCAGTTTATAGCAGTACTAAGTACAATGGGCAGTCAGGATGGTTTGTTTCTGGTGGCACAAGTTTAGGTTCACCTTCTGTAGCAGGTGTTATAGCTTTATTAAATCAAAATAGAGGGGCAAACTACACAAGCTTTGATGCAATAAGCAAATTATATAGTGTAGCTGGAACAGCAGGAAGCGCAGGATACACTACAAACTTTAATGATGTAAAGTCTGGGTCAAATGGTGGATATAGCGCAAAGACAGGTTATGATTTAGTTACTGGATTAGGAAGTCCTAAGGTAAATAATCTCCTAACAAGTGCTAAGTAAATATAAGTTTTAAGGAATATAGGAATATAAAAATTCGCTAAAGCGTTCTTCTTTAGCGAATTTTTTGCGCATCTGCCTTTTCTGAACGAA
>NZ_JAABNO010000022.1:0-83023 GCF_009928445.1 Clostridium sp. C8-1-8 | reverse complement strand
AGAAATACTGGCAGGCGACATAATCTATTTTTTATTTTCGAGTTTAATGAAGAAATGAGTTTATATTAACAAAAGTAAATGAGTACATAAATAATATAGTTTCTCAAAATAAAAACGCTAAAGCGTTCTTCTTTAGCGAATTTTTTGCGCATCTGCCTTTTCTGAACGAATGTGAAGAAATACTGGCAGGCGACATAATCTATTTTTTATTTTCGAGTTTAATGAAGAAATGAGTTTATATTAACAAAAGTAAAGGAGTATATAAACCTATATTTACTAAATTATAGAAATGTGCTAATATATAAGAGATTTAGTATAAACGGAGGTGAAGGATATGAAATATTTCTTTTTAGAAAATGCAATTCTAGATAGATTACCTATGTCTTTATCTGGTATTACACATGTTAATTTTGGGTCCAAGGGACAAGTCTGCCCAAAATTAAATATAATTCTAAAAGGAATGTGATATCTTGCCTTGTTAATATAAAATGAAACTTTACCCAGGCTAGATGACTTGCCTGGGATTTTTATATATTTAAATCAATATTTTTATATTGGTTTACTTGATTATTTATAGATTAAATTTGAAAAAATCCTTTGGCAGTCTGTTGCGAAAGGATTTTTTTGTTTTTATTGGGATAAAAGTTTAAGAAGACTTCTAAAATTCAGCGTTTTTTCAAGGGTTGACATATGGCGAGCTATTAGAACTAAATGACTTTTAATGATGTAGTGCATTAAAAAAACTTACAAAATAATAATTTGATTAGGAGAACTTGATATGAATTATAAAAATAAATTAAGAAAAAATATAACAAAGAATTATATATTTACGTTTTTTACTGAATTCACTTTTACTAATGGAATCTGGATGATATATCTAGCTTCAAAGGGTTTATCCTTGACGGAGCTTGGACTTATAGAAGGGATTTTTCATGTAACATCCTTTTTTATGGAAATACCTACAGGGGCAGTGGCAGATATATGGGGGAGAAAGATAAGCAGAATATGTGGACGTGTATTATCACTTGTGTCATCAGTGATTATGATATTTGCCAACAATTTTTTAGGCTTTTCTATTGGTTTTGTTATATCGGCTATTTCTTATAATTTAGAATCAGGAGCAGGGGATGCCTTAGTCTACGATTCCTTAAAAGAGATTAAGGAAGAAAATAGCTACATGAAGATATCAGGAATCAATGAATTAATAATGCAGATAGCTAGTACGGGAGGATTGATTATAGGGGGATTACTATCTAAGTATGACTATAGTTATGCTTATATGGCGACAATTGTTGTAACTGCAATTAATATAGTTCATTGCTTTTCTTTTACTGAGCCGGAAATAGATATAGAAAAAGGGCATAAGAGTATTAAAATAATTAAAGAACAGGTAATTGAGAGTTTTAAAATAATTATTAGCACTAAAAGAATTGCTTTCTTGATAATATTTATGGAAGCTATTTCAATGTTTAACACTAGCATTTTCTTCTATTTTCAGAACTACCTGCTGGGCAATGGAATGTCACAAGGTAAAATAGGAATAATACTAGCAATGTCTTCTCTTGGAGCAGCTATAGTGGGAGCTAATGCATATAGAATAGAAAAAAAGATCGGGGAAGTTGGGATAATACTAGTTATTCCTATAATGATTTCTATAGCTATATGGGGAGCAGCCCTTAGCAAATACTACTATATATTCTTTATGATCATTAGCGCCTTGGAATCACTAGTGTTTGTTGCTGTAGGTGACTATATAAATAAAGTGATACCTTCTGACAAAAGGGCAACGATCTTATCAATGGGAAGCATGATATTTAGCTTTTATATGATAATAATATTCCCGGTTATTGGTAAAATGGGTGACTTGTATTCTTTAAAGACTTCTTTTGAAGCTATAGCTTTCATAGCATCAGTGATGTCTATAATAAGCTGCTTTATCATTAAAAAGCGATAAATTATTCCATATCTCTTTTTTGCTTAAAGTTGAAGAGTTTTAACTAAAGTGAAACATTTATTTCCTTCATGCATAGTATAAAAAGATTAGTAGAGATATTTTATGAAAGTATCTTTTAAATAATTCTTGAAGGTGAGGATATGTATCCTGAAGGGTATGGTGGTGTTTTTTCTAGTAGGTATAATTATGTAAATGGAATTGACGACATAGGAGTATTTAACAATATCTTAAAGGTGACAGGCACTGGAGTAATAAAAGTAATGCCTGACACTGCAGAAATTGTACTTGGGGTAATTACAGAAAACGACAAAGTACAAATTGCTCAAAAAGAGAATTCTACTATAACTGCACAGGTTATAGAAACTTTAAAGAACTTAGGGGTTCTTAATAAGGATTTAAAAACTGAAGGCTATACAATTAATAGCAAATATGACTACGTAGATGGAAAACAGGTATTTAGAGGATATGAGGTAAGAAATTTAATTAGAGTGACAATTAGAGACATTAATAACATAGGTATGATAATAGATGCTGCAGTAGAACAAGGTGTAAATAATGTTGGGAACATAAGCTTTACCATAAAGGACTCATCACTTTTTTATTCAGAGGCTCTTAAGCTTGCAGTTGAAGATGCACAGAGTAAAGCTATCACTATTGCCTCAAAGTTGGGGGTAAAAGTGGATATAATACCTATAAAGATAGTAGAACAAACCAGTGATATGAGCATGAGTACCAGCGGTCCTACCTTTAAAGCTACTTTAGCAACTACACCTATTGAAACTGGAGAGAACAAAGTACTTGCTATTGTGGAAGCAGTATTTCTACTTTATAAAAAAGTATAAGATTTTTACGATGTTAAAACTAGTGGTTTCAATGGATTTAGATAGCTTTTGACAATACTCAGAAAAGCAAAGTTTAAATCTATGTTAGATTTTCTTAATTTACATTCTGGAAGTTATATGAACAAAAAAAGTAATGCACCTAAATGCTTTTTAGTATTTAGGTGTATTTTTGTTACGAGGTGAAAAAGCCTAAAAGATGTATAGTGTACTAACTTTAACTATTAATTTATAAATCTCGGAAAATAAATGCCTCTTGCGGTTTTGTGGAATTTATAAATTTGGAGCATATATAACATAATATTAGAATTAAAATAAGTCATTAAAGTTAAAATAACAAAAGTTATAATATACTCTAATTTTGCTTAAGTATAGGAGGGGAAAAGATGATAACTGAAATTTTAAATAAAGTAGCTGATTTAAGTTCTTCCTGCGATCAAGTTACGGAAGATATTATAGTTGCTAGATTTAAGATAGTGAATGCAGTTTTGATAGGTAATGTTAATAGTATTAACAAGGAGTGGGTGCTTATAGATACAGGACTAGAAAGCTCTGGTAAAGAAATAATAGAAATAGCAGAGAAGTATTATGGAAAAGGCAATAAACCCAAATGTATTATTTTGACACATGGACATTTTGATCATATTGGATCTGTTATATACCTAAGTGAATTATGGCAAGTGGATGTTTATGCTCACAAACTTGAGATGCCATTTCTTACTGGAAAGGAAGATTATCCGAAAGGAGATCCATCTGTGGATGAAGGTCTTGTTGCAAAGATGTCTCAATATTTTCCTAATGAAGCAATTGATTTAGGTGATAAGGTTAAGATGTTACCTGAAGACGGTAGTGTACCCAATCTTCCAGAGTGGAGGTGGGTGCACACCCCTGGGCATACACCTGGACATATATCCCTGTTTAGACAAAGAGATAGAGCACTAATAGTTGGAGATGCCTTCACAACATTGAAGCAAGAATCCTTAAGTTCAGTTCTTACACAAAATAAAGATGTTAGTGGGCCTCCTGCTTATTTGACTACTGACTGGGAAAATGCTAAAAATTCAGTGAAAGTATTAGCTAATTTAAAGCCGGAGATTATAGTACCAAGTCATGGTAGCACAATGAGTAAAAAGGAGATTGAGCCCTATTTAGAGGAAATGGTGAAAAATTTTGATGAAGAGGTAGTTCCTAAAAAAGGCAAATTTGTTGAGCAATGATATACAAGTTCAAAGTAAAATAGATAAATCAATAGAGTTACCACTTCATACTAAAATTTGTATTATCAAATATCCTATCTGAACCTATAAGAATATTGAAATCAGATTTAGGATTCACATATGGAGATTTAATTTATACTTGCTTGGTAATCACTGCTTTTTGCTAGTATCATACATGTGTAAACAAAAAGTTGAGCTGGAAACTCTACAAAAGGTAATTATATAATAAATGATAAACTTAATTATTGTTTACTATAGGTAAAATTAGGTATAATTATAACTAGAGAATGTGCAGCAATAGGAAGGGGTTTTTTATGTATGTCTATATATAGTGTAATAAATATGGATATTGTAGGATCCAGAGAGCTTACTAACAGAGTGAAAATTCAAGAAGAATTAAAAAATTACTTCATTACTTTGTATGAGGATTATCAAAATATATTTGTATCTCCTATAACTTTCACTTTAGGGGATGAATGGCAGCTAGTATTAAGAGATGTGAAAAGAAGTTATGACATTTTCTTACTTATAAAAAACTTCCTTTTAAAATACAATATTGAAGTTTATTGTGGAATAGGTATAGGAAAAATTAGCACTGAAGAATCTAATGATACAAGAGAAATGGATGGTGAAGCATTCATTTATGCTAGAAATGCCTTGATATCTGCAAAGGCAACTAATACATTTTACAACAAGCAACTTTATACAAAAGATTGTAAAGTTATAATAAATGGACCGTCCACTACTAGCAATAGAGTTCAAAGTGAAACTTATAATGAGTATTCTATAGGACAATTAGAGGCTGCAGTAACGGCTGAAGAGGATTGTTTAGTGTTTTTAGAGCTTGTAAATACATTGATTCAAAATAATGAAATGATTGAAAATAATATTACTGATAAGCAAAAACACATAATTAATCTTTACGAAACCTTCGGTTCATATTCTGAAATTGAAAAAGCTTATCCTAGTTACACTAGATCAAGTATATCTAGAAAGTTAGCAGCTTCTAATTATTTTTTAAGTATCCATAACAAGGAAGTTATAGAAAGCCTTCTAGATCAGTATGTAGCAGCTCTAAAATAATAATGAGTTTTAAATAAGGAGTATTTTGTTATGAATATTGAGTTACTACTAGTAACCCTATTAAGTCATATTATTTTTGATTTTGTATTACAATTCGAGTTTATCCGTAATGATAGATTTCCTTTCTGCAAAGAAGATGGAAGAGATATTTTTCGTAAAAACATATTATTGAAGACTATAAAAGGTAACTTGATTCATACCTTTTTGCATTTGATAGGTTTATATACAATCTTAGGCATTTTACAGTATTTAAAAAATAATCCAATATATATATCATTTTGGATGGTGGTACTAATATGCGTGATTCATTTTGTAATTGATGAAACAAAATCTATAATTTACTTGTTTAGGACAAGCAGTAAAAATAACGTATGGATATTCCTATTAGATCAGGTGTTTCATATTGTCTCTATTAGCGCGATTATTTATAATTTCAGGTTTTTAATGCTAATAAATGTGTTGAAGTATAAGCTCATAAATTATCCCAATGGATTTACACTCACTGAAAAACTTTTGATTACTGTAATGGTGTTTTTTGTTTGTACTTGGGCAGTAGGAATATTTATAAAAATTTTTGTGAATTATATAATTGGCAATAAAAATAATCTGGTCACCGATGACGGCCTAGGTAAGAATATAATTGATGAAAATGGCAATATAATTAAAATAGCACTTTCTGAAGCAAAGAATGGTGGATTTATTATTGGCATATTAGAAAGAATTCTGATTTTAATTAGTATTGTTATTAATTATCCTGCCATGATTGGATTTGTACTTACTGCAAAGTCTGTAGCTCGCCTTAAGAAATTATCTAATGACAGCTTTGCTGAGTATTTTATAATTGGTACCTTTATAAGCTTTATGTCTGCTTTAACAGGTGGCGTTATAGTTAAAAGTTTATTCTTGAAGTAATCAGCTTATTAATATACTTACAGAGCATTTATTCTTTTTTGCATATTTAACTGCTTTTCTCGCAAGGTGAAAAGATGGACCATCAAGTTGATTAACTGTAAGTTCAAAATTATGAATAGATATTGATCCAATTCCTACACCAGTATAAAAATTAATATTTTCAGGTAAAGCATCGCGAAAAAAGTTGATTATTTTACTATAATCTGAATCTCCGATTAATAACCCCTCCCACTCATCTCCTAAGGTTATTATAAAAGGAGAGGCTATTATACTAGCAAATAGTTCATTACAAGTTTTTATAGAGTTAATCAATATGCTTTGTAGTTCATCTCTATTTTCTATATTTCTAGAATCTTTTATATCAAATATTAAAGTTATATAATTCATAGTTCCTCCTTTAGATATTGTAAAAGCATTAAGGATTAGAAAGTTGTCTTTTAAATGACAACTTTCGCAAAGTTGTCATTTAAACAGCAACTTTTTATCTTATAATTTTATAATGTATTATATGATACATCATTAACAACGTACCTATATACGGAAAAGCAGTTTCAAGATATTGAAGGTGTCTTCCAGATGAAATCTAATTTTGAAGTTAGTGTAATTTTTTACTGGAGGATTGTAAAATGTAAATTTTGCACATCTTAACCCACAAAAGAAATGTCACAATATAAATATGGTGTGGTTTATATTGTCTTGAATGTAAATATATGTTAGTATATTTCTAAGATAAGTTTTGTTAAGTACTTTGTTAGAATTTAAAGGACTAGTAATCAGATGATAAGATGAGTTTATGAGAAGAATTTATATGTTATCTTCTATATATATGTATAAAATAAGTTAATAAGATTTAGTAAAAGGGGGAGGGGCTTTTATGGATTTAGAAAAGTTTGTTCCAGAGCAATTAATGATATTAGTTGCTGCATTGTATGTAATTGGAATGTGTTTGAAGTCTACACCTAAGGTTAAAGATTGGTTAATACCTTGGATATTAATTATTATAGGAATAATTGGATCCATTTCCTTGCAAAAAGGATTTACTGCTCTTGCAGTTTTTCAGGGCATAGTTTCAGCGGGCCTTGCTGTTTTGAGCAATCAATTAATTAAACAAACTGTAAATAGAGATGAAGATGATAAAAATAAATAATAATTAGGAAAAATTATGTGAGTAAAAAATTCACTAAAGAAAAATTCTTTAGTGAATTTTTGTTTTTACTCAAAATGCATAGAGTTAATGTCCTCTAAGCCTTGAAGAACTTCTTCTCTAGAAAAGTTGTTAGAAGTTAAGTCTTCATCTGATTTTTCCAATAGAGTATTATAAAAGTCAATAGCTGTATCCTTTATAGCTCTAGATTTGTTTTTCTCCAATTCTTCAAATATTAAATTTTCAGCCTTATTATAGTTGCCTTCAAGAATTAGTTTTTTCAATAATAACTGAAGTAAATCTCCTGAGCCCATGTTGTTAAAATCAGACCCGTCAAAAGCTTTTAGTTGTTTCTCATCATCTTTGTTAGTTCTAAAAAACGCCATAAAAACACCACCTACTAGTATGTAATCGTAACTTATATTAAGTAGAAATAGGCAAATAAAAGTTTCACCATAGACTATATTTTATCATAAATTTTAAATTAAGTAATTAATGAAATTGACAGAACATATTTCATGCAAAAATGGTTGGAATATAGCAACTTCTATCGATATGTAGTTACTTAATGAATAATTAGAAAAAAATAAATTCATTTTTATAAATGATAAAAATATATATATTTGGATAAAAAAAATATAAATTATCTAAATAAACGTTAAAAAATTAACGAATAATTAATGATATGATATAAAATTTAACAAAATCATTCTATGACATTATTGACACTTTTAACATATTGTTCATATAATAGGATAAATAACTTATAAAACAAATAGGAATAGTAATTTATTTGAATTTTCAGAGTTTTTAAAGGTGGTATATCCATGAATATTAATTGGCAATTTATATCTAGTAATTTGCCTTTATACGAAAAAGCTGCTTGGCTTACTGTGAAGCTAGCTTTTTGGGGTATATTGGCATCAATTATAATAGGACTTATTTGTTCGGTAATACTTTACTATAAGGTTAAAGTATTAGATGTTGTTGTAAGAGCTTATATTGAACTTTCGAGAAATACTCCATTGTTAATCCAACTTTTTTTCCTATACTATGGTTTAACAAAGTTAGGAATTAAATTAAGTGAAACTTCCTGTGCAATTATAGGATTATCTTTTTTAGGTGGAAGCTATATGGCAGAAGCGTTTAGAGGTGGTATAGAAGCTGTAGGTAAAAGTCAAATTGAGTCAGGACTAAGTATAGGACTTTCAAAATATCAATTAGCTAGGTATGTAATACTTCCTCAGGCCTTTTCAGTAAGTGTACCAGCTATAGGAGCAAATTGTATTTTTCTTTTGAAGGAAACATCAATTTTTAGTGCCATAGCAATTGTGGATCTTATGAACGTAACAAAGGATTTAATTGGACTTTATTATCAAACTTTTGAATCTTTATTTATGTTAGTGGTCTCTTACTTAGTGATATTATTGCCTCTGTCCCTTCTTCTGACATGGCTTGAAAGGAAGGTAAGATATGCAGAATTCGGTAATTAATGCGATTTTTGATGGTAACAATATGTTGAGGCTTCTAGGTGGCTTACTTGTAACCGCTAGGATTGCATTTATATCAATAGTTATTGGCTCCATATTAGGAATAATATTTGGATTATTAAGAACTACAAAATCAAAAATAGTAAGGTTTATATTTAGGCTTTATTTAGAAATCTTTAGAATAATACCTACACTCGTATGGTTATTTATACTTCATTTTGGAGTCACTGCTGCACTAAACATTCAGCTAGATGGAGAATTTGTGGCTATATTTGTATTTAGTCTGTGGGGAGCTGCTGAAATGAGTGATATCGTTAGAGGTGCACTAGAGTCGTTACCTAAGCATCAGTTAGAGTCTGGTAAAGCCTTAGGTTTAACTTATATTCAGCTCTATAGATATATATTAATACCACAAGCAGTGAGAAGGTTACTACCAGGTTCGATTAACTTAGCTACCAGAATGGTAAAAACTACATCGCTAGTTGTGCTTATAGGAGTAGTTGAAGTTGTCAAAGTTGGACAACAAATTATAGAGAATGCAAGATTTACCGTTCCAACAGCGTCTTTTTGGGTATACGGAATAGTGTTTATACTATATTTTATAATCTGCTATCCTCTTTCATTGATATCAAAAAGACTTGAAGCAAAGTGGAATAATTAGGGGTGATTATCATAGATAAGATGAATAATGAAGTATTGCTAGAGATTAAAGGCTTATATAAAGAGTATGAAAATAAAAAAGTATTGAATAATGTTAGTTTAGATATTCATAAAGGTGAAGTTGTAGTTGTTTTAGGACCTTCAGGCTGTGGAAAAAGCACTCTTCTTAGATGTTTGAACGGACTTGAGCCTATTCAAGGAGGAGACATAAAGTTATCAGGAATGTCTCTTACCCATAAGAATGTAAAATGGCAAGAGGTAAGGCAAAAAATAGGAATGGTATTTCAGAATTACGAACTGTTTCCACATATGACTGTTATTGAAAACATACTTCTAGGACCTACTAAGGTTCAAAACAGAGATAAGAATGAGGTTTTGGAGCAGGCAAAACAACTGCTTAGTAGAGTTGGTCTCCTTGATAGAATGGATGCTTATCCAAGACAGCTTTCAGGTGGTCAAAAGCAAAGAATCGCAATTGTAAGAGCACTTTGCATGAATCCAGAAGTTATGCTCTTTGATGAAGTAACAGCTTCTTTAGATCCAGAAATGGTAAGAGAAGTATTAGATGTTATATTAGAGCTGGCAAAGCAAGGTATGACAATGGCTATAGTTACTCATGAAATGAACTTTGCTCGTGCAGTAGCTGATAAAATAGTATTTATTGATTCTGGTAATATTTGCGAAGTTGCTGAACCAGAAGAATTCTTTAAAAATCCAAAGACAGAACGTGCACAGCACTTTCTAAATATATTTGAATATTAAAATTGGGGGAAGATTTATAATGAAAAACATTAAAAAAGTTTTAGCAGCAGTTATAGCAAGTACATTATTAGTAGGAAGCTTTGTTGGATGCAGTAAAGCTACTACATCAGATGATAAAGGAAAGTCATCAACAGCTTCAAGCTCTTTAGAAGATATTAAAAAGCGTGGTAAGATTAGAATTGGTGTATTCAGCGATAAACCACCTTTTGGATATGTTGATTCTAACGGTAAGAATCAAGGGTTTGACGTAGAGATAGCTAAGAGATTTGCTAAAGATCTTTTAGGTGATGAGTCAAAGGTTGAATTTGTATTAGTTGAGGCAGCTGCAAGAGTTTCAGTTTTAGAATCAAATAAAGTTGATATAACAATGGCTAACTTTACAGTTACAGATGAAAGAAAGCAAAAAGTAGATTTTGCTAATCCATACATGAAGGTTTCTCTTGGAATAGTATCTCCAGATGGAGCACTTATAACTTCTGTTGATCAATTAAAGGGCAAGAAGCTTATAGTAAACAAAGGTACAACTGCAGAAGCTTATTTCATGAAGAACTATCCAAATATAGAATTACTAAAATATGACCAGAACACAGAAACTTTCGAAGCGCTTAAGGATGGTCGTGGTGCTGCATTAGCTCATGATAACACAGAAGTATTAGCTTGGGCAAAGAGTAACAAGGGATTCACAGTTGGAGTACCAACTTTAGGAAGTCAAGATACTATAGCACCAGCAGTAAAAAAAGGAAACAAGGAACTTTTAGATTGGATCAACAAGGAACTTGAAAATATAGGAAAAGATAACTTCGTGCATAAAGCTTATGAGGATACTTTAAAGCCAGTATATGGTGACTCAGTAAGTCCTGATAATCTTGTAATTGAAGGTGGCAAATTAAATTAATGTCTAGGCAGTTGGTATTTAATATCAGCTGCCTATTTTTTTACTGTCTAGCAATTCTTCATGAAAGCTAAAGCACTCACAAAAGTATAATGATGAAGTTTGTCTTTTTCGTAGGAAGGTATAAAATGTTTTTGCTAGCTAAACCTATTTATAGCAAGGTTTTCGAGTATATAGTTAATATAAACAGTAAAAAAGAAATCTTATTCGCCTGGCAGACTTTCCTTATATACATTCGGAAAAAGACAGATACTCAAAAAACTCGCTGAAGAAGATACAAATTTATTGTACAAGTACTTTGAAGGTTTGACTTTAAGGTGTATGATACATATAATTTATAAATATATATGGAACTTAAAAACACTACAATGTAAATTGGTTTGTCTAATCAGTTGCTTTATGAAAACTCAGTTTATAGCTATTCAAAAATCATAGCCTCTGTGGATTTTCGCTGCTGGATAAATCAATGGGTTATTAACATTATGTATAAAATTATAGATTTTTAATAGAATGATGACTATATAAAGATGTATCATTACAATCCTAAAGCTAATTTTAAAGATTCTCTGGGCTTAAGAGGAAAATTAGAAAATATAAATTTAAATATGAAGTGGTACATACATATAAGAGATATTTTAGGAACTAGAAAATTATAGAACAATAATTAAATAGGAGGAAATTTTGGTTTGGAAAAGATTGCAGTAGTGAATGATAGAGATGAAATAGTAGGATATGAAGAAAAAATGTTTGTTCATGAAAAAGGAATTCTACATAGAGCCTTTTCTGTGTTAATTGTAAATTCTAAAAAAGAAATGCTACTACAAAGAAGAAGTCTTATAAAATACCATTCTCCAGGAGAATGGACAAATGCTTGTTGTAGTCATCAAAGAGAAAATGAAAGCATATTAGAGGCAGCAAAAAGAAGAATTTTTGAAGAGTTAGGAATTAAGAGAATAGAACTTAAAGAAAGTTTTGTATTTCAATATAAATGTCATTTTTCTAATGGATTATGGGAGAATGAAATTGACCATGTATATATAGGAAGATATGAAGATTATATGGAAGAGTTCGATGAAGAAGAAGTAGAAGAAGTGAAGTGGATTGAAATAGAAGCACTTAAAACTTGGATTAAAGATAGGCCAGAGGATTTTACATACTGGTTCAAAGTATTGATGAAAGAAGTAGAACAAAGAGAAATAACTTTTCTAAGTTAGGAACCATAGTTGTTATTGTATAGCCATATAATTTTAATAATATTTTTAAACGTGGACTTATCTTTATAATAGTGATTTGGCAATTATGTAAATTAGGGATATGTTAAAATGTTAAATTTATTGAGAATTAATGTATAATTATCTATGTAAGTGAGGCATAATATCAATGTAACGTAATATCTTCTCTAGTAGTTTTAATATTAATAATAGCTAATACTTTTTAAATATGAAACTAAAAACAGAGGATTTACCTAATGAACTCTTCTGAAAGCTAATTAGAAATCAACGTAACCTAGTAAAATGTTAAACGAAAGATGGATTAAAATGTATTTTATCATCCATAAGAAGTTACTGGTTACATCGGAATTTTATTAGTGAAATGTTCCAGAGAGTTTAAAAAATAAAATTTCGGAGGTACAACATTATGAATGGTACAGTAAAATGGTTTAATCCAGAAAAGGGATTTGGATTTATTACAGGAGATGACGGAAAAGATGTATTCGCACACTTTTCTCAAATAAATGCTGAAGGATATAAATCTCTTGAAGAAGGCCAAAAAGTTTCTTTTGACGTTGCTCAAGGCCCAAAAGGACCACAAGCAGAAAATATAACTCTTGTAAGGTAGAAAGAAACATCCCCTTAGAATTATTTCTAAGGGGATTAATTATTATAGATAAATTCTTATATTCTTATAAAGATAAATTTATAAACATATAAGAATTTATATGTTTACTCAACCATTAAGGCTACTCTAAGCAGCTATTCTATCCAAAAAGGTTGAGTCCATGCCATCGCACCATCTTCTCTTTTTACTTCTATTCGTACATAATTTTCATTTCCATTAAATGAGTAGGATGCTGAAGTTCCACTGCATTGTTTTAGAAGTTTTCCTTCATTACCAACAAACGAAAATTGTGCAGGTATATTCTTGTGAGATAATTCAATAAAAATGTTTTTACTATCTGCTTTAATAGAATCTATGTAAATTCCTGTAGAAGCATAAAAGCTTCCAGATTTAAGTGAATTTAATATAGACTCTGGACTTTTACTAGAGCAAAGTGCCATATTAAAAGCGCCACCGCATCTTTGAAATATGTGCATGTCATCATTTGCAAAGCCAAATATTTTTTTACCGCTGGAAAGTAATTTATCCCATAAATCAGTAGCTACAGCCCTTCCTTTATTATCAAACTTAACATTATTATTGTAAATCTCTATTCCTATGTAGTTTGATAAAGCAATAAGCTTTTCAAAGGGCCAATAGTCATCATTATAAACATGAGGATGACATATTATGTTTATTCCGTTATTATTAGAAACTTGATCAAATAATTCTTGATGATTTTCATAATTTCTTTCATCATCTTTGTAAGCATAAATATTTATACCTAGGGTTTGAAGGTGAGTAATTTTAAATTCAACCCCTTGAAATAAAATAATATCGTCGCTAATTTTATCTTGCAATTTAGTTAGAGTGCAGTGATCTGTAATAGAAAGAAAGTCATATTTCATCTGATATGATTTGTACATATCTATTACCGTTTGTAAAGGGTAATGTCCGCATTGGCTATTTGATGTATGAGTGTGTAAATTTCCTTTAAGCCAAATTCCTTCTGATAAATATGGATTAATTATCATAAAGTTTCCTCCGTATAGTAGTTTTTCATACATATTATATAACAAAAATAGAGCTAATAGATGTATAACTTGTTAATTAAAAAAGAGTAAACAATTTCATAACATATATACCACATGTAGTATAAAAATATTTCTCATATATACCTATTTAGGTCGCATATACATACTAATTAAAAGCCTTATCTATAATATATTTTTATACGAAAGAGAAAGAATTTTTAATTATATATTATGTAGGCTTTAGCATCTATCAATGGTTAATAAAGAAAGAGAAAGAAAGCTCCTCTATATAAAGAGGAGCAAGAAAAACTTATTATTTACTATTATATTTTAATTAGTTGTAGATATATCACCATATACTACACCACGTCCATTGGTTGCAATATAAACTCTTCCGTAAATTCTTGGATCTCCAATAATAGCAATATTTGTACTTCCGTACTGATGTTTATCATCGTTAATCCTTACCCAAGTTGCACCGCCATCATCAGAACGATAAAAACCTCTAACATTATTTATCTTAGCACTTGTATATATAGCTGGGTAAGTTTGATTTGGAGCGGCTTTACCAAATCCAACAGCATCAGCTGCTTGTACATTAGATACCTTTTGGAAGGTTGCACCTGAGTCGGTAGAGTGCCATAAGCCATAAACACCTTCCTTAGTACTTCCTCCAGTTAACCATATATCACCTTCGTGTCCAGCGACTGCACTAAAGTTACCTGTACCAGTTGTTGGAAGTCCAGAAGATACTGTCAGTTTAAAGTTTGCACCGGCGTCTGTGCTAACATAAAACTTTCCTTGATAGAAAGCATAGAATTTCTTTGGATTAACACGATCGGAAACAACCTTTGCTCCAGCTGGCACACCTACAGAAGCAATCCATGAATTACCATTATCCTTTGAGTAGGCAACTTTTCCGGCAGTACCTCCAGCACTCCACACAACAACACTTGCATCTGATGCTGCGGCCACAGTTCCACCAGCATTTGAAGTAATACCACTCATATTTTGAGCTGTAAACCAGTTGCTTCCTCCATCATAAGAGAAGGATATACTCTTCATGCCATTTTTATAATCGTCATCACTGACGTTACCTGTACGAACAATGAAGTTTGGTGTCTTTTCGGCAAAATCCATGCTTGTAGTATTAAAGCTTGGATTTAATAGCATCTTACTAGGAGCTTTAGTTAAATCGTCATGTTTAAAGCCACTGATGTCTCCCATGCCGCTTAAAAGATTTGCACCAGAAGGTGGGCTTATTATTGTGTTTACGGAAGCTTCTTCTATTCCAGAAGCTTTTACAGAAATATTTATTTTCGAGCCCTTATCCCAGTTAGTTAAGTTGTCACTGCCGTAAATAGTTGCTCCAGTACCATACATCATTCTATCTGAATTAAATGGGTCGATAGCTATGGTTCCATTCATCCAGCCAAGCTTAGGTGAAGTCTCTGGCATGCTCTTTGTAACACCCCAATCAAGCCATGGAGCAGCAGATATATCTTGAGTGTACTTTAAATCTCTATTAGGATATCCGTTCCAAGACCATATTGGACTCCAGGTAGCACCGCCATTTGTGCTTCTATAAATCTGCGCATCAGGCCACCAAGAGTTAAGAGTTGTGACCATGATTGTGTCAGGATGCTCTGCATCTACAGCTAGTCCACCATATCCAAAGTAGTCATCTGAACTACTTGGTAAAACAGGACTAATGTTAGTCCACGCACCAGTCTTAGTGTTGTACTTCCAAACATCTCCCTTATCTCCATCATAAGGTCCACAGGTATCACTATAAGTTATATAAAGATTACCGTTAGAGATAACTCCATGATGAGGTAAATAGCCTGTTGAGTTTCCTTTAGAGTCCTTCCAACTTGTCTGATTTGTCTTTGTAGGTTGATTTGCTACTGGCTGCCAGGTTGCTCCACCATCAGTACTCTTATATATACTTTGATTTGTATCAGCAACTCCAACATATATTGTTTGAGTAGTATTTCCTGCACTACCAGTAGAAGGATCAAAAGTAACCCAAACTATGCCTATAGAGTCATTGAAGTAAGGATCTATATAATTACCTGTAGCAGTAAAGCTTGTAACCTTTGACCAAGTAACACCATAGTCAGTACTTCTCCAAAGGCCATTTCCATTGTGAGTACCAAGATATAGCACTTTATTATTGTTAGGGTCTATTGAGAGTCTTTCGCCCATGGAGCGGCCTGGCATGTTTCCACCAATCTTAAAGGGAAGATCAGTTTTTTGCCATGTATTTCCCTTGTCTGTAGATCTAAGAATTGCACCATTTCCAGCCCAGTCATTTGTATAAGTACCAGCAGCTATATATACTCTATTTGGGTCAACAGAATCTGTGGCTAAGCTTTCACAGCCTGTAAGATTCCAATCGTCAAAACCTATCCAGTCAAGCAGGGGAGTCCAGGAACTAGTTGCAGCGTTCCAACGATAAGCGCCGCCCATATCAGTACGTGTATATATAAGGTCTTTTTGTTTCTGATTGAAGATTATCCCAGGTATGAAACCTCCTCCAGCACCAGTTTTTACGTTGTTCCAGGTGTAGGAAGCAGTAGTTGCTTTAGCTTGGATTGAAGACTTTAAGGTTAAACCAGCAGTAACGGTTGAGCATATGGTCATAGTAGCTATAATACCAATAAGCTTTTTATTCATTATTAACCTCCTCAAATAATAAAAAATAGGCATCTTGTCTAATAAATTTTTTTAAGGGGATAACATATAGGGATTTGTTACATTCCGCGGATAATGTAAACGATATATGTTGAATTCATGATATCATATAAAAAAACAAAATTAAACTTGAAAATTTGTTAAAAACAACCAAAAAACGCTGAAATTATTGCAAATTCCTTTAATAGGATTACTAAACTAAGTTTATAATGTTAATTTAAAAAGTGTAAAATTTACAGATTACATATATTATTATTACTTCATTCTTCAGAGAAAAACTTTATTAACAACTTTATAAAAGACCTTGAAAAAGTTTTTTTCTGGTGATATACTTTAGTCAAAGACGGACAAGACATTATAAATATTAGCAAAAAAATTATATGATTCGTTTTTAATATAAAGGGAATGAGAGGTTAAAGCAATGAGAGAATATTTTTCAAAGGTTTCAAAAGTAGCTTATGAAGGACCAACTTCAAAGAATCCATATTCATTTAAATACTATAATCCAGATGAGGTTGTAGGTACAAAGAAAATGAAAGAGCATTTAAGATTTGCATTGTCTTATTGGCACACACTAACTGCCAACGGAACTGATCCTTTTGGTGTTGGAACAATGCTTAGACCTTGGGATGATGTAAACGATTCTATGGAGCTTGCAAAAGCTAGGATGGAAGCAGCTTTTGAACTTATGGATAAGCTTAATATTGAGTATTTTTGTTTTCATGATAGAGATATAGCGCCAGAGGGAAAAACATTGGCAGAAACAAATGAGAATTTAGATAAAATCGTTGCTTATTGCAAGGAGTTAATGGCTAAGTATAATAAAAAATTATTATGGGGTACAGCCAACTGTTTCTCAAATCCAAGATACGTTCATGGTGCAGGAACTTCATGCAATGCAGAGGTTTTTGCCTATACAGCAGCTCAAATCAAGAAGGCTATAGAAGTAACTAAAGAACTAGGTGGAGAAAACTACGTGTTCTGGGGTGGAAGAGAAGGTTATGAAACTTTACTAAACACTAATATGGAATTAGAACTAGACAACTTTGCAAGACTGCTTCAAATGGCTGTAGACTATGCAAAAGAGATAGGCTTTACTGGACAATTCTTAATAGAGCCTAAACCTAAGGAACCAACAAAACATCAATATGATTTTGACACAGCGACAGTATTAGCTTTCTTAAGAAAATATAATCTAGAGAGTTATTTTAAAATAAACATAGAAGCAAATCATGCTACTTTGGCAGGGCATACTTTTCAGCATGAATTGCATGTAGCTAGAATTAATAATGTATTGGGAAGTGTTGATGCAAACCAAGGAGATCCAAACTTGGGATGGGATACAGATCAGTTCCCAACCAATGTTTATGATACTACTCTTGCAATGTATGAAATACTTAAAAACAACGGTATTGCCCCTGGAGGTTTGAACTTTGATGCAAAAGTAAGAAGAGCATCCTTTGAACCTGAGGATTTATTCTTATCTTATATTGCTGGTATGGATACCTTCGCAAAGGGTTTAAGAGTAGCTCATAAGTTGTTGGAAGATGGAGTGTTAGAAAATAATATTAAAGAAAGATACTCAAGCTTTGATAAAGGAATAGGAAAACAAATCGTTGAAGGACAAGTAGGCTTTAAGGATCTAGAAAAATATGCCTTAGAAAATAGTATAATAACTAACAACTCTGGTAGGCAAGAAATGTTAGAATCAATAGTAAATCAATATATATTTGAAGATAAGTAAAGAGTTCCTATATCGAAACTTAATTTAGACTTGTTCGAAAATCTCGGCTTCTGGAGATTTTCGGGCATGTATAAATTAGTAGTTGAGTTAGGAACTCTATAATAGGTATCCTTTATGAAAACTTAGTAGTTGAATTTGGATACCTAAAATAGTTCCTATATGGAAACTTAACTATATCTTTTTCTAAAATCTCAGCTTGTTGAGATTTTTAGGCATACATAAATTAGTAGTTGAGTTAGAAACTCTAAAGATGTATCACTTTAACTAATATAACTGTTTTCAAATTGGGTATAGGAATTGATAGGCAAATTTGAAAACATGTAGGATTACGAAGTGGTATGATTTATAAAATAACATACTTTATTTGACATTTTTTGATTATATTATTGTAGAGCTATAAAATAATGGAAACAGTTGAAATGAAAACGTTATATTTGGTATAATTGAGGAAACACTTACACTAATATACAAAGGAATGATATAGCAATGATTAAAGTTAATAATGTAGACAAGGATACAATCAGAAGTTCCAATATAAAACTCATAATAAATTTACTATTCAACAAAAGGGAACTCACTAAGCAAGAAATTGCAAAAGAAACTGGACTTAGTATACCTACAGTTATAAATATAACTAATGAACTTATAGAAGAAGGTCTATTAGAAGAAAGTGGTGTTGGCCTATCTAGTGGTGGCAGAAAGCCTATTATCATAACCTTTAATCCAAATTCTAAATATTCCTTTGGTGTGGAGATAAATTCAAAATATATTAGAATCATTTTAACAAATCTTGATGCCAATATACTAGAAGATGAAGTTATAAGGTTTAATGATGCTTTTAAGTTGAATGAAAACAATATAACCAATATATTTGATGAGATATGCAAGATAATAAAAGTTATAAGTCTAAAGAGAAGTATAAATGAAAGTAATATACTTGGAGTTGGTTTTTCTCTTCCTGGGACAGTGAATGAAGAGAAGTTATTCTTGGAACTAGCTCCTAATTTGTATGTGAAAAATTTGGATTTTCATTATATAGAAGAAAAACTAAATATGAAGGTTTACGTTGAGAATGAAGCAAATTCTGCGGCCTTAGCTGAGTTAAGGCTTGGAATAGCAAAGGACATGCGTAATTTGGTATACATATCTATTAGAGAAGGTGTAGGTACAGGTATTGTAGTTAGCGGCTATCTTTACAAAGGTAAGAATAAGAGAGCTGGAGAGTTTGGACATATGACAGTAGAAAAGGATGGAAAGTGTTGTACCTGTGGCAAAAAAGGTTGTTGGGAAGTATACACCTCATCTGAAGTCATCTTAGAGGAATACAATAAAATAAGTGAAAATAAAGTAAAGAGTTTTGAAGACTTTTTCGAACTAATTGATACTGTGGATGAAAAAGCTATGAAAGTATGGAATCAATACCTTGATTACTTAGCTACTGGTATACATAACATAATATTAATATTGGATCCACATTACATTGTCTTAGGAGGAGATATAAGTGAGTATGATAAATATCTTATAGATCCTTTAAAAAATAGAATTTTTCAAAATAACAACTTTTTCTGTGAAGAAGATTTGAAGATAATCACATCAAGATTTAAAGAAAATTCATCAATAATTGGAGCATCAATCTTACCAATTGAAAAATTATTTTTTATTAATGAAAGAATATTGTAATGGAGGTTATTATGAAAAAGAAAGAATTTGGGGAAGGCCCTTTATTTACTGTAACAAATCATATCTGGTACTTTCTAGTTGGCAATTTCTATTTTTGGCTTATGAACATACCAATGCTTTTGGTCTTATTAGGTGTAATTAATATAGAAAGTGGTGATAAAACCATTCTACTAATAATCACTGTGCTTCCGATGGCACCAGCCTTAACAGCTCTTCTTAGTTCCATGGGTAAGCTTATACGAGAGAAGGATATAAGTATAACTAAGGACTATTTTAAAGCCTATAGAACAAACTTTTTCGATTCAATTATTTTCGGACTAATTGAGGTTATTATTGTTACAGTTTTATATGTAGATAGAATATACTTAGCTACCATTTCTTCAAGTGGTGCATTACAAATGTTTATGCTAGTTATAATATGTATATTTTTAGCCGTAATGAATTTTTATGTTTTACCAATCGTCTCCAGGTTCTATTTAAAAAGAATGCAGATCATAAGATTGGCTATATACTACTTATTTAAAAGAATTCATATAGCTTTATCAGGAATGGCAATTTTATATGTCTTATGGACAATCTCCATAAGAGGTGGATCAGTTTTACTTTTATTCTTTGCAAGTATTTTATGCTATGGAATTATGTACTTCCAAAAAGATACTTTAATAGAGATCGAAGCTAGATTGGAGACAAGTTCTACAAATGCAGAAGCCTAAAATAAATAAAATATTAAAAAGTGCAATTAGTTATTTTAATAATTTAAGTGTGAGATTTAAATTTGCTTTAGTTTATTTTTTAATTTTGCTTATGCAGATAGTATTCTTTGGAGTATATATGTATGGACAGACTACTAACTCTACAGTTAAGCAGGGGCAGCTGGTAATGGAGCAAAATCTACTCCAAACTAAGGAAAGTATATTACAGAAAAGAAGTTCTGTAGAGACTGCTGCTGAAATATTAGCCTTAGATAACAAAATTCAAAACTTCTTGGATTATAGCTATTCTAGTCCAGTAGATCAGATTATGGAATATCAATTTAGTATTTCTCCAATTGTAGAAAATATATTAAAGCAAAACAGGTATATAAACTCTATAAAAATTTATATGTCCCATAATGTTGTCACTGAAATGTCAGATAGCTACTACAGTGTCAATAGCTTGAATGAACCTGTGAAGTTTAAGCAGTCCCTAGAAAACAAACCACAGTTGGATGGGTGGAGTTCAACTCATGAAGCTAAAACAAGAGCATTGAAAGACATTTCTGGAGCAGGAGATCAAGTACTAACTTATGCTAAAAAGATAGTATCTAATAGTACCTTTAGAGAAACAGGGTATTTAGAGATAGAAGTTAAAGAAAGCGTTCTTTTTAGTATGCTTCGAGATCCTATTGTTACAAAACTTGGGCAAATTTTTGTGGCTGATAGTAATAGTCGAATTGTATCAGAGAATATTCCACAATTGTTTAATAAAAAAGTTAGTGATAGTACTTTTGTTGGATTTCATCCTACCTCAAAAATAAATAAAGTAGAAGATTTACATCATAAAAAATTCATATTTATATCAATACCAATAAATGAAATAGATTGCAATCTGCTAGGGGTTTTTCCTTCTAACAACTTTAATAATGAAATAAAAGTCTCCTTCAGAAATATAGTTTTTGTTCTTATATTTTCATCACTACTTTTTGGAATAGTAATATTTTTTACAACTACAGTATTACTTACTAGAGTAAAGACCATGGTAAAAGCAATGAAGCAAGTAAGAGATGGCAATCTTAATGTTTCTGTAGATGTAAAATCAACTGATGAATTTGGAGAACTTGGAATAAGTTTTAACCATATGACTAGTAGAATTCATGATTTGGTAGAGACTGTGTACAAAATAGAGTTGATGGAAAAGGACGCTGAATTAAAGGCTTTAGAGGCACAAATAAATCCACATTTTTTATATAACACTCTTGCTACTATATCATGGGCAGCTAGAAAAGTTAAGTCTTCACAAATTGAGACAATATCAAATTCCTTAGCTAGGTTTTATAGATTAGTTTTAAGTAAAGGAAATAGACAAATTACAGTTGAAGAAGAGATTGAGATGGTAAAGGCTTATTTTCTTATACAGAAGATAAGGTTCGAGGATAAATTTGATGTGGTTTACAAAGTGGAAGAAGATTTATTGTGTAGAAAAATGATAAAGAACATTATTCAACCAATAGTAGAGAATGCTCTAAGTCACGGTATTGAGGCTAAGAGTGGACATGGAACAATTGTAATAAAGGTTGAAGCGTTAGAAGAGAAAATTTGTATAAAGATAATCGATGATGGAGTTGGTATGAGTAAGGATACACTATCAAAGGTATTAAAAGGAAATCCAGAAAGTGAAAAAGGCAGTGGGTATGCTATAAAAAATATAATACAAAGATTGGAGACCTATTCTGGAAATAAAGAGGCGTTTACTATTTACAGTAGGGAAGGAATAGGAACAGAAGTTAGACTGTTGTTATAACTTTAATGTATTGCAATCACTCATGGGGGGAATTGTATGTTGAGAATGTTAATAGTGGAAGATGAGAGACTTGAAAGAGAAGGATTACTTGATTTCTTAGACTGGAGCAGTTTCGGTATAGACGTGGTAGAGACTGCTTGTGATGGAATTGAAGGTATTGAGTCGGCAAAAAAAATTAGACCAGATATAATAATTACTGATATTAAAATGTCTGGAATAGAAGGTCTTGAAATGTCTAGGAGAATAAAAGAATTCTTGCCAAATGTAAAAATTATAATTTTGTCCGGTTATAATGACTTTAGGTTTGCTAAAGAAGCTATTAACTTTAGAGCTTATTCCTATTTACTTAAGCCTGTAGATGAAGCTGAGATGATTGAAGCAATTAGAGGTGCTACAAGTGAATGTTTAAAGGAATATGAGAAGTCTGCTGAAGAAAGTAAGAATAAGCTACAAATTGAAGAAAGTTATACTGTTGCAAGGGGAAAGTTTATTACGGATCTTCTTGAGGATAGCTCTGATAAGGATAAGTTATATGAGTATCTTAAGTATTTTCATATTAATTTAATAAATGACGACAATATTATAATTATGATTATAAAGCAGTATGAAGAAGAAGCAAGTGCTTTAATATACATGGATGAATTACTAAATATAGTAAAAGAGAGTGTTGATGACTTTAAGGATTCAAAATATTTTAATTTTGATAAAACCTTTTTGCTTAAAGACCATATAAAAAAGCAGTTAGTTATTGGCGTAGCACTAAATGATGAAGATGATTTTGATACACTATTATATTTCATATCCAATAAGTATCTACAAAGAATAAAAAGGGACTACGCTATAAGTTTACAGATAGGAATAGGATCAAAGGTTGAAGGAATAGAGAATATCTCAAAATCTTACAAGTCAGCCTGTGAAGCTATTAAGTTTGGTGAGTTTTGGTCTATACCAGGACTAACCTATTATGAAGGAGTAGAAAATCATGTAAAGCAGTTTGAGCGGAAATTATGTGATTTTGTAATCAAGGGAAACTATTTTTCTAAGAATTTAGTAAGTGCCTTAAGTGCTTCTGAAGAGGAAAAAGTTAAAGGGCTTTTGAAAGATATGTTTGAATATCTAAATCAATATAAGTGCAATGATAGGGATCTTTTGAATAATTATCTATACAACATCATTAATGAGGTTTCTCTTTTTGTATACAATATTAATAAGCGAACAGAGGAGTTTATGGAAGACTATAATGATAGCTTACGTTCTTTTATGAATTTAAAGAATATGAAGGCTATAGAAGAGTATTTTCATGGCTTTTTTGAAAGTGTGCTAGCTTTTTTAAATGAGAGAAGAGGCAGTAAGGATGAGTTAATTGTTAAAAAGGTTATTAAGCTTATTGATAAAAGGTATATGGAATGCATAAGTTTGAAAACTATAGCTGCAGAGGTATATTTATCACCTAACTATTTAGGCAATATATTTAAAAAGTTTACTGGAAAAACCTTTAACGTATATCTTTGTGAATTTAGAATGGAGAAGGCTAAATTACTTTTAAGTAAATCTAATAAGAAGGTTTCTAATGTAGCTCAAGAAGTTGGTATCCCAAATACTTCATATTTCTGTATGGTATTTAAAAATACATTCGGTATAGCTCCTGGTGAATTTCACGAAATGGTTTTAAGAGGATAATTGAATAGTATAAATATAATTTTATACAAAGTAGTATTAAGATAATTTATTATTTTAATACTACTTTTTTCATAGAAATTTATATTAAATCAAGTATTGCTAAGATGTATCAAAAGGTAGCAATTTAACGCTGGGACATTATTTATGTAATTGTAAAATATTACTTGTAATTTAAATAAAATTAGTGAAATATCCTTATTGCACATAAATTGGTGTTAAAGATAGTTGCTTTTTAATAATTAATACACATACAAATTTAAATGTTTACATGGAAGAAAATTGATTTTTATATTAAGTATTTTGTTATAAATAACTAAAAAATAAGTTGTAACTTATAATATTGTATAATAAAAAACATATAAAAAAACTTTTTAAAGTGTGTTGATTATCAAAAGTAGTGTTGTTTTTTTATATTTACAGTATATGTAATGGGGATTAATATATAAATATAGACACTAAACAAAAAAAACTAATTCATGTAAATGTAATCCTTTTCTAGCGAGATTTCAATAAGTTATCATCCCTAGATACAAAAATTAACTATTAGTAAGACGGTATATGAAATAACAAAATTAAGAGTTAGTGGAAGTAAAAAGACTAAATAAATTACTAATGTGAGGGGATAAAAATGATTACGGTTAACAAAGCTAAAAAAACAACTACTAAAAAAAATCTTTCATTTAAAAATAAGTATAAACTGTTCTTAATGGCATTGCCATTCTTGGTTTTAACTTTTTTGTTTTCTTATTTACCGCTGCATGGATGGCTATACTCATTCTATGACTATAGACCAGGAATACCTTTAGCAAAGTCAGAGTTTGTAGGTCTTAGATGGTTCAAATCTATTTTCGCGAATCCAGTACAGACAAAAGAAGTTCTAAGAGTTATGAAAAATACAATTGCAATTAGTTCTATTAATATATTAACATCAGTATTTCCAGTAATATTTGCAATTTTACTTTCTGAGATCAAAAGAGAAAGATTTAAAAAAGGTGTACAAGTTCTGACTACAATTCCTAACTTCATAAGCTGGGTTATGGTTTACTCAGTAGCCTTCACTTTGTTCTCAGTTGACAATGGACTTATAAACCACGTTCTTATGAATCTTCATATAATAAAGACTCCAATTAACTTTTTAGCATCAGATAATCACACTTGGCTGAGCATGACGCTTTGGAGTATTTGGAAAGGTCTAGGCTGGGGCGCAATAATGTATCTAGCTGCTATCACAGGTATAGATCAAGAATTATATGATGCAGCAAAGGTAGATGGTTGTGGTAGATTTAAATTGATATGGAACATAACTGTACCAGGAATAATGCCAACATACTTCGTATTGTTACTATTATCTATAGCAAACTTTATAAATAACGGTATGGATCAATACTTTGTATTCCAAAACGCCATAAACAAAGAACATATAGAAGTTTTAGATCTTTATGTATATAACATAGGTATGACAGGCGCGAACTTCTCATTCTCAACTGCTATCAGTATGTTAAAGTCTTTAATAAGTGTATTCTTACTTTTTGTAGCAAACGGTATGTCTAAGTTATTTAGAGGTGAATCAATCATTTAATATTAGATGTACTTATAACAAAGCAAGATCTTACAGCATTTTAAGTGATAAAAGTCAATTTAATATTATTACTTTCAGTTAAGATTACATTGAAAGATAGGATAAGGAGAGTGTGGTATAACTATGAAAAAGAAAAAAGGTAATGTATCTGATACGATATTTAACATAGCAATTTATTCATTCTTTATATTGTTTACTATATTGTGTTTGTTTCCATTTTACTACTTATTTATCAATACTATTAGTGATAATAGCTTAAGTTCTAAAGGCTTGATAAATTTTATACCCAAAGGTATTCATTTTACTAACTATTTAGATGTGTTGAAGTTAAAAGGCTTAGGTCAAGCTGCCTTTATAAGTTTAGCAAGAACAGTAATAGGTACCAGTTTAACTGTAGTAGCTTCTGGATTTTTAGGTTTTATATTTACTAAAAAAGAAATGTGGGGAAGAAAGTTTTGGTATAGATTTGTAGTAATAACCATGTACTTTAATGCAGGTATAATGCCATGGTATATTACAATGATGAATTTAAAATTAACCAATAACTTTTTAGCATATATACTTCCAAGTATAATATCTCCATTCAATATAATACTAGTAAAAACATTTGTTGAAAGTATTCCAGAATCTCTTCAAGAGGCTGCTGAAATAGACGGTGCAGGAGTTCTTACTATCTTTGCAAAGATAATAATGCCTCTTATAAAACCGATACTGGCAACAATAACAATCTTCTCTGCAGTAGGTCAGTGGAATTCCTTTACAGACACATTGTTCTTAGTAACAGATCAAAAGTTATTTACCTTACAATTTGTTCTGTATAAATATATAAATGAGGCCAATTCTCTTGCTGCATTAATTAAGAATAGCCAAAGTGGTATCGCTGTTGGAAACTTAGCAAATATGCAGACTGCAACATCTATAAGAATGACAGTATCAATGATAGTAGTTCTTCCAATCTTATTTGTATATCCTTACTTCCAAAGATATTTTGTTAAGGGTGTTATGATAGGAGCTGTAAAGGGTTAAAAGGCTTTTAATTATCCGATAATTACTAGAATAGTTTATAATAGTTATTGTATCAGTTTTTATGAATGAATTTAGTAATTAGTTGGATATTAAAATATATATATAAAAACAAGGGGGATTAGTAATGAAAAGAGGTTTAAGCAAAACTATTGGGAAAGCAGTAGCTTTAGCTACAGCGATCACAACTATGTCTTTTGGTATGGTTGGATGTTCAAGTGATACTAAAAAGGATGCAAGTAAGAGTGACCTAGAAAAAATTGATGTATTTTCTATGTCAGCCAACTTTGCTGGTGAACAAAGTGGATGGTTTGGTAAAGTTGTAAAAGATAAATTTGGTCTAGATATGAATATTATTTCTTCTAACCTTCAAGGTGGGGACAGTAAGTTCGCTACAATGATGGCTTCAGGTAACTTAGGAGACATAGTAGTGTTTGGTGCTGATGATCAAAAATACAGAGATGCAATAAAAGCTGGTTTATTATTAGACTGGACTAAAGACGGTTTGTTAGATAAGTATGGAACACATATAAAAGAATACCAAAAAGCAATTGAAAAGAATAAGACAAATTTCGGTGATGGAAAAGCTGTATATGGACTTGGAGCCTCAGTTTCTACAATGCCAGCTACAACTTCTGCTGACGGAACCGAATTGGCTTATGGACCTCATTTACGTTGGGACTTGTATGAAAAGATAGGTAAGCCAGCAATAAACACAATGGAAGATTACCTACCAGTACTTAAAAAGATGCAAGAAGCAGCTCCTAAGAGTGATTCAGGAAAGCCAACCTATGCATTCTCAATGTGGGGTGATTGGGATGGAAATATGATGATGATAGGAAAGCAGTTTGCTTGTATGCACGGATATGATGAACTAGGATTTTTATTAGTTCATGGTCAGGAAGAAAAGTATCAAGACATATTAGATCCAAATAGCTACTACTTAAGATCTTTAAAGCTTTATTACAATGCAAATAAGATGGGCTTAGTAGATCCTGACTCAATTTCTCAAAAGTATGATGATGCTGGAAACAAAATGAAGGATGGTCAAGTATTGTTCTCATGGTTCCCATTCTACAGCACTCAATATAATACTCCAGAAAGAGTAAATAAGGGACAAGGCTTTAAGCTAGTACCATTTGGCGAAGAAAAAGATTATTCAAATGGCTTTGCTAACTATGGTGCTAGCCAAGTAATAGCTATAGGTTCTAAAGCTAAGAATCCAGAAAAAATAATGAAGTTTATTGATTGGTTATACTCACCAGAAGGTATTATGACTAGCACAAATGGCCCTAAAGGCTTAACTTGGGATATAAAGGATGGAAAGCCTGTATTAACTGACTTTGGTAAAAAAGCTGTTCCTTCTACAAGTTCAGATGTTATTCCTGATCAGTATGGTGGTGGAGCATATAAAGATGGTTTAAACGCTCTTAACTTCGTAACAGTAAATGCAAACTCTATAAATCCTGAAACTAAGGAACCTTACAACTGGCAATTATGGTCTTCTACAATTAATGATAATGTATCGACACTTGATAAAAATTGGAGAGCAGCTATGAATGCCAACAATGACAAAGATTACTTCATTAAAAACAATAAGATTGTTGTAAATCCAGTAACTAATGTTAGTAGTGATGCTATGGATACAGCTACTCAACAAAAATTAGGTCAGATTGCTACAGTTATAAAGCAAGATTCTTGGAAGATGATATTTGCTAAGAGTGATGCAGAATACGAAGCACTTCAAAAAGATATGATCGACAAGTCTAAGGGCTTAGGTTATGATGATGTTGTTAAGTTTGACATAAAACAAGCAGAAAGAATATTTGCTGCAAGAAAAACTTTAAAGTAGTTTTTATAGAAGAGAGTCTGATCATGCATCAGGCTCTTTTTTTACTGTATATACCAATATAAACTTTTCTACTTACTAAACCTAGTCAATTAGCTAAATAAGATAGCTTAAGTTAAATTTTCATTTGGTTAGAAACTAAGTTGTTTTTTAAGATAATAGTTGATTTTTATTATATACTTAAATATTATTAATAATTTATAATAGAAATGAGAAAACATTTACATGAATTTTAGAAATTTTAAAAGAATTTAGTGCTATTTTAGTTTGAAAGATGAGTTGTTAAAAATAACTTTTGTAAGTACATTAGCATGAAGTTTTGTGATAACTTGGAGTTAATTAGGAGATGGATAATAGAAAACATATGTGTACTTCTCTTTCAGATATGAATTAAAAAAATCGTAATTAAAGACATTAATGGAGCAGTAAAAAACAATTGTAAAATTGTTCTGTGGGGGATATGAGTATGAAGGAGATAAATCAAGATACAAAGCAGAGAATAAAAGAGATTATTGAAGAGATGAGTTTAGAAGAGAAAGTTTCTATGATCCATGGTAATGGACTCTTCAGAACAGAGGGCGTTGAAAGGCTTGGGATACCGCCGCTAGTTATGTCAGATGGTCCTATGGGAGTTAGAAAAGACTATAAGAATGACAAGTGGGAAGATATAGGTAATACTTATGATTACAGTACTTACTTTCCCTCAAATATGGCTCTAGCTGCTACTTGGAACCCTGACAAAGCTTATGAATTTGGAATGGCTATTGGAGCTGAGTCTAGGGGTAGAGGTAAGGATGTTATCTTAGGACCAGGAATTAATATAATAAGAACTCCTCTTTGCGGAAGAAACTTTGAATATATGAGTGAGGATCCATACTTGATTTCAAAAATGGTAGTACCTTTTATAAAAGGGGTTCAGACTAAAGATACTGCTGTTTGTGTAAAACACTTTGCAGCTAACAATCAGGAGTTTGAAAGATTGAAAATCAATGTGGAGATGGATGATAGGGCTTTGCAGGAAATATACCTTCCAGGATTTAAGGCAGCAGTTGAAGAAGGAAATGCTTATACGATAATGAGTGCCTATAACAAACTAAGAGGTGAATTTTGCTCTGAAAGCGACTACCTTCTTAATGATATATTGAGAAAAGGCTGGGGCTACGACGGTGTTGTGATATCCGATTGGGGAGCAGTTCATGATACTGAAAAGGCAGCTAAATATGGAATTGACATTGAAATGAATGTAACTAGCAATTTTGATGAATATTATTTAGCTAATCCGTTGCTTGAAAAAGTAAGAGATGGAGTAATTGAAGAAAAGTTAATTGACGAAAAAGTTGAAAGAATACTAGCCTTAATGTTTAAGTTAAATATTTTTTCAGAGCAAAGGTATAGAGGCTGTTACAACACTCCTGCACATAGAGAAACAGCTTTAGAGATTGCAAGAGAAGCGGTTGTACTATTAAAAAATGAAGGAAACTTGCTTCCTCTTAAAGATTCTAGTATTAAAACTCTAGCAGTAATAGGAGAAAATGCTGATGTAAAGCACTCTACTGGTGGCGATAGTGCTCAAATAAAAGCTTTATATGAATACACACCACTTACAGGCTTAAACATGAGACTAGGTGGTAACACAAAGGTTAAGTATGCAAAGGGTTACTCTAATGATGAAAGTTTAAGCGCTGAACTTATTAAAGAAGCTGTTGAACTTGCAAAAAACTGTGATGAGACCGTTGTTGTAATTGGGTTAGATCATAATTATGATCTTGAAGGAAGAGATAGAGAAGATATGAAACTTCCTTACGGCCAAGATGAACTAGTAAAAGAAATCTTAAAGGTTAATCCAAATGCAATTATAGTAAATATAAGTGGATCTCCAGTGGAATTTGAGCCTTGGATTGAGGATGCAAAAGTTTTAGTTCACTCCTTCTATGCAGGGATGGAAGGTGGATATGCTATTGCAGAAGCTATCTTTGGAGACATCAATCCTTCAGGAAAATTACCTGTAACTTTTCCAAAGAAACTTAGTGATTCGCCTGCTCATTGCATAGGGGAATTCCCAGGTGAAGAATCTGTTCAGTATAAGGAAAGCATATTTGTAGGGTATAGATACTTTGACTCAAAAGATGTTGAACCTAGATTCTGCTTCGGTCATGGCTTATCCTATACAAATTTTAAATATAGCAATCTTAAGGTAAATGTTATAAAGAGCAAGCAAATAGAAGTTAAAGTAAGCTTTAATGTAACTAATTCTGGAACTTTAGCTGGTTCTGAAATAGCTCAAGTTTATGTTTCTGACTTAGTTTCATCTCTTGTAAGACCGGAAAAGGAACTAAAAGGCTTTGATAAAATATTCTTGGAAGTAGGTCAAAGTAAAAATGTACAAATAACTTTAGATAAAAGTTCACTAGCTTTCTATAATGATAGAGAAGGTAGATGGGCATATGAAGAAGGAGATTTTAAAGTTCTTGTAGGAAGTTCATCAAGAGATATAAGATTAAAAGAAACCTTCAATATCTAGTCTTATTATATATAAATAATATGATTTGCTATAGAGGCATACTCAAAGACAAGTGTTATGTCTTTGAGTATGCTTTTTACTGTATAGACAATAATATTCGTCTATGTTAATAGCACTTTCTCATATAAGGAAAATATATAAAGATTTCTTGAGCAACCTAGCAATATGTAGGACTCACAACTGATAGTAAGGTTTAAAAGTAAAAATCATATAAATTAATAACCAATTGAATAAGTTTGCAGCAAAATAATAAAAAAAGATTAGACATAAGGAGTAGTATTATGATAAACAAAAAGTTACCTCAAATTTTTTATGGTGGAGATTATAATCCAGATCAATGGCCAGAAGAAGTTTTAGATGAAGATATAGAGTATTTCAAAAAAGCAGGAATAAATGTTGTAACCTTGCCTGTATTTAGCTGGGCTAAGCTTCAGCCTTCAGAGGAGGTTTATGACTTTCAATGGCTAGATAAAATAATGGATAAGCTTGCTGAAAATAATATTTATGTTTGCTTAGCTACATCAACAGCTGCGCAACCAGCCTGGATGTCTAAGAAGTATCCAGAAATTCTTCCAGTAGATTTTGATGGTAGGAAAAGAAAGCATGGTGGAAGAGTAAATTTTTGTCCTAATAGCAAGGTATATAGAAAAATGTCCACAAGTCTTACTAGAAAGTTAGCAGAAAGATATAAGGATCATCCGTCGCTTTTGCTATGGCATATAGGTAATGAATACGGTAATTACTGTTATTGTGAACACTGCGAAGAAGAATTTAGAATATGGCTTAAAAAGAGATATAAGACCATTGAAAATTTGAACAAGGCATGGAATATGAGTTTTTGGGGACATACAGTTTATGATTTCGATGAGATAGTGGTACCTTCTGGAATTAGTGAAATGTGGAGAGATAGTGGTAGAGAAAGAACTAACTTCCAAGGTATATCCTTAGACTATAACAGATTTATGTCTGAATCAGTTTTTAACTGTTATTATGAAGAATACAAGATTATAAAAGAAATAACACCTGATTTATATGTTACAACTAACTTGATGGGTACTTTTAAGCCTTTGGATTATTTCAAATGGGCTGAAAAAATGGACGTAGTTTCTTGGGACAACTATCCTCAGCTAATAGATCCGATGTATGTAACTGCGTTAAGACATGATTTGATGAGAGGATTAAAAGACGGCAAACCTTTTATGCTAATGGAGCAGACGCCAAGTCAACAAAACTGGCAGCCATACAATGGACTAAAACGTCCAGGAATGATGAGACTTCAAAGCTATCAAGCAGTTGCTCATGGAGCTGATACAGTGATGTTCTTCCAGCTGAGAAGATCTATTGGTGCTTGTGAGAAGTATCATGGAGCTGTAATTGAGCATGCAGGACATGACAATACAAGAGTTTTTAGAGAATGTGCCAAGTTAGGCGAAGAGCTTAATGTATTAAAGGATAAGATACTAGATTCAAGAATAAATGCAAAAGTTGCTATTGTTTTTGACTGGGAGAACTGGTGGGCAGTTGAACTTTCAAGCGGACCATCTATAGAGCTAAACTATCTAAAGCAGATTGAGAAGTATTATAAGGCATTTTATGATATGAACGTAGCAGTAGACTTTGTAAATTCAGAGTGGGATTTATCAAAATATGATGTTGTAGTTGCACCTTTACTTTATATGGTTAAAGAAGGAGTGGCAAACAATATAGAAAGCTTTGTTAAGAATGGTGGTACATTTATAACAACCTTCTTTAGCGGAATTGTCAATGAAAATGATTTAGTAACTTTAGGTGGATACCCAGGACAACTGAGAAAGACCTTAGGAATATGGGTAGAAGAAATTGATGCTTTATTCCCTAATATGAAGAACAGCTTTAAGATAACTGAAAACAGCATCAAATTAAGAGATGAATATAGTTGTGGTATGTTATGCGATATTCTTCATCTAGAAGGCGCTAAAGCTTTAGCTGTTTATGGAAGTGATTTTTACAAAGATTCACCAGCTCTTACCTTGAATCAGCTAGAAAAAGGAAAAGCTTATTATATAGCTTCTGACCCAGATGAAGTATTTATAAGAGATTTTATAGGACGTATTTGTGAAGAAAATAATATTTCTTCAGGCTTTGAAAAACAAGAAGGAGTGGAGATAACTGAAAGGGTAAAAGAAGACAGTGCCTTCGTATTCATTTTAAACCACAATGAAAGTCAAGTTGAGGTAGATCTAAGGGATAAAGAGTATATAGAACTTTTAACTGGTGAAAAGAAGACTGGAAAAATAACTATAAATGCAAAAGATCTTGTTATATTAGAAAAGTAAGAGAGACTATTTATAAGGATTGAATTAGTATGTCTGTTAAGCAGATTATATATCATTTTTCCATTTTCTAAAGTGAACAAAGAATAATTTTGATGCTAATGGTGTTTTGTCTGATGATTAGATTTAATTTGAAAATATCATATCTTTAATAAAGAAAAGGAAGTGCAATATGAATATTAGAAAGAAAAGTAAAATTCTTTTTCAAGGTGATTCTATTACAGATGGCAATAGAACTCGAGATAATGATCCTAATCATTTTTTAGGTCATGGTTATGCGTATATAGTATCTGCAAAATTGGGCGTAGACGAGCCAGAAAAAGAGTATGAATTTTTAAACAGAGGTATAAGCGGTAACAGAATAGTTGATTTGTATGGAAGATGGCAGGAGGATACTCTAAACATAAAGCCAGATATATTGAGTATATTAGTTGGAGTAAATGATATAGCATGGGAAGTTAATGTTGGAGCAGGAATTCCAGCCAATAAGTATGGCAAAGTCTATAAGCTTTTAATAGAAGAAACAAGAGAAGTGAACCCTGAATGTATCATCGTAATCATGGAGCCTTTCATACTACCTGTAGGTGGAGTTAAAGAAAAATATGATTATTGGAATGATGAAATAAGTAAGAGACAAGTCATTGCAAGAGCCATTGCAGAAGAAAATAACTGTATATTTGTTCCTTTGCAACAGCAATTTAATGACGCATGCAAGAAGGTAGCTCCGGAGCACTGGATTTGGGATGGGGTTCATCCAACTGCAGCTGGGCATGAGCTTATTGCAAGACAATGGATGAAGGTTGTAGATGAAGCGTTGAAATAAGATTATTCTTAATATTTTAGTATAATATGCTTTAGTAAAAATATACCTTTGCATTAACTGTTTAATTTTAATTATATTTTATTCTTTGAGGATATATCTCAGATAACCATGTGGATAAACGTATGTGATAAATTTGAAATCTTAATATAGGTTTTAAAAATTAAAAAAATGCCTACCGAGTGAATGTTTATAGAAATTATATAATTCAGGTATGCAAAAAATGCTTTAGATAATTTTATTAAGGAGAATTGAAATGAAACAAGCTATGTTTGATGCAAATAAATATAAATATCCTTATTTAAATCCTACTTTACCACTTGAAGATAGAATAAAAGATTTGATTAGCAGGATGACTTTAGAAGAAAAGATATCAATGATTCCAACTAGCCAAGGAGCGGTGGAGAGATTAGGTATAAAAAAATATGGTGTTGGTGGTGAGGCTGCTCATGGAGTGGTATCAGCTCTTGGCCCAGCAACAGTATTTCCACAGCCCCAAGGGCTTTCATGTACCTGGGACAGTGAACTTATGAAGGACATAGGAAGTGTTATTGGAGATGAGGCTAGAGTATATTACAAAAAAAGTAATGAAGAAGGTGGACTTACCCTATGGGCTCCAACTATAGATATGGAGAGGGATCCACGATGGGGCAGGACAGAAGAAGCTTATGGAGAAGACCCGTGTCTTACTGGTAAACTTTCAGCAGAGCTTGTAAAAGGCATGCAAGGGGAAGATAAGTTTTATTTGAAGCTAGTGCCAGCTCCAAAGCATTTCTATGGAAACAATAATGAAGAAGGAAGAATATATTGTTCTAGTAGCATTGATCCAAGAAACAAGCATGAATATTATCTAAAAGCCTTTGAAAAAGCCTTTACTGAAGGAAAAGCTTACTCCATGATGACGGCTTATAACGAGATAAATGGAAGACCTTGTATAGTTAATCCAGAGGTGAAACAAATAGTGAAGAAAAAATGGGGCTGTGATGGTTTTATTGTTTGTGATGGCGGGGATATGAGTCAGACAGTTGAGTTCCATAAATATTATGATACTCATGCTGAAACCATAGCCAATGCAATCAAAAACGGAGTAGATGTTATGACTGACGATAGAGATTTAGTTATAAAATCTACAAAAGAAGCTGTTGATAGAGGGTTACTACATGAACTAGATATTGATCAAGCACTAACTAACATATTTAAGGTAAGATTCAGATTAGGTCAGTTTGATCCAGCTGAACTTAATCCATACAGCAATATCTCAGAACAAGTATTGAACTGTGAAAAGCATAAAGCTTTAGCAAAAAAAGCTGCCAAGGAAGCAATAGTATTGCTCAAGAATGAAAAAAATGCACTTCCATTAAATAAAAATAAGCTGAAAAATGTAGCAGTTATTGGACCTTTAGCAGATGTGGTGTATAGAGACTGGTATACAGGAAGGCATGAGTATAAAGTGACTCCTCTTCAAGGAATAAAGAATATACTAGAAGGCTGTGAGGTTAGTTATTGTAGTGGTAATGATATTATTAAGATTTCAGACGCTAATTGTGAGAGGTATCTTAAGGTTTCTAATGAAAAGAAGGTTAGGCTTGACAAGGTATCATCTGCCAAAGCAGATGAATTTGAGTTATCTGATTGGGGATGGGAAAGCTGCACACTTAAGGCTCTAAAAGAGGATAGGTATGTAACCACTGATGATAAGGAAATATCCGCAACTGCTGAAGAAGTTTTTGGATGGTTCGTTAAGGAAATAATTAAGGTGAAAAAGATTAATGAGGATAATATAAAAATAAGAACTTGGAATGATAAACCTATTTGTCTGGATTCACAAGCTTACTTAAAGGTCCTTGAAGATAATACCTCCAATCCAAGTTTTAGCGAGGATACTGTGAGTTGCCAGGACCTTAGCTATAGATTTGAAAAGGTTAAGGATGGAATAGAAGCTGCAGTAGAAGTAGCAAAAAATAGTGATGTAGCCATTGTTTTTGTAGGAAATAATCCTGTTATAAATGGAAAAGAGGAGATAGATAGAACTGATATAAATCTTCCAGCTTCACAAGAGCAATTAGTAAGAGAGGTATATAAGGCCAATCCTAATACTATAGTAGTTGTTGTTGGAAGCTATCCTTTCTCCATAAACTATATTGATGAGAATATTCCAGCTAGTTTATACACAGCTCATGGCTGCCAAGAACTTGGCAATGCAATTGCAGAGGTGCTTTTTGGACAGTATAGTCCTGCGGGAAAATTGAGTATGACTTGGTATAGATCCCTTGAAGGAATTCCTCAGATAAATGACTATGACATTATAAAAGGTAAAAGAACTTATATGTACTATGATGGTAAACCTCTTTATCCTTTCGGTCATGGACTTACTTATACACAATTTAAATATAGTGATTTGAAGGTATCCTCAGAGAAACTAGCTGAAGATGAAGAGCTTACATTAACCTTAAAAGTTAAAAACACTGGTATATTTGACAGTGATGAAGTAGTGCAAGTTTATATAAGAGCTGATAATCCAAGCGTAAAAAGACCATATAAGGAACTTAAAGCTTTTAAAAGAGTAAATATTAAAGCTGGGCAGCAGAAAGAAATAGAATTTAATCTAAAAATTAATGATTTAGCCTTCTGGGATGTAAGGTCAGAGAGTTATTTTGTGGAAAGTGGCAGTTACACAGTTATGGTAGGAAGCTCATCAGAGGATATAAGGTTAGAAAAGTCTATTGAAATCATTGGGAAAACTCTTTTGGCAAGGCAATGTAGAACAGAAATCCTAGCCGTAAATTACGACGATTATAATGAAGTGTTTATTGATGAGTGGAAAGAATGCAAGGACTGCGTTGTAGCAAAAAGTGACAATAGTTACTTGAGATTTAATGATTTTGAACTTTCTGTAAGTAATAAAGTTTGTGAGCTAGTTATATCAAATAATAAAGCTGGGACAGTAGAGCTACTTTTAGATTCAATAGATGGTAGTTCTATAGGAAAATGTAAGGTAGAAGAAAATAAAGAGCTTGATTGTTTGAAGATAATAAGAATTGATATGAAACCACATACAGGTGTACATGATTTATTTATCAAATTAAGCAATGAGATGAGAATAAGATCTTTCATAATAAAATAAATGTATGCTGCAATTGAAGATTTGGATTCAAACAGTTTGTAGCCGTATAAAGTTTTTTATAGAGAGCTGAAATTGTAACATATATATTTAGATTTAAGCATAAATAGGAGGCAGTAAAGTGATGAAGCTATGGTATGATAAAGCAGCAAGTTTAGAAAATTGGAATGAGGCTCTTCCTGTAGGAAATGGGAGTTTAGGAGCCATGATTTTTGGAGGTATTGAGAAAGAAAGATTTCAGCTAAATGAAGAGACTGTATGGGATGGTGGCCCAAGAGATAGAAACAATAAAGATTCCTTGGAATACTTACCTAAGATAAGAAAGTTGCTTTTTGAAGGAAATATTAAAGAAGCTGAAAAGCTTACAGCTATAGCTATGGCTGGAACACCTGAAGATCAAAGACATTATGAGGCCTTAGGTGATATATTTATAGATTTTGAGCATGAGAAGCAAGAAATATGTAATTATGAAAGATTTTTAGATATAAGCAATGCTGTGGCAGGAGTAAAATACAGTAGTGGAGATGTAGCATTCAGCAGAGAAGTCTTCATAAGTGCAGTAGATAAAGTGATGGTTATAAGGTTAGATGCTGATAAAAGTAAAAAACTAAGCTTTATGTTAACCTTAAATAGAGAACGTTATTTTGATTATATTTATGCTGACATAAAGGATTCGGTTATTTTAAAAGGGAAAAGTGGCAGTGACAAAGGTATAAGCTTTTGCTCCATGGTTAAGGTAGTGGCTGATGGAGGAAATTCATATAGTATAGGTAATAAACTGGTGGTGGAAAAGGCAGATAAGGTTACTATATATATGGCGGCTAGAACTGACTATTATGGAGATGAACCAGAAGCGTGGTGCAAAAATACTATAAGAGAAGCTATAAATAAATCTTATGAACAGATAAAACACGATCATATTGCTGATTATAGGAGACTTTTTGATAGAGTAAAGCTTACCTTAAAGGACTTTAATAGTGAGGATAAAAGCTCGCTTTTACCAACTGATGTAAGATTAAAAAAAGTTCAAGAAGGAGAGAGTGATTTAGATTTAATAAGTTTATATTTCCAATATGGAAGGTACTTACTTATATCCTGTAGCAGACCAGGAACCTTACCTGCAAACCTTCAAGGTATATGGAATAAAGATATGATGTCACCTTGGGGCTGTAAATTTACTATAAACATTAACACTGAAATGAATTATTGGCCAGCGGAAACCTGTAATTTATCAGAGCTTCATATGCCATTATTTGATCATATTGAAAGAATGAGAGAACCAGGAAGAATATCAGCTAAAAAGATGTATAACTGTAGAGGCTTTATGTGTCATCATAATACTGATATTTGGGGAGATACAGCTCCACAGGATCTTTGGATGCCTGCAACTCAATGGCCTATGGGAGCTGCGTGGCTATGCTTACATCTTTGGGAGCACTATGAATTCAATAAGGATTATAATT
The DNA here is from genome assembly GCF_009928445.1 of Clostridium sp. C8-1-8. Lineage (GTDB taxonomy): Bacteria > Bacillota > Clostridia > Clostridiales > Clostridiaceae > Clostridium_AR. The sequence goes on along the minus strand of NZ_JAABNO010000022.1, from coordinate 44,230 downwards.
TTCTTTCAAAAACCTATGACACAATGAGAGAAGCAGCATTATTCTTTGTTGATTTCTTAATAGAAAATAATAAAGGGCAACTGGTTACATGTCCTTCTGTATCTCCAGAAAATACCTACAGTCTTCCTAATGGACAAACAGGATGTATATGTATAGGGCCTTCAATGGATAGTCAGATAATACATGCTTTATTTTCTAATTGTATAGAAGCATCTAAGTTATTAGACACTGATTTGGAGTTTAGAGGCAAATTAGAAGAACTCATTGAGAGATTACCAAAGCCAACTATAGGAAAATACGGCCAGATTCAAGAGTGGGCAGAGGATTATGATGAGGTAGAGCCAGGACATAGACATATATCTCAGCTTTTTGCGCTACATCCTTCCAATCAGATAACCTTAAAAGATACGCCTGAACTAGCTAGAGCAGCCAAGAAAACTATTGAAAGAAGGCTTTCTTATGGTGGAGGACATACAGGCTGGAGCAGAGCATGGATTATAAATATGTGGGCTAGACTAGAAGAAGGTGATTTGGCTTACAAAAATATAGAGGCACTTTTAAGCAAATCCACCTTGCCTAATCTTTTAGACAATCATCCACCTTTCCAAATAGACGGTAACTTTGGAGGTAGCGCAGGAATTGCTGAAATGCTGCTACAAAGTCATACTGGATGCATTAAGTTTTTACCGGCTCTTCCTAAAGCATGGAGTCAAGGAGAGGTTTCTGGTTTATGTGCTAGAGGTGGTTTCGAAGTTGACTTTACATGGGAAGAGGGCAAATTAGTTAAAGCTAGTATTCTTTCTAAGGCAGGAGAAAGTTGTATAATATGTTCTGAAGGTAATATTATGGCCTACTGCAATGGTGAAGCTGCTGGAAGCTATGATGAAGATAACTCATTACTTACCTTCGAAACCAAAATCGGCGAAAGATATGAAGTATATTAAGAGTAATTCTACAAAAAAAGCCTTATTAGATTTAAACTAAAATTATTACTATTTTACTGATAGTTTTGTACTTAATTGTATAGTTATAATAAGGCACAAGTTCAGTGGTAAGTTATATTCTATGTGATTATTTTATAATCAGAAAATAAAATTTAAAAAAATTAAAAAAAATTCGAATTTCATGTATTAAATCTTTTGATAAGGTTATATTAATATCGTAAGGAACATGGTGATAAGGCAATGCTTATGAAAGATAGTTTATACTAAGTTTATAAGTGATCTAAGTGAACTCAGCCTGGAACTGTTTTTTACTTAGAGTGTAGATTTTATATGGTTAGGAAAAGCTTTATTATAGTCATTGTTTGATTATAATGAGGTTCCAACTTATCATATAAGGTCGAGATAAGATTTTATATGGTGTTGTAATGGTTATATATAGCCGAAAGGTTATATATAGTTGTGTAAATATTATATAAGGTCGAGTGAACCATTAATATTGGTAGTGATGTGCTTTTTTATAGTCGAAAGATTATATTTAGGTGATAAATTATCTGTATTGGTGTTAACCACATCACCATGTTTCTTACTTCTTTATTATTGAAAATTTAACTGTTGTACAGGTTAATATGATAAATGGAATCAGTGTTTATGCTGATTCCATTTATCATATTATTCTTCATTATGTATCAAGTTTTTTTCTGAAAACACTGAATAAGTATTATGACTTAAATCTATATTTATTTTCAAGACTCCTTTGAATTCTAATAGGAAAATTTAAAGCTATAATTTGAGTGCCTATATAGCTTTATGGCAAAACATAAATAATCTTACTATTTATTAAGAAAGCAATTAAATAACTCTCTTTTATTTTAAAGGATGGCTCTTTAAGCTATCTAACAACTCTAGTATAGTTTTTATATATCTTTGATATAAAGCCAAAAAATGCTGATGATAGCATAATTCCAAAACCAATAGCACCTGCAATACCTAACATTAGAATACCAGTACTTTGGGCAGAACTAAAATCTTTTTGAACAAGGTAAGTTACTGTACTGTAAGCTGTTATACCTGGAACTAATGGAAATATACCAGGTACATAAAACATCGATGCAGGGGTCTTTTTTATTCTAGCCATAAGTTCGCTATAGGCATTTACTGCCAAGGCACCAAAAAAAGAAGCTATTACTTCACTGGTTGTCTTACTTAGAACTAAGCTATATACTATCCATCCTAGAGCTCCGCCAATACCTGCAAAAATAATTTTCCTTCTATCAATATTAAATAATATTACAGGAAAAATACTGCCTACAAAAGCTAGTGTAATCATCTTAATTGACATATCAATATCCTCCAAACTTATATCAGCAGTGCAGTTATAACTCCTGCACACACAGCTACTATAATAATAAGTGCCTCACAAAACTTAGCTATTCCTGCAGAAAAGTATCCAAAAATAACATCCTTTATTCCATTAGTAAGTACCACACCTGGTAAAAGTATCATTATTGATCCTGTGATCACATTATTTTGGTTAATAGGAGAATATAGTAAATGAGCTAATAAGCTTGTACCACCTATTACAAAACCCGATAAGTAATTTTTGAAAAATTGGGACATATCGAATGCAGCAACCTTTTCTAATATTATATAAGTAATAAAACAAATAAATATTGAAGTAATTCCGTCCAAAAGAGATCCATTAAAAAATAAAGAATATACAAAGCCTGTCATGCAAGCAGCCAGGGTACGTACAGGTAGTGTAAAAGTTGGGGAGTCTTGTATACCTTCCAAAGTCTTTTTAGCATCATCATAATTCATTAAGCTCTTTTTTAGTTTACGTGAAAAGGCATTAATCAATTCAATTCTATATAAATCAACTTGTTTTTGACAAACTTTTTTCATTGATGTAATTTTGTTAGCGTCGGTAGTCTCGATGGAAAGCAATATACCATTTGACATGGCTAAGCATTCTGCACTTAGCCCATAAGATTCACAAATAGAAGAAACGGTTCCTTCTATCCTATGAGTCTCTGCACCATTTTCTAGTAATATACTTCCAGCTATAAGAGCAATTTCGCTCACATTTTCTACTGTCATAAAAAAATCTCCTTTGATGTAGATTATTCCTAACATTGTCCATTTAATATGGTACCAATAAAGAAAATTCTTTGCAAGGAGATTTGTTACATTATATTAATAAGATTATCAGAGAATTTATTACTTTCTTGCTTTTGCTTTGGATACGTATTCAAGAGCGGCGAAAAATAAAAATATTATACCTAAAAAGATATAAGTTTTACCGCTGGCAGTAGATATAGTAATAAAGCCTGTACCACAGAATAGAACTGTACAGAATATATAAAGATAAAGCATTATGTTTTTAGTTTTTTTCATAGAAATTCCCCCTAATTATATTTAGGCTCTGTTAAAGTACCGTGTTGATATTAAGTGTTCAGTCATCCGATGCTTCATGACCACTGAATTTCAACAATATTATTAAACATAGCCTTTATTTAAATAAACATCTATACTTTAATTATAGTATTATTTGTAGTTTGTGTATATAAAGATATACAACTTCATTTGGAAATCTGTTTAAAGTTTCTCTTGGTTATGAGATGATAGTTTAAAGATAAAATTTAAATATGGAGTGATACATATTTAATACTAGTTTATTGAATTTAAAATAATAATAACAAATACTTCTGATATAAGTAAAAAGTTATGTTTTTCTAGACTGAAAAGATAGTGTATAAGCACATGTTTATTTAAAAACTTAGATTAATGGATTATAATAAAGGTATACTTAAAGTTGTACTACTTCAATATAAAATTTAATGTAAAATTTGGACCTGTTAAAGTAACCTGTTGAAATTAACTAATTAGTCATCGAATGCTTTGATTAGCTTGCGAAAAGAATTAATATTATTTTATATGAAAAAGATCATTTAATTTTAATTGATTGCTTAGATAGCCTTTTCCTCGTAAATATTTAATTTCAACAGCATTCTTAAATTTAGCAAATATAAAATATAACAATTGATAAAATAGGAGGAGTTTTTATGATATCTAAAGTTAATGATATTCTTGATATTGCCACAAGTAAAAGTTATACTTACCAGCAGAAGTTGTACAATCTAGCTAATGTTGCTGAGAGGCTTTTAGATCCTCGTGAAATTTTAGGATACACTGATGAGGAAATGGAATATATAGAAACAGAAATGATATGTGACTTAAATGAAGGTTATGCTTTATATAGACCAAGATATATAGTTCCTGATTATTCAGTCTTAGTTGAAAAAGGGTGCCAATTTTTAGATTTACAACCTCCAGCAGATTTGGACGAGTTGCTTGATAGTCTATTAATACTATATTCCCATATTCCATCAATAACTTCATTCCCTGTTTATATAGGAGATTTGGATAAATTGATGGAGCCTTTCATCACTGATGAAACTTCCGATTATAAAAAGATTAAAAGGTTCTTAAATCATGTAGATAAAACTATAGTTGATTCATTTTGTCATGCAGACATTGGTCCAGAAAAGACAAAAGCAGGAGAACTAATACTAAAAGCTATAGTTGAGCTTCAGAATCCTACACCTAACATGACCATAAGATATGACAAAGATATAACTCCAAGAGATTTTGCTCTAAAGGCTGCGGAGGCATGTCTTAAGGTTTCTAAGCCATCCTTTAGTAATAATAAGAAGTATACTGAAGACGTTGGAGATCATAGGATTGTAAGCTGCTACAATGCTTTACCAAATGGTGGAGGAGCATATACCCTTCCTAGATTAAGACTTGGAACAATAGTAAAAGGTGTCACTTCCTTAGATGAACTTCTACAGGAAAGGTTGCCTAAAATAACTAAGGCTATGGCAACCATGATGGACAAGAGGATAAAATTCCTAGTGGAAAAATCTAACTTCTTTGAAAGTTCTTTTCTTGAAAAAGAAGGCTTTATTAAGAGGGAAAACTTCTCAGCTATGTTTGGAATAGTTGGTTTAGCTGATGCAGTTAATTACATCTTAGAACTTGAAGGGGTGGATGAACGCTTCGGAACTTCAAAAAGAGGTGATGAAATAGCTCATAGTATATTAAAGCTAGTAGAAAAGATTGCAGAGGAGCATGAAGCTGTTTATTGTGAAAGGACAAACAATAAGTACTTATTACATGCCCAAGTAGGTGCTAGCTTAAGTGAGGAAGATCACAATAATACTCCAGCTCACAGAATACCAGTTGGAGAGGAACCAATACTTCCGATTCATATAAAGCAAGCTATGCCTTTCCATGTGTATTTTACTTCAGGTACTGGTGACTTATTTGCTTTAGATCAAACTTACTTGAATAAACTTGATGCGGTAGTAGATATAATAGACGGGGCTTTTGCTTCTGGTGGAAGATATTTGACTACCTACCTTCATAATACAGATCTTATAAGAGTTACAGGATATCTTGTTAAGAAGAGCGAGATAATGAAGGTAAGAGAAGGCGAAGCGGTTCTTAGAGATACGGATATTTTAGGAACAGGCTCTAATACAATGGCTCATGTCTTAGACAGAAGAGTTAGAAAAGATGGAAAGTAGAGCTACAGTAAATAAAATAATTCCTTTTTCTAATGTGGACGGCCCTGGCAATAGGCTTGCTATATTTTTTCAGGGGTGCAATATACATTGTGTTTATTGTCATAATCCTGAAACTATAAACCTTTGTTACAAATGTAAGCTATGTTTGCCTGGCTGCCCTACAAAGGCTATAAAGGAAGGTTTAAATAGTATACAGTTTGACAATAAACTATGTGTAGAATGTGACCAATGTATAAAGGTATGTAAAACAAATTCATCTCCTAGAACTACGGATTATACTGTAGATGAGTTGTTATCAATAATAGAAGAATATAAGTTGTTTATAAGAGGTATAACTGTGTCAGGTGGGGAACCAACCTTAAAAGCTCCTTTTATAACTGAACTATTTAAAAAAGTTAAATCTTTAGGACTTACTTGCTTTGTAGATACTAATGGATTTTTTGATAAAGAAGAAATATCAGAGCTTATTTCTGTAACTGATAAATTCATGGTTGATATAAAAGCAATTGATAACTTAGAGAGCCTATGCGATACCATGATGAGTAATAATGTTGACAACTTAAAATATCTTCTAAGTCTCGACAAAGTATATGAAGTTAGGACTGTACTCATTGAAGAGTTGATGGATTTGGACAACACCGTAGATACAGTTGCCAATATTGTTAAAGATTTTCCTGAAGTAATATATAAGCTTATAAGAGTTCATACAGAAGGTTTAAGAGAAGATCAAAAAGAAAAAATTAAAGACAAAATACCTTCACGAGCTCGTATGAAGGAAGTAGAGGAAAGAGTTAAAGCTATTGGAGTTAAAAAAGTTGAGATAATAGATTTTCCAAGCATTTAAAAATTAAGCTCTGTTAAAGTACTGTGTTGAAATTAAGTGGTCAGTCATCCGATGCTTAGATGAGCTTGCGCAAATAATTAATATATCTAAAATACCTTTAAATTTATAAAGCCATGCATGAGAGTAAGCTAAAGAGCTCTGTATGCATGGCTTTTTTCCTGCCAGATTTTCCTTATGTACATTCGGAAAGGCAGATGTGCAAAAAAGTTCACTTCAGCGACTTTTTTAAAAAGTTTAACGTTGAAGTTTTATACCTTTCTATGATATTATGTTTAAGCGATGTTTTAAGGGCAAGATAGATTATTTAAAAGCTTAAACTCTATAAATTTTCCTAGAAAATTTAATTCTGAGTTTAAGAATTGAAGTAATACCTCTTTTATAATAAGTAGATTTCAATTAGCAGATAATATGTTATATCTACTGAATATAGGGTTTTCTTAATTAATTGTTAATCTAATAACAAGAAATTAAATACGGATTTGAGAAAATTAAAATAAATTTGCACTAACGGAAAGGGAAATAAAATGAATTTTAAAGAACTAGGTATCAGTGAAGAATTAACGAAAGTACTTAAGAAATCTGGAATTACAGTACCAACTCAAATACAGAAGGAAAGTATAGAGTTTGTTAGATCAGGAAGAGATGTTATAGCAGAGGCTCAAACAGGAACAGGAAAAACCCTTGCGTTCTTACTACCTATGTTTGAAAATATTTGGCCTAAGACAGATAACATTCAAGCTCTAATATTAACTCCTACTAGAGAGCTGGCTATTCAGATAACAGAACAGGCAACGAAGCTGGCTGAAGCTAAGAATATTAATATATTAGCAGCTTATGGTGGTAAGGATATAGATGGACAGCTTAGAAAATTAAAAGGGAATATACATCTTATAATAGCTACTCCAGGAAGATTGTTAGACCATATAAAAAGAAAAGCAGTGGACCTTTCAAAGTTGAAGACCCTAGTTTTAGATGAAGCGGATCAAATGCTTTTAATGGGGTTTAAAAATGATGTGGAAGCTATAATAAAGGAAACTTCAAAGAAGAGACAGATACTTTGCTTCTCAGCAACAATGGATGCACAGGTAAAGAAGCTGGCATATAGATATATGAAAGAGCCAATAACCATTACAATAAAAAAAGCTAATGAAGTGACCCTTGACAATATTAAACAAGAAGTTGTTGAAACTACAGATAGGAATAAAAAGGATGCACTTTGTAAGGTTCTTGACGAAGACAATCCTTTTATGGCTATAATATTCTGCAGAACTAAAAGAAGAGCTGATGAACTAGAAGACACACTTCATAGTCGTGGTTACAATTGTGAAAAACTTCATGGAGATTTAATTCAATCGAAGCGTGAAAAGGTTATGAAGTCCTTTAGAAAAGCAGAGATACAATACTTAATTGCTACAGATTTGGCTGCAAGAGGTTTAGATGTAACTGGAGTAGATCGTGTTTACAATTATGATATTCCTGAAAATGCTGAAGCTTACATTCACCGAATAGGTAGAACTGGGCGTGCAGGTGCAGAAGGATATACTTGTCTTTTCATAGATCCTAAGAATAAAAGAGATTTGGAAGAGATAGAGAAAGAGATAAAGTTTAAAATTCCTAGAAGAAATATAGAAATATAAGCTTTAGAAAATGGTTATCTGATTATTTTAGAGAGTACTCAATTGTTGTACTGTAATATAAACCCACAGATAGTTAAGAAAATTTAATAGTTTAATATAGACACAGGGCTTTCTAATTAAGGAAAGTATCTGTGTTTTTTTACTTTTCTAGACTAGTGAAAGATTCTAATGGCTAAACCTAGTAATTACGACTATTAAGAACATCTACTTATTGTAGATATTAAATAATAAAACTTATTTTAAAGCTGATATCGATTTCATAATCTTATGAAAAATACTCAGAGTAAAGAAGCTTAATATATATATTGAAAAATTATAAAAGCTATAAATATATATAATAAAAATCTAAATACTGGAGAAAATAAAATTACTTTAATGATAAGGCTATATTATATAAGTTAACAGCCTATAACTCATGTGGAAATTACTAATATTTATAAGCTTTTACATGTAACATATTACCTGTTGACTACATATATAATAAATGATAACATACAAAACATACTAATATGACTAAAACACTAGGAATTGAGGGAGAATAATGAAAAAAATTGCATTACTTATGGGAGCACTTTTAATAGCAACAGTTGGATTGGTTGGTTGTGCATCTAAAACAAAAGAAAGCACAACCTCTACAAATCTATTAGAAAGCATAAAGAAACAAGGTACTATAAAGGTAGGAACAGAAGGAACTTATGCTCCGTATACTTATCATGATAGCAATGGCAAGCTTGTAGGCTTTGATGTAGAAATAGCAGAAGAAGTTGCTAAAAGATTAGGTGTAAAGCCTGAGTTTATAGAAACAAAGTGGGACGGAATGCTTGCTGGACTTGATGCAAAGAGATTTGATATTGTGGTAAACCAAGTAGGAATTAGTGAAGAAAGAAAAAAGAAGTATGATTTTTCAGATCCTTACGTAACTTCAAGAGCGGTTCTTGTAGTAAAGAGCGATAATACAACAATAAATACTTTTGAAGACTTAAAGGGAAAAAAAGCTGCACAAACTCTTACTAGTAATCTAGGAAAGTTAGCTCAAGCAAATGGTGCTGAGATAGTAACTTCAGATGGATTTAATCAATCTATTGATTTAATACTTGCAGGTAGAGCAGATGCAACTATTAATGATAGTTTATCCTTCTATGATTTGAAGAAACAGAAGCCTGATGTTGCAGTAAAGATAGCTGCGGAGAAGAAAGATGCAGATCAAGATGGTATACTTATAAACAAAGGAAACAAAGAATTAGTAGATGCAATAAATAAGGCTTTAGCTGATATGAAAAATGATGGTACCTATTTAAAAATATCCAATAAATATTTCAATGTAGATGTATCTAAATAGGGTTTAAGATGAATCTTGACGAAAGCACTTTAAGAATAATTAATATACTTACAGATTCATTCTGGCCAATATTGAAAGCAGGCTTGGTTTTTACCATGCCTGTTACCATCATTTCATTTATATTAGGTTTGATTTTAGCACTTTTTACCGCATTATGTAGATTGTCCGATCTTAAGATACTCAATGGCATTGCAAAGTTCTATGTTTGGATAATAAGAGGAACTCCACTTTTAGTACAGTTATTTATAATTTTTTATGGTTTACCTAAAATAGGAGTTATTTTAGATCCATTACCATCAGCGATTATAGCCTTTACCCTTAGTGTAGGAGCTTATAATTCAGAAGTCATAAGAGCGGCAATTTTATCTATTCCAAAAGGCCAATGGGAATCAGCGTTTTCTCTAGGGATGAGTAGAAGTAAAGCTCTAAGAAGGATAATTTTACCTCAAGCTACAAGAGTATCAGTACCTCCACTATTCAATTCTTTTATAAGTTTAGTAAAGGATACTTCTTTAGCTGCAACTATAACCCTAACCGAGATGTTCCAGGTAGCGCAAAGAGTTACAGCAACTACCTATGAGCCCTTATGGCTTTATACTGAAGCTGCTGTAGTTTATTTGATCTTCTGTACGGTACTCTCTGCAGTTCAAAGAAGAATAGAGTTAAGATTAGAGAAATATGTAGCTAAGTAACGGAGGGCACAATGATTAATATAGGTAAGTTAGACAAGTTTATTGGAAAAAATCATATTTTGAAGTCAATAGATTTAAATATAGAAGAAGGTAAGACAACGGTAATAATAGGTCCCTCTGGATCTGGTAAAACTACTTTACTTAGATGTATGAATTTATTAGAAATACCTAATGAAGGAGAAATCACTTTAGGGGATACCACTATTAAGTTTCATAGTAACGCCAAATTATCTGAAAAAGAAATAATTTCATTCAGAAAGCAGACTGGAATGGTATTTCAAGGCTTTAACTTGTTTCCACATATGAATGTGCTCCAAAATATAATGGAAGGACAGGTTACAGTATTAAAACGTTCTAAGGATGAGGCAAAAGAGAAATCAATGAGGTTACTTAGTAAAGTTGGATTGTCAGAGAAAGCTAATAATTACCCCTATGAACTATCAGGAGGCCAGCAGCAAAGAGTGGCTATAGCTAGAGCAATGGCAATGGAACCTAAGATTATACTGTTTGATGAGCCTACATCAGCCCTTGATCCAGAATTGGAAGCGGAAGTTCTTAAAGTAATGAAAGAACTAGCAGAAGAAGGTATGACCATGGTAGTTGTAACTCATAATATGAATTTTGCTAGGGAGGTTGCCCACAAGGTGGTATTTATGGAGGAAGGAAAGATTCTCCAGGAGGGAAGTCCAGAAGAGATATTTAGAAATCCTAAGAATGAAAGAATGAATAGATTTTTGAATATTTTAAAATAGAAAAGACTATTTTTAAGTGAAAGCATTGTAGATAACGAGAAATTCTATAATGCTTTTATTTACTGTCTAGGAATATATAAAAAATCTTTTATTCCAAGGAAAATATAGCTAGATATCAGTTTTATGGTAATTAAGTTTATAAATATTACATCAATTTGTAACCATTATGTTTATAATGATTCGATAAAATAATATACACTAGTAATATCAAGGAATTGTGTGAGAAATATGGATTATTTCATCAAAAAACATAATATTCTTGTGAAAAAAAAATAATTTTGTGGTAGAATACTAAATGTGAGATTTAGCATTAAAGAATTTAGTATTTAAAAATTGGAGAATAATATAATTGGAGGACGAAAATGGCAAAAAAAGATAAACATAAAAAGAAAATGAAAAAGTCTACGAAAATAGTTTTAATTTCTGTAACAGCGGTATTAGTATTTGTTTTAGTTTTTGGTTCTGTTGGGTTATATAAGCTGTACTCTGATACTCTTGGTGGAATAAAGAAAGATACTATATCTAAAGATGAAGTAAATAGGAGTATAGATCAGGATATTAAAGATAAGTATGATGATAGTATAATAAATATAGCGTTACTTGGAGTAGACAGACGAGCAAATGATACAGGAAGATCAGATGCAACTATGTTTGTTACAATAGATAAAAAGCATAATAAACTTAAGCTTACATCTATAATGAGAGATAGTTATGTAAGTATTGATGGACACGGAATGGACAAGCTTAATCATGCCTTTGCTTTTGGTAAAGGAGAACTGTCAATAAAGACAATGAACCAAAACTTCGGACTTAATATCAAAGACTATGTAGTTGTTGATTTTGGTGAATTAGCAAACATAATTGATGCTATAGGTGGAGTAGATATTAATGTAAAACAAAGTGAATTTACAGAAACAAACAAATATATACAAGATGTTGCAAGAGAAGTAAATAAGACAGCTAGCTCACTTTCAGCACCAGGAATGCAACACTTAAACGGTATACAAGCAGTTGGATATTGTAGAATAAGATATAATGATAATGACTTTGCAAGAACAGATAGACAAAGAGAAGTTTTAGTAGCTATGTTTAATAAGATTAAATCAACAAGTCCAACAGAACTTCCAGGCGTAATTAAGAAGGTATCACCTTATTTAGAAACAACTATAGGAGCTTCTGATTTACTTAGCTTAGGTACTGGAGTACTTAAGAGTGGTATTGGAAATATACAACAACAAATATTCCCAATAGAAGGACTAGATAACTGTAAGGGTGGACTTATTAAGGGAACATTCTACTTTACATACGATAAGGATGCTTTAAAGAAGAGAATTCAAAACTATGTATTTGAAGATGCTGCTGCAAAGTAGAGTATATTAATAAAAAAACAAGATAATTTTAATTATCTTGTTTTTTTTAGTTCTATGGAATAATATTTCAATATAAATTCATTATAAGATTTTTAGAGGTTTTATTACATTATGTATTTAGTTAAGAAATATATTAGGTAATTCGATAAGCTTATGATTGAATCCGATTTACTTATGAAAATCCTGAAAAATATAATTAGTAGCACCTTAAAGTATAATTATATAGTTTAGAGCTGTTATAACTTAAATTTACTAATAGCACTTTTTAGATTTTCTGCATTGTCTCTTGAATCGCTAGCCTTTTGCAATACCTCTGAAGAAGTTTCGCTAATACTTATAATCCTGCTTGCAATATTTGTGCTTCCGCTAGCACCCTCCGTAGATGCATCTGCAACTTGCTCTATAGTTCGAGTGATATCTTGAATTGATGCCAATAACTGTTCTGTAGTAGAGCTGAACTCATTAACTAGTTTGTCAACATAATAAGCATCATTGCTGTACTTCTCAGTAACCTCAAGCATTTTTTCATAGTCTTTGTTTACATCTTCAGAAACGAAGTTTAATAATCCAGTAGAGTTGTCAGCAAGATTACTAACAGCCAATGTAACTCCTTTAGTAATTTGTTGGATTTCACCAACTGTATCTTTGGATTGCTCAGCTAAACCTCTTATTTCATCGGCAACAACTGCAAATCCCTTGCCAGCTTCTCCAGCTCTAGCCGCTTCTATTGCTGCATTTAAAGCTAAAAGATTTGTTTGCTCGGTTATTTCAAGTATGGATGAAGATAGTATGCTTATTTTTTCTACTACCTTTGAGTCATCAATTGCTCTTTGTAGAGATTCTTTAGTACTATTTAATACCTTTTGTGCATTTTCTTTAGATATAATAAATTCATTACGGGCATTTTCGGCTCTTTTGTTAATCTGGGAAGCTTTATCTGCACCATCCATAGATTTCTCTGATATATCCTGTATAGACTTTTCGATTTCTTGTGAAGTCGCAGAGATTTCTTCAGCAGAAGCAGCAGTTTCTTCCATTCCAGCAGAAAGCTCCTCAGTGGTTGAAGATACTTCATCAATGCTTATAGAAAGAGAATTAATCATATGATTGATTTCATCGCTTCCAACAAGTATACTTTCAGTTCCAGAGCTAATTTCACTCATAATTTGTCTAATATTAGCAATAAACATGTTTAGACTAGTAGCCATTTGGCCAATTTCATCCTTAGAATTTACTTTGATCTCTTGAGTTAAGTCTCCACCTTTTTCAACTAAAGTATCTAAATCCTTTTTTACTGTATTTAAGGATTTAGAAATTTTAGCAGTTATAAATAAACCATAAATTATTGAAAGTAAAGCCATAGTACCTATTATAATTATTGAAACAATTTTAGCTTTATTATATTGGTCATCTCCATCAGCACTAGCCTTTGCAGACATAGTCTTATTAAAATCTACTAACTTTGATAATGCGGATGATGCATTTGTAAAAGCTGTTTTCCCTTCAGTATTCATAATCTGCATAGCATCGTCAGTTTTTAGATTTCTGCTAAGAGTAATTATGTTTTTATGCAGTTCAAGATATTTAGTCCATTCTGTGTTAAAAGTACTGTATAGTTTTTTATCCTCATCATTGTATAAAGACTTTGAATAACTAGTCATCTCATCAGTTATAATGTTGTTTGTTTTTTCTAATTCTGTTTCTATAGAACTCATGACATTAGCATCAGTAGATAAGATATGTTCAAATTCTAGTATTCTATAATCTGAGGTTAAAGTGTTTATTGATTGAGAATGCTTGACTCCCTCTAACCATATATCATTTATGACTGTAGAACTAGAATTTACTTTATTCAATGTAATCAAAAAATAGATTCCTAAGATGAACATTGAAAGTGCTAGAATTGTAACTAACATAATAAGTTTACTTTTAATTGTTTTTAACATAAAATTTCTCCTTTTGCTTTTATCTTTTTTAGTTAGATAGAAGTTTTTCATTTGTTAATATAGATTAGATATCAGATACATAATTTATATTTCGAAGGGAAGTGTAATAGGATTGACTGGAAATTAAGTGAAAATATTAGTTTGGGTAGGTGATTAACCTCCTATAGTAGCCACCATACAGTATAAGTGAGTTTTTTATACAGATTACTACTAAATTACTAATATTTATTTTTTATAAAAGTTGTACATCTGAAGGTTTGTATTTATTTATAATAGAATATATAATTGAGATATATTCTATGAAACCGAGGTTAGTATTTTTATGGAGAGATTATACGATACATATACTGATGAGGATTTAATAATCTTAATAGGTAAGAAAAATAACGTTGATGTTAAGGTTGTTTATGAAAGAGACTTTCAACTAGATGATTATGTAGATAGTAACTTTGAAATTCTTTGTTACTCACCATTTTATAAGATATTGAATAATGGACACAGGCATATTTATGAAAAAGAGTTATATAGGGATTTAAGTAATTTAAAAATAACGTATAGCGAAACTGGTGACTTGGAGGAAGTTGGATTACTTTCTGAAGGCATCTACATTCCTTTTTATATTGATTACCATCAATCAAAAGTAGCTAGTCATATTAAAGAGCTTATAGGTGATATAAGTACTTCTTTTGAAAATTATGTGTTTGATAACTTTAAACATATTAGTTTGCATGCTTTAGGAGTACTTTATTTTTATGATGGTGAAGCTATAGATATAAATTTGACCATTGGAACTTCAGAGGAAAAAGAAGCTTTAGAAAAAGAAAAATATGATACTGAGTATTTGGGCAATTACTCAATTAGAGCTACTATGGAAGAATATTTGAAGCACAAACTTGATACACTTATATTGAGTATTGCTAAAGATGAAAAAGCTGATGAAACTGAGATTCTAAAGTATATTGTAGAAAGCATAGATAATAATTTAAGTGAGATAAGCTGGAAGAACAAAACTTTAACTGATGACCACTTTACTTATCATACTGCTTCGATGTATGATTAAATACTAGTATCCTATTTTACAGGAGGTAAAGAAATGGAAGAAAAAGAAATAAAGGAACTGTTAGAGGCATTACGAGATGACATAAAGGACATAAAAGAAAGAGTAGAAAAAATTGAGAAAAATCAAGTTCAAGTTGCAAATGAAGAACACAAAAACTGGCATATGCTAGCGGATAAACTAGATGTATATGACAAAGTATTATATAAGATGTTCGGTAAGATGCCGGAAAAATAATTAAATGAGAAGGTGAAATTTATGGAGGTATTAGAAGCAATAAACACAAGAACTTCCATAGGAAAAGTAAAAGATGAGCCTATACCTAAGGAAGTTATAGAAAGTATAATTGAAGCAGGTACTCATGCACCTAACAGATATTTAACTCAACCTTGGAGATTCTTTGTTATAAGTGGTAATGGAAGAAAAGCTTTATCTAAGGTTATGGAAGATATAGTAGTAACTTCTGGAGTGGATATAGCGAGTGAAGATGGAAAAAAGAAGTTAGAAAAGGAAATAAACAAACCTTTTAGAGCGCCAGTTATTATTGCAGTGGCGGCAGAAGTTACTGAAAATAATAAGGCTTTAAGGATTGAAGAACTGGGTGCGACTTATGCGGCAGTGGAAAATATGCTTTTAGCAGCACATGCTTTAGGAGTAGCAGCCTTTTGGAAAACTGGTAAGGCATGCTATCATATAAAAATGAAAGAATTTTTTGGGTTAAAAGAAAAGGATGAGCTAGTAGCTTTGGTTTACTTGGGATATGCTGATATGGAAAAGAAACCTACTGTAAGAAAGCCTGCTTCAGAACTCACAAAATGGATAGAGTAAACTTATAATTTTATAAGTATGTATTACAAAAGCCATGGATAAAGGGAGATATTAGTCTGCCTTTTATCCATGGCTTTTGTAGTTATTTAGATACATTAGTATACCCATTACTAAATCCTTGTAAAAAACCACCTTGAAGATCTTTTATTGATAAGATTAAACATATTATTATTAGGATAATTGATAGTACTCTAAGTTTTCTTAGAGATTTAATTTTTATACCTAATACAAAAAGAATTATAGAAACAATTAAAATTGTAGTCAAAATTATATCACTCATGTGAAGTTCCTCTCAAGACACTTTAAGTTTTATAGAAATAATATATAAATATAAAGTTATTAAGTTTATATATTGTGACATTATTAACAAACTTATAATATCATAAGTATTTAAATAATTCCATCTTATGTTGATTTGTTCAGCATAAGATGGAATTTATTACATTATTAAGAGTATTTATTTGTAAAAATTAACAAATAAGCAAATAGATATCAAAATAAATTTTAAAATGATATTTTTTTAAAAACATATTTACAATTGCAAGTATAATGAGTTACAATGACATTACAGAAACAACTTGCTAGATTTTTACAAAGTTAAAAGTATGTGGACTTTTTAAACCATTCTTAAAAACATTTCGAAGAAAAGCTATACAAATCTCAATAATATTCCAAAAAAATATTCCAAGTTGAAGTAAGAATTGTAATTAAAATCATAGTTAGATTTATCTAGTGCCTGTTTTAGATAGCTTTGCGCGAAGCTTTAATAATATATTATTATCTGAATTTCTTAATTTTAAGGGAGATGATATATTGAAAAAATTGCTTAGTCTATTTTTAAGCTTATCAATGATTGGTACTGTTATGCCCATGAACAGCGCTTATGCTGTTACTGGTACAAGCCAGTCTGGTTACAACTACGGTGAAGCTCTTCAAAAGTCTTTAATGTTTTATGAGTTACAGAGATCAGGAAAATTACCAGAGGATAGAAGAGATAACTGGAGAGGTGACTCTGGGCTAAATGACGGAAAAGATAATGGATTAGATTTAACTGGAGGCTTCTATGATGCAGGAGATCATGTAAAGTTTAACTTACCAATGTCCTATTCTTCAACTATGCTTGCTTGGAGTGTATATGAAGCTAAAGACCAATATACAAAAAGTGGTCAGCTAAAATATGCACTTAACGATATAAAATGGGCCAATGATTACTTTATAAAATGTCATCCATCACCAAATGTTTATTATTATCAAGTGGGAGATGGGGTAAAAGATCACGGATGGTGGGGGCCTGCAGAAGTTATGCAGATGGATAGGCCTTCCTATAAGGTTGATCTTAATAACCCAGGTGCCACTGTAGTTGCTGAAACTGCTGCCTCACTTGCATCAGCCTCAGTAGTTTTTAAGGATAGCGATGCTGATTATTCAGCTTTATGCTTAAAACATGCAAAGGAGTTATTTAACTTTGCCGATACAACTAGAAGTGATAGCGGATATACTGCTGCAAATGATTATTACAAGTCTTATAGTGGATGTTTAGATGACTTAGCTTTTGCGGCTGTCTGGCTATATATGGCTACTAACGATAAAACTTATTTGGATAAAGCAGAAAGCTGTATAAGTTCCTTAGGTACAGATGCATATAAATGGGCACAAAGCTGGGATGACGTCAGGTATGGAGCAATCTTAATGCTTGCGAAGCTTACCAATAAACCTATTTATAAACAAAGTACAGAAAGGCATTTAGATTGGTGGTCCGTAGGTTACAACGGAGATAAGATAAAATACACTCCTAAAGGGTTGGCTTTTTTAACTGAATGGGGATCACTGAGATATGCAGAAGCTACAGCATTTTTGGCTTTAGTATACTCTGACTGGTCAGGCTGTGATGCTAGTAAAGCAACTGCTTATAAGAGCTTTGCAAAATCTCAAGTAGATTATGCTTTAGGAAGCTCAGGAAGAAGCTTTGTAGTTGGATTTGGACAAAATGCACCAACACATCCTCATCATAGAACTTCTCAAGGTTCATGGGATGACGACAAACAAGATCCAGTAAATTCAAGGCATGTTCTATATGGAGCTTTGGTTGGAGGACCTGGTGGTGATGACAGCTATGTAGATACAATCACAGATTATACAAAGAATGAAGTAGCTTGCGACTATAATGCTGGGTTTACAGGAGCACTTGTAAAGCTTTATGGAAGCTATGGCGGCGACCCGATAGCAAACTTTAATGCTAATGAGGTAAAAACTAATAATGAATACTTTGTTGAAGCAAAGGTAAATTCTTCTGGTAATAATTTTGTTGAGATTGATGCATTCTTAAACAACAAAAGTGGATGGCCAGCAAGAGTTTCAGATAAATTATCCTTTAGATACTACATGGATCTAACAGAAGTAATAAACGCAGGATATACAGCTAATGATATCACTGTATCTACTGGAACTAATGAAGGAGCTACGGTTTCAAAACCAATAGCTTACGATGTAGCTAAAAATATTTACTATGTAAATGTTGATTTTTCAGGTACTAAAATCTATCCTGGCGGTAAGTCTGCCTATAGAAAAGAAATAGTTTTTAGAGTTTCTGCACCTTCTAGTGTTGTATGGAACAATAGTAATGACTTTTCTTACAAAGAACTTTCAAATAGTGGAGCGTTGACAACCTGTTCAAACATCCCGGTATATGAAGGTACAACTAAACTTTTTGGAGTAGAACCAATAAATGATATATCAATGACAGCTAAAATTACTTCACCTGTAAATGGAGCAGCCTTCGATCAGTTTAGCACTACTAATCCTATAGTGATAAGCTCAGATGCTACCATATCTAAAGGAACTATAAGCAAAGTGGAGTTTTATGCAAATGATACAAAGATAGGTGAAGCAACTGCAGCGCCATACAAGGCAAATTGGGTACCAACAGGTTACACAACAAACTTAGATGGTTATGAAAATATAGCTTTATATTCTAAGGTGATTGATAGCTTAGGAAACTCAGTTAACTCTGAAAAGGTTAACATAAAAGTTAAGCTTCCTATAAAGCCAGCACCTCAGCCACAAGGGAATATAAAAGTACAAGCCTTCAATGGAATCACCTCAGGGTCAACGAATTCAATAAGTCCTAAAATAAAGCTAACAAATACTGGTACAACAGCAATAAATCTTTCTGATGTAAAGTTAAGATATTACTACACCATAGATGGCGATAAAGGTCAAAGTTTTTGGTGTGATTGGGCTACCGTTGGCTCTAGCAATGTTACTGGAACCTTCCAAAAGCTTGCAAGTCCAAAGACTAATGCAGATTATTATCTAGAAGTAGGTTTTCCAGCAGCAGCTGGATTGTTGAATCCTTCACAAAGTGTTGAGCTGTCTTTAAGATTTGCTAAAAATGATTGGTCCAATTATAACCAAAGTAATGATTATTCCTTTAATGCTTCTTCATCAGGTTATACTGACTATAACAAAATTACCTGTTATGTTTCTAATAATTTAGTGTTTGGTATAGAACCTTAGGTTCTAATATCATAAATATAAAAAAAAGGGGAAAAGAAAAATGAAAAAGAAGATTGGTCTACTAGTCACCATGGTAATGACTTTGTCGGCTGTTACAGCTTCTGGAGGAGGGTTTACTAAAACCAGTACTGCAAAAGCTGCAACTCTAAGCGAATATCAACAAAGATTCGCAACACTCTACAACAAGATTCATGATTCAAAGAATGGATATTTTAGTCCACAAGGTATTCCTTATCATTCAGTTGAAACCCTTATGGTTGAAGCACCTGATTATGGTCACGAAACTACTAGTGAAGCTATGAGTTATTATGCTTGGCTGGAAGCAATGAATGGAAGGTTCACAGGTAATTGGAATGGACTAACTAAAGCTTGGGATACTATGGAAAAATATATGATTCCAACTCATGACGATCAACCAACCAATTCAACTTATGATCCTAATAAGCCAGCTACTTATGCTGGTGAGTATGAAACACCTGATAAATATCCTAGCCAGCTTCAGCCAAGTGTTCCTGTTGGTAAGGATCCTATAGCAAACGAATTGAAATCAGCCTATGGAACAAGTGATATCTATGGTATGCATTGGCTTCTAGATGTTGATAACTGGTATGGTTATGGAACAAGAGCAGATGGAAAGACAGCTCCATCTTATATAAATACCTTCCAAAGAGGAAAACAAGAGTCAGTTTGGGAAACAGTTCCTCAGCCTTCCTGGGATGAAATGAAGTTTGGTGGAAAGAATGGATATCTTGATTTATTTACTGGTGATTCAAGTTATTCTAAGCAATGGAAGTATACCAATGCACCAGATGCTGATGCCCGTGTAGTTCAAGCTATGTATTCAGCTGATAACTGGGCAAAACAACAAGGTGTAGATCTTTCAAGTCTAGTTCAAAAGTCCTCTAAGATGGGAGATTACTTAAGATATTCCTTCTTTGATAAGTACTTTAAGAAAATAGGATCACAAGATATTAATAGTGCAGGTACTGGATATGATAGTTCTAGCTATCTAATGTCATGGTACTATGCATGGGGTGGTGGAATAGGAGCCAACTGGTCTTGGAGAATAGGTTCAAGCCATGATCACTTTGGTTACCAAAATCCATTAGCTGCATGGGTACTTTCATCAAATAGCGATTTTAAACCTAAGTCTGCTAATGGTGCTGCAGACTGGGGAAAGAGTTTGAATAGACAATTGGAATTCTACCAATGGTTACAATCTTCAGAAGGAGCTATAGCTGGTGGAGCTACTAACTCTTACAATGGAAGATATGAAAAATATCCAGCAGGTACATCAACCTTCTACGGTATGGCATATGTACCAAATCCAGTATATGAAGATCCAGGCAGCAATACCTGGTTTGGTATGCAGACTTGGTCTATGCAACGTATGGCTGAGTACTACTATAACACAGGAGATACCAAGGCTAAGGCAATATTAGATAAATGGGTAAAGTGGGTTAAACCAGAAGTTAAGCTTAACGTAGATGGTACTTTCCAAGTTCCTTCAACTATTGACTGGTCAGGTCAACCAGATACTTGGAATGGAAGTTACACTGGCAATCCAAACCTTCATGTAAAGATAGTTAATTACTCTACAGACTTAGGTGTTAGTGCCTCACTTGCAAATACTTTACTATACTATAGTGCAGCAACTCAAAAATATACTCCTACAGCCTTTGATGATAAGGCCAAATCAATAGCTAAAGAATTACTAGATAGAATGTGGAAGCTTTACAGCGATGATAAGGGACTTTCAGCTCCAGAAGCTCGTGCTGACTATCATAGAATGTTCGATCAAGAAGTATATGTACCAAGCACTTTCTCTGGTACAATGCCAAATGGTGATGCTATAAAACCTGGGGTTAACTTCTTAGATATACGTTCAAAATACAAAAATGATCCTGACTATGCAAAGGTTAAAGCTGCATATGATAAGGGAGAATCTCCAGTATTTAACTATCATAGATTCTGGGCAGAATGTGAAATTGCTATAGCAAACGGAACTTACGCAAATCTTTTTGATAATGCAACTGTTCCTACAAACACCGTTAAGACAGCTATAACAACACCAACTGAAGGTCAAGTTTTTGACAATAGTACAACTGCTAATCCAATAACAATATCAGCAAATGCTACAACTGACAATGGAACTATAGCAAAGGTAGAATTCTTTGCTAACGGTACTAAGGTTGGTGAGTCAACAACTAGTCCTTACAAGGTTACTTGGACTCCAAGCGGATACGCAAATAGTGCTGATGGAGTAGACTCCTATGCATTAACTGCTCAAGCTACAGATACCTCAGGACTAAGCAGTGTTTCCTCTAAGGTAAATATTAAGGTGAAACTTCCTGTAAAGCCAAAGCCAGTAGGAAATGTAAGCCTTCAATTCTTTAATGGAAATACCTCAACTTCAACAAACTCAATAGTTCCAAAATTTAAGGTTACCAATACAGGAACTACATCAATTAACTTATCGGATCTTAAGTTTAGATATTATTTCACAGCAGATGGAGCTACAAGCAATAACTTCTGGTGTGACTGGGCAAGTGTTGGTTCTTCAAATGTAACTGGTAACTTTGTAAAACTAGCTACAGCTGTAACTAATGCAGACACTTACCTAGAGGTAGGCTTCTCAACTGCTGCAGGAACCTTAGCACCTGGTGCTACAGTAGAAGTAGCAGGAAGATTTGCTAAGGCAGATTGGTCAAATTACAGTCAAAGTAACGACTATTCCTTTAATGGAAGTGCTTCAAGCTATGCTGATAACAGTAAAGTAACAGCTTATATTGGTGGCACTCTTGCAAGCGGAGTAGAGCCAAAATAGAAAATGAAAAAGATCGCCATTATGGCGGTCTTTTTTTACCCTTAATATAAATGTGAAATTTTTTATATCACATACCTAATGATTCTTGAATATAAATTCTTGCTATTAAGATATAACTTTAATATAAAAATAGTAACTAAATGATAAATTGTACTTAATATATAATGTATAAATAGTTAGAGGTAGAGCTATGGGAGACTTTGGCAGTAGACAGATAATTGAGGTACGAGAAGGAAACATAACAGATTATTATTCAAGGGATAAAATCATTTTAACTGGAGAGTTTCCATATGTGGAAACAACCTTCGCTAATAATATAGAGCTAATTGTAAAGCCTAGAAAAAAGCAGTTACCCTCAGTTGTTAAGATTCCTTTTAGTGGATATTACTTTCAGTTATTCTTAGGTGATTTTAACGGAGATGGAAGGGATGAAGTATTAGTAAGAGGAAGCTTTTTAGAGGTTAGAGGGTATGCCATAGGTACAATTTATGCTTATGTAGACGGATTGCTTCAGAATATCTTTAATCAAGAGATCTTTACAAGTAGCTATTCCTTTACTGTAAAGTATTTGGATAATTATAAAGTAGACGTATATAGTTTACCATTGAAGGAGAGATACGTAATAGATATTTCTGGTAGAAGCAAGGAATATTTAGAGCTTTTATACAATCCGGATGGAAAAGTAAAAGAAAATGTAGGGCCAGCTATTACTCCAGTAATCGACGTGGATCCTGTAAAATCAATATATGACAATAGTTATAGCCTAATAGTTAAACAAAATATTGTCGGTATAGATAATTACGATGTATTTGCTATTATAGAAAGTTATTTTTCATTGCTAAATAATGAAATAAAGCTCATCAGTATGGGCATCCTCACCTTTGGAAAGAAGGAAGAGAAGATTGAAGTAAACTGCATATGTCCAAGTTAGAGTTCATGTATTTTCTTAAATAAGAATCATAACCTTGCCCCTATACCTTGAGAAAGGCATAGGGGCAAAAAAATTCACTAAGTGTTCCTTAGTGAATTTTTTACAGCTAAGAAAAGTATGAATTTTTTGTTTATATCTGGCATTATAAGAGCACAATTACATACTTCTATCAAAGAGTCTTATAAGATCATCCTTACTAAGCTTTTGAAGTGCGTTGCTGTCTTGTAAGTCGCCAGTTAAAACATCGTCTATCAGCTGTTTTTTATTATCTTGAAGTGTTAGTATCTTTTCTTCAATAGTGCCTTTTGCAACTAACCTTATAACTTCAACTATGTTTTTTTGTCCTATTCTATGGGCTCTGTCGGTAGCTTGATTTTCTACCGCTGGATTCCACCAAGGATCAAAATGTATTACCAAATTAGCGGAAGTCAAATTTAAACCAGTGCCTCCTGCTTTTAGGGAGATTAGGAAAACTTTAACCTCTTCATTTGTATTAAAATCATTTACCAGCCTTAGCCTCTCTTTAGCAGAGATAGAGCCATCTATATAATAGTAATTTATATTTAATGCATCTAATTGTTCTTTGATTTTAGATAAAGCAGAAGTAAACTGTGAAAACAAAAGAACCTTGCCTGTTTTTGATAAATGATCTTGTATTAGAGACATTGCAGCTTCTAGCTTTCCACTACCACCAGTATAATCTGGTATCAGAAGAGAAGGGTCTAAACATATTTGGCGCAGTTTTGTAAGATATGAAAAAATCTCTATCTTTCCACCAGAACTGTTCTTTAGGTTTTCTCTTATATCTTTTATGAAAGTGCTATATACTGATTTTTGCATTGGAGTCATTTCAACTATAAGCTTCTTTTCATCTTTATCTGGCAGTTCTTCAATTACTTCATTTTTAGTTCTTCTCAGAATAAAGGGATTTATTAGGCTTTTAAGAAGCTCAATATTATCTTTTACTGAAAACTTTCTTTCAAAGACTTCCTTTGAATAAAGAAAGTTTGGCATTACAAAGTCAAATATGGACCACAGTTCAGTAAGATTATTTTCTATAGGGGTTCCAGTTAAAGCAAAGCGAGTAGTAGCTTTTATTTTATTAATAGCAAGCTTTGTTTTAGAAGTTGGATTTTTGATGTTCTGTGCTTCATCAATAATACAAAAATCGAAGCAATAGTCTTTATAATTCTGGATATTGTTTTTTAAGGTTCCATAAGTAGTTAAAAGCACTGTGTTTTCATTCATCAACTCTTCTAGGCTTTTCCCTCTATTTCTTTCGCCATGGATTATATCAAAGGTTATATCAGGACAAAAGTTTATAAGTTCATCTCTCCAATTGTATATAAGAGAAGTAGGTGTAACTATGATGAATTTCTTAGTTTTCTCTGAAGCAATTAAGACTATAGTTTGAACTGTTTTGCCAAGCCCCATTTCGTCAGCGAGTATGCCGCCTAATCCTAATTCAGTTAGAGTTTTAAACCATTTAAAGCCGTTTATCTGATAATCTCTCAGAGTAGCTTTTAGTTCCATAGGAACAGTAAGCTGGCTAGTTTCATAATTATCTAGTTTTTTCTCTAAGTTCTCAAATATAAGTGAATTATTGTGAATAGAGTAGTTATTTTTCTCAAGCAATTCTTTCGTATAAAGCAGTTTATCCTTATCCACTTCAAGGGTACCAAATTCCTTAGTATTATCCATTAATAAATCTAAGAGTTTGAAGAACTTTAGTACTCCATCATCAGTAAAATCTAGGTAGTTATTACTGTTGTCTTTATAGAAGCTTTCACCAGCTTTATATGCTTCATAGGCACTGTGAAGTTCTTGAGGCTCCATTCCTTCAATTTTGTAGCTGATTTTAACTTTAGAATCATTATCTTCTAAATCCATCACTATGTTTGAGGAATTATAAAACTTTATGTTTTCAAAGCCTACACCAAAAGTTACTTTCCCTAAGGTATATAGTCCTGTGTTTTTCTTAGTTAATAGCTGAAACAAATCATTATCACTACCTATGAATTGTAATCTTTCTTTTCTGTTAATAAATTTATAACTTTCAAGCTTCATTAAAAGCTTATTTTCTGCTGATTTATCTCTTAGCTTATCCTCACTGTCAATTGTTGTAGTTAAAATATTAATTTTATTACTAAGGTATATACCGTAGACATCACAATAGATATAAACACTGTCTTTATAAATATAAAATTCAAAGCTTAGATAATCAGAACTATAATTTCGTACACCTTCGCTAAGGGTTACATCTCTAGAAATAGTTGTAAGCTTAGATATCAGCATATTGTAATTATCTAGATTCTTAGGAAAAACTAAGGTATCAGATTTATTAAACTTGTCATAGAAAAAACTATAGGTGTTTATTTGTTTTTTTGAAGGTAAGAAAATTTGTCCATTAAAGAAATATACTAAGTTTTCATTGTCCAAAGAAATTGGAAGTTTCTTGTGAGTAGTGATTATAAAGGCTTCGTAATTATCTTTGAAGGTAAACTTTAGCGGTAAGTTATCCTTTAGTATAGTTGGATAATAGTCTATACCTTTATATTTGAAAGTAATCCTGTGATTAACTAAGGTCTCCAAGAATTCTTTAAGCTCATTAGTGCTAAGCTTTAAGGCTCTAGAAGAAGCTGAATTTTCCTTAGAGTTAATTTTTTTATATAGATAGTCCACTAATCCCTTGTAGTTCTCATTTAGCTTATAATCGGAGAGATCATAGCTTAGTGACTCGTCAACGTATATATTATTACTAGCATGTAAAGAAGCAATAAATTGTTTTATGTTAGTTACAAGATATTTATGATCAGTACCTATGCGAAATTCAGCTTCATAGGTAGAGTAGTCCTTAAAGGACTTTGATAGTAAGGTTATTTGAAGAGAAAGCTCAAGCTTTTCTTTTACTATTGAGTTAGTTCTATCATTAGAAGCTTTTGACTGTTGTTTTTTACTCACTGAGTCTATAAATTTATAACAAGCTGCAGTAATATGTTCACACATAAATAAGGGCTTATTTCTTGAGAAGTCCTTAAAAAGTTCACAACTGCAATTAGTACCTATAACCATACCTGTTTTTAAATTAATTTTTATATGAGCATTAAGCTCTCTAGCTAATTTACTATCTTTAATATCTCCGTAAATATGGTATATATCATCTATCTTTTTTCCTCTAACTTTAGTAACAAGATTTTCTTTAAAAATTTCATTTCCCTTTGTTCTCATTAAGTTGGAAGATGGTTTGAAAACAATTTGTTTAAGACTGTTAATATCCATTTTCTCACCACTTTCTTGATTATTAATATGTAAAATGTTGTATTGTAATTAAACATAGCTTAAATCATTAATAAATCTTGGTTATATGCATTTTGGGTATATATAAATAATTACAAAGTAGTTCCCAAAAGCAGATAATATTATAACATAAATAACTTTCAATATATAGAACCTGTATAGAATTTGGTATGTTTCTTGTTATTTAAGCTGGGCCTAGCAATGCTTGATATACATACTAGATATAAATAGAAATTAAGTTTCTTTATTAAGTTAGATAGGCTGAATTTTTCCTTTAGAGTAAAGATTTATAGCTATAGAGTTATGTTCTAGCTAAAAAATTATAGACTTACAAGATTTTCTGAAAAGCCATAGGACTTTTGAAAGTTGTTTTTATAGTTAGTGATTAAAACCTTGAAGTTATTTATAATTTATTACAGATTAGGTTAAAAATGAATTAATATGGTAAAAACTTATTGTAAAAGTTATACAATTGGTAGTAATATGTATATAAAGTTTAAAGTTAAGGGGGGCTAAATATGCATGTTAATTTTAATGGGGTACCTGTTAACAACAAGTTTTTAAAGTTCTTAATTGCATTTCTAGCAATATTTCTTGTTCTTATTATACTAGGGTTAGTATTTGCAATAATTTTTCCGATTATAGTGCTTTCAGGAGCTATAGTTATAGGAGCAATAGCTTTAGCGCTTGTTCTTGCTTTGATTTGTATTCCTTTAGGCTTGATTAAGGGCAAAGGTTCTAAAGATTAAAGGGCAAATAATTTTTTGGCTATGTTCCATAATTTTCAACAATCAATTACTTAAGAAGTTCAAAAGATAAAAATGTTATCTATTAGAGCTAATAGGCTTTATTAGTAAGAAAAGCAAAACAAATAGCGATTTCCTAACAGTTATAAAGTGATGTAATTATCTTTATAAATAGTACAAGAAAAATGGAATATTGATAAAAGTTATGATATGAAATAAAATGTAGTAGTACAGTGTGTACTACTACATTTTGCTTTTAAGGATTTTTAGAAAATTATATGTAGGCATATGCTAGAAGTCTACAAATTACAGCAGTTTATATATTATCTAAGATTATAGAAAAGCAGAAGTTTTTAATGATGGGTATCTAATGAAATTATTATTTAGGTATAAAAGGAGAAATATTATGATTAATAATGCTGTTAAGGAAATGATTGAGGAATTTACAAAAATTAATGAGGTAGAGGGCATACTTCTGGCTGGATCTCGTGCTACCAACACCTATGATGATGGTTCTGACTATGATATTTATATTTATTCAACTAGTGAAATATCTATAGATAGAAGAAAAGAGATTACTGATAAGTATTTTAGCTATATTGAACTAAATAATACTTTTTGGGAAGCTGAGGATGATGGCTTCTTAAAAGAAGCTAATATACCAGTTGAAATAATATATAGGGACATTAAATGGCTTAAGGATTCCTTAGATAGAACAGTAAAGCATGGTGAAGCTAGTATAGGCTATAGTACCTGTTTCTGGAGTAGTTTTATTAATTCAATAATACTATATGATAAAAATAATTACCTACAGCAATTACAAAAGTTATATGATGTTCAGTACCCAAAAACTCTAAAGGAAAATATAATCAAAAAAAATTACCCGTTGCTTAAATTACAAATGCCAGCTTATTACTATCAGATAGAAAAGGCTTTAAAAAGAGATGATTTTGTAAGTGTAAATCATAGAGTTGCTGCTTTCTTAGCTAGCTATTTTGATATTATTTTTGCAGTAAATGAGTTTCAGCATCCAGGAGAGAAGAAAATATTAAAGATAGTAAAAGATAAAAACTTTAACCTTCCGAAAGAAATGGAAGCTAATGTGTTAGGTATATTAGAGAACTCAGCTCCAAATAAAACTGGTCTTTTGAACATTATAGATTTATTGGTTTCAAACTTGGATGATTTTTTAAAGAGAGAAAATTTGTACTTCTGGGAAAAAAATATTTAAGAAAGGATTGGTGGTTTCTACTAAGATGCTAAACAAATTGAAATCTAGCTGTTCAATAGTTAAAAGTTGTAGATAGAAATCATATAACTATAAATGGATGAAATATTAAGTTTACTTGAAAAGTTGAATTTTTCGAAGAATGAAGCTGCTATATATATTGAGCTAATAAAAAATTCTAGCCTAAACGGATATCAGATTGCAAAAAATCTTAAGCTTTCAAGATCTTCAGTTTATTCTGCCTTAGATAACCTCTATGAAAGAGGAGTAATATTTTTAGTGCCTGGAGATACTCAGCTTTATAAAGCAGAAGATCCGACAGCATTAACTTCAAAGATGAAAAGAGATTTTGTTGACACCGCAGATTTATTAGAAAACAAGCTAAGAAATTTGAAAAAGGTAGAAGTGGAAGAAAGATACCTAAATATCGAAGGATATGAAAATATAGTGTCAAAAACTAAAGAACTATTACTTGCTGCAGAGAAGGAAGTTTATATAAATACAGATTTTGACCTTAGAAAGTTTTCCGAGGAGTTTGAGGAACTAAAAAAGAAAAAGGTAAGGACGATAGTTTTTTCTTTTTCAAAAAATATAGATGATAATCTGCCTATAGAGCTATATACTCACAGTGACGAAGGTTGTGAGAACAAGGAAACTAGAATAATGCTAGTTGTTGATTGTAAGAAGACTTTAGTAGCTGACAGAGGCCCCCATAGGGAAGAATTTTTAGGAACCTTTACAGACAACACTCTTTTTGCAACAATAATATCAGAGCATATTCATAATGATATATACCTTTTAAAGCTTAAGAATAAATATGAAAAAAACTTGATTAATGAGGATATTAAGCTAAACACAATTTTAGAAAATAGATAAGGTAATGCCTTAGAACTTATAAAATATAAGTTCTAAGGCATTTTTTGTTTTGGCTCTGTTTTTAAATTAAGTGGTCAGTCATCCGATGCTTAGATGAGCTTGCGCAAAAAATCCTTTAATTCTAATTGCTCGCTCATATAGCATCTCCTTCTTAACCACTTAATTTAAAAAATATTCTTAAGCATAGCCTTTATTTTGAATGAAAGTACAAGTGTTTTGTTAGTAAAACTAATAAATTAAGCTATCTCAATAGTTTCATGTGATAAAACTAAAAAGAAAAATCCACTGAAAAATTTGGCTGAATTTTAATACTTAAAGATGAGAATTATAATAAATGGATTAATATCGGATTATTTAAAAGTTTTAGCTTGCCAGCTAGAACCCTTGATTTACAAGGGCTTTGGACTAACTTTAAATTTGTCATTGAAAACACCTCTCAAAATTGAAGTTGATTAAATTGAAAGAGTAAACGTTTTATTTTAATATAAGGACATAGCAATTAAACAATTTATAAAAAATTATAAAAACAATTTTAATAGGAGGTATCATATGGAACATAATAAAGTTAATTCATCGGCTAAAGCTAAAGTTCAAAGGTTTGGAAATTTCTTAAGTTCAATGGTTTTACCAAACATCGGAGCATTTATTGCTTGGGGGCTTATAACAGCCTTGTTTATACCAACAGGTTGGTTCCCAAATGCATACTTTGCTAAGTTAGTAGGACCAATGATAACTTATCTACTCCCTATCTTGATAGGTTACACTGGAGGTAAACTTGTCTATGATACTAGAGGTGGAGTAGTAGGTGCCATAGCTACTGCTGGTGTTGTAGTTGGAGCATCCATACCAATGTTCTTAGGAGCAATGGTAATGGGACCATTAGGCGGATGGTTGATCAAGAAATTTGATAAACTTGTAGATGGCAAGGTTCCAACAGGATTCGAAATGTTAGTAAATAACTTCTCATCAGGTATTTTAGGTGGAGCACTTTCATTAATCGCTTTCCGTTTCATAGAACCAATAGTTTCTGGAATTTCAACTGGTCTTGGTAGCATAGCACAAACTATAACTAACCAAGGATTGTTGCCACTAATTGCAATCGTTGTAGAACCTGCAAAGATACTATTCTTAAACAATGCAATCAATCACGGAGTTCTATCACCTTTAGGTATACAACAAGCTGCTTCAGCAGGTAAGTCAATATTCTTCTTAATAGAGCCAAACCCAGGTCCAGGACTTGGTATACTACTTGCATTCTGGTTATATGCAAAAGGAACAGCAAAACAATCAGCACCTGGTGCAATAATAATTCACTTTTTAGGTGGTATTCACGAAATTTACTTCCCATATGTATTAATGAAACCTCTTCTATTACTAGCTGTTATAGCTGGAGGAATCGCTGGAGATTTAACTTTCGTATTATTAAAGGCTGGTCTTGTAGCAGCTCCTTCACCAGGAAGCATAATTTCCTTAATGGCTATGTCTCCAAAAGGTGGACAATTACCAGTAATAATGGGAGTATTGGTTGCAACAGTAGTTTCATTCTTAGTAGCAGCAATAATACTAAAGAGAGATCCACAATCAGAAGATATAGACCAAGCTAAAGAAAAAGTTAAAGAAATGAAAGCTGAAAGCAAAGGTCAAACAATAGCTAATGCAGTTGCTAGTGATGTTAAGTTAATAGTATTTGCTTGTGATGCTGGGATGGGATCTTCAGCAATGGGCGAATCAATACTTAAAAAAGCTTTAAAAGATGCTGGAATAACAGGAGTAAACGTTAGCCATTCTCCTGTAGATGATATACCAAGAAATGCTGATGTAGTCTTCACACAAGAAAATCTTTATGAAAGAGCTCAAAAGTCAGCAAAGACAGATAGAATATTAACTGTGAAAAATTTCTTAGATCGTTCAACCTATGAAGAATTTATTAAGCAACTAAAAAACTAAGCTGACTAGGTATTTTGATTAATGGATAATTTAACTCCTAGACAGAAGTTTATACTAAGCAAGATATTAAATGAAGGCTCTTCTAATAAAGAGAGCCTTCTTAAACAATTAGACATAGGTACGAGAACAATTCTAAGAGAAATCACAGCTATTAACAAAGAATTAAAAAAGTATAGTATCGTTATTTTTGTAGATGATGAAATGGAGCTATCTATTTCAGGAAACAAAAATAATATTGAAGAATTAAGATTATCATTAGCACAGATCCCAATGCAATGGCTATTCAGCAAGGAACAAAGACAGATTATTATGACCTGTCAGTTAATCATGTCAAAGGAACCTTTAAAAGCAACATATTTCAGCCATAAATTTAATGTGGTAATGGGAAGTATAAGCCTTGATTTAGATAATATAGAAAAGAGATTATTAAGCAAAAATCTATGCTTGATTAGAAGAAGAAATCAAGGGATAAGTATAGAAGGCTCCGAATGGAATAAAAGAATTGCTTTGGTAGAGTTTTTAATTGAACTAAGACCTTATGAGGATCTTCTAGCAATATTATATGGCGAAGAAGTGGATCAAACTGTAAGAGCTTTTTTTGAGATAATTTTTGGAAGTAAACTTTTAGGTCTAGTAAAAGAAATGTTTGAGCATTCTGAGTTTAGCTATATGAGAGCCAATGATGTTAAATATTTCACTTTATTCATTCAGCTCTTAATATCAATTAAGCGAACAGAAACTGGTGATACCATTGAGTTACCAGAAAAGATAAGAGACGAGATAATAGCTTCTGAGGCTTATGAAAAAATTACAAGCATAGATGACACCTTAAAGAAATACGACATAGTCTTATCAGATGAAGAACTGGCGTATTTGACTTTATATTTAAGTGATTATAACTATTTCTTAAATAACAATAACACCTTAATGCATCTAGATATAAACTACGAAGATATTGCCCTAGAGTTAGTATCTGAAGTATCAAAAAAACTTGGGATAGATATTACCTCAGATAAACAGGTTATAAAAGACTTATCACAGCATTTTAAGCAGACCTTTTATATGCTTAACCTAGGACTTGTGGTAATAAATCCTTTAATTAATGAAATTAAAGGACACTATAAAGATTTATTTAAGGTAGTAAGTAGTAAATGTAAGCTTATTTTTTCAAGGTATAATTTAAAAATTCCTTCTGAAGAAGTTGGTTATATAACAATGCATATAGATGTAGCACTGCAGAGGCAGCAAGGAAAATCAAGAAACCTTAAAGCTTTAATAGTTTGCCCTGGAGGAATAGCTACTGCTAGGATACTTTCAAATAAAGTAAAATCTTTGTTTCCAGATATAACTGATCTTTCAATATCATCAATAAACAATATTGAAGAGAAAATAGAAAACAATCTTTACGACCTGATTATTTCAACTGCGAAGATAAGTTCTAACATTAAAAGTAAGATCATCATAGTAGCTCCATTTATGACTAAGACAGATTTGGAAAATATAAACAACTTTATTGTTGATTTTAAGATAAATAACAAAGAGAACTTAACAAAACTATATGATTATGACAATATGCGAGAAACCTTAAGCATCGATTATGAATTAACAGATGAATTGATTAAGAACTCACGTATAACACAAGCAAGTGTAAAGAATTTTGTAGACCTAATAGACATAATTGCTGAGGATGTTAAAAACAACAATATAACAAAGGATAAAGAAGCAATTAAACTATCAATACTAAAAAGAGAAGAAAAAGGTAATATAGTGGTGCCAGGAAGCAGCGTAGCCTTACTTCATGCAAGGTGCGAAAAGATTGATAAACCCTTTGTAGGAGTATATAGAATCACTGAACCATTATATATGAATAGTATAGGCTTCACAAAAGTTGAAACTAAAACCTTTATAGTTATTTTAGCTAGAAAAAATGAGAGAAACTACATTTTGCAGCTCCTAGGCATGATAAGTATAGCACTAATCGAAGATACAGATTTTATAAAAATACTAGAAACCGGAACACTATCAGACTTAAGAAATTATTTAGTTAATATAGCAAACAAGGAGAGAGAAGAGCAATGAATACAAGTGTATTAAATGAAAGAAATATTATTTTAAATCTACCATCAGAATCTAAGGATGCAGCAATAGAGAGAGCAGGAAGACTGTTAGTTGCTAACGGATATGTAAATGAGAACTATATAGAAGGTATGAAAAAAAGAGAAGAAGAAGTAACTACCTACATGGGGAATGGTGTAGCAATTCCCCATGGAATGAATGAATATAAAAAGCAGATAAAGAATTCTGGTATAGTTATTCTCCAATATAATAATGGGGTTGATTTTGGAGAGGGTAATATAGCTTATCTTGTTATAGGAATAGCAGGAGTTGGTGACGAGCATATGGCTATACTATCTCAAATAGCACTTACTATTCAGTATGAAGAGAATGTTGACAGAATAAGAGCAGCTAAAAATCCAGAGGAAATAATTAGAATCATAATAGAAGAAGGTGAGATGTAATGAAGGCAGTACATTTTGGAGCAGGTAATATTGGAAGAGGTTTTATAGGATACTTACTTTCTAAATCTGAGTATAGTCTGACTTTCGTTGATATATCTGATTTTCTAGTGGATTCTATCAACAAATATAAAGAGTATACAGTTATCACACTAAGTACTTCTGAAAACAAGGAAAAGGTTCATGGTGTAGATGCAATAAATATCAAAGATGTTGAAGCGTTAGAGCAAGCAGTAATAGAAGCTGATCTTATTACAATGTCCATAGGTGCACCTAATTTAAAAAGTACCGGTTCACTACTTAAAAATATGCTAGAAAAAAGAATGAAAGTAAGCCAAAAGAAAGTTGATATAATTGCTTGTGAAAATGCAATCATGGCAACAGATATGTTAAAGACTGCTATTGTGGAAAACATGGACAAAGCTTTTATAGAATATTTGGACAACTATGTAGGTTTCCCTAATAGTGCTGTAGACAGAATAGTTCCAAATGTTAACATAGAAAAGGAATTGCCTATTGATGTGGCAGTGGAAGATTTTTATGAATGGGACATCGAAAAGAATAAAGTAAAAGCCAATGCTGACATCTTTGGAGCTGAATACGTAGAGATGTTAGATCCATACTTAGAAAGAAAGCTGTTTTTATTAAACGGTGCCCATGCTACAACTGCATATCTTGGATATATAAAAGGATACAATTATATTCATGAAGCTATTAAGGATGAGTATATAAGAAACGTAGTAATCAACTTCCATAAGGAAGCTGTTGAAGCTCTAAGTAAGAAGCATGGCATTGATATAGAGTTACTTACTGCATACTCAGAAAAACTTATTAAAAGATTCGAGAATCAATACCTACAAGATGAAGTATTCCGTGTGGGCAGAGATCCTGTAAGGAAGCTAGCTTCCAATGACAGATTGATAACTCCTTTAGTACTTTGCAAGGAACTAGGAATAAGTAGTACTAATATAGTAACTGGAATTGCAGCAGGTCTTTTATTTGACTATAAGGATGATCCAAAGGCACAGGAAGTTCAAGAAATTATAAAAAATAAAACCATACAAGATGCCATTACTGAAGTTTGTGGTTTAGCAAAAGATAATGTTTTGGTTGAAGAGATAGTAAGTAAATATAATGAACTAAAAGCTATGAGATAAACCCAAATGAAGGTATTCGTTAGGTAAGAATAATATAGAATTTTAGTTATAGCTGTACCACTTCATATTAAAATTTATATTTTAAAGATCTCCACTTAGAACCCCTGAGGAGCTTTGAAAATAGATTTAGGATTGAAGTGGTACATCTTTATATACTCTAAAATCACTTGCTTTTGTTGTCTAAATGCATGTGTTGTATTAGCATATAGTTGACTATACCAGTGATTTTTTGTTTATTAATAAGACAATTTTTTAGCTTGCTAGAAGGTAAATTTATGCATAAAGATGGCTAGAATTAATAAATTTATAATAATTTTTTTGTGCTTTTGAAAATGTAACAATTGGATTGACTTTAAATAATATGTAGTATAATATATAAAATTGTGAAGGCTGAAGAGACCATAATTGTAATTTTAAGAAGTAAAAGGAGGATAGAAGTAATATATTAGTTTAAAGCGCAAGGGGTTAAATTTTGTGTGATATTTAACCTGACGAGGATGAGGAGTATCGATTTATCAGCGGGTGCCTCACGGTATGATACTACCGTTAAAGTCTGGCAAAACTAAAAAGTGATTTTTAGAACAAATCCAGACGGGTATTAAGATATCAAAAAAAATTAATGTGAAGATATCTTACAAGCATCGCTTCAGCTTTAGAAATTATAAGTTTAATATATAATTTAATATCTAAGGTTGAAAGTGCTTAAATAAATGCAGCCTTCCATGGATAAAATATTTCATATGATTATGGTACGTATATCTAAATATGAAAGGAAGATTTTTTTATGTGTGGAATAGTAGGTTATTTAGGAGAAAAGAAAGCAACACCAATTTTAGTTGAGGGATTAAGCAAGCTTGAATATAGAGGCTATGATTCATCAGGTATAGCAATAGTTGAAAACGGAGAAATAAAGATCGAAAAGTGTAGAGGAAGACTTTCTAACCTTAAGGATAAAGTTTTAGACAAAGACTTTGCAAGCAGTATGGGAATAGGTCATACAAGATGGGCTACTCATGGAGAACCATCAGATTTAAACTCACATCCTCATAGCAACCAAGATGGAACTATAGCAGTAGTTCACAATGGTATTATAGAAAACTATATAGTACTAAGAGAATGGTTAATATCAGAAGGATATAAGTTTGTATCAGAAACAGATACTGAAGTTATACCTCATTTAGTAGACTACTACTTCGAAGGCAATCTTGAAGATGCAGTAATCAAAGCAACTAAGAGAATGGAAGGAAGCTACGCACTAGGAGTTATTGCTAAGAATGATCCTGATAAAATAGTAGCAGTAAGAAAAGACAGTCCATTAGTAATTGGAGTAGGGGAAAAAGAAAGCTTCATAGCTTCAGATATACCAGCAGTACTTAACAGTACTAGAGATGTTTATTTGCTAGAAGATAAAGAGTTTGTTGTAATGACAAAGAGCGGAATTACAATATACGATGAAAACAAAAATAAGGTAGATAAACAAGTATTCCATGTAACTTGGGATATAGATGCAGCTGAAAAAGGTGGCTATGACCACTTCATGATAAAAGAAATATATGAACAACCAAAGGCTATCAAAGATACTTTAACTTCAAGAATAGTTAAAGGTGAAAAGATTAAGATTGATGGTATTCATTTAACAAAAGAACAAATAGAAAACTTCGATAGAATATATATAATAGCTTGTGGAACAGCTTACCACTCAGGTGTAGTTGGAAAGTATGTTATAGAAAGACTTGCTAAGATACCAGTAGAAATAGATGTAGCATCAGAATTTAGATACAGAAACCCACTTATAACAGAAAAGACTCTTATGATCTGCATCAGCCAATCTGGTGAAACAGCAGATACTTTAGCAGCTTTAAGACTTGCTAAAGAAAAGGGAGCTAGAATAATAGCTATAACAAATGTTGTAGGAAGTTCAATCTCTAGAGAAGCAGATGATGTATTCTATACTTGGGCTGGACCAGAAATAGCAGTAGCTTCAACTAAAGCTTATATCACAATGCTAATAGCATTATATATAATAGCTCTTTACATGGCAGAAGCTAAAAACACAGTAAGAGCTACTGAAATAGAAAAGATAAAAGACGGTTTATTGAACCTATCAGAAAAAACTGCTGAAATACTAAATGATATAGAACCAATTAAAGCTTTCGTAGATGAGATCTATAAGCACAAAGATGTATACTACCTAGGAAGAGGTCTTGACTATGCAGTAGCAATGGAAGGATCACTAAAGCTTAAGGAAATATCATATATTCACTCAGAAGCATACGCTGGTGGAGAATTAAAGCATGGTACAATAGCTCTAATCGAAGAAGGAACTTCAGTTATAGCACTTGCTACTCAAAGTGATCTATATGACAAGATGGTAAGTAACATCAGAGAAGTAAAAACAAGAGGCGCTAAGGTACTAGGTATAGCAATGGAAGGCCAAACAGAGATAGAGAAGACAGTAGATGCAACAATCTACATCCCTAAGGTAATGTCAATACTAGCTCCAGTGCTTTCAGTAATACCTCTACAAATATTAGCTTACTACACTGCAGTTAAAAAAGGCTGCGACGTTGATAAGCCAAGAAACTTAGCTAAATCAGTTACTGTAGAGTAGGATATAGGGACGGTTCTTTTGCCCTTGTGGGTTTAAAACAAAGTTTGATCTATTAAAATAAAGTTTGAACATTTAAAATAAAGATTGATCTTTTAAAACAAAGTTTGAATAGAATTTTAGTAGGAAGACAATACTATACTCGAGATGTGTAGTATAAAGATTAAAACAAAATATAATAAGTAATTTAAATGCACATTCTCACTTAAGTGAGAGTGTGCATTTTTTTATTCTTTATAAATTAATATTTCAGAAGAAATTAAGAGTAAGTATGTTTAAATGCTTATTTATTGATGTAAGCGAAAGAATATAAAAAAAGAGAAATATGTCGCCTGCCAGAATTTCTTCACATACGTTCAGAAAAGGCAGATGCGCAAAAATTTACTAAAGAAGAGCACTTTAGCAAATTTTTTTATATATAATTATCAAAAAATTTTGAATTTGTAGATATTTAAACCTTGGGTAGAGAGTTTAATAAACGATGGATGGGAGGCTTCAAATGGCAGTAAAAAAGAAAAGTATTGAGAAAAAGCAGCAAGAAGGTAGGGGGCAAGGCTTCGGTAAGGAGTATACCCCTTGGATCAAAATTCAAGAGGTTCCCTCTCTGGGTAGACGTTCTAGATTTAAGGGAATAAAGACTGATAGGCAGCATGAATTATTATCAGACCTAGAACGAAACTATCTGTATTTATTGGAGTATTCAGATAAGGTGTTTGATGTTAGAGAGCAATATTCACTTCCTATGGAGGAAACCTTAAGTATTGCTTTGGAATTAGGGCTTGAACATCCAAGAGAACCTGGAACTGGAGAGTATATAGTTATGACTACAGATTTTTTAATAACCCTTCAGCAGGAGGATAATAAATATGACGTGGCTAGGACTATAAAGGATAAGGATAAACTATTAGATAGAAGAACTATAGAAAAATTTGAGATAGAAAAGGTGTATTGGGAAAGAAAAGGAATTAGCTGGGGTATAGTTACTGAAGCTGATATAGATAAGACTATTGCTGAAAACATAATGTTCTTTAGTAGTTATTACAATCTAGAAGAAATCGATGCTTTTGAAAATATAGATAAGGTAGAAATTTTTGATTTAGTTTTAGAATATATAAGGAGAATTATTGGGACCACAGAAACCATAAGAACTATTTCAACCAGATTTGATAAAGAAATGTCGCTGTTAAAGGGTACGGGAATATCAATCTTTAAACATCTTTTAGCTAGAAAAATAATTAAAGTTGAGCTTAACCAGGCACTAAAGTTAGATCAGCATATTGAGGTTGAATTGTCTCAGGAGGCTTTAAAAGAGGAGTTTAAGATATCATGATATTAGACAATACAGTCTTTAAATATGCAGATGAAAAAGGTGAGAGAATTAGAGTAATTTATATTGATGAAGTACAAGAGCAGTTTGCTTATGTCAATATAGATGTAGTTTTAGGTACACCTAAATGGGAAAGGCTAAGTAAAATTGAGGAGGAGCTAGCTACTAATGTATTAATTAAAGTTACTGATCCCTATTTAAGAAATATTGATGAAGCTAAGCTAACCGCCACACAAAGAGAAAAAAGAGATACATATTGGAATTTAATAAATGAGCTCTGGGAAAGTAAGCCTTTAGAACTGCTAATGCCAAACACTAGAAAGCGTACCATAGAAGCTTTAGTAGCTGCTTCTGGAATACCAGAAATAAGCTTACGAAGAGCTATCAGTAGGTTTTGGCAAAGAGGAATGAATAAAAATTCCTTATTACCAGATTACAAGAACTCTGGAGGAAAAGGCAAGGATAGAAAGCTTACGGAAGATACAAAGGTTGGTAGACCGAAAAAAGCTACCTTCAGCGGTGACACTATAATAGGCATAAATATCACAGAAGCTATAAAGAAGCAGTTTGAGTTAGCAGTAAATAGATACTATAGAAATAGTAAAAAGATAACGCTTAAGCAAACCTATAACTTTATACTTAGAGATTTTTTCTCTGACCAAGTAGTAGAAGCGGGTGAAAAGAAATATAAGGTTTGGGATAAGGCTAGAATACCAACCTATGAACAGTTTTATTACTGGTTTAAGAAGGTTGAAGATCCGAAGCAGGATATCATACTTCGAGAAGGTGCTAAGGCGTTTGAATTAAATAGTAGAGAGCTTTTAAGTAATTCAACCTTAGAAACGGATGGTCCAGGTACGAGATTTCAGGTTGATGCTACTGTTGCAGACGTTTATTTGGTAAGCTCTCTTGATAGAAATAGAATTATAGGAAGACCTATAGTTTATGCAATAATAGATGTTTTTTCAAGGCTTGTAACTGGTATATATGTGGGCTTAGAAGGTCCCTCTTGGATTGGTGCCATGATGGCGCTTGATAATATGCTCGCTGACAAGGTAGAGTTTTGTAAAGGCTATGGTATTGATATTACAGAAGAACAATGGCCAGCTAAGCACTTACCAGACATCATAATAGCTGATGGCGGCGAATTTAAAGGGTATTCTGTAGAGAACTTAATTAATAATCTAAACGTAAAAATAGAAAATACTTCACCCTATAGAGGCGACCTCAAGGGAATTGTGGAGCGAAGCTTTAGAACCCTAAATATAAAATTAAAACATATGACGCCTGGAGCAATTCAAAAGGAATTTAGAAAAAGAGGAGATCCTGATTATAGATTAGATGCAACGCTTACCCTAGAAGAGTTTACAAAAATATATATCAATCTTGTACTCTACCATAATAATAAGGTTATTGATAAATATCCTATGGAAAAGGAAATGCTAAGAGACAATTTGGTGGCTATTCCTTCACAACTATGGAATTGGGGAATAGAAAATAAGAAAGGTCGCTTGAGACTAGCTGATAGAGAGTTATTGAGACTAAATGTACTTCCAAAGGGTCGTGCAAGTATATCTAGAGCTGGTATAAGGTTTAAAGGATTATACTATGGTTCTCAAAAAGCAATTGAAGAACAGTGGTTTATAAAATCCAAGGTAAGGAGCCTAGAGGTAGTTTATGATCCAAGGAATATGAATAATATCTACATACTAAAGGATGATGGAAGAAGATTTGAAGCCTGTCATCTTTTGGAGCCAAGTATGCAATATAAGGATTGCATACTAGAAGAAATTATATATAATCTTGAACTTATCTCTGAGCTTCGAGAACTGGAGAAAAATAAACAGAATCAGTTAAGTCTTGATTTAGACAGTGAGATAGAAAAAATAGTTAAGGCTGCTAAAAAAGAAAGTATCAAGGAAATAGATCGAAGTGTAAGCAAAAATAAAAAACTTCAAGGTATAAAAAGCAATCGAGCGGTTGAAAAGGAAATTAATAGAGCTAAAGAAGCCTTTGTAATTGTTGAGGAAAAGGCTGAAGCTTTGGCTGAGGTGATAGAATTACCAAAACTCAGCGAGGAACCAGAAGTTAAGGAGAGTTCGAGTAAGGATAGACTAATGGAAATGCTCAAAAGGAAAAGGGATGAGAGACGTGGACGATGTTAAAAAGATTGTTATCTTAAAAGGAGACGTAGAAAGAGCAAGTTATAAGGAGCAACAATTGGAGGAGTATATGGGAAACCCTTTCATTGAAGCTTTACCACCTATATTTTTTGAGGAAGAAGTCATGGATCGCTTCACAATAGAACCTACAATAAGCAACGAGGATAGAATAAAGCCTTCTAATTTAAGATATCATATCATAAAAAGAGCTAAAAACTTTGTTCAACCTCTGCCAATACATTTTGTTGTTGAAAGACGATTATCAACGCTGCTTAGACGTGGGTATTTAGCAAGAAATCCTCTAGATAAAAGCTTCTTAGAAAGATTAAAGATATTGAATCAAATAAGAGCTGAGGCCTCAGAAGATGCTGTTTTAGAAGATAGTATGAGGCATATACGCTCTACAGCAGATAGCCTAGCAATCATTGGTATATCAGGAATTGGTAAGACCACAGCTATTGAGAGATTGTTATTGATGTATCCGCAAATAATTAAACATGAGGAGTATAAAGGAAGTAATTTTAGTAGAACGCAAATAGTTTGGCTAAAGATTGATTGTCCACATGATGGTAGCTTAGCAACGCTATGCAAAAGCTTCTTTAAGGCAATTGACGATCTCTTAGGCACTAGATATTTAGATAAGTTCGGATATTCTAATAGAGTTACTTCCTCAATGATGCTACATATGACCACTCTAGCTAGTATGTATGGAATAGGTGTATTGGTTATAGATGAAATTCAGCATCTACTAAAGGCTAAGGATGAAAAAGAGGAAATGTTAAACTTCTTTGTTACCTTAAGTAATACCATAGGCATTCCAACTGTCCTAATCGGTACTAATAATGCTCAAAAAATCTTTAAAGGCAACTTTAGGCAAGCTAGAAGAGCCGCCAGTGAAGGGGCAATAATGTGGGACAGAATGACAAAGGATAGTGCTGAGTGGAACTTCTTCTTAGAAACCCTTTGGGACTTTCAGTGCTTAAGGGAAAAAACTGAGTTAACAGAAGAATTAAAGGATACTTTTTATGATGAAGCTCAAGGTATCACAGCAGTGGCAGTTAATTTATTTATATTGGCACAGGAAAGGGCTATAAGTGAGGATAAAGAGAAAATAAGTAGAGAATTACTAAGGGTTACCTCTAAGGAAGATCTTCATATGATTCAGCCTATGCTTAAGGCCTTAAGAACCAATAATGAAGAAGAAATTTTAGCATATGAAGACATTTCAATCAATTTAGACAAGATTGCCTTTAATTACAGGAAGGATATTGAGTTAAGCGGAAAAATCGAAGAGCTACTTAAGGAAAGAAAAAATACTATTGAGCTGAAACGAAGAAGTAATGTTGAAGGTCTAGTTATGGATTTACAAGTTTTGCCTAGTGCTATTGATTATGCAACAGGTAGTGGGCATTTTTTAACTGAATATATGGACCAGGTTCAGAAAATAATAGAGGAAATTGATGTAAGTAAGGCAAAGCCATCAGCAAGAAAAAATATAGAGATCTGGGCAAAATATAATCCATTTGGGTGGGCAAAGGATTATGTTTACGGTATTGAAGCAGACTATCGCCTTGTTAAGACTACAAAAGTAAGTTCTTTCTTAAATGGTGATGGTGAAGCTAATATTATCCGAGCAAATGGACTTGACCATTTTATAAAGTCAAAGGATTTTAGAGGAAAACTTAAAGGAGTTTCAAAGGAGAATAAACAAAACAACGAACAATTTGATATTCTTATAGCTAATCCGCCGTACTCCGTAGCCGCTTTTAAATCTACTGTAAAATATGGAGATGAATCCTTTGAATTATATGACCGCCTTACAGATAACAGCTCTGAAATAGAATGCTTATTTATAGAAAGAACGAAACAACTTTTAAAAGTTGGTGGATGGGCAGGAGTTATTTTACCAAGCTCTATTTTAAGTAATACGGGTATATATATAGCTACAAGAGAAATTTTATTAAAGAGTTTTTATGTAAAAGCAATAACAGAGTTTGGGTCAAATACTTTTATGGCTACAGGTACAAACACCGTTACTCTGTTTT
Source organism: Clostridium sp. C8-1-8 (assembly GCF_009928445.1). Lineage (GTDB taxonomy): Bacteria > Bacillota > Clostridia > Clostridiales > Clostridiaceae > Clostridium_AR. The sequence goes on along the minus strand of NZ_JAABNO010000022.1, from coordinate 1,049 downwards.
TAGAACGTAGACCCGATAGCGATTGGCACAATATTCATAATGCTATTAATATGTTTTTCGATAGACCGAAAGATGTTACAGTATTAGGCATAGAAAAAGCATTTAGTAAATACATAAAAGAAGTGTTTGAAGGTATTAATTTTGATGATTATATTACATTAATACAAAGAAAACCTAATGATAAAATTAAATCACTTGAATTATTTAATGACTATATTATATGGTTTAATAATCTTACAGAAATTAAAAACTTAAAGGATAAAAAAATATTTAAAGAACTTTCTTTACAGGAACAACAAGTAAAGCTTGATAAAATGTTCTTTGATAAAATTTTTGAAATAGAAAAGGACAAAATGCTTTAGTTCTTACTTGCTTATCCTCAAAAGACGATTATTGTTAAGGTTGGTGAAAAACAAGAAGAAAAAAATTTCATTGGTTATGAATTTAGCAATCGTAGAGGTCATGAGGGTATTAAAATGCTTCCTAATGGAACAAAGCTATATGATGAAGATGACCAGTTAAATCCTAAGAAGGCTAATAGTTATATTTACAAGGCATTCTTAAATGAAAATATAATTATCGATGAACACATGAGAAAAAACGTTTCAATTACTGATTTAATAAGAATGATGAATTTTGATATGGTTGACTTTGAAAAAGGAATTAGTTTAAATAGTAAAAAAAAACTACCTAAATGGAAATATGAAAAGAAAAAACTTGGCACAATCTGTAATGTAAAAATTGGTGGAACTCCTTCAAGAAATAATAATGAATATTATATAAATGCTAAACATAATTGGTTATCAATTTCTGAAATGAATGGAAATGTTATTTTTGATACAAAAGAAAAGATAAATGACTTGGCGATAAAAAACTCTAATGTTAAATTAATTAAGGCAGGAACAACATTATTGATTTATACTTAAAACTGGTTCTCTCGCAATTTTGGTGATACTTTTATTGGAAACTATTATTCAATGATTTCAACATAGATTTTCACTTATAATAAATAAAAACTATGTTTGGAGATGTGAATTTGAAGGATATTA
>NZ_JAABNO010000110.1 GCF_009928445.1 Clostridium sp. C8-1-8 | reverse complement strand
GTTATCGCCCAAAGGCCAAGTTCAGCCATACGTCTTTGAACTCTCTTTAAAGATAGTTTATAACCTTCATTTTTAAGTATATGGTTAATTCTTGGAGCACCATATATACCTTTATTATCATCGTAGATTCTTTTAATAGCTATTCTTAAATCCTAATTTTCCTTTTCTCTCACAGATTCACCCTTATCAAAAGAATTGTAATATGTACTT
>NZ_JAABNO010000109.1 GCF_009928445.1 Clostridium sp. C8-1-8 | reverse complement strand
TTATGCATTTGAAGGGTAATTTAGCATTCGATAGAAGGCGTTAAAAATTACCCCGGAGAAGGTTAAGCTTCCTTTGAAGTAATTGATGATCAATATTAGAATATCTAGTGATAATGCGTTCATGGGTTACACTCGTACCCATACCGAACACGCCAGTTAAGACATGAACGGCTGATGGTACTGCATGGGCGACTGTGTGGGAGAGTAAGT
>NZ_JAABNO010000108.1 GCF_009928445.1 Clostridium sp. C8-1-8 | reverse complement strand
GATTAAAAGGGATTAGAACAGCTTTTTAGAATGTACAGTAAAAGAAAAAATATTCACCTGCCAGAATTTCTTCACATACGTTCAGAAAAGGCAGATGGGCAAAAAAATCACTGAAGAAAATCGCTTCAGTGATTTTTACTGTAAATAAAAGTATAAAGTTTTATTAGCTGAGCCTAAGGATTAAAAGGGATTAGAACAGCTTTTTAGAATG
>NZ_JAABNO010000021.1 GCF_009928445.1 Clostridium sp. C8-1-8 | reverse complement strand
CAGTAGCAGATTGGTTAAAGAAATATCCACAAATCAGACTAGTCAGTAGAGATGGCTCAATATCATATGCTAGCGCAATTACAGAGGCACTTCCAAACGCTCTTCAAGTATCAGATAAATTTCACTTAGTGAAGAATTTACTTGATAACATAAATAGATATATTAAGAGAAAATACCCAAAAAACTTGGTCATACCAAAGAATAAAGAAGAAATTGTTGATGCCGTTATAGAAGATAAAAATAATATCAAGACAGCTATAAGAGATGAAAAAATCAGAGCTAAATGTGCGTTTATAAAAGAAATAAAGGATAAGCATCAATTTGGAGCAAGCATACGAGGACTGGCTAGAGAGTATTCCATGTCAAAAAACACTATAAAGGAATATTTGAAATCAGAAAAAAATATATATTGGCCTCAAGGAATAAAAAGAGGAAGCGAACTTGATAAATATAAAAGTCATATTGTTAAGTTACTAAAACAATGTAAAACACATAAAGAAATCTTACATGAAATAAGTAAATTAGGTTATAAAGGATCGCTTTCGTACTTGTCTTCATATATGAGCAAAAATGGTATAAAAAGAGCTTCTGTAATTGACATAGCAGACAGTAGTGTTAATACAAAGACAAATTATATTATTAATTCAAGCTTAGTAATTAATGCTATATGCAAGAACTCAGAAAATCTAAGTAATACTGATGTTGATACACTTAGAATGTTAAGCAGAACATATCCTGAATTAATAGATTTAAAGAATCTTATTGATGACTTCAAGAGTATATTTAAAGGTGGTTCTCTCACATTAGAAACCTGGATAAGTAAAGCTAAAGATTTTAATGTTTCAGAGTTAAGCTCATACATATCTGGAATAGAGAATGATATTGCGTCAGTTAAAAATAGTACCAGTAGTAAATATAATAATGGACTTCTTGAAGGAATGGTGAACAAGGTTAAAGGCATAAAGCGCACAAGCTATGGAAGGTGCAACTTTGATCTTCTAAGGAGTAAAATTCTACATTCTCAGGGTACGACTGGATAGAAAAACAGTGTTTCTTCCAGCTTGGTACACTATATTATAACTTCACCAAAATTGCGAGAGAACCAGTTTTAAGTATAAATCAATATTTTAGGTTATGTTTTTCAAGTTAATTGAGTATAAAAAGAGTATTCATGGATTTGTGTTGAACGAATCTAGGAATGCTCTTTTTTAGGCTCTAGTATAATTTAAATATGTCTAGAACTAGCGCAAAGTATAATAAGAAATAGCTTGAACTTTATGTGGGGGAATTCTAGAATATTTTATTGGCTGAACCTAGTAAAATTAATGTGTTAGAGGAAAAGGTTATGGTAAATAATAAAAAACTATGAAGACTGAAAAATTTTCTTCACATATATTATTAAAGGTAAAAGCGTAAAAATATCTTATTGCCGGCAATAGTTATCTCATATACATTTAGAAATGCTAATGGTCAAAACAAATCGCTAAAGAAGGTCTCTTTAGCGATTGGTTTTAGTTATTTGTTTTATAGAATATAATCCGTTGATGATTTTTAATGTATTTACTTATCGTAAAGATAGCTTATAAAAGTTTCTTGTTAGCATTAATAAATTTATCTACTTCATCGTAAAGTCCTGACTGATTGGAGTATTTAATATAGTTCTTTATGGTTCTTAGCCATTCTAAGGTTGAAGGCTTTGTCATTTGGATGGCTGTATTTAAGTCATTCATGCCTATAGGGCGTTCTATGCCAGTTCTCATGATTTCTTCTATTACGTTCTCTGTTGCAACCTCAACTACGTTTTCAATATCTGCGCCTGAATATAGTGGGGTTAGTTTGGCTAAGGTGCTATAATCTATAATTTCCATTGGTCTATCTTTTAGTTTTAGCTTGAAAATAACTTCACGGGCTTTTTGGTCTGGTGGTGGTACAAAAACTGTTTTGTCAAAACGACCAGGACGTTTGAAGGCAGAGTCCACATCCCAAGGCATATTGGTAGCGCCAATAATTAAAAGCTTCTGAGTACTTGAGTCTATACCTTCAATCTCAGTTAGCAACTGATCTATTACAGGTCTCATATGTTCTGAGGAAAGTTTGGATCTGTTGAAGCCTATGGTGTCTATTTCATCAAAAAACATAACGCAAGGTTTCTTAGCTCTAGCAGTTGCAAATATATCCTTAACGTTAAGAGCGCTTTGTCCAAGGTAAGGATTTAGTATATCGGTAATATGCACTGGAATAAAGTTTGCGTTACACTCTCCAGCAGTTGCTTTAGCCATAAAAGTCTTACCACAGCCTGGAGGGCCAAAAAGTAATATTCCTCCTCCTACCTTCTTCTTAAACTTATCGAATAGGCCAGGGCTTACGAAAGGCTTTATTATTTTCATCTTAATAGTTTCTTTTAAATCATCTAGTCCGCCAACATCATTGAAGGTAACCTTTATATTTTCTTCTTTTTCATCTAAAACTGCATAGTTTCTTCCACCTTCAATTACTCTAAGTGGAATTACATTTGTGTGTTCTTCTGTTGAAGGCATATCTTCAATTTCATTACTTTCTTCTATATTATCTTCGATGTTTTCAGGTGAAGGTTCAGTTTCATAAGTCTCTCCACTATTAGCCTTGGTTGAAGCTCCAGGTTGAAGTTTGTTAAGCACCTCCATATTGGAAAGTTTAGTGAGTTCTATTATTATCATATCTTTAGTTTTATCATCGCAATATTTTAAGGCTTCTGAAAATGATTTAAGCGCTTCGCTATAATTGCCAACTGCTGAGTACTCTGATCCAAGCAGATACCAAGCATTGCTGCTTTGAGGATTTTCTTTTACTAGTCCTCTTAAAAGTTCAATTTTATCCATTTTGAGCCTCCTTTATATATTTCTACTATTAGATTTTATTTTTGATTTCTTAATGAGTCTGTATACAAAAAGTGAAAGGTAAGTATATAGGACAAAGATTAGATATGTTACAATCAGTATCCAATGTATGGTTATATCTTTTATATTCAAAGTTGCTATGAAAATTATAACAAATCCTAAATAAACTACGCCAGCTCCTCCGGCTTTTTGAATTAATCTATGAGGTATAAAGAACCAATTTGTTAATATGTCCATTTCTTCTAGCAATCTCAATACCTTTGGATTAGTAGGATCAAGTAAGAAAGCTTGTCTAAAGTTTTCCCTTGCAGAAGCGTAATTTTTATTGTGCATATTAAATACTCCGATATGGGTAAGCTTACTAACTTCATCATTTTCGCTGGTTAAATACTTTTGTAAAGAGTTGAGTTGATTCCTTTTCCTTCCCTTGCTCAAATTGTAAACAAACATATGGCGAAGTACTATATCATCTGAGGGAGCTATTTGTAAAGCTTCGTTGATAAGCTTTAGAGCTTTTTTGTCATTGCCGGTTTTAAGCATCACTGTTCCATAGGAGGATAATGCCCTAGCATTTTTAGGGTTTATGCGAAGACACTCACTATAGTGTTCTGCTGCTTCTTTATATTTAGCCAATTCTCTAAATATACATCCTAAGAGAAAATGACAGTCTTCAGCAGAAAATCCATTACCGAGGCTTTGATAGCAAAGTTCTATAGCGTCTTCATGAATATCAAGATTATAATAGCAGAGAGCTAAATAATACAGCATCCTACCGCTATTGGGTTCGAGAGATAGTAGAGGTTTTAACTTATCGACTGCCTGGTCATATCGGCCCATATTTATATAGGTTTCCACTTCATATAGAGCCTTTTTAAAATTTTCATTTTCCATTTCGTACTAACGACCTTTCTGTAAAATAATAACCCAAAACTATTTTTTACGTATATGCTTTTCAATAAAATCTAATAGTAACCCTACGCATGCAATATATACAATATAGCTAATATATGAATAATAAAGTATAGTAAATGCTCCTTTAATAATAGGTGTGTTGGCGATTATCATCAATGCAACTAACCCCATTAAAAGTACGATACCTGGTCTTTTAGTTTTTGCTAGTGGTATAAGTGGGATCAATAACCATTGTGAAGGCCTGGAAGTCTTTTCAAGAAAACCTAGCAGAGTTTTATTAGTTGGATTTAGTACATAAGCTTGCCTAAAAAAATCTCTTGCTTTTAAAAATCTGTTGTTTGATAAATTATAGACTCCTAGGGCCACCAATTTATCAAATTCGTTTTGTGAGTTTTCTAAGAATTTCTGTAAGGCCTCTTTCTGATATTTCTTATTTTTCTTTGTAGTATGGAATTCCAATATATCGCACAATACATCTATATCAAGCGGATCAATTTCCTCAGCTTTTTTTAAATACTTCAGTGCTTCTTTTTTATTACCAACTTCAAGCATAATTAAAGCTAAAGAAGACAAAGCAGATGCTTCAAGAGGATTTATTCTAAGGCATTCAAGATAATGCTCTTTAGCTTTGTTTAGTTTTGATAATTTTTTGTATATCATACCTAATAAATAATGACAGTCTCCAGTAGAACCGTTTTTTAAGCTTTCATAGCAATACATAAGAGCAGCTTCATCTTTGTCTATCATGTGATGGCAGAAACCAATTAAGTATAAATATCTGCAATTGTTTGGGTTGTTTGATAACATTTCTTTTAATACATCAATTGCCTGATTATATTTCCCCATTGATATATAGATATCAACTTGGTTTTTAAGTTTTGTATCATCTGTTAACATTAAAACCAGCCTTTCATAATTGATACGCTATATAGGGAACCAACTTTAACTATTAATTTATACATGCCACAAAATCGCCAGAATCCGAGATTTAATAATAAGTATAAATTAAGTTTTCGTAAAGGATACCTATAAGTTACCATATAATCAAATAAGACGATGCTGTTAAAGTACTGTGTTGAACATAGCCAATAAGATAAATGGTAATTGTAATTTCACAACTATATGATAACAGAAAAAGTAAATTCATAAAAGAAATTAAATCTTTAATATAGTTAATTTTCTTAGTGTACACTAAGACTATATATTATAAGTGGTAATAAAGTTAGAACCATTGATTAAGATTAGTAAACATAATAAAGAATGTGAAAAGAGTCATTGCATTTTAGTTATGCTAAATGTATCTATGAGGGCAGGAAAGCGTTATATGTAACTTTTGACAGAGATGTCAAGCCACTTTAACGAATTTAATACTATTTACTGATGAAGATTTTAGTAATATATTATAACTATATCTTATATGATAAATCAGTAAAATAAGGTGTGGTTATGTCATGATAAACTTTGAGTATTACAAGATATTTTACTATGTGGCAAAGCTAAAGAGTATAACTCGTGCAGCAGAGGAGCTTTATATTACTCAGCCTGCTGTAAGTCAAGTGATAAAGCAGCTGGAGAATACTCTTGGCGGAAACTTGTTTTATAGAACTTCCAAGGGAGTGAGGCTTACTCCTGAGGGAGAGGTTTTATATACATACATATCAAGAGGTTATGAGTATATGGCTCTTGGAGAGAGTAAGTTTAAAGAGCTTTTAACCCTTGAAGCAGGTGAGATAAGAATAGGGGCTAGTGATATGACCTTACAATATTATCTTCTGCCTTTTCTTGAGGAGTTTCATAAACTTTATCCAAAAGTTAAGGTTAAAGTTACTAATCTACCTACACCAGAAACCTTAGAGTACTTGAAACAAGGCAAGATAGATTTTGGAGTAGTAAGCCAGCCGGTAAAGGAGTATGAAGGGGTAAAGATAACTTCGGTATGTGATATTCGGGATATATTCATTGCCAATGATAGCTTTAAAGAGCTAAATAATAGGAGCATAGAGTTTAAAGAGCTTGAAAACTATCCTATAATCTGTTTAGAAAATGGAACAAGTACTAGGAAGTATGTTGATGATTTTTTAGCAGGGGAAAAAGCTACTCTTAACATCGAATTTGAGCTTGCTAATAGTGATTTAATTGTGGAGTTTACTAGAAGAAGCTTAGGTATAGGCTGTGTTGTAGAGAACTTTGCTGAGGAGCTTATTGAAAAGGGAAGTGTGTTTGAGATTAATTTAAAGAAGCCTATTCCAAAGAGAAGTATATGTATTATAACTCAAGATAAAGTGCCTATTTCGCCTTCCGGTAAAAGACTATTAGATTTGTTAATGCCATAAGTACAGCTTATATCATGGATAAGTAATACCAATTATATTTATATCACCTTCTATGTTACGATTATTTGGTAAGTCAAATCCAAATTAGTTTTATAGGAGGTTTTTGTTATGGTTAAAGCAATAGTTGGTGGCAATTGGGGAGACGAAGGAAAAGGCAAGATTACTGATATGCTTGCAGAGAAATCTGACATAGTTGTTAGGTTTCAGGGAGGAGCTAATGCGGGGCATACTATAATAAATAATTATGGAAAGTTTGCGCTACACATACTACCTTCAGGTGTTTTCAGAAAGAATGTTACAAATGTTATCGCTCAAGGGGTAGCATTTAATATAGAAGAGTTTTTTAAAGAACTTGATAGTCTACTGGAACGAAAGGTTCCTATGCCAGAAATAAAAATATCTGATAGAGCTCAAATTGTTATGCCTTATCACATATTGTTTGACCAATTAGAGGAAGAGAGACTTGGAGCAAAAAGCTTTGGCTCAACAAAGTCTGGAATAGCTCCTTTTTATTCTGATAAATATCTTAAAATAGGGGTTCAAGTTTGCGATTTATTTGATGATGAGATTCTTATGGATAAGATAAAACTAAATTGTGATCAGAAGAATGTTCTTTTAAAAAGTCTATATAATGGGGAAATGCTGGATTCTAATGTGATTTATAATAAATTAATTAGATATAGAGAAAGGCTAGAGCCTATGGTGTGTGATGCTGCTTTATTGCTTAATAATGCAATAAAGCAAGGGAAAGAAATACTTTTAGAAGGGCAGCTTGGTGCATTAAAGGATCCTGATAATGGCATATATCCATTTACAACGTCCTCATCACCTTTGGCTGGTTTTGGGGCTGTAGGTGCTGGGATTCCACCTTATGAGATAAAAGAAATAGTTACCGTTGTGAAAGCATATTCTTCTGCTGTTGGAGCAGGAGCTTTTGTAAGTGAGATTTTTTATGATGAAGCTGATACCTTAAGAAAGCTAGGAGGAGATTGCGGAGAATACGGAGCAACAACTGGAAGACCTAGAAGAATGGGATGGTTCGATGTGGTTGCAACAAAGTATGGTTGTATGCTTCAAGGCACCACAGAAATTGCCTTGTCTTTAATAGATGTGTTAGGTTATTTAGATAAAATTCCGGTTTGCATTGGATATGACATTAATGGAAAGGAAACTAAAGATTTTCCTGTGGCACCATTACTTAATAAAGCAAAACCTATCTATACCTATTTAGATGGCTGGAAATGTGATATTACTGGTATTCGTAACTATGAAGACTTGCCAGAAAACGCAAGAATATACATTGAATTTATTGAAGCTCAAGTTGGTTATCCAATAAAATATATATCTAATGGGCCAAGAAGAGAGGATATAATTTTTAGATAAGAAAATATAAAATCTCCCTTAGTTAATAAATTATGTTATTTGACTAAGGGAGATTTTAATGTTGCTGTAGTTTATATGATTCTTCATAGATGCAATACTTTATAAAAATACGAATCTACATAGCATAACCATCAATGTGTAAGATAAGCTTATATATTCTAGTTGAATTTGCATAGTTACTCTTATCTTGAAACATTTTGGCTAACTCTTTAAAATTTGAAATGATAAGAGGAAGTAATTTCAACCAATACTTCATGTGTAATCATTTTATACTTAAGAAGTCAATGCCTCTATTATGTTTCTACACTGCTCATATAGCTGAGTAATATTACTATCTTAGATAATATATAAGATAGTTCCTTGAGAAGAAACCTTGTCCACAATATATGTAAGTAAATTATTTGTTCTTCAATGTTTTTTATTTCTGAATATTATTGCAGCAATAGCCAGAACGTATAATATAAGAATAGCAAAAAAGAATGCCTTATCGATATTATTTCCTTTTTGTATAAAGGCTAAATTGAAGGTAGGCAATAGCGATGCAACGCCAAACGGTATAAGATATGAGTATTTTGAAACAATTTTATTATTTGTCATATAGAATCTCTTCTTTTATCAAAAATTGATATAATTTATAATAGTTTTAATTTGTAAAAATTTCAAGAAGGTGTGTAAGTGTATTTTAGTGTTAATGTTAAAAATATCCCTAATTGAATCAGCATATGTATGATTCAATTAGGGATTTGTAGTATAGAAGCAACTTATACCTAAATATTATAAATCAGTAGGGAATGGATATTCTATAAAGATACCGTTTAAATTACCTGATTTAATGTTAGCAAGATTGCTAATGTTTGGTAGAGTGATAAAACCTATTAATAATGTGCTAATAATAAGACTAGATAATTTCTTTTTCACCTGAACTCCTCCTAGATATAATATATGTTACTATTATATTACAAAATATACATAAATGCACTATATTTACTTAATTATAAAAAAGTATTTTTACAAGTAAGATTCTAGTTCATGTAGTAAAGTAATAGAATCTTCACGATTACCTTCAAGAGAAGCTACTTCTGCAAGTTTAAATATAGAATAACTTTTTCCTGATTCTAGATTGTAATCTTTAGATGTTATCAGAAGTCTATTCATTTTTTCTTTGATTTTACCATAGTCTTTTCTAATTTCTAATATCTTAACTAGATATTTATAATTATCAATTAAAATATTGAAAGTCATGTACTGCTCTGCCATATCTATTGCAAGTTCAATTAAAAGTAGGCTTTCATCGTAATAACCTTGAGCTAAAAGTACTTTTGACTTTAAAGCTAGGGTTGAGGATAAGCTTCTCTTGTTAGATTTCATTTTTACTCTTTGAGCTTCACTTATATAATTTAAGCTTTTAGAATAATCTGTTATATTGTAATAGTATTCAGCAATATTATTATAAATAACACCTAGTGTTACTTCATCACTAGCTCTGATTTTTTCTGCTAATTCAAAATACTCTTTTACTGCTTCTGATTGGCTGCCGTTTTCAAATAAAATATTAGCTTTTATAAATTTAGCACTATTAAAAAGAGCATGATCTGATGCTAATTTGTTTCTTAGTATATTTTTTTCTAAGGTATCTAGGCATTTATTAAACTGCTTAAGGCCAGCGTAAGCTATGGCTAAGTCATGACTTGCTTTAATAAATATTTCAATATCATTTACTTTTTCAGCATAAGCTATGGCTTGATTAAAGAAAAATAATGCATCCTCATAATCACCTTTTGCTATTTTACATGCTCCTAATTTTTTATATATGTCTGGCTGTTCAGTATAAAGTCTTAATTCTTTATACATACCTAACGAGTTATTTAGATAGATATAGGCATTATTATAGTCCTTTTCGGCTAAATACATTTTACCATTTCTAGCATAGGTTTCAGCTAGTAAATCATCTAAATGATAGTCTAATTCTATTTGTGCTAATTCATCTAATTTCTGATGAGTAATATTTTTTTCGAAATTCAATTCATTTGAACAATAGTATCTAGCATCATCCTTAGGTTGTCTAAAAAAGTAATCATCGTCTAAATTGAGATTAGCGTGTATTCTACTTGCTATATGGTTAAATTTCTCAGCTAACATTTTTGAACTGGATTTTGTAACATTTCTCTTGCCACTTTCCATCATACTTATGTAAGCCCTTGTCATATTTTCTGTTTCTAGTTCAGATTGGTTAACTCTAAACTTTTTTCTCATTAGTTTGATTTTTTCACTAGGATAAAAAAAATCCATAAAGATATCCCCCTATTTACTTAATTAATGTTACTTTGATACACATATATATAATTATACTTCAATAAAAATACTTAAACATCATAAATGTGAAAAAATGTTAATTTTATCAAGTTAATAAAATTAGTATTGATTTGTTCTAATTTGATAATTTATATATATATAAATAACGTTATATATTAAAAAAGTGCTAAAAAGAGTTGCCTTGTACAAACATAGTTAAACAAACTATGTTATAGAACTAAACATTAGTAGCAAAATAAAATTCCCTGCATATAGTAATGTTATATTACTTAATAGTAGGGGAGAAAAATGGCTAATTTTAACCGAGTTATAGTTGATAAAAATTTCCTTAGAAAAAAGCTAGTAGAGGATGAAGAGATAGCGAAGTCTCTAACTAGATTTGTAGATAACTCCATAATTGCTAGAACAGGGGTTACAACAGGTGATAATCCTTGCAGGGTAAGTATAAAGATTTCCAGTGATGAAATAACAATAAGTGACAACAGTGGAGGTATCCAAAGCAAGATCAGTGATAAGGATATATTTAGAATCGGTATTGAGGATGGCCAGGGTATTAAGGGATTAGGAATAAAAAAGTCTTTCTTTAAGCTGGGAAATAAGATTGAAATATTTTCAAATAAGAAAAGATGCTCCAGGAAGTTTGCTTTGGATATTAATTTGGGTAGCGAAGAGCTAGCTTCTCAAAGTGAAAACATAGCTTATAATCCTAAGGAAATAGAAGGTACAACTATAATCATTACCGACCTAGAAAAGACTTTGTTAAAAGAACTTAGCGGTAACTATTTTTATGAAAAGGTTTTTAAGAGCTTAGGAAGAATATATAGCAGATTCTTATCAAAGGGTGAGCTTATACTTTTGGTGAATGATAAGGAAGTTGAACCAGTAGATATTCAAGCAAGAAAGATAAGTTATTGTAAGATATTAGGTCACTATGATGTAACTTTGTATAAAGGTAGTAAGGAAGATACCTCAGGTATAGATTTGTATATAAATGATTTTATTGTGTTAGATAGAATTAAAAATAAAGAAGTAAAGTGGAATCTACTTAACGAGAGTAAATATACTTATACTGACTGCATTGTAGAGATTTCTTATGAAGGAGAACGGCCTAAATATGAGAAAGAAAAAGAAATCTTGTTTGCAGAAGTTATAAAGTTTATAAAGGAAAATAAAGTATACTTTTTAAACAGCACTATAATTATTCAGTACTCAATGCCTATAAGTAAGGTAGAAGAGCTGAAGGAATATTATGAGGAGGATACGGCCAAAGCCATAGGTATTAAAGGCTTTGATAAACTCTATGAAGATTATCTCAACAATAAAGCTAACAACAACTAGTGATAAGTTCCTGAAAAAAAGAGTACATTTTATATATTGGCTCTGTTAAAGGAACCTGTTGAAATTAAGTGGTAAGTCTACCGATGTTTAGATGAGCTTGCGCAAAGAATTAATAGCAGATAAAAATGCTGGAACCCGCATGTTTCCAATAAATTCTTAAGAAGTTAAGAATTTAAGAATATAAAAATATAATAATTTTACAAGTTAAGAAGTAAAATTTTTATATTCCTAAATAAAAAACACTTTACTTTATGAAACAAATAAAATACTTTTATTATTTTTTTGTTTTGTCTATTAAACACATAAAAGGTTTAAGGTAAACAGTTATTGTATTAATTGTAAAAGTATTGTTTTTATGTTAATATAGTTAAGCTATATTAAATAATGGAAGTGATTTGAATGAAAATAATGAGACTTTGCCCTCTAGTGTTAGTGCTTTTTCTAACAGCATGTTCCTCTAATAGCACTGCAAACAACACATCAAAGCAAACACCAGATACTCAGGCGAATAATACAACAAGTGCTTCAACTAATAACACTGATAGTAATAGCAATGCAAGTACTACTAATAATAATAATTCAGAAGCAAATAAAACTAATCAAAATACTACGAAAAATAACACTGACAGCTCTAGTAAAAAAACAACTACGCCAAGTAGCAATGCTCAAGCAAAAAGCTATACAGATCAGGAGATTACGGAAAAAACTAAGAATTATATTCTAAATGGTCAAGAAAATAAATCAGAGGCTGAAAAATTAAAATGGAGTAAAACTTTCTTAGAGAAAGTCAATATTGCAAGTCTATATAAAAAATATGTTACTAATGGTGGCAAAAAAGATGATGTTGCAAGCTTTGCATCTTATATGACTAAGAACGCACCTATTCAAAATAACTGGCAAGATCTATTTAAGAAAGATCTACAGGATACCTATGAAGAAAAAGTGGTTAAGCTAGAACATTTGCAAGGGGATTCTTATCAAGCTTATGTACAGAAGGAAGGTAAAGAAGTTCCTTTTGTTGTAGTTTCAGCGAGAACTGGGTACTTCCATGGTTAATGTTATTGAAAAATGCAAATAGTATTTACAAATAAAGCAAGCAGATTCAATTAATGTATGAGTCTGCTTGCTTTTTTAGCGAATTTTTTATTTTCTGAGGTGTCAATTATCATAGTTATCAGATTAAAAAACTATGTATCTATAAAAATATATTAACGTTACCAATATTGCCGACATGCCTCGTTGAAGCTCTGTTCTATGACAACATTTCGATAATTACTAAACATATAATGAGTATAAATGAAAAATGTTGAAAAAATTAACGTTTATTAATAAAATATGGTGATTTTTACTAAGTCAGCAGTTATAATATGTAATATGATTAATAACTTAAGCAATGAGATAGAAACGGGGTGATCAGTTTGGAATTTTACAATCCAAGTGAAAAGATTAGATTGATGAGGAAAAAGTTTAGAGTGAACCAAGCTGAACTTGAAGGAACTAATATGACAAGGGCCTTCATAAGTATGATGGAAAGTGGAAAAAGAACCGTTAGTAAAGCAAGCTCAAAGGCTTTAGCAGAAAAATTTAATGAAATTGCCAAGAGAATATCTGTTAACTTAAATCTAGATGATGAATATTTTTCAAGAAAGCCAGAAGAAGATGCTAGGCTTTATTGTGAAGAACAATTAACCAATGGAGAAACTCTTAGCTATAAGAAGCTGGATGAGCTTATGACTACTAGTAAAAAGTTTAATTTGGTAGATATATTGGCTAGAGTATATGAGGTTAATGGTAAAAAGTACGTTAAAGAACAAAATGATATGAATGCATTCATAAATTTTAGTAATGCTTTAGGAAAGTATAAGGAGTTAAGAGATGATAGAGCACAAGCCAGTGTTTATAATAATCTAGGCAATTGTAAATATAGAAGAAAAGAATATGATGAGGCGATTTTTTATTATAAACAAGCTATAGAACTTAGTTCAGCTCAGAGCGACAGTATTATATATATAAAGGCTAGTCTCAATCTGGCACTTTGCTATAATGAAAAGAAGGAGTACAAAAAAGGGCTAAATATAATTGATAATAATGTGTTAAAGAATGAAGAAGAAGTTACTAGTAAAATAATAAATGAAGCTAAACTAACTAGAGCTGTTATACTAAATAGCCTAAATAGAGGTGAAGAAGCAGTTAAAGAATACTTTAGTCTAATAGATATTATTAAAGATACAGATGATATACTTTTAGCTTATGTGTACAATAATTTGTCTGATTATTATTATAATATAGAGGAATATAGTAAAAGCCTTCATTACATAAGCCAAGCTCAAAGACTAAAGAGTTTAGTTGATAAGAGAACATTACCTAATACATTAAATACAAAAGGAAAGATTTTTTTAAAACAAGGTATGTACGAAGAAAGTAGTATGCTTTTTCAATTGGCAATAGACATAGCTCTTGAACATAAACAATACAATATGATGTTTGAAAATTATAGAGAGTTGGTTAATGTATATGAGTATGAGGAAGAATGGGAAAAGATTAGAGAAATAACTAAAGCATTCTTAGAAAATATAGAAAGCAATAATATTGAACTTGGGAAAAAATATGCTTTATATAAGCTAACAGAGGTATCCTTGAGGTTAGGGGAGAGTGAAGAAGCAGTAAATACACTAAAAAAGTTAGATTCATTGTTGATTTATTAATTGCATGGATATGCGTAGAGAATTATTTAAAGCTATTGGTAGTTTATAACTATACTAATAGCTTTTCAGTTATTAGATAAAAAATAGAACGAAAATAAGTATTAGCAAATTATAATGACAATCAATTGAAGAGAGGTATGTAACATGATAAAAAAAGCCACTATTACTGACAGCAGAGCGGTAGCAGAATTAGCCAACCTATTATGGCCGCACCACCAAGTTGCTGAGTTAGATGAAGAGTTTAAGCAACTTATTAGTTCTGAAAATGCAGCTTGCTTTATTTATTATGAGGATATAATTCCAGTAGGCTTCGCTCAGTGTGAATTGAGAAACGATTATGTAGAAGGAACAAAGAGCAGCCCAGTAGGCTATTTAGAAGGAATTTATGTAAGATCTGAGTACAGAATGAAGGGGATTGCTAAGGAACTTTTAGTATACAGTGAACAGTGGGCTAAAAGTTTAGGATGCAGTGAGTTTGCCAGTGATTGCGAGTTAGATAATACTCAGAGTTTTAAATTTCACTTGAATGCTGGTTTTAAGGAAGCAAATAGGATTATTTGTTTTACTAAAAAAATATAAATATAAGCTTATTTTATCAAGAAGGTGTTATATTGTTTAAAGAACATAATTATACCCTATGGGGAACCTATTGCAGTTGTGGAAATGAATGCAGTATCCTTCAAAATCTTCATCATCCTTGGATTGATACAAGCTTTGAAGTTAAATTAAAATGTAATAGCTGTGGTAAGGAATTAACAATTAATAAAGCTATGGCTGCTGCATTTTATGATGAAAAGATTCTTTCCTATTTTGCTGGAGTATATGGTAAAGTACTGGATTTAGGCTGTGGTGGAGGATTTTTGTCAAGAGCTTTATTAGAAGAAAATGCTATAGATAAAATATATGGTTTAGATATAGATGAGCAGTGTACTGATGAGCTAAAGGATATAATGATATCAAATAAATTTCAATTTATTAAAGTTGATATAAGCGCCTTAGGAGAAGTCTTTGGTGATAGGAATGTAGATTTTTTAGTGAGTAGAGATGTATTTATGTTTATAGAAGACACAGATAAGTATTTTGAAGCTATCACTAAAATTGTCAGTAAAGAGATTAGACAAATGGGATGGTATCAAGGGAGTAATAATAGAATGAAGAACAATCTTACTCCAGATAAGATTGTAGAAGAGTACAATAAGAGAGGTTGGACCACAGAAATAGAATATTTAGATTGGTATAAGGCTGGATATTTTATTAGAGCTAGTAAGAATAATTGAAAAGATTTATTGATTTCTAGACAATAACTTTGGAACAACAATTGTTATAAGTTGTAACACTTTAACGAAGTACAATGAAGTTAATTTTCCATATAATAGTGTGGAAAATGGATGATTTATGATGAAACTTAAAAATTTCCAACTTATTTATAGTATTTATTGTTCAAAAAAAGAAAAAGAATAATATTAAAGCTTTGAAGCAGATTATTACAAGTATGGGTATATATCTGAAACAAAGGAAAAACTAAAAATAATCTATAGATAAGGATGGTTAACAAATGAAAAAAATTGATAAGAAGTATTTTAAGTTATCTGTAATGCTTGCAATACTATTAGTTCCGTTTGCACTTAAATCTACAAGTTTTTATGAAGTAAAAGCCAGTTCTAAATTAAAACTTGCAGATGTCACTAACAGCAATAATATAATTCCTAAACCATTAAGCTACAAAGCTGGCAGCGGAGAATTTATTCTTACTAATAAGGCTTCAATTTATGTAAAAGGAAAAGATGACAATGAAACTGCAGAAGTTAGGAAGGTTGGGGAGTTTTTAAGAGAAAAGCTTAGAACTGCTACCGGATATGATTTAAACGTTGTTGTAGGAGATAATGTAGTACCAGGAAGTATATATTTGACAACAGTTGGAGCACAAGCAGACAAGGGCAATGAGGGCTATAGCATACAAACCACAGAGAGAAATATTAAAATTACTGCTAATAAGCCTGAAGGACTTTCAAGAGGTATCCAGACCTTAAGACAGCTTTTCCCAGCGGATATAGAAAAAAGTACTTTAGTGCCATCTGCAAAGTGGAGTGTGCCAGCTGCAACCATTGATGACAAACCTGAATATAGCCATAGAGGGTTAATGCTAGATGTAGCTAGACACTTTTTCACAGTGGATGAGGTAAAGCGTCAAATAGATCTAGCTGCTCAGTATAAAATAAATAAGCTTCATCTTCATCTTAGTGATGATCAAGGTTGGAGGTTAGAAATTAAAAAATGGCCTGACTTAACAGCTATTGGAGGAAGTACACAAGTTGGAGGCGGTCCAGGTGGCTTCTACACTCAAGAACAATTTAAGGACTTAGTACAATTTGCAGCAGATAGATATGTTGAGATAATTCCTGAATTTGATATGCCTGGACATAGTAATGCGGCACTAGCTTCTTATGGCTTTCTAAACCCAGACGGAAAGAAGAAGGCTTTGTATACAGGAACGAAGGTAGGCTTCAGTAGCTTTATGACTCATGATGAGAAGACTTATGGATTTATAGACGATGTAATAAGAGAGGTTTCTCAAATATCTCCTTCAGCTTATATTCATATAGGAGGGGATGAAGCACAAAGTACTAAAAAAGCTGATTATGATTATTTTGTTGGAAGAGTGTCTAATATAGTAAAGAAATATGGCAAGACACCAATAGGCTGGGATCCAATTGACACTGCATCTACAATTGATTCAGCGGTGGTACTACAAAACTGGAAGGATTCAAATGCTGCTGCAGTTCAAAAGAAAATGAAAATCGTAGTTTCAGTAGCTAAGAAAGCCTATTTGGATATGAAGTACAATGAAGCAACACCTTATGGATTGAACTGGGCTGGATACATTCCTATTGAAACTGGTTATAGATGGGATGTTACTGACTTTGCTCCGAAGCAATTGGCTTTAGGAATTGAATCTCCTTTATGGACTGAAACCATATCAACAGTAAAAGCTATGGACTATATGATTTATCCAAGACTTCTAGGCTATGCTGAGATAGGTTGGACACCTAAAACCTCAAGAAACTGGGAGGAATATAAGGTAAGACTAAAAAATCAAGCTCAGAGAATGAGAAACGAAAATATAAACTTTTATAGTGATCCTGGTATATTTTAGATATATGCGTCTATTATTAAGTGTAAATATGTACCACGTATGTTAGGAGTTTATTTTAAAATCTCCTTTTGGCTTCTGAGATAAGGATTTGATATTATAACTTTTAAATATGAAGTAATACATATATATCAAGCAGAGATAATTTTAAAATGAACTAGAAGAAGCTGTAAAAAAATAACTATATAGAAAAATTACATTTAGTAAAATCGAAGTGAATGACATATTTTAAGGTGTTTGCAAAATTACAATCCAGCAGGAGGATACATTAAAGCCTTCTACTGGATTTTTTTATGGTCATGATTAATAATATCATTTATAGTAAGTTGTTACCAGGCGAATTATGGGGATAAATTCTTAGAGCAAGCGTATTAAGCTATGGAATTTTGAAATACCACTTAAATATGTCATTGAAGTGGAAAGCTAGAAAAGTATAAGTTAGTAATGTACAGAACAAATATTCTGTCGATAATTGGGTTTTTCAGCAATTTTGTGTTAAAATATATGTATGTAAAAGTTGAGCTTATGCTATGCAGTTAAGGCTTTAGAGCGAGTTTGTTATGGCATTAAAATGTGGAAAATAACTAATTAATTTTAGCACAACAGGCTAACTGCTTCAAAAGCTAAAAGCAGGTGCCTTATTGTATAGGTACTAGCAAATATAGAAAATGAAGATTAGGTGAAAAAATGTATGATTATATAATAGATTATTTAAAAAAGATTGCAGCTAAAGAAAGGAAGACTGTAACCATAGGTGAACTGTTAGAGTTGCCTTTAAGCAATTTTGACTACGAGGATTTGGCAAAGGTAATTAGACAATTGATGCGGGAGAATATCCTTAAAGCAATAAATCCTAAAAATAATGATGGAAGGCCAGATCCATTGCCTCTTAAGCTAGGAATAAATAAAGAAGAACTCTTGAAAGATTATATATCTAGACTTGAGCAATATAGCTTGAAGTTGAGCAGTGAAATCGACATACAGGAATATTTCGGATTACTTGAACAAGAATTTGAAGAGGATTTGCCTTTCATAGACAAAGTAGATAGCTATATTAAAGCTAATGGTTTACCACAGGACACTGTTACACCTCAAGAAAGATCATACCAAATCTTTGGAGATGAAAAGTGGATAGAGAAGAATGGTGGGAAGGTTCTACTGGAAAGAATTAAGGTTTATCACAAGCTTAAAATAGACAATGGCTCTGACCCTTTGATGCTGGCGGTGAATCCTTTAGTTTATGCTAAAGAGCAGCATAAACATTTAATAGTAGAAAATAAAGCAACCTTTCTTGGACTTTTAGAGGTACTTCCTGATACTGAATTCTGCAGCTTAATCTTTGGCAGTGGGTGGAAGATAGTGGGTAATATTAATATGCTTGAAAGTCAGACTGGACTTAAGGAGAACAATATAATATATTACTTCGGAGATATAGACAATGAAGGTGTAGCTATATACAATTCTTTAAGTGAAAGAGCTTCCGTTAAGCTTGCAGCAGAATTTTATAAGGAGCTTCTAAAAACTGATTTTAAAGAAGGAAAGAAGAATCAAAAAAAGAAGCCGGAAGCTTTAAAGAATTTTGTGAAGAACTTTAATGAAAAAGAACAAAAACTAATACTGAATAAATTGGATACTGGCTATTACTGGCCTCAGGAAGGGCTAAGTAAGACAGAGCTTCAGCACATATGGAGGAAGGTTTCATGGACATAAACATAGGAAATGTAGTGGAGAACTACAGAGAGAGAATACAGAGATTGGCTTTATTTGATCCTTTATATGCTTTATCAAGAAAAGGTATGAGGGATAATAGTGGTAAGGATGTTGATTATTTCAGCTTTGGATTGCTGACTTTGCTGTTCTTTTTTGAAAATATGCTTATAAGAAATAAGAAGACTGGGGTTAAGGAACTAGCGGAATTTTTAATGGAACTTAGTAAAGAAGAGGTGGATTTGGATATTTACGGCTTTGAGCGAATAGCTAGAACAATTATCGATACCTTTAGACCTCCTACTGGAAAGAGAAACTCAAAGAGCTTTTACAATTGGGAGACAAGACAGCAGGATAATGTTCAGTATTCAATACTAAAGGCAGCTAAGGTGGATTTAGAGACAAACACTCAGTATTATACTCTTGATGAACAAGGCTTAGAGCTTATTTTTGCTACAAAGGAGTATTTCAATGAGTTCCAGCTTTCCATAAATCAGCTGGTGCTTAGAAAACAGCTTGAAAAGGGTGAGTTTTCTGGTGCTTTAAGGCAGATAGATGAGATGAACTTAGATGTTAAAAACCTTCAAGATAGAATAGTTAGGATAAAGCATGAGGTAAATAGAAACATTGTATCAAGCGAAACCTATGAAAGATATAAAAGCATAATAGAAGATATAAATAGCAGACTTGAAAGGGAGAACGAGGAGTTTGAGGAATTAAAAGCCTTTGTTTCAGAAACCAGAGAGAAAATAGCCAGTGATTTGAGCAAAGCTGAGGATAGAAAAGCCTATGAGCTTATCATACAGATAGACAAGGAGTTAGGTGAAGTTCATTACAATCACAGATTGCTTTTTAAGGACAGTATTATTCTTAAAACTTCTGCGCTTCAAGCCGCTCAAGAGTCTTTATATTATGTAGGTATAGATTCCTTCAATTTTAATCAGGAAATCACCAGCAGAGTGTTCTCATCGCCTATTCCTCTTAAGGAAACTAGAACTCTCATTGAACCTTTTCTTTATCTAGAGACAAATAAAAATTGGTCTCCAATAACGGTATTCTCTCATCAGAAGATAGAAAAGTTAGATAAGGAAGAAAGAGTAGTAGACTTCTTAGCTGTTACCAGCGATGAGGAGTTAAAGCGTGACATGAAGCTGCAAAGCAACAATTATAAAGTTGTTGGAGCTATAACTCTTGCGGCAATGAAGGGTAACGATGAAGTAACTATAGAAGAAATTGTGGATTTTATTAAAGAAAAGAATTATGGTGAAATATTAAATCATAGAAGTTTTTATGACTTTTTTATTATACTGCATCAAAAGTCTCCTATTATTATGGAACAACAGCAGGATCAAGAAGAAAGTTTACTGGGACAAGTATATAAGCTGTTAGCAAAGAGAGGTAAGACTCTTTATGTGGAAGAGCTAGACAATATACTTAAGGTAACAGAGAGATTTGAAATTAAGAACATGAGCTTTAGATTGGAGGAATTATAATGGCATTTTACAGCAATGAGCAGGTAATACAAAGTTTTAAGCTTTATTCTACCTTGGCCATGAAAGGATATGGAGAAAAGGAGGATTTAAGACTTTATCTATCTGATGACGTAATTAGAGGGCTTGTGGATCAATTTGCTAGAGAGGTAGATTGCACCATATTTTCTTCGGGAGAGCTTATATATATGATTCCTATAGCTAAGCATTCTATCTTCCATGTGTCAAACGAAGAGCTTAGAAAGGCTTATCTTCCAAGTAAAGCTGTAAACTTGGATTTGTATCTTTTATATGTATCGGTAATAGTATTATTTGGTGAGTTTTATGACAGCTATCAAACAAATGAGGCTACCAGAGACTTTATTACTATTTCCGATTGGCTTGAAAGTCTAAATCACAGGATATTTATTCTTACTGAGCATGATGAAGAGAAGTTAAAGACTCTAGATCAGGAATTTGAGTATAATTGGTCAGCTATTATTCAAAAGTGGACTGATATGGATGAGATAAAGGAAAAGGTTAAGAGTCAGGATGCTAGAACAATAAGCAGAAAGAGTTTTTTAAATACTGTTAAGAAGTTTTTAGAGGATCAGGAGCTTATAAAGGACATAGGCAATGAGGAGCTTGAACTTACAGAAAAGGCTAAGACTATCATCCAAAGATATTATATGGAGTACGATTATAATCGAGGTATACTTGACTTTATGTACAATATGGACAAGAAGAAGGGAGATGACAACTAATGCCTGCAATTTCAAAAATTCGTTTTACTAATGTAATATATGAAAATGGCGAGAAAAGATATAACGATGAGATTTTTGAGTTTGAAAGCTACAATGGTGCTATACTTCTTGAAAACGGTGGTGGAAAGACAGTTTTTGTTCAAACAGCACTTCAAGCCATATTGCCCAATATAGAGGTGGCGGATAGAAAGGTTAAAAACACCTTGTCTCTTCAAAATACCTCAGCCCACATAGCTATAGAATGGATACTAAATGAAAGACCTAGAAGATATGGAGTAACTGCTGTTACCTTATTTATGAATAAGGATTCCATTGATTCTTATAAGTATGTATATGAGTATTTAGAAAATGATGATAATTCTATAGAAAAGCTGCCTTTTGTAAGAGAGAGCGTAAGTGGCACAAAGAGACCTTCCACCAAGGAAGAGATGGCTGATTATTATAATGTTATGAGTCAAAATAGAATCAGTGCAAAGAGCTTTAAAACTCTTAGGGAATATCATAGCTACATTGAAGACAACTTTAAGATAATACCTTCGGAGTGGAGAAAGATAGCCTTAATCAATGGAGCAGAAGGTGGAGTTGAAGCCTTTTTTGATGCTTGCAAGACTACTGGACAATTAGTGGATAATCTTCTTATTCCTACAGTTGAAGAAGCTTTAGCTGGAGACGGCACTAAGGATTTTGTTGATATTTTTGAAAGACAAAGAGAACATTTTAAAAAATATAAGCAGCTTAATGCAAGAATAGAGGAAAGTAAAAAGGTTGAAGAGCAGATTGGTCTTTATTCAGCAGTTTTCAAAGAATATGATGAAGCAAAGACAGAGGAGATAATAGCAAAGGAAGAGTTAAAAGCTTTAGATAACTTTATAAAGCTAGAGTCTAAGGAAATAAAGGATAAGCTTGAAAAGAATATTAAAGAGTCTATTTCTTTGACACAAGAAGAGGAGCTTTGGAAGCAGAAGAACTCAGCTTATGAATTAAAAAAATATGAAAATAGCATGGTGAAGGAAGAAAAAGCTTATAAGGAAATTCTTGAAGGCTATGAGAAGCTTAATAGTTCAAAAATAGAGAAGGATAAGAGATATTCAAGTCTTCAGATATCAAAGTATAAGAAGGATATAAAGGTCGAAGAAGAAAATATTGAACTTATAAATAAACAGCTTAAAATCTTAGACAAGGATGAGGCAATTACTGATATTAAGGATAAGTTATATGATAACAGCAAAAGGCTTAGGGGCTACTATCTAGATAAGGAAGAGAAGCTAGAAAAAGAGAAAAATTTATTTCAAAGCCAGATGGACAACGTAGAGCAACAGATTAAAGCTGGTGAAATAGAGCTTAAGTCCATAAGAGAAAAGGAAAAAGCTTTATTAAAGGAAAAGAATACTATAGAAGGTAATATTCAATATCTAATTAAGGATATAAACAGAATAAATAAGGGTATTCTAGACAATCCCAATGAAGCTAACATAAAAGATGAAGTGTTAAGGTGGAAGACCAGGATAACTGAGCTTGAGCATAAAGTTTTTGAAGCAAATAAACAAAAGAGAAGCTTAATGGATGAGCAGCAGAATTTAAAAGAAGCTTTGTCTACGCTAAGAAAAAATTTAGAGGAAATCAATGAAGAAAGACATATTCTAAATAACGAAATTAGAAATATAGACCAGAATAAAACAGAGCTTTTATTGAAAATAAAGGAATTTAGAACTAGTTGGCTAAGCTATGATGTAGATGCCATATATTCTAAACAAAGTACCATAGTTACTCAGATAGAGGAGAAGCTCCAAAAGTTAAAGGCAGAAAAGGAGAAGTATCTGTTAAGTGAAAGATTAGCCCATAGGTACGCTGATGAATATAAGGATAGCGAATATTATACAGCTGATTCCAGCCTAGAGAAAAATATAAGCCAGTGGAGAAACAGCTTTAACTATCTAGAAAGCGGTACTAGATATTTGCAAAGAGTATGTAAAAATGAAGGTAAGCAGGAAGAAGAACTAAATAACTATTATCCATACTGGTCATTAACAATTATAACTTCAGAGGATGAGATAGAAAAAGTAAAAGCTAAGGTAGAGAAGATAGTTACGAATATTACTCATCCAGTGTTTGTAATAAGTGAAAAAGAAGCAAAGACAAGAGTTCTAGGTGAAAATATATTAGAAGAAAATAATGTAGTATATCCATCTACTTGGGCTAACAACCTTAAGCAAACATATTTTGATCAGTGGCAAAAGGAAATCACTGTAAAAGCTGAGGAAGCTACAGCTCTACGTGAAGAAAAGGAAGTAGAGCTTAGAAAGTGCCAAGAGTTACATAGAGATATGACTATATTTTACAACAAATATCCTTATGAGCAGTATAGCGAGCTTTCTAAGGCTGAAAAGAGTGTAAAGGAAAAGGCTGAGGAAGTTTTAGCTTCAATTAAGAGAAATGAAGATAGAGTAAGTGAAATAGATATAGAACTTAATAAGCTAAGCAATGATGTTCAAGAGTGTTCTGGTGAGCAGAAGAGCCTTGAAGAGAAGGTTTTAAAAGGACAAGAGTCTCTAAATAAAAGCAATGAAAAAGAAGAAAATGAAGCTAAGGTAATAGTTATTAATAAGGATATAGAGACTATTGGAGAAAATATAGCAAAGGCTGAGAAAAACTTAAAGGACAATGGAGATCTTAGAACAAATCTTTTAGCTGATTTGAATAATATTAAAAATGATATAAATTCACTAAGAGCAGAGAAGTTATATGAAGAAGTAAAAGCTACTTCACCAGCATATTCGGACTTAACTAAGGAGACCTTGGAGGAGGAAAGAAAAATTCTTCAAGATCAACTTAATAACAAGCAGCAGAATAGAGGCCAATTAGAAGAAAGACTTAGAAGCTCTCAAACCATTAAGAAAAACACGGAGAAACAGCTATCTGATTGCATAAGAAAATTAGAGTTTCAAGTAGATGAAAATCTTGAATTTCCTCTAAGTGGAGATAAGGAAATCTCTAGCTTGCTTGAAGAGATAGATAAGTTAAAGAAACCTTTAGAGGAAATGAAGAAGCAAGAGGAAGAAGCAAGGAGTAAATACGAGAAAAGCAAGAATTTATATGAATTTAGAAAAGAGGATTATCTAAAAGCTTATGATGAGATAATAACCTTTAATGAAGACCTTGGGTTATTAAAGACAAGGCTATCCAAAGAAAAAGATGAACTAAAGAAGAAAAGGGTTTATCTGTTTGGTGAAAAAGAAAGACTTGAAAAGGAAAATAAGAATATTGAAGATGTGCTTAGAGGTTTGGAGCTTTTTAATGTGAGCTATGCTTATTTAAGTGAAGAGATTGAGCTTCGTGAGCTTACAGAGGACTTAGCTCAAAAGGTTCCCTATAATAGATTGCAAATAATAGATTCTGCTAAGAAAAAATTAGAAACGGTAAAGAATTCCTTAGATAAAAAACTTTTGGAATCAGAGCAACAGAAGGTTATATTTATAAAGTTCTGTGAAGCAGAAATCCTTGATGTAAAGCTAAAGGAAATGGCTACTTCTGGAGTAAAGTTTAAAAACACCTATAAGGATATCCTAGAGTGGCAGAAGATGATGGAGGAGAGAATATCTCGTACCATAGAGATTGCTCAAAATGACATAAGAGAGCATGATAAGGAAGTACAGCAATTTATAAGTCAATTACATTCTTATTTAGTTACCATGGTTCAAGAATTAAAGGCTATACCTAAGAAGACAAGGATAAAGGTAGATGAAGATTGGAAGGAAGTATTTATCTTCAACGTTCCTGAGTGGGAAGAAAAAGAAGGTAAGGAAGAGCTGTCAAAACATATAGACTGGATGCTTAATCAACTAGAAGGTGATCGATTTAAAGATGAGAATGGTATAGAGCGTACAGAACTGGCTAAGAAAGAAATTGAAAAATGGCTTCAATCAAAGCAACTACTACAAATTGTGATGAAACAGGATACCATAAAGGTAAAGTGTAGAAAAGTAACCAATGACGGAAAGATGAGAAGTGCACCATTTTCCTGGGAAGTGTCTAATTCCTGGTCAGGGGGAGAAAAGTGGAGTAAGAATATGACCTTATTCCTAGGCATACTGAACTACTTAGCTGAAAAGAGAAAACAAATCATCCCAACTAACAGACATTACAGAACAGTGATTGTGGACAACCCATTTGGTAAAGCTTCCAGTGATCACGTTTTAGACCCCGTTTTCTTTATAGCAGAGCAATTAGGCTTCCAAATAATAGCCCTTACGGCGCATGCAGAAGGAAAGTTTATAAGAACCTACTTCCCAATAGTATATAGCTTAAGACTTAGAAACTCTAAAGACAATACTACTCAGATAATGACAAAGGAAAGAGAAATAAAGCATACTTATTTTAGGGACAATGATCCGGACACCTTAATAAGACTAGGAGAAGCAAAGCAGCTTGGCTTTGACCTGGATAGTTTATTTAAGAGCGGGGATGCATAAAGATGTACTAGTTCAAATTGAAATATACAAGTTATTAAAAGCACAATTTATAGTTTTAGTATTTTATATAGCACATTTATAGTTCCTGTAAGGGATATATATTTTATGGCAATAATATATAATGCTTTGTGAAAACATAAATTCTGTTTAGAAGTGTTACATATTTACTAATGCTTAAGATGTAGCACTTCAATGGAAAATTAATTGCTAAAACTCCTCTCAGTTAATTAGAGGAGAATTTGAAAATATAAGTTTTAGAATGAAGTAATATATCTATGTATTGATAAAATTATTTTTAATAGGAGTGAATTAAAATGGCTGATATTAAATATGAGATAAAAGAAACCTTAGGTGAACTTTCAGAATCTTCAAAGGGCTGGAAGAAGGAATTGAATCTTATATCATGGAACGATAAAGAACCAAAGTTCGATATAAGAGATTGGGATGGAGAACACAAAAAAATGGGGAAAGGTATAACATTATCTGCAGAAGAATTAAAAAAACTTAGAGATTTACTTAATGATATGGAGCTCTAGCATACATTAATATATAAAATCCTTAAATATGGATAAAATAGAATTGTAAAGTTTTATATAAGTCACCCCTAAATTTTCTTTAATATTAATGGGGTGACTTTTTGTTGTCTACACAAGTTATACAAAAAATAAAAAATAGGAGTTCTGAATAGAATTTGGGATATTTACTTTCTGTATAGATTTAGATTTCATATCTATATTGGTAGGATATCGTAAGAACCATTATATTTATCAAAAATATCTAACACTATATTTTTTAAGGTGTAGATATCTTTTTCAGTATAATGGATAAAAAATACGTATTCATTATTGATTGCAAATTCGTCATATTTATGTTCGTTTTTATTTTGCTTATTTAGAGTTTTTTCGACAATTGATTCTTCTTTGGGTTCGAAGATTTTAAGAGTAGGCGGAACTATAATATCTTTCTGTTTTGCAGCACAGCATAAGCCAAAAGTAGATAAGCTTTCCTTAACTTTAAGTAGTTCATAAGAACATTTAAAGTTTGAAACTATCCAAAAGTGATGGGTATTGTTATTGGATTTAGAAGAAGTGGTGCTTATTAGTAGATTTAACTTATGTATAGGGGCAAGATTAACCTCTTTCACATAGTCTTTCTCCTTAAGCTTGAAGTTATCTAGTATGCCGAATAATTTCAATATTTTATTTGTAGCGTATTCACCTGATTCACCATAGCTGCAAAATGGGCTCTTCAGCCAAATTTCATTGTTCTTATCATCTCTAAGTATAAAGCTATAGGCTTTATTATTATATAAGTTTTTATATGGTGAGTCTTTTTCATTTTTAAATATTTCGAATTCTTTTATATCTCCTATAAGAAACATTATTCCTTTAATATATTGGACTGTTAGAGCAGAGTCATCGCAGTAGAATTGTAAGGTCTCATTGAACATATTATCGCTCCTTAAATAAATAATATTATATATTTATGCAACAAGTTTTATTTTTGATACCACTGTTCTTTAATGTGTTAAAAAAAATGTAGAATAAAATTTCCAAAAAATGTTTTTATTTTTCTCTAAATTTATGTATAATATATAATGCAAGTGTTAAGGAACTATATGATAGCATTTATAGTAAAAAAGCACTGTTATTCTTCAGCAATAAAGTGCTTTTAATTTTATGCCCATAAAAGCTAATAATTTAGAAAGAGATAAATAAGTTATACAAAATGTGATTTGATAAAATTTCATATTGATCAATTTGTATAGTCTGGCTTAGGATTTGGATTAAATCAAGTATTAGATATCTTTTTAATAATAGTAAATTAATAGGTAGTTGATAAGAAAGTAGTTAAAAAAATGATAAGTTGTATAAGGCGGTTATTAATAGTTTATAAAATCTTATGATAAAGTTCTTATTAAGCTATGAGTCTTTTACAAGTGCGACCCAAGCAAATACATAGGGGAAGCACTTAAGATTTTGAAAAGTCTGTAAGGACAAGCTTAAGGTTTTAAAGTAAGCTGCTTTATATAAATATATAAATTTATGTAGGTGATATAATTGAAGAATTTGTACGAAGTATTAGAAATAACTCCACAGGCTTCTAAGGAAGAAATAAAGAAAGCATATTTTAAATTAGCTGGTAAATACTCTGTGGATAGGTATGAAGTAGAAGCTACGAAAATAAGAGAAGCATATGAGACTTTAATTAATGATAAAACTAGAGAACAATATGACTCAATTAGCAGCTTACCTGGCTCAATAAATGATAGTTATAATAAAGTGTTAGTTTTATTAGAACAAGGTGACTTAAAGTCAGCTATCAAGAATCTTGAAAGTATTTTGAAGGAAGATTCAGATTTAATTTTGATTAAGTCAATGCTGGGACAATGTTATATAAAGAATAGCAACAGCGGTAAGGCTATAAAACTATATGAGGAATTGGTACAAGCAGATCAGAATAATGCCGCATTTGAAGGTTATTTAGGAGATGCGTATTTTTCAAGGGGATGGCAGAAGAAGGCTGTAGCTGCTTATAGCAGGGCTGTAGAGC
The DNA here is from genome assembly GCF_009928445.1 of Clostridium sp. C8-1-8. Taxonomy (GTDB): domain Bacteria; phylum Bacillota; class Clostridia; order Clostridiales; family Clostridiaceae; genus Clostridium_AR. The sequence continues at coordinate 68,948 of NZ_JAABNO010000021.1, read as the reverse complement.
TTGATCAAGATAATGTTTCTTTATGGCTTTCTTTAAGTGATGCCAACGTATTAGCTGCTAACTATGAAGAATCAAAAGTTATATTGGAAAAGGCTTTAAGAATTGAGAGAGAGTTTGGAGCTAATAATATACTTCATTTAAGATTTATGACTCTAGAGTTAAGCTTAGGTAACGACATAGAAGCTGATTTTCATTTAAATAAGCTTATTGAAATATCAAAAAATGATGATGAGGCTAAGAATAATTTAGCATGGGATTTGTCTAATGTTTCAACTTACTTCTTAAACTTGGGAGTTGGCAGTATCGCAAGCAAGCTGAACACAGCTGCATTGTCCATTTTACCAAATGATGATAAGTTATCAAAAGAAAAAGCTGATATTGATAAGTTCAATAAAAATTTTGACTCTTTTGAAAAGCTAATGAATGACAAGAATATAAAGCAAGAAATAGAAATCCTTATAGGATTAAAGGTTCTTCCAGATAGCATGCTTGATGCTGGTGAAACAACTAAAGAAGATATGGCATGCCTAAATGAATATCAGATTCTGTTAAATTATGATGACTTTAAATCTTCAATTAAGCATCTTAAAGATAAATATTCTGAGCTATATGAACTAAAGGCAGACTTCTTTGAGAAGGCTTCAAATAGTTCGGAGAAAAAGAGTCTGCTTAAGAAGTACGAGGAGGATCTTTCTAAGTATACTACCTTCTTAGACGACATTGCAGACAATGAAGTGCAAGCAGCTGACCAAGAAGTAGCTGTTGCCTTAGAGGAAGTTATTGAAGAGGAAGAAACTGAAGAAGAACAAAGAGAAGTTCTTTTTAGAAATTATGATGAAAAGAATGAGCCAAGCACACCTTATGTAAGAGAAGAACCTAGAATAGGAAGAAATGATCCTTGCATATGCGGAAGCGGTAAAAAATATAAGAAGTGCTGTGGAAAGTAAGGTTATGTATAAGAAAATCGCTAATGTATTTCATTAGCGATTTTCTTACTTTAAAGGAAGGTTTGATTTTATGGGTATGCAACCTAAAGCTGTATTTGCTGGAGTAATTAAAGTTAAAATTTTTAATAAATGCAGCTTTTGTTAATATAAGTTGTATTATACATTTAAATGGAATTTGTCTGGTATATATGTTATAATATAGAACATTGTGTTGTATATGTTATAAGTGTTAAGGGATCTATATAGGTTTCAATTACGGAAGCTTAATCGTTAAAGCTGAAACAATATAGTTATCAGCTTCGCTCATAAAGAAGAGGCCTTCACAAAGTATAATTTAAAAGAGGATATTTATATGAATATAAATAAACATATATCAGTTTATAAGGGACTTCCGAGGGATATCTATCTACTTTTTGTTTCAACAGTAATCAATAAAATGGGTAGTTTTATTATGCCTTTATTGACCTTGATTTTAACTGAGCAGATAGGTTTTACTAAAACTCAAGCTGGACTATTTACAACTATTTCTATGCTTACTCAAGCTCCATTCTTAATGATTGGAGGTAATCTGGTAGATAAGTTTGGAAGTAAGAAAATAATAGTTTTATTTCAGGTTATAGGCTCTATATTTTATGTGGTATGTGGTTTTATGAAACCTAACTTTACAGTTACGGTGTTGATTATAATAGCTTCAAATCTTTATGCATTGGCATCTCCAGCTTTTAATGCGATGGTACCTATAGTTACGCCTCAAAAGCTAATGAAGAATGCATATTCACTAATGTATCTAGGACTTAACTTGGGACTAGCAGTAGGACCTATAATAGGTGGAATTCTATACTATAAAAATCTACTGAGCCTTTTATTTATTTTAGATGCAGTTACTACATTACTGTCTACATTGCTTATAGCACTTTTTATAAAAGCAAATGTGAAGGATTGTGATTCAAAAGTGCAACTTGAAGAGCAAGGAGCAAATAGCGAAAATAGTAATTCAATATTTTCTTTCCTGTATAAAAATCCAGCCCTTGTGGTATTTTCGGTAATTCTATTAATATATAATTTTTGCTATATTCAGTGGAACTTTATGCTTCCTCTACAAACTGTAGATTTATTTAGTGATAAAGGAAAACTACTATTTCCAGTATTATTTAGTGTAAATGCTATAACTGTCATATTAGTTACTCCATTTCTGACATCTATTACACAAAAGACATCGCCAATTAAAAGTATCTTTTGGGGAGGAATACTGTATTTTATATCCTTTATCATGTTTGGAGTAAGCAGGCTTATGTTTGTATTTGTAATAGGAATAATTGTAATGACCATGGGAGAAATACTTATTTCTATAAATTCAAATAATTATATTGCGCAACGAACCCCTAAGGAATTCTTAGGACGAGCTAACTCGATTTTATTTCTTGTGAATGGTACTGGTTATGCAATTGGACCTTATGTAATGGGTGTTATTATTATGTATGTGAGTTTCCAAAATGCATGGTTTTTAGTAGCAGGACTTATGTTAATCGGAGCTGTAGCAATGTATATGGTTAAAAAGTATGATAAGAATTAGCTGAAGAATTTTTTAGCATAAAAAAAATTATAAATTAGTATAACTTTTCAGTAAGAGTTTTTAAGGAGCAGAAAGTATGAAATTGAACATATTACATACAAATGATATACATAGTAATTTTGATAATTTCGCAAAGATTGTAAGCAAGATGAAAGAGCTTAAGGATGAAAATACTTTAGTACTTGATGCTGGCGACTATGCGGACTTTAAGAGGATGGAGCTTCAAGGGACCAATGGGTTAGCTGCAGTTGAACTGTTGGAGGCTGCTGGGTATGATGCTATAGCTATAGGAAATAATGAATTCTTTAATGGACCAGATATATTAAGTGGTATGGCAGTAAATTCTAAGGTCCCCTTTCTAACCTGTAACTTATGTACCTTAGATTATAAGGATATTCTAGGGGCAAAGAAAAGTATTATTTTAGAAAAGAATAACATAAGAATATTGTTAATAGGTACAGCACCGGACATAGCTCCTTTTAATGAGCTTTGCGGTTTCAAACTTAAAGATCATATTGAAGCAATAAACCAAGAGATTGCTAGCAATAATGGAAAGTATGATATATGTATATTAGTATCTCATCTTGGTATGGATAAAGATAGAGAAGTAGCAGAAAAGATTGATAAAGTTGATGTTATAATAGGTGGACACTTTCACATCCTAATGGATAAGCCTGAGGTGTTAAACAACACTATTATATTTACATCAGGATGCTTTGCAGAACATTTAGGTGTATTAAAGCTTGAAGTGGATAGTAATGGCGTCAAAGTAATTGATGGAAAAAATATAGCTATTGAAGAATATAAGCAAGATGTTGAAATTAATAGAGTATTAAAAGAAAACAAAGAAAAGGCTATTGATGTATTAGGAAAGTCACTTTATGAAATTAATGAGGACCTTTGGCATGACATTGTGGAAGAAAACCCTATGACTAACTTCTTAGCAGATGCTCTAGCAGATGTACTGAGCTGTGATCTAGCATTGATCAATAGTGGAGTTTTGAACGGAGGAATTAGAAAAGGAACTGTTTCTTTAAAGAAGCTTTTAGAGCTATGTCCTTCACCACTAAATCCTACAAGCTTTGAAGTTCAAGGAAAGCACTTAAAAGAAGCCCTGCAAGACTCTTTAGATACAGATTATTGCTATTTGGATGGAAAGGGTCCAGGGTTTAGAGGAAAGTATCTAGGAAGGCTTCATGTATCAAGGGCCTTAATCGAACATGACGGAAGAAATATAATAAATGTTTTTATTAATGGAGAAAAGTTAGAAGAAGAAAGATGGTACACTGTGGCATCTTCAGATTATCTTCTAAGAGGTACTGGCTATACAGCTTTGAGTAATAATAAAAATGAAAAGTATAACATTGAGTATTTGAGAGATACCTTGAAAGAATATTTAGCTAAAGAAGATTTCATAAAGAAAGCCTATGTTGATAGGTGGATAAAAAAATAGGAGGGCATACAAAATGAGAACTTTATGTTTTATTACAACAGAAAATCCTTTATTCCATGCAGTATCTGTAAGATAACTATAGGTGACGTTGCATGGAATAAAAACTGTCACATTTTCATTCTAATATAGAAAGATTTAGTTAGAGGCAGATATTGCATCCTTAAATAAGATTTCAAATTTAAGGAGCGAATTAGAATGGATTATAAAAATGGTATAGATATATTACCAAAAGAATTGGTAGTAGAAATTCAGAAATATATAAGTGGCGGACTAGTATACATTCCTCAAATAGAAGAAAATAAGAAGCAATGTGGAGAACTATCAGGATATAAAGTTGAGTTAAAAATAAGAAATGATAATATAAAAGACAGATTCTTGAAAGGCTCAACAATTGAGGAGTTATCATTAGAATACTGTCTGTCTATAGAAACAATTAAGAAAATAGTATATAGAAAATGAGCATTATATAAGTTGAAGGCAAAAATGTTTTATTTAGATTATATAATGAAGAAGTTTGATATTAAGATTATAAGTAGAAAGCTGTCTTGGAATAATAAGTTATTCTAGACAGCTTTTATACATTAAATAAATATAATTAAACTAGCTATATAAACTATAATGGCTTCTATATAAAATAATTTATGTAGATATAAAATTGAGAGGAGGTGCTAAGATGGATAATATAAAAAAAACTGATTTAAGTATTGATGAGGTGTTAGCTCTTTTACGAACAGTTGTTAGAAGTAATATAGATAATATTATAGAAGCATCATCAGGTAAGATAAAAAGAGTGTACTTTTTTAGCCTTTTGAATAAGGAATATGTTATACGGTTTGCTAAGGATAACACTGAATTTGAAGTTGAAAGCTACTTTCAGGATAGATTTGAGAAAGCTAAAGTTCCTTCTCCTAAATTATTGAATAAAGGATATTATAAAGATTATTATTATGCTATATCAGAGAAACTTTATGGTAGTCCATTATGTGCTTTAGATAAGCAAGAAGTTGAAAGTTACTTGCCTAGCATCATGGATACTTTGAAAAATATCCATTCTATGGACATAAGTTCTACATTAGGTTATAGGTGGTTAAATTCCGAGAGAAATGGGCAGTTTAGAACTTTTGAAGAATTCTTAGAAAGCTTTTTTTCAAAAGACATTCAGGGATTCTGGAAAGACTGGTATGAACTATTTAAGACGAGCTTCCTAGATTATGAAGAGTTTATGGACTTATATAAAAAAATGATAAAACTTGCACCATATTGTGAAGGAAAAAGGTACTTAGTTCACTCGGATTTCCACTATAACAATGTGTTAGTAAGTGATTCGAAAGTATCTGGGATTATTGACTGGGGAGGAGTAAGCTATTTAGATTATTTCTTTGACATTTCTAAAATAGTTTTAGAGTTTAGTGAGCATGACCTTTTTAATAGATTTTGCGAATTTTATAAAAACAATGACTTTGATGTTTCTCATGCTAGAGAAAGATTTTTATGCGCTACAATCTGTCATAGCTTAGATGGTATGAGATTTTATGCGAAGCTTGATAATAGAGAGGTCTATAAAAGCATTCTGAAGAATGTACTTACAATTATAGATATGTATCAAGGCTGAGGTACACCTTTAGAAGATTGCTGATATTAATACAGTTAAATTTTATGGCTCTGTTAAACAATATTCTTAAACATAGCCAATTTTATATGGAGGTATTTAAAGTATTATTATGAAAAGTATGAGATTTAATGTGGAAGAGGCAATAGACTATGGAAAGAAAGGAAAAATTGAGGAATGGGTTCACCTTTTTTTAAACTCAGTTGGAGATAACGTTCCATTCTCTGAAGGGTTAAAGCTTGAGAAAAGGTATTGGACAGGACCTATGTTAATAAGTATTGACAAGTTAAAACGTTGCTGTGGCCCAGAGCCTGGTATGGAGTACTATAATGCACCAGAGGATTGGGAACCTTGTATTAAGAAGTTTCAAGATTTGATACAAAATGGATGGGATATGCCGCCTTTAATAGTGCAACATGAAGGCGATAAACTAATAGTAAGTGATGGTAATCATAGATTAGAGGCTATGAGAAGAGAGGGAATCTATAAATGTTGGATTATAGTTTGGAATACTCATTACCAGGATATAATTGAAGATCTCCAGTAGTAAAGATTTCACAACAAAAAATCAGGCTATGTTTAATTTCAACACAGTACTTTAACAGGGCCAAAATTTAATTAATAGTTTATAAAGCCTAAATTTGAAGTAAGTGACAGGTTTAAAAGTGAATTAATACCATTTCGGCTATTGTATAAATATTTAATATAACTTATAAAAATACTCAAAAAAGGTTGAAAAATAAATAATTTAAATATATACTTAGAGTAATTATTTAGCAAAATATAAAATAAAAGTATTAAATTCAACTGTCTTGTAAGAGGAATGCTCATGAATGATATAATAAGAAAGTATCTGAATTATTTCAGTGCGATAATTTTGTTTTTATTTTCTATAGCTATATTTTATTTCTATACTATTATGGTAGATGATACTGTTATAAATATAACTTATGGAGAGTTTGTATTTTTCATTTTTTTAAATCTTGTGTATTTGGGATTACAGTTAATATTAAATTACATGAATGAAGCTAAAAGCACCTTTCTTAAAGTGAACGTCTTAGGTGTAGCTCTTATGGGGGTACTGTGGATAAGGGCATTAGTAGATATTATACAGCTTAAGAGATTTCACATATATGGAACCACTAATGTTATAATAGGCATTTGTGTGATTTCTGTAGTAATGGTTACGTATTTAAGAAGAGTAAGAAAACTTAGGATATATAGTTAATTGTTTTTATGAAAAGAAGTACCACTTCAGTAGGAAATCTATCTTCAAAAATCTCTGATTTATGAGAGGTAAACTTGAAAATAAAGTTTCTTGTGAAGTGGTACATCTGTTTATAAGGGTAGCTTTTTATAATAACTTAAGACATTTCTTATACAAAGGATCAAGCTCGCAACCGCAACTACCACATTCTTTATCTGCTTGCTCTACTGACTTTACTAACTCTTCTTTTGACCCAGTACCTTCAAGATAAGCTTTGGATGGTATTGAAATCAAGTCCCAGCCAGATTCTATAAACTTTTCTAAAATTACTTTTAATTCTTCCATGATAAGTCTCCTTTCAAGGTATTGTTAAAATCCATTTATGTTTAATCACTGAGTTGAAACAATATAGTTTTTACTTTAGCAAAAATCTCTTTCTCATAAGTTAGGTAAAAATGTACGTTTGTAATAATGGTGAAAATTAACAATTTAAATCAGCATAATTAAATAATATACTTCAATGTATAATTATTCAACTATATTGCTTTATCTTCTATAGATTTTAAAGCTGAGTTTTTGTTTTTTAGATTTAATAATGGAATTAATAAGATTCCAGTAATCAAGATGAATATTCCAGATACCATCAGTATATAGCTTAAAGGAGAGTATATAACTATTGTTGATCCAACAAGAGTACCTAATGGAACTGATACATCACATAAAGTGCTGACAAGTGCCATTACTCTACCCATTTTATCTTTAGGAATAAGAACTTGATATAGAGTGCTTATTCCTACGCTTGCTAGTGTTACGCCTAATCCTAGAATAGCTTCTGCAAGAAGCACGGTATAGTAATTAGCTATAAGTCCTAAGAGTAATACCGCTATTCCTTCTAAGCTCAATCCTATAACTGTCATTTTGTATTTATCTTTAAAGATATTTATTAATATCAATAAGGCTCCAACAAGAGCGCCTACTGACAATATTGAGTTCATCATCCCATAACCAGTAGAGCCTACATTAAGAATCTTGGAAGCTAACATGGTTTCGTATATAGACAAAGGTGCCAAAAAGAAATTAATTATTACTCCTCCAGCCAAAACTAGATAAAGTAAAGGTTTGTCTTTAGTGACATACAGTAATCCTTCTTTAAACTGTGAGGCAATTCCTCCTTTTTCAGATCTCTTAGAATATATCTTAGGAATCACTATAAAACTCTCTAGTAAAGAACAAATCAGGAAGGACAATCCGTTGACAAAGAATAATAACCAGATATTCATAAAAGCTATTAATATTCCTGCAAGGGCAGGCCCTAGAATATTTATTATCTGAGAAGTAATTTGATTTAAGGTATTAGCATCTTTTAGCTCTTTTTCAACTACAATAACTGGAATTGCAGAAGATATTGCTGGGTTGAATAAAGAAGTTACCATTGTTGAAAGTATCATAAAGATATAGAGCGTATATATAGGGAATTTGTCAGTAAAAATAAAATAGCTAAATATGAGCATTATAAGGCCGTTTAGGAAATCTGTGCTTATAATAATTTTCTTTTTACTAAGCCTATCAGCGAGGACACCAGCTAGAGGAGAGATCAATACAGATGGAACAGTAAAGCACAATACACTTAAACCCAAGGCTAGTGATGAGCCAGTTTTCTTATACATATACCACATTAAGGCGATGTCATATAGCCTTGTACCTAACTTTGAAATACTTTGAGCAAACCATAGAAGCATAAAATCCTTATTTTTTATAATTTTCATCTTGAACCTCCTATAAAAATAAAATATGACATCTTATGTTTATCGAACATTAATTTGAAAAAATAGCTAACCTTAGGTTAGCATGGCTTCAAATTGCTTTAGTATTTTTCTTATGGTATCTTTATTTACTTTATAGTAGACTTTATTCTCCTCTCTGAATGACGTAATTACCTCAATATCATTTAATAAGGAGAGGTGATGTGAAATGGTTGAACTTGATATACCAAGCTTTTGAGATAGTTCATACCCATAGCAGGGGCCTTGATTTAAGAGTTCTATAGTTTTAATACGATTTTCATCGCTCAAAACCTTTATTGCATTAAGAACCTTTTCTGAAGAAATATCTTCTGAAAATGCTATTTCAGGACAGGCCGTACCATAAAGATAAATTAATCTACTATCTTCTTCAGAAAAGGATAATAATGAAGCTGTATTATAATAGTAAGAAGGTATTAGAGTTATGTTATCATTATTTGTTGCAAAATCATAATCAATAAGTTTACTTATTGTGTTAAAAGGATTAGTCTGTAGTTTTTCTTCAAGCTTATTTACACTCTCAGCATAAACTGTATCAAGCATATCTAGGGTATTCTTAAATATCAAGTTATAATATTTTTTAACAAGATTTATAAATCTATCTTTAGTTTTATCAGGGCAAGAACAGAAGTATAGTAGCTTCCACTTTTCAATTTCTGGTATAGAAGCCTTATCAAGATAAGCCTTTACTTCTAATAGATCATGTATGTTAGTGAGTTTTGCATCCTGTCCAAAACCAGTAGTAAAAAAGTTTTTTACTAAATCCTCTGAAGGATATTGATCTAAAAAGTTAAAGAATTGAGCTATGTCTTTATGGCAACCTTTCTCAATAACAACTTGGATTAAACTCATACCTAGGAAGCTTTCGAAATTAAAGAATATGCTTAATTCTTCTTTTAAAGTACTTGTAAGGCTTAATCTACTTTTGTCAACCCAATTCTTTAAAGCTTCTGGAACGTATTTTAATCTTTGCTGACTTTGAGGAAGCAGCTTTTCATGGCATTCAAGCCTAAACATAGAAGCTAATAACTCGCATACTATTGAGCTTTCTATTAGTATATTTTCATTCAATGAAATCACTTTCACTAACCACCTTTACAGTCTGGAATTTTTGAAATTAGAGTATTTAAGTATTATTGTTGTATTGTGAAATTTAATACTTTATTTACCATAATAAGTATATTATACATGTAATGTTATGGAAGTCAAATGTTATGTTTGATATATATAGAATGTTATATTGTTTTTTAAAATGCAAAGATGTACCACATCTCAGTAAATCTATATTTCTAAATTCCATTCATAGAATTATGAAGAATATAAAAATTGATTTAGCATTGGAAGTAGTACATCTTTTAGTGGAGAAATAAGTACTATGTGACAAGTGTTAATATGAGTTCTATAAAACAAACATAAAAAAGAGTAGGAAATATGCTATGAAAATATTTCGCCTACTTAGGAGATAGGTGATGCCAAAAATAAGTCCTTCTGAGGCTACCAATAGTCCTACAGATAAACTACCTTTGGTAAACATGTGGCATAGTCCCCAGGTTAAAGCTACAAATATTCCACCCCAAGTTTAAATGGTAGGTTCACTTTTTAGTTTTATATAGTTAGAAGGAGTGATTCCTGCAATCTTTTTGAAAAGCTTGCTAAAATAATAGGGGTCGTCGATTCCAACTAGATAACCAACTTCAGAAATTTTTAGTGGGGTAGCATCTAATAAGTCCTTAGCCCGATTTATTCGTATGATATTTAAATAGTTTATTATGCTGTACCCAGTCATTTGTTGAAAAACTCTATTTAGGTAATCATAGTTGGACTCAAAGTTTTGCTCAATGTCAGCACTTGTTATCTTATTTTGGTAGTTAGAATTAAGGTAATGCTGAATATTTCTACATTTTACAAAAGCTTTCGAAAATTGTGGTTGAGCATTTTCAATCTTAGTAGAGGTATAGTCCCTACTTATTTTTATTAATATTTCTAGTAGCTTCAAAGAGGCTATTCTTTTATATCCTTCATATTTATGATAAAAATCGCTATCAGCGCTTACCAGTAAAGACATCAATTCATTTTCATCTTCATAGTGATAGTTTTTTGGTAAATAAAAATCAGGATCTGTATCGGAAAGCTCGCTGAGATACTCACTATGAAGAGAAGACCTTCTTTTATCCATTAGTCTTTGGGCTATTTCTTCATAAGAATTAGCATTTACAGCAGAAATCTTAGGATGTTTAAAGTGAATGTAATAATAGTGGCAAGAAGCTTCTTTGTAGCCGCTATGTTCTATATTAGGTTCTAGCAGTAAAATATCTCCTTTATTAAGATGGTATTCTATACTTCCTTCTTTAATATAAAGCTCTCCACTTTTAACTATATATAGAATGTACTCGTTGATGGTTCTATTAAAGTGTTTCCAGGGTTTTATATAATCTATGTGACCTATTAGCCTTACTGATGGCACAATACTTGTATCTATTGATAGTAAATCCATGTGAAACCTCCGCTAATATGAAAAGTCGGTATAGTACAAAAAAAGTATAAATTGTACATTTAATATTATTGTATAACAGATTAGAATAAAATCAAAGATATACAAGATATATAACAAAGTTACATAAAAAGCACTTATATGGTAAAATATACATAATAATTATTACAGGATCAATGATAACGTTATACATAGCAATAAATAAAGCAGAGTACTTTGAGTTGAACTAAAATAACAAGTGAAAAATATTGTGTAGTTAAGGAGTGATGTGCGTTATACCTGTATATACGCAGATAAATAATAGGTTTAATCTATCTGTGCAAACGGTTCCTTGATGAGAAAACGTTTAATGAAAATAAAAGCTTATAAGTGCTTAATAGCACTTTAATATAAAAACAAACTATGGGGGGATAGAGTATGAAAAATAAAAAAGTAATTGTATTAATTTTAACAGGACTTATGGCTTCTTCGCTATTTGTAGGCTGCGGTGACAAGGCTACAGATACGAGTGGACAAGGATCCGCTACAACTACAACTGATTTGACAAAGCTAAAGGGTCAAATTGAGATGTGGAGTACCTTTACTGATGCAGAAAATAAAGTTTTGAAAGAAAAGATAGTTCCTGCATTTAACAAAACATATCCAGATATAAAGGTAAAGATAACACCAATGCCTAGTGGAGATGATTACAAGAAGCAGATTCTTCAAGGAGCTATGAGTGGTACTGTGCCAGATCTTGCTAGAACAGATATAGTAGATGTAGCACAATATGCTGAGCAGGATTATTTAGAGCCTGTAGATAGTATGCCAGGTTTTGACGATTTAAAGAAGGAAGTCTATGAAGGACCAATGAGTACAAATTTCTATAATGGTCACTATTATGGTGTGCCACTTGATACAAATACAAAGATTGCTATCTATAATAAATCAATGCTAGACAAAGCTGGTTTTAAGGAAGCTCCAAAGACTATGGATGAATTAGAGCAATATGCAGCTAAGGCAAAAGATAATAAGGTAGCTGCACTTGGTATAGCTGGTTTGGAATCTTGGGCTATATCTCCATATTTCTTATCACTAGGTGGTAAGTTTACAGATGAAAAGAATACAAAAGCTACTGGATACTTAAACAGTGACGCAAGTATAAAAGCTCTTACAAAGATAGTTGAATGGAATGATAAAGGATATATTGGTAAGAGTCTCCTTGGTGGAGAAGGTACTTGGGAAGGCTACAATGCAGGTCATTATGGAATGATTGATGACGGTCCATGGTGGTATCCAGCTAACAAAGACCAAAAGAATGTTAAAGATAATTTAATTTTTGCTCCTATGCCAAAGGGTGATGGAGGAAGTTTCTCAGTAGTAGGAGGAGAAGATACAGTAATATTTAAGGCTTCTAAGAATAAAGAGCAAGCTTATGCATTTGCAAAATTCTTAGCTTCTGATGATGCTCAAACCATATTTACTACAGAGCTTGGTATGATGCCTGTTAATACAAATACTGCTAAGAAATCTATAGTTACTGATAATGCAATGTTGAAAACATATATGGATCAGCTTAATTCAACTTGGGCTAGAACTCCAAGTCCAAAGTGGGGAGATATATCAAATGCAATCAAAGAGGACTTTGAGTTAGCTGTAAGAAAGAAGAAGAGTCCAAAAGATGCTTTAGATGATGCAGCAAAGAAAGTAGATTCCTTACTTCAAGCAAGCAAATAATTTAAAAAATACAGATTGAGGATTAAATTAAATATTTAATCCTCAACCATAAAAAAGGAGAGTGAAGCATTTGGAAAATAATACAGTGACTGTTTCACAGCATAGAGGTAAAAATATTAAATTTAATAAAAAACAAAGAGAAGCACTGGAAGGCTGGGCTTTTGTAGGCATAGGTTTTTTACTCTTCTTAATTTTTGTAGCATATCCATTGCTTAAGAACATTATGATGGCTTTTATGAACTATAGTGTTAACCCAAATAAGGCTAGTACATTTATCGGTCTTGCAAATTTTAAGAAGGCATTCTTTGCTGGTGGAGCTATAGATGAAAGCTCAAAGTTCTATTTATCCCTTAGAAATACATTGCTAGCAGTAGTAGTTACTGTACCTATTCAATGGTTTTTGGGGATGGTAATAGCCATATTAATAGAGTCAGTTTCAAGAGGAAAGGTACTATATAGATTTCTATTGTATGTTCCAGTTATTTCAGACTGGATAGTAGTTGCTATATTGTTTAAATATATTTTCCAAGATACACAAGGATCTTTGGTAAACTCAATGCTTTTAAATCTACACCTCATAAGTCAACCGGTGTCTTGGCTTCAAAATGAATGGACTGGAAATATAGTAGTGTGGGCACTTTGTATATGGAAGGGTATTGGTTGGGTAATGATAATGTACACTGCCGCCATACAAGATTTGCCTAAGGATATTTATGAGGCTGCTGATGTAGACGGTGCTACTAAAAAGCAGCAAATGTGGAAGATAACCTTACCACTTTTAGCATCTAGAACTTATTTTATAATAATTAATTTGATAATAGGTGCCTTTAACATAATGCTTCAGGTAATGTTGGTTACTGGAGGCGGACCACTTGGAAAGACTGATGTGCTTTTAGATTACATGTACAACAAAGCATTCTCAAGTTTTGACTTTGGATATGCAGCAGCCTTAAGTTTAATAATGTCTGTAATTCTAATAACTATATCTGTGGTACAAAGAAAACTAACTAAAGACGCAGAAATTCAGTTTTAAGGGAGGCGGAAAATATGTTTAGAAAAAAAGCTGGACAAGTGCTATTGCATTTAGTTCTTGTAGTAATGGTAATAATCGCACTATTGCCATTCTTAAATATGATAAGTACATCCTTGATACCAAATACTTATGTTCTGCCTTCAAAGCCGCAAATAATTCCTAAGCAATTTTATTTGGGAAATTACATTACTGCTTGGACAGGTGAAAACTTTTCAAGATATTTTGTAAACAGCATATTTGTAACTGTGGCAAACACAGTATTAACTATTTTTGTATCATCCTTATCCGGTTATGGATTTGCAAGGCTTAATTTTCCAGGTAAGAAGATAATATTTAACATTTATATATTCTCACTTATGATGCCTGCAGTTCTTGCTTTAATATCACAATTTACTATTTTACAAGGGTTACACCTAGTTGATACTTATACAGGTTTATTACTTTTATATGTCAGTGGAGGAATAGCAGGTAATACCTTCTTCTTAAAAGGTTTCTTTGAAACTATTCCTAGGGAATTAGAAGAATCAGTAATAATGGATGGAGGCAATAAGTGGACCATATACAGGAATATAATATTACCACTTTCCAAGCCAGCCTTAGCAACTATGGCAATAGGAGCATTCTCAGGGACTTGGATGGAGGTATTCACAGCGTTAACAGTAATAAAAACTCAATCAAAGAGAACTCTTCCTATAGCTATAAAGCTACTTCAAAACGGAAAGGCAACTCAGTGGGGAGTAATATTTGCTGCAGCTATATTGGTTTTAATCCCTATAATCATTATATTTATAGTCTTTAATAAACAGTTCATAAAGTCAGGTGGAAGTGAAGGAGCTATAAAGGGTTAGTGATAAATAAGAGATAAACTACTTCAGTAATTATTAGTGAGATTGACAACCTAATAGGCTTGAATATTATCATTCTAATTAATTTTTGATGAGGTAGTTTATCAATAAATGAAGTTGAGGTGTCCTTAGCAGAATATATTAAAAAGGTTCTCTATTATGAACTGCTTACTGATGTAGGAGCTTAAGCACATTTTATAATTCAATAGTATTAAATTGATACGACCTTATGAGGAGGTATGTTTACCTTGAAGAAGAGATTAATTATTGCAGCAATAGCTGTGCTTTGCATAGGAGGGGGAGTTTTAGCATACAAGGTTAAAACCTTTAGTGTTGAAGCTAGTACAAAAGTTTCAGAAAGTGGAAAGCTTATAACTGATGTGTATACTGATAAGGCTAGATACAACCCTAAAGATAAGGTGAGCTTAAAAGTAGAACTGGATAATAAGCTTGGTAAAGCCTATAAAGGTTCTTTGGAGGTATATTTCAAATATTTAAATAACACTGTGGAAAAGAAGCAGTTAGAAGTTTCTTTAGGTAGTAAAGAAAAAAAGACCTTGGATATTTCGTGGAATGCTCCTTCAGATGATTATAAGGGATATCTAGTAGAGGTATATGCAACCCACGGAATATCCGTAGATGACAGCAAAAATACTGCTGTGGATGTTTCATCAAATTGGGATAAGTTCCCTAGATATGGATATATAGCTGAGTATCCTGATCAGAACAAAGATAAGTCTGAAAGTATTATAGATAAGATAAATAAGTTTCACATAGATGGTCTTCAGTTTTATGATTGGCAGAACAAACATCAAAAGCCACTGCCAGGTGACGGAAGTGAGATACCAAAGTCTTGGAAGGACATAGCTAATAGAGACATATACTATCAAACCGTTAAAGATTATATCGACCTAGCTCATAGTAAGAATATGAAAGCTGCCAACTATAATCTAATTTATGGAACCTATACAGATTATCAACAAGATGGGGTGAAACCAGAATGGGGTATATATAAGGATAGCTTTCATACTGAGCAGGATGGTTATGCACTTCCCAATGGATGGGCTTCTTCTTTAGAGATATTTAATCCAGCAAATAAAGATTGGCAAAACTATATCTATAACAAAGAGAAAGATGTTTTTAAAATACTAAACTTTGATATATATCATATGGATACCCTAGGAAATAGAGGTACGACCTTTGATTATAATGGAAATTTCGTCAATCTTCCTGATACTTACACTGAATTTGTGAACAATGCAAAAAGTGCTCTTGGAGTTGGAGTAGTCTTTAATACAGTAAATAGATTTGGTTTGGAACAAGTAGCAAAATCAAATGTGGATTTCCTTTACTCAGAACTTTGGCCTTCAGATTTCCCTAATTATTACTATTTTAAGGATACCGTTGATAAGGGATATGCGTTGACTTCTGGAAAGAAAAGCACTGTAATAGCTGCTTATATGAATTACGGATCCGCTGGTGTTCCTGGCGAATTTAATGAGCATAGTGTAAGGCTAACAGATGCAGCCATATTTGCTGCTGGTGGATCTCATATAGAATTGGGTGATACAGGTATGCTTGGAAGGGAATACTTTCCAAACAAAAACTTAAAAATGACAGATTCGTTAGTAACTGCTATGAGAAATTATTATGATTTCTTAGTTGCCTATGAGAACCTACTAAGAGACGGCTTAAAGGACATTGACAATCCAATAAGTATTAGTGGTATTAAGACAAGTACTAATGGACAAGCAAATACGGTGTGGGCTTATGCAAAAGAGAAGAAGGGATATGAAGTTGTTCAGCTTATAAACCTTCTAGGCATGAATAAGGAAGCTTGGAGAGATGATGGAGCAAATTATGATGCACCTACCTCAAAGAAAGACTTAAAGCTTGATTATACAGTTAAGGAAGGCAAGGTAAAAGATGTGTATCTAGCATCTCCAGATATTAATGGAGGAAAACCAATCAAGTTAAATTATAAAGCAACAAAAGATGGAAATGGTACAAAATTACAAATAGATGTTCCAGAGCTTCAGTATTGGGACATGGTATATGTTGAGAAAGAATAAAAAACAGGAGGTATCAACATTGATTATTAAAGATATATATCCAGCAAAAGCTCAATTTAAAAACGGAGAAAAAATAGGAATACTTGTAGAACTAGAAGGTGCACTTGAGTCAGATATATTAAGATGTAATGTGTATAGGCTTCATGAACAAATTCGTACTTTAGAGATATTTTTATCTAGTAAAGAAGACATAGTAAAATTTGAATTTGATATAGATAACAATGATAAGCTAATCTCAGGCTATGGTGTTGAAGTAGAGTTATATCATATGGATGAAGTGGTACAGACCTTTGGCACAGCATTTGATATTTTACCTTCTTGGAAGTATGCACCTAGATATGGATTTCTATCCGACTTTTCCAAAGAGGATTTAAAGGATAAAGATGATCTCAAAGAAATGAATAAATATCATCTAAATGTGGTTCAATATTACGATTGGATGTATAGGCATCATGATTTAATACCTAAATCAGATATATTTATAGATCCTCTTCAAAGAGAGCTAAGTTTATCTACAGTAAAAGATAAAATTGATTTAGCACATAAGTATGGTATGGAAGCAATTGCTTATGGTGCAGTTTATGCCTCAGCCCCTGAGTACTATAAAAAGAATAAGGATCTAGGTATATACAAGAACAATGGTGATATATATGGCTTTGGTGATTTTCTTTATATGATGGATATATCAAGAGAAAATAAGTGGCATGACCATATAATAAATGAGTTTTACAAGGTTATAAAGCTTGGTTTTGATGGTATTCATATGGATCAGTATGGTTTTCCAAAGGAAGCTATAAGCAGTGTAAACGGAAAAAGAGCAATAAGAAATCTAAGAGAAGACTTTCCTAATCTAATAGATGATACAAAAAATTATATAGAAGAAAAAGGTGAAAAAGTAAGCTTAATCTTTAATGCAGTAAATAATTGGCCTGTGGAAACTGTGGCACAGTCTGAGCAGGATGCCGTTTATATAGAAGTTTGGCCTCCAAATGATACCTATCAGGATCTATATAACTTAATTACAAATGCAAAGAAATACGCTCCTGAAAAGCAGGTTATTCTAGCAGCTTATATGAAGCCATTCTTAGAGGAGTTAAATATACCTATAGAGCAAGCTGAAAATTCAACCTTGCTAACAATGGCTACTATTTTTGCTAGTGGAGGATTCCATCTGCTGTTAGGTGAGAATAGAGGAGTATTAGATGACCCATACTATCCTAAGTATAGAACTATAGAAAATGAACAATTTAATAACAAATTAAGAACTTATTATGACTTTATTGTTAAATATGAAGAACTTCTCTTCGACTTTGATATAATAGATACTAGCATGGTAAATACTGGTGGAATTAATGGGGAATATGTCATTAAAGGGGTAGAAGCGTCGCCTAAGGTAGAAGCAGATAAAGTTTGGTCACTAGTAAAGGAAAAACCAGATTTTAAGGTTATTAATTTAGTTAACTTCAAAGGCGTTGAAGATATGAACTGGAATGAACCTAAGGAAAAGCTTCCAACAAAAGTAGAGAATATTGAAGTGTCAGTACTTACTTGTAATGATGTTAAGGCTGTTTATCTAGCTTCTCCAGATTTTGAAGATGGAAAAACTGTTAGGTTGAACTTCAGTTATGTAGAAGGTGACCAGGGAAATGAAATAAGATTTGTAGTACCTGAACTTTATGTCTGGGATCTTATTTATATAGAATATTAAACGTCTATATTTAACAAACCAAAACTCAGGATATAATAGAAAAGTTTAATAATATTAATGAAAAGAAAAAAGCTTGCCAAGCTTTAAAGCTTAAGCAGCTACTAAAGTATAAAAGTACAACTACTTGGTTATCCATATATTTAGTCTAAAATATAGAGATTATTGAATATGGATAACCTAATTATAACAGGAAGATTTATAATATATTTTTTGTATTTAGAAGAATAGGAAATTTCTATATGTATGGTAACAAAAATATATACTTTAAGTCACTGATTTTTATGAATTATTTTGCAGTACAAATATTAATGTAAATAACTAATAAGAATTTGTATCATAGAACAAGTGGAGGGGTGCAATTATGGAAAGAAAATGGTGGAAAGAAGCAGTAGTATATCAAATATACCCAAGGAGCTTTAAGGATTCAAACGGAGATGGTGTAGGTGATCTAAGAGGAATAATAGAAAAGCTTGATTACCTAAAAGAATTAGGTGTGGATGTAATATGGCTTAGTCCAGTATATAAGTCTCCTAATGATGATAATGGATATGACATAAGTGACTATAGAGATATAATGGATGAGTTTGGAACAATCAAAGACTTTGATGAGCTTTTAGAAGGGATGCATGAAAGAGGTTTGAAGCTAGTAATGGATCTAGTTGTAAATCATTCCTCAGATGAGCACCAGTGGTTTGTTGAAAGTAAAAAGTCAAAGGACAACCAGTATAGAGATTATTATATATGGAGAAAAGGTAAAGATGGTAATCCGCCAAACAACTGGGGATCTTTCTTTAGTGGATCTGCATGGCAATATGATGAAGCAACAGATGAGTACTTCCTACATCTTTTCTCAAAAAAGCAGCCAGATCTAAACTGGGAAAATGAGAAAGTAAGAAATGAAGTTTATGATATGATGAAGTACTGGTTTGATAAGGGGATTGATGGTTTTAGGATGGATGTAATAAACCTGATATCAAAGGTTTCTGGACTGCCTGATGGAGAAAAAGGTGAGCATGATCTTTATGGTAATGGATTCCCTCTTTTTGCAAATGGACCAAGGGTACATGAATTTCTTAAAGAAATGAATAGAGAAGTTTTAAGTAAGTATGACATCATGACCGTAGGAGAAGCACCAGGTGTAGATCCTGATACAGCAAAGCTTTATGTCAATGAAGATAGAGATGAGCTTAATATGCTTTTTCAATTTGAACTTATGGATATAGATTCAGGTAATGGAAAGTGGGATGTGAGACCCTGGAAGCTAACAACCTTTAAAAATATAATGTTTAAATGGTACGAAGCCTTAAAAGATAAAGGCTGGAACTCTTTATTTCTAAATAACCATGATCAGCCTAGAATGGTTTCTAGGTTCGGAAATGATAAGGAATATAGAGTAGAATCAGCAAAGATGCTTGCAACATTTCTTCACACTTGGCAAGGGACACCATATGTTTATCAAGGCGAAGAGATTGGCATGACCAATGTACAGTTTGACATCTCTGATTATAAGGATATTGAAATAATAAATATGTTTAAGGAAAAGACTGCTCAAGGTGTGGAAAAAGAAGAACTTATGAAGTCAATCTACGCAAAGGGCAGGGATAATGTAAGAACTCCTATGCAATGGAATGCTACAGAAAATGCTGGCTTTACTAAAGGAGAACCTTGGCTTAAGGTAAATCCAAACTATAAAGATATAAATGTTGAACAAGCTTTGGAGGATAGAAACTCAATATTTTACTATTACCAAAAGCTGATAAAATTACGTAAAGAAAACCCTATTATTGTTTATGGGGATATAAACCTTTTATATAAAGATGATGAAAATATATTTTCATATATAAGAAAATTTGAGGATGAAAGACTATTAGTGATACTTAATTTCTTTGAAAAAGAGGTTCAGTTCAAGCTACCTGCAGATGTCAAGTTTAAGGAAGCAGAGCTTCTAATAGCTAATTATGAAGTTGATACCAATAATATTGATAACATTTTGCTAAAACCTTATGAGGCTAGAGTATATCTATTGCAGTAATTTAGTTTTAGCAGGTTATAAAGAATTTCTATCTATAATATGAGTTGTGCTATTAGTCAATAGAATTTTAAGAATACTATGGTTATTACTTAGGCACAACTTGTTTATATAGAAATTATATATATGATGTACTACTTCAAGCTTAGATAAATCTTTTAAATTTTCTTTAATATGAAAAGAAAGTTTAAATATCAGTTTAACTAAGAAGTGGTACATGTATAGTGTTTCTAACTAGCCCTTTAATATAATTATTAAAAGTTTTAATTATATTAAGTCTATGGATTAAGTTGGGTTAGAGGAACGCTTTAGGTATACCACTTCTAGTCTTACTTTTAAAACCTAATTAAGTTGTAGGTTTCTAAATTTTATTAGGTTGTAGAAGTGGTCCATCTAGAAATTCTGAACTTGAAAGGGGGAGATATAAAGGTATTTAAAGTTTTTAGTATTAGAAATAAAGTAGTATAAATCTAATACTATTTTAAAAATTCTCAAAGATTGTTTTGTAGAAGTTTTAAAATGAGTTGAATCAATTACTAGCCTTACTTTAATGTTAGAACTGAAATATTTGTGAGGGGGAGCGGATAATGTTAAAAATTAAAAAACTCAAATTTTTAACTATACTTTTCTTCTTGGTAGTAGTCTTAGTTGTTTATCAAGGCAGTAGTGTAGATAAAGCATATGCAGCAAGTCCTTATGTAAACAAGGTATATATGGATAAATCTAGATATAACCCTAATGATAAGGTTACAATATATGCTGATCTAAGCAATTCCAGCGGCATAAGCTTTACAGGTACTTTGTATATGGAGATTACTCATAATGAGACCTCAGTTTATACTACAAGTCAAAGTATTACTTTAGATAATGGACAGAGCACCACTAAAAGCTTTCAATGGACTGCACCTAATACTGATTTTCAAGGCTATATGGTAAGAGTCTACACTGGAAGCGGGGATTATAAGACTGGTGCTATTGATGTATCAAGTAACTGGACTAGATTCCCAAGATACGGGTATATTCCTAACTTTGATAGCAACATAACTCAAAGTGATATCACAAAACAGATAAATACCTTATCTAGAGATTACAATATAAATGCCTTTCAATTCTATGATTGGATGTGGAGGCATGAAGTACCTATAAAAAAGAGTGATGGAGTAAATCCGGATTCTAGCTGGACCGATTTATTTAACAGAAATATATCTTACAATACAATACAAAACTATATAAACGCAGTTCATAATAACAACGGTAAAGCAATGGCGTATATGATGTCTTATGCAGCAAGAGAGGGCTATACAGACTATGGTGTAAATCCTTCTTGGGGACTATTCCAAGATAGCACTCATCAAACTCAGCTAAACGTAAATTTTAACAACGGAAAATACCTATGGCTTTTTGCACCTTCCAATACCAGTTGGCAAAACTATATAGGAAATGCATATAAAGACGTTGTTAATACCGCAGGTTTTGATGGTATACAAATGGATCAAATGGGACAAAGAGATAGTATCTTTGATTATAACGGCAATAGTTATAACTTAGGAAACTCTTTTTCAAGTCTTATTAATTCAGTAAAGAGTCAGTTGCAGAACAATAATTCATCAAAGAGCTACCTAGACTTTAATATAGTGGATGGTACAACCAATGGGTGGGCTTTAGATGATGTAAGCAAAAATGCTAACACTGATTTCAATTTTAGTGAAATATGGTGGAAGTCAAATAATTATAATGACATAAGAAATTATGTTGAGCAGCTAAGAAATAACAGCGGTAGGAAAGCTGCAGTTTTAGCAGCATATATGAATTATAACGAAAATCTAGGACCTAGATATGAAGCTGAAAATGCTGTCCTAAATGGAGTAGATATTGCTACTAACCATACTGGATATACTGGTAGTGGCTTTGTACAAAACTTTGCACAGCAAGGGGATTATGTTCAATTCACTGTAAATGCAAATGAAACCATGAATTATCCCTTAGTATTCCAATATGGAGATAATTCGGACAATGCCACAAGAACAATATATATAGATGGGAACAGGGTGGGACAAGTTCAATTTCATCCTCAGGGAACTTGGGATAAGTTTTCCTATGATGCATATATGAACACTACTTTAACTAAGGGAAGTCATACTATCAAGGTTTCATATGATAGTGGAGATACAGGTTCCATTAATCTGGATTCACTAACCTTAGGAGAGTTTGATGATAATTCTATAAGATTGGCAGATGCTGCTTTTGAAGCAAGTGGAGCTACTCATATAGAACTAGGTGCTGGTTTAGATGATGCTGTGATGCTTCCTCATGAGTACTATCCAAATACAAGTAAGGTTATGACTGGAACTTTGAAGAATGCTATGAAGCAAAATTACAAGTTTATAACTTCTTATGAAAATCTATTATTTGACCCAAGCATAAGCTATGGCGATCAGGGAAATCAATATATTAACATCAACGGTGAAAAAATTTCCGGGAACGGTACCAACGGTTCCATATGGCATATGACTAGAATGACAAAAGATTATGACATATTACATCTAATTAATCTATCAAATGAAACAGACAGTCAATGGAGAAATAGTACTAATGCACCAACAGTTAAAAATAACTTGAGTGTAAAGTATTATGTTCCAACAGATGCAGCAATCTCTAATGTATACCTAGCTTCACCAGATCTTAATGAAGGAACAAGTACTGCATTAAGTTTTACCACTGGTACAGATAGTGTAGGAAAATACCTTTCCTTCACAGTTCCAGCCTTAAATTACTGGGACATGATCTATATAAAGAGAGATTTGAATGTATCAGCAAACAATCAATATGAAGCTGAAAATGCTATAAAGACTAATATTACTACAAATACAAACCATTTAGGTTACACTGGCACAGGTTTTGTGGATGGTTTTGCTGAGCAAGGCGATGAGATAACCATGGAAGTAAATGTAGGTACAGCAGGTAACCATACTTTGAATTTTAGATATGGAAACAATACTGGAGCAGAAGCTACAAGACATATTTTTGTAGATGGAAGCTATGTAGGTATACTTCACATGCCTAACCTATCAAATTGGGATACCTGGGGAAATGCTAGCCTAAATATCAATTTATCAGCAGGTGTGCACACTATATGTATGTATTATGATGCTACGGATAGTTCTGGCATAAATCTGGACAATTTGACTGTAAAGTAACTCTAGAATAATTTGAATGGGAAACTAGTTAATATTACTAAGATGATTAAATTTTGATTGGAGGATTAAATGATGAGAAAATTTATGAGTAAAAAGGCAGCTGGTACCTTTGCCTTTATCTTGGCAGCCAGCATGTTTTCTAATGTTAGTCTAAAAGCTTCGGCACAGACCTACCCACAGTCAACC
Organism: Clostridium sp. C8-1-8; assembly: GCF_009928445.1. GTDB lineage: Bacteria > Bacillota > Clostridia > Clostridiales > Clostridiaceae > Clostridium_AR. The sequence goes on along the minus strand of NZ_JAABNO010000021.1, from coordinate 45,080 downwards.
TATGAGGCAGAAAGTGCATCGCTTCATAATGTAAGTGTAGATGCAAATCATGCAGGTTATTCAGGTAGTGGCTTTATTGATGGTTTCGCAGAGGTAGGCGATTATGTTGATTTTAATATCTCAGTTGCTACAACTCAAGATTACACCTTAAGACTTAAATATAGTAACTTTACCGGTGCTACAAATGTAAGAGAAGTTTATGTGGATGGAAAGTTCATAAGCAATGCATATTGTAGCGATACAGGAAGCTGGGACAGTTGGAAGACCACCGATGTAGGAACTAACTTAACAGCAGGAACTCATACTGTAAGAGTGTCTTTAAATAACAGCAAGGATGGAGCTATAAACTTAGACAATCTTGTTGTTACACAAAAGAACGTTTCAGTTAGAAGTCTCTATATGTCTAACTGGAAGGATACAATGGCTATATGGCAAGCTAGCAAGCTTAGCGATAATGATACTACAAGTGCAAAAGGACCAAGACTTTCTGAACTAAGATATTCAGGAAATTGGAATGTAAATCAAATACAAGACTATACTGGTTTCTTTAGAGATGAAACCAACAATGCAAAGTATGATCAAACTCATAACTTTGATTCAGAAGGTTACTACGACGAAAATGGAGTTTTACACAATAACTTCTTAAAATATAATGGATCTAACTTACCTAATATGGAAATCTCTAAGGATTATGTTGCAGTACCAAATCAAAACTTTATAGTATCAAGATATACCTTAAAGAATACTGGTACTTCAAGTATCACTTATAGCATATTAGATATGCTACATCCTAACAATACAACTTCAAATAATGTAGCTGCTAACTATGATTCTTCTAGAAATGCATTAATAGTAAATATGAGTGCATCTGGACAACCTTATATGGCTTTAGGTGCTTTTACTGCTCCAACTTACTATCAGGCTGCTAATGATGGAGATTCAAATACTTCAAGCTCAACTTGCTCTTCCTGGTACACTTTTGATGGAAGTGGCTCATTAAAGAACAATTCAAATGTGTCAGCGCAAAATGTTTCCGTAGCCTTTGATCAAAAGGTTACAGTACCTGCAGGAAGCTCTCAAAACGTATATTTCTATGTAGCTTTAGGTTCAAGCTTAAGCAATGTACAAAGTATCTGCGATACAGCAAGAGCTCAATCAGGAGACAGCTGGTTTAACAACACCTCTTCAAGCTATTCAAGTTGGTTCAATGGAAAAACTGTACCAAGCTTCAATGATGCTGACTTGACTTCAGTATATAAGAGAAATTTAGTTATGATAAAGAACGCAATAAGACCAGGCAGCACTTCAGCTGATGGTGCAATGCCAGCTACTACTAATCCACTAAACTACAGCTATAAGATATGGGCAAGAGACTCAGCAGTAACAGCAATGTCTTTAGATGCAGCTGGATTTACAACAGAAGGTGAACGTTACTGGAACTGGCTTGCAGCTAGACAAAGCACAGATGGAAGCTTCCATACCTGCTTCTGGTTATGGGACAACACCAATGCAAACTTTGTTGAACCAGAAAATGACTCTATAGGTTTCTTCTTAATAGGAGCATATAAACATTATAAAGCAACTGGAAACAAGGCTTTCTTAGATGGAGTATACAAGGCAGTTAAGAATTCTGCAAGTTATATTATGACAAACATGGATCAAACTACTGGTTTTGGACCTGCTGATAAGAGTATCTGGGAAGAAGGAGATTCTCCACAGTACTACGCTTATACACAAGCATCTTATGCAATGGGACTTAAATCTGCAGCTTTAATCGCTACATTAGAAGGAGACAATGCCTTAGCAGATAGTTATAATGGTGCAGGAAGTACTATTCTTACTGCTATTAACAGAGATGATACTGCATATCCAAAAGGACTTTGGAATGCAGCTAATGGATATTATGATAGATGCATAAATACAGATGGTACAGTTAACACTCTAGAGGATACTTCAACAAATATATTATTTGCTTTAGGTGCTATAGATGTTAACTCTTCAAGAGCAACTTCTCATGTAAATAAGATAGAAAAAGATCTTAACGCAGACACTTATGGTTTACCAAGATACGCTAATGATACCTTCTACTACACTTCACAATGGAGTCCTTCAGGAAATGAAGCTCTAGAAGCATCACCTTCTTGGCCACAAATGACAATGTGGGATTCTGTTTACCAGACTTACAAAGGAAATGGTTCAAAATCTTATGATATGTTAGAATGGTTTAAGCATAGAACAGGAGCAGGCTTTATGGTTACTGGTGAAGCTGTAAGTAATGTTACAGAAGCACCATTAGTAAGTACAGCAGCTGAACCAGTTACTGCAGCATCGTTTATACTAGCAAGTCTTGCATACTCCAATAATTATGATATGAGAGTTTATTCATCAGAAAATAATGCAGGTTGCTACAAAGGAATAACAGTAACTAATGGAGCAAGTGCTGATTGGAATCAATATAAATATGTTCCATACTATGTAGACCCATCTAATGATGGAGTAGTTGCAGATGGACAAACTGATATAAAGAAAGTATATATATCAAATGATGATTCTAATGTTTATATAAGAATAAACAACGCAGCTGGAACCTTACCAACAACTACTGATAACTCCTTCCAAGTTTCTGCTTATGTAGAAGACTTTGCTAAGACTGCACCAACAACAACTTCAACACAATATGGAACTGCTCTAGGCAGAAATATGGCATATATGTTTACAAGAAAGAATACTGATGCAGGTTATAGCAAGTACTCAGTTTCAAACGGAAGCTGGACTCTAAACAAGAGCATAACTTCTGTTATAGCACCTCAATGGGATACTACAACTGGTGGAATAGAACTTGTTATTCCAAGATCAGAAATAGGTTCTCCAGCAAATGGTTCTTGGGGACATATAACAGTAGACTTAAGCAAGTATGTAAATAGCAATTGGCAAGATCAAGATACATTAAGATTAAACTACAAGATCACAGGAAGCAGTGATTCTTGGTTATATGGTAACTTTGAGTAAAAGTAAAATTGATAATCAAGGATATCCTCTTTAAAAGTAGGCTCTGTTAAATTACTGCTTAATTTCAACAGTATTTATACGTAGTCTAAACTTAATAATTTGTAATAAGATGAGCTACTTAATCATCAAACTGAGTTATCAAAATTCCTTAAATAAAACTAGTAGGATTTTGAAAATAGTTTTGATGATAGGGTGGCTCATTATTATAGTAATAGGTAGGTTACTAAATTAGAGATAGGGACATGCAAAGCAATGTTAAGATATAATTGCAAATATTGACAAATGATAGAATAGGTAATATATTACATATATAGGTAATGTATTACCTATTCTATATTTTAGACAATTATATTTACAAAAGCTGTGTGTAAGTATACATGGGTTAGCTTAAAAACATATAAATTAGAAAAAATAAAAAAATATGGCGCATGTAAGATTTTTCTCATATGTATCCAGAAAGACAGCTTAAATAGAAATCAATAAAAAAACTTTAGAGGTTTAATTGTAGGAGGTTTGTATGGAAAAATTAGAAATGAAAAAGGACAAACAATATTTATTTGGAGCAATTTTCGTGGCAGCTAATAGGATAGATACAATGTTAGAAAGGGAATTTTCTCAGTTTGATATTACAACAAAGCAGTGGTTTCTATCTATAATTATAGATAATTTATTTGATGCTCCACCTACTATAAAAGAAGTTGCAAAGGAGATGGGAAGTTCTCATCAGAATGTAAAACAAATTGCTTTGAAATTGGAACAAAAAGGACTACTGATTTTGGAGAAGGACAATAAAGATTCTCGTGCTACTAGACTTAAACTAAGTGAAAGCGGATATGATTTCTGGGATAAAATTAAAGAAGAAGGTATATGTTTTACAGAAGAATTGTTTAAGGGAATCAGAGAAGAGGATCTGTCTGCAGCAAGGAGGGTATTTAAGCAGATATTATTTAACATTAATAGTATGGATAAAAATAATGTTTAAATTAATAATTGAAATATTCATAAAGGAGAGAAATAAATGAATATTAATATTTTGAGTAAAAAGAATAAACAGCTACTAGTGACAATTATAACAGTTACACTTATTGTTACTTGTAGTGGTATTGGATTAACTTATGAAAAGTTATATTCTAGAGAAACTATTGATTGGTTAGCTCAAGCTATTGGACAAGATATTTCGAATCTGTTTTTTGTATCACCAATACTTCTAATCTCTGCTTATTTTAGTACAAAAGGAAATAATATAGCTAAAATTATTTGGATTGGAACTATGCTCACCAATATATATTCCTACGTAATCTATTGTTTTGCAGCGCATTTTAATTTTTTATTTCATGTCTATTGTATAATCCTTGGATTATCAATTTACTTAGTAATTGATTTTTTTATTACAAGTTTTAATGTGGATTTTAAAACTTGGTTTAATGAAAATACTTCAACTAAGCCAATAGGGATTTTTTTATTCATAATAGCTTGCATATTTCTATTCTTATGGCTTTCAGATTCTTTACCAGCAGCTTTAAATAACACAGTTCCAGAAAATATAACAAAAGATGCCTTACTTACTAATCCAGTTCAGGCATTAGACTTTTCTTTTTATATTCCATTAATGATTATTTCTTCGTATAAGATATTGAAAAAGAAAACAGAAGGATACCTACTGGCTCCAATGATGATGGTTTTTGCAATATTAACAAACATAAATATTATATCTCTTATGTGCGTTTCAATGAAAAAGCTTGGAACCAATAATATGCCACCAATTATTATATTTACTATTTTAGCAATCATATGTTTAACAATTCTACTTAGATACTTTAGAGATATATCTAAAACTTCATAATAGAAACTCAACAATGTTTTTTATAACCAATCTTGATACTTGTCTACCTTACACCTCAAGTTTAGGTATAATGCTAAAATAAATTCTATATAATAAATAGTAATTTAGATTCAAAAAGAATAAATACAGTGATAAACTATATGTAAATATATACTATTTAGATAAGTGGTGTCAGGTATTGAATATTGTGTTTGCAAAGTAGATTGTACCATTGAAATGCATAATGTTAAGAGAATTAGGAGAGGAATTATGAAGAAATATTTATATATAGGATGCGGTGGTTTTCTAGGTGCTATCCTAAGATATGTTATAAAAAATGCGCCAATCTATAATTATAAAGAAAAAATTCCCTTAAATACTTTTATAATTAATATAACAGGGAGTCTTATACTGGCTTTTATACTTTCAATAAGCTATGCAAGATGGAAATACAGTGAAAACTTAAAATTAGGTATTACTACTGGTTTTCTAGGGGCGTTCACCACATTTTCCACTATGTGCAAGGAAACTGTAACTCTATTTGTTGAAGGATACTATTTCTCAGCTATTTCCTATGTAGAATTTTCAGTACTTGCAGGTATTGCCTTAGCTTATTTTGGTTCAGTTCTATGTAATGATTTTGTATATAGGAACTATAAAGAAGATGATGATGATGATTCAGATGAGCGGATAAAAGCTCAAGGGGGTGGATTTTAGTTGTCATATTTGTTAGTAGGAATCGGAGGAACTTTTGGTAGCATAGCAAGGTATAAGCTTGGTAATATTGTTTCCAAAAAGAACAAGAGTAGTTTTCCGTTAGGTACTTTTATTATAAATATTACAGGTGCAATACTTCTTGGCATAGTATCTAGTTTAAATGTAAGTAATAATATATATTTGCTTTTAGCAGATGGATTCCTAGGTGCATATACCACTTTTTCCACCTTTATGTATGAAGGTTTTAATCTGTTCAAAAATAAAAAAGAACTAAATGGATTTGTTTATATTTTAGGAAGCGTGATTTTAGGTGTTTTAGGATATACAATAGGATTTTTCACTATAAGAGCAATATTATGAGACTTTTTATAAATCTGAAGATAAATTGAATTTAATCTTAAAGGAAAGTTTAAAATTCTATTAGCTAAATTTATTAATATGAAGAATTAGAACAGCTTTGTATGGTGTACAGTAAAAAGCACGAATTATTAAGTTATAAGTGTATAAAGTTCATAGGTGCATGATTTTTGAACATGAGTAACGTAAGTTTTCGTAATTGGACTCTGTAAATCATAATATAGACAAGCGTTATATTTAGTGATAATATTGATTTAGAAAATGTATAGGTGATGGAGTTCGCTATTAAATGCTTGAAGCTGATGACTCCTACAAGATAACTATTATTGTAGTTATCTTGTAGGAGTATTTTTACTGCTTATGAAGATTAAGTATGGATGAAGTTTATACTATAATAACAAAAGAGGGGAGATCTCAGATGAGATTTTATAAAAACTATTTTAAGGATAGGTTACTATTTATTAGAAGTAAAAATACTACGGCGGTTCTAACTATTTCTTTTATAAAATGGGTGGTGCTTGGGGCGATAGTCGGTATTTTCACAGGTACTGCAGGATCAGCGTTTTTGAAAAGTTTAGAACTTGTAACAAATTTGCGAGTTGAAAATTCATGGTTATTATTTTTCCTGCCTATAGGTGGAGCATTTGTAAGCTTTATTTATTCGAAGTATGGTAAGAATTCTTCAAAAGGGAATAATCTCATTTTAGAAAATATCAATAACAGTGGTGGAACAGTTCCTATGCGTATGGCGCCATTAGTATTCTTAGGAACGGTTATTACTCATCTTTTTGGAGGCTCTGCTGGAAGAGAAGGAACAGGAGTTCAAATAGGTTCTACAATAGCAGAAGGTGTTGGGCGTATATTTAAACTTGACAAATATGATAGTAGAATAATTCTAATGTGTGGAATAAGCAGTGGCTTTGCATCTGTATTTGGAACTCCACTTGCAGGCACTGTGTTTGGTTTAGAAGTTGCAACTCTAGGAATAATGAGCTATGAAGCCTTGATTCCATGTTTCACAGCAGCTATAGTTGGAGATTTAGTTTCTGCAGCTTGGGGGATTCATCACACTCATTATAAGATTTTTCAAGTTCCTGAAATAACAATTTTATCTGTGATGAAAGTAGTTATTGCAGCTATTATATTTGGACTTATTAGTAAGCTTTTTAGCCAATTAACTCATAAGCTTAAGGAATTATTCACAGAGACTTTTCCAAATGCAATATTAAAAAGCTTTGTAGGGGGGATTTTAGTAATTATTTTGGTTTATATAGTTGGAAGCAGAGATTATTTAGGCCTAAGTATTCCTCTTATATCAGATTCCTTTAACGATAAGGTTAATCCTATTGCTTTTTTAATTAAATTGATATTTACCTCTTTAACATTAGGTACAGGCTTTCAAGGTGGAGAAGTTACACCGTTATTTGTAATAGGATCGACATTAGGAAATACATTATCTAGCATTTTACATATGTCTCCTTCATTTTTAGCCGCACTTGGATTAATAGGAGTATTTACAGGGGCAACTAATACTCCAATAGCATCCCTACTATTAGGTGTTGAGATGTTCGGCTCGCAAGGAGTAGAATTTATGTTTATGACATGCATTATAAGTTATGTATTCTCAGGACATACAGGAATTTATGTTTCTCAAAGGATTGGAAGGAGCAAAAGTAAGATAATTAAGGTACCACAAAACGCTTCCCTATCTTATTTTAGAAATAAATTAGATAAAAATAATAAACAAGAAGCTGATGATGAGAAGGAAATACATCTTGCTTAGTTATATAAGCTTATAATTTGTATAGTGAAGTTAAATAATTAATGTTTAATAAAAGCTATATCTTTGAGAAAAACTCAAGGATATAGCTTAGTTTTATTTTATGCTCAATTGTAAAAAATGTTAGATAAACTTGGTGATTCCAAGTCTTAGAATAACTGTGTAGGATATATAAATTATATAATATATATGAATGTGTTAAAAAATGTTGTCAATATAACTATAAGTACTTTTCTAATTTTGGAAAGTAAATAATAAAGCAATAATAGTGCTGAAAATAGTGGTAGCTAGTGATCACAATGTAGTTATTAACAATGATTATAAAATATTATATTACTTATTTTGCATAGAATTACACTGGGGATCAAGAAAACTCAGTCTCTATTTTATATCACCGCAAAGCTAGATTTTAGAGAATATAATTTGTGAAACTTTGCTATTTATTTTAGTCCCTTATTTATCACTGCCTTGCAAAAAATCCTCCAATATAAAAGCGAGATTGAGGGGACGAGGACCTTGCTTTATTGATAGTTATTGATTTAATTAGGTTCATGTTATCCATGTCGTATACATATAGCTTGTTCATATCTTGACTGTATAGGTAATTATTGTACCTTATAGTTTGTACCAGGGCATTTTGCATTTCTATAACCTTCTGATCTTGAGTTTTAGGATCGAAGATAGTAATTTTATTTAGATTTGCAGACAGAGGGTTGCAGTGGGTGATATATAATTTCTCTTTATAGAGTATTATTTGGTTTGGATCTATTTCACTTAGCTCTATGTTATCTAGTTTTTCGGTTTTTATATTATATCTACTTAAGGTTTTTGAGCCTTCATTTCCATTAATATCAAGATTGTTGGTGAAATATATGTCGTCACCTATTTTACAAGAGTCTAGTTGCTGTGTTCCACATTGGTTCAACTGAATCTGCTTTAGGAGCTTTAGATTTTTTGAGTCAAGAATTAATAGATAGGGGGTATTGATATTATTTTCGCTAACTGTTCCCCAGGCATATAAAATATCGTCGTAGCACTTAAGTGATGATATAACTAGCCCATCCTTTTTCCATTCTTTTAGCTGTCCATTTTTTGTATCGCATTTAGTGATGTATCCAACGAAATTTATAGTATTTGTAGTATATACATCATCTTTATTAACTGTGTACATTAATACAGCAGGTTGATTAATCTTTAGGGTTTTATACTTTCCGGTATTTAAATCAAATTTTATAATTGTCTTTAAATCTTTCTGATTGCCGAGGCCAAGGGGGACAGAATAAAAGCTGTTATTAGCCAATAAAGGTACTCTGGTTTGATCTCCCATATCACCGAAGGGCAATTGTTTTTCTTCCAGTAGATTAAGGTTTTTGTCATAGAAAGAAACATAACCTATATTTCGATTTTGTGTACTTTGAAAAACTCCAATATGTATATAAGGAAGCTTACCTTGAGAAATAAAACGATTTTTATTGTAAGTTATATAAAAATATAAACCAGAAGAGAATAATATTAAAATTACTGCTAAGTCACAAACTAATTTTTTAGGTTTCAACATAAAATAACCTCCAATTTTAAAAATGGCAATAAAACATACAAACCTCTATTATTTAAAAGGTTGTACATTTTACTGCTTTTGGTATAGTGTGGAATTGTGAGTTTAAAACATACTTTACTAATTAACGCTCCAGTTATTCCTGTAGGTTACAATAACCTTATCGTTAGTAAGAAGTTCAGTTGGATGAATTGCGGAAATTGTTTTTCCTAATAGAGTTATATCATAAGCACTAGTATTTAAATCGATTCCGTAGTTGTCCTCAAAGCTTGCCCAAACAAGTTGTGAACAGTAGAACTTTGATCTAGTTGACATGTTGTAATAATCATAGTTATAAGGCAAACCTATTTTACTTTTACACCATTCTGCAGCAGCGGCATCTTGATCAGCGGTTGTAGAGGTCACAGTACCAGCAGCACAGGTATTTCTTGTTGTGTCCCAGTTATTTTTACCCATAACAACTCCTGAGCTTAAAGATTCTACAACATTAGAAGAGGAGTACACAATTGCACTATGTCCTAGTGGAATTATTCCGGAAAACTTATCAGCTGTCACAAGGATTACACCTTTTCTTGTAGGATAGATACCATTTGAGGTTGCTTCAAGTGGATTTATTTGACCAGTAAGGGTTCTCTTTTCCTTGGATTTTGGATCACTTACAATTTTTTTGTGCACCAAGGTGTTGTTAAGGTCTTTTACTGCTTCAATAGGAAATGGGTTTGACTTTGATTTTTCTAAGGCTTTACCAAAGGTAGCTTCAGTAGAATTGTAAGATGTCGTACCAGAAGTTGTAGAGGCGAAAGCTTGGACAGTAACTACAGATGTAAATAAGACTGATAGAAACACTGATAAGAATACTTTACTTTTTCTCATAGAAAAGACACCTCCATTTATTATATAAACATTTATTGTTACCATATATTTCAAGATAATTGTAACATCTAAATGCATATAATGCAAATTATGGAAACGTTAAGAATGTAAAATATAACTAAAATTACTGAGAGACGGAGCCTTAGTTCATAGCATAATTGACGAAATGCTTTAACTTAGGTAAAAAAAGTTCTAGAAGTGAAAGGCTGTCTATGTTTAGAGAGAAATTGACATTTCAGTTTTATATCTTAAAAAAATCAAGAAAACATTTTGAGTGCTAACGGTATTTTTATTGATTTATATATTTTGTTTTGAATTGGTGCATCTTTATATTCGGAGGAAACATAAAATGAAGAAAATTTTAACCGAGGTATTTTTTATACGTTATATGACGTTATTTCTGGAACCTTTAGTATAGGCAAAAAGGATTACAGAAATAGAAGCCTGTATGTAATTACTAGAAGTATCATCGTTATTTTAATTTTCATGGAATTTCTTTTGTTAGTTTGGAAAATAGAATTTTCTAGGTATGTTGGCTCTGCATTTTTGATATTACTTACAGCTGTGATGTACTTAGATAAGAAGCAAATAAAGAATTTAAAAAATGGCAACTAATTTTTTTCATTGAACATTAGAGTAAACAGTAATTAAATAAGTAATTAAAAATAGTTATTTTTAAAATTGTAGATATCAAAATACAATGTTGAAATTAAGTGGCTATTCATTTTGTAAATTATCTAATTTAGTAGTTTGATTATATGGTGTATAATGAATAACCACTTGTTATTGACAAATATACCTAAACATTATTTATGATACTAATAAGTTGACACTTTTTAAGATGCCTTTCTAGTTATGGGGTAGGAGGTTTTTGCTTGAAAAGTTTTACTTTACTAAAGCATCATAGACCACTTTTCCATTTACAATGGTTAAGCATACCTTTATATCTCTAATAGAGTTCATATCTGCTTTAAAAATGTCACCATCCAATACTGCAATATCAGCCAGCTTTCCTGGTTCTAATGTTCCTAGGACATCTTCCTGTCCTAGATTATATTGGCCACCTATTGTCCATGATTTAAGCAGCTCTTCTTTTGTTAGAGTGTTCTCTTTATTAAAAGGCTCTCCACCTTCTGGAAATAAGCCTCCATAAGTATGGTAAATGGATTCAGGAATATTGGGAATCATTAGAGGAAGATCTGTACCGCAAGAAATTGTAACGTTGCAATCAGCCATTTTTCTTCTATTCCAGTAGTACCTACCTCTTTCAGGACCTATCTTTTCATTAATCATGGATATTTTATCTTTAGCATTTGTTATAGACATTATCTGAGGGTATACTTCTGCTATGATTCCTAATCTGCTCATCAGTTCTAAGTCCTTAGGATCTGAAAATTCAACATCTGTTATAGCGTGACGATTTGATAGTTTGCCATTTATCTTTTTGCATTTATTAAATATATTAATAGCTTTAGCTATTGCCGCATCTCCTTGAGCGTGAAGAGAAAAACGAAAATCTTCCTTATCACAAGCAAGAACTTCAGCTTCAATCATAGAATAATCAATTTCTTGGGCACAGTTAATGTTTGGAGCACACAAGTAAGGTTCCTTTAAGTCTCCACAAAGAGCAGATATGGAACCATCAGTCATCCTATTGTAACCACTAAATTTAATAAAAGGACCTTTGAATTTTTTCCTCATGGTTTTACCAAAGCTAAGGTTAGCTCCAGATCCAACTGGCTGTGACATAAAGGAAACTCTCAGTGTCAAAGTTTCATTATTATCTAATTCCTCTAAAATCTCTGTGAAACCATAAAAATCATCAAAGCCCATCTCTTTTATAGCGGTTACTCCTTTAGAGTTAAGCATGGACATATAGGATTTAAGCTGTTCAACAATGAAATCGTGATCATTTAGAATATCTTTTAATAATCTCCAGTAAGCTTCTGGGTAGCAGTTGGTCTCAGAAAAGCAGTATTTTATTTTCGCAGCTCTATTCATATAACAACTTTCTCCACCTTCTTCAAATAGAACTATTGGTTTGGTTGTGGAGATCTGATCTAGTAATTTACTTTGTATATAATTTAGCTTGCTTGAATTTAAGTTACGTCCAAGGAGTGGAGAAGTATCTGAAACTACAGAATCCTGTTCTGCAAGTACTTTCATTAGTTCATTTAAACTATCTATTTGGGATAAGTCTATTCCTGCATAATTTAAGACATATCCAGTAAAAAAGCAATGTACATCTACAAAGCCTGGGCAAATTACTCGATTACCAAGATCAAGAATTTTAGTATCTTGTCCAATGTACTGTTGTAGATCATCATTAGTGCCAACTGCTAGGATTTTATCTCCTGTTATAGCTACAAAACCATTAGTAGTTGAGTTATTAGTGGAAGTAAAAATATTAGTAGACTTTAACACAATATCAGCTTTTAACATAATACACACCTCGCACATCTTAAATATAAGCCCAAAACAAATGCTGTTTTTAAAATTATATTCCAATTAAGTATATTTGTAAATTGGTATAAAAAACTTTTGCAATTGATACTAGTATACTAGAACATATTCATTAATAAGATGAATTTATACCAATATTGAATTGTTTTTCATTAAAAACTATATATAAACTAAATATATACTAGAAAAATCGTGGATTTATACTTGAAAACGTTGTGGTAAATATTTACTAATGTAGATTGGCAAGGAAAAAGTGTGATGCTATACTGAAAGTGGTTCGAAAATACTAGTAACATGTATACATGGTTCTTAGTTATGTTTGTTAGATTTTAGTTCAATGAGCATCAATTTATGTTTAAATGGAGGTAAAAGTGAAGGTAGCAGTCATTGGTGACAATTGCATTGACTATTATAAAAGACTTAACCGATTATATCCTACTGGAAATGTTGTAGATACTGGTGTCAATTTAAGAAAGCTAGGGGTTAGTACATCTATCATTTCCACAACAGGCTCAGATTATTATGGACAACTAATGATTGACACGCTGAAAAAGGAGGGCCTTGATATCTCACATTTGAAGGTTGCTATAGGAAAAACAGCAATTACTTATATGGATATGGATGGCCTTGAGAGAATACATGGTGAATATGATGAGGGCGTACTTGAAAACATTTTCTTCGATGAAGAGGATATTGACTTTGCAGCTACTCATAATCTAGTACACAGCGCCTTTTGGGGAAAAGCAGATGGTGTGCTTGAGGAAATAAAAAGAAAAGGAGCGCTAGTTTCTTTTGACTATGCAACTGGTTTTGACAAAGAAATAGTAGACAGGACAGTTCCTTTTGTAGATTACGGTTTTTTCTCTTTTGTAGAAAAGGATGAGTATGTAAGAAACTTCTTAAAGGAAAAAGTAGAGAAAGGTCTAAAGATAGCAGTGGCAACCTTTGGTGAAAAAGGGAGTTTGGCTTACGATGGAGACAATTACTATGAATTTGGTGTCTTTAAGGCGAAGGTAGTTAATACAGTTGGTGCTGGAGATGCCTTTATAGCAGGTTTTTTGCATAGTATTTTAAATAATGAGCCAGTAGAAAAAGCCTTAGAACAAGGAGCTAGAATTGCAGCTAAAGTGATAGAGGTCTTTGAACCTTGGGTCACTGAAATAAATTAATTCAAATGAGAAGAGGTAGATATTATGTTAGAAATTGATAAGAGTAAAGTAGATTTTTTAGTAACAGAAAACATGGTAGTTGAAGTGGAAAAATTAATGTCAAAGGATTTCCCAATTATAGATGGCTTTGTAAAGACCATGGTTGAGAGGGAAATAGAAAGAGTTTATTTTGTGGCCTGTGGTTCACCGCTATGCGCTTGTCAGACTGCAAAGCTTCTATTCCAAAAATACTCTGATATATCAGCAGAAGCTTTTAGTGGATTTGACTTCTTAGATCAAACACCAGCTAAGCTTGATAGCAAAACTTTAGTAGTTGGAGTATCCCACTATGGAAAGACTGAAGAGGTTGCAAATTCAATAATACTTGCAAAGAATGCAGGGGCTATGACTATAGGTATTACTCGTGATCCTTCTAACACTTTGCTATCAGAAGCAGCAGAGTTTGTCATCGGTTATGGAGCAGAATGCATTTGGGAAATTCACCTATTAGCAACTTATTATACTGCTTGTAAATATATTAACGCAAAAAAAGAAAATCTAGAAGTTACAAAGATACTAGAAGATATGAAGAAACTTCCAAATGTATTAGCTGAGCTAGTAGTCTCTGCAGAAGAAAAGTCAAAAGAGTTAGGAATTAGGGCAAGCCAATGGCCTTTCATCTATACTGTAGCAGCAGGTCCACTACTTCCACTTGCCTATAAGGAAGGCATTATAACGATGCTTGAGTTCACTTGGACACATGGTTCAATGATAAACGCAGCTGAATTCAGACATGGACCATTAGAAGTGGTAGAGAAGGGGGTTCCTTATGTATTTATGTTAGGAACTGATGAATCTAGAAAAACTACAGAGAGAGCAATCAATTTTGTAAAGCAACTTACTGATGACTACATAGTATTTGACTATGCAGATCTAAATTGTGATTTACATCCAATGCTAGCACCTATGGTTTTATTTGTTCCACTTGAATATTTCTACTATTATTTAGCAATAGCTAAAGATCACAACCCAGACGATAGACGTTACTATGGTGGTCTAATGAAATACTAATTTTCTACTTGCAATAGCCTGCAGTCAAAATGTTGCTGCAGGCAAATACCTTAGGAAAAGTGTTTAGACATTAAGCTATCAGAAAGGTGGAAATTATGTTTATAGATATCCATGTTCATCCAGCTTTTTTCGAACCTATAAATTTAGATCCAAAGATAACTGAATTTAGGCATAAAGCTTTAGATATACAGAAAAACGGTTTAGCGCCACTAGAGCATATCTTTAATCAAATGGGGTGTGCTGGGCTAGATAAACTTACTTTACTACCTGAAGATTACACAACAACTGATGGAGGTATCGTAGTAAGTAATGAAGAAATTAAAAAGCTTGTAGATATGGCACCAGAAAGATTTATCGGTTTTGCAGCGGTGGATCCCTTTGTTAAAGGTCACTTAGACGCAATAGAGAAAGCTTTTACAGATTTGAAACTTAAGGGATTAAAGTTACATCCATCTAAACAACATTTCTATCCATCAGATAAATCCTTAGAGCCGCTATATAAGATATGTGAAAAGTATGATAAACCAATTTTATTTCACAGCGGGCTATCTTGGGAACCAAATACCTTATCTAAATATTCCAGACCAATAGAATTTGAAGAACTTGCATTAAATCATCCTAAGCTTAGGATTTGCCTTGCTCATTTTGGCTGGCCTTATGTTCAGGAAACGGCAATGCTTATGTTAAAGTTCCCCAATGTTTATGCAGATACGGCGTTACTATACTTTGATAGCGCAAGGGAATTTTATAAAAGGGTTTTCAACGAGGATATACCTTCTACTTGGATAGATAGGAGTCTTAGGCATCAAGTTATGTTTGGCTCAAATAATCCTAGATTTGAGCAGATTAGAATGGCAGAAGCAATTGATAGCCTGGGCTTTAGAGAAAGTACCCTTGAACTTATAAAGGGTCAAAATGCGCTTGAATTCATTGGTGGTATATAGAAGGAGAAGAATTATGGTTGTGTATGAAAGCTTTACACTACTTACTAAAGACTATAATCAGCTTATAGTCCTGACAGATAAGATAAGTGAAGTTGTTTTAAAAAGTGGTATAAAAAATGGAATAGTAGTTGTTATTACAAAACACACCACTACAGGAATAACAGTTAATGAGTCGTTAGAGTGCCTTGAAAACGATATACAAACCTTTTTGGAAAGGTTAATCCCAGAAGATTTTCCTTATACCCATGCGAGGATGCTTAGAAGCTATGGGTCAACTGCAGGAAACCCCACAGGTCATTTAAAGGCTCATATAACAAGTAATAATTGTATTTTTTCTATTGTTAATGGTGAGATTGTAAAGGGAGATGCACAGGATATATATTTCTGTGAATTCGATGGACCAGCAAGAAGGACTGTTAGTGTCAGTATAATTGGTGAATAAATTTATAATTTAATAAATTTAAAGGAGGAATTATTATGTCATTGGAAATTAATAAAGCTCCTGGTGGTAGCACAAAGACTGAATTGGCTCGTAAACTTGGATTAGGTGCTGCGGTAGCACTTGGGGTTGGGACAACTGTAGGATCAGGTATATTCTCATCAGTAGGTGGAGTTGCAAGCGCTGCTGGTTGCGCAGCCTTTACTATACTGGCATTTTTAATTGGTGGACTTATAAATATACCTGCAAATCTTGTTTATGCAGAATTAGCTACAGCTTATCCTGAAGATGGGGGACAGTATGTATACTTTAGGGAAGCAGGTTCAAGACCTTTAGCATTTTTCTGTGGATGGATTAGCTTTTGGGCTACTGATCCACCATCAATATCTATAATGGCTTTAGCTATTGCAAACTATCTTGCTTTCTTCACTGGTTTTTCAGGGATTGTAGTAAAGCTTGTAGCTACAGCTTTAGTTCTTATATTCATGGCAGTCCACCTACGCTCAGTAGAAGGTGGCGGAAAGGTCCAAACCTTTATAACTGCCTTTAAGATACTTCCTTTTGCTCTTTTAATAGGAATTGGTTTATTTTATATGAATGGAAGCCTTATAACTGCACCAGCAGCTAAAGGTGCTCCAGTAGGAATAATGGCGTTACTGGCTGCAATTTCAGCAACTACTTGGTCCTATGATGGAATGGGTGCTGTATGCTATATGACTGGAGAGATAAAGAACCCTAAAAAGACAATGCCAAGAGCACTTATCATTACTGTTTTAATAGTTATAACCTTGTATACTGCTTTAAGTACTGCAATTACTGGATTACTTCCAATTAAAGACTTGGCAGGATCTGATGCGCCAGTGGCTTTAGCAGCTTCTAAGATTCCTTTGATAGGAAGTGCTGCAGGTACTGTAACCGCTATAATGGCTATAATAGTTATAATTGGTTCTCTTTCAAGCTGCATCATGTTCCAACCTCGTATAGAATATGCAATGGCAAAGGATGGTTTATTTTTTAAGTCTTTTGCTAAGGTTCATCCAAAATGGGAAACTCCTTATTTCTCTATTTTGATACAATGTGCTGTTGCAATAGTTTTAATATTTGCTTCTAATATAAGTAATTTGCTTGGTTATTTCACTTTGGTAGCACTTCTTAAGAACTTTTTAACCTTTGGAACAGTATTTGTTCATAGGAAAAAAGAGAGCTATAAACCACTATGGAGAATGCCAGCATGGAGAGTAATGGCAACAATTGCTATGTTTATGACATTTACTTTAATTTTTTCAACCTTTATGTGGGCTCCAGTACAAGGTATTGTTGCAGCTTTTGTAATCGTTGTCACAGGTCTTCCAGTATATTATTATTGGGAGAAAAAGAATAGAACTGTAAAGCAAAGTTAGAGATGGTTTTTCTATAGGGTTCCTGACTCAACTATTAAGTTATACGTGCCCGATAATCCCCAGAAGCCTGGATTTTTGAACAAGTATAAATTAGGTTTTATATAAGAACTCTTTATAAAAAATAATAACAAAATTTAGATTTAAAATTACTATTAGGCGTAGTATTAATTATATTAAAAAGTTACCATATTGCCAATTTTTGTAGGTGTGATATCATAGTACTTGAACTGAAAATGCCACATTGTAGTTACAGATGAGCTACTTTTTCGAACAATGTATTTTTAATACTCTTATAAAATTTATAGTAAGTTTTATAAGTCTAACTTTCGCAAGAAGCAGTTCATCTATTAGATATGTGTCGCAGCATATAAAATTTATTTTCAAAACGTCCTGTTGCAGGTGAGGTTCGGAAAATATAAGTTTATTTGTGAAGTGATATGTGTCTATAGATAAACTAGGAGGAAATTCAATGATTGAAAAGAATGGAAACCGATCTCGAGATGAGGCTATAGAAAAGATCGAGTACTATATAATTGAAAATAAATTAGCACCACATTCAAAGATACCATCTGAAAGAGATTTGTGTGATATGTGGAACTTTAATAGATCTACACTTCGTTCAGCTATTCAAAGATTGGTAGTTGAAGGAAAGCTGTATCAGAAAAAAGGATCAGGAACTTATGTAGCTAAGCCTAAACTTATAAGAAATCTTCAAGAGTTAAGATCTTTATCTAAAGAAGTTATAGATAATGGTCAGTCTATTGAAAGTAAGGTGCTTTCTGCAGAAATAATAGAGAGCAATAAGCAAACTACAAAGAAACTACATGTTCCATTAGGCCATAGTGTTTATGCTTTAACCCGTATTCGTTACATAGATGACGATCCAGTGACTATAGAATCTTCATTTATTGATGGTGAACGTTTTAAGGAATTAAAAATCCATGATTTTTCCAAGGAATCTCTATATGCCGTACTTGAAGAACAGTATAATATTGAGATAATGAAAGGTGAAGAAAGAGTTGGTATCGCCTATGCCACTGAATACGAGGCTGAACTTTTAAACATTGAACCTGGGCAAGCTGTATTTTACCTTACTGGAGTAGTATACGAAGAAGACGGAAGTCCTATAGAATATTTTAAATCTATTGTAAGATCAGACAAGATAAGATTTTCTAGTATATTAACCAAAAGAGAGGATGGGTAATAATGAAATTAGCAGCAGTTGGAGATAACTGTATGGACGTATATGAAAGTTTAAATCAGGCCTATACTGGAGGAAATCCTGTAAATGTAGCAGTGTTTTTCGTTAGACTTGGTGGAGAAGCTTCCTATACCGGTGTAGTCGGAGATGATAAGTATGGTAAGATAATGATAGATGCAATAAAAAATAAATCAGTAGATACCTCACATATAAGGGTTTTGCATGGAAATACTGCAATAACAAAGGTTGAGATTGTTAATGGAGATAGAATCCTTGGGGATTACGACGAAGGGGTTTTATCACAGTTTAAGCTTTCCGATGAGGATATAGACTTCTTAAGTACTCATGACATGGTGGTATCAGGACTTTGGGGTATGGTAGAAAACGATTTATGGAAGATAAAAGCTAAAGGAACTAAAATAGCCTTTGACTTTGCTACTAAGCTGGATGATCCTGTTGTTGAGAAAGCCATATATAATGTAGATTATGCATTCTTTTCCTATGATGAAGGGGATGATGATTTTATAAGAAACTATATGAAAGCTATGTACTCTAAGGGTCCAAAGCTTGTTATTGTAACCCTTGGAGAAAAAGGATCTATCTGCTATAATGGCAAAGATTATATAACTCATGGTATCGTTCCTTGTGAGGTAAAGGATACTATGGGAGCTGGAGATTCCTATATAGCTGGATTTTTAAGAGGAATTTTATTAAATAAAGCTATAGAAGACTGTATGCAAATGGGTGCAGAAAGTTCAGCTATCACTCTTCAGTATAGTGGTACTTGGAATTAGATTTTTATAATTTTAGTTTTGAGGTTAGGAGGTGCTTTGCTTGAGTAAGGAAGAAATAAATTATCAATCTCCAATATATTTACAGCTTAGAGAGGTAATAAGAAATAAGATAGAAGATGGTGAATATTTACCTGGAATGGCCATACCTTCAGAAAATGACTTAGCAGATATCTATGGTATTAATAGAATGACTGTACGAAATGGAATAGATACTCTTGTGAATGAAGGTATATTAAAAAGAGTACAGGGTAAAGGCGTATATGTGGTAGGTAGCAAAGTGGAGAGAGATCTGGAGACTCTAGGTGGTTTCACTCAGACTATGAGAGAGAAGAATACTCAGCCATGCACTAAAGTACTAACCAAGGTTTTAAGAAAAGCTGGAGATAAATACGGAAGTATATTTGGAATAGATAAAGAAGATGAAATCTATTATATAAAACGTATATGTTCTGCAGACGGTGATCCAGTGTCCTTAGAGGAAATTTATATACCGAAGTATGTAGTGCCGAAACTAGAAGGAATAGACCTGGGGGTATTCTCTATTTACGAAGTGTATGAGTTTTATGGTATAAAAATATCAAAAGCTTTTCAAACATTAGATCTAACCCAGCTTGAGCAAAGAGACGCTCGAATGCTTGGAATAGACTCTAGGCTATCTGTAATGCTTTTTGAATGTGTTAGCTATGATGAAAATGAAAAAGTGATTGAATTATCTCGTAATTATACAAGAGGAGATAAGTGTAACTTTAATGTACATTTTCACAAAGAAGGTTAGTATATATCTTTATATTTAGGCTATGTTGATTTCAATAATATTATTAAACATAGAGTATAGTTAATATGACATTAAATATGTACCACTTAGTGATGAAAATTATATTTTCAAAGGCTCCTTATAAAAAGCAAAGGAGATTGAAGATAAATTTCTGATCGAAGTGGTACATTTTTGTTTACTGTTGAAGGTTTATAGATATATGGTAGAATATTAAATGTATTACATTTTTATGTAATACAATGAGGGAATACTCTATAAACTAGTTAAAGGTGGATTATTATGCAGATTAACGTATCCTTATCTTCAGCAGAGGAAATGATAAAAATATTAACTAAGTTTTCTAAGGGCATAAATATAAAAAGAGAAGAAATAATGAATTTCTTAAACCAGGATGAAGGCTGTAAGATGCAGTTTAAGTTTTATGAGGATGATATAAATAAAGATGACTACTTGGATATGCTTTATGCAGTAGTTAAAGAAAGTAGCTATGAAACTGAAAACTTTATTCTTAAAAGGATGTATGAGGCATTAAAAAATATATATAGTAACTTAGAGCTATTATATAAGAAGCTTGATAATGTTAAGAACTTTGATTTTAAGGGCTTTGAAGATAGGTTAGTGAGTACCTTGCCGCTGGATACAAAGCTGAAGCTAAATATATTTTTCTGCTTAGATGGTTACAATGGTGGAAGTATTGTTGATGACAACACTATGTGTCTTGATGTGTTGTTCTGGCCTTCAAAGAAGGAGCTTGAAAAAAATATAGAAGGAGTAATTTTACATGAATTTCATCATATTGGCTTTCTATATTGGTTAAAGAAAAATGTACGAAGAAACGAACTTGTAAAAAATAAGGACAAGATTTCTTTAGCTGTAAACCTTGTTGAAGGTATCTTAAGTGAAGGTGCAGCGGTATATTTTTTTAATAAAGAGCAAGACTTATATGAATTACTATTGGAAGGTTATGGAGAAGAGCTAGCGAAAGGATTTAAAGGAAGTTATCTTGAATCATGGAATAAACTTGATGAAAAGATTTCTGATTTTAATAATATCATGCTGCAGCTGTTAGATGGTACTTCAGACAATTATGATTTGTTAGATGATGCTACAGAAAAGTATTTTTACATGACTAAAGATGAAGAGGCTTTAAATAAGGTTATAGGAAAATATATGTGTTCTGTTATAGAAGAAGTTTTGGGTAGACAAGCTTTGCTAGATAGTTTTATAAATTTGCAGAAATTTTTAAACTATTATAATGATGCCTGTGAAAAAAGTGAAAAACAGGGGCTTGATAAAGATATGTTGTACAAATGGGACAAACTTTGGCAATAGCATGCGTTATAGTATGTATAAGCTTTACTATTGGACAATCAATTCAAAACCTTACTTGTAGTCAGGAGTGAACTGTATTTAAAGTATGTGCTTAGAAGAGATATTGATCATGATCAATTAATTTCATTATATTGGGAGAGGTTGAAAAATAGCTTGCATTATTGATAGACAATAGTAGGGATTATGTAATAACTATTTTAGGGAGAAAATAAAGTGATGAATAGAAAATTGAATTTTTATTTTTTTGGTGATATTGGTGAATATGATAAATATAATCCAGAATTTGTTTGCAGCAGAGAATATACATCTGAAATACTTTATCTAATTGCCAAAAATGCTCCATTTACTATTTCAAGATTTGAAATAGCAAGATTTTTAAATATTAAAGAGGAAGTTGTTGTAAATATTATCAATAATCTTAAATTAATTAATGCTGTAGAAGTTAAGGATAATACATACATGGTTAAATTTCCTATTTTCTTAGAAGATGACGTTGTAGAAATGGAACATTATTTCCATAACGTAGGAGAGACTATTGGTAAAAAAATAATTGATATGAAAGATATGATTTATGAAAAAGTTTCACATTTAAGATGCTTTAATTACCATAGTTACGAGAGAATTCTCTATCATATCATCTGCGATGAAATTTTTGATGGTACCGCTTTTGAATTTTTTACTGAAAAAAATACTTTTTGTGCATCAAAGTTACAGCCTGGAAATAGGGATTACATTATTGTTGGATACGAGGATAGTAAATTAGTTGAAAACCACAGCAATAAGATATTATGTAGTAGTAATAACTATAGAAGTCGTGGATTTACTTTTAACAGTTTTGGAGATTCAGATGGTTTAAGAAAAGATATGTTCAGATTTTTTAGACTAGCGCAAAAAAGCATTGGTAGTGCAAGTCCATTTGATGCAGTAAATATCTTATATAACAAGGTTTTAGATAGAATGAACAAGAAAATCGCATATGAATGTGGTACTTTAATATGTAATATCATCGAAAATGATATTACATATAGCAAAATATCAGAAAAAGAAAAGAATATAGTACAGTTTTTGAAAGAATTAGAATATATCAGTATAAGAGATGATGAGAACATTATTTCAGTGGATATTCCAGTATTTTATGACTTTGAATTAGCTACAATTATCAAAGAGTTGTCAGATAGTATACTTGTAAATATATTTCCTATAGTAAAAGAAATCTTTGATAATTTTGAAATTAATGCATCAACATTAACACCTGTAAAGCATAAGGTAGATATAAAAGAAACTGCGAACGAAGTATGGCATCAAATTTTTGGTGCTACCAATGAATACTTAGTAAAAGAAGGTTTTGTCGCAACTCCAAACAATATTGATGGACAAGGCAGGTATTTGAGAAGTCTTACAATTGCTGAAATCTAACAGTGAAATAAATATTTATCTAATGAGCAATATTCACATAATTTTCATCAATAAGGAATTAAATAAAAAAACCTATGCTAAAGCTTAAGCATAGGTTTTTTTGCGTGCAAATAGGGCTGCTGCAATAGCTGCAACTAAAAAAGGGGCTCAACCTTATATGCCTTAAGAAATGAATTAAGTTACCTTGTAGAAATTACTATGATTATTTGTTTGGCATTGCTAAAACCAATAGACTAGTGAAGTAAAATAGATCAAACTTTGAAGAGCTTGTAAGAAATCTTTATCTTTTCTTTATTTTTACTAAATAAAATACAGATTTTCCTTCATTATACTTAGTTTATATAGAGGATAAACCTCTAAAGTTACCTTATTTTTTGTGATGAAGAAATCTACCATGACAATGGACATAAGTGGAAGGTAAGTACGTGATTTATCAACTATAGGAGCAGTATAAAATTCAAGCTTTTTGCTATTAAAGCAAGACTTTTGAATAGTTTTGTTTAATAGCAGGTAGTTAAAAATGTGTATGGAGGAGTTTGTATGTTACAAGTAAAAAATCTTTGTAAGAGCTTTATGACTGGGGAAACAGTTCAAGAGGTTTTAAAAAATGTCAATCTAACAGTTAAAGATGGTGATTTTATAACAATAATGGGTGCTTCCGGTGGAGGAAAGTCAACACTTTTGCATCTTATAGCACTCTTAGACACACCCTCTAGTGGAGAAATATATCTTGATGGCAGGAGGGTTGATTGCTTGAAAGAGTCATATATAGAGGATTTACGAGGAAAAAATATTGGTTTGATATTTCAAAATGCTAATTTAATATCTTCATTGAATCCCTTAGAGAATCTGATCATTGCCATGAAGGATTCTAAAAGCAAGTTTAAGACGAAAAAGAAATCAGCAGAACAGCTATTAAGCAGAGTTGGGCTAAGTGAAAAGAAAGATGCAAAAACATCTGCTCTATCTGGAGGGGAAGCGCAGAGAGTAGCAGTAGTTAGAGCCTTGGTGAACAATCCAAGTATAATCTTATGCGATGAACCTACAGGGGCATTGGATAGCTCAAATGGTGAAAAAGTTATAAGTCTTTTGCTAGAACTTAGGAAAGAAACTGGGTGTTCACTTATCATAGTGACTCACGATGAAAGAATAGGAGTCTTAGGTGAGAGACGTTGTTTTTTAAAGGATGGTGTTCTTAATGAGGTGGACTAGCATTTTTAAATTATATAACCTAAAAAGGATGAAAAGAGAAAAGTGGATAATATTTTTTACAATGCTATCTATTTTCATAACTACGGTTTTGTCCATAACTATACCAATAATATCTGAAAACATGAAAGCCTATAATGAGCAGAATATAAAGGCCATAAATGGAGGTATGCTTTCCATATCAGCTGGGTCCTTCTCAAAGAAGTTTTTAACTACTCTGGATGAATTGAGAGCAGAAGGTTATAAGGTGACATTAAAACAGGATAGCACTGCTTATTTAAAAACTTCTGATTCAACAAAAATATACTCCAAAGTGATTCTGGGAGATGAGGAACTAAGAGATGATGAGATAATTTTATCAGCATCCTTGGGAAAAGCCCTTTCAGTTAAAGCAGGAGACAGAATAACTGTAATTGACAAAGAATTTGGCTCTAGGGAATATACAGTGAAAAGTATAGAAGGCAATCCTAAAGGAGTTAGTAATGATGCTGCAATCCTAGGATATGGGAAGGTATCTCAAAAACCTAAAAATCCTAATTTCGCTTATATAGATGGGAAGGATGACGGGGAAGCTTTAAAACATAGCTTGGAAAAGGTAGAGGATACCTATACGTATTCTTCCTTAAAAGATAAAGCAGATGAGGTTAGTAATTCAACTAATATGAAAATAGGTATGTTAGGAATGCTAACAACCATGGGGTATATATTATCTTCAATTACCATAATAAGTACTTGCATAGTTCTAATCACTAGAAGAAAAAAAGATATTGCAATAATGAAGTTATTATCGATAAAGGATAGGCATATTCGGAAAGCTTTCAGCTTAGAGATGCTTATAATTATTGGGATACCAATTGGCTTATCTTTATTCTTATCAATTATTGTAAGTTCAATATTGTTAAAGCTTAATTATATTGATAGAGTATTGAGTTTTGATAAAGAAATATTTATTGCTTTAAAAGGTATGTTTTTAAATCTTATAATCTTTGTTTTATTTTACAAGGTTCCGCTTATGCTGTTAAAAGGAATCAAAGCACTAGATATAATTAGAGAGAGTTACAGTGATACTGGAAAGATAAAGAGAAGAATTTTCCTATTATTATTACTGTTAATACCAGTTGTAATGCTTGTGTATTCAGTATATTTAAAAACTATCATAAGCTTTGGTACAGGTTTATTATTATTGCTAATCATACTTTTATTCTTTATTATAACTTCAATACTAATAAGGATATTTTCTAGAATGCCCTTTAGAAGTATTAGTTTTCTGTATTCCTTTAAGAATATAAAGAAAAACTTCTTAGCTTTTAATCTGCTAGCTTTAAGCTTAGCAATAACCTTATTGTTTATTTTGATAGCTACTTCCTTTAATAAGACTATTAAAACGACCTTAAATACTGAATTTAAAGAAGCTCTTCCTTACAACTATATGCTCTTAAAAGCTGATAATGAAGAGGTTGACAGTAAGCTTACAAGGGAAAAAGGGGTAGAGGGAGTTACTAAAATCTATAATGAGATATGGAGCATAAATAATAAACTTACAGAAACAAAAGACATAGATTTAAGCGGAATAAAGAAAGCAGATTATGGATTAAAATTCAAGTTGCTAGAGGGAAAAGATCTAGATTTTTCTGATAAAAATCAATGCTTAATAAGTTCAAAATTTAGTAAGCTTAACAAGTTAAATATAGGGAATAAACTTAAAATATATTCAGAAGGAAAAGAAAAGGACCTTAAGGTAATAGGAATTTATGATAGTGATTTTTTAAATACAATAATGGTGTTAGTTCCTTATAGTGAAGAAAGTAATAATATAAGTTATCTTATTAATTCGAAGAATACAAAGTGGATGAAGAAAATTAAAGACTCACCAGTAGTTTCTGTAAACAGCCTTAGTGATGCTATGGCACAGCGTATAGATCAATTTATAATACTGTTTAAAATATTATCAGTAATGATAATACTTTCAGCGCTTATTTTCAATATAAACATAGCTTATGTATCCTTTTTAGAAGAAAGAAAAGATGAGAATATCCTAATGGCGCTAGGACTAGGAAAGAACTTTATATTTAAATCATATATAGTTAGACAGGCTGTAATAATTATAGTTTCATCCATATTAGCAGGTGGATTTTATGCGGTTATTTCTAAAGTGTTTTTACAAATGATGGGAGTAAAGTCAGTGCATTATTCTAATCAGATTGTTTTAGTATTTTTATTAGATATATTATTATGTATTGTGACATTTTTATTGCCAATGGTTAAAACTGGTGGTAAGGTAAAAAGTGAATTATTAAGGGAAAATTAACCTATTATAAGAGGAATGGAAATTATGATGGAAAAGCTTCTAATTGTAGATGATGATAATGATATATTAGATATGGTAAAAACCTATTTTAAGGATGAATATGAAATAAGCTCTGCTAAAGATGGAGAAGAAGGATTAGAGCTACTTAGAGAAGAAAGGTATTCAATTGTTTTATTGGACATAATGATGCCTAAAATTGATGGATATTCGATGCTTACAAAGATGAGAGAATTTACTGAAACACCAGTGATATTCTTAACAGCTAAAGGAGAGCAGCTTGACAAGGTAAAAGGATTTATTAAAGGCTGTGATGATTATGTGACCAAGCCTTTTGACTTTACAGAGCTTTCTTTTAGAATAAAGGCCATTATTAAAAGAACAAGCAGCATTGGTATTGTTCAGGATAAAAAACTTTTGAATATTAAGGATTTGGAGATGAATTTAGAAGAATATACCGTTAAGAGATCTGAGGAGGAAATAAAACTCACTCCTAAGGAGTTTGAAATCCTTAAGCTTTTAGCAGCTAATAAGGGGAGAATTTATTCTACAAAAAACATCTATGAACTGATATGGAAAGATAGCTTTTTAGAAAACGACAATAGCGTGTTAACTCATATTAGGAATCTAAGAGAAAAGCTTGGTGATCAAGTAAAGAGCAGTAAATACATTAAGACTGTCTGGGGAGTTGGTTATAAAGTTGAGAAGGATTAGTAGATTAAAGCTTGAACTAGCTATATTTGCAATAATATCAATGGGAATATCATTGTTTCTTGGGATAATGATAAGTGCAGCAATAAAGCCAGCTTTAAAAAGCGATAATGAGATTTATAACTATGTTTATAAAGATTATGTAAAAAAACTACTAAGTGAGTTAAAAAATCCAGCTAATACTAATGAAGAAAAAATGAAGAATATAATCAATAGGGAATGGAGGAGAGATTATACTTTATATTTAGTAGACAAAGATGGAAAAGTTATAGAGTCAAGTAGTGGTTCAGTTAAGGATATAGACCTTAAGTATATAAAAGATGGTCTAATCCAAGTAAAGCATGCTGATAATATAGAAAAAAATAAGGATGTTAGCGATACTACTGTTAGAGTAAAGGCTTGCTACCATATAAACGGTGATTATTTTCTACTATTTGACTACTTAGGCTATGGTCAGAATGATGGTAATTTCTATACTGTAATATTTAGTGTAATTACAATTTATCTACTCTCTTTTTCGTTGCTTACCAGTGGAAGATTTGCTTATCTATTGAAGATAAATAAATCTATAAGAGTAATGGCAGAAGGAAATTTAAGCAATGTAGTACCAGTAAAATATAAAAATGAACTAACTGAGCTGGCTAAAGATATTAATTTTATGGCAGAAGAGCTTCAAAAAGAAGATGATAAGCGTAAGGAATTTCTCACCAATATATCTCATGATTTGAGAACTCCTCTAACAACTATAACAGGATATATAAAGATTATAAAAGAGAAAAAATATGATGATACAGAAGAGGTAGGAAAGTTTATAGGCATAATGGAGCGTAAAAGTAATCACTTAAAGTATATGATAGACGACTTCTTTCAGTATTCTAAGCTAGCATCAAATGATATTGATATGAATAAGGATAAATTGCACCTACAAGAACTTATTAGACAAACCGTTGTTGAGGAGCAAGCAGTTTTTAAACAAAGTCAATTGGAACTTTTATTATATTTGGATAATAAAGATATAATTGTATTTGGCGATGGAGAGCTTATATTTAGAGCCATAAGTAACCTATTATCCAATGCTCTAAAATACTCTAAAATGGAAACAAAAGTAGAGGTAGTACTAGGCAAGGAAAATAGAGATAATATCAGTTATGCTGTAGTTTCAGTACTTAGTATTCCTAATGAAGAGATATCAGAGGAAGAAGTGAATAAGCTTTTCGATAGACTTTATAAAAAGGACAAGGCAAGGGCAGCAGAAGGCAGTGGACTAGGGCTATCCATAGTTAAGGAAATAATTAAGCTCCATGGGGGCCTAGTTATGGCAAGGAAAGAAGAAGAAAAAATTGTATTCAAGTTATTTATACCGACAATTTAATAACTAGGATATGCTTAATATATCTATTGAAGTAAATTAGTAGTTCAGATAATATATGAACTACTAATTTTAATTGAATGATTTTTATTAGAATATGTTGACAATGGTTTGATATCAAACTATCATATAATTATGAAGACAAGAGATGCGATATCATTAATTTCAAAAATTAGAGAAAACGTTAATAAACTTATTGAGGCAGAAATGTGTCAAAGTGGATTGGAAGGAATAGTTACCTCCCATGGAGACATACTATATGCTTTATTTAAAACTGAAAAACTGACCATGGCTGAGATTGCCAATAAGATTGGAAAGGATAAGTCCACGGTAACAGCTCTTATTAATAAGCTGATGAAGCTTGGGTATGTGGTAAAGGAAAGGAGTACTGAAGATACAAGAGTTGTTTATGTAGCTTTAACTAGCAAGGGACGTGAGTTAGAGCCAACATTTGAGGAGATCTCAGCAAAAGTTCTGAGAATTTTCTATCTAGATGTTTCTGATAGAGAAAAGAAGGAGCTAATAAATATCTTAAATAAAATAAATAATAACTTCTAATTTTTTTAATGATATAGTTTGATGTCAAACTAAACTTGGAGGAATTGAAAATGGTAGATTACACAAAAACATTACCTAAGCATATTGAAAAGTACATTGGGGAGAATGATTTGTTTTTAGAAATTTTTGAAGCACAAACTAAGGATCAAGAGAAAAGAATGAGGCCACCACTAGTTTTTGTTCACGGAGCATATACTGGAAGCTGGATGTGGAGCAAGTACATTCCTCATTTTCTGGAAAAGGGTTTTACCTGCTATGTGATGAATATGAGAAGTCATTATAAAAGCAGGGTTATGGATATGTCAGAAATAAATTTTGAGGATTATTTAGAGGATATTAAAGCGGTAATAGATCAGTGCAGTATACCTCCTATTATTTTAGGTTTTAGTATGGGTGGTATACTTAGTCAAAAGATAGCAGAGGAAGCGGAACTAAAAGGCTTAGTTCTCATAGACACATCTATAAGTAAGGAAGTAAATAGGCTGGCACCTTACAAGGATTTAGAAGAAATTGATTTTGGTTTAATTATACCAGCACCTTGTCGACCGGAAACCTCAAGCATAGATGAATCAGAAGAAGATATAATTTTTCAGAGAAAATATCTTTCTATGGAATCCTCAAAAGTAATAAAGGCTATATCTTGTTGGGTAAAGGGAGTAGAAGGAATTTCTATAAATAGTAGCCTGATAACGTGTCCTTGTCTTGTAGTTAAAGCTGTAAGTGATGAGTTTGATGAGAGAATGGGTAAAACTACAGCAGAACATCTTAATGCCGAATATATGGGGGTAGATGGAACTACTCATACTGGTTTGCTCATAGGACAGAGATATTTTGAGGTGGTTCAGAGAATATTAGAGTGGCTGGACAGATACTAATAAAGAAAAAGTACACGGACTGACAGGATTTATTCATGCAATTTCAGAAAGGCATATATGTAAAAGATTCACTGAAGCCATCTTTTCAGTGAATCCTTCTATTAAACTATTTAGATTAAACAATAGAATTATTAGTTATATTACTCTTTAAGGTATAGCTTATAACTCCACCAATAAACGCCAAAGCTATAGTTAAATAAAAGATATATAATGTCAAGTGTTTACCTTGAAGAAAACCTGTCAATGTAGGCCCTACGCAAAAACCAAGGAAGGTAAAGGTTTGATACAAGCCATTTGCAGTGCCTCTATATTCTTTATCTGTCAATTTGTTTATGGTTGAAGGTATAAGAGAAGTTAAGGTAATAAATCCACTAAGGATAAAAATAACGCCTAGGGTTACAATTTTTAGATTATACAAGGAAATAAACTTAGTACCAAGTAATAATACTATAAATCCTGCTATGCTGACCTTTATAAACATGCCTCTGTCGCATAAAGCTATAGCACCTTGCATAGATAGTATTCCTATTAGAACTGCAGGTAAGAATACCTTCCACATATTGCTGACGCCAATTAATTTTTGTAGTATATCAGGTACAATGAGAAAGGTAGCTGCCATTATATAGTTTATAATAAAACCGCAGATACTTAGTCTCAGTATAGTCATATCTTTTATAACCTTAACTAAATTGGTCTTAAATAAACTAATGCTATTGGCAGATGGGAGTATTTCTTCTTTATTAGCTTTTATATTTTCTGGTATAAAGAAGAAGATAAAAATAATAGTTAAGGCTATGATTATGCTGCAACCTAGAAACATTTTAGAAACTGAGATTACTTTATAAAGTACTGGACCAAGCACGAAAGCAGCAACTGCTCCTATACCTACGATGGTTCCTGAAATTCCCATTGCTTTATCTTTCTTTTTATCTTCAATATTGTCCCCAATCCAAGAATAGGCGATTGCCATAACAGCTCCACTGCCCTGAAGTGCTCTTGAAAATATAAAAACATATATATTTTTAGAAAGAAAAGCGATAAATAAGCCTAAGGATAATTGAAGAAGGCCTACAAGTATAACTTTTCTTCTTCCAAGGAGATCACTTATTAACCCGTAAGGTATTTGAAATAGTGCATTTGTTAATCCATATATTCCAAGACCTAATCCACATAAAAATGGTGTATTGTATAGTAGTTGCTTTCCGTATATTGTAATGAAAGGATTGACCATGGTCATAGAAAGCTCTCTAAAACCCATTACTAGTCCTATAGCTGTTAAAAATATTACTTCTGTTCTTGAAAAAAATTTATCTTTCAAAGTACCGCCTCCTTATACTTAACATTTTACTAGATAAGAATTTAGGAGTAATGTACCGAAAGATACATTTTGCTTTTGTTATAAGTATCCAATTCAAATTATATAATATGTGTTAAAAAATACCGTTATATAATGGTAAGTGATTAGTTTGTTATAAGATATTTAACTCAGAAGCCCTTAAAACTGCTTGAGTTCTTGTATGGACATCCAGTTTGCTATAAATATTTATGATATGTCTTTTTACAGTGCCTGTAGAAATAAACAGCTTTTCTCCTATTTCTGAATTTGTATACCCAAGCTTTACTAATTTTAATACTTCCTTTTCTCTTTCACTTAGAATATCCTCTGAAGCTTTTAAAGTTTCTATTTTTAATAAATCAACTAGATATTCCAAGGAGAAGTTGGCAGTAGATATTTTCATCATGCTTAGAAAATCCAAAACCTCTTTATAATGTTCAAATACTACTCTAAAGTTTTCTGACTTCAATAGTAATGAGGCCGCACTTTCCATATCTAGAAAAGCATCTGTTTGTCTTCCAATCTTGTAGTACTCTAAGGCTCTTTTAACATAAGCTTCCAGAGACACACCTTCTAAAAAATTGCTTTCAGAGAAAGAGATAATTTTACTCAAGATATTGGTGCTTTTTATTGAAAGTCCTTTCCTTATATAGATATTTGACAAGGTTCTATGCACAGCAAGATTCAATATGTTTATATCATTTTCTAATACATTACTATTTTCCATTTCCCATTGGTCAACAAACGTTAAGTTTTCTCCTTTTAGAAGTAGATTTACCTCCCAAGTTTCAATGGGCTCAATAACTCTTATGAATAATTTATCCTTCTTAGAGATATACTTTGCTTTGTTTAGCATCCTTATTGCTTTTTCATAATTTTTTTTACTAACTAAGAGCTTTGACATTAGCAAATAGCCATCATATAATATTTCGTTTATGTTTGCAGCTTCGCCAAGCTCTAGAGCTGTCTCTAAGTATCTCTCACAGCTTTCTAAATTATTTTTTCTAAAGTTTATATCTGCAATTCCAACGTATAGTAATCCAATTATAGGAGAATAATCAACTTTTTTAGCTTTACAATATTCTAAACATTCGGTATATAGTTCTTCTAGCTCTGATATTTGTCCTTTTAGAAACTTGCAGGTAGACATGCTCCTTAAGGCAATAATGGCTGTGTAAAAGCTATCTGTTTCTTTGCTCACATTTAAGGTTTCATAAAACCAATATTCTCCGCTATTAATATCACCTTTTGCCATATAAGTTCCACCTAAATTTAAGGTAACAATACAATACATCTGGCTAAATTCTCTTAAAAATTTCATGCTATTTTTAAGTTCTTCCATATTCCTATTAATATTGCCTTTTAAATAATCAGTTATTATGGTTATGGTAGATATTTGAGCTTGTATTTCTTCTTGGTTATCAACTTCTGTGTTACTAACAGCGTTTCTTCCGTAGTCTAAATATTTATTTACTTCCTTCAAATTTGAGTTGAGCAAATTAAGCCAGGCGTAATATAAACATATAGAAGCATTTTTTTTAGCTAAACTTTCAGGAATGGATTTTAAGCAGTAGAGTAGTGTTGTGGTATTACCTTGCTTTAACATATTTAAGCCTTCAGTCTCAAGTATGTTTAATATCTCCTTGTATTTTTCAGCTTTTGAATAGTATGAAACTGCCTCAGTATAATAGGAATTTTCTTCGTACCAAGTAGCAGCATGATAATAGATTTCTTTTATACACTGTTCAGGATACTTATTTAGCTGTTTGTTTAGAAAATCTTTAAATAAGCTATGGTATTTATACCATTGATTTTTATTATCTAAGGGGAACAAAAACAAATTTCTTTCTTCAAGATATTCTAGTATCGCA
This sequence comes from Clostridium sp. C8-1-8, assembly GCF_009928445.1. GTDB lineage: Bacteria > Bacillota > Clostridia > Clostridiales > Clostridiaceae > Clostridium_AR. The sequence goes on along the minus strand of NZ_JAABNO010000021.1, from coordinate 11,750 downwards.
TAGGACGAGGTAGTTCTAATTGCCTTATCACAAAGTGATGCACTGAGTGAGTCTAAGCAAGAGGTTTTCACAAGAAAATTCTTGATTTCTTCATCTAGATGATCAAATACTTCTTCAGTGAAAAAGTTAAATAGATATTTTTGCTCTCCAGTAAATTCCTTTATTGAGCTGGAACTTATATTGTTATCTTTATTCGAGAGAATAAAAATCTGCATTCCTGCAGCCCAGCCTTCAAAATTATCTCTTATAATCTTTATATCTTCATCAGAAATATTTATATATGATTTGCTTCTAAACAACCTTGTTGTTTCTTCGATAGAAAACCTTAAGTCTTCTGTACCTAATTCAAGGACTTCATTATTAATAAGGTATTTTGAAAGTGAAATAGGGAGCTTTTCTCTACTTGTAATAATAAGATGAAGCTTCTCAGGTAAATATTTTATAAGAGTATTAAATTCCTTATGTATTTCACTATCTGTTATATTATGAAAATCATCTAGAATGAATACAAGCCTCTTATCAGAAACTTTGGCTAAATAATTTGAAGCAACAGTAATAAAGTACTCAAAATTTAAGAACTTTTCACTATCTGTTGATAAGTTGTAGGTTTGGGTACCGTTATCTTCAATCAAACAATTAAGAAAGTTGTTCCAAAACTTAGGACTTTCATTATCACTTTTATCAAGAGAAATCCATTTGAATCTGAGATCTTCTTTAGTGTTTAGATTAGCCCAAGAGCTTATAAGAGAAGTTTTTCCATAACCTGCTGGAGCAACAACAGTGGTAAGCCTATTAATAGTAGCTTCATTTAACTTTTTGTACAGGCTCTTTCTTAAAACTAATTCATTTTTTGTATTTGGAATAGAGTATTTTAATGCTATATATCTCATGTTTACAACCTCTTTATAGGGACGGAGCTTTTGTCCCATGACATAGTTTACAGAATATTTTAATTATATAGAAAAAATTCTTTATTTTAAAGATGTGAATATACAAATGTTAGGTGAATGTAGTGGATATTAACATTAAGTGATAGTATGAATTAAATTACTTCACTATTTTTATTTGATTAGGTGCTTTTCAATTGGACACAAGAAGAGCTTGAAAGAAAATGAAAAAGGAAAATATAATAAGCGTTAGCTATTAATATAAGAAGTCTGAATAAGAATGTAATCTATTCAGGCTTTTTCTATATATTAGAATATATAGAGTATTTTTTATGAAAACTTAATTTATATATGTTTGATAATACTGGCTTCTAGGGATTATGGCGGATGCATAAATTAATATTAGAAGCTGCATATCTATAGCATTAGATAAATATTATTATTCACAAAAGTAAACACTTAGTATATAATAGAAGTCGTGAGAATGATTATCACGTGGTAATTATTGAGAGTTTTAAAACTACAAAAGGGAGTGCTAGATTTTGGGCGCAGTAAAAGATTTATCTACATTAATTATGTTAATGCTTATTATAGTAGCAGGATTCTTATATTCTTCATTGGTAGAATACTGCCTTCACAGATTTTTACTTCATCATTCCTACGAACAAGAACACGTAAGAATTCACCATAAAGTTTATCATGGAATTGAATCCTATGAACTAGATGAAATTGAAAAAGACACTGTGTTATCAAGTGTAGGTGAGATTTTAAGAAATGTAGCTCTATACCTTCCAGCAGCCATAGCAATATTCATTTATAGTAAAGCTTTTGGAGTACTATTTCTCATAGTGTGTATTGGCTATAATATGTGGGAAGAGTTTGTGCATTTTTATTTCCATAAAAAGAATAAGCTTTTTATAGAAGAACTAAAATTTTATAAAAACTTGAAAGAACATCATAGAGTTCATCATTATGCCTATATGTATAACTACGGTATTGGTACTAGTTTTTGGGACATTGTGTTTAGAACTAAGAAGAAAGCATAAATATTAATTAAAAGTAATTCAAAGGAGAATTCTCTAATTGTAGAGGGTTCTCTTTTTAAGTCTATATAAATCTATATCATATATAAAACTATTTGCCTCAGTAAGTAAAATTATTATGACTTGGTGCGTAAAAAGTCTTAGATGTAAAAAAATATTAAATATGTTAATTATATTGAAATTTCATATTGCATTAGTGTTATTATATTAAATAATAGAATCCGGATTGAAGAGGTGCATCTTTAACTGACTTTGAATATATAAGGAGTTGAGACTATAGCAATGAAGATAAATAATAAAATGAAATTAGGTATATTAACAGCTTTAATAATTTTAATAGGGATGTTCATTTTTTATCAATGGTATAATAGAAAGTTAGTTGTAGCAAGTGCAAAGGAGTTTTCAAAAGAATTTGATGAGATTGACAAGAGCAAAGTTTTATCTAAAAAAGAAGTTACTTCTGATACTAAACAACTTATAGATATTATAGAAAACACTCACCCATTTTTTATTTTAGAGGGAAAAACAGATAAGTATAAAAAAGCTAAGGCAAAATTTGTAGCTGAAACATCTAGAAAGATGACAAAAGAGGAGCTTAAAGTAGAGGCTTCAAAGTATTTATCATCCATAGAAGATGCACATACAGAAATTCAATGGCAAGTTGATAAAGTCTTAGATGTTAACTGGAAGTATATCAATAATAAGTTGGTGATATTAGATAATAAAAATAAACTTACAGGAAAGATAGTAACTAAGATAAATGGAGTAGAGATAGACAAAGTATTTAAATCTATAGATGAACTATTTCCTGCAGAGAATTATGTAGCAGTAGCAGATAATTACTCTGTGTACTCTAAATATAAAGAAGTGTTAGGCTATTCAGGAGTGGAATGCACGAAAGACATTAATCTAACAGTAACAAATGGTGCTTCTGAAGAAAATATACAACTAAAATTTTTAGATAGTATAAGTAATTTTCCTAAAGATTATGAATTGAATAGCAAAAAGATTGATCAAGATACAGTATACGTTAAGTTTGGGAGTTGCGTCTTAAGCGGAGAACTGGAAAAAGTTATTGAGGATTTAGAACTAGAATTAAAAGAAGGAATTAAAAATGTAATTATTGATGTTACTGACAATCCAGGAGGAAGCTCTGAAGCTTGCAAGAAATTACTAGAAGCAATAAATGTTAAGCCAGGTGACTTTGGAAGTATAAGAAGATACTCAGAGCTAGCACAAGAAAAATATGGCCTTAATAAAAAAAGTGGATACGAAAGTCATGAGAGCAGTAATGATGCTGTACCTAATCCTAATATAAGTCTATATGTAATTACTAATGAGGAAACTTTTAGTTCAGCACAGTGGTTAGCAACCTGGGTGAAGGATGGTAAATTAGGAACAATCATAGGAAGACCAAGCAAAAACATGCCTTCTTCCTATGGAGATGCCATAGATTTTGAGTTGAAAAATTCAAAGCTAAAAGGTCAAGTATCCTTTACAAAGTGGACTAGGCCAGATAAGAGTAAAGATAGCGAAAGAGTATTGGAACCAGATATATATGTAGATTATTCAGAAAACCCACTGGATAAAGCTTTAGAAGTTATTGCGTCAAAGAAAAAATAGTTACTTAGCAAATTGGACGTGTATGAATAAAAGATTCTTGGCAATGATGCTAATACTTCAATAGATACTTCTTGTTTTAGTTCAGTACAATAATTAGTAATGTCACTCCATAAAAGTTCATTACTTTCGGTGACAGCTACCTGTGCTTCTATACATCCAAGAGCTATTTCTGGCCAAGTTTCTTTCAATTGTCGGCTTATTGTAATATCTATCATAAGACCACTCTAACTCCTTTTTTATGTAATATGTTCAATACTTTTAATAATATAATGGGATAATATTAAATCAAATAGTGATATTTGTAAATAGGGATGTAAGAACTTGCGAGAACGATCCTTGTATTTTATAAATTGAGAAAAAATGAAAGTGAAAGCTTTTAAACTTTATACCTATAGCTATAAAGTTAGCCTTAAATGAAATATTAGAAAGTTTAAATATGAAATTTTGAAATAATGCTATATACTATTAAAGTAGTGCTATAATAGTATATAGAGATTCAATACTTAAATATCTATAAATGAGCTTATTTATTATTTTAGATTTGTCAGAAAGATTTTAGAAATACTATTTTAAGCTTAACATTTCATATGTTTTATAAATGCATGAAATGTTGTAAGATTTCTTTTTGGAGGTATTTTATGAAAAATTACAAGTTTTTAAACATTTTGCTTCTTGGTTTAGCTGGAGTTTTTTATATTGTTGGTAGTAAGTTTGGAACTTTGTTTAACTTTGCAGGTTCATTATCTTTAATTGCTTGGGCAACACTTTTTGTAGGAGCGAATAAAAAGATAAATAAAAAAGATATACCAAGATTGATTAAATAGTACTAATAATAGAGAGGGCTTTATTGCTTTCTCTATTTTTTTATTTTTAATAATAGATTTTTATAGTGGGGCAATTTCAACTATATATAGATCTGTGGCTTATTAATAAAATTTACATTTTCTAATTGCCCTATCAAAGATAAATGGAGCTTTGAAAATAGACTTTTAGATGTCTTACTTACAATTTCTCTTCAGAAACCTTTCAACTATATCCAATATATCTTTACCCCAGAATGTAGGACAACAATGGCCTTCATTTTCTATTTCATAATATTCTACTTCTTTATCAAACTGTTTTAACTTATCAAAGAAATTGCGGCTATTTTCTATGGAAACAAGTTCATCCTGTATACCGTGGAACATCAATACTGGTGGAATATTTCTTTCACTGGAAATATATGTTGCACAGGATGCACTTTTGGCTAGGCTAGGAACTTTTGTTACATCATCTGTACCTAATAGATCCTCTATAGGTCCATCACCATTTGATATATACATATCAGTTGGTGCACAATAACTAATAATCCCATTGACCTTGCAAGGAATATTAGTTTTCTCATCTGAATCTAGATCTCTGTAAGAAGCTGTTAATCCAGTTAGAAGTGCAATATGTCCACCTGATGAATTTCCGCTTAAAAAAATATTTTCGGTATCGATATGGAATTGTTCTGCTATAGAATAAATAAAATGGATGGCTTTTTTTACATCTATTACTTGCGCAGGGAAGATAGCTAGTTCAGATTCTCTATATTGAACCACTGCTATTGCAAACCCTCTTTTCGCCAATTCTGAAAAAGTTGGTATATCATTGTACATTTCTTGTCTGTGCCACGCAGAGCCTGGTATAAATAAAACCAAAGGATATTTTTTATTATCTAACCAGTTTCGCTTATATGGTATTATTAATTGCAAATACCTCTTACAATTTTCATATTCACAATACTCAACATCAGGTACGTATAGCCATTCTAAGTCTTTCTTTTCAACATTTAGCGTCTTTAATAACTGCTTTGCCATTATAAATCATTCTCCCTTTTAATATTATTTGATGTTTTTTCTGCGCCACCCCTATGAAAATACATTTATACTCGTATTTATTCATATAAATGCCTCCAGTCAAATTTATTCATTATAAATTATTATTGGGAACTAACTTAATTATATATTATATGGATTATATTAACAATTAAAGCTTATTTTATTTTCAACAGTATTCTTAAACAGAGACAAGATTAGATATATGCTTTCTGACAGTTCACAATAGCTAAACACTAGGTTTATCATTAGTTTTGTTAACACAAATTTAAGCGTAGGTATATGGTGCTTAACATATTGGATAAAAAACAAAATTTTTGTAAAAATGTATTGCATTGTTCTATAGTGGAAAGTATAATATACTAAACAATAATTAAAAGCTATGAAAGAGAAGAGTAGGTATAGGTATACTTTCAGAGAGTTAGAGGTTGGTGAAAGTCTAACAGGTGTCTATATTGAACGCAGCTCTTGAGCTTCTTTTTGAACCTACTTTAGTTTTTTCTAAGGTAAAAGTAGAGTAAGACGTTTCCTTACGTTACAAAGGCACAGTATGATAGTACTGGTAGAGTGAGCAATAATTTGCTAATTAGGGTGGTACCGCGAATATAGATTTTTCGTCCCTTTGTGGAGGAGAGATCTTTTTTTTTCGGTACTTTTTTGTTGCGAAAAAATGTTTATCAAGGTAAAGCAATTATAAAAAGATTAGCTAGCAAATTTACTCAGCTGTATATGGTCTTATTTAAGTTCTGAAAAATAACCAGCTGAAAATTACTTTTAAAAGTAGGGAGATAGATTTATTAGAATAAGGAGGACATATTTATGAAAGCTTTGGAAATTAGAAACAAATTTATTGAATTCTTTGAGAGGAATAATCATCATGTAATTCCAGGTGCATCTTTAATACCTGAAAATGATCCAAGTGTTTTATTTACAACTGCAGGTATGCACCCATTAGTTCCATTTTTACTAGGTGAGCCTCATCCTATGGGTAAAAGACTAGTGGATTATCAAAAATGTTTAAGAACAGACGATATTGATGAAGTTGGAGACGATATTCATGTAACTTTCTTTGAAATGCTTGGCAATTGGTCACTAGGAGATTACTTTAAAAAAGAAGCTATAGAATTGAGCTATGATTTTCTAGTTAACCACTTAAAACTTGATGTCAGTAGACTGGCTGTTACTGTTTTTGCAGGTGATGAAGATATTCCAAGAGATGTGGAAGCAGCAAAAGTCTGGGAAGATCTTGGTATAAAGAAAGAAAATATATATTATTGCGATAGAAGTAATAATTGGTGGGGACCTGCTGGGGTAACTGGTCCCTGTGGACCGGATACAGAAATTTTCTATGATAGTCTTAAACCTAAATGCTCTGAAGAATGTGGTCCTTCTTGTGATTGCGGCAAGTATTGGGAGATATGGAACAATGTATTCATGGAATATAATAAAAATGAAGATAGTACCTATTCACCTTTAAAAAATAAAAATGTAGATACGGGACTTGGACTTGAAAGAATCACTGCAATCCTGGAGCATAAGGCAAATGTATATGAAACAGAACTGTTCTCAGATGTAATAAAAGAAATTCGTTCTTTAGCTACAAACCCTAATGAAACTAGCATCCGTATTATAGCAGAGCATATAAGAGCTTCCTGCTTTCTGATAGTTGATGGAATTACGCCAGGAAATGTGGAGCAAGGTTATGTGCTTAGACGGCTTATAAGAAGAACCTTAAGACATATGAAGAAAATAGGTGTAAGCTCTACTAAAATAGAAAGTTTAATTTTAGTTACCATTGAAGCACTTAAGGATTTGTATGGTGAACTGGTTATTTGTAAAGATATAATATTAAAAAACATTATAGAAGAGATGAATAAATTTCAGAAGACCTTAGAGCTGGGAGAGAAGAAATTTGCTAAGGTAGTAGAAAGCTGTAATGCTAATAAAATAAGAATAATTGATGGCAAGACTGTGTTTAATCTCTATGATACCTTTGGATTTCCTCCGGAGATAACAGCTGAATTAGCTAAAGAGAAAGGTTTAAGTATTGACATGAAAGAATATGAAGGTTTATTTAAAAAGCATCAACAGTTATCAAGACAAGGAGCAGCAAATAAATTCAAAGGTGGATTAGCTGACAATACTGAAGAGACAACTGCTCTTCATACAGCAACTCATATTTTACACAGAGCATTGCAAGTTATTTTAGGCGAACATGCACTGCAAAGAGGATCTAACATTACAAAAGAAAGGCTTAGATTTGACTTCTCACACCCTCAAAAACTCACCAAGGAAGAGCTTCATAAAGTTGAGGACTTAGTGAATAAGGTTATCAATGAAGGGCTTCCTGTAAAATGTGAAGAAATGACTTTTGAAGAGGCAAAAGCATCTAATGCTAAAGGATTGTTTAGTGACAAATACGGAAGTATAGTTAAAGTATACTCTATAGGAGATTTTAGCAAAGAAATATGTGGCGGACCTCATGTGGAAAATACATCAAAATTAGGTTGCTTTAAGATAGTTAAAGAGGAAAGTGCCTCTGCTGGAGTTAGAAGAATAAAAGCTATACTGCAAAATCAGGTTCGGTAAAGTTACTATGTTGAAATTAAGTGATCAGTCTTCTATTACTTTAGATATGTTTATGGAAATAATTAATATGATTTTTTCATATATAAACACTTAATTTCAACAATATTATTAAACATTGGCTAAGTATATTATTAAATAGTCTTACAAAAATGGAAAATGCTGTTGAATGTCGTTTTGCGAACTGGTATAATTCTTATTATGTTATATAAGAATGTAAGTTCGGGAGGTACAAATAATATGATCGATGAGAAAGTAGTTAACGAAAGCAATGAATTAGTTGAAAAATCAAAAATTGTTATGGTTGGAACTAATGGTGACAATGGTTACCCAAACATAAAGGCAATGATGAGATTAAAACACGAGGGATTAAAGCAATTTTGGTTGAGTACAAATACATCAACCAAAAGAGTAGAAATATTAAAAAAAGATAATAAAACCTGTTTGTATTTTGTTGATGAAGATAATTTTGCTGGGCTTATGCTTGTAGGAACTATTGAAATACTTCAGGATAGAGCTTCTAAGGAAATGCTGTGGTCTGATGGTTGTGAGGTTTATTATCCATTAGGTGTAGATGATCCGGATTATACAGTGCTAAGGTTTAATACTGAGTATGGAAACTATTATAGGCATTTAAAAAATGTAACCTTTACAATAGAAGAGTTATAATTTAAACATATTTTAAGTATATTTAGGACAGATTTAAGATACTTTTGACTATGAGATAAGGAGAGTTTTTATTAAGGAACTCTCTTTTCTTAGTGTTTATCAATCTTTTTTTCAATTAAGTCTACTTTTTCTCTTAATAAGGAGAGTTCTTCTTTGATTTCGTTGTTTGTCTCCTTGACTTCATTAGACAATCTGTTAAAGGGGCTTTCTTCTGATATTTGTCTCTTTGGTGAAGTAGTTTTATATATTCCAGCTAGAGTGATTATTACTATACCTGCTATTGCTGAAACAACCATAATGGTAGCAGCTAAAAGTTTTATTGCTTTATCCATAGACACCTCCAATTAGATATTTTAATTTTATAATTTAATCCATATTCAGATTACTATAATTTTATTTTAAATATTTTACTTTTATAACAGCTAAAATAGAAAAATATGAATGCAAAGGATGATTATTATATGCATTATGAACCTACAGAAAAGGAACGAATAATTATTATACATGGTTACATTGATGATAGTTTAGCAAGTAATATAATACAAAGTATGCTTAAGTTCCTTAAAGATGATTCCACTAAGAAAATATATGTATTAATAGACAGTCAGGGCGGAAAAGTTACATCAATAATGGCTATCTATGATACAATACACTACTTAAGTTGTGAGGTAGTAACTATAGCTTTAAAATATTCTTATGGCTTAGTAGCTTTGCTTCTAGCTGCTGGAAATAAGGGAAGAAGATATATTTGTAATAATAGTGAGATTAGCTTGTTTTTTGATTTTAAAACTAATGGAATAGCTATTGATGAAGTACTAAAAGACAACTCAAATAGAATTAATAATATAATTGATAAATTATTGAACTGCTTTTCTGAAAATACAGCTTTAGATATAGAAAAAGTTAGAGTGCTAAGTAGTGTAGACACTAAATTAAGTGCAAAAAATATTTTAGAAGATAGTCTAGCCGATAAGGTTTTAGATATTAATATACCCATTGAATCCAAGTTTAAGTTTAGTTTTATTGACAAGTTATCTAAAGATAAATATTATGACAGGATTATAAAAGAACTAAAAGTTAATAAGGTAATTGATAGGTATTAAATTTTTAGAGTAGAAATGAAATTTGAAATTAGAAAAAACTTTGGTTTGGAAGGTATAGATGAGAAGGCTAAATATTAATTTTTATTAATATTAATTATATTTAAATTAGAAATGAGGGGAAATTATGAAGTTAGAGAAATTAATAGGGACCGGAGCGCAGGCTAAAGTTTATCTATATGAAGACTATGCTATAAAAGTATTTGAGAGTAATTATGATAAAATCTCTGTGTTTTATGAAACTCTGATTGCTTCAATCATTGAAAATACAGGACTGCCTGTACCAAAGGTCTACGAAGTACTTAATATAGATAATCAAATGGCAATAAGAATGGACTATCTTAAAGGAGAGTCTTTAATGCAATGTTTGCAAAATGATGTTAACAATCTACAAGCATATATAGAGAAAATGGTTCAAATTCAAGTTTCTATTCATTCTAGAAATATAGCACTTCCTATATCACTAAAAGGTAGGTTAAAAGAAAAGATAGAAGCAAATACAAAATTAAGTGATAGTAAAAAGGATAAAGTTTTAAAACTTTTAAAAGACCTACCAGATGGAAATGAACTCTGTCATGGTGATTTTCATGGATATAATATTTTGTTAGATGGAGACAAGTATTCTATTATAGATTGGGTTGATGCTTCAGTAGGCTGTTCTGATGGGGATGCTTGTAGAACGTATTTGCTATATAAGTTACATGCGTCAGAGTTAGCAGAAGTGTATCTTAATACCTATTGTAGAGAAACTGGTAAAGATAAAGAAGCTATTATTTCATGGCTGCCAGTTTTGGCGTCTGCACGATTAACTGAGAATGCTAAAGAGGAAGAAGACAAGTTAATGGCTATGATATAATCGAATTAAACTTTAGTAATGATGTTGTTTTTTTGAAAAAATTTATATTTTAAGTAACGATGATGGTATAGATTATACAAGCTACGTGATAGCAGTTGAAAATCAAAGTACTGAAGGCTTAAATGAAAACCAAATTGTGTAAAAATCCTTCATAACATTACTTATCAAATATAATAATCTTGGGGAAATTTTAAATTAGTAGTTAGAATTAATTGATTGGATTAGGAATAAATTAGTTAAGGGTGATTATTTTATGAGTAAGCATAATATAAGATTTCATTGTGAAAAGTGTGGGAAAGAGATCACTAATGATGAAACTAATCTTTGCATTTATAAAGATATATCTGATGCACCTAAAAATATTCACGATATAATGGCTTTAATACTAAAGCAGGATCAACACTTAAGTGAAAATTTTTGCTCTAATAAATGTTACAATCTATTTCTTTGGGAGGATAGAATATTAAGGAGTACTATGTACAATGTATTTGAAAATGAATCAATAAGCAAGCTATTGACACCACCTGAAGATTTTAACTCCATAATTACTCTTCCAAAAGAAGAATTGGAAGCTATAGAAGGATATATAGAAAAGAAAATAGAATATATTAAAGAGAATTTATAAGAAACTACTGATAAATGGATAAGATATCTTTATTAAAGCAGAAGTCATGTATTAAAAGTAAAACAACTTACTTTTATGCATGACTTTTATTTACAAATATTTGTTTTACATCTGTTCGGTGTCTTTTATTCTTCAGTAAAAAAGAAAGTGCTGGAATTAGTTGTGGTATAAAGTGTAAGATTATACTATATGCTGGCGATAACTCTGCCAAGTGTATCAATTGGTGTAAAATGTCGAAATTCAGAGGAAAAGTAAAGAATGTACAAGTAGTTACTGCTCACAATATATTAGTTTTATATCTAAGAAGAACTATATGATATTATAAGTCATGTCGCTGGAACAGAAAGCGACAAAGCACAGAAATTTAAATTTGAGTTTTAAATTAAGATTTAAAAATAAATTTAAAAAGTATGTTGACAAAGAAATCTTACGGTGGTAAGATAAATGAGCTGTCAGAAATGCAGCAAAGCAACTTGGTCTTTGAAAATTAAACAGAGTAAAA
>NZ_JAABNO010000020.1 GCF_009928445.1 Clostridium sp. C8-1-8 | reverse complement strand
GCCCAGTAATACCAGTAGCACCTGTAGGACCGATAGGGCCAGCGTCTCCAGTAGGCCCAGTAATACCAGTAGCACCTGTAGGACCGATAGGGCCAGCGTCTCCAGTAGGTCCAGTGATACCAGTAGCACCGGTAGGACCGATAGGACCAGCATCTCCAGTAGGGCCGGTAACACCCGTAGCGCCAGTAGGTCCTGTAATGGATATAGATCCTGTTGATCCAGTAGCACCGGTTGTGCCAGTAGGACCAGTAGGACCAGTAGGACCAGTAGGACCAGTGGAACCTGTAGCTCCGGTTATGCAGGTACATCCAGTTGGAGTGCTATCTTCGTAGGTTATTATTAAAGTAGGTCTTCTATCAACAAACTGATATTTGGAAGATCTAAAACCTATTATAGATTGATAGTTGTGTTCTATTCCTACAAGTGTTATTCCATAGTTGGGTATTAAATTGTAATACCAGTTTTTTACTAAGTTTGTTATATCAATGCTTATAAAGTTGTTTATATTAAAATCTGTTACTGTAGTATAATAATTTGTTGGTTTAACATTTGGAGTGTTATTCCAATTAGTTAAGCATTGAGAAAAGTCACTTAGATTTGAATAAATTCTTACTAGCTGAGGTGAAAGCTGAGCATCAATTGACTGCTTTTTAAAAACAAAAAGATTTAATTTCGCTTCTTTTAATATTTTTCCCCTAGGTATCATGCTAGATATATCGAACTTAATTAGGCTCCTAAAGTTATTATAACAAAAGCTATCATTCACTATTGAACCTGTATAAAGAATAGGAGAGTAGCAATTTATTTCATTAGGAGCACCACTACTTATGAAAGTATCCTGAGAAGGATTAATTTTTATTATGGGCACATAATCCTCTCCTTTTTATCAAATTAACTATAGTTAAAGTCTATAGTCTAGATATAATATGTATTAGCTCCTATAAATGTACATAAATATACGAAAGAGATATATTATATTCAATATAAAGTTTTTATTTACAGTTATTTTATAAATTTCAATTTTAGGGAAGTAATACAGATGCTATTCTTTAATTTTAAGAAAAACTTAAGATTATCGTAAGCTTAAATTAACGTTATTCCTATATCATAATATTGTAGCTTAGTTATTGGAAAAAGGGGAATTAATATGAACTCATATAGGGATGAGAAAAATAGTATAAATAATCTAAGTGTTATTTTTGATATTGTTGTAATAATTATTTGTATAGTAGGGATCGTTTTTGCATTGATTAATTAAAGATTAATTTATAATAATAAGGTTTTATCGAGGAGTGCTGTTTTTAGCTCATTGTAATAAGTTATTAGAAAACTAAATAACTTATTACAATGAGCTCTTTATTATTTAGGAAATTATAAAAAAGTTCTCTAGCTAAACCTACCAATACCAATGGTTTATGATAGATATTTATGATAAAAAGTAAAGAGTTATTTCACTTACAATAACTTTTTATCATATGTTCAGAGGAAGCAGATCCTAAAAGTTAATTAAAGAAGGCTTTTTAATAAATTTTGTACTAGGTAGATAAGTGGAATTATAAGTTAAACGATAATTATTATTAATTAATATTGACGATGAATATTAGCTATGATAAATTTATACATAATAAAGTAAATACTTGAAATTATAAATAATGATTAGCTATATGGATATAATAAAATTATATTAATCTGATTTTTTATTATGGAATTAATAACATATTGAATAACATATTTTATACTAAAATTTGGAATATTAGAAATTATAGAGGTGTTTTTATGAATGAAGTATATATGAATATGGCCATAGAGTTAGCTAATGGAGGAAGTGGATTTGTAAATCCCGATCCACTTGTAGGAGCTATAATAGTTAAAGAAGGCAAAATTATAGGACAAGGATATTATAAAGCCTACGGCTGTGAAAAGGCTGAAATAGGTGCAATAAAAAACTCTATTGAAAATACTAAAGATGGAGAACTATTTATAAATATAGAACCAGAGTTATCGATAGAAGATAAGAACTATATAGACTTCGTATTAAATAGTGGTATTAAGAAAATATATTTAGGTATGGAAAACCCGAAAAGTGGATTTAAAGGACAGATGAAAAGAATTTTTTCTAATATGGGTATAGATGTTGAATATAACATACTAAAAGAAAAATGCGAGGAACTAAATGAGATATACACTCACTATGTAAATAAAGGAACACCATATGTATTTACTAAATGGGCTATGACTCTTGATGGGAAGCTTGCAAGCAGAACAGGGGATTCAAAGTGGATAAGTAGTGAGAAAAGCTTAGAATTTGTTCATCATTTAAGACAGAGAGTAGCAGCTATAATGGTAGGAGAAAATACGGTTAAGGTGGATAATCCATTACTTACAACTAGATTAACAGGAATTACTATATCAAATCCGTTGAGAGTCATAGTTTCTAAGTACGGAGACTTACCATTGGACTCCCATGTTTTAAAGGTTGATGAGAATGTTAAAACATTAATTGTAGTATCAACTAAAATAGATGAAAAAAAAGAAAAAGAGATAATAAGTACTGGTGCAGAGCTGGTAAAGGTAGAAGAAGTTGATGGTAAGCTACCTTTTAAAGAAATAGTAAAGCTGCTTGGAGAGAAAAATATAGATTCACTATATATAGAAGGAGGAAGCTCTTTATTGGCTTCAGCTTTTGAAAGTGGAATTGTGAATAAAGTATATGTTGCAATAGCTCCTAAGATAATTGGTGGACAAAATGCAGTGACTCCAGTTGGTGGACTGGGAATTGAAAAGATGAATGATGCTATAAGATTAAAAAAAGTAAGCCATGAGATAGTTGGCGATGATGTAATCATTAAGGGATATATAGCTGAATAAATCAAATAGACTTTATGGAAATCTGTAGTAAAATAATAGCATATTATATTTATTTGAATGGGTTTAATAAAATTAGGATGAAGATTAAATAACTTTTAAGGAGGATATTATGTTTTCAAAAATTAGTGAAGCAATAGAGGTAATTAAGAATGGAAAGCTTGTTGTACTGGTAGATGATGAAAACGAAGAAAATAATGGAGTATTGGTGGCACTATCAGAGTTAATAACTAAGGAAAGTATAAATTTTATGACTAAGCATGGAGCTGGTATTATTTATGCGGCTCTTGAAGAGAATAGGTTTGAAGAGTTAAATCTACCTAAGTTAGTTGATGGAAGCGGAGTCAGCAGTAGAAATGAGTTCTCAATTTCTTTAGATCACGAAAGTACCACTAATGGTGCTTCTGCAGAAGAGAGAGCTATAACAGTAAAAAAACTTATACAATCTGGAGAAACAAGACAAAACTTTAGAATACCAGGAAATATATTTCCATGCAAAGCTGCAACTGGCGGAGTACTAAAGAAAGCAGCAAATGTAGAAGGTGCTGTTGATTTAGCAAAACTTTCAGGATTGTATCCATCTGCTGTCATAACACAAATACTAAATGAAGACGGATCTATCGCAAAGTTAGCTGATATAAAAAGCTTAGCAGAGGAAAATAACTTAAAGATTGTGTCAATTGAAGACATTATAGCGTATAGAAGAGAAAGTGAATGTTATGTTACTAAAGAAGCAGAAGCAAACTTGCCAACAGCATATGGAGACTTTAGAATGGTGGGATTTGTTAATAAGCTAAACGGAGAGCATCATGTAGCTTTGGTTAAAGGAGATATAAGTGAAGAAGATGAAGTCTTAGTAAGAGTCCATTCAGAATGTCTTACTGGAGATGCATTTCACTCATTAAAATGTGATTGTGGAGAGCAATTAGCAGCTGCACTTAATACCATAGAGAAAGAGGGAAAAGGAGTGCTGCTATATCTTAGGCAAGAAGGTAGAGGTATAGGTCTTATAAATAAAATAAAGGCATATAAACTTCAAGAAGAAGGTTTGGATACAGAAGAAGCCAATATAGCTTTAGGATTTCCTGCTGATATGAGAGACTATGGAATAGGAGCTCAAATACTTAGGGAATTAAAGGTGAGAAAGGTAAGATTGATGACAAATAACCCTAAGAAGTTAGTTGGTATAAAAGGTCATGGAATAGAAGTACTTGAAAGAGTGCCTTTAATAATGGATACTAATCTCCATAATGAGAGATATTTTAAGACAAAGAAAGAAAAAATGGGACATTTGTTCTAAAGCTAAAATAAAAGTAATTACTATGTTGAAAAAGCAGAAATTTCTTCTTAAAAAATAAGAAAAGCTGACTATTTAAAAAGATAAATGATAATACTAGATAGGAAATCTTATTTTCAGAGAGGAGAGATTTAATATGCCAAACAATAATAATAATTCTCAAAAAAATAACAGCAAAAGAGATGTTGAGCATTTTAACGATCAACTAGGTGAAAATGCATCAGAAGAATATAGAAGTGAAGAATATTCTAATGCATTAAAAAATGATACTAAAAATAAAAAATAGATATATTAGCTAGATGATATGAGAGTTTAAACATACCATTTATGATTAATTTATAAAATTAGGATTTAGCATAGCTACTGGTGATGCTAAGTCCTTTTCTTTTATTATTGTATTAATTTGAGCAAGCATTTGAATAAACTGTGTTACAACTATGTAGTTTTGGTTAAGTTAGGGGTTTATTGGTATGAATGTATTTTGCACTAAGAGGAATAATATTAGTTGAAAAAATGTAAGTAAAATCGAGGGCAAAATGAGAAAAATAAAGATTAATTTAAATGATTCAACTTTTATAATAATAGCAGTGCTTTTAATATCATTAATATGTTCACTTACCTTATTCATAAGACCATTAATAGGAATGGCAGACAATGGGGATTTCTATAGAATAATAGGTCCTAATGGTTTGTATCATATTTCTAATTGTGATAGTGATGTGTTCTTTGGATACTTTAATAAGCAATATGGCATTTATAAGTACTTTAATGAAAATGGATTTATGCTTTTATCAACGCATGCATTAATAATACAAGTTGCTTTAATTATCAATAAGCTTTTAAATAGCAGAGAGACTTTTGATATAAGATTTTTATCTTTCATTTATATGATTGCTACTAATGTAGCAGCGTATTTTATATTGAAGACTTTCTTGAAAGAGATGCAGTTTAAGAGGTATAAAATTTTTGTCGTAGTGCTTTTCGTTCTAATATTTTGCGATACTGGATATATAGCATACTTTAATTCCTTTTATGGAGAGGCTGTGAATTTTAGTTTTTTTCTATTGAGCATAGGTTTGCTTATATATATGTACTCTTTTGATAAGATTAAGATTCCATATCTTCTCGTATTTTCCGTAGTCTCTTTGATATTTATTGGATCAAAGCAGCAGCTTGCACCAGTTGGAATAATATACGCTCTTATACTTTTTAGATTGATGATAACGGAGTGCTCCAATTCAGTAAAACATACCTTAAAGGTTATTATAGTTTTTTTTGTTATATGTTCTGCAGTTTTTTATTTTTCTATAGTAGGACCATTTGATTATATAAACAGATATCATTCTATGACTAGAGGAATATTGATAGATGAGCTTGGACCAGAAGAGGTTCTAAAAGAGTTCAATATTAATCCTCAATATGCTATGCTTGCTGGTAATACTTTTTATAATCCTATACCAATAATACAACCTGAAGATAATAAACTAGTGAAAGAGTTTTATTCCAAATATTCTTTTGGTTCAATAATAAAATATTACTTAAGGAACCCAGCAGCGATAGGAAAGATGCTAAGTATTGCGTCAGAGAATGCATACAGTATAAGACCAACAGCCATGGGGAACTATGAAAAGATGGAGGGGAAAGCCTTTGGACAGAAAACTTCATTTTTTACTACATATAGTTATATTAAGGTAAGATATTTTCCACATAATATCTTTTTCACAGTGATTCTTATAGCAAGCTATTTTTTCTTTTCTATTAAGGATTATATTTATTATCTTAGAATAAAAGATGTAAAGCATCAATTGATTGAAGAAGTGTTTCTATCTATTTTTCTCATAGGAATTACGCAGGTGTTTGTGTCAATCTTAGGTGCTGGGGATGCTGACTTAAGTAAGCATCTATTTATGTTTAATCTAAGTTTTGATATGCTGCTATATTTTTCTTTTATACGTATATTTAATCATATGCAAAATAGACAAAAGATTAAGGGGAAGCGAGGAATTTTAAATAAGCTTAAGTTAATAATTATTATGAGTAGCTTAACTATATTTTTTTCTTATGATCAATGTAATGCGGCTGAGAGAAAGGTAATGATTTTATATGACTCCTATAAGTATTTTTCAGCGGACTATAGTAATCTAAATTGTTTAGTAAAGCTTGTAATGGAAGCAAATAATTCGGCTATAAGCATTAGAAGAGTACCCTGTGATTTAGGAGATGTGAATAGTTATAGTAAGATAATTGTACTGGATAATGATGATGGTGAGGTAGCTGAAAATACCTTATATAAATTAAGCAACTATAAAGGAAAAGTTATATGGTTATCTAACAATCGTAATAAGATAGATAAATTGATTAATAATCCTGTTAAAACTATGAATATAGCCATTTTTAATCTAGATATAGATGATTATATAAGCAAAAGTACTATCCTAAAAGAGTTAGATCAAGATAAGCTTAGAGAGAATAGGAGATATCTTGTTTTGGAAAAGATATATCCGTTTATAAATTTAACTGAATTTAAAGAGAAAGTGGATTTTTTTAGTACTAAAAACATTCCTTTTGTATGTGAGGTAATGCCGATTTATGAAAATATAGATTTTATCTCTATGAAGAAGTTCACAGATTCCTTGGTTTATGCGCAAAACAAAGGGGGAGCAGTGGTATTACATTCACCTGTTTCTTATATATCTGATCCTAAAGGAGAAGAGGTTATTGAAAAAACTCAAATAGCTTTTTCTAATTACTTGAAATATAAGGTATATCCAGTGGCTGTTAGTATTCCAGATAGATGGATTTATAAAGATGATTATGGTTCAATGTTAAAATTATCAAACTCAATATTAATTGAGAAAGATAAAAAAGATAACATTATAGATTCTAATATATTAAGTGTAAATACTTATGAAACTGTAATAGAAAAAGTGGATATAGGAGATTTTATTAAGGATCCAATAAATCAAATCAGTCCAATAGGAATAACTATAAATTCTGACATAGGCTTGGTGGAACTTAAAGAAAATATTTTTTCTTTAAGCAGGGGAGGGATAAATTTTAGTGACTTAAGGGACATAAATCTTAGAATTAGATTAAAAGATGATGAGATAAGAGGTAGTGATCATAAGATCTATCTAAATGGTAATTTACAATATTCTAGGTCTGTGGGGGAATAGTAATGAACCAAAGACGTTTTCAAAAAAAAGTAATTTTATTTGCCCAATATGTTCTTCTATTTTTTATGTTGTTGAGTTTACCAATACAGTCTGTTAAAGTTAATGCTACGGAAAATAAAATTAAAGATTATTCTAAAATTAATTTGCAACCTAATGCTAATAATGAAAAAAGATTTTATATTAATAATAATCTTGAGATGTTAAATGATACACTTGTTTGTAATACTGACTTTTTGATTAACAAGTGGTGGGATATTCAAAAGCTAGAAGTAGATTTGCAAATGAGTATAAAAAAGAATATAGGAATATCATTGTTAGCAAATGGAAAAGAGTTTTACTCTGATAATTTAAATTATGATTCTAATACCAGTCAGAAGAAGATTAAGGTGCAAATACCTAATAGTTTAATCCGGGAAGGTGCGAATAGGATTTCCTTTAAAACTATAAGTGAAGATAAATTACTAGGCTATGAAGCTATAAATATATCTGATAAATCTAATATAGTAGTTCAGTTTAGGGATAAGGAAGTAACAAACAATATAGAGCAATTTCCATATCCATTTCTTAGGATAAGCGAGAATAAAAATTCTAATTGCAGTATTCTTATACCAAGAAACTATACAGATGAAGAATTGGAAGGTGCTCTGTCACTATCTTCCTACTTAAGAAGGCTTAGTTTAAATAAAGAGTTTAGAATAAGTCTAAATAGGTATACTCCAGAGCTATATAATGGGAATAAAGATATAATATTTATAGGAAATTATTCAAATATTCCTTCTGAAGTAGCAGCAGATTATATAAATCCTAAGAATATAGATTATAACAAAACTGCAGTTATAGAAAAGGTAAGGGTTAAATCTAAGAAAAACAAGGCTGGTCATAGTGCACTTATTATTCTTTCAGATGATGATAGCTTAAAAATGAAGGCTATAAAAGTATTAATGGATAAAAAGTTAGTAGATAGCATAAAATCAAATATATTTACAGTGGATAAAAATACAAGTTCAATAACTGATAAGAAAGTTAGTTCACCTGTAATACAAGAATTCAAAGAGCGTAATGATAAAAAGAGATATTCTAGCTATAGATTTGAAAATTACCCAAAACCATTTATTATAGATAATAAGTTTAATAATACTGCATTGATATTACCAGCTTATTTAAATGAAGATGAACTAAACAGTTTATGTTATATGGTTTCATACTTAGGAAGTAGTGTAAATGATGAATCAGAAACACTTAAAGTTATCAATTGCAATAAGTTTAATGATGAATATAAGAATATGAATTTAATAATATATGGCACTGCTAAGAATAATAATATAATAAGATCTTTAAATGAAAAGCTATGGTTTAAATATAAAACCGATTATACAAAACTTTTACAAAATGAAAAGTTTTGTTTTTATGATGACTATGCAAGTAATGCAGCCTTTTTCCAATTTGATAAATCTCCATTTGATGAAAAAAATGCAGCATTAATATTGACCTCACCTAGTAATGACACATTGAGAAGATCTATAGAATATTTATCTTCATCAAGGTTTTCTTCGAAAATCTTAGGTGATGGAGTAGTGATAGATAGGTATGGAAATTTAAAAAACTTTAAGTTCAAGGAAGAAATGGCTGAGCCAATAAGTAGTCAGTTTAAAAAGTTAGACGATAAACCTAAAAAATTAATAATACATTCCATAATTCTTCTTATTGTTTTATCTACAATATTATTATTAAGTTCCATAATTAAGAAAGTAAAAAGAAAATAAAGCATTCTCATATGATGTGGATAAAATGGAATAAAATGTTTAATAAAGTTCTTGCTAAATACTTTTATGTGTGTTATACTGAATTCGTTGTGATAAATTTTAATACAACGTAAAGATTTAATTAATATGATAGAACATACCTTTTTAGGCATATACTAATCCTATTTTTAAATCTTAATATATGAATAAAAAGGAGAAATGTTCAAATGGCAGATAAGAATTTAGTTTGCAAAGATTGTTCAAAAGAATTTGTTTTCACTGAAGGAGAACAAGCATTCTACAAAGAAAAAGGATTCGAAAACGAACCACAAAGATGTCCAGAATGCAGAAGAGCAAGAAAGCAACAAAACAATAACAGAGGATTCAGAAGATAATAATTGACTGAATATAGGCTATCTAAGAGAATTACTTCTTTTAGATAGCTTTTTTACTGTTAAGAAGAAATTATAAAACTAATTACTAGGTAAACCTAGTAATTTAAGGGTGTATAATAGATATTTAGGTTAACAGTAAAAAAGAAATCTTATTGGCCTGTCAGAATTTCTTCACATATCTTCAGAAAAGGCAGATGTGTAAAAGTTAGTTGGACTTAATTTCCATTATGTTAAGTAGTCTTTTTCTGGTAAAATCAATTAGAACTATATAAACTTAGAAACTAATCGATAATTATATATTTAGTTTAATAAAAATATACATAGAGGGGTTAAAAATGAAGTGTTTTAAATCTCCAAAGTTGAGAGTATCAATTATGCTCTTCGCGGTCATATTATTATTCAGTTCTTTAATTATGAATAGTATAAACATAGGAAAGAGTAGTAGTTTGCCACAGGCGAGGTTAGGTGTAATTGATCTGAGAAATTGGAACTTTCAAAAAGATGGATTGCTAAATCTAAGTGGTCAGTGGGAATTCTATAGCGGAAGATTGTTTGAACCACAAGAATTGGGTAATGTATCCCTTGATGATAAGCAATATTCTTATATACCTGGTATATTTGCTACTCAAGGATATGGAACATATAGATTAAAGGTTTTAGTAAATAGACCAGAGGAACTCTATTCGCTTAAAATTGATTACATACAAAGTGCATACAAGCTTTGGGTTGACAACAACCTAGTGATGTCAAATGGCACTGTGGGAGATAGTAAGAAGCGCATGATCCCTCAGCTTTTACCTAAGGTTGGAACACTAAGTTCTGGTAGTGGTGAATTTTACATAACTCTTCAAGTAAGTAATTATTATAGTAAGTTTGGCTTTATAGATAACATAGTTATGGGAAATCAGGATAAATTGAGCAGTTATAGAGACAAAAAACTAGCTTTTGACTTGTTTATTTTAGGAAGTACGTTTATAGCAGCTTTATATAATTTGGGGGTTTTCGCTAGAAGAACTAAGGACAAGGCACCGCTGTACTTTTCACTTGTTTGCTTATTGGTTGCTCTTAGAACCATGTTCATAGGAGAACGATTTTTCATAATGTTGTTCCCAAACTTTAATTATGAAGTGTCGGTAAAAATTATGGTTCTTACCTTTTACATATATATCCCTTTTATAATACTATTCATAAATAAGTGTTATGGAGAGATATTGAACAGAAATTTAGTAAGGATAGCTGTAGGTTCTGGAATTGTATATACACTCATAGTTGTTTTGAGTCCTATTAAATACTACTTAGAATATATACTTCCATTCGAAGGTTTTGCATTAGTCATGCTCTTATATATGATGTATAAAGTATATAGTATATATATGATAAGTGGAAAAGCTGACTACATAGCTTTAGTAGGGTTGTTTGCATTATTTATATCAAGAGTAAATGACATATTATATGAATATAGTATAATAATAACTACATCTTTAGCTCCTATAGGAACTCTTATATTTATAATAGCTAATTACTATGTGTTAGCTGGAAGACAGTCTGAAGCTTTCAATAGCTTGGAAGTAGCCAGTGAAAAGCTTAAGTCTATAAATAAATTAAGAGATGACTTTTTGGCTGTTACTTCACATGAACTTAAGACTCCACTTAATGGAATAATTGGATTGTCTCAAAGTTTGATAAATAATAATGCGTTGAGCCATGATGATGACGAAAATGTAAAGCTAATAAATTTAAGTGCCAAGAGATTATCTAATCTAGTGGATGATATGATGGTATTTTCTAGACTAAAGAACGATAATATAGGGCTTTGTATCAAGCCAATTAATATAAGTAGAATAGTGGATATGGTTATAAGATTCTTAGAGATATCAGTAAAAAGTAAAGATATAAATATAATAAACTTAGTTGATAACTCTGTTCCATATATACTGGCAGATGAGGATCGTATTCAGCAGGTATTGTATAATTTGCTGTCAAATAGTATTAAGTTTACTCACAAAGGTGATATAGTAATATCTTATAAAGTTGAAAAAGGATATATAAGTATTTCTGTAGAGGATCAAGGTATAGGAATACCAAGTGATAAGATTAATAATATATTTGAAATATATAAACAAGTTGATGGGGTATCTTTAAACTATGGAGGTACTGGAATAGGTTTGTATATAACTAAGAAGCTTGTTGAGTTACATGGTGGGATAATAAAAGTAGTGTCTAACTATGGAAGTGGTAGTAAGTTTACTTTCACTATTCCTTTATGCTCGGAAGAACAGTTAATTGAATATATTATCGATGAAGAAGAAATCGACATTACTAAAGTTACAGATGAAAGTATAATTAAAAATAAATTGAATAACGAAAAACAAGCTTCAGCTCAGCATGAAATAAGTGAGCTTAATAATGAAGACTCGGTTTCTAGAGTGTATTCCTATAAGATTTTAATAGTTGATGATGAATATGTGAATTTAAAGGTATTAGAAAATTACTTGACTGAAATTCCTTCTTCTATCCTTATTGCTTCTACAGGAAAAGAAGCGTTGCAAGTGATTGAGGAGAATGAAGATATAGATCTTGTAATTCTAGATATGATGATGCCGGATTTATTGGGGTACGAAGTCTGTGAAAGGATAAGAAAGAAGAAAAATATCTTTGAACTTCCTATACTTATAATGACTGCTGATAGAAGAATAGAAAGTATAATTACTTCCTTCCAGTGCGGAGCTAATGATTATCTCACAAAGCCTTTTGATAAGAATGAGCTGCTTGCTAGAATAACAACACTATTAATGCTAAAGAGTAAGGTTAAAGAAACGGTAAATCTTTCTGATCAAGTATTGGCAGCTAACAAAGAAGTTGAGTCTTTAAATGAGCAGAATGAAGAGCAAAATAAGAAAGTGGAAGCTCTCATGGAATATGATAAAATCAAGACTGAGTTCTTTACCAATATATCTCACGAGCTAAAGACGCCGCTAAACGTTATTTCTAGTACAATACAACTGTTAAATTCCTTAGACGAGAATAAAACCTTAGGAGATGAAAAGATAAAGTATTATCTTAGCATAATGAATCAAAATTCCTTAAGGCTTCTAAGGCTTATAAACAATCTTATCGATAGCACTAAGATAGATGGAGGTTATTTAAATCTGCAGCTTAAAAATGATAACATAGTTTATGTAATAGAGGATATATGCCAGTCTGTAACTGAATATGTAAATACTAAAAATATAAGCATAATATTTGATACGGATGTTGAGGAAAAAATAATGGCCTTTGATGAAGAAAAAATTGAGAGAATAATCTTGAACCTTCTTTCCAATGCAGTCAAATTTACTAGAGAAAATGGAAGTATATTTGTGAATATATATGACAAAGATGATTGTATAGAGATTTCCATAAAAGACACAGGTATAGGGATTCCAAAAGAAATGACAGAATATATATTTGAACGTTTTGCCCAAGTTGATAAATCAATTACTAGGCAGAATGAAGGTAGTGGAATAGGACTTTCTCTAGTGAAATCTTTGGTTGAAATGCATGGTGGTACTATAAGAGTTGTTAGCGAAGTAAATGTTGGAAGTGAATTTATAATAGTTATGCCAGCAAAAGTATTGGATGTTGATGAAAACTCTATTGCTTATAAGCAGATTAGAGAAGATTCGAAATTAAAATATGATAAGAGCTTATCTATTGAGTTTTCTGATATATATTTATGATTAGATTTGCAACTAAAGTTTAGCATAATATTTGCAAAAAACACTGGTATTCATAATACCTAAGTTGGAGATATTATAGTATAAATATTTATGGTGGATTGTTTTAATATTATTATAATGATGCTGATTGAAAGTTATAATCAACAATATGTAGCCAATATTAATATGATACATCTTTATAAATAAGAAATAATGAGGTTAAAATATATGAGTAATTTAAGTTTTGAAGAATTAGGAATTAGTGAAGAACTATTAGAGGCGTTACATAAGTTGGGGTACAGAAATCCTTCTAAGGTTCAGCAGCAAGTAATACCTAAGGCTATTGAGAATAATGATATAATAGTAAAGGCTCAAACTGGAAGTGGAAAGACCGCTTCATTTGGAATTCCTTTATGTGAAACAGTTGATATAGAAGAGAGAAGTCCGCAAGCTTTGGTATTGACTCCAACTAGAGAACTTTGCGTTCAAGTTAAGGAAGAAATATCAAATATAGGGAGATTGAAAAAGGTTAAAGCTGTTGCGGTCTTTGGAAAGCAGCCATTTAGTGATCAAGTAAGGGAGCTTAAGCAAAGAACTCATGTAGTAGTTGGAACTCCGGGAAGAACCTTGGATCATATAGATAGAGGAACCATTGTATTAGATAAAGTAAAATATTTTATCATAGATGAAGCCGATGAAATGCTAAATATGGGATTTATAGATCAGGTGGAGCAAGTGATGAAAAAGCTTCCCAAGGATAGAGTTACTATGCTTTTCTCAGCAACTATATCTGAAGAGATAGATGTACTTTGTAGAAAGTATATGAAGGATCCTATAAAGATTGAGATTAATCCTGAAAGAATAACTACAGAGAGAATCAAACATGTTTGCTACAAAGTAGGGTATGATTATAAGTTTAATTTATTAAAAGATATATTGATAACAGAAAATGTAGACAGTTCAATAATATTTTGTAGTACAAAAGAAAATGTTGATGAAGTTAGTGAAAAGCTAAAAGATCAAGGTTTTCCATGCAGTAAGCTTCATGGAGGCATGATGCAAGCAGAAAGATTAGAGGTTATTAATAGTTTTAAAAGAGGGTATTTTAGACTTTTAGTAGCTACTGATGTGGCAGCTAGAGGTATAGATGTCCAAGATGTAACTCATATAATAAACTATGATATACCAATGGAGAAGGAAAGTTATGTGCATAGGATAGGAAGGACTGGCCGTGCTGGTAAGCAAGGTAAAGCAATAACCTTTGTAAATAGCTTTGATAATAGATTCTTGCTACAGATTGAAGAGTATCTAGGATTTAGTATTTCTAAGGAAGAGATGCCTAGCAAAGACTTAGTTTTCAATATGAAAAAGGCTTTTTTAGAAAAGCTTAATTCTAAGCCTGTATTAAAAAAGGATAAAAGCAGTGAGCTAAATAAACAAATATATAAAATATATATAAATGCAGGAAAGAAGAAGAAGATAAGACCTGGAGATATAGTTGGAGCTATTCTTAATATAGAGGGTATTAGCAGTGATGATATAGGGATCATAGACATTCAAGATGGATTCTCTTATATTGATATCCTTAACGGAAAAGGTAATATAGTGTTAGAAGGGTTAAATACATCAAAGATAAAAGGTAAGGATGTTAAGGCTCAAAGAGCAAAAAAATAGCATAGATGGGGATATTTTAAGATTTTATAAAGTTAAATAAACCATGTATAGATAAAGGTTAATATCTATACATGGTTTTTTACTACTATTAGTCATTAACTACTATATTGTACTTTTGGCACTTTAAGGAGACAGTTCTATGGGTTAGTCCTAATGCTTTCCCGGCCTTATTGAAACTCTTATATTTCTCCATAGCAGCTCTTATGATTTGCTTTTCATATTCTTCAAAAGGCAAGATCTCATCGCTATCTATATTTATAACGCTCTTGGTATTAGTAGTAGACTTCTTTAAAAAGGACGGAAGATCGACTTCTCTAATGTACTCATCTGTACATAAATTCATAGCTCGCTCAATTATATTTTCTAATTCTCTTATATTTCCAGGCCAGGAGTAATCCTGCAGCAGAAGTATGCACTCCTTACTTATACCTTTAATATTCTTATTTAATTTTTCATTTAGTTTTGTTATAAAGTGTTCAACTAAAAGCCCTATGTCTTCTTTCCTTTCTTTCAATGGAGGAAGATGGATAGGGAGAACATTGAGTCTGTAGTATAAGTCTTCTCTAAACCCATTATCTTTTATCATTTCTTCAAGATTTCTATTGGTAGCTGCTATTACTCTAACATCTATTTTTTGAGGCCTAAGTCCTCCTAAGCTTTCAATTTCTCTTTCTTGAAGAACTCTTAGTAGCTTAACCTGCATAGAAAATGGCATATCGCCTATTTCATCTAAGAAGATGGTGCCTTCATCAGCTATTGCAAATTTACCAGGTTTACTTTTTACAGCACCTGTAAAGGCACCTTTCTCATATCCAAAAAGTTCGCTTTCTAGTAAGTTCTCTGGTATTGCTGCGCAGTTAACTCTAACAAAGGGCTTATCTTTTCTGTCGCTATTATTATGTATAGCTTTTGCAATAAGCTCCTTACCTGTACCGCTTTCTCCTCTTATTAACACTGTAGAAGTGCTTTTTGAAGCCATTTCGCATATATGCAGTATGTCTTTTAGAGCGCCAGAGGAACCTATTATATCTTTAAAAGAGGATTGTAAAGATGCGTGCTTATTTAACTCCTCTTTATAGTAGTTTAATTCATCTTCAGAGCGTTTTAACTTACCCATTAGTTCTTTGATTTCATTTATTGGCTTAGAAGTAGATATAATTCCTTTAAACTCTCCATCTATAAAAATAGGATCTACAGTTGTTATTATTTCAACATTTTCCTTATTATGAATTACGTTTTCTATTTTTTTTCTTTCAGTAAAGGCTTTTACCCTATATCCGTTAGGAGATAAGCTGAAAATATCTTTTCCTATAACATTCTGTGATGCCTCAGGAAGATGTTCCTTATAAGCTGGATTTGTATAGCTTACCTTTCCATATTCGTCAACAAAGCAGATCATATCATGTGAGGCTTCCAATATTTTGCTGAATTTTTCGTTTAACTCTTTCATTCCAACAAGATCGGAGACATCTTGAAAAACTCCAACTGCACCTATCACAGTATCATTAGTAAAGATAGGGCTTCGATTTACCATTGTAATCTTATTGTTTATATGTTGTATCTGGCCAAATTGTTTTATCTTTCTCTCTATTATTTGAGGTAGCTCACTAGTAGGTATTATATTGTTAACATTTTTTCCTATAACCTCTTCATATTTATGATCAATTATATTTAGAGCATAGTCGTTTATACTTATTATATTGTAATTTAGGTCTATAACGATAATTCCTATAGGGACATTTTCAAGTATTTGGTCATTTGCAATTTTGCTTTCTTCTATAAAGGCATCTATAGAATTCATTAAGGTTGATCCTTGGTTTATATGTGTTTCTATATAATTAAGCAATTCTTGTACTGCATTTATTCCGCCTAAGGTTTCCTCTTTGCATCCAATTAGTATTGTTTCGTTGGAATGAACCCTTAAGGATAATAGCGCAAGCATACTTATACCAAGCCAATCAGTATACTCGCTTTTCTTTATATATAGATTAATATTAAACTTTGACTTTATCTGTGATGCTTTATTTACTATCATTGCTGCGAAACGTGTATGTAATCCATTTGGGTCTTTTATAAATATTTCTTTTGAGTACATAAATCATCCTCCTTAGGCTTGATAAAATTTATCAAGGTGTAAAAGCTCTTGATAAAAAATAACAACCTTGATTATATCATATAAAATCAAGGTTTGTAATAGAATATATTAGAAGATAGAAAAATAGGTTGATAAAAAGTATCAGAAATCAATAATTTTTTTGAAGAGAATAAGAAAAATAATTATTAGTTACAATACATATTGAAGAAAAATTCTTCTTTTAAAGAGAGTTATTGCAATTTTTTTTACATTTTATGGTCTCAATTCGAGAAAAATGTTAAAAATATGTCGATTTAAATAAGTTGGCACGATAATTGCTTTAAATATTAGAGGTTGAAAATGAACAGTTAAAATGTTTATTGTTTGAGATGAATTTATCTAGAAATATAAATAATAGTTTATTGTTTTATTTATAAGGAGGAATAACATAATGAAAAAAGGTATTGCAGCATCAAAGGGTTATGCAATAGGTAAAGTATTTATACAAGAGCATGAAGAAATCGTGATAAGTGACGTAAAGATAAGCGATATACAAGCAGAAAAGGGATTACTTCAAAGAGCATTAGTTTCAGCTAAGGAACAATTAGAAAAGATAAAAGCAAAAGCTGCTGAATCAATGGGAGAAGAAAAGGCTGCTGTTTTTGAAGCTCATATAACACTTTTAGATGACCCAGAATTTACAGGAGCTATGGAGCTTGAAATAGAAAACAATAGCTCAAATGCTATGAAGGCTGTTGCTGATGTAACTAATACATTTGTTATGATCTTCGAATCAATGGAAGATGCTTACATGAGAGAAAGAGCGGCTGATATAAAGGACGTTTCAAAGAGAATAATAGCTAATGTTGCTGGTAAGGTTGATAGTTTTGAAATAACAGAAGAAAATACTATAGTTGTAGCTCATGATTTAACTCCATCAGATACAGCTCAACTTGATAGAAGTAAGGTTGTTGCTTTCTTAACTAACATAGGTGGTAGAACATCACACTCTGCAATCATGGCAAGAACTCTTGAAATTCCTGCTGTTGTAGGTTTAAAAGATATAACTACATCAGTAAAAAATGGAGATATTGTTATAGTTGATGGTATTGAAGGAATTATAATAGTTAATCCAGAAGAAGCTGTAATTGAAGAATACAAGACTAAGAGAGAAAAGTTTATAGCAGAACAAGAAGAGTTAAAGAAACTTATATCTGTTAAAACAACTACTAAGTCAGGTAAGAGAGTAGAAGTGTGCGGAAACATAGGTAAGCCTGAAGATGTACATCAAGTTTTAGCTAATGGTGGAGATGGCGTAGGTCTATTCAGAACTGAATTCTTATACATGGATAGAGATAGTGCTCCAACTGAAGAAGAACAATTTGAAAGCTATAAGTATGTTCTTGAAAAGATGGAAGGAAAGCAAGTTGTTATAAGAACTCTAGATATCGGAGGAGACAAGACACTTCCATATCTTCCACTACCAGAAGAAATGAACCCATTCTTAGGCTATAGAGCTATAAGACTTTGTTTAGATAGAAAAGAAATATTTAAGGTTCAGTTAAGAGCTTTATTGAGAGCTTCAATATACGGAAACTTATGTGTAATGTTCCCAATGATATCTGGCTTAGAAGAATTCCTTCAAGCAAAAGAAGTAGTTGACGAATGTAAGGCTGAGTTAAAAGCAGAAGGAAAAGAATACTCAGAAACAACTCAATGGGGTATCATGGTTGAAATACCAGCAGCTGCTGTTTTTGCAGATGAGCTAGCTAAGTATGTAGACTTCTTCTCAATAGGAACAAATGACTTAATCCAATATACATTAGCTGCTGATAGAATGAGTGAAAAGGTATCATACCTTTACAATCCAATGCACCCATCAGTATTAAGACTTATAAAGATGACTATAGAAGGTGCTCATAAACATGGAAAATGGGTTGGTATGTGTGGAGAAATGGCTGGAGATGAAACAGCTATACCAACACTTGTAGAATACGGATTAGACGAATTCTCAATGAGTGCAAGTTCAATACTAAATGCTAAGAAGATAATAATGGAACAAGAATAATTAACATCCCTAAATGTTAATTCAAATATAAATCAAGCTTATGATAATAGCTAACCCTAAGGCTATTATCTAGTATCCTTTTTAAACCCTATAAAAGGGATGTGAAAATTAAGTTTGATGAGTTTTATAGAAAATAACTCTTATCCCTAAATACAAATACTGAAAATAAAGCTTTTGCTTAGTGCAGAAGCTTTATTTTTTTACTGTTGTAATTTACTGTAATAAAATTTAGTATATCTAATAAATTGTAAGGACGCAAACTTGATACTTCTCTGAAATATTTTCTTTCAATGAAAATTTATTTACATTTGTATAGTAGGATAGTAGTATAGTAAGAGATTTGTACGGACAATAGTTAGTTATAGAAGAGTATTAAACATTGAGGGGAGGATGTGGTGCAATGGCAAGAAGTGAGGTTGTGAAGTTTAAAGAAGTTCAAGTTTGGATAAACATTTGGAGCTGCATATATAACTTATTTATATTAGTATACTTGAAATCCAAGGGGCTAGACAATGTGCAGGTAGGAGTAGTTAATGCGATTAATATCATAGCCGGAACGGGTGGACAACTTATATTAGGATATCTTTGCGATTTAAAAGGAACTATAAAGAAGTTTATGATTCCTATGCTTGTTATACTGTTAGTGATATCTATGGTTGTAAGTTACTTAGGCGGAAATCTGTTGATTATAGCTATAGCAATTCTAGCTTTTATACAGGCACCAGTTGTTATGCTTATGACAACTTGGGCTATTAATAGTTCTGAGGAAACAAGAAGACAGTTCGGAGGAATAAGAGCTTTTGCTGCTTTAGGATTTGCTTTTACATCTTTGATAGCAGGAAAAATATTTGAAGTTATAGGGCTTAATAACATGTTCTTTTTTTATGCATTTTTCATGTTGATTACCCTTATAAGGACTAGAAGCATAAATGATATAAAGATAGCAAGAAGTAGTAATAAGGTAAGTCCTTTCATACTTCTAAAGAATAAAGAGTTTATATTGATAATGATAATTTCCTCGGTTTACGCTTTAGTAATGAATATAATTTCTTTTAGTTCTCTTTTAATGCTAGACTTAGGTGGAACCACTGCCCATGTAGGTATATCAGCCTTTATAGCTGCACTTGTGGAGGCACCAGTGTACTTCGGAGCTCAAAAGCTTATGAGAAATAGGAGGAAAAGTTCTCTTCTTATATTTGCTATGACAGCTTATACTATAAGGTTTATATTCATGTATTTTGCAACCTCTTATGTTCATCTACTTTTATTATCTTTTACACAGGTAATAACATATGCTATTTTTGAAATTGTAAGTAAGTATATGACTAGTGAAGCAGTTCCTTTAGAGCAACAGAATACAGCCTATAGTGTAATAGGAGCTGTTAGCTCTGTACTAGGTGGAGGGTTTTCTATCATTGCTGGAATGCTTATAAATAAGTTTACACTTAAGGTAATACCATTTAGTGCAGCAGTAGCTTCAATTGTAGTTTTGATATTTATACTGGTTTACGCAAAGTTATATGATAAAGATGAAAAAGTTAAACATAGATATACTGCTTAGAAATATGTTTTAGACAGTATGGTTTGAAATTAAACTTTTTTGCTATTAAGTCCAGTATAAGTTTTTTTGTTGGCTAAGCCTAGCAATATCAAGGACTTATAGCAGCTATGGTGAACATTAAAAATAAATATTATTCCACTGCCAGAACTTCTGCATAGATATTGGGAAAGGCAGATACGTAAAAAAGCACACTGAAGAAGGTTCAGTGTGCTTTTTTTTATTCTTTACAGTGAACTAAATTACTATAGTATACGTATATAGGTTGAAATGCATTGCTTATATAAGTATCATTACTTTTTATCTAATATTATAATTACTTTAACTGGGGTGAGTATTTTGAATGAGGACATAGAGCTAGTTACTAATGTACTTAGAGGAAATATAGATAGCTTTAATACTTTAGTTAACAAATATGAGCTAATAGTACTAAGGTTTGTATATTCTATAACCAAAGATAAAGAGGCATCAGAGGATATAGCACAGGAAACCTTTATAACTGCCTACAATAAACTTTATTTATATGATAAAAGATATAAATTTTCTAATTGGCTGCTTCAAATAAGTAAGAACAAGGCTATTGATTTTATAAGAAAATATAAAAGAGTATATGAAGCTAATATAGAAGAAGCTAACAATTTAAGTTCAGGCGAAGCTTCACCAGAAGAACAGCTTGAATATAGTGACTTGAAAAAGGAAGTGCAAACCTTTATAGAATCCTTAGAGGAATTGGATCGCCAAATTATATTGCTAAGGTATAGTGGAGAAAGAACATTTTTTGATATTTCACAGATTTTATCAATTAGCGAATCAACCGTTAAGAGAAAATATTATAGGCTTAGGGAAAAGTTTAAGAAGTCTATAAACTATTGTAAAACCTTTGAGCAGGGAGGTATCTCTAATGAATTGTTATAGTTTCAAGAAAAAGTTAGACTTATATTTGGAAGGAGAACTTCAAAAGGACATAAAAGCTTCTATGGATAAACATATAAGTCAGTGTGAACAGTGTAGAAAAATATATGAAGAAGAAAAAGAAATAGAAGAGTTATTATTTAAAGCATTAAGTTTTGAAAAAATAGATTTTAAAAGCTCAAGAAACGAGATTATTAGCTCTATAGATAAAGATAAATATAAAAAGGGTTATAAAAGTAACGTGAAATTTCATTTTATAAAGAATAAAAAGATGTATGTAATGGCGGCATCCTTTCTATTAATTCTTATAATGATACCCTTTATGAAAAATTATATAGCAGGATTAAGATCTGAAAATCAAATTGCTAAGTCAGTCTCTGCTGATAAAGACAAAAGCAAGACTCTAACCACTGAAAATAACAATAATACCAGCAATAAGATTTCAGGTACAGGTGAAGCAAGCAATAGTTATCAGGATACGGTGAAAAAATCAGATGTAGCTACTATGACCATTGATAAAATGGATGATGTTCTGTCTGATATTAGTAGAAAATATCATCCAGTAGATTTCTATAAATTAAGTGAAGATAAACAAAAGGAAATGCTGCTGAAAGGCCAATCAAAAGCTAAGGCATCACCTAGCAATAAATACCAAGCATATATTATAGGTAAAGGTGAGAATGTTGATAAAGAAGGAGCAGGAGCTTTAGCAATAAGAGATACTTCATCAGGTAAGCTAAAATACTATGAAGTTGGAGAAGATCTGGGAACAGTTTCTCCTCTATATGTGGAGTGGTATGATGATGATAATCTTTTAGTTATTGTAGGAATGGCCTATGGAAAAGTAACTAAGGGAGGCAGTGTTTATTTACTTAACATGAAATCCAATAACACTGTATTAGTATATGGAGCTCAAGTTCCTTTAGAGCAAGTAGTATCTTTAAGTAATAACAAAGGTAGTTTAAACTTGTCAATAATAAAATATAAGGACAATAATATGACTTCTTATGATACCACTAACAAGACCATAAATTATAGCATTGAGGATAAGAATACATTGCTAGATTCAAAACAAAAGCATGATGAGATGTTTTTGTTAGAGGAATACAATAAGTTGTTTAATGGAGATACGTCAATAAAGGAAAGCAATATACTGTCTGGTGGAGTTAAACTAGACTATATAAAAAATGATGCCAATAATTTTGGATTATTATTAAAAGCTAATATAAATAGAGTTTTGAGCATAAATTCTTATGAATACAATAAGTTTATAGAAAAGTTTGGTTTATCAGATTTTAAGGTATATGTAGTAGAGTTGAAAGATGATAAAAACAATTCTTATATTTATCAAATGATTATTTTAGGGAAAGAAAAAAAGCAAAGCAATTGGAAGATATATCATGTGTATACAATACCTCAAGGTTATGCTGATATAAAAAATTAGAGTAAATTGAAAAAATCACTAATGAAAAAAACATCATTAGTGATTTACTCTTTATTAAATAGAAATAAAATGAGATTTAAGGTGAATATAATATTGTAATAAAGATATACTTTAAAGAAAGAGTAAATAGAGAATATGTCGCCTGCCAGAATTTCCTCACCTGCGTTCGGAAAAGGCAGATGCGCAAAAAAAATCACTAATGAAAAAATCATCATTAGTGATTTTTTTTAGCAATATACACAAAATAACTAAAGATAAAGTAAATTAATTCGAAACAACTATTAGTGTGAGTAATGGAATATATTTCATTACTTAAATCTTTGATGATATAATTAAGTTTATAGTAAACATATAAAATTAAAATATAAAGATATAAAACTACAAATATTAGATGAATATAGTATATAAGAATTCATTATATGCATAGGGAAGGAAATCTATGAAGGATTGGAAAAAACGATACGATAAAGCTATACATTTATTTCAAAATGGAGATATCGATAAGGCACTTGCTATATGTGAGGTTCTTATTTCTGAGAACCTTAAAAATACCTCTGCGCTAAATCTAAAAGGGCTTCTTCTATATATTAAAGGTGATTTAAAGGCTGCGGAGTCTACCTGGAAGATAAATAAAGATTTTAATAATGATAGTATATCTAAGAGCTATCTAAAAGATATTGAAAAAGACTGGAGTAGAGCTATATTATATGAAGATGCCTTGAAGGACATAAAAGGTATGTATATAAATGAAGCTGAAAAAAAATTAAAGATCTGTAGCGAAAGTGACTTTAATAAACTTAATGTAAATAATGCTATAGCTTTTTGTTTTATAAAAAGAGGGCAATATGAAAATGCTAAGTCTTGTGTAGATATAGTTAGAGGAATAGATAAAGATAATAAAGTAGCTTTAGATAATCTTAAGGTCATAAAAGAGTTTTCTGAAGAACATAAACCAAAAATAAATTATAAATTAGTTATAGGAATAGTAGCCATATGCGTTGTAAGTGTTGTATCATATGTATCCTATAAGCCTGTTAAGAGATATGTATCAAAGGTGACAACAAATTATTTGGCATCAAAGCAGGAGAAGAGTAAAAACAGTATTCCTATTAATGATAAGAATAATTTAAGTACAAATAAAAATACTACAGATACAAGTAAAAATCAAAATGCTACTGATACTAATAAGAATCAAAATGCATCAAAACAAAATAATACTGCTGAACAAAAGAATAATACTAAAGTAGAGGAAAAAAAGTTCCCAGTAGATGAAGTCAAGGCTGCTGTAGATGCTAAAGATTTTAATAAACTATATACTATAATAACTTCTTTTGATAAAGCAAAGCTTGGAGTTAACGATGTAGTAACTTACAATAGTGGAGAGGATTTACTGAAAAATAATGGAGTTCAAAGCTTTTATGATACAGGAAGTAAGTATTTTAACGCTAAGGACTTTGCAAAAGCTAAAGTAGAATTTGAAAAAGCTATTGCCTTCTCAAAGGGTAATTATTTGGATCAGCATATTATTTATAGATTGGCTACAACTACTGAAAATCTAGGAGATTATGAAAAAGCTCTAGGGTACTATGATCAGTATATCAATAATTACTATGGAGAAAACTATACTGATCAAGTTTTATATAAACTTGCCACAATAAATTCTAATACTGACAAGGCTAAAGCAAAGCAATATGCTCAAAAGATACAAAAGGATTATAGTAAATCTATTTATTATAACACAACCATAAAGTCTATATTAAATTCGCAGTAGAATAGGAGGAAACATATGATTACTGTTATAAAGAACGTTGATGTATATTCACCTAAACATTTAGGTGTTAAAGATGTGGTTATTGTAGGTGATAAGTTAGAAGGTGTATACGATAATATAACTATCCCTACAGATTTTGTAAATATAGCAGTAATAGATGGTAATGGCAAGGTTATGGTACCAGGATTTATGGATTGTCACGTTCATATAATGGGAGGCGGCGGAGAAGGCGGATTTAAAACTAGAACGCCTGAACTTCCCTTTAGTGAAATTGTTAAGGCAGGAATAACTACTTTAGTTGGTTGTGTGGGAACAGATGATGTATGCAGAAATATGGTATCACTACTAGCTAAGGCCCATGCACTAGAAGAAGAAGGCATAACAACTTACTGTTATACTGGATCATATCAAATTCCTGTAAAGACCGTTACCCAAAATATTAAGGGAGACTTGATGCTTTTAGATAAGGTAATAGGAGTAGGAGAGGTGGCGATTTCAGATCATAGAAGCTCTCAACCTACCTATGACCAGTTTGCCAATGTGGTTGCAGAAGCTAGAGTTGGAGGATTGCTATCAGGAAAAGCTGGAGTTGTAAACATCCACTTAGGAGATGGTACAAGAAAGTTAGATTATCTTTTTAAACTTATAGAACAAACAGAGATACATCCTCATCAACTTCTTCCTACTCATGTGAATAGAAATGGTGAACTGTTTAAAGATGGTATAAGATATGTACAAAAAGGCGGCTTTATTGACTTAACAACAAGCTTTGATCCCAAGAATATGGCTGCAGGTGAAGTTAGTCCAAGTAAAGGATTAAAGATAGCATTAGATCAAGGTGTTCCGGATGACCATATAACTTTTTCTTCTGATGGTAATGGAAGCTTGCCATTATTCAATGATGAAACAAGAACTACCGAAGTTGGGATGTGCTTAGTTTCTTCTCTTTACAATGAAGTAAGAAAGGCAATAATAGATGAAAAGATACCAATGGAAAGAGCTATAAAAGTAATAACTTCTAATGTGGCAGATATATTGAAACTTCCATATAAGGGGAGAGTAGAAGCTGGTAAAGACGCAGATTTAGTTTTATTAGATAAAGAGGGATTAGAAGTAAATACAGTCATAGCTAAGGGTAAGGTTCTAATGCAGGATAAAAATATACTTGTAAAGGGTACTTTTGAAAAATAAAAGTGGACGTTTGACTTTTTATAATTAGAATATATAATATAGTTATAAATACCTATTAGGGGTATAATTAGGAGGAAGCTTTTTATGGTTAAGCATGTGGAAGAAAAGGATTTTAATGAAGTTGTGTTAGAAAGTCAACAATTAGTATTAGTAGATTTTTGGGCTACTTGGTGTGGACCTTGTAAGATGGTTGCACCTATATTGGAGCAACTTTCAGAGGAAATGAACAACGTTACATTTGCTAAGGTGGATGTAGATAACAACCCAGGTTTAGCAGACAAATACGAAATAGCAAGTATACCGACTATTATGCTGTTTAAAAATGGAGAAATGGTTAATAAAGTTACTGGATTTAGACCTAAGAGTGAATTGGTAGATTTAATAAATAGAGGATTACAGGCCTAAATATCAAAGGAGATATAAAATTGGATAGATATGATGTTGCAATTATAGGTACAGGTGCTGCTGGCCTTTCTGCTGCAATAAATGCTAAGGTTAGAAATAAGAATATAATCTTATTTGGAACCAAGGAATTAAGTTATAAGCTGGCAAAAGCGCCTAAAATAAATAATTATCTAGGCTTTCACGATTTAACAGGAAATGAACTGAAAGGTGAGTTTAAGAAACATTTAGAAGCAATGGATATAACCATTACAGAAGAGAAAGTAAATAACGTATATGCGATGGGTGATTACTTCGCTCTAATGGTAAATGACAAGATGTATGAAGCCAGTGCTCTTATTCTTGCTACTGGAGTAGAATATACAAAGCCACTAGCTGGAGAAGAGAAGCTATTAGGTAAAGGGGTAGGATATTGCGCTACTTGTGATGCTCCTCTTTATAAAAACAAAGTTGTAACTATAATTGGATATAATAAGGATGCTGAAGAAGAAGCTAACTATGTTAATGAATTAGCTTCTAAAGTATACTACATACCTATGTATAAAGGTGAGTATAAATTGCAAGAGGGTATAGAAGTAATAAATAAGAAGCCTATTGAGATAGTTGGAGAAGATAAGGTAGAGAAACTTATCTTAGAAGACTGTGAATTGGGTACAGATGGTGTTTTTGTTCTAAAGGATAGTATTTCACCGTCTCAACTAGTACCTGGATTAGAAGTTAAAGAAGGTCATATATCAGTTGACAGGTTAATGAAGACCAATATAGAAGGATGTTTTGCTGCAGGAGACTGTGTTGGTAAACCCTATCAATATATAAAGGCAGCTGGTGAAGGTCAAATTGCTGCTCTTACTGCAGTTTCATATCTTGATTCAAAAAAATAAGAGATGTTAAAACATCTCTTATTTTTTCGTCTGGAAAAATACGTGTTTTCCGATGGTTTTCATATTCTTTTTATCAATTTGCTTCATCCAACTACATGTTGATGTTTGAGGGTTATAAAAAAATAATGCATCACTAGTGGGATCATTACCTTTAATTGCATCAATAACAGCAGAGCGGCACTCAGCGTCTGGAGTAACATGTATTACCCCATCTTTTACGCATGAAAATGCATTTTTCTGTTTTATGACTTTCTCAATAGAGTTTGGAAAACTTGGATTTGTAACTCTATTGAGAATTACTGATGCAACGGCAACCTTTCCCTCATAGGGTTCGCCATGACTTTCCGCAAAGACCACTTGAGACATTAGATATATGTCATTGTCCGTTAAGTATAAATGGCGATTTTGATAGTTAAAAACTTCAACTACTGCTTCTTTTTCATGATATAATTCGCTTGATTCATTTGTCATTCCTCTTCCATAAAACTTTATATTATTTTCGCTCATATTCTGGGTTGTAATTATCTTAGGGCCTTCGTTTATAGGAGAATAATTTATTATTTCTTGTGCAAATACATTAACGCTGTCAAAAATCAAAAATATGAATAAGAAGAAAACACAGCATTTAAGTTTATTCATAAAAAACCTCCTTTGGTTTTTACCCTCTCAGCATATTGTATCCAAAGGCATATTTTTCATACATATTTAATTTCTAGATTTATAACTATCATAGCTTTTAGTAAATTTCTCATAGGAAGAATTCATATCATCATATTTAGAAAAAGCATCTTTAAGCTTTTCAGATTGATTGTCTTTTGATTTAAGTGCTTCATCTAGTGAAGCTATATATACATCGTATAGTTTTAGGGTTGATTGGAAGTCTGAAAAACATTCAACCCCATCTGATGGAACTGAAATTTCGTAAAGTGAGGTCTTTAATTTCTCTAATTCAACTAGTTTGTTTTCTACATCACTGCTTACTCCACTAAGAGACCGGTTTTCTTCTAAGGCTCTATTTACTGCTGAGGTCAGGTCTTCTTTCAAAGGAGAAAAATTTTTCAAACAATTATCAAATGCGATTAAAAACTCATTTTTTTGGCTAGTCTTTATATCAGAGTCTCTATTTAATTTTACTAATTGATTTACGTAATTGGATACATTAGAAAAGAAGTTTGTAAAACTTGTAGTCAAATTTATGTTCACTCCTCCATCTGTACACTTTTTGTAATAGTTAGTACAATCCCCTTCGTACTTGCTCAAGTTTTGAAGTGAGGCTTGTATATCTTTTGAAGATGGATTTTTCAATATATTCAAGGTTTGCTCAAATAGTTTCATATTGTTATTTAGACCTAAAGCTAGACTATCATATGTGTTCTTATACTTATCCGAAGGTTTTATTTTCTCAAGCATATTCTTTTCATTTAACAGCTTGGACAAATTATCTGTAAGAACAGTTTTTGCTAATTCAGTATCTAGAGAAGATGAGGCTATTGGGGCCTTTAAGTTATC
The DNA here is from genome assembly GCF_009928445.1 of Clostridium sp. C8-1-8. Classification (GTDB taxonomy): domain Bacteria; phylum Bacillota; class Clostridia; order Clostridiales; family Clostridiaceae; genus Clostridium_AR. Next base: position 83,568 of record NZ_JAABNO010000020.1, on the reverse strand, counting down.
ATTTATAGCTATTATGTTTGACCCTATGCTTACTAACTGCTTATGGTCTGGATGTAGAAAACTCTTTATCAAAAAGTAAGCAGGTGCAGCAACTATTAAAATTATTGCAGTAGAAATGATTAATTGTTTCTTATATTTTTTTAGTATTTCAAACATTTAAGTACCTCCTTTTTTTTTCATATGAATATTTTTTGAAATATAGAGTTATAGATAAGTAGTATTATTAAATCTTTAATTTAGATATATTCCAAAACTTTTTAAATATTACTATTGTGAAAATAGTAAAAAATACAAATTTTATTACGATTGTATATATATGTGGGTTATAAATAGTGTATAATTTTAATAGATTAGGATATTAGGGGTGACAGAGTTGCAAGAAGTTTTAAATATGATTATTAATACTATAAAGAATATATCAATATGGTCCGTTTTGGATATCCTAGTGGTTTCTTATATTTTCTTTAAGGGATATATGTTGATAAAGGAAACAAGAGCAGAGCAATTGCTAAAGGGTATAGCGTTAATAGTTGCATTACTACCAATAAGTTATCTTTTAAGATTAGATATGCTTTACTTTATATTAAGTAAAACTATAACAATTGGTGTTTTGACAATTATAATAATCTTTCAGCCGGAGATAAGAAGGGCTCTAGAACATATTGGTAGAAGCGCTTTTGATGATTTACACGTTATGCAGGACGATGAGGCTCTTGAGGAAGTTATAACAGAATTAGTCAATGCAGTTGCCAATTTAGCGGAAACAGCGACTGGAGCACTTATTGCAATAGAACAAAGTACGGGACTTGGAGAGGTTATTAGTAATGGTACAGAATTGGATGCTAAGGTTTCCTCTGCACTTCTTGAAAATATTTTTGTAGTAAACACCCCTTTACATGATGGCGCTACAATAGTTAGAAATGACAGAATTGTAGCAGCAGGGTGTGTGCTACCTCTGAGCAGTAATACATCAATAAATAAAAAACTTGGAACTAGACATAGAGCAGGAATAGGGCTTTCAGAGACTTCAGACGCACTTATTATAATAGTTTCAGAGGAGACTGGAACTATATCCTTAGCTGTAAATGGGAGACTAACACGAAATTATGATAAAGATAAGCTAAAGAGTATACTAATGCGTATTATGATAAATAGAAGAGAAAAGAGGGTAAAGACTTTAGGGGAGAAGGTGAAGGTATGGATAACAAAGATAAAAAGGCAGAAATAGTTATAAGAATTGTATGCCTTATCATCTCCTTTGGACTTTGGCTTTATGTATCAAATGTACAAAACCCTACTAGAGAGTATAAGCTAGATAAAGTGCCTGTGGAACTTATTAATGCTGATGCGCTAAAAGAAGCTAAGCTAGCTTTATCCCCACATCAAGATTTTTATGTATCTTTAAATCTAGAGGGACCTAGTAGTGAAGTATACAAGGTAACCCCTTCACAGTTCAAAGTGACTGTAGACTTATCCGCTTATGCTCTTAAAAAGGGAGAAAATAGAATAAGAGTGGATATAGTAAACTATCCATCTAATATAAATATAAAAAACAATAGTTTTTTACTTGTAACTATAAAAGTAGATGATTATGTTGAGAAAAGCATTCCTATAAAGCAGGAAATTAAAGTGACTACAAAATCTGGTAACTATGCCGATGCACCAGTGCTAAAACCAAGTAGCGCTGTAATATCAGGTCCTGGAGAATATGTAAATAGTATAAAAAATCTACTAGTAAGCAGTGATGTTAAGGATATAGATACTGATACAGTACTTAATCTTCCTATAAAGGCGGTAAATGATGCTGGAAAGGCTGTTGAAGAAGTGAAAATAGCGCCTACCAATGCCGAAGTAACTATACCGGTTAAAAAGGGAAAATTAGTACCAGTAAATGTTGTAACCAAGGGAAACCTGCCTTCAGGATATGTAATGAAAGATTTTGGATCAACCACCGACAAAGTTGAACTTGTAGGAGATGAGACAGTGCTTAGTGGAATTAACAAGATAGATACTGAGGTAATCGACTTATCTACTATAAATGATTCGAAAGAAGTAAGTGTGAACTTAAGTGTTCCTCAAAGTGTTAGAGTTGCTAGTAACTTAAATAAGGTGAAGGTTAGGTTTACCTTAGGCAAATACACAACTAAAGATGTAGAAGTTCCTATCACTACTAAGAACCCTACAGATACACTACAGACAGTCATAGATCCTCAGAAAATAACCGTTAAGATAAGCGGTCTAGAAGACGATATAAATACTTTTAAACCTGACAGCATTAAGGCAGAGGTGGACTTAGCTGGTGCAAAAGAAGGGGATAATACTATTCCTATAGTATTAACAAATAGCAATGATAAGATTAAGGTTGTATCTCAAAGTAGTGATAAGGTAAAAGCTACACTTACAAAAAAGCAGCAGTAATTTAAGGTGCTTTTAAAGTACACCTTTGAAATTATAAGTGGGCATTCAGCCAATGGTTAAATGATTTTTAGCAAAGAATGTAAGGTTCTAGACTTTGATAATTTAAACTTAAATAAATATAATGTTAGATAAAAACTAACCGAAGAACAGAGCCTCGGTTAGTTTTTATCATTTAGAAACTTTATATGGAGGATATACTTGTGTGGGTATAATTATGATGAGAGTTAGTTTTTTATTCATTAAAATCTGCCAGTTGATATTCTCTTAATCCTTTGCTAAAATTAGTACTCAAAGACCTTAGATTAATGGAGGTAAAATTATGACTATAAGAATAAATAATATAGTGCTTGATATAGATGACGACTTATCTTTAATAAAAAACAAAGTGGCAAAAAAATTAAAAATTTCAAAAAGCGAAATTCCTAATTTGAAAATAATAAAAGAATCAATAGATGCTAGGAAAAGAGATATCATAAAGTTTAATTACTGCTTAGAGCTTGAACACAAAGATGAAGTTTCCATAGTTAATAGAGCCAATGATAAAGACGTTAAGCTAGATGATAGTGTTTTTGTAGAAGCAGTAAAACCTGGGACCAAGCCTATGACTAATAGACCGGTGGTTATAGGTATGGGTCCAGCAGGTTTATTTGCAGCGTTACTTTTGGCTAAAAGTGGATATAGACCAATAGTGTTTGAAAGAGGAGAAGCTGTGGATGAGAGAACAGCTACTGTGGAAAGATTTTGGAGTACAGGGAAGTTGAATAAGGAATCAAATGTCCAGTTTGGAGAAGGTGGCGCTGGAGCTTTTTCAGATGGAAAGCTAACAACAAGAATTAAGGATAGAAGATGTGACTTTATTTTAAGTGAACTCATAAAAGCTGGAGCACCTGAAGAAATAGCATATATGGGTAAGCCTCATGTGGGTACAGATATACTTAAGACTGTAGTGAAAAATATAAGAGAACAAATTAAAGCTTTTGGTGGAGAGGTTCATTTTTCTTCTAAGCTTGAAAGAATAATACATAAGGATGGTTCGGTTAAGTCCATAATAGTCAATGGAAATGAAATTCCTTGTGACAATCTTATAATAGCCATAGGACATAGTTCCAGAGATACTTATGAAATGATGTGCAGAGAAGGAATAACTATGAATCAAAAGCCTTTTGCTATTGGGGTGAGAGTAGAACATCCACAAAGTTTGATAGATATCAATCAATATGGCAAGTTTGCAGGCCATCCTAGATTAAGAGCAGCAGAGTATAGGCTTACCCATACAAGTGATAGATTAGATAGATCTATATATTCCTTCTGTATGTGTCCGGGAGGTGAGGTTGTGGCTGCAGCTTCAGAACAAAATAGGTTGGTGGTTAACGGCATGAGCTATCATGCAAGAGATAAAGAGAATGCTAACTCAGCGGTTGTTGTAACTGTTGGGCCTAAGGACTTTGAGGGATCCTCTCCCTTGGCTGGAATGGAGTTCCAAAGGCATTATGAAGAGTTAGCGTATAAGGTTGGTGGAGGTAACTACATAGCTCCAGTGCAATTGGTGGGTGATTTTTTAAGAGACAAAAAAAGTACAAGACTTGGAAAAGTAAGTCCTTCATATACGCCTGGATATAATTTTAGCGAACTTAAAGATTGCCTTCCTTTATATGTTACAGAAGCTCTTAAGGAAGGTCTTGTTAATTTCGATAAGAAGATAAAGGGGTTTGCGGATGACAGTGCAGTTATGATCGGAATAGAAACTAGAACCTCTGCTCCTGTAAGAATAGAGAGAAATGAAAATTTAGAGAGTATTTCATTAAAAGGCATGTATCCCGCAGGAGAAGGTGCTGGATTTGCTGGAGGCATAGTTTCAGCGGCTGTTGATGGCTTAAAGGTTGCTGAAAATATAATAAAGAATTTTTGTCCACTAAACAATTAAGTTATATGGGGGAATAATAATGATACAACAACCTAAATATGCCACGCTTCAAAAAGTAAGAAATGATAATAGAACCTATGGTATTACACCTAGAATTCCAGGAGGTTTTATAAAACCAGAGGATCTTGTTAAGTTTGCAGAAGTTGCAAGGAAGTATAACGGAGTTATAAAAATAACCTCTGGGCAAAGAATAGCTATACTAGGATTAAAAGCCGAAGATGTGGAGAAAGCATGGGAAGAACTTGGTATGGAGCCAGGAGTAGTATCACCTTACTCTGTAAAAAATGTTGAAATGTGCCCAGCATCCTTCTGTAAGAGAGCTAAGCAAAATTCGCTAAAACTTGGTATGAAGCTTGAAAAAAGATTTTATGCCGCTGCAGCACCTAACAGAACAAAAATAGCTGTTGTTGGCTGTAGAAATTCTTGTACTAGTGCGTATTCTAAAGACATTGCTGTTATAGGTGACAAGGAAGGCTATCTGATAGCTGTAGGTGGCAGTTCTGGATTTTATCCTAAACTACCACATATAATAGCAGAAAAACTTTCTGAGGATGAGGCTTATAATATGGTTGAGGCTGTATATGAGTTCTACAACAACAAGGCTGAGTTTGGTGAAAAAATGTCAGACTTTATAGAGAGAATAACCATAGAAACCTTCAAGGAAGGCCTAAATCAGGTATACAATAAATAAAATAGAAAATCACTGATGAGTATTTCATTGGTGATTTTTTATTCTATTTAGAAAACTATAAAAATATAAAAAAATTTCTATAAATTTTCAGAAAACTTCTATTTTATAAGTTTTTTTTGTTAAAATGTTGTTAAAGACAATTTTATATTAGTTTAATCTGTATTTATGATGTTAATTGTGATTAAAATATTAGTCTTAATAGGTGTATGATAATTAATAATTGCATATATACTGAATTTCAATAGGCTATATGAAGTTGTAAATTTTATATAATAATTATTTATATACAGACTAGAAATGATATAATTGTTTTATATTTTAGAAATATTAGTATAAAATAATATAGTTATTTCTGATAAGTATATTATTTTTATAAACAAATTTGTTATAAAATTAACAAGAAGTAACTAAAGATTCCTAAATCCAACTTAGAGTTGCACTTGTCTAAACATCTTGTATAAGTTTTTCAAGCAGATGTATCTTGAAAGTTGAATTAGGGAGTTGTAATAAATTAAAAAATTAAGAAGAGGTGCAGTATAAATGAGTAAAAATTTTGATGAATTACTTTCAAAGCTAAAAGAAGTATCAAAGAAAAAGGTATCTGTTGCAGTTGCTCAAGATGAGCCTGTACTTGAAGCAGTTAAAGCAGCTAAAGAAAGAGGAATAGCTGATGCTATATTAGTTGGTGATCAAGTTAAGATAAGAGAGATTGCAGAAAAAATAGGTATGGATTTAACTGAATATGATCTTATTAATGAACCAGATCCTAAAAAGGCTGCACTTTATGCTGTTGAACTAGTATCAAAGGGAAAAGCTGACATGGTTATGAAAGGATTAGTAGATACTGCTACTTTCTTAAGAAGTGTTCTTAATAAGGAAGTTGGACTAAGAACAGGAAAGCTTATGTCCCATGTAGCTGTATTTGAAGTAGAAGGAATAGACAGATTAATATATGTAACTGATGCTGCTTTTAATACATATCCTGATTTAAAAGCAAAGGTAGATATATTAAATAACTCAGTTAAAGTTGCACATGCTTGCGGATTAGAACTTCCAAAAGTAGCTCCAATTTGTGCTGTAGAAGTTGTAAATCCTGATATGCCTGCTACCATAGATGCTTCATTACTTTCAAAAATGAATGATAGAGGACAAATAAAGGGATGTATAGTAGATGGACCTCTTGCTTTCGATAATGCTTTATCAGAAGAAGCAGCTCATCATAAGAATGTTAAGGGACCAGTGGCTGGAAAAGCAGATATATTCTTATTACCAAACATAGAAACTGCAAATGTTATGTACAAATGCTTGACTATGACAGCGAAATCTAGAAATGGTGGTATTTTAGTTGGAACTTCTGCTCCAGTTATATTAACTTCTAGAGCAGATAGCTTTGAAACTAAAGTAAATTCAATAGCTTTAGCAGCATTGGTAGCTGATACTAAATAGTGTAATTAAATCCATATAGATGATATAATTTATTTGGTTGGTTTCTATAGAATAATTCTTCAAGGAGGAGAAAACATGGCTTATAAAATATTAATAATAAACCCAGGTTCAACTTCAACTAAAATAGGTGTTTACGAAGATGAAAATCCAGTAATAGTAGAGACACTTAGACATTCGGCAGAAGAAATAGATGCATATGCTACAATTTATGATCAATTTCAGTTCAGAAAAGATGTTATACTTAGTGTTTTAAAAGAAAAGAACTTTGATGTAACTACTTTAGATGCTGTAGTAGGTAGAGGTGGAATGCTTAAACCTATGGCAGGTGGAACTTATGAAGTAAATGAAGCTATGCTAGAAGATTTAAAGGTTGGAGTTCAAGGACAACATGCTTCAAACCTTGGTGGAATAATAGCGAACGAAATTGCTAAGGAAATAGGAAAGAAAGCATTTATAGTTGACCCAGTTGTTGTTGATGAACTTGAAGCTGTAGCTAGACTTTCTGGAGTTCCAGAACTTCCAAGAAAGAGTAAGTTCCATGCTTTAAATCAAAAGGCTGTAGCGAAGAGATATGCTAAAGAACACGGAAAAGCATATGAAGATGTAAACATAATAGTTGTTCATATGGGTGGAGGAGTTTCTGTAGGAGCTCATAAGAATGGTCAGGTTGTTGATGTAAACAATGCTCTTGATGGAGATGGACCATTCTCACCTGAAAGATCAGGGGGAGTACCTTCTGGAGATCTTATAAAAATGTGTTTTAGCGGTAAATACACTGAGGACGAAGTGTACAAGAAGATAGTTGGTAAAGGTGGATTTGTTGCTTATCTAAACACAAATGATGCTAGAGATGTACTAAAGCTTGCTGAAGAAGGTAATAAAGAGGCCCAATTAGTTTTTGATTCATTTATTTATCAAGTATCAAAAGCTATAGGTGAGTTCTCAGTTGTTTTAAAAGGTAAGGTTGAAGCTATAGTATTAACTGGTGGTATAGCTTATGGACCAAAAGTTACTAAAGCTATAACAGATAATGTTGATTGGATTGCTCCAGTTGTAGTTTATCCAGGAGAAGACGAACTTCTAGCTCTTACTCAAGGAACTATAAGAGTTTTAAATGGGGAAGAAACAGCAAAAGAATATAAGTAATAATAATTAATAAAGGTTATACATGGGACAAGGTTGTGATAAGAGCTTTTACCATGTATAATCTTTTTTTATTCTTAGTTTATTATTATGGGTAATAATTTGCCTATTTTGTCTATATATTGTTTATAATTTGTGGTATTATGTTATTATTTGATTATAGTATTAGAATAAATATAATTGTAACTTGATAAATTATAGATAAAGATATATCACTTAGATTTAAAAGTATAACATTCATTAAGAAGTGCTGTATCTACATATAAATTTTAAATAGTTTATGTATTATAAATTTATGGGGGTGTCATATGAGAACATCACTAAATATAACTAATAAGCTTACAAAGTTGTCTGAAATGCAGGGAGACTCAATTTTTCAAATACTTGAGTTCGATGAGCTAAATGGTGGAAACGATATTGATTCTGCAGTTAAGTTTAAATTCATGAAGGACGCAGGAATTAAACTAAAGCAGATAAGAATAATTCTAGATGATAGTGCTGTAAAGTTAGAATCAGGTGCACTGAGCTACATGAAGGGAAGTATAGAGTTAGAGAATAAGGTTGGTGGAGTTCTTGGATTTAGTAAAAAGCTTATAAATAGCAAGCTCACTGGAGAAACTTTATTTAAACCTAGGTATATAGGTTCTGGTGAAATATTCTTAGAACCTTCCTTTGGTCATTATGCTTTATTGGAGTTAGAAGATGAAGAGGTAATAGTGGATGACGGCTTGTTTTATGCCTGTGAAGATTCTGTAGAAGTTGGAGCTTCGATGCAAAAGTCTATATCATCAATGCTTTTAGGCAATGAAGGTGTGTTCCAGACCAAGATAAGTGGTAGTGGGGTTGTTGCCTTGGAAATACCTGTTCCAGAAAATGAGATCTTTAAGTGCAGATTATCTAACGATACATTAAAGGTAGATGGTAACTTTGCCATATTAAGAACAGGAGGCATTGAGTTTACTGTTGAGAAATCTGCAAAGTCAATAATAGGATCTACTACAAGCGGTGAAGGTTTTCTTAATGTATATAGAGGTACTGGAGAGGTTTGGTTAGTTCCTACCAAAGTTATATACGATAAACTTCAAAGCACCAGCTTAAACAGCATGACAAATCCTACAGGAAATCACAATAATGAGCAGTAAATAGTAATGCACTGAAATATGTTGATTTAAATAAGACGATTCAATGATGTTGAGTTTTATGATAGAATAGAAGTATTATGGTATTTTTATGTATAATGAGAAGGGGTTTAGATATAAAGCTTTAGCTCATTTTTTAAATTTAAGGAGGTGAGCCTAATGGATCTTATGACTGGTGTTGTTGTTGCGTTCCTAGCTGCTTTTGTCATTGTTGGAGTTTATGTTACTGTAAAGAGCGAACAATTTAAAAAAGAAGAGATGAAGAATAACGAAAAGTAAAAAAAGTGGCCAAATGCAGGTAGTTTCCTGCATTTTTTCTATATAAAGCTTAAATTATAGCAAGTTTTCATTGATGATGAGTATATAAATTTTATTAAGAAGTGATACATTTATATAAATAAGGAGGAATAATGATGCCATTTATTAATTCAAAGGTGACACTAAGTTTAACACAGGAGAAAGAAGAAAAATTAAAGAGCGAGCTTGGAAAGCTTATAGAGATAATTACGGGCAAAAGTGAAGACTGGTTGATGGTAGGATTTGAAGAAAATCAAGTTTTATATTTTAAGGGGAAAAAGCTGGAGTATGGAGCTTTTGTAGAGATAAAGATATTTGGAGGAGCTCCTAAGGAGGCACTTAATGAGTTTACTAAGGCTCTATGTAACCTGTATACAAAAGAGCTTTCTATTAAACCTGAATCAATTTATGTAAAGTATGAGGAAGTTAATAATTGGGGTTGGAATGGAGCGAATTTTTAGTAATTAGATAGTTTTAGATACGAATAAAAACCAGAATTCGCAGATATAAACGGACGTAGAAAAAATATAGGAGTAGATAAAACTTAATTTAAAGTTCTATTTACTCCTATATTTATTATATATCAGCTAAAGCAAATTTCTTTTCTATAAATCTAAAAGATGAGGTAAAGAAGGTTGTCATGGTTAGGTACATTATTGATGCCATAAAGAATATCTCTAATGGTCTAAAGGATTCATTAGCCATGTGTTGTGCATTGCTCATCAAATCTGTCATAGCAATAGTTGAAACTAAAGCCGTATCCTTAAGCAAGGCTATAAATTCATTTGCCACTGCCGGAAGCATTCTTCCAAAGCTTTGAGGAAGTATTATATAAAATACTGTTTGTATATAATTTAAACCCTCAGTTTGAGCAGCTTCCCATTGGTTCTTATTTACTGAAAGCATAGCACCTCTTATAGCTTCTGCTACATAAGCTGATATGTTTATGCTTAAACCTAGTATAGCGGCTTCAAAGGAAGTGAGGGTAATATTAATTTCTGGAAGACCAAAGTAGATTATAAATAGTAAGATCATCAATGGTATTCCTCTAAAGAACCAAGTATAAAAGGTTCCTATGGATTTGAAAATCTTGTTGTTAGAAAGTTTCATTAAAACAACAACGAATGCTAATACTAATCCGCATAATATTGATATAACTGTAAGTTCTATTGTCATCAAGCAACCTTCAAACAAAATTGGAAGGTATTTTGCAATAATTTCGCTTTTCATAAAAACAACCTCTCTGTAAATGATATAAATTATTTTGAAGATGTTATATCTTCACCAAACCAAGTTTTTGATATTTTAGCAAGAGTTCCATCCTGCTGCATATCTTTTATTGTCTTATCAAAACTATTCTTAAGGTCACTATCTTCTTTTCTAAGACCTATAGCAATAGGTTCAGTAGTTACTGCTTTTTCTAAGACTTTATAAGTATCAGCTTTTTCTTTTATATAATATCTTGCTACTAATTCATCTACAACTACTGCATCTATACGACCAATTTTTAAGTCTTGAAGAGCTGCAATGTTTTCATCATATAATTTTGTGTCTTTGAATGTTGACTTTGTATCTTTTATTGCATCCTCGCTTGTACTTCCTTTTTGAACACCTACTATTTTCCCTTTTAGATCATCAGGTGCTGCGATAGAGGTATTATCTTTCTTTACTACAACAACTTGTCTTTCATTTAAGTATGGTGTAGAGAAAGCTATTTCTTTTTCTCTTTCAGTTGTTACGCTCATTGCAGAGATTATTACATCAAATTTTTTCTGTTTTAAACCTGGTATAATACCATCCCAGTTGTATGGCATAAACTTTATTTCTTTGTTTAGACGCTTTGATATTTCTTTTGCCATATCTATATCGAAACCTTGAAGATCACCCTTGCTATTCTTAAAGCCCATTGGTGGAAAGGAATCGTCTAATCCTACTATTATAGTGTTAGAAGAAGCTGAATCCTTCTTTGCCTGTCCACAACTTACTAATGAAACTGATATTGTCGCTATAGAAACAATTGTTAATAATCTTTTCATAAACTTATTCATATAAAACATCCTCCTAAGTAACTTATGAATTTATTATACTTTAATATAATAAAGTTGTAAAGTGATAAATAAATAAAAATATTACCAATTACTAAAAGATATAGCAATGTTGGTTGTAAGATGTTAAAATACTGATGTGAGGTGATTACATGAGCAATTATGAATCAAAGCTGAAAAGTGAAGATATTGACTATTTTTTTAAAGCCATATTAAGTCTGGAAAATATAGAAGAATGCTATAGGTTTTTTGATGATGTAGCTACTATAAATGAGATAAAGGCTTTAGTGCAAAGGTTACAAGTGGCTGCTATGCTTAAAGGTAAAAAAACATACACAGAGATAGCCAATGAAACAGGAGCTAGCACTGCGACTATAAGTAGAGTAAATAGGTGTTTAAACTATGGCAGCGATGGTTATAATATAGTTTTAGAAAGATTAGGTTTAATAGAAAAATAATAAAACAATGTTTTATAGCTTAATTACATATATACCAATAATATAAGATAAAGGCCGCTATCTAAATAAGATAGTGGCCTTTATTAATTTTTAAAATAGCTATTGTCAACGTAACAATGTTTTGTTATACTAAGTTCATGGAGGGATTAAACATGGAAGATAACTTGATATCAAAAAAAGAATTATTAGAACTGACAGGGATATCCTATGGTCAATTATATAGATGGAAGAGAAAGAATCTAATTCCAGAAGAGTGGTTTATTAAAAAGTCATCCTTTACAGGACAGGAAACCTATTTTCCAAAGGATAGAATACTAGATAGAATTAATGTGATTTTACAGATGAAGGATGATGTTTCTCTAGATGATTTGGCGGAAAGATTTCAGGGTACAACAGTGAAAGCTAACTTTTCTATTCAAGAGTTAGTAGAAAGAAACATTGTTACGCAGCATGTTGTAGATATGTTTAAAAATAGCTTTAGGTTAAATGATGAAATTACCTCTGATGAAATGGTCTATTTATCTTTATATAATCAGTTGTTAAGTGAAGGAAACTTAAATATAGATGAAATAAACTTTACAATTAAAGGTTTGATAGACAATTATACCAATATAAAAAATAAGGACTATGAATTGGTCTTTATAAGAAGGCTTGGGGTAGGAATAGGTATATTAGCTGAAACAGGGAATGTTGTTTTAGGGGATGGAAAGATATTAGAGAGAATAAATATAAATAGTTTTACTGAAAAAGTAATAAGTAACTTGGTATAGGAGGGTATTATGAATAAAGAATTTTATAGCGATAGAGGGGACTTAGAGATTTCGGGAGCTGGTAAATCAGGAGGAGGAAAATATAATAAGGTAGAAGTTAATGGAGCTTCAAAAATTAATGGAGATATTGACTGTGTAGAATTTGAAGCTTCAGGTGCAGCTAAATTCGAAGGAAATGTAAAAACAGTTTCGTATAACGTAAGTGGGGCTACTAAGTGTATAGGAAATGTAGAAGCTGATTTTTGTGAGATTAGAGGTGCAGGTAAAATAGAAGGAAACCTACATAGTAAGAATAGTAAGATTGAAGGAAGTTTTAAAGTAGGTGGAAATTTTATAGGTGAGATTATTGATATACAAGGTGCAGCAAAGATAATTGGAGACTGTGAAGCTGAAGATTTTAGATGCTCTGGAGCTATTACTATTGGAGGGCTTCTAAACAGTGAAAAAGTATCTATTGATATTGCTGGGCGTTCTGAAATACCTGAAATTGGCGGTAAGATTATAAATGTAAAACTAGCACCTTTTGGCATTGGATTTTTATCTAAGATAACTAAAGCCTTGTTTAATACCTCTATTAATGAACTTAATTGCAATGTAATAGAGGGTGATGAGATTTGCCTAGAAGGAACTGAAGCAAGAATAATAAGAGGAAATGATGTTGTTATAGGTAAGAAGTGTACTATTCAAAGAGTTGAATACAAGAATAGTCTTTCAATTGATCCAAGCAGCAACGTTCTAGAACAAATAAAATTATAATTTTAGGGAGGAAGTTAGAGATGGAAAGAGTGTATTTTGAAGATAGATCAGATTTAAGGATATCAGGGTCTGGTAAAACTGGAGGCGGAAAATTCAATTCAGTAAAAATAAGCGGGTCTGGAAAGATAACTGGAGATATAAACTGTGTTGATTTTAAATGTTCAGGGTCATCTACAGTAGAAGGCAATATAGAATGTTATGAATGTAAGGTAAGTGGAGAAACCACTATAAGAGGAGATGTAAAAGGTTCGTCATTTGTGGTGTCAGGGTCTTCATCAGTAAATGGTAATATTGATAGTGAAGACGTAAGAATAAGTGGAGATTCAAATATAGGAGGAGATATATTTGTTAAGAATTTAAAAATCTCCGGTGGCTCAAAAATTGGTGGCAATTTAAAAGGTGAGCAGATTTCCGTATCTGGCGGTATAAAAATAGGTGGTAATTGTGAGGCTGAATATTTTAGATGTTCTGGAGAGTTTACTATAGGAGAGATGTTAAACGCAGAAAGAATAGAAATAAACCCTGCAGGAGAGTGTAAAACTCAAGAAATTGGTGGCAAAGAAATTGAAATAAGACTTAGAAGTAATGATTTCTTTTTAGCTAGCTTTATTAAATTCATATCTCTTAACAGAAGCAGAGTAGTATGCGATTCTATAGAGGGAGATAATATCTATTTGGAGGCAACAAGAGCAAAGATAGTAAGAGGAAATAGTATAACCATTGGAGAAAGATGCGAGATAGATACAGTAGAGTATAGCGGAGAGATAAATATATTGGAAGGCGCTGTTGTTAAGAATCAAGTTAAAATATAGTTTCATTCAAATCTATAGGTGAAGTAAATAATGAAATTAATATAATCAATATCGAAATTAATTATATTTATAAAATACAATAAATAAATTGAGATAATTAATTTATTTATTAAAAATATAAAAACAATTATTTACAAAGGATAGAATAGTTGCTATAATAAACCTTGGAAGGAGTTGCCCTATATGTATAAAACTATAAGTAAGTGCCCTATATGCGGAGGAGTGCTAAGAGTAACTAAGCTTAAATGTGCAAAATGTAATACAACTATAGAAAATGAATTTAGTTTTTCAAAGTTTGAATCTTTATCAAAGGAGCAGCTTGCATTTGTTGAAGTATTTCTAAAATGCAGAGGGAACATTAAGGATGTTGAAAAGGAGCTTGGGATATCTTACCCAACAGTAAGAGCTAAGCTAGATGAAGTGATCAATGAACTTGGGTTAAAAGAAGATAACGAAAAACAAAAGAATGATGAGATTTTAGATAAACTTGAAAGAGGAGAAATATCTGCAGAAGAAGCAGCAAGTCTTTTAAGAAGAAATAATTAAAATAATAAATGAAAGGGGAAGATTATTTATGCAAGAAGAAGTTCTAAGAGTCTTGAAAATGATAGAAGATGGAAAGATTGATGCTGAAAAAGGGGCTATGCTCATTGATGCTTTAAAAAATAACAGCTTAGATAATGAAGAAAAATTTGAGGTAGAAGAAGTAACAACTGAAGATAAAGTTGTTAATTCTGAACAATTAATTCCTTACATTGATAGCAAAGTTAAATCCTTTGATGAGAAGATGTTGTATGTGAAAGTGGATTCTCATGATGGTGATAGAGTAAATGTACAGTTACCTATGAGTTTCGTAAAGAAGGTAATAGAGGCAACAGGTAGCATTCCAATAAGAGCTGAAGGAATAGATGCTAAGATAGATATGGAAATGCTTAAAAGTGCCATAATGAATGATATATCAGGTAATCTTGTAGATATAGAAAGTCATGATGGAGATAAAGTTCTAGTAATAATTGAATAGGGGAAGTAATAATGAGTGAAGAAGTAAGAGCAATAGAAAATTCCGATACTACAGAAGAAAACTCTACAGATAGAGTAGAAAAACTATGGAATAAAAACTTCTTTCTACTTTGGCAAGGACAGCTTGTTTCTTGCTTTGGAGATGCAATATACGAAATAGCCTTAGGTTTTTGGGTGTTGGCAGTTACAGGATCTTCAGCACTTATGGGAACTATAATGGCCATTACAATGATCCCAAGGATTATAATATCACCCTTTGCTGGAGTACTAATTGATAGAGCAAATAGAAAGGCTATAATTTTACTTTCGGATTTTATAAGAGGTGCAGCAATTATCTTAGTTGGAGTTGCTATATATAAAGGAGCAGGCGCAGTTTGGATGGTAATGGTAGCGGGTATACTGCTTGGTATATGTTCGGCATTCTTTGGGCCTAGTATAAGCTCTGTAATGCCTGATATAGTGCCTAAATCAAAACTACTACAAGCAAATTCTAGTTATCAAATGTCTACAACAGGAGCAAACCTTGTAGGTACTATGTCAGGAGGAGCTATATTTGCAATTCTTGGAGCTCCTATTATGTTCATATTAAATGGATTCTCATATCTTTTCTCCGGATTTATGGAGTTATTCTTAAAAGTTCCTAAGGTTATTCACAAAAAAGAAAAAGCTAATTTTAAAGAAGATTTTATAGATGGATTAAACTTTTCAGTAAAGTTTTCTGGGTTAAGAAATATAATTGTACTGGCTTGTGTTATTAATTTTTTTGCTCAAGTCGGGATAGTCTTATTTATGCCTTACTTTAATTCTACTCCAGGCTTAGATGCAAAAAAATATGGTATAGCTATGGGTATATTCACTTTAGGCATGATATGCGGAATGATGTTTTTGTCTATAGTAAAAATAGCTCCAAAGAAAAAGTTTAATGTATTCGTAATAAGTGGACTTGTCAGCATGGGGGCTATGGTTGTTGCTCCTATAACCGAGAATATATATGCTATTTGTATATTATTATTCGTAGCTGGCTTATTGAATGCTATGTTGAATACTTTACTGAATACAACCACTCAGTTAATAGTTCCTCAAGAAATGAGAGGAAAGGTTTTTGCATTGATGGGAACCTGTACTCAAGCACTTTCTCCTATCGGTATGATAATAGGAGGAATTCTTGGAGGCATATTAGGCTCAAAACAAGTTATAGTTGGAAGCTTTAGTGCAACTATTATATTTATAGCGTTTTTCGCATTTATGAAGTCTGTAAAAAAAGTTATTAATTATGATCCTGAACATGAAACCTTAGAAGATATAATGTAAGTATTATTACTGATTAATGTATATTGGTTTATTAGCTAATAAGTGATATGCACAGGTATAACTTAGTGACAAATTTATATTATTAAAATCTCAGCTTAGAAGTTAGAAGAACTTTAAAAATAGTTATTAGGTTGAAGAATATATCCTTAATATAAGGTTAAATAATCTTGGAAAATTGAGATTGGGGGAAGGGTAATGAAAATAAGTGTAAGAGAAAAAAATGGTAAAGGGTTAAATATAAGAGTTCCTATGGGAGTTTGCAGATTTTTTATTAAAACTGGTATGTTTGGATTAAAGCACTCAAGAGACTATTTAGATGAAGAGGTATTAAAATATTGTAATCCAAAGTTAATGGATGTGGCATTAAAGGAGTTAAATAAAAACTATAAGGGACTGACAATAGTGGAAGTTCAGGATAAAGATGGAGACCATGTTAAGATAACAATCTAGCATACATAGGTGCCTTAAGGTGCCTATTTTTTTATGATTAATTTTATTTCTTTAGGATACTTTATATTTATGAAGGTTGAAGGATTATGTAGAGAAAGAAGTTTATCTGGATATTAAAGGGATAAATGTAAGCAATCTGACGAAATTTATGGGAATTTTAATATTATCGTAATTTCTTCGTTGTTGCTTAATTAGGATAACCTTCATATAATATACACTAGAGGCTATTTGCTACAATATAAAACTTAATGATTTTGTGAGTTTTTGTAGTTAGCCATATATACAAAAAGTAAAAATCCAAAAGTGAGGTATATATTATATGGGAAGAATGTTTGGAACTGATGGAGTTAGAGGTATAGCGAATACTGAGCTTACTGCACTTACAGCTTATAATCTAGGGAGAGCTGGCGCTTATGTATTAACAGAGGGAACACATAAGCCTAAGATTTTAGTTGGTAAGGATACAAGAATATCTTGTGATATGCTTGAATCAGCTTTAGTTGCAGGTATACTGTCAGTTGGTGCAGAAGCAGTAGCAGTAGGTGTAGTACCAACTCCAGCAATAGCTTATCTAACAAGAGAGTATGGAGCTGATGCTGGAATAATGATATCAGCATCCCATAATCCGGTGGAATATAATGGAATTAAGTTTTTTGATAATAGAGGATATAAGCTTCAGGATGAATTAGAGGATGAAATACAAAGAATAATAGAAAGTAACTTTGAAGGTGTTCCAAGTCCTACTGGAGAAGCGGTTGGAAGAAAGAGAAGAGAAGTTGGTGCTTTAGAAGATTATATAGAGTTTGCTAAGAATACAATTGCATTTGATTTAGATGGGTTGAAGGTTGCATTAGACTGCGCAAATGGAGCTTGTTATTCTGCAGCGGTTCAAGCATTTAGGGATCTTGGAGCAGATGTTTTCATAATTAACGACAATCCAGATGGCACTAACATAAATGAAAACTGTGGTTCAACTCATCCAGAGGAGCTTATGGATTATGTTGTTAAAAAAGGCTGCGACGTAGGTTTTGCCTTCGATGGAGATGCAGATAGATGTCTTGCGGTTGACGAGAAAGGCAAACTTATCAATGGAGACTATGCAATGACTCTTTGTGCAAAGCATCTTAAAGAAATAGGAAGATTAAAAGACGATACATTAGTAGTTACTGTTATGAGTAACTTAGGTCTAAAGATTGCTTGCGAAAAAGAAGGAATAAAGATTATAGAAACTAAGGTTGGAGACAGATACGTACTTGAAGAGATGGTTAAGGATGGATATGTACTTGGTGGAGAACAATCAGGGCATATAATATTCCTAGATTTCAATACTACAGGTGACGGTTTAGTTACTGCACTTCAAATGGCTTCAATAATAAAGAAAAGTGGAAAATCACTAAGTGAATTAGCATCTATAATGCATGAATTACCACAAGTTCTTGCAAATGCTGAAGTCCCAAATGAAATGAAGAACATACATGAAGAAGACGAAGAGATAAAAAGTGAGATTAGAAAAATAGAAGAGGCTCTTCATGGTGTAGGAAGAGTTCTTATAAGACCTTCTGGTACAGAGCCTTTAGTAAGAGTTATGCTTGAAGGAGAAAATCAAGAGGAAATAGATAAGTTAGCTCACGATTTGGCTAAGTTGATAGAGAGAAAAGCCAATAAGTAAATATAAAGTTATAGAAAGATGTCCACAGAGGTGGGCATCTTTTTTTATCGTCTGACAGATTTTTCTCAGATACATTCGGAAAGGAAGATTCACAAAAAAGGTCTATTGAAGAAGGCCGCTTCAGTCAGCTTCTTTTATTTAGTAATATAACTCCAATAATAAAAGTATAATAAAATGAAAGCTTTTTTGGAGGGTGTTTAATGAAGAGAAAGGAATCAATAAATGAGGCTGAAACGGAGAATACAAAAAGAAAACCAATTCTTAAAAACTCTAAGTTTTTATTAGTCGCTGCACTTATATTATTGGTATTGACTGCTTCAATACTCATAAACTTAAGTAGAATAACAACTTTTTACTACATAAAAAGGGCAGAGGCTACTATTAACTCAAAAAAATATGAAGTTGCAATAAATTATTGTGATAAAGTTCTTAAAAACTCTGATAAGGATACTAGAGCCATAGTTCTAAAGTCTAAAGCTTTAGAGGGAAAAGCAGACATAATAGGTGCAATAAAGCTACTTAATGAAGGGATTTCTAAGCTAAAAGGTGAAGATGCTCTAAAATCGCAACTTGATGAGATAATAAAATCTTTAAAGTTTAACCAGGAAAATATTAAAATCTATGAAGGACAAAGTTTGGTTATGCCAAGCAGTATTAAAGCGTACACCTCTGATAATAAGGAGGTAGAGTTAGGTGTGAAGTGGTTTGCTAAGCCTTTATCTACTGATATAGCAGGAACTTATATATTGGGAGGAAACTTAGAGCTTATAAATAAACCTGTAGAGTGTAAGCTAGATATAATAAAATTTACTGGTAACACCGAAGGAAATATAAATAACAAATCAAATATGGTTCAAAAAGATAGTTCTATTTTCTTTGTAAACGGTGAGGATAATAATAACATTTATAAGATGAATATAGACGGCACTGACAAGAAAAAGCTTACAGATATAAAAAATGAAAATAATCTAATTACAGCCTTTTATAATCTTAGATTAATTGATGGTGTTTTGCTAGGAACTAAGTTAACTGGCTATATAAATTCTGATTATAACACGGAAGTATTTAGAATGGATACTAATGGAGAGGGTTATAAAGTTATATCTCAGGGAAAGTATTCTGATATACTGGATGTAAATAATAAAAAGGTGTTTTATAAAGAATATTATCCAGATAGTTCAACAGATAAATATTTTGAATATGATATAGCTGCTGATAAGAGTACAAGTATAGACTACGAATATTTGAAGTCTAGGAACTTAAATACTGGAGAGATATCAATCAAAAATCCTCAGGATAAAATGTTGTCTAAGTATGTACAAACTACTGAAAAATATGAGTATAGTTTTATGCTAAATGACAAAGATATAAACTATAACTACTTTAACAATCACAGTGGAGAACTTCATAAGAAAGATATAAATACTAAGGAAGATAAGCTTATTGAGAAAAATATTTTATGTGCTAATATATTAAATAATAAAATATATTTTTCAAATGATGATGGCATATATGTGGTTGATGAAGTGAACTCATCTAAAAAGAAGTTGTTAGACATAAAGGGTGCGACAGATATAAATTTATGTGATGGCTATCTAACTTATAGGGATACAACTACAAATTATATTAAGCTAATAGATTTGAAAAATAAATAATCTACTATGTGCATTTACGTTTTAAATTATATTTGCTAGCAACTTACAAATAATAATACTTACTTAATTAATTGGAGGGATGAGATTTGCCAATAAATAAATATACTAAAGAGAGTGATGAAAAGTTAAAGGAAAGATTAACTCCGCTTCAATATGAAGTAACACAAAATAACGGTACAGAAAGGCCATTTACAAATGAGTATGATACAAACTTTGAAGAAGGAATTTATGTTGATATAGTTTCTGGAGAGCCTCTATTTGCATCAAGTGATAAATACAATTCCGGCTGTGGCTGGCCGGCTTTTACTAAACCTATAAATAATGACTTTATAAAGGAAAAAGCTGATTTAAGCCATAATATGCATAGAGTAGAGGTAAGAAGTGCAGATGCAGATTCTCACTTAGGTCATGTCTTTACAGATGGGCCAGAAGAAGAAGGCGGACTAAGATACTGTATTAATTCAGCTTCTCTAAGATTTATACCAAAAGATAAATTGGTACAAGAAGGTTATGGAGAGTTTATAACCTTATTTGATAATATAATCTAAAAAGTACATCGCTAAAATTGTTACTGTGATAAAATTAAAATAATCAATGGTTTATCCATAGATGTATTACCTATTAACTAAACTTATATTTTTCCTAGATATATTAAAGGAAAGTTGAAGACAGAGGTTTAGTTACTATAGGTATACATCTATATTTTTTATCTAATGTTGAATAGGAAAGAGGTATTTTGATGGAGCATAATGTGAAAACCAGAGCAAAGGATGAATTTATAAATAT
The DNA here is from genome assembly GCF_009928445.1 of Clostridium sp. C8-1-8. Lineage (GTDB taxonomy): Bacteria > Bacillota > Clostridia > Clostridiales > Clostridiaceae > Clostridium_AR. The sequence continues at coordinate 62,778 of NZ_JAABNO010000020.1, read as the reverse complement.
TACTCCTATGATAAGACAGGAATTAAAAGATAGTGGTGTGAGAAATGGTATAGTAGTAGTTTTTGTGCCACATACTACTGCGGGAATAACTATTAATGAGAATGCAGATCCAGACGTTGTTTCTGACATGCTTTTTGCTTTTAGAAATGTGTTTCCAGAGAGTAAAGAGTTTAAACATTTTGAGGGTAATTCACATGCACATATAAAGGCATCCTTAATGGGCTCTTCTGTTAATTTGATAGTGGAGAATGGCCAGCTTAAGCTAGGTACATGGCAAGGAGTTTACTTTTGCGAATTCGACGGCCCGAGGGATAGAAAAATATATATAAAGATTATAGAGGGCTAAACTATATTATTTATGAATATATAAATAAATACAGAGTAAGATAGGAACATAAAGGAGTCTAGAAGTCTTTTATGTTTTTTATTTTCTGGCTATGTTAAAACACCGCGTTTAAATTAATTGCTCGCTCATATAGCATCTCCTTCATAGCCACTTAATTTAAACAACATTTTTAAACATAGCATATTTTTAGAATATAAAATTTATAAAAATCATGATTAAAGAGCTAAACAGTAAATAAAAAAAAGATTCTATTAAAGCATTGTGTTGAACATAGGATAGATAGAAGCATTAAGAAAAAAACTAGGTGATATTTATGATTTTATTAGCATAACTTTGAAAAAGAGGGTAGAGATAAAAAACTACTAAAAAATATAAAAGTTTTATAAAAATACTTGACTGTTGAGAATTGGTATCATATAATTTATATATAGTTAGTTACAATAAGTTAGTAACTAATATTAAGTATAAAATAACATATGAATTCTAATATAAAAAATAAAAATAAATATTACGGAGGTAATTAAAATGGAAAAGAATTTTTTTGATGCTATAGAAAGCAGAAGATCATTTTACGGAATTAGCAAGGAAGCAGTAGTTTCTGATCAGAAGATAAAAGAGGTTATAGAAAAGGCAGTAAAGTATGTACCATCTGCATTTAACTCTCAAAGTGCTAGAGTAATATTATTACTTGGAGCTCAACATGATAGACTATGGGAGATAACAAAGGATGCTTTAAGAAAGATAGTACCAGAAGATCAGTTTAGCTCTACTGAGGACAAGATAAATTCATTTAAAAATGGCTATGGAACAGTATTGTTCTTTGAAGACAGCAGTGTTATTGAGTCTTTGCAAAATCAATTTGCGTTATATAAAGATAACTTCCCAATATGGTCTCAACAATCAAGCGGCATGCATCAATTCGTTGTTTGGACAGGATTGGAAATAGAAGGCTTTGGAGTTTCTTTACAGCACTATAATGAACTTATTGAGCAAGATGTTAAGAGTGAATGGAATGTTCCTGCTAACTGGAAGCTTATAGCTCAGATGCCTTTTGGAAAACCAACAGCAGAACCAGCTGAAAAGCAATTCCAACCATTAGAAGAAAGAGTTAAGATATTTAAATAATATATAAATTTAGTTAATGAAAATCGCTTTTGCGATTTCTTTATATAAAATATCGGGATATAAAACTACTGTTAATAGACGTTTTATATCCCGAATTAATTTTAAGACTGAAAAAATCATTTAATTATATTAGCTCACTAATATAGCATCTATTCATAAACAGCTAAATTCAACAATGTTCTTAAGCATAGTCTGAAGTAAAAGAAATAGTTGAAGATACTTTATACGAAAAGATTTCCTAAATAGTTTAGCATAGCTTATATTTAATTTTCAGAATTAGAAAAAAATTATGCTGATGAAAAGGTTATAATAAGGGCATAAGATCGATTAAAGCAATTAATAATAAACATTAAGATAATATTTTTTACTATCTGCATCTGATTGATTCAAAGTGATACAATGACTTTTCACTATATGTAATAAAAAAAGAAAACTTATTGGTTTCAAATGTATTTCTTGCATATATCTGCATATACGAAGAAAAGATTTTATTAAGCAACTAATTTTAGAAAAATTATATATTTTAATAATTGGGAGGAATATTTATGAAAATGAAAGAAGGGTTTTTATGGGGAGGAGCAACTGCTGCTAACCAATTTGAAGGCGCATGGAATAAGGATGGCAAAGGTCCAAGCACTGCTGATATGATGACAGGAGGTACTCACACTACCCCAAGAAGAATTACTCCTGTTTTGGAAGAAGGAACATATTATCCAAGTCATGAAGCTATTGATTTTTATGGGCATTATAAAGAAGATATAAAGATGTTTGGAGACATGGGATTTAAGGTATTCCGTATGTCAATAAACTGGAGCAGAATATTTCCTAATGGAGATGATTTAGAACCAAATGAGGAAGGCTTGAAGTTTTATGACAACGTATTCGATGAATTAATAAAGAATGGTATAGAGCCATTGGTAACAATATCTCATTATGAAACTCCATTTGGACTTACTCAAAAGTATAATGGATGGGCAGGAAGAGAAGTTATAGACTGCTACTTGAGATATTGCGATACTATTTTTAAGAGATATAAGGATAAAGTAAAGTACTGGCTTACTTTCAATGAAATTAATGTTCTTACTATTCCTTTCGGTGCATTTATGGGTGGAGGAATATTGACTAAGGAAGATGAAAATTCTGACCAAACTAGATATCAAGCATTACATCATCAATTTGTAGCTAGTGCAAAAGCTGTTAAGCTAGGACATGAGATCAATCCAAACTTTAAGATTGGCTGCATGATAGCATATATGACTCTTTACCCACTTACATGTAATCCAGATGATATATTATTAGCTCAAAAAGAGGATCAACTTAGAAACATGCTTTGTGGAGATGTTCAAGTAAGAGGATATTATCCAGCATTTTCTACAAGATACTTTGAGGAAAAAGGCATAAGCATAGATATGGAACAGGGTGATGCTGAGGCATTAAAAGAGGGAACTGTTGACTTCTATTCCTTTAGCTACTATATGTCAAATGCAGTTAGTGCGGATCCAGAAAAACAAGAAGAGGCAAAGGGGAATTTACTTGGAGGCCTTAAGAATCCTTACTTAAAAGCTTCAGATTGGGGTTGGCAGATTGATCCTAAAGGGTTAAGATGGACTTTGAATCATATTTATGATAGGTATCAAATTCCTGTAATGGTAGTAGAAAATGGATTAGGTGCAGTGGATGTAGTTGAAGAAGACGGATCAATAAATGATGATTATAGAATAGATTATTTAAGAGATCATATAATAGAGATGGAAGAAGCAGTTAAAGACGGTGTGGAACTTATGGGATATACAATGTGGGGATGTATAGATTTAGTAAGTGCTTCTACTGGAGAGATGAAGAAGCGTTACGGTTTCATATATGTTGATAAAGATAATGAAGGCAATGGAGATCTTAGCAGAAGACCAAAGAAGAGTTTCCACTGGTATAAGAAAGTTATTGCTTCAAATGGTGAAGATTTAGCATAAGGCTAATTTAATATAAAATAATTATTAAAGAGAAGGTTAATCTAAGGATTGACCTTCTCTTTACTGTATAGACTAGTTGTAACTTTTTTGCTCGGCTAAAGTTGGTAATATTAGGGTGGGAGAGCGGATTAATAAGAAATGCCTTATAAAAGAAAAGTTAGTTTAGTAAAGTATAAAATAGTTTAAAAATTACCATTATAATAAGTATACTAAGATTAAACAATTACCCTAGATAATGTGCGGAGAAGCTTTGACAACTTCTAAGGGAATAAATGACTTTGTGATTAAAATCACAGTTTTACTTGGTATAAATATAGTAGTATACTTTTGTATAAGAGTATGAAATTAACAAAAAATACTACTTAATTGTTGGGGTGATTGTAATGAGTGATTTAAAAGAACAATTAATTAAAGACATTGAGAATTTTAGAATTATAGGTCATAAATTCTTAGATGGTGAGATAAATAGAGCTGAATTTAAGAAGACTTCAGGTGGAATGGGTGTATATTCTCATAGAAGTGGAACAGAATTCATGGTAAGATTAAGAACTTTTTCAGGAGTTCTATCGAAGGATAAACTAAAATTCATTTATGGATTAGCGGACAAATTCAATCTTGAAGGGGTACATCTTACAACTAGACAAGATATACAACTTCATGGATTAGGTATAGATGAAATATATGAGATTATGAAAGCTGCTTTAGAAGAAGGAATACATACTAGAGGAGCTGGTGGTAATTTTCCAAGGAATGTAGCTCTGTCACCACTTTCAGGCGTTAATCCTAAGGAAGCGTTTGATGTAACTCCATATGCTATAAAGGTTAACGAACATTTTTTAAGTAAAATAACAAGCTACAAATTACCTAGAAAGTTAAAGGTGGCTTTTGCTAGCAGCAATGAAGATGAGGCTCATGCTACAGTTACAGATTTGGGATTTTTAGCAGTAAAGGAAAATGAAAGAGAATATTTTAAACTTTATCTAGGTGGCGGACTTGGAAGAAATCCTAAGGTTGGAATAGAATATGATGAACTAGTAGAGCCAAAGGATGTATTATATCATGTAGAGGCAATGACTAGCTTGTTTATTGCTGAAGGTGATTATGAGAATCATGGCAAGGCTCGTATTAGATATATAGTTGAGAGAATGGGAGCAGAAGCTTTTATTCAATGCTATAAGAAGCATTTAGAGAAGGTTAGGACAGAGCAAAATATAAGTTTAGAGGTAATTAATAAAAAAGTTGTTAAAGAAGGCAGAAAAACTAATTTAGTTAGTAATAGGCTTTTTGAGCAAAAGGTTGAAGGACTTTATAGTGTATACTTCCATCCTATAGGAGGACAATTAAAGTTATCTGTATTAAAGATGCTTTTAGAGGAAATAAGCGTCATTGAAGAAGCTGAAGTAAGACTTACAATGAATGAAGGTTTATACATAATAAACCTTAACGGTGAAGAGGCTGAAAGATTAATAAAGCTTACAAAAACTCTAGGTGGAGAAACTAGATTAGAACAGTCAGTAGCTTGCATTGGTGTACCTACTTGTCAAATAGGTGTTTTAAATGGACAAAAGACACTTCAAGAAATAGTAAGCAAATTCAAGGAAGAAAATATAACAGAAGATATATTACCAAGAATTCATATATCAGGTTGTGCCAATTCTTGTGGAGTACATGAAGTTGGAGCTATAGGTTTCTTTGGAAAACTTAAGAGAGTAAACAATGTGTCAAGTAATGTTTTTGAGCTACATGTAAAGGGACAATTAGGTAAAGGTGTTACAAAGCTTGGGGCTTTCTATGGTGATATTCTTCAAGATCAGGTACCTCAATTTTTACTTGAACTAGCAAAAACTATAAGAACTGAAAAGGTTGAGTTTATAGATTGGCTTGAAAGCCATGAAGCAGAGTTTAAGGAACTGGTTGCTAAGTTTGCTGTTTAGAAGCTTAGTGTATATTTAAAAATATATATTATAAAAAGTCATGCATTTTATAAAGATGCATGACTTTTTACTTTTTAAGAGTTTATGATTTTTGTAGGCTGCAGCGCTATTTATAAGTAATCAATGAAAACATGGAAGGAGTTAATTAACTAATGTTGAACTTATATCATTAGCAAATTTAATGATTTTATTATGGGTCCCAACTTCAACTATTAAGTTATGAGTGCCTAAAGTTCATAGGTGTGTGATTTTAAGTCAGGTATAACTTAAGTCTTCGTAATGTGATCCTATAGATTGGAGGATATGTGTGAGTATAAGTTTTGATTATTCAGCATTAAATAGATCCATTGAGCTATTTGATAATATAGAGAAGAATACACTAACAGAAAATCAAATTAATAGATATTTAGAAGAGGAAGGAATTAAATTTCTAAATGAGCATCTTTTCCATTATGGTGGAAGTATGATTGGTAAGGAGTTATTGGTGAAGTTATTTAGTTTGGCAATAGAGAACCCTAAACTAGAAGGTGTTGATAATATAATATTAAAGAGTATTAAACAGGGTTTTTCTAGATTAAGCTGTGTCAAAAAAACTCTTTCAAAATTGGACTTAAATCAAATAATAGACAATTCTGTTAAAATGGCCAATAAGTTTTTACCAATATATATTGATGATGACCTTGATATAAAGGTTTATTTTTTGTATGGAATAAGAGGAACCTCTATAGTGCTTAAAGATAAAATAGCTGTTGATTTATGTGATGAAGTTCTATGGGAGGGAGATAAAATTAATTCAGAATTCTTAACTAGAATAATTGCTCATGAAGTTCATCATATAGGTACAGATAGGAATTTTAAAGCAGTAATAGATGGCTTAAATTCAGCTAGAGAAAAAGGTAAGGTTAGATTATTAAGTGAGCTTCTTTCGGAAGGAAGCGCAATGTATTACTTAAATAATCCAGAAGAATTATCATCTTTCAAAAGTACTCAATGGCAGAATAATGATGAAAACATGGCCTTAATATTAGAAGAGGTAGAGTTAATAATAGATAAAATAATAGCAGGGGGGCTAGAGGTAGATAAAGAAATAGAAGTTCTTTTTGGACAAGAACTTAAGGGGTATTGGGCCGGATACCATATGGTGGAGATTATTGATAGGATTTTTGGATTAAATACTGTACTTGAATGTATTTCAAATATAAATCTGTTCCTAGAATACTATAATACAGCTAAAAAGTCTACAAATACATAGAAGTAGTATTATGCCAAGTGAGAGTATAAAGTTCTATGTAAAGCCTATGGATATAAGATTATTTACTTATATCCATAGGCTTTATAATCAAGCAAAATCTAATATGAAATTCTGTTATTAATGTGAAGCAGTAAAAGCTTACAATAGGGCTATACTGCTAAGTTTTCTTTGAATTTCAGTATTTCTTCTGCTGCTTTTTTATAGCCTCCTGAATGCTCAAAGGATTGACTTATCTTTTTTATATTTTCGTAATAGCTTGGATCAATCAATACCTTATTAACAGCTTGCTTTAAATCTTCTACTGAAAGCTTGTCTGCATCAAGTTTAATTGCTGCACCTAATTCAGCTGCCCTTGATGCCATATAAGGCTGATCTGCTCCAAAGGGAATTGCAACAAAGGGAACATTATTATATATTAAATCGCTAGTGCTATTCATACCAGCGTGGGTTATAGCAACATTAGTATACTTAAGTATTGCAGATTGAGGTACATAGTTTTTTACTATAAAGTTGTCCGGAATAGAAAAACTTGAGGTATCAACATTGTAAGCAGTCATCACTACCACTGCGTCAATATTACCAAAAGCTTCAAAAAATAAATCATATACCTTTAGATCAGCAGCACTAAAAACTGTGCCTAAAGATATATATATAACCTTCTTGCCTTCCAACTTATCAAAAGGAAAATCTAAATCTTCTTTTCTATCATATATAGGAGGTCCTATGAATCTAAAACTATCATCATAGTACTCAGGATGAGCTACAAAGTATTCAGAGGTATAGGCGATATTTAGGTCACCCTTATTAAAGAATAGTTCTATTAATGAAGGAGTTGTTACACCATAGGTATTCTTAAGATTGGTTGCAAGCTTATTGTAAGTGTCCATTACAGGGTGATTTTTTAATAAGTCTTCATTAAACTTATTGCCAGATCCGTATTTAAGCTCTCTTGGGGTAGCAAATATGGCAAAGGAGGATACTGAAGGGATGCCTAGTATTTGTGCTATAATTTTACCATAAGGGAAAGAAGCTCCATACATCATGTAGTCAAAGTGCGTATCACCTATTTCAGCTAAGAAATCTTTTATAAAGTTTTCGCTAGATTGGAGAGTAATATTTATAAAGTTAAGCATTTGTTCCATGCTAGAGTGTTTATTAGTTACACCAGTTTGAGGCCGTTTAAACACATCAGCTTTTAATTCTTTATAAGTAGCTCCGGTTTTCTCTATTCTTTCTTTGAATTCATCATAAGAATAATAGATAACCTCTTCTCCTCTCTTTACTAATTCTGATACCAAACCTAAGGTAGGGTTTACGTGTCCGTGTCCACGAACATTTAAAAATAGTACTTTTGACATTTTATCACTTCCTACAAATTAATTTTAATTAATGTTATATATTTATCTTTTATGAATTTTAATAAAAGTACTTTTTTAAGAGTTCCTATATGGAAACTTAATTTATGATTGTTCCACAATCCAAACTTTTAGGGATTGTCGGGCAGGTATAAATTAATAGTTCATTTAGGAATTTTATAATTGTACCTCTTAATTTCGAAGTTATTTCTTATAGTTCCTATGGGGGTCTAAGGAAAAGCTAAAGATTTAAATTCAACAATTTAAGAGGTACGTTTATATATTTCTTAAGAATAGTTTACTACTTTTTTTATAAATGTCAATTAGTTGAAATAAATGAAACTTATAGAAGGTTGTTAAGTTAATATGAATTTTAACCTTAAAATAAAAAAATAATGAACTTATTTTTATTTCAATTGTCTTATTTGTATAGGGGTTAGGGGGGAGTAGATTTGGAGGAGTTAGAACTTATCAATAAGGCTAAAGCTGGCAATGACAGTGCCTTAAACCTTTTATTTCAGCAAAACTATAAAAAACTCTATGGATTTTTGATAAAGCTAACTGGAGATGTTTATTTATCAGAAGATCTACTTCAAGAGACTCTTATGAAGGCTATAAACAATATAAAAGACTTCAGAGGAGAAAGTAAGTTTTTAAGCTGGCTTATAAGGATTGCCTTAAACATATATAAAAATTATTTAAAAAGACAAAAAATTATAGAGTTTAGTTCTATTGAAAACTACTCAATTGTATCAGATACAAAAGAAATGGATGAGAGGGTATATGAAAAAATACAGGTTGAGAACGCACTTAAGGAACTTCAAAAGCTGAGCTATGAAAAAAGGGTTTCATTTATATTAAAGCATTATTACGGATACAGCTTAGAAGAGATAAGCAATATTATGAATTGTGCAGAAGGAACTGTAAAGTCTAGAATTCATAACACAATCAAAACTTTAAAGAGTTTATTAGGTGAAAAGGAGTGATTAGGTATGAGTGATATAGATAAAAGTTCAAGAGAAAAAAGTATTCAGAAAGTTAGTTTTTTGGAAGATGACTACTTGGAACAGATAGGACTGATAAAAGAAGTAGATACTTTGACTTTAATAACAAATGTAAAGTATAAAAAGCACTCCAGCAACTGGTGGCAGGACGTATTATATATTATTATGGTTCCTGCAATAGCTATTGCTCAAATCCTAATGGGAATTAAGTTTGGTTTGGTCAATGTAATAATTCTTAACAGTATATTATCTGCGCCTATAGCATTACTGGCTTTATTAGTACTATACAAAAATAATAGGAGGGGAGTGAGAGTATGAATTCAGTAGATATTCTTATAATGTTTGGCATATTTATATCTATAATTATATGGGCAGGTCAATCTTTGTGGATATATCTTGATGCAAGAATGAGAAGAGATAGGTTTGCAATCCTTTGGGCACTACTTGCCATGTGTAGTATGCCTATAACCCTTATAGTATATTTAATAGTTACTAGAAGCACTGAAATAAGATGTAAATCATGTGGAGCAATTGTGGAAAAAGGAACGGAAATTTGTACTAACTGTGGAAAAACTTTAGGGAAACATTGCAAGAGTTGTGGAGGTTTTATGGAGGACAATTGGAACTATTGCCCTAACTGTAAAGCTAAGTACTAAAATAAATTTTCTTGAAAGGGGAAAAAGATATTATGGAGGTTTTTAGAAAGTATAAAAAGGTTTGGATTATTTTTATTATAATAGCTATGCTTATAGCTTTGGGAGTAACTTTCCTAGTGAAGATTATCATAGGTAAGGCTGGAACGTTTGATTCCTTTAGTGAGAGAGCAGCTTTGGAATATAGTACAGGCAACAAGTGGAACGAAAGTTATAGTTATCTTAATGGAACTAAGAGTAATAAGATTAAATTAAAAAAAGACCAAACATTAAATATAGAGTATTCTTCATCGGTAAAAGAAGGGGCTTTGAAGATACTTTTACAAGATGCTGATGGTAATAATATAGCTAATCTATTAGACGACCCAAGTGGTTTATTTAAATATAAGGCAGATAAAGATGGACGATATATTATTAAAATAGTAGGAGATAAAACAAAGGGAGAATTTAATCTAAAGTGGGAAATAAAATAAACAGTAAAATCTTATATACTTCTGATTTATATTGTTTAGCATAGTTAGGTTATGTATAATAATAGCTAATAACAAAAATAAACTGCGCTTGAGACTTGTCTTAGGCGTATTTATCCTATTTGAAAGGAAGAGAAGCTAAATGTGCCCAATTACTAAGGAGCAGATAAATATTCTTGTTGTAGATGATGAAGTAAGTATTATAAATTTCATAAAGATGGGGTTGGAAGCAGAAGGCTATAAGGTATATGAGGCTTATGACGGTAACGAAGCCATAGATTTAGCACAGAAAATAAATCCACATATAGTAATACTTGATGTTATGCTACCAGGAATGGATGGTTATGAGGTATGTACTAGAATAAAAAAGATAGTAAAAACCTCTATCATAATGTTAACTGCTAAGGATGAAGTTGATGATCTTGTAAAGGGGTTAGATCTAGGGGCAGATGATTACATGTCTAAGCCTTTTAGTTTTAAAGAACTATTGGCGCGAATCAATGCTAGAGTAAGAAACAGTTTTCCAGAATTAAGTGAGGTCATAAATATAGGTGACTTTAAAGTAGACGATGGAGCCCATGAGATAACTTATAACAATAAATTATTGGATTTACCTCCAACACAATATAATTTATTAAGATTCTTGCTTGTAAACAATGGGTTAGTGCTGAGTAAGTCTCAAATATTAGAGAAGGTTTGGGGGTACGACTTTAATGGTGATGAAAATATCGTTGAAGTATATATAAGGTACCTTAGAGATAAAATCGAGGATAAAGAACATAATATAATAAAAACTGTACGTGGAGTAGGATATAAGGTGGTAGTCTAAATGAAGGTTTTTAAGAAAGCTAAAAAGACAAGAGGACTTCAGTGGCAGATATTCTCCAGGTTCTTTATTTTATTAATAGTTCTCTTATTTATAATGGGGTTGTCACAGTATTTTAGTATGAGAGAATATCTATGTAGAAGTAAAGGACAGGTATTGCAGGATAAGTTTCATAATATAGACTTTAAGGTATTAAGTCAGATTGAAAAAGTAGATGGAAGCAATGCTGAACTTCACAATATAACTAACAATTTGGTAGACAGAGCTACAAATGCGATTATCATAGATAAGTCAGGTAATGTGGTTTACAAGGTTGAAAAGAAGGAAGAGGAACCGCAGGCTTCAGATGATTCCACACTAAAGCTTGTAAAGGAGAAGGAAAAACATAAATTTACTTTTATTAATCCTAATTTATCAACAAACGAATATAAAGATTTACTCAGAAAGTCTGGAAATTTAGAAAAAGATTATAAACTTGTGAAGACTGATGAAGGTACTTTATTACTTATGGTATGGAGAAAGATTGGAGATATGAATCAGCCATCTGGGCTAATTCAATTGTGTACACCAATAAATGATGTGGGAGAAATACTAGAGAGACAGCTTTCCATATATATAGGAGGAGCTTTTTGCATACTAATACTTGGAGGAATACTTGGAAGTACTATCTTTAGACAAACTTTAGTTCCACTTCATAATATGACCAATACTGTTGAGCAAATAGATGTAAAAGAACTTCATACTAGAATTCCTGAAGATAACGGAATGCTGGAGATAGATAGACTATCACATTCTTTTAATAATATGATTGAAAGAATTGAAGTATCCTTTGAACAAGAGCAGTATATAAAGGAGAAAATGAGACAGTTTGTTTCAGATGCTTCCCATGAATTAAGAACTCCATTAACTTCTATTCATGGATTTGTAGAGATCCTCTTAAGAGGTGCGGCAAAGAATGAACAGCAGCTTAATTTGGCTTTGAATAGTATATTACTTGAAAGCGATAGACTCACTAAACTGGTCAATGATCTGTTGATGTTAAGCAAGCTAGATCAAAACATCAAGGTTGAAATGAATAACGAAGATTTAAAAGTTGTTGTAGAGGAGATTTATCCTCAGCTTCAGGTTTTAAGTGGAGATAGAAGTTTAAGTTTGGAGCTGGCTAAAGATTTAATAGTGAATATAAACAGAAATCAGATTAAGCAGGTAATATATAATCTAACTCAAAATGCAGTACTTCATACTGATAAGCATAATGGTGAAATTACCATAGCCTCCTCTATAGAAAAAGTAAATGGAGAAGACTTTGCGGTTTTAAAAATTGTTGATAATGGAACTGGTATAGAAAAGGAGCACTTAAGTAAGATTTATGATAGGTTCTTTAGAAGTGATCCCCATAGGTCTAGAGAACAAGGTGGATATGGACTAGGACTTTCTATAGTTAAAGGTATAATAGACTCTCATAATGGTAACATAGAAGTGGAAAGTGAAGTTGGTGTTGGATCAACCTTTAGTGTCTATATTAAGTTAGTATAGATGTGATTTTTTAATTAAAATATAACTATTAAATATGTACCGTTTCAATCCCAGATCTATTATTAGTAACTCTGTAATATGCCTTTAGAGAATATACAATTTATATAGCTTTAAGATAAAGAGGGAGCATCGCTGATGATTATTATTCAATCATGAGCGATGCTCCCTTTCTGTTTAAGGAAATTAACTTTTACTATAAGGCTATTCTTAAGAATAGTATTGAAATTAAATGAGTATGAGGGAGAGGCTATATGGCTGTTGATTATAATTAAAGCATGCTTAGTAATTGTTAAATTTTAAATTAGTTAACGGATTTCTCAGCAAATTCTCAGTTTATATTAATGTTATACTCAGTTTCAGTTATTATAATTCTAATATAAGCTAAGAGATCACTTAGATATTAGATTTAGCTTTTACGTTACACTGATAATACTTGAAATTGATATTTAACAAACAATACTTTAAATAAAAAGGTGAGGTGATTATTATAGGTGGACTTATAAATTTATTAGGTGTACTTACTATATTAATAGTGTTTGGATCGATAATAGTTATATTTGTAACAGGCGAAAGGAATAAAGCACCTATGATAAGAAATAGTTTTGGATTAGGTACACTCATACACCTGAGAGTTTATGGAGGGAAAAGTGAGATAGCAATAGAAGAGGCAATTAGGATAATAGGTGATATAGATAACAAGATGTCGGCTTTTAAAGCTTCCAGTGATATATGTAGGATAAACTCTAAGGCAGGGATAGAACATGAAAAGATAAGTAAAGAAACTTTTTATGTTTTAGAGGAAGCTAAAAAATACAGTAAATTAACTGAAGGTACATTTGATCCAACTATAAGACCTCTAGTTGAGCTATGGAACTTAACTGGAAAGCAAGGTGTTATACCTAGTAAGGAAGATATTGAAGAGAAATTAAAACTTGTAAATTATAACGATATAATACTTGATAAAGAAAAAGTATCAGTCAAGCTTAAAAACAATAATCAAAAGTTAGATCTTGGAGGTATAGCAAAAGGCTATGCAGCAGATATGGTTAGAGCTGTATTAAAAAAATATAAGGTTAAAAGTGGACTAATCGATTTAGGTGGTAACATTTATGTTTTGGGAAATAAAGAAAGCGGAGAAAAGTGGAATATAGGAATACAGAACCCCTTTAAGGAACGAGGCCAGTATGTTGGCATACTAAGCCTATCCAATAAATCTGTAGTTACTTCTGGTAACTATGAGAAGTACTTTATTTCTGAAGGTAAGAGATATCACCATATATTAGATGTGAAAACTGGCTTCCCATCTGAAAGCGAAATTATAAGTGCAACAATTGTTTCCGATAATTCAATAGATGGAGATGGACTATCAACAGGTATTTACATCCTAGGTGTGGAAAAGGCATTGAAAATTTTAGAAGCTGTGGATGGAATTGATGGAGTTCTTATAACCAAAGATAAAAAGGTATATGTTACTTCAGGTATGAAAAAAGCTTTAGTTTTAACAGATCAAGAGTTTGAATATGAAGAAATCTAAGGTTTGCCCAGATATTAGATTTGTGAAAATAAAAAACTATTAAACATTGGTATTGAGATTAAGTGGTTAATTATCCGATATCTTAATGTGGTTAGTCAAAGAATCAATAAGATTTTGTTAACTTAGGAGGAGTCACAAAGATGGTTAAAAAGATTCAAATTGCAAGACATATAGTACAATTGATAATGTTTATACTTTTGCCTGGTCTTTATACTTTGACCTTTAGTGAGGTCAAAAATGTATATAAGATGATAACCAGTGGAAATTTTCATTTTATTAGAGCTATTCCAGCTCTAAGTGAATTTATCATAGTAATGCTTCTTACAGTTCTTATGGGAAGATTCTTTTGTGGATGGTTTTGTGCTTTTGGAACTTATAATGACTGGATTCATTTAATATCAAAGCATGTTTTTAAGATAAAGTTTAAGGTTAATGAAAAAGTAGATTCAGTACTTAAATATGTAAAATATATTATTTTATTAATGCTGTTAATAGTTACCTGTACACTAGGAAGTAATATATTAGAAGGGACAAGTCCTTGGGATGCTTTTGCGCAGATAACTGATTTCAAAACTGTTATATCGACTTTGATTATAGGACTTATTTTACTAGTACTAATAACAATAGGAGCATTGTTTGTAGAAAGATTTTTCTGTAGATATTTATGTCCTTTGGGGGCAGTATTCTCTATAATTTCAAAAATAAGCATTTTAAAGATAAACAAACCTACTGAAAAGTGTGGAAAATGTAGAGCTTGCACTAGCGTATGTTCTATGGGGATACCTCTATACAAGAAGGAAAGTGTTAAAGGCGGGGAGTGCATAGAATGTTTAAAATGCATAGAAATATGTCCAAGAAAGAATACAGCAGTAAATATAACAGGCGAAGACTTAAATCCAGCTTTAGCTAGTTCTGTAGCTATAGCTACCTTTGCAGGAGTTTATGGTATAACCAATCTTACAAGTGCAGTTCTAACTAAGGCTGGAATATCATCAGCTAGCAATATAACAAGTGGAACAAATGTGAACTCTACAAAGTATAAGGATGGAACTTACACAGGTAGTGGTACTGGCTTTAGAGGAGGTACTACAACAATTTCTGTAACAATAAAAAATGGACAAATAAATAATATAGAAACTGTTTCATCAGAAGATACTCCTAATTTTTATAATAGAGCCTCAGGTACTGTTATAAATAACATAATAGCTTCTCAATCAACAAGTGTTGATACTGTATCAGGTGCAACCTTTTCAAGTAATGGCATAATAAGCGCTGTTCAAGATGCTTTAAATCAAGCTCAAGGAACTTCAGGTTCTTCAAATGAAAATAGCCAGAGCAGTGGTGCTGAAAATTCAGCTAATCAGAACTCAAGCAGCAAAGCTGATTCATCCAATAGTTCGTCTAATTCTAATAATCAAAGTGCTGCTGATACAAAGCAGGATTCACAAGATAAAAGTAGTGAAGATGAAAGCTCTCAGGCTACACAAAATGGTGAAGCTAATAAGGGCACAGCAAATAGTTCAAGTAGTAACCCTGGTAACTCTAACAATGGAAGTTCTTCATCAAATACAACTTCCGTGAAATATAAAGATGGAACTTATACAGGAACTGGAACAGGATTTAGAAGAGGGATTACTGAAATGTCTGTTACTATAAAAGATGGAAGGATAACTAAGGTAGAAACTGTATCCTCTCAAGATACACCTAACTACTATAATTATGCAGAAAGTACCATAACTAGTGAAATAGTTTCAGCACAATCAACAAGTGTTGATACAGTTTCAGGAGCAACTTTTAGTAGTAGAGGAATTATTGAGGCGGTTCAGAATGCATTAAGCAAGGCAAAATAATGTTAAAGTCAAACCGATAGATCGTTATAGCATCTATCCTATACCAAAAAAATTAGTATACCTTTAAAAATGAAGATGTGAAAAAAGAGTCTGCTGCACTAATTACTTAGTGCAGCAGACCCTTTAATTTTAGGCTATGTTTATAAGTGGCCATGAAGGATATGCTATGTACACAAGCTCATCAAAGCATCGAAGAACTGATCACTTGATTTCAACACAATACTTTAACAGAGCCTAATCTTATATAGAGTTTGTTCTTTTAAAACAACTATCTATGTGATCGTCGATTATTCCTACAGCTTGCAGGTAAGAGTAAACTATTGTTGTGCCTAAGAACTTAAAGCCTCTCTTTTTTAGGTCTTTACTTATCTTATCAGAAAGTTCAGTGCTGGCAGGAACTTGTGATAGCTCTTTCCAATTATTTATTAGCTGCTTATTGTCAACAAAGCTCCATATGTAGCTATCAAAGCTTCCATATTCTGATTGAAGTTTTAGAAATTCCTTAGCGTTTCCTATAGAAGCGTCAATCTTTCTTCTATTTCTTACTATACCAGCATTAGCTAATAAGTTTTTGATTTTTTCTTCATCATATTGAGAGATTTTAACTGGATCAAAATTATCATAAGCCTCTCTATAGTTTTCTCTTTTTCTAAGTATAGTAATCCAACTTAAACCAGCCTGAGCAGATTCAAGAACTAAGAATTCAAAATGTTTTCTGTCATCATGAACCGGAACACCCCATTCTTCATCATGATATTTTATGTATAGTTCATCATTTCCACACCAAGGACATCTATTCATATAAACACTTCCTGTAATTTATTAAATATCATCGATGTACCAATTTGTAATGATAGTTATATTTTCAAATTCTCATCTCAGAAACCTGAAGAGTTTCGAGAATGGATTTAGTATCGAAGTGGCACATCATAATTATTGTATCATATTTATTCTTTACATAACTAATGATATAATCTGATGTGAAAATTAAGCCTTAAGATATTTGGAGGATTTTAGATTGGAAGAGAATTTTAACATAATAGATATTGATAAAAAGGTAGTTATAGATAGCAATGAGGAAATATGGAATAAAGAAACCTATGATGCATGGGTAAATAGGTTTGGTACACCAGAAGAAGCAGCAGCTAGAATAAAAAGAAATCCAGAAGCAGTTCTTTCAATATTATACACTAAGTTTGGAGATGTAAAAGATAAGAAGATAATGAATCTAATGGGGTCAAATGGCAACAAAGCAGTAGCTTTGGCATTGCTTGGAGCAGAGGTTACAGTAGTTGATTTTTCAGAAGGCAATAAAAACTATGCCTTGGAGCTAGCAAAAGCTGCTGGTGTAAAGCTTAATTACATAGTATCAGATGTATTAAAACTACCGAAGAAAGATGTAAGTGGAGACTATGATATAGTATTTGCTGAAATGGGGATAATTCATTACTTTACAGACTTAGCTCCCTTCATGAAACTGATGTACGAAGTACTTTCTAATAAAGGTATTGCTTTAATAAGAGATTTTCATCCAGTTTCAACAAAACTTATAAGCTCTAGAGGCTCCACCGCAAAAGTGAGAAAGCATAAGGTGACAGGAGATTATTTTGATACTTCTTTAGAAGAAAAGGATGTTTCATACTTTAAGTATTCAGAAGATGATACTCCAAAGAAGGTATTCCTTAGAAGATGGACTCTGGGAGAGGTAGTTACCAGTGTTGCAAAATCAGGATTAGTTATAAAGAGCTTAGATGAAGAGCCTAACTTATCCTCTGAGGTTTTTGACAAGGGGATTCCTAAAACCTTCACAGTAGTAGCTGAAAAGTTGTAAGGGACAGGGGAACTGAGCTTCTGCGTAGTAGTCCTAAAAATAATTATGGTAGGTGTTAGGTTTATGATAGATTTAGTTATGATAAGGCATGGTCAGTCTGAGGCAGATTTAGAGAACAAACACGAAGGAAGAGCAGATTTTAAGTTAACAGCATTAGGAGTGCAGCAAGCAGAGAAAGCAGCTATATGGTTGAAAAATAAAACAACTTTTGACTATATATTTAGTAGTCCACTAAAAAGAGCTTCAGTAACTGCTGAAATAATTGCTCAGAGGTTTGATATAAAAGTGCTTTACGATGATTTGCTTATGGAATATAACAATGGGGTTTTGGCTGGGTTAGATAGAGAAGATGCTCAAAGATTATATCCTTTGCCTAAGGGTGGAAGAAAGTACTATGACAGAATAGAAATGGGAGAGTCAGCAATAGAGCTTAGAGCAAGAGCTGAAGAATTTCTAGCTAGATTAATAGATGCTTTGTCAGAAACGGAAGAAGATAAAAGAGTTCTCATAGTAGCTCATGGTGGAATAATAAATATGCTGTTCAATAGCTTTCTAAATCTTCCTATAAACAGTAACGTTATAGTCAATACTGGAGATACTGGAATACACTTTTGGAGGATAAGAGGAAATGAAAGAATAATCCTAAAATCAAATACTCAAGATCACTTGTTGTAGCTAAAGGATAATAAACTAAAGCTTTAAAATTTAAGGCTCTGTTAAAGTATCTTAAACAGAGCTAGATTTTAAAAATAATATATTATTTTAATGAAAGATGAATGACTAAATTAAAGATTTTTAAGAAATTGAGGGGTCAGCTCTAATTTTTTAATTACTCAGTAACTTTAGTCATTTCATCTTTATTTTACATTAAGCTTCTTTATTTCTATGGAAATCCTCTTTTATTGACTTCAAATTATTATCATCTGTAAATAAGGCAAGGGCAGTAATGGCTAAAGCTTTTGAACCTAGTATAAGGGCATCATCGCCGGCTTTTGAAGCAGCTGCTTCTCTAAAATCTACAGTATGTCCAACCAGATTTTCTGGACCAATCTTTACATGAGGGTGTATAGTTGGAACTACTTGGCTTATGTTACCTACATCAGTGGAACCAAAACCTTTAGGTTGTTCTGTGGATATTTCAAGTCCTAGTAAAGAAGATTTTTCAATAAATAAACTATCAAAAGTTTTATTTAATAATATATTATCAACTTTGTTTTGGAAGGCGATTACATTAACTTTAGCTCCAGTGGATAATGCTGAACCTTTGGCTATGTTTTTAATCTTTTCAGTGACTTCATCGCAGGTTTTTCTTGTGGCTGCTCTTATAAAGAATCTAGCTTTTGCATATTCAGGAATAATGTTTGGGGCGTCACCACCGTGAGTTATTATTCCGTGAATGCGGACATCTGATGTAACATGCTGTCTCAATGCGTTTATCCCATTAAAAAGAGCTATTACTGCATCTAGAGCATTTATTCCTTCATGAGGAGATGCTGCAGCATGAGCAGGTTTTCCTATAAATTCGAAGTCTAGTGGATCCACTGCCAGAGAAGGGCCTGTAGCATAGTTGTTATTACCTGGGTGTATTATTAAGCTTGCATCTACATCCACAAGCAACTTATGCTTTACAAAGCTGCCCTTAGCACTTCCATTTTCTCCACCCTCTTCAGCAGGAGTTCCCAGAACTCTAATTTCTCCACCTATTTCCTCTAAAACTTTTGATAGTGCAATAGCAGAAGCTGTGCTTAGAGTACCTATTATGTTGTGACCGCAGGCATGACCTAGGCCAGGAAGAGCATCATACTCTGCTAAAAATGCAATTGTTGGACCAGCTTTGACGCTTTTCTTTCTTGCAATAAATGCAGTCTCGTGCCCAGCAACTCCGTTTTCCACCTCAAAGCCCTCTTTAGCTAAAGTATCAGAAAGTAAGGTAGAAGCAAAGAACTCTTTGTTTCCTAGTTCTGGTTTACTGTGGATACTATGACTTATTTCTATATATTTATCTTTACTTTTATCTATTTCCTCTATAACTCTTAATTCTAAATAATTTAATTTATTACTCAATTAATTTGCCCCCTTTTTATATCTAAGTCTTACAATATTTAGAGTAACTCATATGGATATACCACTTTATAATAAAAATCTATTTTGAAGCTTTTCTAAAGAATCAGAGTAGCTTTAAAAACATTGTGTTTAAGGGTATATCTTTAATAAGTTCTATATTTGACATATGTCAACCCATTGAGCAGTAGTGAGGATCTCCATATCCTTTGGAGTTATTTTTAATGCGGTTATTTGAGAACCAGCGGCAGGGTATACATGTTCAAAATTCTTTATTGAAATATCTAAGTATACTTCTAAGTTATTTTTTAATCCAAACGGACATACGCCCCCAACTGGATGTCCTGTTACGTCTAAAACCTCATCATGGCTTAGCATTTTAGCTTTTATCCTGAAGTGTTCCTTATATTTTTTATTATCTATCTTGGCATCTCCTCTTGTAACTACAAGGATTTCCCTGTCTTTAAGCTTAAAGGCTAAAGTCTTAGCTATATATTGAGGTTCTATACCTAGAGTTTGGGATGCAAGCTCTACAGTAGCTCCACTAGTTTTTAGTTCAAATACAGGATCTTCTAAGCCTTTTTCTAAAAAATAATTCCGTACACTTTCAACACTCATTTTTTACACCTCATTTCTTATTTTTTCAGTAGTACAACCGTATCTTTGTTCCAATACATCAAAGAGTGGGATGAACAACTGCCTAATCTCAGTATTATCCAAATATAGTTTTAGCTTTAATATATATGATAAACAATAAAAAAATCTCCTTCCGTGAGTGGAAGAAGATTTAAAATGCAGCTCTATAAAAGCCTATATCTCAAAACATAATCTTCCCTCATCTATCAGAAGTACAACTTCTGTTGGAATTAGCACCGTGCATGCAAATGAAACATGTTGGTTGCTGAGGCATCTTAGGGCCATTCCCTCCGCCTCTCTTGATAAGGATCTTTATACAATATCTAATTTTACTCTTTAATAACCAATGCTAAAACTAATTTTTACTTATATAGCATAAAGATTGGTTTTCATTAAAATATCTTATTAATTTTCCAAATTTATCATGATAATCTTGATTAAATAGAATTATAAGCATAATTATTTTATATGTCAATATATTTAATTAAACATATTTGATTACTATGAAAAAAGTATGTTTTTTGGAATTGATTTTGACTTATATGCATATAAATGCTTATATACGTGTACCACTTCAATCCCAAATCTATATTTAAATATTAAGTGGTACATCTATAGATAGTGATGTTTATAAAAAAAATTCATAAAATAAAAATAAAAAATCACTGTTGACAAATAAAAAAACAGTAACTATAATGAGTTTCAAGCAGAAGTTGTAAAAAAGAATAACGATCCTTATCTAGAGAAACTGAGGGACTGGCCCGATGAAGTTTCAGCAACCGGCGTGTGTTCATTTGCTCGCAAGGTGCTAATTCCTGCAGACTAAGGTCTGGAAGATGAGGAAAGGTGATACTTGTAATTTACCCGTTTATGGGTTTTTATCGAGTCCTCTTTCCTTATTGGAAAGAGGACTTTTTTAATTTTACTGTTTAAAGGGGGCGATTAAGATTATTCATTTAAAAGGTGTTGGGAAGACCTATTATGCAAAAGATCATGAATTAGAGGCAGTAAAAGGGGTAAATCTGCATATAGAAAAAGGAAAAATAGTTGGCATAATAGGATACAGTGGTGCTGGGAAAAGTACTTTGATTAGATGTATAAACTTGCTTGAAAGACCTACTACTGGGGAGGTTGTTGTTAATGGTAAAGACTTAACCAAGTTATCAGCAAAAGAACTGAGAAAGAGTAGAGAGAAGATTGGAATGATATTTCAACATTTTAATCTTATGAGAAGTAGGACTGTATTTAAAAATGTTACGTATCCTCTTAAAGGCAATGCTTTAAATAAACAGGAAATAAAAACTAAGGTGGAAGGTTTATTAGATTTAGTAGGCTTGAGCGATAAGTTAAAGGCTTACCCATCTCAGCTAAGTGGGGGACAAAAGCAGAGAGTAGCAATAGCAAGAGCACTTGCCAATGATCCACAAGTTCTTTTATGTGATGAGGCCACTTCTGCTCTTGATCCAGAAACAACTCAATCGATTTTAGCGTTGTTAAAAGAAATAAATGAAAAGCTAGGACTTACCATAGTTATAATAACTCATCAGATGGAAGTAGTTAAAGAGATATGCCATGAAGTAGCAGTAATGGATAAAGGGGAAATAGTGGAGCAAGGAGATATAGTTCAGATATTCTCAAAGCCAAAGGCTCAAATGACCAAAAACTTTGTATCTACAATCTTTAAGTATGACAAGATTTATGAACTTTTAGATAAGAATTCATTTATTGGAAATCTTACAGAAGAGGAGATAATAGCAAAGATTTCTTTTGTGGGGCAGAACACAGGGCAAGCCTTTATTTCTAAGGTGTCAAGAAAATTTAAGGTAGATGCCAGTATACTATTTGGCAATATAGAGATTATTCAAGAAGTTCCGGTGGGCAATTTAATAGTAAAGTTTAATGGGGGAAGAGACAGTATTGTAGAAGCCTTTAAGTATTTGGAGGACAAAAATGTAGAGGTGGAGGTGATAAGAGATGCTTCAGTTCTTTCAGAATCTTATGCCTAATGTGATAGATTTATTTCCTGATATGATGAAGGCTTTAGGAGAAACCTTGCTAATGGTACTTATAGCCGGTAGCATATCAACGATTATTGGACTTCCTATAGGTGTTACCTTAGTTGTTACAAGACCAGGAAATATACTAGAAAACAAGGTGATATATAGTATTTTAGGTAAGATAGTAAATATATTTAGGTCAATACCTTTTGTAATATTGCTGGCGGCTATCATACCATTTACTCGGTTTGTAGTTGGAACTACCATAGGGCTTAGGGGCGCAATCGTTCCTTTGGTATTAGGTTCTGTACCATTTGTAGCAAGACAGATAGAATCTGCTTTGCTAGATATTGATGGAGGAGTGATTGAAGCAGCTCAAGCTATGGGATCTAGTTCTTTTGAGATAATTTATAGGGTATTTCTAAAAGAAGGACTTCCAGGCATAATTTATGCACTTACAATAACTACTGTCAGTCTTATAAGCTTTTCAGCAGTGGCAGGAACTGTTGGAGGGGGAGGGCTTGGAGACTTTGCAATAAGATATGGCTACCAGTATTTTAAAACAGATATAATGGTTGCCACTATAATAATTTTGCTTGTTTTAGTAAATGGGATACAAAGCTTGGGGGAGCTTTTATTGAGAAGACTAAAGCATTAGATATATTGTTATAAATAAAATGGAAAATTACTATTTATCATGGGGTTAAATTTAAATATATAAATAAAGTGGGGGCGTTCAAATGAATATAAAAAGAATATTAGCAGTTACATTGGTATTAACAATTGGGGCAACAGCATTAGTTGGATGTGGGGCAAAATCTTCTAGTGCAGATAATAAAAAAGAAGTAATAAAACTAGGAGTAACTGGAGATGATCATAGAGTTTGGGATAATGTTAAAGAAAGATTGGCAAAACAGAATATAGAGCTTAAAATAGTTACCTTTAGCGATTATATAAGACCAAATCAAGCTCTAAGTGATGGAGATATTGACGCAAATGCCTTTCAAACCGTAGCTTATTTTGAGCAGTTTAAAAAAGATCATAATTTAGATCTTACTTCTATAGGAAATACGGTCTTAGCCCCAATGGGAATCTATTCGAAGAAAATAAAAGATATAAAAACCTTAAAGGATGGAGCTAAGGTAGCGGTTCCCAATGATGCTACAAATGAAGGAAGAGCACTTTTGTTACTACAAGATGCAGGTTTAATTAAACTTAAAGATGGCGTAGGTATTAAACCTACAGTTAAGGATATCATTGAAAATACTAAGAAGCTTAGTATAGCAGAGCTTGTTGCAACTCAAATTCCAAGATCAATAGAAGATGTTGATATAGCGGTTATAAACAATGGAGTGGCAGTGGATGCAGGTTATGCACCACTTAAGGACTCCATATATATTGAAGACACAAAAAAGGAAAGTGCTAAAAATTACTTTAATATAATAGCTGTTAGGACAAAGGATAAGGACAAGGCTATTCTTAAAAAGCTAGTTGAGGTTTATCAAACAGATGAAACCAAAAAGGTAATAGACGAAACAACAAAAGGCTCATCAATACCAGTATTCTAAGGGACAGGGGGACGGAGCTTCTGTCCCTATTAAAGCTACTTAAAATACAAAATAGTTTTCCTATAAAATCCATTGATAGCGTAGTATAATAGATGTAATTAACTATTTTATTCTACAAAAGGGGGCTTTTATGTGTTTTCGGAAAAAATTATAACTAATTTAAGTAATTCATCTTGGATAAGATTGATGTTTGAAGAGGGAGAAAGATTATCTAAGATATACGGGGCAGATAATGTATATGACTATAGTATAGGAAATCCTTATGCGGAACCTCCTAAGGAAGTTACTGATTCACTTAAAAAACATATTTTAGGTGAGGAAAAAGGAATTCATAGATACATGAGTAATGCAGGCTATACGGATGTAAGACAAAAGGTTGCTGAAGCTTTACAAGAGGAAAGTGGAGTTGAGCTTTCATTTAATAATATAGTTATGACAGTAGGTGCTGCAGGAGGACTAAATGTTGTTTTAAAGTCATTGCTAAACCCAGGAGAAGAAGTCATAGTATTTGCTCCATATTTTGTTGAGTATAGCGCTTATGCTGATAACAATGGTGGAAAAACTGTTGTAGTGCCTCCAGATACTAGTACTTTCGAACCTAATCTTGAAGCGTTTGATAAAAGTATAACTAATAAAACTAAAGCTATTATTATAAATAATCCTAATAATCCAACAGGGGTAGTATATAGTGAGGAAACTCTAAGAAAAATAGATGAGATATTAGATAAAAAAGAAAAAGAGTATGGAACAACAGTATATGTTATTTCAGACGAACCTTATAAAGAAATCGTATATGAAAATATAAAAGTTCCTAGCTTATTAGCTATATTTAGAAATGCAATAATAGTTAATTCTTTTAGTAAATCTTTAGGGCTTGCTGGTGAAAGAATAGGATACATAGCTGCTAGCAGTAAGATAGATCAAGTTGATTTACTTATGAATGCATTAAGTTATTGCAATAGAGTTCTTGGTTTTGTAAATGCTCCTGCATTATTTCAAAAGGTTATAGCAGATTCTTTGAAGGCAAAGGTAGATATAAGCGAATATGAAAGAAGAAGGGATTTCTTATATGAGAAAATAACTTCTTTAGGTTTTGAGTGTGTAAAGCCACAAGGTGCTTTTTACTTATTCCCTAAAGCTTTAATCGAAGATGATGTTGAGTTTGTAAGAATAGCTATGAAATATAACCTTCTTTTGGTGCCAGGAAGCGGATTTGGATGTCCGGGGTACTTTAGAATGTCTTACTGTGTTAAGTTTGACATGATTGAAAGATCAATTGAGGCTTTTGAGAAATTGGTAAAAGAGTTTAAATAAATATAATGTTTCTTAAGCTATCTAGGTGTATTTATCTAGATAGCTTTTATTTTTACTGTTTAGAGAATTCCTCTGGCTTCCGAGAGGAGAGTTTTAAGATCTAAGTTTTATTGTGAAGTAATAAAGAATAAATTTATAAAAAGTTTAAAATATAAAGTAAATATATATGATAAAATGAACTTTATTACTGAAACCATTGATATCTTATATAAATATATGAAATTGATTGTCTATAAGATAGCAAGTAAATAAAACAGTTATAATAAATTACAGGCATACAAAGGAGGTTGAAAGTATGATTACAGCAATGTGTAATATAGATACTTCAATTTTAGAATTTATTCGTAATAATCTTCATACGCCTATTTTAGATAGGTTGATGATATTTTTTACTAATATAGGTGAATCAGGCTCGGTTTGGTTATTAATAGCTCTAGGTCTCATTATAAGTAAAAAGTATAGAAAAGTTGGCTTAATGATGATAGTTGCATTATTAATAGGTTATTTGCTGGGGGAAGGGATATTAAAACATATATTTAGAAGGGAAAGACCTTTCACTCATGTTCCAGGTATTGAACTGTTGGCTAAAAGACCAAAGTCTTATTCATTTCCGTCGGGACATACAACTTCGTCCTTTGCAGCTGCAGGAATACTAGCTTATTCTTTTAAGAAATATGCTCCTGGATTTTATCTGCTTGCTGGACTTATAGCTTTTTCAAGGCTTTATTTGTATATGCATTATCCTTCAGATGTTTTAGGGGGAATAATCCTAGGAACTTTAAGCTGTATAGTTACAATTTATATATTTAAGAAGTTCATTAAGAAAAAAAT
Organism: Clostridium sp. C8-1-8; assembly: GCF_009928445.1. Classification (GTDB taxonomy): domain Bacteria; phylum Bacillota; class Clostridia; order Clostridiales; family Clostridiaceae; genus Clostridium_AR. The sequence goes on along the minus strand of NZ_JAABNO010000020.1, from coordinate 36,688 downwards.
AAATGCTTAAATTATCAATAATAGGTATTGACCCTGCCCCTCGGGCAGGGTTTATATTTTTACTGTAAGAAGTTTATTAAGCCAATTAAAGCATCGGATAATTACTAAATTTCAACAGAATACTTTAACCGATCTTAAAATGAAAGCTGATTTAATAGAGGAGATAATTTATGAATACTAAAACTGTATCGGAAATTTTGGATATATCATTAAAGACTTTAAGGCTATATGAGCAGCATGGAATAATTAAAATAAAGAGAGATTCTAATAACTATAGAAATTATACTGAAGAGGATATTAAAAGATTAAGACAAGTTAAACTTCTTAGAGAGTTAGGCATACCACTTAAGAATATTAATGACATATTTGAAAAGTCTTTTGAAGATAACAAAGTAGTGAGAGAGCTTACCATACAGCTTAAGGCAGTGGATAATAGAATATCAGAGTTAGAAAGTATAAGAAACACTTTGGTGCAAAGTGTTAATGATGCACTTTTGACCTCAGAGGACAATTCTAACATCTATTTTGAGAACATAAGTAAATGTTTGGACGAGAATTTAGAAAATAGAAGGAAGTGGGTGGACAGATGGAATTTTGATAGCTGGTCAAAAAGTTATGATATTTCAGTAAGGAGAAATATTAATGATGATTTAAAATTGTTTGAAGGATATGACTATGTGCTAGAGAGCTTAGTAGAAAAAGTGAAAGAAAGTAATAGTACAAGAATCCTTGATATAGGTTGTGGTACTTGTAATATATATGAGAAATTAGATGAAAATGTAGAGTTTACAGGTATTGATCAGAGTATAGAAATGCTTTTAGTTGCTAAAAGAAAATATGGAGATATTTCTTTAAGATTAGGAAGCTTTTTAGATAAACCTTTTTTAGAAAATCATTATGATATTATAGTATCAACCTATGCATTTCACCATCTTAATGATTTGGAGAAGGAAACTGCTGTAAATTATATGTTGAAATACTTGAAGCCAAATGGGAAAATATTAATAGGAGATCTTATGTTTGAAAGCCAAGAAGAAAGACTGAAGAAGAGAGATGATTTCTTAAGTAATGGAAGAGTGGACTTATGGGACATTATTGAAGATGAATATTATACAAATATTAAGAAACTGAAAAGTTATAGTGAGCTTCTAGGTTGCAGTTTTAATTATAAGCATCTTGTTAATTTTACTTGGCTCATAGAGATAATAAAGCCTTAAAATTACTATCCTAAAGAGAGGAGGTTTCTAGTGACCAAATACTAGAGAGTAGATATGTTCGCTGGAGAAAAATAATGAATACATCTGAGCTTAATCAATATTTACGAAGTATTGAACTAAAAAGAGATAAGATCGAAAGCTTTTATGAATATCCGTATTGTTTAGAAGCGGTAAAAGGTATGGGAACATTAAGCTTTCATCCAAAGGTTACTTTTTTTGTTGGAGAAAATGGTTCAGGTAAGTCTACTATATTAGAGGCTATTGCAACAGCCTATGGTTTTAATCCAGAAGGTGGTACAATTAATTTTAATTTTTCCACAAATGATACTCACTCAAAGTTATATGAGAATATCAAACTTGTAAAAGGAATAAAGAAACCCAAAGATGGATTTTTTCTAAGAGCAGAAAGTTTTTATAATCTTGCTACAAATATTGAAGAGTTGAACAAGGAGGTTCCAGGACTTTTTAGTTCTTATGGCGGGAAGTCCTTACACAAACAATCACATGGTGAATCTTTCTTTTCTGTATTTATGAATCGCTTTGGAGGAAATGGAATTTATATATTAGACGAGCCTGAAGCGGCGCTTTCTCCAGCAAGACAGCTGTCTATGATAGCTAGAATGCATCAACTATTAGAACAAAATTCACAGTTTATTATAGCTACTCATTCACCAATCTTAATGGCTTATCCTAATTCATTGATATACGAAATAAAGGACGGAATTCAGTTAGTAAATTATAAAGAAACTGAACATTATAGCATAACTAAAGCCTTTTTAACTAATCCCGAGAAAATGCTTAAGATACTTATAGAAGAAAGTGATTGATGATAGTCTATAAAATAGCATGATATTATAGGCAGAAAGAAATTTAAGTATTTGTAAAGAAGTGTAACAAAGCTTCATATTAATAAATTTTGATGTTTAATTTAATATAAAAAGGGGAGATATATTATGTATTATGGGGAAAAGGTATGTTTAAGAGCTTATAAGGAAGATGATATACCTGTAGCTGTAGAGATGATAAACGATAGAGAGTTAAAGAAGCTTTTAGTTACAGATATACCATTTCCTTTTACTTCATGGGAAGAAGAGGAATGGATAAAGTCTCAAAAATCTTCAAGCACTGGAGAGTATAATTTTGCAATAGAAGATATTGAAAGCAAAAAATATATAGGTGGCTGTGGCATTCAGAAGGTCAATTGGTTAGCTCGTACAGCTACTGTTGGTATAATGATAGGTGATAAAGATTATTGGGGTAAAGGTTATGGCACTGATGCTATGAAGGTGCTTTTGGACTTTATCTTTAACAATATGAATATAAACAAAGTAAAACTAAGCGTATTTTCTTTTAATACAAGGGCGCAAAAAAGTTATGAAAAGTGTGGTTTTGTAGTAGAGGGGATTCTTAAAGAAGAACTGTTTAAGGATGGCAAGTATTATGATGAGATAGTTATGGCAGCATTTAGAAAATAAGCAACAATAATTTTGAGATAGGATTATAGTAGAATGCCATACTGCAATTATTCTATACTTTGCTTATGATAGCTGTCACATATAGTATCTTCTGCATAGATATTTAATTTAAAATTAGGATTGAACATAGCTAAAAAGAAAAGAACCTAACAATATAAGAAGTTAAGAATGAAAAAAGTTAAGAATATAAGAATTTATAAAGTTAAGAAGTTAAGAATTTATTGGAAAAATCAGCGTTACAGAATGATAGGGTGAATTTTATGATAGGTGAAAATGATATTTTGCATAAGTTAAATATAAAGGTTTATACTTGCGAGGATTATAAATTACTTACTAAAGAAGAGTTAAATGAATTTACTTCTATATACGAAGAAAGCCTCGATGGCATAGCTAAATGCGAACTTAAGCAAAAAGGAAAACACAATTATACCGATGAAGAATATAAACAGCAGCTAGAGCAGTCTAGACAGGGATTCAATAATTTCTGGTCAGAGTTTTTTACAAAAAGTGATTATGAAGAGAAGTTCGCTGTTGTAGCTATGAGTGATGATAATAAAAAATTAAGTGCTGCTAGGTTTATAAAAAATAAATTCACAGAGTGGCAGTAGCTTGTGGAAGCAGTAGAAACTCATCCAAGCTTTAGAAGGCTAGGCATAAGCAAGAAAGTTATAAAAGAAGGTATTAGTTATATAAAGCATAATTATAGAGATGCTTGTATTGTGATTTCAAATATATATAATTTAAATACAGAATCTATAAAATTACACCAGAGCATAGGATTTAGAGTATCAAGTGATAAACCTACAGATAGCTATGGAGAATTTGACGATAGAGATATAAGATACCAACTGAATATTCAAAGGAAATCCTAAGATTAAAAGAAATAACATAGATTTATATAAAGGTGTACCACTTCATAATGAATGTTATGTTTTCAAATATCATCTCAGAAACCAGAGGATATCTGAAAATATATTTGGCATTGAAGTGGTACATCTTTATTTCATATAAAAGCAAATTAAAAACTAAACAAAAATGAACCATCTACACAATAAAAGCATATTTTATTGTGTAGAGAGGTCTAGAAGGACTTTTTTTGACTAAATCAAATGAAATTAGAATTTTTTGAAAATTGCCAAAATAAGTAAGAAGATTTATAATGTGAAAGTAGATTAAAGTTTATCCACTTTCATTAGTAAAGGATAAAGTAATCATTCTTTTATCAAGGAGGCTGATAACATAAGAATATCATTTAAACGTTTTTATTGATATTTTTAACTATTAACCACATTATATATGTATTAAAGGTCACATAAGTTCAATAAAAAATCTCTTAAATCAATGTATTTATTATATGAACATATGAAATTATGTTTATTATTATGAACATATGATGAGTTGCACTTACTTTTGTGAGGGTAATGATATTTACGCTATCATAGGTTAAATAATACAATTAAGAGGGAGATGTTATTTGTGACAGCATATTTTTGCATAATTTATGGGGTTGTTTTGATTTCAGCTTTGGTAATATTTTATCTTGCAAAATACATATTTAAGCAGGATAAAGGCAATAAAAAAATGCAGGAAATCTCAGGGGCTATAAAAGAAGGCGCTATGGCTTTCTTAAAAAGACAGTATAAAACTATAACTATTATAGCTGTAGTTGTACTTGTTATAATTACCGGAGCGGATTATTTTGCTAACAGATCTAAAGAAGGTGTAGATGCAGTTAGTATAGCGTGGCATACTGGAATAGCATTTATAACTGGAGCATTTTGTTCAGCCATATCTGGATATATTGGAATGTACATGACAGTAAATTGTAATGTAAGAACTGCTGAAGGCGCTAGAAAAGGCTTAAATAAAGCTCTTCAAATAGCATTTAGAGGCGGTACTATAACTGGTCTTGCAGTCACATCTTTATCACTTTTAGGAGTATCAACATTGTTTTTAATATTTGGAGGAGCATCGGGAAATGATTCTCTAATAAAAGAAGCACCATCACTTATAGTAGGTTTTGGATTTGGTGCATCTCTAGTTGCGCTCTTTGCACAGTTAGGTGGAGGAATTTATACAAAAGCTGCTGATGTTGGAGCAGACTTAGTTGGTAAGGTTGAAGCTGGTATACCAGAAGACGATCCAAGAAATCCTGCAGTAATAGCTGATTTAGTTGGAGATAACGTTGGAGACTGTGCAGGAAGAGGCGCTGATTTATTTGAATCAACAGCTGCCGAAAATATAGGAGCTATGATACTTGGAGTAGCATTGTATCCTGTATTCGGAGTAAAGGGAATATTATTCCCACTAGTTGCTAGAGCTTTAGGAATTATAGCTTCAATTGTAGGGGTTTTCTTTGTAAACGTTAAGGATGAAAGTAAAGACCCAATGAATGAACTTAATAAAGGTTATGGAATAACCACAATTATAGCATTAATACTTCTATTATTTAATGTTAAGTACATGCTAGGAGGAAAGCTTCCAAATGGTAATGATATAAATTATTGGTTACTTTATGGCTGTGCTGTAACAGGAATAGTATTAGGATTTGCATTTGTAATTATAACTAATTACTATACTTCCTGTGATCATAGACCTGTAAAAGAAATAGCAAAGTCCTGTGAAACTGGACCAGCTACTAATATAATTACTGGGGTTTCTATAGGTATGGAATCTACAGCTTTACCAGTAATACTTATTTCTCTAGCTATATTTATATCTTATAAATTAGGTGAATCTGCTCTTGGTGGAATAGCTAATTCAGGCCTTTATGGTACTGCAATAGCTACTATGGGTATGCTTTCTACTTGTGCCTTCGTATTAGCTATGGATACTTTTGGACCAATAACTGATAATGCCGGTGGAATAGCAGAGATGTCTGGTGCACCTGAAAAGGTTAGAACTATAACTGATAGGCTTGACGCTTGTGGAAACACTACAAAGGCTCTTACAAAAGGATATGCAGTTGGATCAGCAGCTCTTGCTTCTTTCCTATTGTTCTCAGCTTATCTGGATGAAGTAAAGAAAATATTAGGTAAACCTTTAGACTCTTGGTTTAGTGTAGACATTGGAAAACCTGAAGTATTTATCGCTGGTTTTGTAGGCATTATGTTGGTTTATTTATTTAGCTCAACAGCTATAAGAGCAGTAGGAAGAGCTGCTCAATATATAATAGTAGAAGTAAGAAGACAATTTAAAGAAATACCTGGCATAATGGAAGGCAAGGCAAAGCCTGACTATGCTAGCTGTGTTGATATAGTAACTAAGGGTGCTTTGAAAGAAATGATAGTACCAGGTCTTATAGTAATTATAACTCCTATACTAGTTGGTGTTCTGCTAGGTAAAGAAGCTGCTGCAGGGTTCTTGATGATAAGTACCATTGCAGGTGTAGTAATGGCATTATTCTTGAACAATAGTGGTGGAGCTTGGGACAATGCTAAGAAGTTTATAGAACTTGGCAACCTAGGAGGAAAGAATTCAGAGGCTCACAAAGCTGGTGTTGTAGGAGATACAGTTGGAGATCCATTTAAGGATACAGCAGGACCATCTTTACATGTACTAATTAAGCTTATAAGTACAATAACCTTAGTGTTTGTAGCTCTATTTAGCTAGATTAAGATGATTTTTAACATTGGAAGCAGTAGTTTGTTATAACTGCTTCCTTTTTTAAGTCCTTGATAGTTGTGCTATTTTCATATAGAGGATTTAATATATTTATTGAGGTAAAGTTTTAAATATATAGTGCTTTAACAAGAACTAATATTATGAGATTATACAGTATTGTTTCAATTGAAAGCTAATTGATTTCATTCAAAAGTAATGGTATATTGAAAATATAGTGTAATATTACTTTTAAGATAGAAGGTGATTTAATTTTGAATGAAAGACAGATGAAGATATTCGAAATCCTTTCTAAAAGTCCCGCAGTTAGTGTAAAAGAACTTTCTATACAATTAAATGTCTCAGAGGTAACAATAAGAAAAGATTTATCTTCTTTAGAAAATGAAGGTTTGCTTAAAAGAACCCATGGCGGAGCAGTGCAGATGTCATCTGATTCTATAGAGAAAAGAATTATGTTCAAATATGAAGAAAAGCTTAAAATAGCCAAGCAAGCTGCTAAGCTAGTAAAGGAAGGAGAAACGGTACTTATTGAAGCTGGATCCACTAATGCTTTACTAGCTAAGGAACTATCAAATAAAGATAGAGTTCACATTATAACAAACTCACTTTATATTGCTAATACTCTGAAAAGTAATAGAAACGTAAAGGTTACTTTATTAGGAGGAGAATTACAAGAAGAAGCTGAAACTATGGTAGGTCCTTTAACTAAGTTGTGCTTAAGTATGTTGGCGGTAAATAAGGCTTTTATTGGAATGGACGGGTTTTCAGAAAAGTTAGGATTTACCTGTGGAGATTTCTTGAGAGCTGAAGTAGCTAAGGAAATGTGCTACAGAGCTGAAAATATTATAATTTTAGCAGAAGCATCAAAGTTTAATAATGTTGGTATGACTTCTGTAGTAGACTTATCGAAAGTGAGCATTGTTATAACCAATGATGGTATAGACGAGAGTAAAACTAATATTTTAGAAAAAAATAATATAAAAACTATCATAGTTTAGAACACTTATAATAAATACTTAATTTAAGTGAGGAAGATTTTATGAATACAGAAGATTTAAAAAAGGTATCTGCACAAGAAGCTTTAAAATTAATTTCATGTGGAAATATAGTAGGTCTTGGAGGTGGTAGGAGTATAGCCTACCTAATAGAAATGTTAAGTGAAAAACCTGACCTTAAGGTAAGAATAGTAACTCCATCAATAAAAACTAAGCTTCTATGCATAAAGCATGGGCTTGAGGTTCTACCAACTTACTCAATTGATAGGGTAGATGTTGCTTTTGATGGATGTGATCAGGTAGATAGAGCTCTAAATGCTCTTAAGAGTGGTGGTGCTATACATACTAGGGAGAAGCTTATAGCATCTATGGCTAAAGACTATATTCTTCTTGTAGACAAGGATAAGGTAGTTGAGAAGCTTGAGTTCAAGCATCCTGTGGCAATTGAAGTTTTACTGGAAGCATTAGGTTATGTGGAAAGAGTTTTAAAAGAAATCGGGTCAAATCCAATAGTAAGAGTATCTAGTAATAAGGATGGCTTTTTAATAAGTGATGATGGGAATATTATAATAGATGCTTTCTTCGAAAAAGTGGAGGATATAGCACAATTAGATAAAAAGCTTAATTCTATTTTTGGTGTAATTGGAACATCTTTATTTGTTCAAAAGGTTACTAAGGTTATAGTAGCAAGTGAAGAAGGAATTGAGATTATAAAGAGATAATTAAAAACAGCAACATTTTTAAAACAGCTACTAATTAAAACAGAATTAGTAGCTGTTTTACTTTAAATCTTACTATTTTGTCTGCTCAATTTCCTGCATATCCAGTCAGAAGGGCAGGTGCGTTAAAAATTGGCCTCAGTGAGCTTTTTAAGAATTTCATAGTAAGACTTACATGTAAGTAAAATATATACAGTGCAAAAAAAGATACAAGTGATAAAATAAAATTAATATACCTGACGTATAATTATTTGCATGGAGGGGTAAAGATAAATGCTATTTTATATGAATGAATTTTTAGAAGCTGTTTCATTTGCATTAGACTTTATCGAGATGGATATTTCTGGGGTTAGCTCAAATCATGGAAAAAGAACTGCTTACATATCATTGAGAATTGGTATGGCGATGGGACTTACCTTTGAAGAGCTTCATGATATAGTAGCCCTCGGGATTCTGCACGATAATGGAGCTGTAGAGAAAGAACTAGTTTATAAATTAGAGAAGGAAAATAACTATAGTATTAGAATTGCTGAAAATACAATGGCTCACTGTACTATTGGAGAAAGAAATATAAAGATATATCCATTTCTAACGGACGTAACTAATATAATAAAATATCATCATGAGAGATATGATGGGACAGGCTATTTTAATCTTAAGAGTGATGAAATACCCATAATGTCACAGATAATTTCTATGGCAGATCAAATTGAAATTAATTTCGATTTAATAAATAATGATTTTCTCATGAGAAAAAAGATATATGAGTTTGTGAAAAATAATGAGAAAGTTATTTTTTCTACAGAAGTAGTTAAAGGTTTTGAAAGAGTAGCTAAGCATACTAGTTTTTGGATTGATATTAAAGATAATTTTATATCAGCAGCTCTAAAAAATATAGAACCTAAATACTCAAAGGAGCTTTCTTTTAAAGAAATAAGGTCTATCACTCAAGTACTTTCTAAGATAATAGACTCAAAGTCTGAGTATACTCAAAGACATTCTAAAGAGTTATCAGAAAAGGTTGAGATAATGGCTCGATATTACAATTATACTGAAGAAGAAAAGTATAAACTAATGATAGCAGCTGATTTGCATGATTTAGGGAAATTGGCTATTTCTAATAATATACTAGACAACCCAGGTAAGCTTAATGAAGAAGAATTTGCATCGATAAAAGAACATACATATTATACACGAGTTGCATTAGAACAAATAAGTGGATTTACTGATATTACAGAGTGGGCATCTAATCACCATGAGAAACTTGATGGAAGTGGATATCCTTTTGGAAAAACAAGTGAACAGTTAGATTTCAATTCCAGGTTAATGGGATGTCTTGACATATATCAAGCTCTTACTGAGAAAAGGCCATACAGGGAATCGTTGACGCATTCGGATGCTATGGATATATTATGTGGTATGTATAAGAATGGTCTCATAGATAAAGGTATATGTAAGGATATAGATTATGTTTTTAATAATTTAGATTTTATTTAAAAATATAAAAACAAAACTCTCACTAGTTAGTGAGAGTTTTGTTTTTATACCATTTCACTTTTTTCATTTAATTTACTGTACATTCTTTCTTGTTGTCTTGTTGTAAATTGAAAGTAGATTTCTGTATTTGATACAACCTTGTGACCTAACCACCACTGAAGCTCTTTTATATCCATGTCTGATTCTGCGAGATGAACTGCGGTAGTATGCTTTATTGAATGAAAATGATGTTTGCTTTTATCTTCTATATTGGCTAAAGCACAATATTTCTTTATTAAGTAATCTAAGGTTTGTCTAGAAATAGGATTCATTTCTTGGCTTCTAAATATAAATTCTGAATCTAGAAGTATATGTTCCTGTTCGATGTACTTGTCTAATATCTCCTTAGATTTTAAATCAAGTCTAATAGTATTATTCTTACTCCCCTTTAATCTTTGACAATATATTTCACCTTTATTAGAGTTATAATCCTCTTTTTTTATCAAACCTATCTCAGATGCTCTTAATCCACAACGATACGCGACTCTAAATATTACAAGGTCTCTTAACGAATGTTTACTATGTGAATCTTCAATTGCATGGAAAATACGTTTCATCTCATTTTGAGTAAAATATTTGATTTTTGAGCTTTGATTTCTCACCAGAATCCTCCTTATGGAATAAGTTATACAAAATAAATATTTTGTCCAAAATATTATAACATAATATGACTATATAACCAATTTTTTAGGGGCAATTTTAATGATGAGATGAAATTAATTTAAAAAAATATGAAAAATATAAAGAAATTTAGTTCGAATTTGGAAAAACAGATGAAGTGATAAGAATAAACTCTAAAAATACACCGTATTTTTAGACAAAATATTTATTTTGTAATAGTAATATAAATTATTATCAACTAGAAGTCAATTAAGGAGTGAAATATGTGAATATTAGTAAAGAAAAAGAGATTTTTAGGCTTAACTTTTATAATTTAAGTTACTCTTTTAAAGAAATAAATATGATACTTGAAGATTATATTAGAAATTATAGGAATGTAAGGGTGGCAATTATTAATATTGATGACTTTAAATCTATAAATATGGTTTATGGATATGACTTTGGGGATTTATTATTAAATAGAGTTATGAGCATAATAAAAAACACATCTTCTAGTTATGATATGATTTTTAGATTTTGTGGGGATAGATTTATATACATAAGCTGCGAGAATTCATCCGAAGATGAGTTTAGCTTTGTATTAACAAGGTTGATTAATAAGCTTAGGGAGATACTAGTTATAGATGGTAAACAAATTTACATTACAGTTAGTATAGGAGCTGTTCCTAATGCGGATAAGCTTATAGATAACAATCAAATACTGAGATATTGTGAGAGTGCTTTAGAAGAGGCTAAGCTTAAAGGTGGAAACTGTTATTGTGTTTTTAATAAAACTCAATATGATGAAATGCTTTTAAGAAAGTCATTATATATTGATTTAAGGAAGGCTTTTCACATGAACAAGTTTAGATTATATTTTCAACCGCAAGTAAATGTAATCAATGATAGTATTGATTCTGCGGAAGTATTAGTGAGGTGGGAGCATGAAACTAATGGATTACTTATGCCTAACCAGTTTATAAATGCTTTAGAGAATAGTAATTTAAGTAATGAGTTTGACTACTGGATATTAAAAGAAGCTTGCAAGCAGAATAAGTTATGGCAAGAAAGTGGCTATAAGCCCATTGCACTATCAGTAAATATTTCCCATAGGCAGTTTTATGATGAGAATTTTATACCTAATTTGACTAGTATACTAGATGATACCCAGTTAGAACCTAAGTACTTGCAGATAGAAATTACTGAAAGGATATTTATGGAGCCTCATGAGAAAGCTGTAGACATAGTTAATAAGATGAGGGAATTAGGAATATTGGTTGTGTTGGATGACTTTGGAATAGGATACTCTTCGGTACTAAGTTTTATTGAGATTCCTTTTGATATCGTAAAATTAGACAAGTCTTTCGTAAATTCTATAGGCTATAGTGAAGAGAAAAGAAAGAGTATAGATAAGTTTTTTAAGTTTATACATCAATTTAATAAAAAAGTTATCATTGAAGGTGTAGAAAATAATGAACAACTAGAGTTCATAAGAAATGCTGGTTTTTATCACGTTCAAGGTTTCTTGTTTAGCCCCCCTGTAGACAAAGTTATTTTTGAAAGCATGTTCAATTTGTATAAGTAAAGAGGGGGAGGGCGATGAAAATAATAAATGAACTCATAAAAAGTATTATAGTAGATATAAATAATAATTATAAATCTGTATATGAGGATAAGATTTTAGCTAAAAAAATAGATTCCCTATATAGTTATTGCGATAATGTGAAAAAAACATCTAAGCTGTTGATAGAAAAGATAATCAAGCTAGATGATTGTTTAACTAGTCATAAGCAATACTATATAGAAGGTTATTCAAAGAATTCAATAATAGTAGAGACTATTTTGGAGTGTGATATATCAAAAGATATTTATAGTATACTACTCCAGATAAGTAAAGCCTGTTGTAAGATGAATGAATTGAAGAATAATAGCGATAAAGATACATATCATAGCATTATTGATTTTAAAATGACTAAGTTGAATAGGAAGAACTTTTATCATGTAAGAAATAAAAAATTATATGATCAACTTAATGATTTTATTAAACTAGTAAATGATAAATACATAGAGATATCTAAAAAAGCATATTATTTTAATAACTATATAAATAATTACATTAGAAATGAAAGAACTATTATAGAAGCTATGGCTGAAGTAAGCGACTTTGATATAACTGAATATTTAAATAAAGTAGATGCATGTATAATAGATATTTTGGATGATATTAATAGTTTTTTAAAACAGAATAGCAAATATATTAATTCATTTAAGACTAATTTTATTTTAAAAGATGATAAAGATGTTGCTAAAATTTATAAAAACTAATTGACATTAAAATAATATATTTGGGTTTGTGGTAATAAAAAAATATATTATTGGCGTAAAACTTAATAAAGTGAAAAAAGGTATTGACAAGTATTGATAAAGTGATTATTATATAGATATAAAGCAAAGGCGCTTTTACTATAAAGTAAAAGTGCCTTTATTTTTTTTCTCTATTTAAAACAATATTGATGATCTGTAAAAAGTTTAATACGCTATTTCTTAATAATCATAATAAAACATATATAAAACCTTACTTTTCCCTTTCATGTGTGATAGAGCAATCTATCACTTTTTTTTCTGTTAAGACCAGTTGTATAAAAAGAGTTGCTATTTAAATCTAACAATATTAAGGTATCAGAACAGCTGGTTAAGATAAAAAGCGAATATAAATATAATTCACTGTCAAAAATGCCCTTAATACTAATTTTTAAAATCGTGTATAAAAATTAGTAATTTAATGCAAAATAAATCCATAATATCCCTAATAGAATGGAGAGAGTAAAAATGGGGCTTTTTAAATATTTTTTTAATAAAAAATATAGACAGAGATATTATGATGATAGTATTCATAATATTACATATAACATTGATGAAGAAGATAAAATGTACCTTGAAATAAATACTCCGCATAAAGATATTGTTGTTACTAAAAAGCATAGTGGATAAAGGTTGAAATCCTATTGCAATATAGAATATATATATTTAATATGTTTATATAGTATCTATATTGATTGGAGATAAATATGAATAAAAAGGACTATAGGAATCTAATAAAGAATAAAAGAAGCCTTTTGGATAAAGAGGTTAAATTAAGCTCAGATAATACAATTAAAGATAGACTATTAAATATGAGTGAATATAAAAAAGCAAGAGCTTTGTTTATTTATGTATCTATGGAAGAAGAAATAGATACCCATGAAATAATAAATATATCTATTGATTTAGGTAAAAAGGTATTTGTTCCTAAAGTAGATAAGGTATCGAAGACTATGAAACCTGTTCAAATAAAGTCTATAAATGAATTAATAAAAGTTCCTCCATTTGGTATCTTGGAGCCTGAATTTAGTAGTATAGCGGATCAAGCTGATGAAATAGATTTAGCAGTAACTCCTGGTTTAGCTTTTTCTAGAACTGGAGACAGATTAGGGTATGGAGCTGGTTATTATGACAAGTTTTTTAAAGAAAATAAGAATATAGTTAAGGTTGCTCTTGCTTATGATTTTCAAATTTTAGACTTTATACCTACTGAGAACCATGATGAAAAAATTGATTATATAATATCTGAAAATGAGTTAATAATAACTTAATTAAAAAAATTTATTATTAAAAATTATTTTTATATATTATAATATTAGTAAAGTTACTAAATTTAACCTTTAAGCTTTTAGGTTCAAATTAGTGATTAATAATATAATTAAAAGGGGGCAAAAGAATGAAGTTTAAAGATTTCAAATATGAAAGACCAAACTATGAAGAGGTTAAAGAGTTGTTTATTTCCATTGTAGCTGAGCTAAAGGGCGCTAATAACTCAGAAAAACAATATCAATGTATTAAAGAAATAAATAAGATAAGAAACCATATCCAAACAATGGGAACATTAGTTGAAATAAGACATACTATTGATACTACAGATACTTATTATGACGAGGAACAAAATTACTGGGATGAGTACTCACCGCTATATAATGAATTGGATTCAATTTTCTACAAAGAAATTGTTAATTCAAAGTTTAGAGCAAGTCTTGAAGAAAAACTAGGTAAGCAGTTTTTTACTCTTGCAGAGTTTTCTTTGAAAGCATTTTCTTCAGAAATAATAGAAGACTTACAACTTGAGAATAAATTAAGTTCAGAATATACAAAACTTATTGCATCGGCAAAAATTCCTTTTGAAGGAGAAGAAAGAAATCTTTCAGGGTTAGTTCCTTTTATTCAAAACAAAGATAGAGATGTAAGGAAGAAAGCATCTGATGCAAAGTATAACTTTTTTGTGGAGAATGAAGCTGAGATAGATAGAATATATGATGATTTGGTAAAGGTAAGAACTAAGATAGCAAAAAAATTAGGATTTAACAACTTTGTAGAGTTGGGATATGTAAGAATGATGAGAAGTGATTATAATCCTGAAATGGTTGCTAACTTCAGAAAACAGGTTAAAGAATATATTGTCCCAGCTGCTTCAAAGTTATACGATAGACAAGCTGAAAGGCTAAATTTAAAAGACTTAACTTACTATGATGAAAAGTTCGAATTTATTAGTGGTAATGCAGTTCCAAAAGGAACTTCAGAATGGATATTGGACAATGGTGTAAAGATGTACTCTGAATTGTCTCCAGAAACAAAAGAATTTTTCGACTTTATGGTTGAAGGAGAGCTTTTGGACTTGGTTACAAAGAAGGGAAAAGCTGGCGGTGGATACTGTACCTACATACCTGAATATAAGTCTCCATTTATTTTCTCTAACTTCAACGGTACTTCAGGTGATGTAGATGTATTAACCCATGAAGCAGGGCATGCATTCCAAGTCTATTCTTCTAGATGGATTGAGATTCCAGAATGTAATTTCCCAACCTATGAAAGCTGCGAAATTCATTCTATGAGTATGGAATTCTTCACTTGGCCTTGGATGAATTTATTTTTCCAAGAGGATACAGATAAATATAAGTTTATCCATTTAGGAAGTGCTATAAAGTTTATTCCTTATGGTATAACTGTTGATGAATTCCAGCACTTCATATATGAAAATCCGGATGTAACTCCTGCTGAAAGAAAGAAAGCTTGGAGAGATATAGAAAAGAAGTATTTACCTCATAAGAATTATGAAGGCTGCGATTTCTTGGAAAGAGGAGGATGGTGGTTCCAACAAGGACATATATTTGAATCACCTTTCTATTATATTGATTATACCTTAGCCCAAATTTGTGCTCTTCAATTTTGGAAGAGAGCAAATGAAAACAGAGAAGAGGCTTGGAAGGACTATGTTAAATTGTGTCAGGTTGGAGGAACAAAATCTTTCTTAGATTTAGTTCAATATGCAAATTTAAAGTCTCCTTTTGAGGATGGATGTGTTGAATCAATTATAACTTCAATAGAGCAGTGGCTAGACTCAGTAGAGGATAAGAAACTGTAATATAAACTGAATATAGAATAGTATATTTAATTAAAAAAGTAGAACTGGATAAAAAATGTACCCTATATAATAGACACTCATAAAAGATAGTCTATTATATAGGGCCTTTTTTAATGTTCTTTAGTAGCTATTTCGTTAACTAATCTATCTACTAATACAGTCAAGTCTAATGAACCTTCGTCACCAGCTTTTCTGCTTCTAACAGATACTGAATTGATTTCAGCTTCTTTTTCACCAACAATTAGTATATAAGGAGTTTTATCAACAGATGCTTCTCTTATCTTGTAACCTATTTTCTCAGCTCTGTAATCACCTTCAACTCTTACACCTTTAAGTCTTAATGCCTTAACTACTGATTCTGCATAGTCATTGTACTTGTCAGATATAGGAAGTACTTTAGCTTGAACTGGAGCTAACCAAGTTGGTAGAGCACCAGCATACTTTTCAATAAGCATTGCAAGTGTTCTTTCATAGCAGCCTATAGAGCTTCTATGAATTACATATGGAAGCTTCTTTTCTCCATTCTTATCTATATAAGCCATGTTAAATCTTCCAGCTAGAGCAAAGTCTATTTGAACTGTTATTATAGTATCTTCCTTACCATGAACATTTCTTGCTTGTATATCAAGCTTAGGACCGTAGAAAGCTGCTTCGCCATCTGCTTCTACATAGTCTATATTAAGGTGGTTAAGAATTTCTCTCATTAGGTTTTGAGTATCTTCCCAAGCCTGAGGATTATCTATATACTTTTCTTTATCATTAGGATCCCATTTTGAGAATCTATATGATATATCATCTTGTATACCTAAAGTAGTCATAACATATTTAATTAAATCTACTACATCTTTGAATTCTTGTTCAACTTGTTCTGGAGTACAAACAATATGACCATCAGCCAAAGTGAACTGTCTAACTCTTGTAAGACCATGCATTTCACCAGAAGCTTCGTTTCTGAATAATGTAGAAGTTTCAGCATATCTTAAAGGTAAATCTCTATAACTATGCTGTTCTGCATTATATATTGAGAACTGGAATGGGCATGTCATTGGTCTTAAACCAAATACTTCACTATCATGTTCTTCATCGCCTAGAACGAACATTCCATCTTTATAATGTTGCCAGTGGCCTGATATCTTATATAAGTCACTTTTAGCCATAAAAGGAGTTTTAGTAAGAAGGTAACCTCTTCTTTCTTCTTCGTCTTCAATCCATCTTTGAAGTACTTGAATAACCTTAGCTCCTTTAGGCATTAGTAGTGGAAGCCCTTGACCTATAGTTTCGTTAGTAGTAAATAGGTTAAGTTCTCTTCCAAGTTTGTTATGATCTCTTTGCCTAGCTTCTTCTAATGCTGCTAAATGTTCCTCTAAATCAGATTTCTTTGTGAATGCAGTACCATATATTCTAGTAAGCATTTTGTTTTTTTCATTACCTCTCCAATATGCACCAGCACTTCTAAGCAACTTAACAGCTTTTATTACTTTTACTGACATAAGATGTGGACCGGCACATAGATCAACAAAATCACCAAGCTTGTAGAATGAAATAATTTCGTCTTCTGGTAAATCGTTTATAAGCTCAACCTTATAAGGTTCATTTTTTTCTTCCATTAGTTTTAGAGCTTCTTGTCTTGGAAGTTCAAATCTCTCTATTTCAGGTTCTTCCTTTATGATTTTTCTCATTTCGTCTTCAAGTTTTACAAGATCTGCAGCTGAGAATGAATTTTCCTTATCAAAATCATAATAGAATCCATTAGTAATAGATGGTCCTATAGCAAGTTTTGTTTCAGGGAAAAGTCTTTTTACTGCATATGCTAGTATGTGGGAAGTTGTGTGTCTAAAAGCATCTTTTCCTTCTTGCGAATCAAATGTGCAAATGCTTAAATTGCAATCTTCCTCTACTTTGAATCTTAAGTCAACAACTTTATCGTTAACTATTCCGCAGCAAGCAACCCTTGCCAAGCCTTCACTTATTCCTTTAGCGATTTCATATACTGATAAACCAGCTTCAAATTCCTTTACTGATCCATCTTTAAGAGTAATTTTTAACATATGTGAATCTCCCTTCGTAATAAAATGTTTTTTATATCTAAATTAAAGTTGCCACAATTTATGATGTATTATCCAAACTTTAACTATAAGTTTGGATTTAGAAAGTACTTTAATATAGAATTGGATAAAAATAAAAAACTCCCGTCCCTATATGTAAGGGACGGGAGAATAATATACCCGTGGTTCCACCCAAATTACTTGAAAAAACAAGTCTCTTTAGTAATCTTAACGCGATTTGACGAACTTTATTAAAGTTACTCAGAGGTGGTTTTCAGCTAATTTCATTTAAAAATACTTACACCAAATGTATTTTCTCTCTGCAAATGTACCAAAGCTTACTCTTCTCTTCATAGAATTAAACTAACTATTTTTTATAAATTATAAATTTATTTTATTTTAATGTCAAGTGGTTAGAAGTTTAATAATTAATATATGACAGTAAAATAAAATAATCACAAATATTAAGTGAATATACATAATTTCTTCTTTAAAGCTAAAAACTTAGTATTTGGGTGGAGATACGGTTATATCAATTTGTTTAGAATTAGAGTAGCATTTTTATAAATAGATTATATATTACATTTAAATAACCTTACTTACATAATATATTTTAATTATGTAAATTCATTGTTAACTTATATTTTCCGTTCCAAGATCTAGAATGGGTATTAAAAATGAAAATATAATCCTTTTGTTTATTTATGATGACAATATAATTTTTAATAACTTATAGACGAAATAGGTATAAAGTAGATAATCGATAAACTATCTAAATCTCCATACAGCTGTTTGTGAGTTGTATTCATTACCATAAGAACTTTCATAATTTAAGAATTCTAATCCTAATTCATTTTGATAGTTACTTATAAAGCTAGTTAATCCTATATTGTTGGTGCTGTAGGAAGGTGTGTATGGAGAACCAGTAATTTTCTCTATAATGCCAATGGTGGTTATTTGGGAATAATCATTGTATAGCTCTGATATAGCTTTTTTTACCTCTTCTAATAAAATTTCGTCTAAATTTTTCATTTATAAGTTCCTCCGATTTATATTTCTTATGAATTATATTAAGTAAAATTATATAATATTACTACTTATTGAAAAATAACCTATGATAGCTCAATTTAATTATTTATTAGAATATTAATAAATTAAACTTAACACATTTACATAATACGATATAAATGGTAAAATGTTACTTGAAAGTTGAGCGGCAATAACTCAACGGCAGAGTGCCACCTTCCCAAGGTGGAGGCTGCGGGTTCAAATCCCGTTTGCCGCTCCAAAATATAAAAAAAGGTGTTGACTTTATTTTTATATAGTGTATAATATTTTTTGTGAGCAATGCAGATGTGGCGGAATTGGCAGACGCACTAGACTTAGGATCTAGCGCCTACGGCGTGGGGGTTCGACTCCCTTCATCTGCACCAATCTTGCGGAAGTGACTCAATGGTAGAGTGTCACCTTGCCAAGGTGAAGGTCGCGGGTTCGAGTCCCGTCTTCCGCTCCAAAAAAGATAGTTAATAACTTAACTATCTTTTTTTGTTTTTATAAAATATCTAAACTACGGTTAATTTCAATAAGGCACATTAACAGAATATATAATTATAGAAACTTAAATTAATACGCTTTTTAATCTAATAGTATATTTAAATGTTAGGTTATGTTCAAGAATATTTTTGAAATTAAGTGGTTATGAAGGAGATGCTATATGAGCGAGCAATTAGAATTAAATGATTTTTAAAGCATCTGCCTTTTCTGAACGTATGTGAAGAAATTCTGGCAGGCGACATACCTTTTTACTCTTTACTCTTTGTAATCAAGACATTTTATGTTATTTTTATTTGAATTAAAGTAAAGAAATTATAGAAGTTATGATTATTTAAAGAGTAAAACTGTACTGTTCGAACGTAGTGAGTTTACAGTTTTAGCCATGGAATATGAGAAAATCATATTAATTCTTTGCGTAAGCTCATCTAAGCATCGGATGACTAACTGCTTAATTTCAACACATCACTTTAACAAACCCAATAATAAAATAAGCAGGATCATTTAGTAAATGATCCTGCTTATTTTATTATATATCTTAACTAGGTATAAATTATTTTAATAGTTAGATAGCATTTTCTCTAATAAGCAATCTTCTATCATCTCTGAATTATATGCTTTTTTACCCATTATATTAAAGATAATATCTTCAGTTTTATAGCCTTCTTTAAATAGCTTTATATTCCTAACAAGCTTTTTAAGACAATTAGTATTTATATTTAACACCTTAATAAGTTCATTAAAGGTGTAATAATCTTTATATAGAATAGAACATAATTTTTCTTGCATTTCGACTTTGTATTTAAGGTTAATTATATTATTTCGGTGGGGGCCATCTTTTCCTCGATGATGATTATGACATAAATATTTATAGTTTAGATTTATGTCAAGTCCACCTTCACTCTTGTAGATTATATGATGAATATCTGCTGGTTTACCACATACTTCGCAGCAATACATAGAGTTCCTCCTATATGTTTTATAATTATAAAATATCATGAACTATAATTACAATCAAGCACATAATTGTTGAAAATTTGTCTTACTATAGCATAGGTGGAAAATAAAAAAATATTAACTAATTTTTTTAAAACATTGCATTAAAAAGTGCTGTGGAATATAATAAAATTAGAAAAGGTTTACAAATAAATAGAGGGAGTGATTAAATGATTGTAACTTATAATTCAATAGATTATTGGGATAAGTTAATAAGAAGTAATAAGACTCTAAAGTCTAGAATATTTGAGGATGAACCGATAACAGAGAAAACTGTATATATGCATTATGTTATTTTTACTAGAAAGTCAGGCATCCAAAGCGTTTGGACTCCTATACCTAAAGTTAAGATGTTGTTAGGATATATACAATATTGTTTATTACCAGAAGCATTTTATAAATGGATAGAAGGAAAATATAAAAATATTTCTGAATTTTCTCAATTAAATGTTATGAAGATTATATCAGAGGGAGTAGTTAGTGGTAAGCTGACTCAAGAAGAAGCAAATGTTATGAAAAAGCAGGTAGATTTCGTAAGAAGTTTGTGGGATGTACCGAGCACTAATATAATGAAAGAACTAAAGAAGTTTGCTAGAGAATTCAATATGAGCTGGTTAGGTGATATAGATACATTTTTATATATGAAGGTATTTTCATCAGCATCCGAACTAGGAGAATTTGTTATTAATACTAATCTCCAAACTGATAGTGAAGATGACTTTGAAAAAAAGATAGGTATGAATGAGTCTAGTTGGCTTAGTCTGTGCAATGAAGTGCACAAAGATATGGAAAAAGCAGAAAGATTTAAATTGATATTAACTAGAGATTTAACAGAAATAGTTTAATTTGAATATTATATGTTGACAGTTGGCATAATATATAATATAATAGTTTTTGTTTGAAATGCGTCTTTAGCTCAGCTGGATAGAGCAACGCCCTTCTAAGGCGTGGGCCAGGGGTTCGAATCCCTTAAGACGCACCATACTTTGGGATGTCGCCAAGCGGTAAGGCAATGGACTTTGACTCCATCATGCGTAGGTTCAAATCCTGCCATCCCAGCCAAAGCACGCTATGCCGTGCTGTTTGTTTTTATTTATTAATAAGAACAATTTTAGATATAAGTAATTCAAGTAATATATTTACAAATATATAATAAAGTGATAATATGAATATGTATTTGTTGGGGTGTCGCCAAGTGGTAAGGCAGTGGACTCTGACTCCGCCAGTCGTAGGTTCGAATCCTGCCACCCCAGCCATTTAAAATTTTGTTGACAAGTTATTTGAAATTAGATATAATAATTTTAGTAAATATGCGGGTATCGTATATCGGTAATACTCCAGCCTTCCAAGCTGAAAAGGTGGGTTCGACTCCCACTACCCGCTCCATATAAGCACCATTAGCTCAGTTGGTAGAGCACCTGACTCTTAATCAGGGTGCCCTGGGTTCGAGTCCCTGATGGTGCACCAAAAATCATAATCGTAGATTATGATTTTTTTGTTTTATAGGCGTTTATATAGTTTTTTTACTGTGTAGCAATTACCTGTGCAATCTAAAGCAATGGCAAAAGCATAATGAAAAAGCTTGTTTTTTCGTAGAAAAGTATAAGATTAAATTGTAATTATATTCATATTATGGCATTGTATTGCAAAGTGATGAATTGGGGTATAAATATGTTTATATATATAAATTTAATTTTATTAATTTTATTATTTTCTTTTTTTGTATATAGAATTAAATCTAGATATAGTTCTAGAAAAAGTAAGGTTAACTTTTTTATGAGAGAATTGGTATACTTTATTATTTTGATAGTTCTACTATATGGAGAAACTCTATTTTTTACTGTAAGGTAAAGTCTGTAACTTTAAGAGAGTATCTTAACACTACCTTTAAAATAACACAAAGAATATAAATTGGCTAGCGATTCTTATTAAGGTTAAAATGAATAAACCATGAATTTATTTATAAGTATTATTGAGTAGGTTATACATAAAATATATCTAGTGAAAGGTTTCTTTATACATCTTTTTTGATATATTTGAGAAACCAATTCAATTATCAACAAGCATAGATTTTGAAAATCTTGTAAGGAGGTAATACTTATGGATGATGGAAGAAGACATGAAATAGAAAATAGAATAAATCAAATAGTTGATACAGTAGAAAAGTATACAAGAACAGAAAGGCATCTAGAACAAAATTTAGATATAATCTCTGAAGATCAATTAGAACATACAGAAAAGATACAAAATGCTAGAAAAAGAGAGATAGATACATTGAAAGATAAAATTGTTTACGGCGACAATTATAAAGAAGACGAAGAGCAAAATATAATTGATAATATGATAAATAGTGCAGGCTATATAAAGAATAATGCTGATAATATGCCTAAAAAGAATCTAGAAAACTTGCTAGAAAAGCAGGAGAATAGAAAAGATCATTTAGAAACCTTTTAAGTTTTAGTGAATAAAAAGTTAAAGGCGGTACATTTTTATGTGCCGCCTTTAATTTCTTATTAGTTGTAACATCGTGGTGAGATTAAGTTAATGTTTATAATATGCTTTAGTAGCAAACTGCGGATATAGAGAGAGGATTTAAAATGTAGCATTAAAGGAATGAATTGTAATAAGTCACAAAAGCTATGCATATAATTCAGTAAAAGCCATAAATGAATTATTTTTATTAAGCTGTATAATATAAATTGTAATGCAAACGATTTCGTTAAAAATGCAATCGGTTGCATAAATATAAGGGGGGATAGTATGAGGAAAAAGTATTACAAAGTTCTAAGCTTTTTTGCTTGTCTTACAGTATTTGTTACTATGTTTAGCAATATTTACGTAAAGCCGGCAATAGCTGAGGATAAGGTTAGTGTAACGGCTGATGCAATGGCTACAATTGTTGGTGACTTTTTCGGTGATAAATCGCCAGATAATTGGAATCCATCTAATCTTAAGGGATTAATGAAGGAGTATAAAAGTGGTATATATGAGACTTCATTAGATCTTAAGGCAGGAAGTTATGAGTACAAAGTAGCAATGAATAGAGCTTTTGATGAGAACTATGGTAAAGATGGTGCTCAGGGCGGCAGTAATGTAAAGCTACAGTTGGACAAAGATACTAAAGTGTACTTTAGACTTGATTACAAACAAAAGAAATTATACGATTCTATAAATAACGCAGATCAGTTTAAGGCTAAAGCTATACTTACAGGTAATATAGACAATCTTTTAGAAAATGGTAAGTCATGGGATCCTACTGATGACAACTTTAAGCTTGATTATATAGGTGGAGGAGTTTATAAGAAAACCTTTAATATAAAGGAATCTGCTAAGGCTAATGAATATAATCTTGAGTACAAAGTGGCTTACAATGGGGCGTGGAGCAACGGTGAAGTTAGTGACAATGTAAAGGTAACTATACCTAAAGGTACAAATCAAATAACGATTATAGCAGATTATTTACAAGGATATGTTAGTAATGATGTTCTTGTTAAAGAGTCTTCAAAAAACCCATCTATTATAGGAACAATAAGAAATGGTGGAGAAGCTGTAAACTGGAAGGTTGATGCAACAGGATGGGAGTTACAACCTTTAAGCAAAGATGGTTTATTTGTATTTTCTGGATATTTTGCTACTGCAGGAGACTATCAATACAAGATAGTCAATAATTACTCTTGGGATGATGGTGGACTACCTGCATCAGGGAATGTGTCTGTCAATATACCTAGTTCAGGAAAATACGTAGTATTTGTTGCTGATGAAAAGAATAAAACAGTTTATGACTCAATAAGCAATTATTCAAAGGTTGCTGAGTTACTAGGGCTTCAAGATGCACCTAAGCCACCAGTGAAGCTTAGTGGTCCTGTATTAAATGATAATGGTACAGTTAAGTTTCAATATCAAGGTTCTGATGCAAAAGAGGTTTACTTAGTAGGAAGTATAACTAATTGGCAAAATAATAAAATCAAGATGACTAAAGATGATGATGGTATTTGGTCAACCTCTGTAAGAGTAGGGGATCAGGCTAAAGATATAGAATATAAGTTTATTGTTGATGGAAACTTGGTTCAAGATCCTAGCAACACAGAAGTTAAAGATGATAATTCACTTTATAAGTTCCCAGGCTTTTCAGGAAGAAAAGTGGTTATAGCAGGAACTATCCAGACTGCTGCAGGTGAGTCTGCTTGGACACCAGGATCAGATAAAACAAAGATGGATTATGTAGGAAATGGTAAGTATAAGCTTACAGTAAAGGATGTGCCTTCAGGCAGCTATGAGTATAAGGTAGCTATGGGAAGCTGGACAGAAAACTATGGACAGAAGGCTGTAAAGGATGGTTCTAATATTCCTTTAACTGTATCTAAAGCAGGAGATGTTACTTTCTACTACAATGATGATAGTCATTTTGTAGTGGATTCTACTAACTATACTGTGGTAGATGCATATATAAGCGGACCAGAACTTACAGAAAAAGTTAAGCTTGAAGACAATGACTATAAGGGAATATATTCTGCGGTGATTAACCTAAAGAAAGGTGTTCATGATAAGTTAGTAGTTGAATGTTCAGGAAAGACATATAATGTTAATACAATAAATCTTGCTGAAGATAAGCTAGTAACTATTAACTTTGATCCAATAACTGAAACTGTATTTAATGATGCGGCTTCAGTAAAGATTAATGAAGATGAGGTTTCTTTTGACTCAAAGGATTCTAGCTATAAGCTTCCTTTTGGTGCAGTAAAAGAAGGGGAAGATTTGACCTTTAATTTAAAAGCTGCAAAAGATGATTTGACAGAAGCTAAACTTATATTAAAAGGTCCAGATGGAATAAATAAATATGAAATGACTAAGAAGGGTGCTTTTGATGAAAAGCACGATAAATGGACAATAAAGCTGAATTTAAAGACAATAGGTCAATATACTTATTATTTCGTTATATCAAATGGATCTGATGTAAAGACTTATAGTGATGATGATGGTTATTTTGGTTTAGGAAAAGTAGGAGATTTATCTTCAGTTCTAGAATATGGTTTAAATGTATATAAGAAAGATTTTAAAACTCCAGATTGGATGAAAAACGGTGTTGTATATCAAATCTTCCCAGATAGATTCTTCAATGGAGATAACAGTAACGACTTCCTACAGAAGATTTCAAGGGGAATGACTCCATATGAATTCTATACGAATTGGTATAATACTACTGAAGATCCTGAGCTAGAGTATCTAAAGGATAAGGATGGAAACGTAATAAAAGATGAAAACGGAAATCCTAAGATAAATCCTGAATATAAAGGTACAGTAGGTGATGGTAATTGGAGTAATGAAATGTATGGCGGAGATCTTCAAGGTGTAGAAAAGAAACTTGATTATCTAAAAGCTTTAGGTGTTACTATACTTTACTTCAACCCGGTAGGCCAATCTATTTCAAGTCATAGATATGATACAACAGATTATTCAAAGGTAGACCCATTACTTGGTAATATGCAAGATTTTGCTAACCTTACTAAAGCAGCAAGTGAAAAAGGCATGCATGTGGTTTTAGATGGAGTATTTAATCATGTATCTGATGACTCCGTATATTTTGATAGATATGACAAGTATATGACTAAGAATAAACCTATAGGAGCATATCAATATTGGTCAAGAGTATATGACCTTATGAATTCTAAGAATATTACTCAACAAGACGCAGAGAAGCAGGTAACTGAAGATTTGGCTGCTATGGGTATAACTGACTTACACTATAAAGATTGGTTTAAAATTGATAATAGCAAGGTAGATGTGGGCTTGCCAACTGAGCATTATAACTATGAAGGCTGGTGGGGTTATGATTCAATGCCAGTTATACAAGCTTTAAATGGTTCAGAATATCAAGTTAAATCTTGGGCTAATGAGATAATTGATGGTCAAGATGCTATATCTAGAATGTGGTTAAGACAAGGTTCTAATGGATGGAGACTTGATGTTGCTAATGAAGTTTCAGATGAAACTTGGAGACATTTTAGAGGGGCAGTTAAGTCAGAGGGAGATAACGTTATAATAGGCGAAATCTGGACAGATGCTTCAAGATACTTGCTTGGAGATATGTACGATTCCGTAATGAACTATAGATTTAGAGGAGCAGTCCTAGACTTTGCCAAGGGAACAAAGGATGATAACAAGACTGTTACTTCAGCAGCTGATTCTGTAAAGGAATTGGAAAAGATGAGAGAACAGTATCCAAGTGAAGCTTTTGAAGCTATGCTAAATTTAGTTGATTCTCATGATACTCAAAGAGTGCTTTCTGCTTTAGATGGATGGCAAAAAGGACAAAGAGGAATAGCTGGAGAAGCAACAGCTCAAGCTAAACAAAAACTAAGACTTGTACCATTCTTACAGATGACTTACCCAGGAGCTCCATGTATTTACTATGGTGACGAAGCTGGAATGGTTGGTGCTGATGACCCAGATAATAGAAGAGGAATGATTTGGGGAAAAGGTGACAAGGATATAGTAGAATGGTATGCTACTTTAGCTAATGTAAGAAATGCCTACAGTGTTCTTAGAACCGGTGATATAAACTCAATCAATGTAGATAAAACTAATGCAGATGATATAATAGCATTTACTAGAACAAATGCTGATAATAAAGCTTTAGTAGTTGCAAATAGAAAAACAGCAGCAGTAGAGCTTACATTAGATGCTAAAGGAATAAAGGACGGAACTAAGTTAACAAACATCTTAAATAAACAAGAAGTTTATACAGTAGTTGATGGTAAGGTTACAGTAAAAGTGCCAGCTATAGGTGGTGTAATTCTTGTTGATGAAGTTAAGAATGTGGTGATTAACGAAGATGCATTAAAAGATGCATATGATCCTAGTTTTATAGTACAGGAGAAAAAGGTACCTTCAAGTGATAAAGAAGTAGTTGCAGAACTATCAAAAGAAAACAATTCTGGAAAAGAAGTAGTTGTATCTAATCAGGTAGAAGAAGTAACTAGAGCTATATTTGATGCAGCAGCTAAAAATAAGGTTAAACCTATTATTCAAAGAGGAGATACTTCATTAACTATTGAAGATCCAAGTAAGATTAAAGATTTGCTTATTGCTTCTGGCCTTACTGGATTGATATTTGAAAGATATCCTAATATACAAAATCAAGCGGCTTTAAAGAATATAAAAGCTAAGTACTCACCAGAATTGGCACTTGAACTAAGAATAGACAATAATTTGCCTGATGGTAAGTTCCAGAGTAATGTAACTATTAAGCAAAAGATTGATAGCAAGTACAATGATAAAAATGTTTTTGTATATTATATAGATAAGGATGGTAACTTAGTCCTTATAAGTGAAAGTACTGTTAAAGATGGATATGTTTCTTTCCAGACAACACATTGCAGTGACTACCTAATTACAGATAAGAAGCTTGTAGATACAAGCACAGATAACAATGGAAATAGCGGTAATAGTGGTAATGGTAGTAGCAATACAGGCAGTGGAAACAATAATACTGGAAGCAATAGTGGAAATGGAAGTAACAACACTGGAACTACTGGAAGTGAAACAGGAAGTGGTAACAGCTCAAATGCTGGTAGTGCAGTAAGTGGTAATTCCTCTAATACTACTCAAGGAAATAATTCTAGCAGCTCAAATAGCAGTACAAATTCTAATTCAAATAACAACAATAAGCCTTCAACAAGCGCTGGAGTAAGTCAAATAAGTAAACTTGGAGGAGTTTCAAGTCTTTCTATGATAATACTAGCTATAGTTGTTATAGCTATAGGTGCGTTAATGGTAACGAGAAGAAAAAATCAATTGAATAAGTAGCTTATATGAGTTAAAATTACATTATAGGAAAAATGAAGGGGGCATGTCATTAAGACTGCCCCTTTTCATGTCAATAGGTGTATAAATATAGTTTATTTACTTATTATGACTTATGGAGGTATTTATGAGCGACAACAAAAAAAATAGGCTTAAATTAATATCTTTAATAGTAGTTTCACAAGTAATTTTAATTGGAGTTATTTATTTGTATATAAATAGAATTAACAATCATTTGATTAAGGATATATTGTTTTGTTATATATTAATTGGTTCAATAATAATATTTATAGTTAATTATCATTCGAAAAGAAAAGCCATTAAGAAGTTAGAAGGCATAATAAGTGAACAAGAGGAAACCATTAATAAATTGCTTGTGTTTAAGCAAACTGAAGAAAATCATTTTGAATTATTATCAGATGTTTCACATGAGTTGAGAACTCCTTTAACATCTATTATAGGATTTGCAAAAATAATAAGTAGAAGACTAAATAAGATAGTTATTCCATACATAAATAGAAATGATTCTAATAATGAAAGCAATGCTGGAGAGATAGATAAAGTTATTTCAGGGATAAGCAAGATAAGCGAAAATATAGAAATAATAATATCTGAGAGTGAACGATTGACATCGCTTATAAATAATTTACTGGATTTTTCAAAGCTTAGGTCAGATAAGGTTGATTGGAATATAGAAAAAACAGATTTGAGAGAATTAATAAGTAAGGGGATATTGATCTCATATTCTCTTATAGAAAATAAAGATATTGAACTAAATGATGAAATTAATAATAATGTTCCTTTAGTATATATTGATAAGAATAAGATATTGCAGGTAATAATTAATTTGCTATCCAATGCTATAAAGTTTACCGAGCAAGGTAAGATAGTTTGTAGAGCTTCACTATACAATGAAAATGAAGTTTTAGTAAGTGTTGAGGATACTGGAAAAGGTATAGAAGAACAGTATTACGAAAAGATTTTTAGGAGATTTGAGCAAATTCCTAGTGGTTCTGAAAAGCCACAGGGATCTGGTTTAGGATTGGTGATATGTAAAGCAATTGTTGAAAAACATGGAGGTAAGATATGGGTAGATAGTGAGATTTATAAGGGAAGTACTTTTTATTTTACTATTCCTATAAATAAATTTGAGGGTGAATATTATGAAAAAGTTGTTAATAGTAGATGATGATAATAATATAAGGTTATTGATAAAGCAAACTCTTGAGGAGTTGGAGGATATTGAGATATATGAGGCTGGAGATGCAGAGTCAGCTTTGGAATTCATAGAGAGAGTTCCAGTAGATTTGATACTATTAGATATAAGTCTACCAAATATGGATGGATACGAATTGCTAAGAAGATTAGGTTCCGTGGGATGTCAAAAGCACACTAAAACATTTATTATAACAGCAAAAGCCCAAGAAAAAGAAGTAAATGTAGGGATTGAGTTAGGTGCAGATATGTATATAACCAAGCCTTTTGACCCAGAATACTTACTTATAAAAACCTGTGAATATTTGGACATAAGTATAGAATAGAAAAATCTATAAGGCAGCATAAGTTTTATTTTGTATTCTTTCTCATATACATGCATTTAGCCATCTACACATACTTATATAAAAATTTATCTAAAAGCTAATTTCCTAAAGAATAAAAAATAAATCCCTACGATAATGATATACAAAATCCATTAGGGATTTATGTGATAGACTAATCAACAATACATACTGCCTGAGCAGAAATGCCTTCAAGTCTTCCAGTGAAGCCCAGGCCTTCTTCGGTGGTAGCCTTTATATTTATTTGGTCTAAAGAAATACCTAATACGGAAGCTATATTTTGTCTCATTTCATAAATAAATGATGCTAACTTAGGTTTTTGAGCAATTATAGTTGAATCTATATTTATTATTTTATAGTTCTGTTTTTCTAGTAAAAGTTTTACTTCTGCAAGTAACTTTAGGCTAGAAGCCCCTTTAAAGCGTATATCTGTATCAGGAAAGTGCTTACCTATATCACCAAGTGCTGCAGATCCTAATAGTGCATCCATAATTGCATGAAGCAGTACATCAGCATCTGAATGACCAAGCAGTCCTAAATCAAACGGAATTTTTACTCCACCAATTATAAGTTCTCTTCCTTCTACAAGCTTATGCACATCATAACCTGTGCCTATTCTCATATTTATCACCTCATATTCGTTTATGAATAGTATTTTATCACAAAAGCTGTTATAAGGTAATAAGCTTAAAATATTAGCTTGCTAATAATTATTCCTACATCGGTAAGACAAGTTTTCAGCTATAAGTTAATATCTAGAGTTACAGATAGTATAAACGTTTACAAAAACGCTATTATAAAATGTTATTTGTTTTATATACAGCAGATACATATTTTTTTGAATTAGATTTTCCAGAAAATATCCGTTTAAGTCCTAGGTGTATCTTGTGAAAAAATGATATTTTACACTCTTCTGAGGTAATGACTTTCTTTTTTAGGACGAAATCAACATATATTATATTATTTTTCATGGTATCACCTCACTAGAATATTTTATAATATTATTATAGCATAAAATTGAAAGAATATTAAGAAAAATTAAATTAAATAAAATCCTATATTAATTAGCTATATATGGCATTAAAATTAGAAGTAACTCTATGTTATAATATATTATATGATTTACTTATAAAAATGATTAGGGGGAAGTGTATGAAAAAGAAAATTATTAATATAGTTGCAGTGCTTTTAATAATTTGTGGAATATCGTTAATAGGGGCAACTATTTATATGAAGTATACAGCTCATAAAAGACAAGCTGAGCTTAGGGCATCATTTGAAAGTATGGTCGATAGTAATACTGATAAAGATACTAAGTCTGAGGATAAGTCTTCTGCCCCTAAAGATTCTAGTGCTCAAAAAGACCCTGAGGTAAGCAAAGTTAAGCCAATAGCTATACTTATAATTCCTAAAATAGATATAAATGTTGCTGTGGGAGAGGGCACCGGAAATGATTTATTAAGGTATGCTGTTGGACATTTTGAGAATACAGCTTTACCAGGAGAAAAGGGTAATTTATGTTTGGCTGGTCATAGAAACTTTACATATGCGGAATATTTTAAAGATTTGGATAAGCTTCAAAAGAATGATGAAATAATTGTAAAAACCAAAGATAAAGAGTTTACTTATTTAGTGACAAAAAGTTTTATTGTAAATCCTGATGAAGTAGATGTATTAAGCCCAACAAAGGATGAAACTATAACGTTAGTTACTTGTACTGTTGGAGCGAAGCAAAGGTTAATTGTAAAAGGTGCTTTGAAGAAATAGAGTATAAGATTAATACACTTAAGCTGTGAAGTTGGAGGAATATAAGGTATGAATCCTTTTTACAAAGATAAATATACGTTTTTATCCATTCCTAAAATAAAAGTAATTAGAGAAAATAAAGTTCTTTATGGAAAGCAAGTGGCATTGTTTATTAGAGAATTGAGACTGTATAGAGTTACCAATAAAAGCTTAGTAAGCAAGACACCAAAGTATGAGGTAAGAAATTACTTGTTAAATGTAGCTTTCTTTATTGTGCAAAATGGAGAGATACTGCAAGAAGTAGTATCTAAAAGAGAGCTTCCAATTTCAAAACTTACTAAATATATAGGTGCATCTAGAAGCACTTTAGAAAACTGGAGAGACTATTTAATAGGCTATGTATTATTACTTTCTAATCCAAATTATTTAGAGTTGAAAAAATATTTGAATATACAAGAAAGAAAAGATGAAATTAATAGCTTATCTATAGTTAATAAATCAAAGTACACTAGTAAAGAGTATATTGGAATATCATTAAAGAGTAGCAAAAACTATTCTGACATAGTAACTTCTACGGGAGAGTTTAAGCGAATTAAGAACAATGAATCAGATAAGAAAATAGGACAAGAACTAAGTGGATATGAGAAAAGAGGGTTTAAATACTATAAAAAAATCATAGCTGCAGTAGTTTTCTTTATGGTGCTTATTGGATCAACTGCTTTCTATATATATAATGAAAATTACACAACCTTAGTAGTTAACTCCAATTCTAAGCTGATTTTAGAAATAAATAGATTTAAGAAGATAAGCGACGCTTATTCTCAAAATGATAACAATCAAAAAATTCTTGATTCCTTAAATATTCAGTACGACAGTATAGACGATGGAATTGCTAAGCTTTTTCAGTATCTGAATGAACAGAAATTTTTATCAAATAAAGATATATTAATAGTGATTTCTGGACATAAATTAGATGATACGGATCTTCAGAAGTTAGAGCAATATATAGAAGATAATAATAAAGACAAAAAGAATGACAAAATTAATGTAACCGTAAATAATATGGGCGATGAAAAGAAAATAGAATACTCTAAGGAAAAGGTTCAATAGTATTTTTGAAAGGAATTTGTAATGAAGCAGGACTTAAGAAAAAAAAATCAGATTATCCATCATGAGAAAAAAGAAGATATAAGGATAAATAAATATATAAGTGAAACAGGAATATGCTCTAGAAGAGACGCGGATAAGTTAATAGAGCAAGGTCGTGTTACCATTGACGGCCAAAAAGCTACAACTGGAACCAAGGTAAGTGTTGGGCAAAAGGTGTTAATTGATGGGAAACCGATAAAAAAAGAAAATGATTTAGTGTATATAGCATTAAATAAACCTGTAGGAATAACCTGCACTACTGAAAAGAAAGTGAAAGGAAATATTGTGGATTTTGTAAAGCATGAAAAAAGAATATTTCCAATAGGAAGGTTGGATAAGGATTCTCAAGGTTTAATTCTGCTTACCAATGATGGTGATATAGTTAATAAGATTTTGAGAGCTGGAAATAATCATGAGAAGGAATATATTGTCACTGTAAATAAGACTATAAATGATGAATTTATATCTAACATGTCAAGAGGAGTTCCGATTTTAGGGATAGTGACAAAAAAGTGCTATGTAAAGAGAGAGGGAAAGAATGTATTTAGGATAATACTTACACAAGGATTGAACAGGCAGATCAGAAGGATGTGTGAGTACTTTGGATATAAAGTTACCAAGTTAGAAAGAATAAGAATAATGAATATTAACCTTGGTGGATTAAAGATAGGACAGTGGAGAAACTTAACCTCAAAAGAGATTTCTGGTATAAATAAACTAATATCTGAATCTATAAAGACTGAGGAAGCCTCTCTATAGTTAAAATGTATTCAGAATCTACAGATTTTTGTAAAAGTAAAGGCCCTGCATAAAGAGGTTTTGCCACCTCTTTATGCAGGGTCTTTATTAATAAGATTTTATGAATAGATTATTTTCAAAGTGGTTGTACTATTTCTTTTTTGAATTTAAGATATTAGTAAAGTCATTTAATGTGGTTTTACTGCCTACATAAAATCTATCTAGGTTATATAAGTTATCTTTTTTATCTGCTAATAGATTTTGCAGGTTAAAGGCCATTTTAAATCCTGCCTGCTCAGCAGCTTTTTTAGTATTTGGGCTAGGGCTGCTATATCCAAATGAAATATAATTTGTACCTTTATTTATAAGCCCTTCTAGAGATTGCTTTGACTGCTTCAAAGTAGATAGTTGTTTGTCTAGGCTTAATTTTGAAATATTAGAATCATCACCAATATGAACAGCAATATCTAAACCATAGTTTGAAAGTTCTTTTATTTGGTCAGTAGATAAGTAATTAGCAGTATTTACTGAATCATTAAGTACAAATATAGTAGCTTTAAAGTTAAGTTCTTTTAGAATTGGAAATACATTACTATAATTGCTTGAATAGCCGTTATCAAAAGTAAGGACTACAGACTTTTCAGGTATCTCTTTACCATCCTTTATATAGCTGTAGAATTCATCCATGGTCAAGGTGAAATAGCCATTATCTTTAAGATATTTCATCTCAGCCTTAAAAGCATCTGTATCTAAAGATAAATCTGAGCTTTTGTTACTATTTATATCATGATAACATAATACTGGAATGCCATTATCAGCATTAGTTAGTTTTAGGCCATCAAATCTATTCTTTGGTTCCACTGGAGCGTTATTTGTTTTATTACCATCATCGTTTTTTACTGGAGTACTAGGTTCTTTAGTAGAATTAGTAGCTTGTTCGCTTTTTTTTGTTTTTGAAGAATCTGAAACTGTTGATTTTCTCTTAGATTCTCCAAGAAATACAACGAAAATTATGGCAATAGTTAGAAGTAAGCATATTACCCATAAAAAAGTATTCTTTTTATTCATATAATCCGTCCCTCATTTATAGTGGTATTATGTAAGTTTTATATTTCTTTAAGATTAAAATATAAGTATAGAAGTAAATATAAATTTACTTGGCAGGTATATTATAACATAATATGCTTAATTATAACAAACATCAATATTATCTACTTTTGGTAGATAATATTTTAATAAAATAGTCTATTGAGTAGTTATTGCTTATGTAAAATCTATCTAAATTATATATGTTATCTTTTTTGTCGGTTAGCGCTCCATGTAAACTGAAGCCCATCTTATAACCAGCAGCAGCTGCTGCCTTTCTTGTATACATATTATATTTACCATAAGGATAAGCAAGATAATCAACAGGTTTATTTATTAAATCCTCAAGTTTTTCCTTAGAACTTTTTAAATTATCAGTTTGAGCTTTTAAATCCATCTTTGAAAGATCACAATGATTTGTTGTGTGGCTTTCTATATCTATACCATAGGACGTCATTTCCTTAATTTGCCCAGATGTCATGTAAGGTCCTAGATCTATGCAATCACTTATAATAAATATTGTAGCATTAAATCCAAATTCCTTAAGTACTGGAAAGGCATAAGTGTAATTTCCTACATATCCATCGTCAAAGGTTATTACTACCGGCTTTTCTGGAAGCGGACCATCTTCTTTTAAAAATGAATAGAGTTGATCCATGCTTAATGTGCTATATCCATTATCTTTTAGGTATTGCATCTGTTTTTTAAACTTATTAGGATCAAGTAAAAGTGGATTTCCTGGAGTAGGGTTTACATCATGATAGCATAAAACTGGTATTCCATAATTAATTTGTGGTTTTGATAACTCTTTTTCTACAGAGCCATAATTAGAAGATAAGTTGGTTCTATGAGTAACACTTTTTTCAATTATAGGACTATTTGTCATTTTTGTATTCTTAACTGATCTAAAAGCGTTAAAGTTAAATAAAGACAACGGGTTATAGCTAGGCTTTTGTAAGAGCGATAATGATTTTATTAAGATTAGTGGAATAATTAGTATTATAGCTAATCTAACAATTACACTCCTTTTATTATTCATAATTAGTCACCTTCTTTAATATTGGATATTTTAGAGTATCAACTATACTTAAAAATGCTGTTAAGTATAGACTAAATAAAAAAGTATATGTTTTTATTTACACAGTGTTTTTGGCAATATGTGATTAATAAATGATATTATTCCAAGAAACTTTAATAATATTCTCTAAAATACATATAATGGAAATTATGCACACTATCCACATTTGCCTGTGGATAAGTTGTTTAAATTTTGTGGGTTTTATGTTTACAACTGCTTATACTTATTGATGATGTGGATAAAATATTGTCAAAGGTATAAGGAGGAGTGAACTTATGATAAAGAAGGCAGGAAAATCAGTTATTATTGTATTATTATGCATACTTATGGCAGGAATGACTATTGTAGAAAGCGGGTATAAGTTTTCTGAGAGAGATATTAATGAAAACAAGTCTTACGGTACTATAAATATTAAGCTCCCTTTCATTAGTAATAATAGTAGTAATAATGTTAAGGAGTTTAATAGTATTGTAGAGGGAGATATAACTGATTGGGAGAAGGATTTAATCGAGCTTGCAAAGCAAGATGAAGCAGAGTCGAAGAGTAAGGGAGTTGATTTTAGGCCTTATTCTTTAGATACAACTTATAAGGTTCCATATAATACTAAAGATTTTGTGAGCTTAGTAGTTGATTATTATCAGTTTACAGGAGGAGCTCATGGGTTAACTACAAGAAATACATATAATTATGACTTTGTTAAAGGTAAAAGATTAAGACTCTTCGAATTGTTTAAAGATGGCTATGATTATCAAACTAAGATAAACAGCATAATTAAACAAGAAATTTCTAAAAATCCTGAAGAATACTTTCAAGATCAAGGTGGGTTTAAGGGAATAAAGAATAAACAAGACTTCTATATAGATAATGATGGGATAGTTATAGTGTTTCAATTATATGAAATTGCTCCATATGTAGCTGGTATAAGAGAGTTCCATATACCATTTTCTCAGCTTCAAGATGGATTATTATATAAGTTTCAATAATTGGTATTGAAATGTATAGAATCTCCTTAATAAAAACTTAATTTCAACAATATTATTAAACATAGGCTAATTATAATATAATACTTAAATAATATTGTTGAAGCAAGTTGCAATAGATAATATAATATGAGTATGGCAAAATATGTATGAGTTATATGCCGCTTCATAAATTAAGCTGTTGTCATGTGAAGTGGCATATTTTGTTCTTTAGTAAATTGTATTTCAGATAAAGTTGTGGATAAGTATATAAATACGGCTTAAATGTAGAAATAGAAGAAAGAATAAAAATTATGTCGCCTGCCAGAATTTCTTCACATACGTTCAGAAAAGGCAGATGCG
>NZ_JAABNO010000107.1 GCF_009928445.1 Clostridium sp. C8-1-8 | reverse complement strand
GCTAAGAGCAATATATCTGACAAAGCTAAGACTAAAATAATAAATAATTATAGAAAACAAATAGAGATAATTAAAAACCACCCTAAAACATTTAACATTGAAAAACTGAATTCAATGATACTTGGTTGGCACAATTATTATAGCATAGCCACCCATGTAAACAAAGATTTTAGTGAAATAAATTTCTTAGTCAGAAAAAGGTTTTATAATCGAACAAGA
>NZ_JAABNO010000106.1 GCF_009928445.1 Clostridium sp. C8-1-8 | reverse complement strand
TGCCAGAATTTCTTCACATACGTTCAGAAAAGGCAGATGCGCAAAAAAATTCACTGAAGAAAATCGCTTCAGCGAATTTTACTGTTTAGAGAAGTATAAAGAAATCTGTTAGCTAGGCCTACTGATATCAAGGCTTAGAGTAGCTTATTAAGATGAACAGTAAAAGAATATGTCGCCTGCCAGAATTTCTTCACATACGTTCAGAAAAGGCAGATGCGC
>NZ_JAABNO010000105.1 GCF_009928445.1 Clostridium sp. C8-1-8 | reverse complement strand
CCATGCATATTTTCCATCATTCATTGAATAAAGTCCTATGATTTTATTTTCAGGACTAATTAAATCTGTAACTATTGCAGGTGAAACAGCCGTAATTTTACAATCCTTCATATACTTTATTATTTTTTCCTTCTGTATAATAGGCTTATTTATTAAATCCTTTATCGATGGATACCTATTATCTTTATAATTTTCATATGTTTGCCCTATAAAAATCATATT
>NZ_JAABNO010000001.1 GCF_009928445.1 Clostridium sp. C8-1-8 | reverse complement strand
TTTTAGCACCGCAGGATTTTAAGTCCTGTGCGTCTGCCAGTTCCGCCACTCCAGCATAATTATCTTTCCGCCTCTCAGCGACAAGTTTTATTATAAGGTATGACATGTATACTGTCAACACTTTTTTATATTTTTTTATTTATATACTCCATAAATTCTTAAAACCATTAAAAATGGCGGTTTTAGAGCTTATAAATTTAATATAAACCTCTAAATATATCTTATTATTTGCTAAAAATAATAAAAATCGGATGTATTCATCCGATTTTTTTATTTAAATACTTTATATTAACCTAAGTTCTTTCTACCTTTTGATTTAAACTCTTGATGTTTTTTAACATCTGCCATCTTCTCTTCACTATCCTTAAGGAACTTTGACATTATATCTTCAAAATTATTTGAAGAAGACTTTTTCTTTTCTGAGTTCCAGTCAATCTCTACAGGTTTAACTGATTTCTTTTGAACATTTGCTTGCTTTATTGAAAGGCTTATCTTGCCATTATCATCTACAGATATAACTTTCACCTTTACCTTATCTTGCTCTTTTAGGTGAAGCCTTATATCTTTTACAAATGAATCTGCCACTTCTGAAATGTGTACAAGTCCAGTCTTACCTTCTACCTCTACGAATGCTCCAAAGTTTGTGATGTTAACCACTGTGCCTTCTAAAATGTTTCCTGCCATTAAGGTCATGTTAAAAATGTTCCTCCTTAAAATAATTTGAATATTAAAATTTATGTTATTTGTATAATAACCTATTTTGTGGAGCTTGAATCATTACTTACAGTATTATTGTCTTTAGTTATAATCTTCTTTTCACCAGGTTTAATCATACCTAGCTTCTCTCTAGCCATCTTCTCACTATAAGCATCAGTTTTTGACATATTAACTTGATCTTTTAATCGATCATTTTTTTCTTTCACTTTATCTAGTTCTATCTGTCTTTCAGTTACCTGCTTATCAATCTTTCTCATAGTAACTTCTTGCCTTATAAAACTAAAACTAAATATTGAAAAAATTAAAAATATCGCTATATTTTTAAGAGTAAACTTATTTCTCATAATCAAGCCCCTTTGATTTCCAAAAAAATTCATTTATACTCCTATTTTAATGACTATTCATTTTTTATTCAAGTTATTTTTTTATCCAATTACTTATTGATTTTATTTCTTAAAAATATACTTTTAAAAATATAGAGCAAGTTTTTAAAAATCACTCTAAATCCTCTCCCAGTAACCCTCTCTGCTTTTCTTTCAATCTTCATTAATTTATCACTAAATAAGTTAAGATATATAAGTGCTCCTATTATTATAAACAGGTATACATACATTCCCAAGAAAGCATAATTTACATAAAGAAGGAACGTAAATATTATTATTGCATTTAACACCCAAAACAAAAAATCTTCTATGAAAATTATGAATTTAGGAGCACCGAATCCTCTTACAATTCTGTAAAAATCAAAAAGTATACCAGCTATTAAACCTGCCATAAGACTAAATATTACTATCTCAAATTGTATCTTTAACGGAAGCAGCATAGCATCACCTATTTAAATATCTTTTTTAAGATACTTTCTTTCTCTTTTTTTACTTCACCAGAATAAATCATAGCTGATACCTTTCCTACAATAACTACATCTCCATTTTGTACATCAAGCTTATTCATCTTAAGCCCCTCACCTTTTACAGTAAGCATCCCTAAGCATGTATTTAACAATATCTTTTCTTCATCAAAGTTGAGAACTTCCACAACGCCTGTTAAAACAACCCTTTTTCTGTTTTCTAGTGTTAGGTTGCTTTTTCTTTCTTCAGCTTTTAGCTCCTTCTTATTCTCCATAATATCCTCCTATATGTTTTTATAATAAACTATATGACTAATTTTTTTGATATATTCGATAGATTAATATTTTTATTTATAGTGAGGATTATGTCTTATTTAAATAGCCTTCAAATAAACTTATTAAAATATATACTTGCTGAGACTTAAAAAGTATTTATTCTTTATTTTAGATATAATATAAGCCCCTTCTACTGAAATTCATATTGATTTTATCTATATATACTATGATATAGATAAAAAAAGTTTCTTTGACTTTTATGTCAAAGAAACTTCTACTCCTCGTCTCTATCTTCTTCACCTTCAAGAATTTCATACATTGCCTTTGCATTTTCTTTTTTAACATGTTCAACTATACTAATAATTTTAGCCTTTAATTTTTTATTAGCAAATACAATTTCAATTATATCATCTACTTTTACCTCAGTGGATGGTTTTGCAACTTTACCGTTTATCGATACCCTTCCACCTTCACAAACCTCTTTAGCAACAGTTCTTCTTTTTATTATTCTTGAAACTTTAAGGTATTTATCTAATCTCATATATAACTCCTTATAATTTTAAGAACCCGAGAATACTCGGGCCCTATAAATATATGTCTATTACTTATTAACTTTTTCTTTGAATTCTTTACCAGCATATCAGCCGTAAAGAGGAACCCATATTGATTATATACTATAGATGTTGATATTACAATATCTGTGTTTAAATATATTACATAATACAATAAAGATTCTAGTGTAGAATAAGGATTGCATTTCACACAAATTAGTAGTGTATGAAAAAGCAAAACTTTCATATATATGTGTGTTATTTTAGAGTATTTATACAAGATATAAGGCAGGTAGTTTTATAAGTTAAGGTAATTACTTCAAATGCAATATAGATAAACATTATAAACCCATTAAACTTGAATATCCTCATTATGTATATATCATTAGCTATCCTAACATACTTTCCGCGAATCATCCTGGTCATGTAAATCAGCACTAGGCAATTACCTATTACGTATAAGTCAAGATATTTATTCCACTTCTTCAATATGATCTAATTACTTAAAATAAGAATTACCTTATAATATACTTTCAAAATATTTTGAATCGCTTACAACTCTTATTACATTTGATAATTCGATAATAGGTATAATTTTATCAGCACCAAATTTTAGTAACCATCTTTCTTTTTCACATATTAGCTTTAATTCCGTTCCATCAATTAACTTTTTCTTCTCATTAACTTCTATATCTATCTTCCAGCAAACTATACAATCAAAAGTCTCATAAGGATGGTCATGTTTAAAAATATTACTTAGCATAAATTCCATTTCTACCAATAAAGGATTTCCATCATTATTAATGCATATTAAATCTGTTGTCGAATGCTGTGAGTAATGTGCTATAGAATCTATATATTTAATATGTTGCTTAAATTTATTATTACTTAATAGCGCCGTGAGCAATAATGCAACTTGAGATTCATTATCCGGAATCTTTTTTATCGGTATATTGTCTATATTTAATCCTTGTAATTTAGAGAAATTAATTAATCTATTCTTTAGCGCCACATTTTTATCTTGTATCTGAGCTTGGCATTCTTCTTCTTTCCTCATTTTGAAATACACACTCTCAGCAATTGGTAATATGTCTTCATCAATAATTTTTTTAGCACTACTGAGTATCCATTTAACTTTAGGATCGTCTTGATTACTTATATTATTTCTATCAGCGGTTAACTCAAAATTTTGAGAATTTACTACAAGGTGAAAATGATGATAATTCGGATTTGTTATAAGACTAGACTTTTTAGTTACTGGTATAAAGTCCTTAGCCAAATATACTCCAAATCTATTTTTTAATCTTTCTGAATGTCTTAGTTTGCATATTGATTTTCTACAATTAACCCCTGATACAGTTCCGTACATTTGAAAAGATACATATTCTCCGTTTATATTAGTGCTTCTATGATATGGTCCAAAATGTCTACAATAGTTAACTGATCTTTTATACACCTTTTCATGTTCGTCATCTTTTGGATTTTCCTGCGGTGGATAAAACTGATGTGTTCCTCCTATCTCTTCCTTAACCTGCTGTATTTTATCATTTATAAATATTCTAGGAGCTACTTGCATATTTTTAACATATCTATTTAATTCAGAATATGTAGCAAATAGATTCTTAAAGCTACCACCAGCAGTAAACCATAGTATATAGTCCTTCAATGTATAGAAATTGAAATACTTCTCAGGATTATCAATTAAATATCCTTCAATCTTAACTGTCGTACCATCATTTCCTACAATTGGAGCTGTATTTTCTATAGTATAAACTGGAACCTTTCCATTACTTAAATTCTCCCATGGATCATCCATTACTGCTATAGTTCTTTCTACATTTTCTTTTTGAGCTATTACAGTTATCCTTTTGCTTCTAAAAAATATTTTAGTTCCTAAGCCCTTCTCTCCAATATTTCTGGTGTCTTTACATGAATCTCCTAAGTTAAAGAAGCGCTCAATTTCATTTCTTCCCATCCCAACTCCATCATCTATAAAATCTATACAAAATAGTCCTTCATTATTTCTATATAATTCTATATTAATATTTTTAGCCTCGGCATCTATAGAATTACTTATAGCTTCTCTAGGAACTTCTAAAGGATTCACTATATTTTTTGCAATTTCTTTATACATGGAAGCATCTTTCACTAATGGTATACACTTTTCCAAATCTATCACTCCTATTTAAAAATTTTATCAAACCTCTGAAACTTGTGTATTGCACAACTTTTATTTTGAGCAATTTACTAAAATTAATACATAAATTGTTTAAGGATGATTGATATGGAAAGAAAAAATATCATTGGAAGTAAAGTAAAGTTATTTCGTAAACAAAAGAATTGTACTCAAAAAGATTTAGTTGCAAGAATAAATATACAAGGAGTAAAAATCGACGAACCAATGCTTTCTAGAATTGAATCAGAAACTAGACCGGTATTCGATTATGAAGTTTTTGCAATTGCAAATGCTTTAAGTATCAACATTGATGACTTATTTAAATTTAAAGAGTAAAAAGACTTAACTGCTTAGATAAAGTTAAGTCTTTTTTATTTACTATTAATTTAGCTTTTAAATATTTATCATTAAACTCCTTTAATAAAAAAATTCAAAAAGCATTTACTTATATTTATTAAAAATTCTTCTTTGCAATTACTATTATTATAAATATTATAATTGTTACAATTAATAGTTTTGTTAGCAATAGCATTTGTATGTATCTACTTTCTATTTTATTATATAAATTTTTCCATGGAACAACGGTATGTAATACAATCCATTTACAAAAGTGATATATATTTTCTTTAGAATTAATCAATACTGACCAATAAGCTAGCTCAGATATAAAGTGTATTTGAGTAAGCTTCAGTATTTTTTCTCGGCTATCTTGTCTTTATGGGGAAGTAGCAATTTTATGTCTACTATATTTTTAACTTTACTTTTAGAAATATATATCGATTCATTTCTGTGAAATACTACATATAAATCATCTTTAACAAAGAG
The DNA here is from genome assembly GCF_009928445.1 of Clostridium sp. C8-1-8. Taxonomy (GTDB): domain Bacteria; phylum Bacillota; class Clostridia; order Clostridiales; family Clostridiaceae; genus Clostridium_AR. Next base: position 436,923 of record NZ_JAABNO010000001.1, on the reverse strand, counting down.
AATCTTTCCAATAATGCTCCTTCCAGTATCAAGGATTATTTCTTTATTTTTTATAGAATCAATTCTATTTATCATCCTTAAAAATCCATATAACAATATAAAAATTGAATACATGATAATACAATATAAGATAGCTTCATTTTATATTTTAAGTATGCACGATTGCAAGATGAGTTATAGAAAACTAACTATATAGTGTACATCACTTAACTAGAACATTGCTTACTATATCTACTGTATTCTTATTATATGAGTCAAGTCTTATAAAACCAATTTCTTCAAAATTCAAGTTAGCCTTATTTTCAATAAGAGCTGCAAACTCATCACTGTGAGTGCTTACTATAACCTGCCTGTCTGAAAGAATATTAGTAATTGTATCAATAAACGAATATGCATTAACATCATCCATATTTTGAAATGGATCATCTATCCCCAAAACCTTAAGTTTAGTCCATCTTTGCGTAATATTTAGTGCAATAAAAATACAGACTGCTAAAATATTTGATTGTGCTGAACTTAATGTGAGGCTCGCATTTACTAGCTGATACAATTTATTTTCATCTAATTTTATTAATTCATCTCTATCTATTTTATCTTTACTTAATATAATAAATAAATTCCCAGTTTTCGTAATTAAATTTACGTGTCTTGCAAATGCATGGGGACTTATTTCAAAAAAAAGCCTATCTATTATTTCATTATAGTGATTCATATAATCTCCCATTAATTTGCTTTGTATTAGTTTACTCTCATTTTCAATTTTCTGTAAATCAGAAATATATTGCTGCTTCTCTTGTATACCATCAATAATAATTTTCTTTTTAGCTTTGGCTTCTTTAATCTGATTTACTATACCTTTATAATCTGACCTCAATTCTGATACTGACACTTGTAAAAAGTTACATTCTAAAGTGCGTGATAGTGCTTCTAATTCGGCATTTATTTCGTTTAAAATTTGCTCATTGTGATTTAATGAAATACTTAATTTTTTTATATCTTCTTTGGTTCCTAAAAATTCTGGCATTAATTTCTTAATATAACTAGTTTTCTCTTCCTGGACCTCTTTTTGTTTATTAATCTGTTTCAATTTACTATTGATATCTAAATACTCATCATTTAAAGACTTTACTTCAAATTCTATTTTTTTTATATTTAATTCGGTTAAATTAATATCCTTTTCTAAAACTGAGTTATTCTGATTCAAATACTTTTGAAAATCCTTAACTTCATTCTTAATATCATTTAACTTATAACTTTTATTAATAATCTGCTTATCAAGAATTGTAATTTTTTCTTCAAGACTCTCCAGCTGTTCAACTATATTAAATGACTTTGAGCATTCTTCTATAGCTTTAATATAGTTGCTTTCACTTTCTTCTAAGGTTTCAATATCAGACTTTAATAAATCAGGATTTAATGTTGATTTAGATATCTCTATATCGCTAAGAATAACCCTCTCTAAGTAACTTTCTTTATTTAATAAATCCATATTTTTTTCTATTTGTGAATTTAAAACTCTTAGTCTTTTTTCTGCTTGTAATATATCACTATTTATTTGCAATTTCGTTTCATTAAGATTATCGACTTCACTAATTGCCTCATATATTTTTAACCTTATAGCGTCTTTTAGTTCTATATTATCTTTAAAACTGCTACCGCAGACCACACATTTATCATAATTATTATTAAGTATATATTGTTGAACATTATAGATAATTTGATTAATTGAGTCATTTTCACTTTCATCTATGCTTTTAACAATATTAATTAACCTAGAAGAATTAACTTGTATATCATCTTCAACAACTTTCTTTTCCTTTGCTAATTCACTAATTGTCTTTTTAATTGAATCAATATTATTAATACATTTACGATATTCAGATTCTTTAGTTTTTAGATGCAAAGCTCTTTTTACTTCTAGTACCTTTATATCCATATCTTTGAGCCAATCTTTAAATCTATTAATGCTGCCAAAAACATCGATAACATGCAAAATTTCAGGAATAGCTAATATTTTATTTTTTTTATCTTTCAAAATTTCTATATTTTTTTCTAACTCATTTAATAACTTCAATTCATCATTATATATTTTATTGTAGTTATTAGCTTTTAAGAGACCTTGATATAATAACTTAATCTGAGAAAGTTTTTCTTCATTGGATTGTATTTCATTAGATTTGATCTGAATTAATTGTTTAATTTCTTTTGTTTTATTATTTATTATTACAACATCTTCTTCATATAATGATTCAGATTTGTTTAGGATTGCTAACTTTTTATATATATCATCTAGTCTATTTTTAATATATTTTCTTGCATTAATTAGTTCTTCCTTAAATCCATTATCCAAATAAGAATTAACCCATAAATGCAACTCCTTATTTTCCTCTATTAGATTATATTTTTTTATATTTTCATTAAACTTTTCTATTATCTGAACTTCATCTATTACTAGAACTTCTTTAACATAACTTTCTTTACTCTCAATTTCTGCCGATAATTTGAAATCCATATTATTAAGATTGTCTATTTTATGTTGCAATGAATCGCTCATTGCTGCTTCCACTTGAATAATTTCTTTTTTATCCGCTAATAACTGATTTATATACCTTCTAAATTCATCACCATATTTTTTCAACCCCAATATACTTTCCATAACTCTAAATCTATCACCTGGCGCTTTACTCAACACAAATTCTGATACGACCTCTTGAGATAATATTTGAGTTGATACAAAGAATTCTTTAAATATCTTATCTTGATTAATTGGATTACTTTGCATATCATCATCAATTACATCAATAAGAATTTGTTGAATAATTTTGTTTCCTTCTCTTACACCAACCTCTTTATTATCTACTTTAACTTTACATTCACCTCTAGTATTAGTTGATGATTTATTTAATGTTCTAATAATCGTATGTCTCTCTTTATCATTAGCTAAAACTAATTCAACCTGCATTTTAGCGTTATTGTATTTAACCAAATCACTATTTATTAGGTAATTAAATTTGCTAGGTTCCACTGATCCTTTATATCTGCTTATTTCTCCTAATAAACACCATTCTATTGCATCAAATATAGTACTCTTTCCATGACCGTTATTCCCTTGAATAATTAATAGCTTTATATCACTAAGATTAAATGTATACTCCCCGTTAAATATTCTAAAGTTTTTTATTCTCAATTTTTCAATTTTCATTTATTATAAATTCTCCTCAACACTACTCATGGTTCATATTTAAATTAAAGTAATTATCAATATCTCTCCTTAATTGTGGCACTATATTGCTTCTTTCTTGAAATATCTGTAAACTTTCACGAAACTTTTTTTCATATCCTGAAAATCCATTGTCCAAATTTTTATCACTGAAAAAGAAAATTCTTTCTATATCTGACAAATCACATATAACGTATTTTCTACATAACTTAGAATTTTTCTCTACTCTATTAATCTCAGAATGTAATTTTTCTTCGAATTGTCTTTCCCAATCCATGCTTAAAATAAAATATATATTATTTTTAAATTTTGTTTCTAATATTTTATATAAATGGAGTATGTTAGACTGATCTTTGTACCATTCATTAAGAAAATGTGGTGCACTAGTATACGATTTAGTTATAATTACTTTATTGTTATCTTGCCATACTTCTTGTTTAGCATTAGAAAACATCGCCTCAAGTCTTTGTTCACAATTTAATCTTTTAAATTTCTTATCTTTTAATCTATTAATTAAAGTATTGTATTTAATAGAATTCATTAATTTCACCTCAACTTATGCTTCTTCGTTGAGAAACACCTTTATTTTATCTCTAACATTCGCTTGTTTAAATGATTTAAACTTATCTTGATTTTTCTCTAACGATTTCAATTTACTTTTGAATTTTTGTCCTACTACATACTTTATGTTTAATGGAGTTTTTATAATTGATGGTAAGTTTACATCTTCTTCAAACTCCTCATCTTTAGTAAAAGCTTTCTCATCAAATATATCCTCGCATTCTACTGAATCGTTTATCAAGCAGTAGTAATCATGCTTTAATGTTCTAGAAAACTCGCATTCTTTTGCTTTAACTGCTATATAGTCTTTTGCTTGATTTATATCCATATCTTCTTGCATATTACATACTGATAGAATACGGTTCGCAAAGTCTTTTATGCTAACTTTTTTAAATATTAATTGAGTATTATCAAATAAAAGTTCTTTCTCATCGTAGAAAGTTAAGAAGAAAATCATAAATTCTAGTGAATTATATAAGAATCCTTTGTGCTTAGTATCATTTATCATATATTCCTCTTTATCTTCTAGATCAAATAATTTACTAGAAAATCTTTGATAGAAATAAACATCTTCTTTTTCTTTCTTTTTGAATTCAATCCTAATCCAATTTAAACTATCTAATAGTTCATTTCTTATTGACCTGTTATACCATGATTTTTCAATTTTTGCTTGTATATCATCAAGAACTTGATTATAAACACCTTTCAGTACCTGTTTTTTAGAATAGTCCACAATTATATTCTTTCCTTCTTCTGTAGAATCTTTAATCCACTTTTCTATTTCTAACTTATGAAAGGTTAACTTCTCTACATTTTTACCATTATCACTATGAGTTCTTTCCATTACATTTACTAACAATGAGTTTAACACTATTTCTGATATACCCTTAGCTATATTGTCAACGCCAATAATTTCTGTAATTTTAAATATAATCTCACTTCTTATTATTTCTGTAAACCCAAAATACCTTATATTGAATTTATTTAGATACCATTCCACTGAATGCTTATTTAAATCTTTCCATTTAAATACCACATTCTTTTTACCATCTTTATCCTTAACTATCTTATCTTTGTCTAATTCAACTCTTAATTTATCTTTGATACCTATATCTTTATTATTTATGCTATGCTTTTCATAACAATAATCTTCAAGATCTTCTTGTACCCTAGTATTTGTTGCTAATTCAAATTGAATATACTTACCATCAATAATTTTATTGTTAGAAAACAACTTGTCCAGCCAACTGTCCAATCCTTTATTGCTTCTCTTTGTAAGATCATCTTTTATATTTATAACTCTATTAATAGAATCTTCTCTTTTTGTTTTAACTTGTATTATCTTTATTTTATTGTCTGAAACAAGACTAATATCATCTATTAATTCAAATGTTACTGCATTCCACCAAGCTACCCTTGAGTGTATCATTTCTACCATATAATAAATTGCAACATAATATTGAAAAACAAAACCTCTAAGAGCTATTAATCCTCCCAAATCTGTATTTACAATATTCTTATTAAGTAGCACTTTTTTTATTTTTTCAATTTCTTCTTTCAGCTGTTCATCTGAAAATTCATCTCTTAGTGATTCATTTTGAATATAATTTTCAAAATGTTCATCAATTTTAGCTGCATCCATACACAACCCCCATAAATATTAACATTATACTAATATATTACAAATAATTTTATAATTATATATTATTCTAATAATTACTTTTAAGCAATAACAGTCCATCTTCAGTTTCTATTAAATCAATCTCAATTTTTCTCTTACTTTATGTATGGTTGACTAAATATTTACGCACTTCTTCATCATATATATTATAATTGAACTGTTACATTTAACCCATTTATATTCGGTTAATTCTGTAGTAGTTATTGGTGCCGCTAATTTAAATGTATATTTCCCTGATAAAGCTTTTATAAACCGCTGAATAAGTCCAACAAAGACAGGTATATATATGGTGCCACTTACTGATGTAAAGAAGAAAGTTCTTAAATCCATGGAAGATATATCACCAGCTATAACTTTTCTTATAATCTGCAATATAAATATTAGTATATATTACTAAGGCTGAAAGTATTATCGGAATCCACTCTTCAAGATAATCTTTTGCTTTCATAGGATTCTCTCTAGCATTTCCTTTATACTGCCTCAATCCTTCCATAAACTTTTTAACATAGTTTTCATCATTATATCCTAATCCCAATAAAACCTGCCTTATAAAAACTCTTCTTAACGCCTCTTTTTCATATTTCCAAGCATTTATCTCTGTAATTACATAGTCTTTTGTTAAGTCGCATAAAGTTTGAGAATTTTTAACGATTTTTTAAATGAAATATTAATAGTTAGATTCTATATTTAACATGTAGTCTAAATGATATTATTACTTTACAGATTCTTTAGTATAAGTTATTATATTAATTGAACATATGAGCATGTGTTCATGTGTTGGTAGTCAATAAATGAAATTATGTTTAACTAAAGTGGGGATTTTATGAATAAAAAAAGATTATCTATCATATTAGCTGGACTAGTTATATTTTCAAATATTTCAATGGTTAGTATAAAGGCTTCTTCAAAAACTCAATCAGAAATTCAAGAAGAAATTAAGTCAAACAATGAAAAAATCGAAGATCTTCAAAAAAATAAAGATACTATTCAATCAAAAGAAAATCAAGAACAAGATAACTTGAAAAAAGTAAGAGAAGAACTATACGACAAAAATACTCAGCTTAATAATGTACAAGCTGAAATAAATAAGCTCAAAAATGAGATGAATAGCTTACAAGGATCCATAGATGAGCTCACTACTAACATTGATAATATTAAAGGTGAAATAATAGATAAGCAAGCAGAATTAGTTCAGAAAAAAGACATACTGGGTAGAAGGCTTAGAGGTATGTATAAGGCTAATTTCACAAATAATATGATTGATGTATTACTTGATTCTAACAGCTTAGGTGATTTTATCTCAAGATTTTCAAGTATGACTAGAATAATTAAGCTGGATAATAACTTGATTAATGAAGTTGCTGAAATTCAAAAACAATTAGAGCAGAAAGAAAGTAAATTAAATACACAAAAAGAAGATATTGAAGCTAAAAAGGCAAGTGTTGAGGTTGCTAAGAAAAGTTATAATGATTCTTTAGCAGTATATCAGTCTGAAGTAGATAGTCTAAGAAAGCTTGAAAACGAGCGTTTAGCAGTAATTCAAAGCTTAACTGATGAGAAAAAAGCCATACAAAACGAAATTTCAAGATATGAGGAAGATACTGAAGACCTTAAAGACTATTTTAATAATACAAGTTCTTCTAACGAACAAACTACTTCAACAGATGGATTTATAAGTCCTGCTCCAGGAGGAATAACAAGTTCTTTCGGACCTAGAATTCATCCTATTACTGGTAAAAATAGTGTTCATACCGGTGTTGATTTAGGTGCAGGATATGGAGTTCCGTTTAAAGCATCCAAGTCTGGAGTTGTAACAACAGCCACATATAACAAAGCTTATGGAAACATGGTTATAATAGATCATGGAAATGGGGTGACTACTCTATATGCACATGCGTCTAAACTAAATGTTTCTGCTGGTCAAAGAGTAAATCAAGGAGACATTATTTCATACATTGGTTCTACTGGTTACAGTACTGGTCCTCATGCGCATTTTGAAATAAGAATAAATGGACAACCAGTTAATCCTATGAAATATCTAGATTAATCATAAATTTTAAAACAAATTTCACCATATTATTTCTATAATAAATTACTTTTCATAACACTATGACTCGTCTTTATTAATGAGGTTTGAGCCATAGTCTTATTACATATCTTTATTTTCTTAATATTATACTTTCTTAAGAGTCATGACCACCCGTCAAACGGGTTGATTGCTCTGCGGCTATAAGCCTAAAAAATATATAAAAGCGTTTTTTTAATTAAAACTGTTCATATATTTTCTAATTAGTCGATTTGCTTTACATCAAAATTATAGGCTTAACCTTTAAAACTAACGTTATTCTTAGTTTTGTATTATCAAGTATTAGTTTACTAGTATCACAAAAAATGATAAACAATAGATTTTTGATATTACTTATCATTTTTTAACGGTATAACCAACCGCCCACCACCCGCTTAGCAGGTGGTTTTCTTTAAGCGCTAAAGCATAATAAAAATAGCCATTTATAGTATTAATACTATAAATGACTATTTTAGTAAAGTTTATCAAAAAAACTTTAATATCCATGTTTATCTAATACATTCATATAGTTAATTAACTAGTAACCACTAAAATTTATATATTTCAATGATTAGTATACTTATTAGCTATCTCGCTTTTAATCCACATTCTGAACAAAATGTTGCTCCTAATGGCATTTTTGCACCACATCCATTACATTTTAATATAGGATTCAATGATACACCACAATTAGGGCAAAATTTACTCTTCAATGGAATTGTAGTCGAACACTTAGGGCATTCCACTTCATCTTTTTGTGAATAATCATGTTGTTCTTGAATATAATCCAATCTTTCACTATCATCGTAATGATCCTGTCTATAATTATGATTGTTATTTTTATGGTTTGTATGATGGTTACCATGATGATCTCCATGGTGCTTTCCACCAAGACTTTTTAAGAAATCGTCTATTCCCACAATTATCACTCCTTTTATATTAAAATTTAAATATTTGAAGATATTAGTTTATTTCATAATACTTAAAAATTTATAATGTGAAATGCTATTTGAAATTTATAATATTTCACATTATCTGAATATATGCGTATTTGTCCATTTATTTATTGTGATTAGATTACTATATCGATACAATCACTCATGATACATAAAAATATTTTCTTTAAATATCCATTAAGGCCATTTTCATATACATTATTTAAAGCATATAAGATTAATGACAGTTCTAAAATAATAATTATATTTTCTCTGTTTTTATAGCTCTCATTGAATTTAAAACTGCCAATAGCGTTACTCCAACATCCCCAAATACAGCTTCCCACATAGTTCCTAAACCAATAGCCACAAATACCAATAGAATAGCTTTTATTCCTAATGCAAAAACTATATTTTGCATAACTATACGTCTTGTTTTTTTAGCAATTTTTATTGCTGTAGCAATCTTAGAAGGCTCATCGGTCATTATTACAACATCAGCAGCTTCAATTGCAGCGTCTGAACCTACTCCTCCCATTGCAATACCTATATCAGCTCTTGCTAAAACAGGTGCATCATTTATTCCATCACCAACAAATATCAACTTACCTTTTGGTGACTTTTCATTATCAAGTAACTCTACCTTTTCAACCTTTTGATCCGGTAGTAATTCGGCATGAACTTCATCTAATCCTAATTGTTTCGCAACTTTAGTTCCTACTGCTTTATTATCACCTGTTAACATTACTGTTTTCTTAATTCCAATAGCCTTTAATTCTTTAATTGCTTTCGCTGAATCATCTTTAACTTCATCAGATATTACTATATATCCTGCATATTTTTTATCTATAACTACATGAACTACAGTACCTATAACCTCTATTTTTTTATAAGGTATATTTTCTTTTTCCATTAATTTATAATTACCGGCTAATACATTTCTGCTATCAATTATAGCTTTTACGCCATATCCTGATATTTCTTCATAGTCTTGAATTGATTCTTTAATTATTTTTTTGTTATATGCATTTACAATAGAAGTTGCTATTGGATGATTAGAATAACTTTCTGCATATGCTGCATATGAAATAAGATCATTTTCTGAAAAACTATTTTCTGCTCTTACTTCTGTTACTTTAAACACACCTTTAGTTAGTGTTCCAGTTTTATCAAATACTACAACTTCAACGTTATTTAAAGCCTCTAAATAGTTACCACCTTTAACAAGTATTCCATTCTTTGAGGCTCCACCTATTCCTCCAAAGAATCCAAGTGGTATAGATACAACTAAAGCACAAGGGCAAGATACTACTAAGAATGATAATGCTCTATATATCCACTCTGAGAATGTCGCTCCCTCTATAACAAGTGGTGGTATTATAGCTAATGCTAGAGCTGCAAAAACTACAGCTGGTGTATAGTATCTGGCAAATTTTGTTATGAAATTTTCCGTTGGTGCTTTCTTGCCACTTGCATTTTGAACTAAATCTAAAATCTTTGCAACGGTAGAATCTCCAAATTCTTTTTCTACTTCAATTGTCAAAACACCATTCTTATTAATAACTCCACCTAAGATATTATCGCCAATTTTTACTTCTCTCGGAACTGATTCACCAGTTAGCGCAGAAGTATCTAACATTGAAGTACCTTCTATTACCTTACCATCTAGTGGAACTTTTTCTCCTGGTTTTACAACTATAATATCTCCGATGCTGACTTCTTCTGGTGATACTTTTTTAAGTTCATCTCCAATTTTTAGATTTGCAAAATCAGGTCTTATATCCATAAGAGCTGTTATAGATTTTCTTGAACGGTTAACGGCCATACCTTGGAATATTTCACCTACCTGATAGAACAACATAACCGCTACACCTTCAGGATATTGGCCAATTGTAAAGGCACCAATAGTTGCTATACTCATAAGAAAGTTTTCATCAAAGACTTGACCTCTCTTAATATTTTTTAATGCCCTTAAAACTACTTCTCCACCAACAATTACATAACTTATAGTATAAAGTATTAATTCTACTATATTTGAAAACTTCATTGCAGTTGCTAATCCAAAGATTGCTGCACCTACTGCAAATCTAATTATTTCTTTTTTACTACCTTCACCGTGTTCATGTCCATCTTCATGATCATCTTCATCTCCATGCTCATGATCATGGCTTTTACTTTTAGATACTTTACTTCTATTTTCAATTTCAATAACTTTTACGTCTGGTTCTATTCTACCAACTATTTCGTTTACTTTTTTTAAGATAGCACTATTCTTAGAGGGATTGTCAATTTCCATTATAAGTTTTGTTGATACAAAGTCCACCCTCGCAGATTTTACACCATCTATATTATTAGTTTCTCTTTCAATTTTTGCAGCGCAATTACCACAGCATAGACCTTGTAATAATATTTCTTTTTTTAATGGCTTTTTCGCATTTTTCTCTTTCACTTTTACATCAGGCTCTATTTTTTTTATAGTATCAGTAATTTCCTTAATTAATTCCTGTACTCTATTTATTTCTTCAATTTCTAAGGTTAGGGTTTTGGTTACAAAATTGGCATTAGCTGAACTAATTCCTGCAATCTTACTTACCTTATCTTCTATTTTAGCAGCACAATTAGCACAATCCAGACCGTCAAGAATAAATTCCTTTTTAATATTATTAGTTTCTTGTTTTTTCACATTAATCTTCTTTTTATTAATGTCTATGGTTGTTGCTTTAAGATTACTTTTACTAAGTTTTTTAATTTCTTTCTCCATTATCTTATCCCTCCTAATAATGGTTTAATTTTTTTCTGCTATATGGATCAATCCCTGGTCAAAAATACTCTTAACATGTTCGTCATCTAGTGAATAATAGACAACTTTTCCTTCTCTTCTAAATTTTACAAGTCTAGATTGTTTCAATACTCTTAGTTGATGTGAGATAGCTGATTGATTCATTGCAAGTAATGCAGCTATATCACAAACACACATTTCTGCCTGAAACAAAGCACATAATATTTTTATCCTTGTTGAATCTCCAAGCACTTTAAATAAGTCAGCTAAATCATACAGAGTTTCTTCTTGAGGTATACTTTCTTTTACTTTATTTACTACATCCTCATGTATAATTGAACAGCTACAATTTTCAATGTTTATTTTTTTTTCCATATTATCATTCCTTTTCATATGAACATATGAATACTTGTTCATGTGTTCATTATATGCAAAAGCTCTTTACTTTGTCAACTAAATATAAAAAAATATTTTACTTTTTAGTTTTATAAATTATTCATATATAATAAAAAACCTATTAGCCTTATATATAGGTTAATAGGTTTAACTTACTAGTTTTAAACTATAAATGTGAATGCAATAAATAATATTGATGAAATTATTATAGAAACGATGCTATACGGTAATATTGTCTTAACGTGCTTCATAAGTGGGATTTCTGCTATAGTAGACGACAGTATCGCTGTTTCTCCAAGCGGTGAGGCATTATCTCCTAGTGATCCCCCAGCAAGTACAGCTCCTATTACTAAAGATAGATTTGAATTTGTAGTTACTGCAAGCGGTATAGCTATTGGCATTAGAAGCGCCCACGTCCCCCAAGCGGAACCCATAAAGTATGATGCAGCACAGCCTATTAAGAATATTACAACTGGAATTAGTGTAGCAGGTACTTGCGGTCCAATAGCATTTGTAATAAATTTTACAAAACCTAAATCTTCTATGATACTTGATAATCCCCAACTTAAAACTAAAACAATAATAGGCGGCATCATTTCATTTCCACCTGATAAGAAATGACCTTCTATTTCTTCCATAGGTATTTTTTGAATTAGGTAAAATATTGTAGTAATTACCACAGAAACTACACCTGAAAGTAAAATTGATTTTTCAAAATCCGCATTCATTATTGCTCCAGTAAACCCTTGACCTTTTCCTTTACCAGTATACCAAAAGAAAAAGAAAGTAGTTGCAATAAGCAATCCTAAAGGAAAAATTAAGTTAAATGGCCTTGGTGGCGCTTTTTCTTCAAATTCGCATTGTTCATGTGCCTCATGCCCATGACTTTGACTTTCTTCATCTCTTTGTTTTTCGTTATTACTTTTATTAACAATATAATCAAATTTTAGATTAAAGAGCATAATGCAAATACTCACAATTATCATAACTATGGCATAAAAATTAAAAGGAATACTCTTAAGATATAAACTATATGCTGAAATTTTTAAACCTGATTTATTTAGTGAGGAATTTATAACTCCTATTATATAGCCTACATAAGTAGTTCCAAACGGAATTAAGATAATTAACAGACAAGAAGTTACGTTAACAATAATTGCTAATTTTTCTTTACTTCCCTTAACTTTTTCTATTAATGCTTTTCCTATTGTTCCAGTAGATATGGCGTGAAAGCAACAATCAATAAAAGTGAAAATAGTAACTATCCATACAGTGCCTAAAGCACCTTTTTCTGTTTTGACATATTTATTAGCTAGTTTTGAAAAACCTTTTATTCCACCTGATAACTTCATGATTTCACCAAAGGCTCCAAATAAAAATAGGAACATTATTATATATACACTCTCCTCATTAGCAGTTGACTTAACTAAATGCTCAATAGCTAATATACATCCATTGATTATGTTTCCTCCTGCAAGTAGTATACCTCCTGCTAAAATTCCGACAACAAGCGCAGCTATGATTCTTTTTGTAGTCATAGCTAAAACAATAACTATTATAGGTATAAATAATGATATTAGTCCTTGACTCATATTATCGACTTCCTTTTTAGTATTATTGATGAACTTAGTATTTGCATCAAACATCTTAATTAACCTTATTAATTCAAATTACACTATAAAATTACATCTGAACTTCTAAGAAATTTATATAAAAAAATAATATGAACTTAACTTTATCACAGTAAATTCATATTATTTCTTAGCTTATTGGAATACTTTAGATTAGTTCTTAATTATATTACTAGTTCTATCAACTTCCACCTTAGACATTATTAGAATACTCAGATTTAAAAACATTAATCTCATTTTTTCTACAATTCAAATTTGCTAGTACTAAATTCCAATATATATCTTTAACTTTCTTGGAGCTACAGATGAGCAAATGACTACCGTACTTTTGACATTATTTGCTCTATTATATGATTTGATTTCTAAAGTATTCGTTCATAATTAGTTCCCTTTAAGAACTTTGGATAAAAGTAGTTTTTACGCTTACAAAGGTGTTCCTATTTTGCGCAATTTAATGTTTTGTTATAGCCTTGTAATATTCATTATGAAAATTTATCGCAATTGCTTCCTTTACGTCTATATCCTTTATAGAAAATATTTTTGTTCCAACTGGACACTCATTTGCTTCCCCATCATTTTTAGGAGAAGGAGTAACTTGTTTTTTAACAATTCCAATCTGATTATCTAGATTCTCACTTGATATAACATCCGATGAGAGATAATAAGCAGTATTGTTGTAAATCAACATCGAGGCGTACGACCTATTTGTAGTCATAGATTCTTTATCTTTAGCACACCCAACAAAAGTGAATAAAAGTAGCACGGTAATTAACGATAATAATAGTTTTCTCATTTTGTTCCTCCCATTTATACCATACTATCAAATATACGGAATATATCACTAAATAGTCCGTAGTTATTAATAACCATACATTTATTCGATTATATGCTACATAATTATAAATATTAAACATTCCACATAATTTATACATAGATTACTTCCCTAGTCTTAAAATCATTTAACTTTGTATCAGTATGAGACGCATGATCTTGAGTTAACTATGAGAAGCATGTATATACTGAATATTATACATATCTTCTTGACGCTTATTACGTTTAATATGTCAAAGTTCAATATCTAAATGGAGAAGAAAGTAAAAAAACTCAAAAATGCAATGCCATATTATTAGGAAAACTTATCGCAAAACAGGTAATTAACCCCCTAATATATGGTATAATAAATCATGTTTTTTATACGCAAATTGTACATAGGAGGATTTTTATATGGAATATAAAATTTTTATTGCTTGGCAAAACCAGAACAAAAATGTAACGAATTTTATAAGAAATCAGTTAAGAAAAGCTAAAAAACATATGTTGAGTAAATACGGGATAAGTATTAATATTATCTTTTCACCTACTCAAGAAGAATCAGGTTCCCCATTTATCTTTGAAAAAATATTAGAGCAAATTATGACTTGCGATGTATTTATTGGTGATTTAACTCCTATATACAAAACACCAGAAGGTAAACTTATCTCAAATCCTAATGTTATGTATGAAACTGGACTAGCCATATCAATGATTGGTGAAAATGGTATCATTCTTCTTATAGAAAATGATAATAATACAAATAAAATTGACGATTTGTGCTTTGATATTAATCATAATAGGATAACTCCTATCTCATTAAACGATAATAATCTATATAAAGAATTATGTGATTGGATACAAGTTGCAATTGAAAATTCTATTGCTCAAAAGTTTGTTGATGATTTCATTGTAAAAGATTTAATAAGTGATATTGTTATAATATACAATAACTTATTTAGAATGATATACCCCTATACTGATTATTATTCACCAAAATTCAATGAAGTATCTGAAAGCGAAATTTTTGAAAAACTCTCATGTAAAAATTTAAATGTTTTTCAGGTTAAAAGAGATTATTCCCTGATAATTAGTAGAATTTCTAAAAAAACAAAGGAATTAAGCAATATTAACAGGTATAAAAGATTGGTGCAGGAATTAGTTTTACTTTGTAATACTTTATCTGACTATAATGACATAAATATCAGAAGTAGTTATAATTTTTTTAAAAAAATTAAAGTTGATAGTGCCTCAATTTATGGTTTAACAGATGGTAACGGTATTAACCTTGATGGTATAGAAAACTATGATGTCATTAAAGACTCTCTTGTGTTTAGGCAAGATTCTTGTATATTAACAGTGATAAATGATACTAATGAAAATACAACTTCTGGATCTATGTTTGATATTTTTATAAAGGACAGTATAACTAACGCTATTCAAAGTGTTGATGAAGCATTGGTTAATTATGATTCATTTACTTCCCATGTGAAAGGAACTAATTTTTATATGAATATTCCTATTTATACGATTAGCAATGAACAGAATATAACAAAATACAGTAACCTTATTTATACTATAATTTCTAGTATAAACAACATCCTTAATATTTTAAAGCTAAAACCTACAGATATTATACATGGTACAAATAAACATGGCTATCTTATTTCATTTATAAATGCACTATATTAGTTATTGATTATATTTGCCTATGAACCCTTATAAATTAGATGATGTAATGAATTACATAAATAGTAAAAAAATTAGCGTATATCTTAAATTACCATGTAATTTAAAATATACGCTTTATTTCATGTTAAAATTGACTGCTAATATGTAATTCATCACCATTGTATTTAACCTGTGATCTTTAAAGATTCATTATTTCATTCCTAAAAAACCAATAAAATTATCTGCAATCTTTTTATACACTTTTCAACGTATCAATATAGAATATTCTTATTTTAGTAATTAAATACTATATCTTACTATTCTTTTTTTGTAAAACCATTAAATACCTCACCACTTATAGTTGATATTGGCACAGAACTTCCTACAGATGTATCATATCAACCCTAGAAACAATCTCATATTTATTATATTATAGGTATTGGTATTGATGTATTTATATAAAAATATACTAAATTACACAAAAGAAAGAGATATATTGCATGAGCTATAAAGATTTACTTAAGATAAGTAATATAATTGATCACAAAGTAAGATTAATAACATTTGCTAAACATTACAAATCAATTAAATTAGATGGTCTCTATTATGTGAATTTTATCACTTCATCTAATACGCTATCTATAAGTCACCCTGACCATAGAACTCACCACGAAGCAACCGCATACTTATTATTCAAGAAAAGCTACAATTCAATTAATACCGCAAAAAATCAAGCACATCACTTAAAAAAATTTTTAGATTATTTGTTAATTTGGGATTTAGATATTTTGCAGGATGATCTTTTGGTAATATTACTTGGATTTATTGACTATCTTAGAAATATTGAAGCGAACAACTCTAGTTACACCAAATCTATTAGATGGGCTACTGTAACAGAAGTTCCCTTACACCAACAAGCTTATACTTATGGGCAAATTAGCAAAATAGCTTTTTCTAAAGATGGTTTTATGGATCAAAAGACCTGGAATGAACTTTCATATGAATCAATTCTTCAAGCTGTAAGTGCTTCTATTCAATTTATTAATTTCTTAAAAGAAAGAACCACTTATTATAAGGATTTGTGTATTACCTCGTTGCCAGTAAAAGCTCGTTATAAAGAGAGTATGCTTTCTGGTACTCTAGGAAAAAATCTCATTACTATAATCGATATTAAATCTATGTTAGACTCAGTTGGATTAAAACCAATCAAAGATAAAAAATCATTAATTTTAGAACAGAAAGTTTTTACGGTCAACCAAGCTGATACTTTTATAAATTTTATTCCTCAACAACATCACCAAAATAGATTATTATTCCATATTTTAAAGTTTTTTGGTTTAAGAGCAGCTGAAGCAGCCAACTTAATGATTGATACTTCATCACTGCCAACAAACTTACTTTTCATGGAGCATTTTAAAGCCAGAGAATTCATTAAAAATAATCTAAAAGGAGATATAGAATACTCAAATCACATAAATAAATGGGTATGTTATGTAGTTGAAAGGGATAATCAAGATTATCGTTCACAACATAAGTCTGGTTCAAGAGAAGTTCCTTTTTTATTTAGTGAAGAGTTATTTTTAGATCTATTACTTAATGCTTTAAAAGAACGGGAAGTACTTATTAGATACACTAAAAAAAAGCATAGTTTTTTGTTCGTATCAAGACAAAATCAAAATAAAGGAAATCCAATCACAGGTCAAACTATTCGCAAAAGATATACTCATTATGCAGACAAATTGCACAAAGAATATAATATAGATTTAAAAAACTTTAGTCCCCATTCATTCCGTCATTTTTTTGCCACTTATCTTATAAGAGTAAGAAAAGAAGATTTATCAGATGTTAGTAGATGGTTGGGGCATTCATCAATAGAAATAACTCGCAAAGTATATTCACATTATATCCCTACTAATGATAGGAACATAAACATAGTAGAAGATATGGCTCAAGAGTTTGATTTTAAGGAGATATAATATGGAATTGCATTGGTGTGACAGCGACTACATAATTAACACTTTTTTAAAAAATGATAGTTACAACAAAAAGTTATCAGTGAAGAATGCAAAAAAACGATTAAGTTTCCATTTTCCTAAACCTCAGAATTGGCTTGAAGCCACAGTTGATGATAAAATAAAGTTTAACAAATTTGAATCTGGTTTTTCTGAACTACATTATATCATCTGCTGGGTATGGGTAAATAAATTTTATAAAAAAACAAGATATATACCAATCCTACTAGAATATCTTTTAGATTCAAGACATAACTCTAACCAAGCTGCCATTTGGCTTGCTAGAAAAGTAAACTTGATAACGCAAAACGAAGAGCAGATAATTTCAGCTCATAGATGCGAGGTTAGTGGATTTAGAAAACGGCTTGCATTACATTGTATTTTACTAGGAAAATCGTTTAAAGATTTTACAGATGAAGATACAATTAGAATCCCTCAATTATTTGATAGTACAAAATATACTGCTAAAGCAATTCAAGATATTAGAATAAAGCTAAATTATACAAATACTATTGTAAAACGGAACAACAGACACTCTAAATGGGAACTTCTAATAAACGACCCTTGCCTAGGCCATTTATTCAAACAATATGTGGAATTTTTACAACGAAGTGATGTTAGAACTAAATACATGCAAAACACTCTAAGTTCATTCAATAAACTATATTCATACTTACAAACAAAAAATTTAAAGAGCCTTACATCTTTCAACTCTTCGGAATTCATAAATCTTACAGAATATCTTATTTTGCAAACTAGTGAATCCACAGCATTGTGTTACATTGCTAATATAAAGAGATTTTTTCAATGGGGCTTAGGTGAAACTACTTATTTCCCAACAACATTAGACTTTCCTCATTCTTATTGGTCAAGTTTGATGAAAAAAGTAAAAAAGGCCAGGAAAGATTCAGATGGTAGAGCGTTCTCTGAACTTTCATTAGCTGAAGATATTGTTAGAATAATTTATGAATTTACGCCTACTAATGAGATAGAAGATTTATGCCGTGCATTTTGGTTAACAATAGCAAGTGCTCCAGCACGTTTTTCTTATATTCTATATTTGGATGCATACGACTCCATACAACCACTTCCTAATGCTCCTAATGCTTTTGGAATATACTCCAAATTAGCTGATAAAGCAGGGAACAAATATGGACAATTCCCTATTCTTGATAAAACAGGCATAGATACAATTAAATCTTTACAAGCAAGAGCTAAAAACTTAAATTTAAAACCAATTGTTAATCCATATAACAACAATGAGTATGTACATTTATTTCAATTAACTAATCCTCCATGGATTTTAGAAGTAAATAAGATTAGAAGATTTTTTGAAGAAATAGTAAAACCAAAACTCCTGAAAATTTATCCTAATTTTGAAGAATTACGGGCTTCTGCTCATGGATTTCGCCATCATTTATTAACTCATGTCGCATTAAAATCTGGAGATATAAGTGTTGTTCAAACTGCTGCCGGTCATCAGAACGAACTAATGACTAGAGAGTATTTAAAAAGCCGAATTTCTAGGACTTCATTATTATTTAGGGTTATGGAGAAATTTCAATCAAAAGAAATAACAGGCAAATTCTATTTAAGATTAGTAGAGCTTTTAAGTAGCGATAAAACACCTATTGACGAAATGCTTAAAGTATTAACTACAGAAATGAAAATAGATGAATTTATACAACGTTTTGGCAAAAAGCTAAACATGGGCTACTGCTTTAATGAAAAAGGTTGTTCGAATTGGCTTAAATGTTGGGGATGCATTAATTTCTTAATGACAAAAGACGAAATAGTTCAAGCAATCAAGGTTCTAGGCCAACAAGTCATTAATTTAAAAGAAATGCAAAAAAATTGCTCAGATTTTTCATATGAACATCCTATTATCCACAATCAAGTTAAAACTCTCTCTTTAATTGTAAAGCGCTTGAGCGAGCTAAATTTGACAGAAGAACAAATTATTAAAATGCTTGATAATTATCTTCATAACAAAAGAATTGAAGAAGGAGTACTTTATAATGAGAGATAGCCTTTCACAAATATCTACACCAATAGAAATAAATAATTACGAATATGTATTTTTCAATGAAATATATATTCGTATAGGAATTAAAGAACACTTTTCATATGACGAAATTAGAGCATATGAACACAAAAAACTTCAATATAATTTTATATTCAATCCACTAGAATATTACGAATGCCCTCAAAACATAAAGAGAAGCGAAAGACAATATTCTTATTTATTAGCATTTTACAGAAGGATTAGCTTACCTTTAGAAATTTCATTTTCTATACCTACTGGATATCACTATTATCCGATTGATGACTTAAAAAACTTTCAAACTTTAAATAACTTATTTGAAAAGTATTATGATTCATTTCAAAAATTAGATGTGGACAATTCTATAAAAAAGTCAGATTTCAAAGATAGAGTGATCCAAACTGTTTTTAAACTATGGCTAAGTGGCTATGGTCTATTTCCTAATTACACAGATAATTGCATCACGGAAGAAACCCTCAACTACTTACATAAGAAAAAGAAAAAAGGTCCTCTTATAAAAGTTGCTCGTTTTTTATCTTTCACACTTTCAAACGAGGAACTGTCTCCAGTTAAAAAAGTTCTAAAGATGAAGGCAAATACCAGTTTTGAAAATAGAGAATTAGCCAAATGGTCCGATTTAATTAGCGAATTTGACACTGATATCACACAAGAATTGTTTAACTTTACATTTAAAAATTTAAGAGAATGCATTGATAAATCTTCTTTTATAGAATATAAAGATGATCAAGGTATACTAATACGTGAAAGCTTAAATTCGATTTCTGACGGAACATGGATTCAATATTCTTCGGCATTACTAAAACTATGTATACTATTGAATAAAAATTATTATTTCACCATAGAAAGCTGCCTATATCTGGGATTAGAACAAATTATGACTTACGAGGTGCCTTATTTATCTTATAACAGCAAATCTTCTATTAGAATAGCCTGCAAGCACTGGCTAACATGGTATACAAAAACAAATGGTTTAAAATTGAATATAACTAGAATCATCCCTCCAATTTTAAGAAACAAAGAAAAATCATTTGGGAGAATGTTAAACTTTGGTGCTACACAACTATTAATTGAAACTTTACTTGATGATGCTTGTCCTTATTTTGATGAAAATAATATTGCTGATTTCCGAGCGAGGCGAGCTTGCCTATTGCAGTTAGCAACTGGCCAAAGATCAAGTGAGATATGCTATTTATTATACAATTGTCTACATGATGATAATATGGGAGTGACCTGGTTATATATTCATAAAACAAAAAACTCCAATTCTAATAAAGTTCTCGCCACTCCTGATATAAAACGTTGGATAAGAGAATTGCAAAGTGTTGCACCAAGTAAAAAAATATTGATTTCCCCGGATGAATACCCTTATGGAGATAACTTAGAAGAATACAGACTATTAGGAAATATGTTCGATGATGGTCCTTTCCTTACAAGCTCAATGAATAAGTTTTTAAATCGTATTCAAAGAAAACTGTGGCAAGGTAGCAATCCTAACATGCACTCTTTTTCAACTCATGATTTAAGAAGAATGCATGCACTTTATATGCGTTTAAAGGGAAGAGAAAAGCATTCTATACAAGATCAACTAGGCCATGAAAATATAAACTCTCAGCTACCTTATTTAGCAACCAAACCACTAGAACATCAAAAATGGTTTGAAGAAATTCAATCTGAAGGAGTTTACAAAAATATTACTGTAAATAAATCAGAAAATACGGTTGATTTACATGAGATAATTGATAAAACTCTTGAATTAAGTGAATCAAAGTACAATGTAGAAAAAATTACAAACTTGTTAGTTAAAGTTGCAGAAGATGTACAAGATTTTGAATTTCCAAAATCCATATCTTCATCTCTTCCAACTGGATTTCCACTCAGAATACATAGTTGTAATGCAACTTCTATGATTAACTGTGGTCATACTGAATTACACTGTTTTAGTTGCAATTACTATAAACCTGATTTAGATTCACTAGAAGATCACAAAACAGAACTGTTTCGTTATATGCTTTTAGTAGTTTATCAAGACAAAGAAAGCAAAAAGACGAAAGACTTATTAGAAAGGGAAATGATTAGTTTTCGATCTAATGATATAAATAATTTAATCAAAAAAGCTTTTAATGAATTATCAAAAAAATTCAACTTAGAAAATACTAAAATAAAAATTATAAGAGAAGAACTCCACGAAAAATCTTTAAACTATATTAAGAAATATTATAAAACTAAACCAAATCCTAGTTTTTATGAAGCTAGAAATTTTATCGTAAAGGGTGAGTTAATTGGCTAAAAAGACATACACAAAATCAGATTTATCTGAAGTTGCATCACAAGCAAAACGTGAAATCATTAATAAAATAAAAAAAGGAACTCTCCAAAGCATTACGAAATCAAATGCGTTAGACCTTATAGCTAGAAAACTAAAATTAAAAAGTGCAAGAACCTTATGGTATGGAGATAGTCGAGAATATCTAGATGAATGGTTCTCTAAACTTAATAACCAAATTGATGACATTCTTAAACTTAATACACCTCAACAACCATCACCTTCACCGTTATTTCAAAATCAAGATAAAGAGCTTTCTGACTTTGAAATGATAATTAGAGATAAAAGTATGTTAATAATAGAGTATGAAAAAGCGAATAGAATTTTACGTGAAGAAAACGAAAAACTAAGACTTTTAGTTTTAGAAAAGCATGGAAAAATAGACTTATAACATATTGTCTAATTATCATCCAATAATATGTTGATAAACTGTAGATATTTAATATTACATCTATATTTGTAACCATCTTATCAACTCTTCGTTTGTACATATTCTCTAAATGCGCTTAACAGCCAATGTAAGCCCAGCAACTCCTTCTCCATAACCTTTTACCTATAAAGTATTTTAACGCTACATAACGGCGTATAAAGCAAATTGTATCATTTTAAATGTTATAAGTAAAAAACCTTCTTATTTGTGTTAACAAATAAGAAGGTTTTTATAACTTTTAACATATATACTACACTTATACTACAGTAATTTTCTTATGTAAAGTGTAGTATTATATTGCATAAACCTAGTAATATCAAGGCTTACTACTTAGTATTCACCCTGTCACGGAACTCCTTACCAGCCTTAAATACTGGAACTTTTGAAGCAGGTATTTGGATAGTTTCCTTTGTTCTTGGATTTCTTCCTTCTCTAGCTGCTCTTTCTCTAGTTTCGAAAGTTCCAAAGCCAACTAATTGAACCTTTTCACCATTTTCTAATGCTTCTTGAACGCTGTCAATGAAAGATTTTAATGCAACTTCTGCATCTTTCTTAGTTAACTTACTCTTCTCAGCCATGCTTGAGATTAATTCTGCTTTATTCACTTTTACATCCTCCTTAGATCTCTTATGGTATGTTTTATAGTACCAGTTTAAGATTTTATGTACTATAATCTACATTAACATATTATATAACCACTTTTTTATATAGTCTATAGTAAATTACTTATTTCACAATGTAAATATAATATGGTAATGATTGCTCACTCATGCTATATATTCTTCATAAAAGGGAAATTTCCTTCTTTGCCCTTAGTTTTTTTCATCTTTTTTTGCTTCATTCCACAAAATATCCATTTCTTCGAGAGACATATCGGATAAATTTTGTCCTTTTTCGGATGCTATTTTTTCTATATAAGAGAACCTTTTTATAAACTTTTCTGTAGTAAAAGTTAATGCAAGTTCCCCCTCTACACCAAGGAATCTAGCTACGTTCACACAGGCAAACAGTAAATCTCCAACCTCTTCTACTATCTTTGCCCTATTTTCTCCATTATATACCTCTTTTATTTCATTTAGTTCTTCTTCTACCTTTAGCATAGCGTCTTCTACTCTATCCCAATCAAATCCAACCTTTTTAGCTTTACTTTGGACCTTTGCTGCCCTTATTGTTGCTGGTAGTGATTTGGCAATAGAATTCAGTTCTTCTGTAATACTTTCAAATCCCTTTTCTTTTTTCTTGATATCTTCCCACTTCTCCAAAACTTCCACTGATGTATCTATTGATTCATTTCCAAAAACATGAGGATGTCTATTTATCATTTTTTCGCATATACCTTGAATTACATCATTCATGTTAAAATAACCATCATCTTTAGCTATAGATGAATGAAATACTACTTGAAGTAGTACATCACCTAATTCTTCAATCATTCCAGCATCATCCTCTTTGTCGATTGCATCTATAACTTCATAACTTTCTTCTATTAGCGCTTTCTTTAAACTTTCATGAGTTTGCTCCCTATCCCAAGGACAACCATCCTCACTTCTTAATTTATCTATTATACTGATTAAATCATAAAAATCCTTCTTATTATCCAAATCCTTAGGAACATATATAGACGTTAGATAATCTATATCTTCCTGCATATCAATTTCATATAGAGGCATTTTCCTGATACTTTCCTGACCTTTTATACCGGCAGCTCTAACAAAGTAAACTTCAGTGTCGTCATTAAACTCTTCTTGAAGTTTAAGCTTTACCTCTGAAGCAATAAATTGATTATATACTTGAGTTATTATAATTCCCGATCTCTTGTCTAATACTTGGTTTCCTATATCAAAGGCATCAACTACTTTAAGACCTTCAACTGGGTCTATTTCTAGAGCCTCCATCATAACATCAATAAAGCTAACAGCAGGCAAAATCTCATAACATATATCATTTTCTTTACATAAGTTAATAAGATTCACCACTGACTTCTCTGCAACTAAAGGATGCCCTGGAACACCATAAGTGATGTCATTAAACTTTCTATGCTGCTCTATTAAATCCACTGCTATACTTTCATACACTTGATCAAATGTAGTAGAATTCTCATAAGCTGAATCATAGGTATTAAATTTTATGCCCTCTTCAACTAAGAATTGGACTGTTGGATGTTTTTCTGTTCTAAGAAATACATTGTCGCTATTTTTTAATTGTTTAACTGCTCCCAAAGTTAATGCTTCCTCAGAACCAGGTCCCAAACCAATTATCTTAATCATGTTATTTCTCCTTTTATCTATGTCTTTTTAAAAATCTGCTTTTTATATAATCATACTTAAACACACCAAATACTACTATTAGCAATACATATATAATAATACCCAAAAAAACAGAAATCAAGCAAGCTATTCCATTACTGGCCGTTTTATTAAGTATACCTAGATATGTTAATAACACAGCGATCATCATAACTGCAGAAGCTCCTATAGGCTTTATTACCGCTGCCCCATAATCTATACTAACCCTAAGCTTTATATGCAGATATATAAGATTAAGCATAGATGCCGCTATATAAGCTAATATTGATGCTATAACTGCGCCATATATATTAAGCCACGAAACTGGTATAAGGTATACCGTTAATACAACCTTAATAAAGCATCCAATGAGAAGATTTACAACTGGAGCTGCATAAGATCCTGTTGACTGAAGTATAGCCGTAGTGGTTTGAGCCATGATTATAAAAGGAATCGAAAAAGATAAGTACTTAAGAATCTCGTACCCCTCTGATCTCCCAGGAAATATAAGCATCATAACTGGGCCAGCAAGAAAATATAACCCTAAGGTACATGGAATAGCTATAACCATAGACATTCTTATTGCCGAATCCACCTTTGACTGAACCTCTCTTATATTCTTTAAAATATAGTTCTCTGCAATTATTGGTATAAGAGAAGTACTTAAGGCTACTGATAATGTAAGTGGTATATTAACTATTACTGAAGCTTTACCAGTCAATTGAGCGTATAGTATAGTAGCTTGTCTATAATCAAAACCTGCATTTAATAGCTGTCTTGGTACTAATATAGAGTCAATTAAACTAGCTACAGTACCAACAGCTCCTCCTAAAGATATAGGGATAGCTATTCTTATTAGCTGGGCAAGAAGTTTATCATTCGATTTAACCTTTCTAACACCAAAGGATTTCTTAACCTTCAAGTACTTCACAATTAAGTAAATACCGCCTAAAAACCCTCCAGCTGCGGCTCCAAAAGCAGCTCCTCCTGCAGAGTACTCAATTCCATATGGCAGAAATAAAACTGCCAACCCAACACCAACTATTACTCTTCCTATTTGCTCAATTATCTGAGAAATAGCCGATGGACTCATATTTTGTAATCCTTGAAAAAAACCTCTAAAAGCAGTCATAAGAGATATACATAAAGGTGCAAATGCTACTCCAATGATTGAATAGTAAGACTTTGTATCCCACTTTAAAGCAGTCATTATTGGTTTTGCTCCAAAGAATAAGAATAACGACATGCCTGTCCCTAAAATTAGCATTAAAATAAATGATTCTTTCATTGTTTGGAATGATGTATCTAAGTCTCCAATAGCATTACTTTCAGAAACCATTTTAGATACTGCCACAGGAATCCCTGCTGCTATAGCAACATAAAACATGTACAGCGGGTAAGTCATTTGATAATAACCAATTCCCTCATCTCCTATAAGCATTATTAAAGGCCATCGGAAGAATATTCCTAAAAACCTTGTAAATATGCCGGCAACACCGAGTATTATACTTCCTTTTATAAGCGATTGTTTTTTCATAAAATACCTCCAAATTATTTAACTACTTAATCTTTATTGTCAATTTGGAGGTATTATTACAGAATCTTATATGTATATTGAATAAATATTTATTAACCAGTCAATAATTAGAATGGTTTTGGGATGCAAGTCTTAGGTTCACTATTGTTCCATTTGTTTTCCTAAGAACGCGGATGCTGTTTCAGCAAGCTTGGTTTCTAAGTCTCCAAACTTTTCTCCAGCTTGTTTTGTCAATATTATAACAGCTCCAATTGCATCCCCCTCTGATATTATTGGAGATATTACCTGGCATGAATACTTATCTTCAGCTGTATCTTCATTGTATAGCGGAATAACTTTCGCACCTGTTAGACCTAAACAAACAGTCTTTCTATCTTCCATTATCTTCTCTAATTCATTGCTTATCTTTTTTTCTACAAAGTCTTTCTTTGATGCACCACTTACTGATATAAACGTATCTTTGTCAGCTATTAAAACGATATGTCCAATAGCCTGTTGGAGGCTCTCTGCATATTCTTTTGAGAAATCAGTTAATTCTCCAATTGGAGAATATTTTTTTAGAATAACTCCACCCTCTCTATCTGTAAAAATTTCTAAAGGATCTCCTTCTCTTATTCTCAAAGTTCTTCTTATCTCTTTTGGTATAACTACTCTACCTAAATCATCAATACGTCTAACAATACCTGTAGCTTTCATTTTATAGTTACCTCCTTATATATCTTTCACTTAAAACCTTCCTTATTATTATTTTTCAGAATAGAAATTTTATACATGCTTTGGCTATAATTATCTTTTTGTACAACATGAATCCAATAAAGTAAAAACTCACATGAATTAAAATACATAAATTCATGTGAGTTTTATTATTTGAATATTAATAAATATTATTCTTATTATAGCTTATCTTCATATGTCTCAACTTTTAAATCTTTTTTCCATTGATCATATTTAGCCTTAAATAACTCATTCTTCTTATTTGTTTCTAAAGTTTGTTTAATAGTATCCTTAACAGCTGATAACTCTTGAGTCTTTGATGATGATTGAATTCCAGCAACCTTTATTATATGCCATCCATATTGAGTTTTAACTGGTCCTGAGATTTCTCCTTCTTTAAGCTTCTTTGCAGCTGTTAAGAAGTCTTTATCAAAGTTTTGAGCATCATAAGCAACATATCCTAAGCTTCCACCTTGATCTTTTGTACCGTCAGTACCATACTTAGCTGCTAAATCTTCAAATTTTGCTCCTTTATCCAATTCAGCTTTTATTGACTTTGCTTTATCTTCGCTATCAACAAGTATATGGAACATATTAGCACCAGGTTGTTGAGTGTACTGAGCCTTATTTTCATTATAATATTTTTGTATATCTGCATCAGTAATACTTAAATCTTTAAATACTGTTTTATTAAGAATTGTATCAATCTTTATTTGAGTACCTAAGTATTCTTTTAAGGAATCCACAGTAAAGTTAGCAGACTTTAATGCATTATTAAACTCATCATCAGTTTTATAAACCTTCTTAACATCTGAAAGTTTATCTGCTACTTGTTTATCTAAATCAGTTTTAGAAGGAAGCACGTTGGATTTTTCTCCTTCTTTCAAAATTACCTTTTCTTGTACCATTGATTCAAGTTGAGTCTTTCTTTGATCCTTTAAGGCAGCTTTTCCATCAGTGCTTTTTTCCAGGTCATTGCCATATTGTTTCTTTAATTGATCTATAGCGCTCTTTATCTTTTCATCAACTTGGCCAAGTGTAATTTTCTCACCATTAACCTTCGCTACAGCAGTCTTACTTACAGCCTCTGGAGTTTTTTGTATCATCTTACACCCTGATAGTGATAAACCAATCACACCAATCAAGGCTATTGAAACTAATTTCTTTATGTTCTTCAAATTTCTTACCTCACTTTTCTTTAAATTGTATCCCCTTTACAACCAAATTTAATAGACATAAATTAGTATATCAATTTACAACATCAATTTCAATTTATATTACTTAAATTTATTTTTTTATTACCAATAAATAGTTTCTTTATTTAACTTGGTTATATAAGGATAAAGCCTATTTACTAATTTGTTTATTTAGGTTATCTAACATATTTTTAAGCGTAGGAAGTATATCCTCTCTTTTGGTATCCTTCAACTTATACCCAAAGGATGGTTTATCTCCCATTCTAATTATTATATTATTTTTATATTGTTCCAACAATTGCTTAAATATATCCTTTTTAACTCTATCTCTACTCTGGAATTGGAACAATACTTCTCCCTGCTTCTCTTTAACATCTTCTATGCCTAAGTTTCTAGCCTTACTCTTAATATAAGCTATATCCATTAGATTATAAACCGGTTCCGGTATCTCTGAGAATCTATCCTCAAGCTCTTCTTTAACATCCATATAATCTTCTATGCTTTCTATAGCTGCTATCTTTTTATAGACTTCTATCTTCTGCAACTCATCCTCAATATATCTAGAGTCAATAAAAGCATCTACCTTTATATCAATTGAAGTTTCTACAGGTTCCTGCTCTATCTCACCCTTTATAATTTTAATTGTATCTTCCAACATCCTACAATACAAATCATACCCAACTGAAGCCATATGACCGTGTTGAGCTGATCCCATCATATTACCGGCACCTCTTATTTCAAGATCTCTCATGGCTATTTTAAAACCAGATCCTAGTTCAGTAAAATCCTTAAGCGCTCTCAACCTTTTTTCAGCTACTTCAGTCAATATTTTATCCTTTTTATATACAAAATACGCATATGCTATCCTATTACTTCTACCTACTCTTCCTCTTAATTGATAGAGCTGAGATAATCCCATTTTATCAGAATCATATACTATGATTGTATTTACATTAGGTATATCTATACCTGTCTCAATTATTGTAGTACAAATAAGCACATTAGACTCATTATTCATAAATGATATCATTTCATTCTCTAGCTGTCTTTCTGTCATCTGCCCATGAATAACAGTAGTTTTACACTCAGGCACCAGATTTTGAATATAGTCAGACATTTCCATAATACTTTCAACTCTATTATATACAAAGAAAACTTGACCACCTCTATTTATTTCTCTCAAAATAGCATCTCTAATTAGTTGGTCATTTTGTTCTACCACATAAGTTTGTATAGGATATCTTTCTTCAGGGGGAGTTTCAATAACAGATATATCTCTCACCCCAGTAAGAGACATGTGTAATGTTCTAGGTATAGGCGTAGCACTTAAAGTAAGGACATCAACGTTTCTTTTTATATTTTTTATTTTCTCTTTTTGAGCAACTCCAAATCTCTGTTCTTCGTCTACGATTAGAAGCCCCAAATCTTTAAATTGAATATCTTTAGAAACTAGTCTATGAGTACCTACCAATATATCCACATTTCCTTCTTTTACTGCTTGCAAAGTTTCCTTCTGCTGTTTTGAAGTCCTAAATCTAGATACCATATCAATCTTTATAGGAAAATCAGAAAATCTCTTAATCATATTATTATAGTGCTGATCTGCTAATATAGTGGTTGGAACAAGTAAAGCAACCTGCTTGCCATCCATAACTGCTTTAAAAGCTGCTCTTAATGCAACTTCAGTTTTTCCATATCCAACATCTCCACATAACAATCTATCCATTATCTTGTCGGACTCCATATCGCTCTTTATATCTTCTAATGCAGTTAATTGATCTGGAGTCTCCTCATAAGGGAACTCCTCCTCAAATTGATTCTGCCATTGAGTATCTATAGTAAACTTATGGCCTTTTAATGTAGATCTTGTTGCATATAACTTAACTAAGTCTTGTGCTATTTCATTAATAGATTTCTTTACCTTGGCTTTAGCTTTCTGCCATTCACTGGATCCAAGCTTATTAATCTTCGGCGCCTTACCTTCAGTACCAATATATTTCTGAACTAAGTCTAATTGATCTACAGGAACATATAGTTTATCACCTTTCGCATACTCAATATCCAAGTAATCTCGCTTATGTCCACTGACATCTATTTGTTTAATTCCTTTATATACTCCGATACCATGATTTGCGTGAACTACATAGTCTCCTAGTTTAAGTTCAGCAAAACTTTTTATCTTAGATACACCCTTCTGCTTGGTTGCTTTTCTTGAAGATTTCCTTTTAGCTTCTCCAAAAACCTCCTTATCAGATATTACACATATTTTCATATCTGTATATTCAAAACCTTTTAGCTGATTTCCAAAGGTTATTACAACTTCACCAAATTGTATATCATTAACTACATCCTTATAAACGCTTTCAATATCCCTATCTCTTAAAGTATCTACAAGTCTTTCCCCTCTTGGCCTAGTTCCTGATAATATTACTGTCTTATAGCCTTTTTTCTTTTTCTCCTTAATATCATCTATTAGCATATCTATCTTTCCTTGATAGTTATGTAATGTAAGCTGAGAAAAAGCTACTGTATCGTAAGTATGAATAAATTCACTATTCTTAGTAAATGGACTTACTGTTATAATCCTAGAAGAATTAAACTTCTCGCTTAAGGCATCTTTGCCTAATATCAAGTTTGCCTGAGATGGTAATATATCTCCCCTTTGCAAAAATGAGGTGTAGTTTTCTTCAAATTCATATATTACACTATCAAGTTTTCCATTACACCTTTGATCATCATCCATAATCATAATATAATCTTTAAAATAATCAAAAAACGAAGAAGGTTTATCGAAGAAAAGCGGCAAATAGCTCTCAATAGTTTCAAAGGACCATGACTCCCTAAGATTCTCTACGTTAGATTTAATTACCGATGATATCCTTGAAATGATATCTTTTTCGCTGTTATCTCTGGATTTTATAAAACTTGATAGTTCATCATTAATTTTCACTATAGACTTTTGTATAGTATCATCATCTAGGATTATTTCTTTAGCTGGAAAAACCTCAACTTCTTTCACTTTATCTATACTTCTTTGGCTTTCAATATTAAAAAACCTTATAGAGTCAATCTCATCACCAAATAGCTCTATTCTATACGGAAGCGCAGTATTAGGAGGATATATATCCATGATACCTCCTCTTACTGAAAATTGACCCTTACCGTCAACTATATCCATTCTTTCATATCCGCACTCAATTAAATTCTTAGAGAATTCTTTAAAGTTAATTTCATCTCCCACTTTTATTTTAAAAGTATGACTTATATACAATTCCTTTGGCGTGTAAATGGTAGCGAAACTTTCAACGGATACAATTACTATCTTTTTTTTCTTATCCAAAATTTCTTTAAGTACTTTTAATCTAGCCCACCTTAAATCTCCAGAAACGGCATCAATGTTATAGAAAACAATTTCTTTTGAAGGAAAGTAATAGACATCCGTAGTATATAATGACAAATCCTCATATAAATTTTTTGCTTCTACATCATTATGCGTAATTACAACTATAGACCTATCATTATTTTCAAAAATACCATTTATTAAATATCCTTTTCCAGACTCAGATACACCAGATATAGAAAATGGGTACTTATCCTTATCTATATTTGATTTAACCTTCTGAAAGTTAGGATTAATTGTCAATGGCTCCATAAGGCCATTTAATCTCATAGAAACACCACCCATAAAACATTATTATTCTGCTTTAAATCCATTAAACTTGTTCATCGCCTCATTTATACTATCTTTTATCATAACTTCAACAGCTTGAACAACAGCTGGTAACGTTTTTTCTAACACTTTATTTTCTTCACTACTAAACTTTCCTAATACATGAGAGACCAAGTCGTGTTTAGGTTGTCCCACTCCTACTTTTATTCGTGGAAACTCATCCGTCGCTAAGTTACTAATTATACTTTTTATACCATTATGTCCTCCTGCGCTACCTTTGGCTCTTATTCTTAACTTTCCCACTTCTAAACTTATGTCATCATATATTACAATTACTTCATCATTATTCAACTTATAAAAATTCACTAATTCTCTTATACTTTCTCCACTCAAATTCATATATGTAGTTGGCTTCAACAGAATAACTTTATTATTGTTTATAAATCCTTCTCCATATACACCTTTAAATTTTTCCCTATTTATTTCTATATTATACTTATTTGCAATATAATTAATGGCATCAAATCCTATATTATGCCTAGTATTAACATACTCCTGACCTGGATTACCAAGCCCTACAACTAAATACATACCCATACCTCCGTAGATTAGATTGCGGTTCAAAACGATATATAGATGTACCACTTTACAAAAAAATTTATATTTTCGAATCGAAGTGATACATCTTTATCTATATAATACAAATTAAAAATAAAAAATGCAACAAAGCATGCGTTAGCTATAATTATAGCCAGCATGCTTCACATCACATCTTCTGAGAAAGCTTCATAGATACATCTTTAGTATCGTTTCCTCTTAGAACCTTACAAGATATAGTATCTCCAATATTATGTGATTTAATTATACCATCTATCTCATCTAATGTTTTTATCTTCTTTCCATCCATCTCTATGATGATATCAGAAGATTTTAACCCTGCAAGATCTGCACTTCCCTTTGGTACTACACTCTGTACATAAACACCTTCAATGTCCTTATTTTGCTTTTTAGTAAAGTTCCAACCTTTAAACCCTAACCCTACAAGCTTTACCTCATAATCACTAATTATTGAATCAATAATCTTTTTAGCATCTTCAATATTTAATGCAATACTTAACCCTGGAGATGAGTATTTATTAGTCAAAGGTACGCTATTTATCCCTACAACTTCCCCATATACATTGGTTAATACTCCCCCGTTATTTTCTTTATTTATTATCGCATTAGTTTGAATTGTTCTAAAAGACTGTTTTTCTGATCCTTGAGCTTTAGCACCATCTACCCTTATATTGGTAGATGTAACTATACCAGTAGTTACAATACCTATATAATCATCTCCTATAGAATTGCCTAAGGCTATTACCTTATTACCTTCTCTGATATCTGAAGAATCGGATATCTTTACACAGGGCAATTTATCTGCATCTATCTTTAAAACAACAAGATCGCTACCAGCATCATAACCTATAACTTTTGCTTCTTCAACTTTAATACCTAGTCCGGCTCTCTTCACGAATATTTTCTCGTACGCCGCTATAGAACTAAAATTAGTTACTATGTACCCATTTTCCTTAAATATTAATCCTGTTGCATTTGTGGTGCTGTTTATATTAAAATTATCCTCTTTGTTACTTAAACTTACTATGGAAGGAGAGACCTTTGAAACTATATTACTTATTTGTCCATCGTCAGAATCAATAGAACTATCCTTATTTTCTACTATCTGAAATATAGTTCTATTATTGTCCTTAAGTCTTAGCCCATACTTTACTTGAACAATATAAGCACCAGATATAGCTCCAGCTACTGAGGCTACTAATATTATAACTATACCTTTTGTTAATCTTCGTATAGTACTTCTTCTTTTATTCTCTTTAAATCTTATCATTCCTTCTAAACTATCAGTGTTATCCTTTTTTAGTGCTTTCTTATCAACGCGTATAGTTTTATCCTCCTTCTCCATGTAGCACCTCCTACGGTATTAAAACCATACAATATTACACTTTTTTAAGAGAAAATGTGAAAATGACGCCTTTATCTCCAGTTTTATTTTCTACCCAAATGTCTTCACCATGCAACGAAAGTATATGTCTTACTATAGGTAACCCTAAACCAGTACTTACTTTATTGGTTCTGGATTTATCTGATTTATAAAACCTATCCCAAATATAAGTTTTTTCTTTCTCTGTTAATGTTGCTCCATCATTGTACACACTAATTAAGGCTTTGTTTCCTTTTGATCTAGTAGATATCTTTACATTTCCATTTTCATTGCAGTATTTAATTGCATTATCGATAAGATTATTTACTACCTGGATTAATCTATCTCTATCTCCTGCTACATACAAATTCTGACCTTCCAACACCACATCTACCTTTAGTCTCTTTTCTTTTATCTTCTGCTCCAAACTTATAGTACAGTGTCTAATAATCTCATTAATATTTATCTCACTAACATTTAGCTTAAGCTTACCAGCCTCCATTGCTGATAAGTCAAGAAGATCGTTTATCAGTCTAGTAAGTCTCTGAATTTCTTCATAGACTACACCTAAATAATATTTTTCTTTCTCAAGTGGAATAATTCCATCTAGTATACCAGCTATAAATCCTTTGATTGAGGTTATTGGCGATCTAAGTTCATGTGAAACATTTGATATAAATTCCCTTCTGTTCTTTTCTACTTCTTCTAAGGATTCTGCCATTGTATTAAAAGAATCTGCCAATTCTCCTATCTCATCCTTAGAACGTATGTATACCCTATTTTCTATATCACCTTTAGCTAACCTCTTGGCAGCGGTATTTATCTTAGCAAGGGGAATTATAAGCAATCTATCACAAACATAGTATATTATTATACTTGATATCACTAGAGCAACTAGTATTGAAACCCATATTATTGTATAAACTTGTTTAAGCTGACCTTTTATCTGCTCTAAGGGCGTAGTCATAACAATAGAACCAATAAAAGTATCACCATACATTATAGGTTTATAATATACATATTGAGAATCCCCGAAAGCTCTGTTTTTCCCATTCCTATCCTCAATAGACTTTCCTGACTTCAAATCTTCTATATTCTTACTATCTATAATCTGAGTTCTAAGAAGACTCTGTTTTGATTCACTAGAAGAAATAGCTACTCCTCTGTAGTCAGTAACTACTATATCTGCCCCTATGGATAAACTTACATAGTTTGCTACAGAGCTTAGATCCTCTAGCTGGCTATTTCCATTATATACATTTATTCTTTCCTTTGAAATCAAAGCAGCTTGAAGATCTAATTGTTGCTTTCTCTGATTAAAGTGATAGTTTTCAAACCAAACAGATAATACTATAGCTATAACAACCAGACAGGTAGCTATTATTAGAGTGAAAGTCATTAAAAGCTTAGAAACTAAGCTATTTTTTTTCATCTACTTCACCTCAAACTTATATCCTACTCCCCATACGGTTTCAAGCTGCCAGTTAGAACCTCCATGTAGTTTTTCTCTCAGTCTTTTGACATGAACATCAACTGTTCTTGAATCTCCAGGATAGTCATACCCCCATACCTCGCAAAGTAATTGTTCTCTTGTAAAAACCCTATTTTTATTAGATGCAAGATAATATAATAATTCAAACTCTTTAGGAGGCATTTTTATTTCATTATTCTTATAAACAACATTATACGAGTTGGCATCTACTACTAGTTCAGAGAAATATAAGGTTTCTTTATTACTTGAATCAACATTATACCTTCTCAATACTGCCTTTACTCTAGCAATCATTTCCTTTGGCTCAAATGGTTTTACAATGTAATCATCTGCACCTAGCTCAAGTGCAAGTACTTTATCAAAAGTTTCACCTTTTGCAGTAAGCATTACAACTGGAGTCTCATGTTCTTTTCTTATCCACTTTAAAACGTCTATACCATCTATATGTGGTAGCATCATGTCTAAAAGTACTAAATCCGGTTTGTAATCTAAAAAGATTTCTTCAGCAATTCTACCGTTGTTAGCAACCTTCGTATCATAATTAGCACTCTGTAAATACATTTTTATTACTTCGCATATATTTTCATCATCATCAACAATGAGTATCTTTCCTAGCAATCCATCCATAAATAACACTCCTCATTTCTTTATATATTAAATTTAACATACTTAGACTATTATTTTATATACCTTTTCAAAAAAGTTACAAATTATTCACCTCAATCGCGTTTATTAAACTTGTTTTTGGTAAAAAAATAAAGATGTACCAAGTCAATCCGAAAAATATTTTCAAAACTTTTATAGCTTTTATGAGCTAATCTTAAAAATACAACTTTCATCATGAAATGGCACATCTGTACTATCAATATAAATGTATATTAATTTATTATGTATAAGTTTATTTTAGCCTTCAAATAACTTACTTAGTGGTTTATCATCATATATTCTATTTATAGCTTCTGCAATAAGCGGAGCTACTGACAATGATTTAAACTTATGTAGATCTTCTCTTTCAGGAAGCGCTATGGTATTTAACATAACTAGTTCCTCTATAGCTGAATTATTAATCCTCTCAAATGCAGGACCTGAAAGAACCCCGTGAGTACAACAAGCATAAACATTAGTTGCTCCTAGATCTTTAAGTGCATTGGCTGCATTTGCTATTGTTCCAGCAGTATCAATCATATCATCTATAAGTATACATACTTTTCCTTCAACTTCTCCTATTATGTTCATTATTTCAGAAACATTAGCCTTAGGTCTTCTCTTATCTATTATTGCTATAGGTGCGTGTAATCTATCTGCAAATTTTCTCGCTCTAGTTACACTACCTAAATCTGGTGATACTACAACTACATCATCTCTATCACCTAGTCCCTTTTCGATAAAGTACTTAGAAAGTATTGGAGCTCCCATTAAGTGATCAACTGGAATATTAAAGTAACCTTGAATTTGTGCTGCATGTAAATCCATAGTCAAGACTCTCTCTGCCCCAGCAGCAGTAAGCAAGTCCGCTACTAACTTTGCTGTTATAGGATCTCTTGATTTTGCTTTTCTATCCTGTCTAGCATATCCGTAATAAGGAATAACAGCAGTTATTCTACCTGCAGAAGCTCTCTTAAATGCATCAATCATTATAAGAAGTTCCATAAGGTTATTATTAACTGGGGCACTTGTTGATTGAACTAAAAATACATCAGCACCTCTAACAGTTTCTCCAATATCTACTGAAATTTCTCCATCACTAAATGTACCTACTTTAGCAATACCTACAGGCAAGCCTAAGATACTTGCTATTTCGTGAGCCAATTGTGGATGTGAGTTTCCAGTGAATATTTTAATGTTCTTTCCATGAGTTATCATATTGTGAAGACCTCCTTAAAATTTAGGGTAGCAGTAAAAACTATTTTTTTAGTCCTTTCTTATCTACCCATCCAGCTATATTGGTTTGCTTAGCTCTAGCTATTGCAAGACTTCCTTCCGGAACTTCTTTAGTTATTGTGGAGCCAGCAGCTATATAAGTATTATCTTTAACTTCCACCGGAGACACCAAATTAGTATTACATCCTATAAAGGCGTTATCCCCAATGATAGTTTTATGCTTATCTTTTCCATCATAATTTACTACAACAGTTCCGCATCCAAAATTACAGTTTTTGCCTACCTCTGCGTCTCCTATATATGTCAAATGAGAAACCTTTGTATTATCATCTATAGTTGACTTTTTAATCTCTACAAAATCACCTATTCTTACGTTATTTCCAATCTTGCTTTCAGGTCTAATATATGCAAAAGGACCTACTGTAGTTTCATTACCAACTATACTATCTATTATTACAGAAGATTGTATCTCTACGTCATTACCTATTGTACTATTGTTAATCCTTGAGTTTGGATATAGAACACAGTTTTCCCCTATGATAGTATGACCTTCTAAATAATTTCCTGGATAAATAATAGTATCCTGGCCTATAACTACATCAATTCCTATATAAGTACCGTTTGGATCTATTATTGTAACTCCGTTATCCATATGATATCTATTTATCTTATCTCTAAGTATCTTTTCTACTGTAGCTAGTTCTACTCTAGAATTTACACCTATAGTTTGCTCAAATTCAGTTATAACAGCTCCAATTTTTTTATCTTCATCTTTAAATATACCAATCACATCTGTCAAGTAATACTCACCTTGAGCATTATTATTTGATAATTTATCTAGTGCATCTACTAAACTCTTTATATCGAAACAATACATTCCTGCATTTATCTCATTAATTTTTAGTTCCTCAGCACTACAATCCTTGTGTTCCACTATCTTTTCAACATCATTATTGCTTCTTACAATTCTTCCGTATCCAGTTGGATTGTCTATAAGTGATGTTAGTAGAGTAGCTGAATTTTTGTCATTTATGTGTGTATCTATAAGCTTTTTCACAGTTTCGCTAGTTATTAACGGGGCATCTCCTGTAAAAATTGCTACAACCCCTTCTTTATCATTCAAAAATTCTTTTGAGCACTTAACCGCATGCCCAGTGCCTAACTGCTCTTCTTGTAGTGAATAGGATACATTCCTATCTGCAGTTTTCTCTCTTACTAATTCAGCACCTTTTCCTATTACGACGTTTATGTCATCAATTTCTGCATTTCTAATGGTATCAATAACATGGTTAACCATCTCTTTGCCTACAACCTTATGCAATACCTTGGGTAAGGTTGACTTTATCCTTTTCCCTTGTCCAGCTGCTAATATTATAGCACATTTATACATCAAATCACCTCTTTATGAGTTATATAAATCTAATAGTATATATTATTAATTTAATATCTCAAGCTTAACGCCTATTATATTATATTTTAAATGCCCCTGCATTTCAACTTTTTGTGAAAAATGAATTAACATATAACCGCAAAACAAAAAAGTTGCTGAAGCGACCTTCTTCAGTAACTTTTTTGTTTTGCGCATTTGCCTTTCCGAATGTACATGAGGAAAATCTGGCAGGCGAATATGATTTATTTTTTACTGTTTACCCTAAATAGCTGTTCTAAGTTCTTGAGATCACTAGGTTTAACTAGAATTTTTTTATAATTTCCTATACAGTAAAAAGTTACTGAAGCGACCTTCTTCAGTAACTTTTCTTTGCGCATCTGCCTTTCCGAATGTATATGAGGAAAATCTGGCAGGCGAATATGATTTATTTTTTGCTGTTTAACCTAAATAGCTATTCTAAGTTCTTGACATCACTAGATTTAACTAGAAGAAAATTTATACTTTCATAAACAGAAATAAAAGGAAGTAGTAACTTCCCTTTATCCATATTACTCAGCATCTTCAGTATCTGATTCTAATGCCTTTTCATATTCAGTTAAAATAGCTTCTTGAATTTTTTCTCTAGTATCAGTATTTATTGGATGGGCTATGTCTTTAAATTCTCCATCTGGAGTCTTTCTGCTTGGCATAGCAATAAATAGACCATTTTGACCTTCTATAACCTTAATATCATGAACTACGAATTCATTATCAAAAGTTACAGAAACTATTGCCTTCATTTTTCCCTCAGCAGCTATCTTTCTGATTCTAACGTCTGTGATTTGCACTTCACTACACCTCCAGTTGCTTTATTGATTTATAAATTCTCTAAAAATTACTGAATTCCTCTTTTTTTAATTAAATTTTTTGAAAATTTTTTATTATCCTTTAAATTATATATTTTATATAATATCTAAAAGCATATTAATATTATTAACTGTTATTGAAATAATGCTGACGGGTTCATTATTACATCTCCACTTTCCTCTACACCCTTTAGCTCAGCTATTGCAACATAATTGTTAATGAGCTTCTTATTAGCCCCTACGTTGTCAACTAATACACCTATGCCGATAAGATTGCTATCAAATTCCTTCAAAAGGTCTGTAATACCTTTAGCAGTTCCTCCACCCTTCATAAAATCATCTATAAATATACACTTACTCCCATTTCTTAGTGATCTTTTTGATAATGACATTTGCTGAAGTCTTCCTGATGAACCAGAAACATAATTTATAGTTACAGTCGGACCTTCGGTAACTTTACTATCCCTTCTAGCAATAACAAGCTGTACTCCAAGATATCTTGCTACCTCATAAGCTAAAGGTATTCCTTTAGTCTCTACCGTAACAACATAATCAACCTCATCTTTATTGAAAAATGAAGACAAAATCAGTCCAGCTGTACTTATAATCTGAGGATTGTACATAACATCAGTCATATAAATAAAATTACCAGGAACTACTCTGTTAGTATCTTTTAACATTTCACATAATTTATTAGCAAAGTCTTTCTTAGCAGCTTCTCCTATTTCTGCTATATACTTTATGCCTCCAGCTGCACCAGATATTGTTTCAATTCTTCCCATATCCATCTTTTCTAACAATTCTCTTACTATAACAATATCTTCACTTATAGTCGACTTAGCCGCATTTAATAACTCTGAAAAAGTATTTAAACCGATTACTTTATTAGGATTTTCTATTAAATATTTAGTTATAGCCGCAATTCTACCATTTCTACTTATCTTTTCCACTATATCACCTACATCATAAACTTTACGAATTATACATATAAAAATATAATCTATTATTCATATTGTATTCAATATTATATCCATAATCAATCTTTTTAACCACTTTATTATAGTTTTACAACCATATAGTTAATTTTATTGTAATTTTTAGCTATTAGATGTACTATTAATAGTTCGTTTTTTTGAAATTAATACATATACTATTAATCTTTCTATTAAATTCTAATATAATATATAATATATAATATAGTAAAATGTAGGTAGTTTAGATTTATAGGCACCATTATAACTACCTACCAGTAAAAAATGGTGAGAATTAAGCAAATCCTAATTATAAGACACTACTATTAAATACATTACTAAATTGTAAGCTTGAAGCGATAATTTCCAAAGGAAGGTAAAAACATGAATATTTTTCAGCAAATTCCATCTCATGAACTAAAAAGTGGAATGATAGTAGCTAAAGATTTTACTATTAATAACTTGACATTGTTAACTAAAGGCACTGAAATAACTGAAAATATAGCTGAAAAAATAAAGCTTAATTTTCCCCTTTCAGACATAGTAATTTATTCAGAAACAAACCCAAATAATGCACTATTATTTGAGAATAGAAATTCTATTAAAATTAGCAACATTGAAAAATCGTTTGATAAAATGTCCGAGATTGCGGAAAACATCTTTGATTCCATAAAAAATACAGATAAGTTTAATATGTCTGAAGTAAGATGTATTTCTGACAGCATAATGGAACAACTAACCGAAACAGGATTAGTGATAAGAAATATAATTGATGAAAGAAATGAAGATAAATACCTCACACGACATTGCGTCAATGTAGCAACAATTAGCTCACTAATTGGCAGGTGGCTTCAGCTCCCAAAAAAAGAACTTATATTTTTGACATATGCGGCATTGCTACACGACATAGGAAAGATTAAGATAAATCCTAGAATTCTAAATAAAAAATCGAAGCTTACTGAAGATGAAATTAATCTTTGTAGAACTCATTCAACTTTAGGATATGATATTGCTAAAAAGGTTCCTTACATAGATCAATCGATCCTATTTGGAATACTATTCCATCACGAAAGAGAAGATGGTACAGGCTATCCACTTAAAATAAAAGGCCCCCAAATCCCTAAGTTTGCAAAGATAATAGCAATCGCAGATATATTTGATGCCATGACCTCTAATAGGGTATATAAAAATAAACTATGCGCTCTTGATGTGTTGGAAGAAATAAAGTGTGAAATATTCGGGAAACTTGATCCTATAATAGGAACTATATTTATAGATAATATATTAAACTACTATATAGGAGAACTAGTAGTTCTCAACAATGGAAAAATAGGGAAGGTAGTAAAAATAGATTCAAATTCCATTACACGTCCTTTGCTATCACTAGAAGGTAATTTAGTCAACTTGATTAATGAATCTACTCTTAGAATAGTAGACTTAATATAGATGTAAAGGACTCAACTATTATTTCTGAAATATAGTTGAGTCCTTTATTTTATCTTATAGGTTCTCCGTTGAGATTCTGGTATTGAGGGATATTCTTTGCATTCCCCTTATTATCCTTATCTTTATGAAGCTTTTGTCTTCTCTTTCCATCATCAGTTACATTATTTCTTATTTTATTTGACATCATTCATCCTCTCCTTTCGTAATTATCTTTTACAGTGAAAAACTTTTTATTCCTAAATTCATTACCTTTAAATTGTTATCCTATTGCAGTAATCGTATATATTGCCTTTATAAATCAGTTCTTTATCTGGGATATCTGTCAAGTCATCAACTTTAATAAGCTCCACTTCCTTTTTAAAGTCATATATGTTCCCGTTGACAAGAATTTGAGAAACGAACTGGGTACAAAAATAATGATTTTTTCTCTTTACTGGTTTATTAAAAAGCACACCAAACAGTCCAACAAAATTATATCTTAACTCATATTTCCTATTTACAAACTTGTCTACTTCTTCTTTAACTAATTTATATTGTTCTTCAGAAATTTTCATTTTATATACTATACATTCACTATTTCTAAATATTTTATATACACCTTCATAAATATTTTCTTCTACAAATCCACCTGAAAAAGGGTTTTTGGGATTTGTTCTCCCAAAAGAATACATCTTAGTTAAGGAACCATCCATACTTAGAGAAGAATGTGCATATTTATTTTTTGTAATTAAATATATTATTCTCGAAAGCCATGTTCCTGTCTTTGAAAAGATCAAATATATGTATTTATCCTCCATAACCCTATCTCTAACTCCCCTTTTATAACATCTTTATTGAGCTTATACTCAAATATTGCCTTGTCTTTATAACAAATAATACAGTATTACATATATATTAACAACAAAATAATTTATATAAGAAATAAGTAGCAAAATTTACTTTTTTTCATAAAATAATTATGAATTATGTTTTATTGAGTGTGCATTTTTTAAAAAGTGTATATAATTATAAATGGTAATTTATAAAGGAGTTGATATCTTGTCATTTAATTTTATAAAAGATAAAAATAAGAAAGTACATTTTATAGGTATCGGTGGAATAAGTATGAGTGGTCTTGCTGCTGTTCTCTTAAGAGAAGGCTATAAAGTATCCGGTTCTGATGCAAAGGAATCAGAAATAACAAGCAGACTAAAAAATGAAGGTGCAGAAATTTACATAGGACATGATAGTAGTAATCTAAAAGATGTAGATTTAGTAGTTTATACAGCAGCTATACCTTCTGACAACCCTGAACTGTTAGAAGCACAGAGAAAAAACATTCTCTTAATGGATAGAGCTGAATTTTTAGGAAAAATAATGCTTGGACACAAATATGGGGTTGCTGTCGCAGGTACCCATGGTAAAACAACATGTACTTCTATGGTTTCGCATATAACATTAAAAGCACAGCTTGATCCAACCATACTTGTTGGTGGTGACCTTGATGTTATAAATGGTAATTTTAGAGTAGGGAACAGTGAGTACTTTATCACAGAGGCATGTGAATATAAGGAATCATTTTTAAAGTTCTCACCATTTATAGGAATTATCCTAAATATTGATGCTGATCATTTAGATTATTATAAGGATATAAATCATATCCAAGAAACTTTTAAAAAATTCGCTTCTATAATTCCTAGCAATGGTTACTTAGTTGGATACGCTGATGACGAAAGAGTAATGTCTATAATTAATAATGCGAAATGTAACACACTAAGTTATGGCATAGAAGAAGGTAATATAATCGCTAAGAATATAACTTTCAATGTCAATGGTTGTGCGACTTTTGATGTGTTTAAAGATAATATCAAAATGTTCTCAATTAGTTTGAATGTACCTGGAAAGCATAATATTTTGAATGCTCTTTCTTCAATATGTATTGGTATAATATTAGAAATACCTGAAAAAGACATAATTGATGGACTATCAGCATTTAAAAATGCTCACAAAAGATTTGAACTTAAGGGACATAAATCTGGAATTACAGTAATAGACGATTATGCTCATCATCCTGCTGAAATAAAAGCTACTTTAAGCACAGCAAAAAAAATACCTCATAAGTCAGTTTATTGTGTTTTTCAACCTCACACTTATACAAGGACTAAAAGTCTTTTTAGCGACTTTACAGAAGCCTTTAATGATGCTGATGAGCTAATCCTTATGGATATTTACGCTGCTAGAGAAAAAAATACT
Organism: Clostridium sp. C8-1-8; assembly: GCF_009928445.1. Taxonomy (GTDB): domain Bacteria; phylum Bacillota; class Clostridia; order Clostridiales; family Clostridiaceae; genus Clostridium_AR. Next base: position 392,704 of record NZ_JAABNO010000001.1, on the reverse strand, counting down.
GGCCTTGTTACTTCTGATGAATTAGGCGAAGCAATAAGAGCAAAAGGTATACACTGTATAAATGTTCACTCACATGAGGAAGCAGTTAAATATGTAAAAGGTAAAGCATCTGATGGAGATCTTCTAATTACTGTTGGGGCTGGAGATGTAGTTAAGGTTGGAGAATTATTTTTAGAAGAATAATTGTAAAGCAGTTTTACAAAACACACCACTTGATAGCAGGCATTTTAATATGCCTCCTATGTTGAAAATATCTTTAGTAAAATCAGTAAAGATGCATCACTTCAATTCGAAGTGATGCATCTTTACAAATTACAATCAACATTTTAGAATACAAGTTTTATAATACCAATATACCTTAATTTAAATCTATTATAATAGGCTTATTAACTAACTTTACCTTACCTTCTAATATATGAATATCGCTATCATCTATAATATTCTTATAAACTCCATCTGCTAAAGAAATATGCATATTGCCTTCAGCTTTACTTACATTGAAAATTCCTAACAATCTATTATTATCTTTTTCGTAAGAGGCAATTATAACATTATTCTCTACACAATCAACTGTATAGAATCCACTAGCAACAATATCCCTTCTCTTTATTTGTGCTAATCTTTTTAATAGGGATACATAATCTTCCTTCAAGTTGTCCCAATTCACTTTATCACTGTCAAATAAACTAGGACAGTTTGAATCTTGAGCTTCTTGGCCAGCATAAATTAAAGTTGCTCCTTTTTGGAAATATAAAAATCCTGTCCAGATTCTTAACGCCTCTTCATCTGGTATAAACTTCTTAGCTCTAGGTTGATCATGATTTTCTAAAAATCTAAGTTTAACGTAATTGTCTGGATACATTCCATCTTGCATTTTTACTTTATTTATATAATCTTTCAAACTATTTTTTTTATCAAAATATCCAGTATACTCAACATTCACATCATAATCATAAGTTATATCAAAAGCTTGGTATATTTCACTATCTGAAAGCCCTACAAATCCATGTTTTCTCATTTCAAGTAAGAAGTGAGGATGAACAGTTTCTGAAAGCCATATATGATCAGGATTTACTTGTGCAACCGATTGCCTTGCAAGCAACCAGAAATCTAATGGAACTAAAGGAGCCACATCACATCTAAATCCATCTACCCCAATAGATGCCCAATACTTTAAGGTTTCTATTTGATATTCCCATAAATCCTTATTGTTATAATCCAAGTCTACTATATCGGTCCAGTCACCAACTTTATTCCCCATGTTCCCATCTGGTTTTCTATAGAAATACTCTGGATGATTATCTACCAGCCACGAGTCTGGTGAAGTATGATTATAAACTACGTCTATCATACATAGCATTCCAAATTCATGTATCTTATCTACAAGACTTTTAAAATCTTCTATAGTTCCATACTCAGAGTTTATTCCTCTATAATCCTTGATAGCATATGGTGATCCTAATACACCTTTTCTATTTTTTTCTCCTATAGGATGAATTGGGAGCAACCATACTATATCTGTTCCTAATTCCTTTATTCTAGCAAGGTCTTCTTCCACATCTTTAAATGTTCCATTCTTACCATAATTCCTTACAAAAATCGAATAAATTATTTTGTTTCTTAAACTCTTACAGGTATCCTTTGCCATATTCTTCACCTCAATATTTTAATTAAATTCAGTTAAGCGTTTAAACTATATAATTACTTTACTGCACTTTCCTAAATATATCAATATCGTTTACATTAAGTTTTTAAAAAATTCGCTAAAGTGACCTTCTTTGATGTCTTCTTTTACCCATCTGCCACTCCAAATACATATTAGAAAAATCTAATAGCTAAGTAAGTTTTCTTTTTTACTGCACAACCTACTAACAAGCCTCTCTAAACATTTCAAATTGCTATCTTTATCTAATAGAAAACCACCTGGAGTTAAATATACTCATATAGATGTATTAAACTCCAAGTGGTTATATTACCATCAAACCTCTAACTCTATAAACTGATTAATCTCAAAATCTATATTTATTACCTCATCTTCAAGACGTTCTTTTTGCTTCTTTAAGCCTATTATACATTCGTCTACATATCTAGCTAAAGGTCTTATCTCATCGTAACTTTCCTCAATCCTAGCAAGTACACTCATATCTGTAAATATATTATCAAAGAATATATCAACAGTTTTAGTAATTAGAGAAAACTCTATCTTATTTGAAATAGTCTCAAAGGATTCAGTTACGTCTGCCAATTCCTTTTTGAACTTATCTACAAGATATGGAATCTTATTAAGCTTAACCTGGGTATCATCAACCTTTTCATACTTCTCCATAGATACAATTATGCTATCACTGAACAAATCTAACGTTCCCCAATTTTTAGCACTAGATAAACTATTTTGAGCATCATCTATACACGCAAGTAAGTTCTCCCCTGCCAGCACTGCTTCCCTTAATTCTTTTATGCTAGTACATAAATCTAATCTTAAGGCTTCTAAGCCTCTTAGTTTCTCTTTAGAAGCTTCACTTCCAATAGATTTTAACTCTTCTTCTTTTTCTTTCATAAGTTTTTTATACTGGATATTTGCATCACCTACCCTATCAAGCTCTTTTCTTAACTTGTCTAAATCCTCACGAACATCTGATACTTTTTGGCTACAATGATCAAACTTAAGTTTAATCTCAATATATTCTTTTTTCTCTTTATCAAGTTTTTCTTCTTTGTTATGAAGAATTAATGCTAAGAGATTTGATAAAGTAATTCCTTCAAGTCTTTTCACATCTAACTCTTCTTCTGCAAGCTGTGCCTTTAACTCGACTAGTTCTTTTTCATAGCTATCTAATAGTTCTTTTAAGTCTTTAATTCTTTGCTCTATATGTTCTTTTTCCTTAACCTTTTCCTTTGCATTTCTTATTTCTTCATTAATCTTCAAATACACAACAAAATCTCCATTTATTATATTTAATAATTAGGCTATGTTTAATAATATTGTTGAAACTAAATGTTTATAAATAAGATGTTATATGAGTGATCTTGCTAAAGCATCCAGTAGCTGGTCACTTAATTTCAATACGGTAATTTAATAGCCAATAATTATTTTAGCTTAATATAAGATCCTTAATTATGGCAGGCATTTCTCTTACTGCACCATATATTTCAGTTATAAAGTTTTCTTTTGAAAATACGCCTTTATAAGTGGCTGATAACTTATTTTTCTTACACAAAAGCCATGCTCGTCTAAGATGAAAATCATTTGATACTACTACCGCAGTATTTAAATCTTTTTCTTTCATTATTTTTGATGTGAATTTTATATTTTCTGAAGTATTGGTGGATTTATCCTCTATTATTATCTTATCCTCTTCAATACCTTTGCTCAATAAAATCCTTTTCATTCCTTCTGCCTCAGAAATATCCTCTCCAGATCCTTTTCCTCCTGAAACTATTATATAGTTTCCAAAACCTTTTTTATAAAGTTCAGCTGCTTTTTCTGTTCTTTCAGTAAGAAATTCACTAGGAGTCTCACCTCTAAGCCTACAACCCAATACAACTATAGCATCACTCCTTACAGGTTTTGTAAAAATAGGCAAAGAAAAAATAAAAGTCTGAAATACCACAAAAACAATAACTATAGCTAAGAAAATCATCTTAAGCCTCTTTTTCATAATTGCTCCTCCATTTATTAATAGTCATAATATTTCATATTCGTGCATAGAATTAATTGCAGGTTATACCTTAAAAAATTAAGCAAAATACTATATATTACTGAATTATATACGAAAAACAAAGTATAATAGTTATTTTTAGGTTACGTATTTAAAAATCCACACCTAATATCAAACCGTTTTGGAGTTTTTCATAAAATTAAAAATATTGGAAAAAACCTTTGACACTTTTACATGCCTGTGTATATAATTATATTAAAGAAATTTTAACGTAAAGGAGATAGGAATATGTTAATAGCGAGATTCAATTTTATAAACGGCAGATTTAGAAATTCAAACAATTCAATATTTATTAACAATAGCCCTATCTCTACGAGTTTTATTGCCGATTAATTTTTGGCTACTTTAACTTTGTATGTAATTAGGTCATGGGCTATTGCTCATGACTTTTATATTGCGCTTTTATGCAAAAAGGTCGTGGGATACCCATGGCCTTTTTTTGCATAAATGGGCACTATGAACGAACAAAAAAGGGGGGAATAGATTTGAGAAGAATCTTAAATTATTTATTTAAACACAAGGCTATACTTCTTATTGGCTCTATATCAATGATTATAATTATAGCCGTAGATAACATCACACCTTATCTTCAAAAGATAATAATTGATAAAGTAATTACTGACAAACAGTATTCACTTTTGTATCCAGCATTGGGTGGAATATTAGCTATTACCTTATGTAAGGCTGGACTTGGATACGTCAAAGAGTTTTTCTTTGACTTCATTGCAGCAAAGGTTCATAGAGATATAAAAAACGAATTGTTTGAACATATTCAAACAATGGAATTTAAATATTTTGATAATATGAACACTGGTGAACTAATGTCGAGAATAGGTGAAGATATAGAAAACATCTGGCAAACCATAGGGTTTGGTCTAAGACTTTTCGTTGAAAATATCATTTACTTCATCATAAGCAGTATAATCCTATTAGTACTAAGCTGGAAGCTTGCTATAGCATGCATAGTAATAATGATACCTATAGGTTATATGGCAATAAAGCTTGAGAAAGATTTTGCTACTGTATATGATAACATCAGCGACCAAACAGCTGAGATAAATACAACTGCTCAGGAAAATATCGCTGGTGTAAGATTGGTTAAAGCTTTTACAAGAGAAAAACATGAAATTCTTAAGTTCTTAAATATGAATAAGACTTACTATGATCTAAATATGAATCAAGCTAAAATAGTAGGAAAATACTTTCCTCCAATGGAGTTTCTAACGAATATATCCTTAGTAATAATGATCATATTAGGTGGCGTATTTGTTATAAAAGGCGAGATAACCTTAGGAACTTTAGTAGCCTTTAGCGGATACCTAAATTCACTTATATGGCCTATGAGGAACCTTGGTTGGCTTACTAATATGCTTGCTCAGAACCAAGCATCTGCTAAGAAGATATTCGACATACTAGATAGAAAACCAGAGATTTCAAGTAAAGAAAATGCTATATCTCCTGATAAAATAAAGGGAGCTATAAAATTTGATAATGTTAGCTTTAAGTATAATGATGAGCTAGTTCTTAAAAATGTTAATCTTGATATCCCTGCTGGTAGCTCTGTAGCTATTATGGGAACTACAGGAGCTGGTAAGTCATCTATACTACAATTAATAGGTAGATATTATGATGTAACTAACGGTGAAGTCTTAGTAGATGGAATAAATGTAAAAGATTTAGATCTAAAGAAGCTTAGAAGTAATATGTCTGTAGTACCTCAAGATACATTCTTATTCTCAGATACTATAGAAAACAACGTTAAGTTTGGTAATAAAAATGCTTCTATGGAAGAAGTTATAGATATATGCAAGACAGCTTGCTGTTATGATTTTATATCATCTTTCGAAGAAGGATTCGATACAGAAATAGGTGAAAGAGGTATTGGACTTTCTGGAGGACAAAAGCAAAGAATATCTATTGCTAGAGCCTTATTAAGAAAAGCACCAATCCTAATACTAGATGACTCAACCTCCGCATTGGATATGGAAACAGAGTACGAACTTCTAAAAAATCTACATGTTAAAGAAGAAAAGAGTACAACTTTCATAATAGCACATAGAATTTCTGCAGTAAAAAATGCAGATATTATCCTATTTGTAGAAGATGGGGAAGTTAAAGAGCAAGGTAATCACAGTGATCTTCTAGCTAAAAAAGGAAGATATTATGACATATACTGTGAACAATTTAAAGACTTTGATATGGCCGAAAGCGAGGTGGTATAATGGCTAAAAATACAGTAAGTCGTGATGAAGAAGGAATGCTTCGAAGTAAAACTGAGCTAACTATAAGACTTTTGCAATATCTAAAGCCTTATAAGCTTAAAGCCTTTATAGTTATTATACTATTATTGTTCGTTATGGTTTGCGGCATAATTAATCCTTATCTATTAAAGATAGCAATCGACAGTTATATAGGCGACAGCAACTTTAAAGGTCTAATGTTCATTGGTGCCCTACTTTTAACATTAAACATCTTATCAATGATTGCTTCTAAAATAAGAATAGTAATGATGTCAGCTATAACCAATAATATATTAGTAAATATAAGACATGAACTTTACACTCATATTCAAAAATTATCATTCTCATTTTTTGATAACAGACCTGTTGGAAAAATATTAGCTAGAGTTATGGGAGACGTTAATGCTCTTCAAAACCTATTTAATCAAAGTATACAAACTCTTATCCCTGAACTTATGAGTTTAGTATGCGTTTCAATAATGATGTTATTCTTAAACTTTAAACTAGCTTTAGCAGCTATTGCAATTCTACCATTCTTAGCAGTTGCTATGTTTTTTATAGAAACTCAATCAAGAAAAAGGTGGGAGGTTTATAGAAAAAAACGTTCAAACCTTAATGCATATAATCATGAGGACTTTTCAGGAATAAAGGTAGTTCAAGCTTTTGCCAATGAAGAAAATACTCTTTCAAAGTTTAAAGTAATGGTTAGTGAACTAGTTAATTCCTTTGTTGCCGCTGTAAAGCTAAATGACTTTTTCTGGCCTCTAGTAGAGCTATCATGGGGAGTTGGTATAGTAGTAGTATTCTATGCTGGTTACTTATTAGTAAGATCAAATGATGTTACTATAGGTACACTTATTGCATTCTCTATGTATATAGGAATGTTTTGGAGACCTATAATGAATCTTTCAACTTTTTATAACACTCTAATAACTAACTTCTCAGCCGCTGATAGAATATTTGATATCATGGAAATTGATCCAGACATAGTAAGTGCAGAAGGTTCAAGTAAAATGCCTAAGATTAAAGGTGCCGTTGAATTTAAAGATGTTACTTTTGCTTATGATGAAGGTTCTGCAGTGTTGAAGAATGTTAATTTCAAAGTATCACCTGGTGAAACCGTAGCCCTTGTTGGAGCAACTGGTGCTGGTAAAACTACTATAGTATCTCTTCTTAGTAGATTCTATGATCCTACCTCTGGAGAAGTAATGGTAGATGGAAAAAATATAAAGAATGTAGAATTAGAGTCCTATAGAAGTCAGATGGGTATAATGCTTCAAGATACTTTCTTATTCTCAACTACTATTAAAGAGAATATTAGATATGGAAAACTTGATGCTACTGATGAAGAAGTAATTGCTGCTGCAAAGGCAGTAAATGCACATGAATTTATAATGAAAATGGAGAAAGGGTACGACACTGAAGTAAACGAAAGAGGTTCTAGACTTTCTTTGGGACAAAGGCAGCTAATTTCTTTTGCCAGAGCTCTTCTTGCTAATCCAAGAATATTAATATTAGATGAAGCTACATCAAATATAGATACTCAAACCGAAAAATTAGTTCAAAAAGGTATAGAAAAACTTCTGTTTGGAAGAACTTCCTTCGTAATTGCTCATAGGTTGTCTACAATTAGAGACTGTGACAAGATAATGGTTGTAGGTGATGGTAATATTAAGGAATGTGGTACTCACGATGAACTCATTGCAATGAGAGGTGTTTATTATAGCCTATACAATGCTCAATACAAGTTCTTAAATGAAGGTGCATAAATCAAACTATTTAATACAAGTATAGGGATACAAAAACAGCTTAAACAATTGATTCTGTTACATTGCCGTATTGGAATTAAGTGGTCAGTCATCCAATGCTTAGACGAGCTTGCGCAAAGAATTAAAGTTTAAGAAATAGAATCTTATAGTTTTATATAATAAAAAATTGCTAAAGTTAATTCTTTAGCAATTTTTTTGTCTAACTACAATTTCTCCAAGAAAATGTATAAATGTGCTTTATAAATAAGTCTTGTTATCATATGTTCAACATCTTATCTTTATTTCATTATTTCTTCACCTAAAGCAGCAAAGGCTTTAAGCATCATATACATCTTTATATCCATCTTAGGATTACTATTGATAAGTTCCTTAGCCTCTAGTTGATTAACCATACATACTTCTATATCCTCGTCATCCTCTAAATAATCACCTGAAATCTCTCCACTACAATAGCAATAAACCAAAGCAACTGATTCATCTGTCATTCCAACAGAAACGTAAAGAGCTTTTATATCTTCCTTATTTACTATTTCTACTACCTTAAGTCCTGTCTCCTCTTTAAGCTCTCTACTTACTGCTAACTTTATGTCTTCATCACCATCTATAAGTCCCGCCGGTAGTTCATATACATAATCATTTAGCGGTACTCTAAACTGCTTTACTAAAACCAACTTTTTACTTTCTTCATGCACAGCAACTATCATTACAGCATCAACACGTTCTTCTATCTTCTTTTGAATCTGTAGATTCAGAGTAGCCATGTCTTTTCTAGAAGCCACTATCCAACTTTTAGAATCACCTTTTTTGTTTGTGTATTCAACATTATATAAACTTAGAAACTTTGTTTCTGCCAATGAATTTAAATTCATAATCTTAGGCTTAAGCTTTTTCATTTTATCACCTTCGTCGATATATTTCGTAATATAAAAATTTTAACACAATAATATAATAATAAGGAACATATATAAGTAAAATTTAAACTTAAAGCTTAATTTTCAATAAACTAAAATATACAGCTATAATTAAGTGTTATGTTGAAATTAAAAACTAAGTCACTTGATGCTTTAAATATGCATCGAAAGGAATTAATATGAATATCTTTATAGAATCAAATTATTAAAATAGTTTGCTAAAGTGGCATAAACCCTATAAATTCTTAAGAAGTTATAAATATAACAATATATATTTATAAGAAGTTTTCTTTATAACTTTTTTCAAACCTATCTATCCTAAATTAACTGGATACATAATTTCTTTATTGCCATTAGGATTTACTAATGCGCATATTTGTCCATAACGTTAGCTACAATGTAGGCTGCTAAGAAATATAAAATAATTTACTCTTGATAACATATGAAATTTAAAGGTATAATTAGAAAAAATTAGATATGCAAAGCTAAAACGTCGGCTTGCCCATAAATCATCAAGAAACATTTAATTGTTATTCAAAACGCTTTTTGCGTTATTTAATACCACATTATATAATTACATCATGAGTTAAGTACTTTAAGAAGACTTTTCAATTACTAATATATAAAAGTATTAGCTACATTGTTTATGAAACTTAAGGTTTAACTATAACAAAAATTATTAAGGGAGAGGTTTTTTATGAGCCACGAAACAATCTTATTATTAGTGAAAGTAGGTATAGGAATCCTAGCTTTCTTCTTACTAGTCTGGATATCAGGTTTTAGGATTATCCCCAACTCAAAGGTTGCCATTATAGAAAAATGGTGGTCATCAAAAGGTTCACTAAAAGAACAAATTATAGCATTAAACGGTGAAGCTGGATACCAGCCAACTGTATTAAGAGGTGGTATTCACTTTTTAAGTCCATTAGTTTATAAGGTACACTCAGTTCCACTAGTAACAATACCACAGGGTAAAATAGCATATGTGTTTGCTAGAGATGGTAAACCACTTGAGCCAACACAAACTCTTGGTAAAATAATTCCTGAAAGCAGCAACTTCCAAGATGTAAAAGGCTTTATCACAAATGGCGGTCAAAAAGGACCACAAAGAGGTATTATTCGTGAAGGTACTTACGCATTCAACTTAGCACAATTTATAATAATAACAGAAAATAAAACATACTATTTGCCAATGGGTAATGACTCTGAGCAAAAAACAATAATGGAGATGGCACAAAAGATTGCAGCTAGAAACGGTTTTGAACCTGTGGTTATTCAGGGTGAAACCGACCAAGTTGGTATAGTTACAGTTCATGATGGTCCTTCTTTAGGAAGAGACACTATAATATGTCCTACTGTTGGCGATGAACCTAGTGATCCAAACTATCACAATAACTTTCAGGATCCTGAAAAATTCTTGGCAGCAGGCGGATATAGAGGTAGACAGTACCAGGTCCTTGCAGATGGTACTTATCTAATAAATAGATTATTTGCTACAATAGAGTTTATACCTAAAACAGTTATTCCAGTAGGTTACGTAGGAGTAGTTGTTTCATACACCGGACTAAAGGGCGCAGATTCTTCAGGGGATGACTATAAGCATGGTGAATTAGTTCAAAAAGGATTTAGGGGGGTATGGAGCGAACCTCTTATGCCTGGAAAATATGCTTTTAACACTTATGCAGGTAATATAATAAAAGTCCCTACTACTAACGTAATCTTAAAATGGATAAGCAATCAAAATGGTAATCATAGATACGATGAAAATCTTAAGGAAGTAAGCTTAATAACTAAAGATGCATTCGAACCTTCTTTACCTCTATCAGTTGTTTTCCATATAGACTACAAAAAAGCACCAATGGTAATACAAAGATTTGGAGATATCAAGATGCTTGTTGATCAAACACTTGATCCTATGGTATCTGCTTACTTCAAAAATATAGGACAAACAAAGACTTTAATTGAATTAATACAGCAAAGAAATGAAATACAAAATCAATCTTCTGTTGAAATGAAGACTAAATTTACACACTACAATCTTGAACTTGAAGAAGTTCTTATAGGTACTCCTACAAGCTCAAAGAATGATACGAATATAGAACAAATATTAACACAACTTCGTTCAAGACAGATTGCAAAAGAGCAGCTTGAGACTTACTCTACTCAACAGTCTGCTGCCGAAAAAGAAAAGGAACTTAAAGAGGCAGAGGCAATAGCAAAACAACAAACATCACTTACTGAATCAGATATTAATATTAAAATCCAAGAGAACCAAGGTAAAGCAGATCTTATGAAGTCAAGACAGGATGCAGAAAAAATCCAAAGACTTTCTGAAGCAGATGCATATAAAGTTAAACAACAAGCTGAGGCTGAAGCTTATAGATTGAAACAGCAGGCTGAAGCAAATGCATATCAAGTAAAGCAACAAGCTGATGCAGAAGCCTTCAGACTTAAACAAACCGGTGAAGCAGAAGCCTTCAAGATAAAGACAGTTGGTCAAGCTGATGCAGATAGAGAAGCTAGAGTTGGTATATCAAAAGCTATTGCAGCAAAAGAACAAGTAAATGCTTTTGGTGGAGCTCAATATAAAGTAGTACAAGAAATAATGAATAACTTTGCTGATGCTATAAAAACATCCAAAGTAGATATAGTTCCAAAGACTCTTATAACCTCAGGTGGAGGAGAAGGAGAAAATAACTTACACAATGCTTTTGAGAACCTAGTTATGCTTTTATTAAGTGATAAACTTACTTCTCAAGCCTCTAATGTCAGTGAGTTATCTGAAGAAGCAGAAATACTAAAAAAAGAAATATTAAGTAGTGTTAAACCTTCTGATATAAAGAACAATAACTAAATGAAAATAGACAAACTATTAAAATAGTTTGTCTATTTTCATTTAGTTATATATTTTATTACTTCATATATTATTGAACTCTTGTTTTTTTCAGCTAATATGTATAGCTTATTTATAGACTTAAATCTTGTCTCATCATCAAAATGTAAGGTAATATATTTTTTATCCTCTATCTTAACAATTTCTTCTCTTACAGTCCTAAACTTTTTATCTTCCTTATGACTTACAATAGATAAAACAGCCGTTATATCCTCTCTCTTAGATGGATTAACTTGCCATATTACTTGATTTTCAGCTAGATTAAGATACTTCCTTATAGATGTAATGTCAGATTTTATATATTTACTATAATGATTAATATTATCATCTAAAACACTATCGTCTATATAATTATTCACTCTTACCACACTTTGAGGAAAGGTCCCCTCTATAAGGCCTGATTTTTCATAGACTTCATCAGTCATTCTAATCCAAAAGTTTGCTCCTGCTATCTTTCTTATTTTTTCTTCAATTGAACCTAATTCAGTTTTAAAATTTATTTTTCCATCTATTAAGTCAAATATAAGAACTATTCTCTTACCATAATTAGTTAGTACTAAATATCTATTAAATCTAACTTCAGATAGTTCATGTTCAACCTTCCTAGCTGTCTCTAATATTTCAGCCTTCAAACAATCACTAAGGGAAAATAAAATCAAATCACTTACCTCCTTAATAAATCAAACTATAAATATAGTTCATATCTTTAGTTATATAAATAATTAAATTTTAAATACTAAAATGGGTTTAAAAAGAAAAACCTTTTCAATCTTAAAACCAAATATTTTTATACACCTTAAATAGCACACAATATACATTATACATTTTTGTAAATTATATACAATACAACTTTTACTTCATTTCATATTTTTCAGACTTTTTTTACGTATATTTCAAAAAATATAATATTTTTATTAAGAAACTCTTTTTATATAAACCTTTATTTAATATTTTCTCAATACATAAGAAGTTTTCATAATTATATACATAGGCCTTTATTAAATAATATATAACCTGCCCTAAGTTCCATTTAATTTTTCTCAAATAAAAAATAATTAATCTACTTAAAAATATAGATTTTTGTTTATCAATTTATCTTTATAAATTATAATATAGATAAAGGATAAGTTATTAATAAAATATTCACTTACCAATAATCAATAGAATTTTATTTTTGGATGTAAATCATATATTAATAGAAGTTATAGAGATTATTATTTTGTCCATTTAGGAAAGCGCTTACACATTTATACCCTTTTAATTAATTCCGTAATGGATACACTATATAATAAATTTACTTTGCGAGGTGTTTAATTATGATAAAAAGAGTTATCTGGATTGTCTTAGATAGTGTTGGGATGGGAGAACTACCTGATGCTGATAAATATGGAGATATTGGTTCCAATACAATAGGGCATGTAGCTGAATTTAATAATGGATTAGAGATTCCTAACATGGAGAAGCTGGGACTAGGAAATATTACTGGTATGGTAAATTTAAATAGGGTTGCAGAACCTATAGGCTGCTATGGAAGAATTCATGAAGCTTCAAATGGTAAGGATACTGTAACTGGCCATTGGGAGATGGTTGGAGTGAAATCAGAAATAGCTTTCCCAACTTACCCAAATGGTTTTCCAAAATCAATAATAGATAAATTTGAAGCATTTACAGGAAGAAAGGTGATAGGAAACAAATCCGCTTCTGGTACTGAAATACTTGATGAGCTTGGCGAAGAACACATGAAAACAGGGGCCCTAATAGTCTATACTTCTGCTGATAGCGTGTTCCAAATAGCTGCTCATGAAGAAATCGTTCCACTTGATGATTTATATAAATACTGTGAATTTGCTAGAGAAATGCTTACGGGTGAAGAATCAGTAGCAAGAGTTATAGCTAGACCTTTCTTAGGAACTCCTGGGAACTTTACAAGAACTCCTAACAGAAGAGATTATGCTTTACTACCACCTCATGATACACTGTTGGACGTACTAGCAAAAAAGGGATTAAATGTTATGGCCGTAGGTAAGATTGAAGATATATTCTCCGGCAGAGGCATAACTGCTGCTGTTCATACAAAAGATAATATGGATGGCGTTGATAAGACTATAGAATATCTAAAACAAGATAAAGATGGTCTTATATTTACTAATCTTGTAGATTTTGATATGAAATGGGGTCACAGAAGAGATGCTAAGAGCTATGGAAAGGGATTAGAAGATTTCGATGCAAGACTTCCTGAGATTCTAGACAATATGAAAGATACTGATGTATTATTCATCACTGCTGATCATGGCTGTGACCCTACATTTAAGGGAACAGATCACACTAGAGAGTATGTACCATTTTTAGCTTATGGAAGTGACTTAAAGAAGGGCTTTGATCTTGGAACAAAATTTGGATTCTTTGATATGGGCCAAACAATTGCAGATATCTTTGATGCTGATAAAATAAAAAATGGAATAAGTTTCTTAAATGAGATAAAATAATCATGTTACAATCAAATAATATTTACTTGAGGTGAAAAAATGGATTTAAGTAAAAAAATAGAAGAAGCATCGCAATTTATTCTATCTAAAAGCAAATACAAACCACAAATAGGATTAATTTTAGGTTCTGGCTTAGGAGCTATAGCTGATGATATAGAAGACGCTGAATACTATAACTACAATGAACTTCCTAACTTTCCAGTATCCACTGTTGAAGGTCATGCAGGTAGATTAGTAATAGGAATGTTTCAAGGCAAACAAGTAGTTGCCATGCAAGGAAGGTTTCACTATTATGAGGGGTACGCTATGGACCAAGTAACTTTCCCTGTAAGAGTTATGAAACTTCTAGGTATAGATACAATAATAGTGACAAATGCTGCTGGAGCTGTAAATACAAGTTTTAAACCAGGGGATCTTATGATAATAAACGATCATATTAATCTCTCAGGTTCTAATCCTTTAATAGGAAGAAATCTCGATACCTTTGGAACTCGTTTTCCTGACATGTCAGAGGCTTACAGTAGAGATCTTATAGAAAAGGCTAAGAACGCAGCTTTAGAGTTAAACATAGATATTAAAGAAGGTGTTTACACTATGTTTAGTGGTCCTACTTATGAAACTCCTGCGGAAATAAGAATGGCAAGAGTTTTAGGCGGAGATGCTGTTGGTATGTCAACTGTTCCAGAAGTTATAGTAGCCAATCATAGCAAGATAAAAGTTCTAGGAATTTCTTGCCTTACAAACATGGCTGCTGGGATATTAAAACAACCTCTAAGTCATGTTGAAGTAATGGAAACCTCTGCTATGGTAAGAGACAATTTTATAGCACTTATGACTAATATAATTAAAAGCTTATAAAATAAAGGTTGATGGCACTATATTTAGCCATCAACCTTTATCTTTATTAGGTGTTCTATTTAAAAATCTATTGTATTTATTTAATGCATCATTAAATCTTTTGCCAGCCTCGATAATATCCTCTGACACAAGATTTCCTTCTCTAACTTTTATTAGGTATTCCAACTTTTCTCTAAAATAGGTAATATCATTTAGTAAAATATCTTTATCAGTCAAACTAACACCTCCACTTATATTTTTTACATATAGTTCCAATTATAAACATAGTGGATTAAGTTTTATTGTTTAGTTTACACAAATATTTTAATTTCTATGACTTATACCTATAAGCAGCTTTACCTAAATACTTTTTTAAATAATAATACTCAACAGAAGGTTTATTTTAATACTCTTAATTCTTTAGAATAATTATTTAATACCTCACAGCCATCTTCTGTTACCAATACTAGGTCTTCTATTCTTACACCTACTTTTCCTTGTAGATATATTCCTGGCTCAATTGAGAAGATCATACCTGGCTTAACCTCTTCTTTGTTCACAGAGCTAACATCGCCAAAATCATGTACCTCTATTCCAATAGAATGCCCTGTTCTATGAGTAAAATACTTTCCATATCCATACCCCTCTATAACATCTCTAGCTGCCTTATCAATATCGCAGAATCTAGTACCAGGCTTTACCTTACTTATACCAGCTAAGTTTGCTTCTAGCACTATGTTATAGACCTTCCTATCCTCTTCTGAAGGTTCACCATAGAACAATGTTCTTGTCATATCAGAACAATAAAATTCATTTCTACATCCAGTATCTATTATGATACTATTACCTAATTGTGGTAGAGACAAATCAGTTTCATGGTGTGGATCTGCTCCATTTGCGCCATATGCAACTATAGGTGTAAAAGAAAACCCTTGAGTACGCTCTTCTTCATACAACTCACCTAATATAGTGCTTAAAGCTTTTTCAGTTTTGTCTTTTGAAAATCTTTCTACAGCTCTTCCCATAACCTTATCATTTATAGCAGAAGCTTTTTTCATAAGCTCTATCTCTTCAGCATCCTTTATAGTTCTTGCCTTATCAATTATTGGAGACCCATTAACAAAAGCGGTTGCTGCACCTTTTTCCATAAGTCTTATTAAAAAATGTGCCTGCCAATTTTTATCTATACCCAAGGTTTTAGATTTATCTATTATACTGCAAAGGGCTAGTATAGGATCCTGGGTATCATTATACCAAACTAAATCTAATCCTAAGTCTTCATGGATTGGAAAAAGCTCATTAATAACTAGTTTTTTATCTCCATTTGTATTAATATATAATGCTAAAAGCCTCTCTCCAGACTCAATCCACTTTCCAGTAAGATAGAAAATCGCTGCTGGCGAAGTTAATATCATCTGATTAAGATTTGTATTACTCATTTCTTGTAAAATATTATTTAATCTATTCTGTTTCATTACACTATCTCCTTAAGCTTACAATTTACATCAATATAAAAATAATAATTTTATTTCATTATTAATTATATACAAAAAATTATATATAATCCATTTAATTAAACCCTAAAGTTAGAATATCTGTGAATGATAATATATTGTTTTTAAAAACTTTATGAATAATAAATAAACGAAATTATGAATATGTATTAAGTGGTATAATATAGTTATCAATAAATTTATGTAGCACAAAATTTGCTTAATAATAACAACTTTATTCAGATCCTAAAGTATATAGGTTTATTATAAATTTACGAAGCTATAAAATTTAGATCAGTCTCTATAATTAAAACTAGGAGGAAATAGTATGAGAATTGCAGTTATATCAGATATACATAGCAATCTTTACGCTCTACTTAGAGTTATCGAGGATATAGATAGTCAAAATGTAGATACAGTAATTTGTTTAGGTGATTTAGTAGGGTATGGTCCTCAGCCAAATGAAGTCATTGCTATGATAAAGAGAAGAGGATTGTTATGTATAAAAGGTAATTATGATGCATCAGTTGTAGATAATGGTTTCACATATATAAGGGACACTAATATAAATTCATTTTCTTTACCTTGGACTGTAGATGAACTTAGAGCCTCAAACAAGTATTACCTAGAGAATCTACCAAGTAGTATTACTCTAAATATCGACAACAAAAAAGTCCTTTTTGTTCATGGTAGCCCTAAGAAAATAGATGAATATCTATATGACACCAATCCAGACTTAGAAAGTATAGTAAGCGCTATAGACGAGGATATATTAGTATGCGCACATACACATATTCCAATGATAAAGCAAGTTCATGATAAAATGATAATTAATGGCGGAAGTGTTGGAAAGCCAAAGAACGGCTCTCCTGACTCAACTTATGCAATAATAGATATATCTAAGGGAAGAAGCGTTAAAGCAGAAATTAGAAAAGTCAGTTATGAATATAAAAGAACCATGAAGGATATGGAGATGAAAAAGTTTCCTTCTCAATTAATTCATTCCTATGAAACAGGATATGAATAAACTTTAATTAACTTATACAATCTATAAATTAAGGTATAAGTATCAGCCACTCTAAGCTTTATAAGGCTTTCTGATACTTATACCTTAATCTTTTAATTACTAATCTTTCAATACACCAACTATTCGTATATTTTTTAGAAGCTGTTTATTAAGCTTGCCTGAATTAAACTCCTGAGAAAGATCTGTCCCTGCTTTTATTCCTAAGCCAACTAACACATTAAATAGCTTTTCACCAGTTATATCATATACTGTGCCATTTACAGCTATATATGCAGGATTATCTCCTACACCATTGTATTTTTCGAGGTCTTTCATATTGAACTCCCTAGCCCTATACCCCTCTTCACTCTCATTATTTTTAATAGGATTCTTATGGGTTCTCGTATTACTGTAATCTAACATGGTTTCAATCTGCAAAGTTAATGTTTCTATATCCTTCATAAAATCTAACCTATCATCCTTTGTAGCTGTTAAAAGCATCTTTTTACAAAAATTTATCTTATTGAACTTTTGTATTATTAACTCTTCTATAGAATTAATCATTGCTCAACCTCTTAAATATCAATATATATCTATATTTTATGAGCGAATAATTGCATTTATTAAACTATTAGTGTAAAATAAATATTATTTAAGGGTTAAAGTGTTAAAATTAGTAGGCTTAACCGGTTACAACCGTTATATTTTAAGAACTACAAAACTATTTATAAGGTCATTTTTATGACAAATTAGATGGTACCGTGAAAATAAAGCCTTTCATCCATAAAAGTGGTTTGATAGGTTTTTTAATGTTTATGTACAAATTAATAATAATGCTAATTATAACCTATAAAATACTTTTGAAACGCAAACAATAATTAAGAAAGCGAGGTCATAAAATGAACACTACATTAGTAAGAGCTCTTTACAGAGAAACACAAGAGCATATTGAGAAAAGTGTAAAAATTTCAGGTTGGATAAGGACATTAAGAGCATCAAATGCTTTCGGGTTTATAGAAGTTAATGATGGCTCATTCTTTAAAAATGTTCAGGTAGTATTTGACTCTAATATTTCAAACTTTAAAGAGGTATCTAAGCTACCAATAAGTTCCTCAATATCTGTTATAGGTAAATTAGTACCTACTCCTGATGCAAAACAACCTTTTGAAATACAGGCAGAAGAAGTTATTATAGAGGGTATGTCATCAGCTGATTACCCATTACAAAAGAAAAGACATACATTTGAGTATTTAAGAACAATAGCTCACTTAAGACCTAGAAGTAATGCATTCTCTGCAGTGTTTAGAGTACGTTCTGTAGCTGCTTATGCAATACACAAGTTCTTCCAAGATCAGAATTTTGTTTACGTTCATACACCACTAATAACCGGAAGCGATTGTGAAGGTGCTGGAGAAATGTTTAGATTAACTACTATGGATCTAAACAACATTCCTAAAACAGAAGATGGTAAAATAGACTTCAAAGAAGACTTCTTTGGAAAGGAAACTAACCTAACTGTTTCTGGTCAATTAAATGGAGAATCTTATGCCCTAGCATTTAGAAATATATATACTTTTGGTCCTACATTTAGAGCTGAAAATTCAAACACAGCAAGACACGCTGCTGAATTCTGGATGATAGAGCCTGAAATATCCTTTGCTAATCTTGAAGATGATATGGAATTAGCTGAGCAAATGCTTAAATATGTTATAAAGTACGTTATGGATGAATGTCCAGAAGAAATGGAATTCTTTAATCAATTTGTTGATAAAGGTCTAAAGGAAAGATTAGAACACATATTGAGTTCTGAATTTGGCAAGGTTACTTATACTGAGGCTGTAGAGCTACTAAAGAATTCTGGTAAAACTTTCGACTATCCAGTTGAATGGGGTATTGATTTACAAACAGAGCATGAAAGATACCTAACTGAAGAGATCTTTAAGAGACCTGTATTTGTAACTAACTACCCTAAAGATATTAAAGCTTTCTATATGAGATTAAACGAAGACGGAAAAACCGTTGCTGCAATGGATTGCTTAGTACCAGGTATAGGTGAAATCATAGGTGGAAGTCAAAGAGAAGAAAGACTTTCTATGCTTGAATCAAGACTTGAAGAACTTGGTCTTAACAAGGAAGACTACTGGTGGTACCTTGAACTTAGAAAATATGGAGAAACTGTACACTCAGGCTTCGGTTTAGGCTTTGAAAGATTAATAATGTATATTACAGGAATGTCAAACATAAGAGACGTAATACCATTCCCAAGAACAACTGGTCAATGCGACTTTTAATCAATAATCCCCAGCAATTATGCTGGGGATTATTTTAATTTTAAGCGAAAAAGCCTCATGACTACTTATTGTGCTTTTCCTTTATACTGTTCTTTTCTCTTTCATTTATTTGCTTATTACCTTTTTGCTTCTCCTCTACACTGCCCTTGCTATTGTTATCCATACTAGCATCATGGCTTTTGTTATTGCTATAACTACTATTAATATCTTCATTCGTGTTTTTATCTCTATTTATATTATCATCATTTTTACCTTTATCATTATTTTTATCTTGATCCCTGCTATTATCTTGTTTTTTGCTATTTCCATTATTGTTTTGTATATCTTGGTTATCTCTACCATCCTTCTCTTCTTTGTTTTGTATATCATTATTCTTTTCGGCTTTAGCTAAACTACTGATTTCACTTTTTACGGTTTCCATATCTGGATTTCCCTTTATTGGTTTCACACTTAGTTCAGAATATGAAGATACTATATTCTTATCCTTAACCTCATTTGAAAGCATTATCAATCCATCATCTAAAGACATATTCTTTACTTCATCAACATTTATAGCATCTTTAATATTTTTATCATCTGTACTTACCCTAACAATTTTATTCCATCTATTGGCCTCTAATAATATTTTTGACTTGGCACTTAACTCTACTGCCTTTACTGGGTTATAATAATCTACTATACCAATTGTAAATATTAATAAAAAGCTTGCTGCTAGCACAGCTAGTCTTTTCATAGAACTTCCGTTACCTATTACATTACCTTCATAAGTCTCTCCTTTTAAAGGCAATATACTAGATGCTTTCACAAGTGCAAACTCTCCGCTGTCAGTAAGTATAACCACCTTACTCCCCTTTATATCAACAACTAATCCTTTTTTGTTCATTATACTACTCCTTCCTTCTTATATTTAGATAGGATTTTAAATATATGTAGTCACTGCTAGAAAGTAATATTATTAATGAAATTATGTATTTTCTCCATTTCTCAATAAACTTTCTTTTTCTTCCTGTTACCTCAATCATTCTAACTATAGGTAACTTCTTACTATCCCATAGACTTTTCATTATTTCTTCATCGCGCACACACAATAGTGCCAAATTAAGAATATCTTCTCTGGTATCTCTATGACTCGGTGAGCTCTTGGTAAGATCAAAGATTTCAATCTTATATTCTTCTAGCTTTTCTCTATATGAGTTGATTTCTTCTAGCCTACTTCTCTGCTCCATCTCTCTATCATATTTATCTAAAGATATTATATTATCTATCTCCCTAGCCCCTTCATCTTCCTCAAAATAAAGCACTGGAATATTTTTAGAGTTCCTAAAATAATCAATCAATGAGTTTCTTATTACTGTTTTTGCATAAGAAAAGAAGTTGCCTCTTTCCTCTGAAAAACTATCACAAGCCTTATTAAATGCTTCCATAGCTATGCTAAACTCTTCATCATTGCTTTTATCTAATCGCTTCTTACATATAAATGAAGAAGTTTTATGTATAAAATCTATATTTTCTTCTATAAACTTATTTTTGTTATCTATAAAAAACTTTTCGCTCAAAGTTTATCACCATCCTATTAGAGCTTTTTACTAGAATCTAAGTGATACATATTTATATACGTGTAAGATTAAAAATTTAGGGGGATAGTATACCACCCCCCTAATTTTTTTTTATTCCCCGTATATTTAAGTGCAAGGGCAATTTATGAAAGTTGTTTTTCACTTCATATAAAACCCTATGTCTATAATATTATTTTTAATTAACGGGAGGATTACTCATGAAGAAAAGATTTATTTTAGGATTATCAATAGCTTACTTACTATCATTTTCAGTTCCAGCCTTTGCTGCTGAAACAACAACTGCAAAATCAACTAAAGATTATACTTCCTATGCCGGCTTAACACCTAACAGCATATTTTATCCTTTAGATAAAGCTATAGAAAACATAGAGTTACACTTTACAAAGGATCCTGCAAAAAAAATTGAAAAACTTCTATCATTACAAAAAGAAAGATTAGGCGAGATTCAAAAGTTGATAGATAAGAACAAAAAAAACCTAGTTTCTACTTCCTTAACTGGCCTTGAAGAAGTTAATACACAGACCATGGAAGAAACTCAGAAGCTTATAGCTGACAATACAGCTCCTTTAGAGAATATCTCTACTGAGGTTGATCAAACTACTACCGGAAGTACAACTGATGGCACTACTACAGCATCACCTTCAGATACATCTAGTCAACCTAGTGATGATACTACAACTAATCCAACTACTGATAACAGTACCGATATTGTAGATACTACCACTGGCTCTGTAGAAGATGTTACAGAGGACTCAAATAAAATCCTTGACTCTATAAAGGACAAGCTACCAGAGCAAGCTCAAACTAAACTAGCTGCTGTAATTGATATGCAAACAAAAAGAAAAGAAGCTGTAAGACAGATGGTAGCGGCTAGACATGAACTAAATACTGCTAAAAAGCAAGTATCTATGGCTAAAAGAGACCTAAAGAAGGCAACTAAGTCTGGAGATGCTGATGCCATATCAAAAGCTGAAGAAGCATTAACTACAGCCAGCAGTAATCTAACAGAGAAACAAAATACTTTTATTGCTGCAAAGGAAAATAAAAAACAAGTTATTGATCAGACAAAGATAGGAGGCAAAGCTTCGGATAATAAGGATGAAACTACTCCTAGCCCTGATGGTACAACTACTACTGCTCCACAAGATTCAACTACTGTACCAGAAACTGATCCTGTTACCACTCCACAAGAGCCATTAAACAATGATACTACTACAGCAACTCAAGACAAGGTAGCTGTAACTTCAGTACCTACAACTATTAGTAGTGTTAAGGCAGCTACTTCGGATAATACTAATATTAAAAAGTCTAAATCAACTCAAAATAATAGTATTTCCTCCTCAAGTAAAAGCAATGTTGGAGAAGTAAAAAAAGAAGAAGCTACTGAGAAAAAGGAAGCCAAAGCTGATGAAAAGGCTTTAAAAAAGGAAGATAAATCTACAGAAAAAGGCAAAGGTAATTCAACTAAAAATCAAAAAGAAAATAAGCATTCTAAAGAAGAGGAAAATAGTAACAACTAATATGTGAGTTTTAATCTCTAAAAATACTACAAATACACATAAACACTACCATCTCTGGTAGTGTTTAATATTTACATAAATTATTAACTTCTAGCTTTAGCTAATTCATAAAGAGTTCTTACTCCTGCTCCAGTTCCACCCTTTATGGAGTAGTCCTCTGCAGCATCAGTCCATGCTGTGCCTGCTATGTCAAGATGAAGCCATGGTTTATCTTCAACAAATTCTCCTATGAATAAACCAGCTGTTATAGTTCCTGCATTTCTTCCACCTATGTTCTTAAGATCAGCAATATCTGATTTTATTAGTTTCTTATAATCATCAAATGCAGGAAGCTGCCAAACCTTTTCTCCTGATACATTAGAAGCCTTAACTAACTCTTCATAGAACTTATCACTGTTAGTTACTACTGCAGTAGTTGTTGTTCCTAACGCTACTAAAGCAGCTCCTGTAAGTGTTGCTAAGTCTATAACCTCATTTACCTTTTCTTTTCTAATTATATAAGTAACTGCATCCGCTAAGGTTAATCTTCCTTCAGCATCAGTATTTAATACTTCTATAGTTTTTCCAGCCATTGAGCCTATTATATCTCCTGGTTTATAAGCCTTACCAGATACCATATTTTCACAAGCTGCTACTACTGCAACTACATTAAGCTTAAGCTTGCTTTTTGCGATAGCACTCATAGCACCTATAACTGCAGCTGCTCCTCCCATATCGGACTTCATGGTTACCATACCATCATTAGGCTTAAGTGAATATCCGCCTGAATCATAAGTAAGTCCTTTTCCTACTAATCCAAGTACTCTATCCTTATTTTGATCATCCCCAAAATATCTCATTACTATTAATCTTGGTTTCTTCTTAGAGCCTCTGGCAACGGATAAAAATGCATCCATCTTTAAATCAGATATTTGCTCTTTCTCAAATACTTCTGTTTCAAAGCCATATTTTATTCCAGCCTTTACAGCCTCATCTGCTAAAGTTTCTGGATATATTACATTCGCAGGCTCATTTACAAGGTCTCTTGCTAATATTGTAGCTTCTACTAAAGTTTTTGCTTCAGTTATATACTTGTCAACCTGTATAGCCTTTATATCATCTATATTAGGACTACCTAAAGAGAATTCAAATTCTTTCTTGTCTTTGTTATCAGTTTTATATTTATTAAAGGTGTATGTACTTAGTCCAGCACCTTCAACCATAGCTTTTACTAAAAGCCCTAATTCAAGCTTATCTGTATCTACAAGTCTTAAAAACACTTTTGAACTTTTAAGCTCCACAGCTTTCTTTAAAGCTTTGCCAACAGCCCTTCTTACCTTTTCAGCATCTATAGCTTCTTCCTTACCAAGACCAACTAATATCATATCTTGTGTTCTGCCATCTATAGTTCTAACAAAATTATAAACTTCTCCAAACTTACCTAAGAAACTCCCCTTGCCTTTGACATATTCTAATATAGAATTAACGTCGCTGTTAGGAGTTTGTAATTTATCTTCAAAAAGAGAAATTATAGCTACATCTCCTTCTGAACATCCAAATTTCTTAAATCCAATATTCATTACTTTTACACCTCTTCCTAATAACTTATTAAGTTTTATTTAAAACTTCTTGAAATAACATTAATAATTTTAATGTGAACTTCTCACACTTCTTAATTTATATATGTACCACTTCGTAATGAAACTTATATTTAAAAACTCTCCTGTAAAATCCCAGATGAGCTTTAAAAATAGATTTTGGAACGAAGTTTCACATATTTAATATAAGCCCCAAGAAAGATACTTCACTTCAGTTATCTAGATTTATATCTTCTAGAAATACTTATTAAGTGTAGAAACCTAATTAGAACCTATATATAGAATTATTATTACTTAATAATATACCATATTTAGATAATTATAGATAGATTACATTTATGTTATGTTAAAATCTTTTTATTGTCTTATCAAATCCCTATCTATATATTTACTATCATACATAACTTTAGAATGATTTTTTACTATTAGCTTCTCATCAATTATATTACCATCAATTTTATTAATTATTCTCCTGAAGACTTTATTATTCCTATAATATCCGTCCTCCTCTAAAGAAAAATTCATATCTTTTTCTAATATGTGATATGAAAGCTTTTGCTCATGTAAACTTCTTAACTCACCACATAGATATTCATCTGTTGTATAGGTGATTAACTGATAAGTATTGTCTGTATTATTCTTAAATTGATAATCTAAATAATTGTAGACAATAGATGTACCTGTACCAAAGGGTAAGGCTCTATTAAAGTCTGGAAAAAGATCAAATTGGTCATGGTGATGGTGCTCAACAATACTTAATTCACTGTGAAGAACCATCCAATGAATTAGATTTGTAAACTGACACATACCTCCACCTATACCTTTACTAGCTCCGGCATTGTTTATAGTAAGACCTTCTAAATAGCCTTTTGACTTAGTGCATCTTCCCACCAGTTTCCAAAAAGCAAAAGTCTCTCCTGGCCCTATTATTATTCCATTTATCTTAGGAGCAGTAAGTGATAGATTTTTCGCTTTATTCTCTTGAAGCTTTATATCCACATTTCCTAATTTCCTTCTTATAAGTGATTTATGAGAATAAATTAAGATAGGTAATTTATCTTCAGAACAATGCTTAGAATATCTTTCCTTCGTAAAAATCCATTTAGTATACCTTTTCAATTGTTCCTTTGCCACAGAAATTTTATAAGTTAATGGGCTTATTTCGCAAAATAATCTTCTAGCCATAGCCTTGCTCCTTCTACAAAATAATTAGTTGTCTTATTAATAAGTTAATTAGACGTGTGCCACTTCACTGTAAAACTTATCTTTTCAAATTCTCATCTAAGAATAAAAATGATTATTAAAAATAACCTTCGATTAAAGTAGCACCTATTCAATTGATCATATTTATATACGATATTCTTAAGGCTCTAGTTACTATTAAACTTCTACATTCTATTATGAAATAGGTTGAATTAAATATAATTACGACAAAAAAGGCTATAAATCTCTATAAATTTGGTATAATTGATTATATTGAAACTATTAACTTAGGAGGAACTAGATGTGAAAAGGTGGATTAAATCAGCTTTTTTAATTTTTATATTTCTAGTTATATTATTGACTGGAATAAACTACTTTCAGACCTTTATAATAGATAATTCATTTCAAAACACTCCAGATAATATAGCTAAAGTAGAAAACATAAATATAAACTATAAGATAAGTGGTAATGATAAAAACCCTCCTATATTATTGGTACATGGATTATTTTCATCATCTGATGATTTTCTTAGTTTATCTAAAAAATTATCAGATAAATATAGAGTTATATCTTTAGATCTAATTGGTTTTGGTTTGTCAGACAAAGGAAGTAATCTAGACTATAGCAGTGAGAACATGGCAAAGCTATGCAATGACCTTATGATTAGCCTTGGATATAAAAGATTTTCCGTTCTTGGGCACTCTATGGGTGGAGGTGTAGCTATCCATATGGCTCTTAACTATCAAAACTCAATAGACAAATTAATCTTAGTAGATAGCACTGGTATAGGTGAACATTTACATATTGATCCCCCCAAAATATTATTAAAAGAAGGGTTACTCAGCTACTTTCCGCAGTTAGCTATGTATAGCTTAAATTTTAATAATCCTAAATATATAAACTATAGTGTCTTTGAAAAAAATCTTTTTTACAACAGACATATGGACAGCAACACAGTAGGAAAAGTAATAGAAAACTGTAAATCTATTGATAATGTAAAGGACCGATTAAAAGACATTCATGCTAAAACATTAATAGTATGGGGCTCTAAAGACGATGTACTCCCTGTAGAGAATGCTTATGTATTTAATGACCAAATAAAAGACAGCAAGCTTTCTATAATATCTAATTGCGGACATATGCCTTTTGCTGAAGCCGAAGATTTGTTTGTAGGCGAGGTAGTATCATTTATGGCTAGTTAAAAAACTCACCTTATAGTGAGCCCCCTGAAAAAACTTAACAACTTTTTCAGGGGGCTCACTAAACTAGTGGAGTTTATTAATTAATTTAATTTCAATGTAATGATCTTTATACAATTAAAGCTCCAAATTTCTATTAGTGCATAGTCACTATTTTATTAGTTCTTAAAGATTCCTTCACATCTATTAATCTTTGATTGGAAGATCCTCTGTATCTTATGTTCTCATCTTTTAAACCTACTTCAAACCTTCCATCTACTAATACATCTATATTACTTATAAGAATTTCCCAATAAGGTCTATTGGAAAGATTTTGTACTATATGTTCAAAAGTATATCCTGTGTAACACCAAATATTGAGCCCCAAGCCTTTTATCTTTTCAGCCATATAAGAAAACTTATCTGCCTGTTCAAAGGGATCTCCTCCACTAAAGGTTACTCCACTTATTATAGGATTATTTTTTAAATCCTCTATTAGTTCATCCATATCCCTAAGTTCACCGCCATCAAAACTATGTGTTTCTGGATTGAAGCAACCCTCACAGTTATGTATGCATCCTTGAGAAAAGAAAACCCTTCTGATTCCTGGTCCATTAACTAAGCTTTCGTGTATTATTCCAGAAAGTCTTATCATCTTATTGTCCATAAAACTTCATCCCCTCCAACTTACATATCGTATATTTTAATAAAAGTAAAATCCATCTATGTGGAATAATATTATTTAGGCTTCTGCATCCCATTCCTTATAAAATCTATCTAAGAATTCTTCCATGAACTTATGCCTCTCTTCTGCCAGCTCTTTTCCTTTTGTAGTATTCATCATATCCTTTAGAAGTAGCAGCTTTTCATAAAAATGGTTTATTGTATTACTTTCACTATTTTTATAGGCTTCAAAACTGTCATGAAGCTGATGCTTTACCTTTGGGTTATACATTTCTCTACCTTTAAACCCACCATAAGCAAAGGCTCTTCCTATCCCAACAGCTCCTATAGCATCTAATCTATCTGCATCCTGAACAATCATTCCTTCAATAGATTTCATGTTATTAGTAACCTTGGCTCCTTTGAAGGTAACATTATCGATTATTTCACAAACCCTTACTATAACTTCTTCTTCAACCTCGAGCTGCTCTAACCAATGCCTAGCAGCTCTACTACCGGCCTTCTCATCCCCGTCATTGAACTTCCAATCAGCTATGTCATGCAATAATGCCGCTAATTCAACTATTTCTTTATCGCACTTCTCATATTCGGCTATATTTTTAGCATTTTGCCACACTCTATATATGTGCCACCAGTCGTGGCCGCTTCCCTCACCTTCAAATCTTTCCTTAAGCATATCAGCAGTATTTATTATTATATCTCTCATCATTATCCTCCGTATCCTTAACCACTCTTTAAACATAATTATCAAATATAATTATACATATTAAATTATAATACATAGAAATAATTAAATCACATCCACTTGTTAAAGCGTTAAAAAATCTTTTACTTATTCTTATAGTAAAAAAAGTATAAATAGCTATAAAAACTCTATAGCTATTTATACTTTATACTTTTATTAATCATTTTTAATTGTTATATTACATTAACAATATGTGTATTATTTATCATTCTTAAAGCCTTGCTTCTCCATAGTTTCTTTTACTTTAGGATAGTAAACGGTCTGATATAATGATGAAGTCAAATTACTCCAGTTACCTTCTTGTTCTCTTCCAATCTCTTTTAAATACTTTTCCATGTATTCATCATAGCTATCTATATCAGCCTTTAGAGTTTCCTTATGATATTTATCTACATGCTTAAAAGTTTCAAAAGGTAATCTTGGTTTTTGCTTTGAATTATTCTCAGCATATCCTAAAACTAATCCACAAACTGGATAAGTAAACTCAGGCAGCTCCAGAATCTCAATTACTTCCTCTGGATTTTTTCTGATTCCACCTATAGGAACAACAGATAAACCTAAGGACTCTGCAGCTATTATTGCAGCTCCCATAGCTATTCCAGCATCAAATACACCTGCAGCAGTGCCTTCAACGCTTTCATGTATGATCTGCTTTCTACCATTCTTTTCAGCTCCTAGATTAGTTTTATAAAAGTCCATTACAAAAACTAAAAATACAGGAGCTTTATCTACATATACTTGGTTTCCTGTAATCTCAGAAAGCTTTTTCTTTTTTTCTTTGTCCCTAACGACTATAACTGATGTTTGTTGTCCATTTATTGAGTTAGGCATAGCTTGAGCGGATTTTAAGATTTCATCTATTATATCTTCTGTGATATCCTTATCCAAATACTGTCTTATAGATCTATGTTGTTTTATTATATTTATAGTTTCATTCATATTAGCACCTCTATTGATAATTATTATTTAATGATATTATATATCAATACAATTAAATTGTAAACAACTTAAGTTATATTAATTATAATTTTCGCGAATATGATATAAAATATTCATTAAAACTCAAGTATCCTTTACAAAAGTTTTATCCTAATTATTAATTTTTAAAAAATAGAAGCGTTATACTTTTCTCAACATTAAAATAAGAGGTGAACATACTTCACCTCTTACTTCATCAACCTATTATTTTTCAATATGATAGCTATGCTTATGATTTTCTGTATGAGTTACTCTATCTTCTCTTTCCTCATACTTACCAGGACCAAATCTTTCATCAAGACTTAGGTAGCCTGTTACTCTTGAAACACCTTGAATATCATGGCTTCCACAACAAGTACATTTTGATTCACCATTATTTAGATAAGTTCCACAGTTTTTGCAATATCTTATGTGGAAGTTTATTCCTAAGTAACTTATATTAGTGTTTTTATAAGCATAATTAAGAATGTTCATTATTGTCTCTGCATCAGGAGTTCCATCCACCTCAAGGTAGGATATGTGACCACCATTACAAATCTTATGATATGGTGCTTCTATCTTTATTTTATCAATTATAGATATAGGATATCCTACAGGCACATGATAACTGTTTGTATAGTAGTCCTTATCAGTAACTCCTTTTACTATTCCAAATATCTTTTGATCTTGTTTTATGAATTTACCACTTAAGCCTTCTGCTGGAGTAGCATAACAACTCCAATTTAGATGAGTATCCTCTTTAAGCTTATCTGTATATTCTCTTATATAAGATATAACTCTGATTCCTAGTTCTCTTGTAGCATCATCCTCAGCATGATGCTTTCCAACTAGTGCGATTAAAGTTTCTGCAAGGCCTATGAACCCTATAACCCAAGTACCTTGTTTTAATATAGGCTCAATATTATCATCGGGACTCAATCCTTCTGCACCTTTCATAAGTCCCTGTCCAGCAACAAAAGGTAAATCTTTAACTTTTAAATTCTTAAGTACCGAATATCTGTGCATTAAAGATTCTTTTGCCAACTCTAATCTACTTTGAAGTATATCAAAGAATTTATCTACATTTCCTTTAGCTTGAAGCCCTATTCTTGGCAGATTAATAGTTGTAGGTGCTATATTTCCTCTGCCTTTACAACCATGATCTCCATTTATATTATTCATAAGATAAGTTCTACAACCCATAGTTGCAGGCATATATCCCTTATCATAATACTCTTTATTAAAATCTGCATCTATATTCATAAATGTAGGATTCATTCTCTTTGCAGCAACTCTACATGCTAATTCGAATAAATAGAAATATGGATCTTCCTTCTCTCTATTTACTCCTTCCTTAACTCTAAATATTATGTTAGGAAATATTGGCTGCTCTCCTTTTCCAAGACCTTTCTCATACTCTAGTAAGAATACTTCACATACTAATGCAGCATCTGCGTTATTTGGTATTCCTAAATTAATCGATGAAAATGGAACTTGAGAACCTGCACGGGAATGCATTGTATTTAAATTGTAAACAACACCTTGCATAGCCTGATGAACACTTTTTCTAAGCTTAGTCTCAACTAACTTATCTAGAGCTTCACCTTCTATTCCATAGCTTGATAACTCTTCCCTTATTTCACTTCTTGTTGGCTCAATAAATATTGACATATCATTATCAAAGTCTGGATGAGATTGTCCTCCAAACATATCATTTTGAGTTGATTGAAGCAATATACAGGAAAGCTCTGCTGCTGTTTCAATTCTCCTTGGTTTATTTATTGTTCCATAACCAGTATTAAATCCATTCTCTAACATCTCTTTAGTTGGTATATGTAAGCAGTTAGTAGTTAAGTTATAGCTATCTAAATCATGATAATATACATCACCATTTTCATGTGCTCTAGCCAGGTGCTTTGGCATTGAAGCAAGATTATGCCACTTATTCGATTCCGATGCTATTCTAAGTAGTTTTGAAGAAAAGTTATTTCCTACATTCGCATTATCTCTATCAGTTTCAATTCCAATTTTGCCTATAGCCTTCATTAGGTCCGATTTTATCTCTCTGACCTTTGTTCTTTCATTTCTGTAAGTTGAGTATGCTTGAGCTATGTTTTTAAATCCATTATCACTTAAAGCTTTTTCAACTAAATTTTGAATTTCTTCTACTGTAACATTTGACTTTTCAGACATTTCAATATAATTGATTACTTTTTGTATAGTATCAATTACTTGACTTTCTTTCAAACTTTGACCAATTTCTTCTGCGGCACCCTTTATTGCCTTCCCAATTTTCTCAGCATTAAAGCTAACCCTTCTACCATCACGTTTCACAACATCTAGCATACCGACGACCCCCATTGCACTATATATTGTACTGACTTATTATACTTCACTAAAAACTTATAGGCAATTTCAAATTGAACTTTTTTTAAATAATAGCAAAGTATATGTCATTATATCTTCTATTTTTAAACTTTCTTACAGTATTTCTAATGTTGACATTAGGAATATTTAAGAAAATACTGGCAAATTAATTATACTAATTATGATTTTCGTTCAATTATTAATTATATTAATACTTTGTCGGCATATATTTTAATATAACTGTAGAAAATAAAATTTAAAATTAACTTGGACATGCATACCAGCTTATCGGATTTTATTTCTCCAGGATATATTAAATAACTGGGAGATGATTTTATGAAAAAAATCGCCTATTTTATAATTCTAGCAATGTGTATTTCTTTATTTGGATGCGCTTCAAATGAGAAAAAGACATCAATAAAACCATTCAAAAGAGAACAACCTCCACTTATTAATTTAAACGGTGGTACTGATGATAAAGATGAAGCTTGCTGCTACACAGAAGAAAATTTAACTGAAGATGAAAAAAATAATACTCCTTTTATGGCCATAATAGAAAATTCAAAGGATGCTAGACCCCAAAGTGGCTTAAGTGAGGCTGATATTGTTTTTGAAACTATGGCTGAAGGCGGAATACCTAGATTTATAGCATTATTTCACAAAAACAGCCCTAAACAAATTGGTCCTATAAGAAGTGTAAGACCTTACTTTATATCTATTGCTAAAGAATTTAATGTTCCATTTGCCCATTGTGGTGGTAGTGAGGAAGCGTTATCAATAATTAAAAACACCCCCTCTGTAAATAATATAAACGAGATATCCAATGGCGAATATTTTTACAGAGATAATTCACGAAAAGCTCCCCATAATCTGTATACTACAGCAAGCCAAATACGCAAATATATTGACTCAAAAAAAATAAAAACAGACCTTAAATGTAGCTTTAATTTTGATAACAAGTTTTGGGAACGCGGAAATATGGACAAGGCTACAAAAATTGATCTTAGCATAAATAAGAGCTATTCTACTACCTATAAGTATGTAAATGGAAAGTATGAAAAATATATGGATGGTGTTAAAGTAGTAGATAAAAACAACAACCTTCCCGTTACTTTTTCAAACGTAGTTATACAAAATACCGATATAAAGTTACAATCAGACAATACTCACTTAGATATAAATTTGATAGGTAAAGGCACTGGATTTGTATTCTCCTCAGGTAAGGTTACGAAGGTAAACTGGCAAAGAAATTCCGAAAATGAACAGACAGAGCTATTCACTGAAGATGGCAATAAAGTTTGCTTTTCTAAAGGAACCACAATATGGCACATAGTTGATAACTCTGTTACTTCAAAATACAATTAATCTTTTAGCAAAAACATAAAGTTCACTAAAGTTAATTTCTTAAGTGAACTCTTTTTTTATCTATAATTATTTTATTGCCTTTTTTTCTTTTTTATTTATATACATGTTTCTATCTGCTATTGAGAGTATTTCATCCATACTCAACTTACTTTCTCCATTTATCTCTGCCAAGCCATAACTGAAATCTATGAAATTTCTTTCATCACAACTACTATGTAAATATTTCTTTATATTTAAAATCTTACTTTTAGCCTCTTCTGCAGAGCAGTTTTTAAATACAATAACAAATTCATCCCCTGACATTCTTGCATATAAATGATCTGTATCCAAGTTAAATCTTAATGCCTCTGACATTATAGTAAGCGCTCTATCTCCTTCATTATGGCCATAGTTGTCATTTATAAGCTTAAAATCATCCAAGTCTATAAGTGCTACTTGAGATGTATGTTTTTCACGATTAATTTTTATCAATTCCCTACTAAAGTTATCCTTAAAACTTCTTCTATTATAAAGATTAGTAAGTTCATCATGAGTTGCTATATATCTCAACTTCTGCTGAGATAAAAAGTTTTTAAGAGCAAGCTCTAGCTCATGATTAATACTCCTCATCTTCACTATATCGTCTTTGTTAAAGCTTGTATATGTTCTAGTGATATCGAGATTTATCACTGCCATAACTTTATCGTCTACATAGATTGGAGAAAATAGAACACTGTTGATTCTATTATAATCTCCCATATCATCTATTTCACGTGATACTTCATCATCGAACAATCCTTTGTTATTACTATCTTTTAAGTTAAGTACATGTATATCTCCAAATTTATTAAGTCTATATAAATACACATCTTCTTTTTTCAACTTCATATTAAGTAATTCTTTTGAATATCCCTTCACAGCCTTATAATAAAAATATCCATCATCTTCAAGAACGAACACACTACCTCTATCCGCCTTATCAATTACGGTCATAGCTGATTGGAGCATTATCTCATAAACTAGATTTTTGCTGCTAATGTTGCTTATCTTTTTTCCCATATTATAAATTTCTTTTTTTATTTCCTCTGTTTCCATAAGATTATTCTTTAACTTATGATTCTTTATAAGAAGAATTATTATGAAAAGTATTAGAAACGAAAATAATATAATTATAAAAAAATCCTTCTTCAAGAACTTCACCTCATAATATTTACGAAAATGCTATAAATATTGTTCCATTGATGTTTATTTATGCTACGTATATGACTATTATAATTAATTTTCTAACATAATTAAATATAATCGTAATTTATTTACTATATTTCTAAAACATATTGTAATAAATTTAAAAACACTCAATTATTTTATACAACTATATCACTATTGATATAGTTATCACTTGTGATATAATTTAATCATAGCAAAGTCTTTTAACTTAAAGGCTTAATTAAGCGTTTATGATTTCACTATAAACTTTACATGCATATATTAACTTACTATAAATAGTATATTTATGAATACGAGGAGGAATATAACTTGCAAAAAATAGCTTTAATCACCGATAGCGGTAGCGATTTGGATAATGAAACATTAAAAAAACATGGTATTTTCTTTTTACCATTGAGAATTATATATAAGGATAAAGATTATTTAGATAGAATTGAAATAAGTCCTGATGACTTATATTCTTCACTTGAAAATGAAATACCTAAAACTTCACTTCCTGATGGAAAATACATGGATGATATTCTAAATGAGATAGAATCAGAAGGATATACACATGCTATAGCAATAACTATATCCTCCGGTCTTTCAGGAACATCAAATAGCTTAAGAATTATTGCAGAAAATCATCCCAACCTAAACACACACATTTTTGATACTAAGATATTGAGTATGCCTCAAGGAGTGTTAGTGTTAAATGCAATCCAAATGTTAGAAGAAGGCAAGAGCTTCGAAGAAATAATAGAAGTATTGCCTAAACTAAGAGAAAAAACTTATGGCTACTTTACTCTAAACACATTGGAGTACTTAAAAAAGGGTGGTAGAATAGGAAAAGTTTCTGGAACAATAGGTGAAATGTTAAATATAAAACCAGTTATTTCTGTAAATGACGATGGTATTTACTATACTCATTCTAAGGCAAGAGGTAGAAAACAAGCTATTAGTAAACTTAAGGATATATTAAACGAACATTTGAGTGTATCTAAGTGCAAAATCTGGGTTCTACAAGGTGGTGCTTTAGAAGAAGCAAAAACCTTATTTGCTGAAGTAAAGGATTGGGCTAATATCAGTTTTATAGATATAGCTACAATAGGCCCAGCTCTAGGAGTCCACACAGGTCCAGGACTATTAGGACTTGCGGTTCAAAGGGAATAGTGTCTTATTGTGGATGAGTTTAATTTCAATAGCTTAGAGGATATAAAAGCTGAAGAAAGAAGATTATATAATGAATATAAGCAAAAGATTAATGAATTAAAAAAGGTTCAAAAAGAAAAAGAAGCTGTAGGTCAAGTACTTACAAAAGGTCTTCTTCCAATATATGTTCTTTATATATTAAGCTTGGGTCCTACAAATGGAAATGATATAGCTCATAAAATAGGTGAAAGAACCAACGGTTTATGGATTCCTAGTACTGGTGGAATATATCCTTTGTTAAAAAAGTTTGAAAAAGATGGTCTAATATTAGGCGAGTGGGATGATCCTAAAAAGAAGTTTATGAAAATCTATACTCTAACAGAGAATGGATTAAAAGAATTTGGGGATAGAAAAACTCTCCTTAAGGTTAAGATAGAAGAAGCCTTAGAAGTCTTCAAAATTATCTATGCTGACCTCTATTAAAAACATACTTATTATATAAAGTAAGGTTATAATATATAGCCTTACTTTATTTTTTTAAGGCTGCACCTCTCTATCTGTATATAGAAAATGAAGGTAATGTTCATTAGACTATTGTCTTATTATAAACGTTAAAACATTATTCCTTTCAAGAAAAAATAAGTATGTGATTTTAAGTATAAATCCTATATCAAAGTAAAGAATACTATATAAATCATATTTTAAGAGGTGATAACTTGAAAGGAAAAGTTTTAGATATGAACAAAACTGATGCTTTTATATCTCTCGAAGATGGTACAACAATAGATTTGTCTGTATCAAGACTATCTCAAAATGTTAAAGTTGGAGATACCATCGATGTACCTATAAGTATAAGAAACTCAATAGATAACAGCTCCTTCTCACACGACAAAGCCACTAGTGACAAACTAATTGATTTTTTCTAAAATCTGGAGTATAATTGTGGTAAATTAAAATAGTGTGGCTAGGGGTGCCTTTAAGGCTGAGAGATGATTCTTATCATTAACCCTCATACCTGATCTGGATAATACCAGCGTAGGAAAGCGTTATTGATATTATATCAACCGTATTCCTTCTGGAATGCGGTTTTTTTGCTCTCGCTTTCCACTCCTCATACACTAAAAAGGGGGTTCTTTTTTATGATTAGTTATTTTAAACAATTGTTCGGAGACTTTTGGGAGGCAATGTCCAAGTTTGGTAGCTTACCAAAAAATATCGTTGACATCTTTACAAATCCTACTTACGTCATAGCTATATTAGGCTGTGCAGTACTTATTGGTGTTTTTGTTGCTTCTAAAAAGATCAAATTTGATGCTAAGCTTATAGCAAGAATAGCTTTAGCCTTAGCTCTAGCAACTATATTGCAAGCACTTAAGCTTTACCATTTTCCTCAAGGTGGTAGCATAACTCCAGGTAGTATGATTCCAATAATACTTATAGGTTTGATATACGGTCCCTCAGTAGGTCTATTAACAGGATTCTTATATAGTTTAATAAATCTTCTTACTGACCCTTACGTAGTTCATCCAATACAATTATTATTTGATTATCCATTGGCTTTCACAGCTCTTGGTATATCAGGATTCTTTAAGAATAGTAATATTCTAAGAAAAAACACAAAACTATTAGCTTGTATAGTCGCTATATTCGGAAGATTTATATGTCACTTTATATCTGGAGTAGCATTCTTTGGTTCATATGCTCCAGCTGGTACATCTGTATGGATATATTCCTTAACTGTAAATGGCTTATTAATGGGTGCAGAAGCAGTCATATGTGTTGTGATACTTTACTTCTTACCTGTAGAAAGATTTATTAAGCAAGCTTCTTTAAGCTCTTATTAAGAGGTGATTTCAATGGTAATAGCAGATATAGCAGTAATGCCACTTATTCCATGTGTTACAGAAGATGAGATGTATAAAGTAGTTGACAAGGTTATTGAATATATAGAGGACACTGGCTTAAAATATGAAGTAGGTGCTATGAGTACCACCTTAGAAGGTGAATTTGACGAGGTTATAGAAGTGGTAAAAAGAGCTCATAAGATTCCTTTTGAGCTTGGAATAGAAAGAGTTATAACAGTAGTTAGACTTGATGAAAAAACCGGCGGAATATCTATTGATGAAAAACTAAAAAATCATAGATAATATAGCATTTATGACTTCTCTGACAATAGTTACCCAAAACTTAATTAAAAATATAAATCGGTTAAAAATAAGATTACTTTTAAATTATCTTTATAAATTATTATAAATAAAAGCCATGCACAAAAGGAGATTGATTTACCTTTTTATGCATGGCTTCTATTTTTTAAAGGGCTTCGATACCTTATATAGCAGCCCCTATCAATATCATTACTATTCTACTGATATTGCATTAACAGGACATCCCTCTTCTGCTTCCTTAGCTGAATCCTCAACATCCTCTGGAACCTCTGGGTTCACTGCTGCTGCCTTACCATCATCCTCCATATCAAAAACTTCTGGACAAATAGATGGGCATAATCCACATCCTATACAAGTATCCTTATCTACATTAGCAGTCATAAAAATTCCTCCCTTAAAAAATAATTAACACCTATATTATTTACTAAAGTTTTCATATTATGTATATTCACACTATCTATATGTGAAATTTTAAATAATATTAGCCTATAGACCAATAAGGCTTTACCTCTTAAGTTGGATTATAACTAACGGATATTTAATCTACATACTAATATAATGATGAAAACATCATGTCATAAAGTGCATTTTCTGCAACATAACTTTCAGCTTTTCCTTCTTCTAATGCTTCAGTTAGGTCTACATTGATTGGTAACTCACATATTAGTGGTAAACCTAAATAATCTGCATGTTCTTCTGCTGACTTTTTAGAGAACACTCTCATCTTAGTACCACAACCATCACATTCTATGTAAGCCATATTCTCAACAACACCTCTTATCGGAACTCCAACCTTCTCTGCCATTATTACAACCTTTTTTACGATCATAGAAACCATGTCTTGAGGTGTAGAAACTACAACTATCTCATCTATTGGGAAACTTTGCATTACAGTTAAAGCTATATCTCCTGTTCCTGGAGGCATATCAATTAATAAATAATCTAATTCATCCCATACAGTATCTGTATACATCTGATTTAGAACACCAGTTACTACAGGCCCCCTCCATATTACAGGCTGAGCCTCCTCTGCTGTAAGTAAATTCATTGAAATAACCTTTATTCCCATTTCAGTTTCAACTGGAATGAACTTAAAGTTATTCTTATCATCTATAGGAATCATTTGAGCTCTCTTTTCATTGATTCCAAAAAATCTTGGCATTGATGGTCCAGTTATATCAGCATCCAACACACCAACTTTATATCCCTTTTTTCTTAAATGAGTTGCTATTATACCAGTAACAGTAGATTTACCTACTCCACCCTTACCACTTATCACACCTACTATGTTTTTTATATTTCCATACTTAGGCATGACCTTCACGCATACATTAGTGCCGCTTTTAGCACTTGAGCACTTATCTTTGCTTGCACATGTTGAACAACTTCCCACTTTTAGTTCCTCCTATTTTACCAGCTATCTGGTTTTTTATCTAATACGCTTATCTGCCATGCATTAAAATCATCATACTTTGCATCTACATAATAGTTAGTTTGAGAATTATCTTTCTTATTAGTTATAGTAACTATTGTCTTAAAAGTCGTGGTCTTGTATCCTTGATTCTTAACACTTATTAAAGTATCGTACTTATCAGTATCTTTAGTTGCTAACTCCCCTTTAGGAACCACTGCTTTTATATCCCTTTTAAACTGTTCTAGATCAGTAGATAGTATATACTGTGCACAGTCCCTATCTTCAGAGATATCCACTCCTACATTGCTACCACCTTGAATTATTTTATCTTTATCCTTTTTCATTACGTCTATAATAGATTGATAATATACGTGCTCAAACTCTCTTGGCTTTCTAATAAAAGAAAGATTTTGTATTATATCATTATCTAATCTCTTAGGTACAACGTATGTGGATTTATCATCATAGAAGTTGCCTGTCTTTTTATCATATATACCTACAACATAGTTAAATTTCTTTATATCTTTACCCATTTGCATTTCAAAAATATAGTCAGGATCAAGACTAGACTTTTCTGATACAGCCTTGGCTGATGACAATAGATCATATATCTCAGATATGGTGCTCTTATCAGTTACTACAAACCTAAATCCAGTGTCCCTAGTGCTCTGAATTACAATCTTATCAACCTTATTTTGTTTTATATATTCAAAATCTTTGTTCTTATTACCAATCTTACTTTGTATGGCATCGGTTATACTACAGGATACAAGTATTAACGATACTAAAACGGATACCAACGATAAAATAATATACTTTTTACTATTCACTATGTACCAATCTCCCCTTATACAAATGTACTACTTCGTAACTAACTTATAATTTAATATTTTCCTAAATAAAAAATACTTTTATGCTATATAAAATTATAAGTATTATATACATCTATCAGTTAATTCTCAAACCAAAAACAATACTTAAAGGAGAAGCTTTATGCTTCTCCTATTTTGTTTATTTAAATTATAATACTAAAGAGTTCTAAACTCAACCTTTTATAATTATCAACCTTTATAGTATGAGTTATTTATTGCTTTTAAAACTCTCAATCACAGTGTCAAACACAGACGTTAAGCTTTCTTTGTACTGGTCTTGGCCTAAGCTAAAATCCACCTTAAAAAGCACTCCATCTGACTCACTAACATAATATGTACTGTGATATACTAGCTTCCCCTTATTAAGTTTCTCTTTATAGTTAACTCTCTTGCATTCGTTACCATTAATTTTATCGCTTACTACCTTATAATCTAATATCTTTTCTGTACTTAGCCTATTCTTATCATCACTGACAACCTTGTCCAACTTTTCATTAGAGTTTATAACCTGGGCATAACCTAATATACCTAAGTCATCATTCTTAAAATTATTATCATAGACTATATAATTGCCAGGATAACTCTTTTGCTGGCTTTCCCATTCACTTGGTAGCTTAAATGTATATTTACCATTAATTATAGAATACTGTTTAAAATCTGTTATATTGCTATTCATTAATGATACAATTCTAAACCTATCATTAAATCCAGTTTGAGCTATAAATAACACCGCCATTAAAGCTATAAGAATTAACATAACTCCTAATTGTTTTTTATTAATGATCTCTTTCACCTTACCCCTCCCAAAATATATGTTATATACTTCAGTATATTAAGGGTACAAGCTATTTATTACAAATAAAGGTGGTGAAAAGACAACCTGCTTCAACTTAATTAGTTTAAGTAGACTATCCAATCTCACCACCTTGATTTTATTTCATTGGCACAACTATCATTGAATTCTTAAAATCATAGAACATCAACCAATAACCATAATCCCTTTCCTTTTTAGGATCTGGCATCCAGGTTACAAATCCTGACTTACCTCCATAAGGTTGTTCCAGTTTATCCTTTGTTCCTGGTACTGCATACACTAAATACTTAACTCTTCCCTCATCATCACATTTAAATCCAATCATAAAATGACCATACTTTTTAATATATGGATAATAGTTTATCATAGGATAATATACAACGGTATACTTATTGTAATTTGATATGTTGCACATAACGTCTAAATCTTTAACGGGAACTTTGTACCACTTGCAGTACTTTATGTCTCTAAAGCCTTTAATCTCCTCGAAATCTTGAACAACATTTTCAAAAAACTCTCCTATACTTCCCCTAATAGAAAAGTCAGGTTCTTCATATTGTTCTTCTGGTTCCTGGCGACTATTCTCAAAATTAGTTTTCGAATCAACAATAGATCTCTCATACTGATCAAATTTGTCATCTTTGGGTTCGTCTTCTTCCCTATCATCTATATTCTCCAGAATAGATTCCACAGGTTCATCACTTTCAGAGGAAGTATTCTCAACTTTGTCCTCTACCCTAGCTGATACTTCATCTACTATCTGTTTAGACTGCTCACTAGGTTGTACTGATTTTTCTTCAGCCTTTGCAGAATCTTCTGCTTTTACACCAACATCCTTTAATTCTTGTTCACTTTGTTCTTCTCTATTGATTTTCTTTTCAATTTCTTGTTCAATCTCTTCTTTGATCTGTACTTTAATCTTTTCTTCTTCATCATGCTCTAGTTTTTTATGCTCATCTTTGTGATCATCTTTATGATGATGCTCATCATGATGCTCTACTTTTTCTTCTACTTTGACCTCTACTTTTTCATCAACCTTTACCTTTGCACTAATTACCTTATAAGACTTCCAGTCATCAGAAGGTGTTTCACCGTTCATAAACCCACCTAATACAAAGGTCAACTTTCCATCTAGGTCTTTAGCAAGTGCTGCACCAGAAACCTTATCAAACAGGATTCCAGCACCTCCGATATCATTTGCTAGATACTCAAAGCTTGTTTCTGCCTTACCTTGTTCAGTTATGTTCACCGGACCTAAATTAATTAATTGCTTATTATCTTTTTTTGAACAAATAAGTATCATACACAGCTTGGTATTATCTTTCTTTAGGTTCTGCGCGTAGAAGGTTATCTTACATTTATCATTCTTTGCCTCAATCTTTGCATATCCTGACAAAGGCTTATCTGATGATACAGAATGCCCTCTTTCGTCTTCTTGAAGTATAATAAAACTCCTATATAATTTTCCGTGTGACAACTTAATAGTCCCTCCACATTATATTTATTCCTTATATTATATGTGGAAAGTCTTATAATATGATTGAAAAGCATCCATATATAGTTATACTACTTGCTTAGTCTATTTTTCATAACAACGTAATCACTAGTTATGTTTAATTATATCCTTGAAGTTAAGTGGTCATACAGAATATATCCTGTAATTATGTACAAATACTACTTAACATTGTTCTTTTCATCATAAATAGAGTCACTAAGTGCAGCAAATTCTTTTATACTTAGAGTTTCTCCTCTTCTCTTTTGGTCAATCCCACTATTCTCAAAGGCTCTCTCCATATTTTCCTTAGGTAGACCTATACTCTTTACAGCATTCCATAAGGTCTTTCTTCTCATATTAAAAGAACTTCTAACTACATCAAAAAACAATTTTTCACTCTTAACCTCTACTCTAGGTTTCTCAAGTCTATCTAATCTTATAACTATAGATTCAACCTTAGGTCTTGGAATAAAACAATTAGGTGAAACATATCTTATTATATTAGTATCACAATAGTATTGAACAAGAACTGAAATAGATCCATATTCCTTACAATTTGGCTCTGAATTTATCCTTTCAGCCACTTCCTTCTGAATCATAACAGTTAAGGACTTAAAATTATATCCTTCATTTAACAATCTAACTATGATTGGAGTTGTAACATAATAAGGAAGGTTAGCTACTAACTTTACACTTTTCTCATCTCCAATAAGTTCATTGAAGTCTACCTTAAGTGCATCCTTATGTATTAATTGAAAATTAGGATTTTCTCCAAGCTCATTTTGTAATATTGGAACCAGTTCATCATCCAGTTCTATAGCTATAACTTTCTTAGCTCTTTTAAGCAGCTGAGCAGTTAGTGTTCCTACTCCAGGACCTATCTCTATTACTACATCTTCTTCAGTAACTTCCGCTCCATTCACTATATCCTCTAAGACTGAGTCATCAACCAGAAAGTTCTGCCCCAAGCTTTTAGTAA
Source organism: Clostridium sp. C8-1-8 (assembly GCF_009928445.1). Taxonomy (GTDB): domain Bacteria; phylum Bacillota; class Clostridia; order Clostridiales; family Clostridiaceae; genus Clostridium_AR. The sequence goes on along the minus strand of NZ_JAABNO010000001.1, from coordinate 349,809 downwards.
ATTTAAAATTATATTTTTTTACTAACTCTTGTGTCTTTACATCTCTTATATCCATATATCTATTCTCCTATACTTAGCTTTTTATCTACCTTTTTCATAGCTTCCACAAATTCTTCCTTAGTTATTCCATAATTATTTAATCTTGAAAGGAGCTGATTTGCATTTCCATAGCCTATACTTAGCTCTTTGCCTAGTGCAGCTCTTCTATTCTTGGCATCACCATCTCCAACTAACTTAAAGTATAAAAGATCTTGAATAGTGAAATCTTGTCTCTTCTCCTTCTGAGTTGCCTTAGCCTCCGTAAGTGCACGTATTATAACTTCAGGAGTTGCATTTTCTACTCCTATATCACCATCTTTTGTACCATCTTCTCTTGCGATATAAGCATGTTTTATGCCTTCTACCCTCTTTGAGATAATTCTTCTTATTTTTTCGCCAGCAAAATCAGGATCAGTTAAAACTATAACTCCCTGTCTTTTTTGAGCTTCTTTTATCCTACCTATAACCCTTGCATTTATTCCAAACCCACCAACTGCTATAACCTCTGCATCTACAGCCTTCTTTACAGCAGTGACGTCGTCTCTTCCCTCTACTACAATAACTTCTTTTATCACAAAAAGACTTCCTTTCTCAATTTGATCATACTCTTAATTTAACTAGTTATACTATTTATGTCAACTTTAAGCGCAAAATGTAATATAAAAAATTCGCTAAAGCGATTTTCTTTAGTGAATTTTTTTGCGCATCTGCCTTTTCTGAACGTATGTGAAGAAATTCTGGCAGGCGAATATGCTTTGTTTTTTACTGTTCACTCTAAACAGCTTATATACCTACTTAAAATTACTAGGCTTAGGTATAAAAACAGCATACTATTCCAAACAGTAAAATTTCACTAAAGCGATTTTCTTTAGTGAATTTTTTTGCTAATCTGCTTTTTCTGAGCATATGTGAAGAAACTCTGGCAGATGCTGTAATATTTATTTTTATTCTTTCTCTGATATCTATATTTAAACCGTCTACACATATTCATAAACAAATTTATTTAAAATATAATTCTATAAAGAAGAAAATAGAGATAACTATATGTTATCTCTATTTTCTCATTATCCTTGACCTGGATAAGCAATAATGTAAACATCTACGTTTCTAACACCCCACGAATTTGCATCGCTATTTGAGTTCATGTAAAGATCTACTCTATTATTCTTTATCGCACCACCAGTATCATGCGCAATAGCAAATCCATAACCAGGTATATAGACCTTTGTTCCTAAAGGAATTACCCTAGGATCTACCGCTATAGTACTAGTTCCACTAGAGTTTCTCTTAGGTATGTTTCCAGTAGCAGTAGTGCCATTTCCAGTATAAGCTGTTGCAACAACTGACATCTTTTTCTTGTACGATATCGAGTCACCTCTAGACAATGCCAGAGTATTCATGGTTCCCTTAACAACAACTTTGTTTTGTGGATCCTTTACAACCTTCTCCGCCACTGCTTTTCTACTTACTTCTTTACCATTTTCAACGATAATCTTGTAAGTAACTTCCTTTTCTCCAGGAGCACCTTCCTGAATTGTTTTTACAACGCTTCTGTCCAAATTGTCATCATTATTAACAATAGTGCTAAAGTCTAGCTGTTGACTTTCTTTAACAACCTTTGACTCTACTCTTGTAACTTCTATTTTCATTCCTGCTGTTATTTGGGTGTTTACTGCTGGAGATATCTTATCAAACTCTTGAAGTTTTATACCTTCAGCACTTAACATTTCATTTACGTTACCTTCTGCGGTTTGTATCTTTAGCTCTTTTCCATCAACTCCAACCTCAACATCAACTGCTTTTTTTATGTTAATCTTTATCTTGTTCTTTACAGCTTGATCTAGAGATGGTTGAATCTTGTCCTTAGGGCCCAGAACTATACCGTTATCGTGTAATGCCCCTTTAACAGTCCCTTTAAATGTCGTTAATGTCTGTTCATTTCCGTCTATACTAACTATTACAGTCTTTCTCATGTTGAATATAATTATAACCAAGCTTGCTGCAACAACAAGCCCCAACACGATTTTTGCCTTAGGACCATTAGAAAAAATCTTTTTTACATTACTTCTTATTTTTTCTACCATTTATTTTCCCTCCTTTGGCAAGAGCGTCTGTAGCATTATAACTTAAAAGATCGATTTTTGTCAAATTTTAGCCTCTTGCTTTGTTATTGACTGTCTTTAAATGCACCATCTGCATATATTGAAATAATTTTATTAATTAAAAATGAGAGCATTAATGAGGAAACAGTCAGTTTGGGGGATATTTACAGATAAATGGCCCAAGTTTATTACTGTATATATATATTAGTTTTATCATAAAGTTATTACTATTATTTTCTGCTTCCATAAATTGTAAAAAACAGTATGTATATTTTAACTCATTATTGTAGCTTTAGCAACTCTTTTATATTTTTTATAAAATGCTCATTAATTTCTTTTGGTTCCAATCCTTTTATCTCTGCCAATTTCTCTATTATATATTTTATATAGTCAGATTGATTTCGCTTACCTCTATAGGGCGTAGGAGCCATATAAGGACAATCTGTTTCTACTAACATTCTATCTAGGGGAACTTCACTAGCTACTTCTAGAATCTTCTTAGCATTTTTAAAGGTCACTACACCAGTAAAACCTATATAATATCCCAACTTTAGGCATTCCTTGGCAAACTCAACACTTCCAGAAAAACAATGAATAGTTCCTTTTACATTTGGGAATTCTTTAATTATTTCAAGAGTATCCCCATGTGCTTCTCTATCATGTATAACTACTGGCAATCCCAAATCATCTGCCAGCTGCATTTGCGCTCTAAAGGCTTTCTTTTGAACTTCCTTAGGTGGGTTTTCCTCCCAATAATAATCAAGTCCTATTTCACCAATTGCCTTTACCTTATCATACTTAGCTAATTCTTTTATTCTTCTAAAGTTTTCGTCATTAAACTCATTGGCGTTTTCTGGATGTATTCCTACTGCTGCATAGAATATGTCGTACTCTTTAGCTAACTTAACTGACATCTCAGCACCATGCATTGAGGATCCACAATTAAGTACTCCTATAACTCCATTGTCTTGAATACGTTTTACAACTTCAGCTCTATCTTCTTCAAATGATTCATCATCATAATGAGCATGGGTATCAAATATATTTAATGTTAAATCACCCATAATATTCACCTCGCAAAATCGAATATATAAATTATCACATAAGATGTATAAGCTGTCAAATTGAATTTTCAAACAATTCCATCAATATCGATAATTTCCGAGCAAGTCTAATATCTAATTATTGTCATAAATTAACAATAATATACAATTATGATCCTATACTAGCAAGTAACGGAGATAATATTCCTAATATACCGCCTAAAAGTGCTCCAAGCCAAGTTATAGCTGACAACTCTTTGTTTGCAATTTCTAATATTATCTTTTCCGCATAATCTACGTCAAAAGAGTTAATTTGTTTTTCCACTACTTTGGGTATATTAATTAGATTAATAATACTAGAAGCCTCATTATTGATAAATTTATCATAAACCCTTTCAGCTATACTGTATATTTCATCAACTACTTTATTATCATAAGGCATTGCTATAGATATTGAGTTATCTAGTATATCATCCAAAGTTATCTTTATAACTTTGTTAATTTCAACAGAAATATCACTACTCTTAAACGTATTTTTCAATACCCCTCTTATGTAATCCGTTATCTTATCCTGATAGTTCTCTGATATTCTAATTAAAATTTGATGATATGACTGAAAATCATCTATTTTATCTGTAATAAGCTTCAATCCTTCACCTATTACTTCCTTTGATAAGGCTTTTTCTATTATAGATTTTGATATATTATTCATTATACTTTGTCTTGAGTGCTGCGGAACTGCGCTCAAAACTTCACCAACTGTTTTCTTACCAAAGTTTGATGCAGCTTCTCCAAGATAGGATACTATATAGACTATATTATCTTCTACCCCAAGATAACCATCTACAGCAGCAAGAAATTTGTCATATAAAGAATCTACATTTATAAACATTGACGCTAAGGGATTCATGCCTGATATGACATTATTCTTTATAGCTTCTTTAATTTTAATCTCTACTTCTTGCTCTCTAAGCATAGATAAAAGTGTATTTACTATACTATTCCTTTCGTTGAACATATAAACCTTTAAGGCTGCAAATACTTCTGAAGGAATTAGTTCTTCTACAGACTTATCTTCATTTATAAACTTATTTAAATCCTCGTCTAGCTTGCGATATATTAAACTTGAAAGCTTTTCCTTATCTTCTTCATTAGTAAATTTGTTTAGAAACATTACATAAAACTTATCACTCTCTAAAACAGCCTTTAACTTATCTGGTTTTTCTGATAATCCAATTATTATTTTATCTGTTACAAACTTTGAAACATCATCAATAAACCCTTCATCATTAAATCTATTTAATATATAGTCTGATATTTTATACTCAGTTCTCATTCTTAATTCGGCATAACACTTGCCAATCTTTAATTGTAATACTTCATTAATAGATTTATTTGTTTTAGAAAGCTCAGTTATTTGTTCTTTTATTATATTTTTAAGATGCATCTTTATATTATCATTGTTCAAGGCATTTACAATAACTTCATTAGTAAGTAAATGATTACCTACAGTTTCGCCTATGCTCTTAGATATCCTGCTTTTTTCCTTAGGTATAAGTCCCGGTGTAAAAGGTACCTTAAAGCCAAATACTCTTTTCTCATAATGTGGTCTAAATAGCATTTTAATAGCTACCCAATTGGTTATATACCCAATGATAGCTCCAATTAAAACGCCAAAGAAGTATTTCATAAAAATCAATCCCTTCTAAAATCATCTTATCTTTACTCTATGTCTAATAGTATTCTTTCAACTAAACAGTACCTGTATTTAAGTTTAGATTTAGCTAAGCTTAATAATATTGTTAAACTTAAGCGGTTATTAAGGAATTTCAAGGCAATGCGTTAACAGATCCTACTCCTTTAAAACTAGCTTCTTAAAATATAAACAAAATTCATACCACAAATTTGTCTGTAAAGTTGTTAATTTATATATCTTTAGATATAATATCTATTAATATAAAAGTAGCATTTTGTTTAGGCTATAGTGATTTTTATATAGTTTAAAATTATGCACTTTTAAAGTATCTTTATATGGTTGGTGATAATATGAATAATACTAGTTCAATAATTATAAATCTTCAAAAATGCAAGTTATTTTCCCATTTTACTGAAGAAAATCTTAAACCCATACTTTCAAATAGTAAATCATCCTTAAAACGCTATGGTACAAATGATATTATCTTTATAGAGGATGAGCAATGCAAGCATCTTAGTGTTATTCTAGCTGGCAAAATTGATATACAAAAATTTGATTCTGATGGCAATGTACTTGTGGTTTCCACCATAGAAACCGGAAATGTGTTTGGTGAAAACTTATTATTTGGAGATAGGAATCAGTATCCAATGTCGGTTATATGCAAAGAACCTTCTGAGGTACTTCATATAGCAAAGGAAGCAGTATATGAACTATGTGAAAAAGACCATGTGTTCATGCTTAAATTATTTAGAATACTGTCTAATAAAGCAGTTGCCTTAAGCTCCAAGTTAAAACAAGTAAGTATGAAGTCATTACGTCAGATGATATGTCATTATTTGATGATAATATACAATAAATCAGAAAACTCTTTAATAGAACTTAATATGACTAAAAAAGAATGGTCTGATAAACTAGGTGTTCAACGCCCTTCACTATCGAGAGAACTAATAAAAATGAAAGAGGAAGGTCTTATAGATTATGATAGAAAATCTATTAAGATATTAGATATTGAGGCTATAGAAGAACAAAGTTAAGTTTTATGTTCATAATTTTTTTATGATTTTGACATCAAACCGACATATTAGTAGTCTATAGTTATATATGTAAAGTAGCTAAGCACAAAATAATTTTACCCCTTAAAACCATTTATAAATAGGCTAAAACCCTTGAAAGTTGTTCCCCTTACACATACTTTCAAGGGTAATTTTTTACTATCTAGGCCTTTCCAGCTTTTAATCTCATAACCTCATATTCAATCGTCTTCTTATCAATTCTTTCAAATAACAAATCTATATTGTTTATTTTAATATCTTTTAGCTCTACGAAACTCCAACTAGCTTTCTCTATACCTAGAAATCCTCTTAACTTTTCACAGGAAAAAGGTATTATAGGATTTAGTAAGTTTGATAAATTAGCTATAATCTGAACACAGTTGTATAGTGTTTCTTTACATCTTTTTTCATCTTCCTTGATGGTTATCCACGGTGTTTGTTCGTCAAAAAGCTTGTTACCTCTCTTTACTAAAGCAAATATAGTGTTTATCGCATCTTTAAACTCACCATTCTCAATGCTTTTTCCTGCATTAATATAAGTCTTTTGTATGTCATCTCTTATTTTTAAATTTAATCCACAGTTGTATAGAATTCCATTATAGTTTTTGTTGATAAAAGTCAGCGTTCTGTTGATAAAGTTGCCAAAGCCCCCTAAAAGTTCACTATTGTGCGCATTTATAAACTCTCTCCATGAAAAATCTGAATCTCTCTTTTCAGGACCGTTTGACATTAAAAAGTACCTTATAGAGTCTGGATTATAATGTTTTATAATATAAGGCACCCACACTGCCCAGTTTCTACTAGTTGAGAATTTTTTCCCTTCAAGATTCAAATATTCACTTGATACTATTCTAAGGTTCACATCTTCGAATCCAAGTGCAAAAAGTATTGAAGGAAATATAACTGTATGGAAAGGAATATTATCTTTTCCATGAATCAAGTATACTCTACTATCCTTTTCACTCCAGAATTTCTTAAGCAGATTTCTATCGTCATTGCAACATCTAAGAGAAGCTGAAAGATAGCCCATAACCGCTTCAATCCAAACATATATCTTTTTATCCTCGAAGCCTTCAATAGGTACATCTATTCCCCACTCTAAATCTCTGGTTACAGCCCTATCTCTAAGTCCATCATTGATATATCTTTCAGTTAATCTTACTGCATTATCTCTCCAACCATGCTCTGAATCTAACACTTTTCTTAGCTTTTTATCAAAACTAGAGAGTTTAAAAAATAGATGTCTACTTTCTTTTACAACTGGCTCTGAACCACATATCTTGCATTTTCTATCTATCAAATCTTCAGGATCAAGAATTTCTGAACACTGTTCACATTGATCTCCTCTGGCAACTCCTCCACAATGAGGACATATACCTTCAATATACCTATCTGGAAGAAATTGATTACAGCTTTCACAGTAAGTTTGAGCTACAACTTTTTCATATATAAATCCATTATCGTATAATTCCTTTATATACTCTTTTACCACCTTATGATGATTGGAGCTGTCGGTTTTATCATACACATCATAGGATATTCCTAATGATTTAAAACAGTGCTCGAACTCTCTATGATAATAATCTGAGATCTCTCTTGGAGCCTTCTTTTCTTCCTTAGCTTTTATGGCTATAGGTGTTCCATGACAGTCACTGCCTGAAACAAATATAACCTCATCACCTTTCGCTCTATGGTACCTAGCAAGTACATCTCCTGGAATTACAGATGATAACCTACCTAAATGCAATGAACCATTGGCATAAGGCCAAGAATTACCTATAATTACTTTCATTTATTTAGCCCCCTATTTAATATTGATTAAGCAAAAACTCGCCTACGTTATAGACGAGTTTTTGATAGTTCTTATCTTACAACACTTCCAGTTTCAATATTGCCTGGATCAACTACAAACAAATTACCGTCATCATCAGTAGCTGCTGCAAGAATCATTCCTTGAGAAAGTTCTCCTCTAAGCTTTACAGGTTTTAGGTTAGCCACTAAAACTATATTCTTGCCAACAAGCTCTTCTGGCTTATAGTATTGTGATATTCCAGATATAACCTGTCTTTCTTCTCCACCTAAATCCACCTTAAGTTTTAATAACTTCTTAGCACCTTTTACAGGCTCACAAGCAATTACTTTCGCAACTCTTAAGTCTATTTTTTCAAAATCTTCAATAGTTATTTCCTCTTTAATTGGTTTCATCTCAGATTTCTTTGAAGCTTGAAGCTGAGCTTCTCTTAGGGCTTCTAATTCTGCTAACTTTGCATCTACATCTATTCTTGGGAATATAACTGTACCTTTATTAACCTTATTACCAGCACTAGTTCCATCAAAAGCTGAAAGACTGTTCCAAGTTGTAACCTCAGCATTTATCTGTTCATTAATCTTTGTACTTGTTGTTGGCAAGAACGCAGATATCATAACTGAAGCAAATCTTAAGCTTTCTATTAGGTTATATAAAACTGTTCCAAGCCTTTCCTTCTTAGCTTCGTCTTTCGCAAGTATCCAAGGAGTAGTTTCATCTATATATTTATTAGCTCTACCAATCAAGCTCCATATAGCTTCTAAGGCTTCAGGAATCTTTAATTCATCTATTGCAGCTTCTACTTTTCCAGGAGTAGCTAAAGCCAATCCTATTAATTCATCATCAATTGCTTCTTTTGCAGTTGGAGCTGGAACAACACTGTCAAAGTATTTTTCTATCATAGTTATTGTTCTTGATAAAAGATTTCCTAAATCGTTGGCAAGATCTGAATTTATTTTCTTTATAAATATCTCATTATTAAATAGTCCATCAGATCCAAATGGTATTTCTTTAAGAAGATAATATCTAACAGGATCTACTCCAAAACTATTTACAAGAGCCACAGGATCTACTACATTACCCTTTGACTTTGACATCTTCCCACCATCTACTAGTAACCAACCATGACCAAATACTTGCTTTGGCAACGGAAGGTCAAGAGCCATTAACATAATTGGCCAATATATTGTATGGAATCTTAATATATCTTTTCCTATTAAGTGAACATCTGCTGGCCAGAACTTTTGGTAAAGAGCTGTATCTTCATTACCATAACCTAAGGCTGTTATATAGTTTGAAAGCGCATCAATCCATACATATATTACGTGATCAGTATCAAAGGTTACTGGTATACCCCAATTAAAGCTTGTTCTTGATACACAAAGATCTTGAAGCCCTGGCCTCAAGAAGTTATTTAGCATTTCATTCTTTCTGGACTCTGGTTGTATGAACTCAGGATGCTCTTCGATATATTGTATCAATCTATCTGCATATTTACTCATCTTGAAGAAATAGGCTTCTTCCTTAGCCTTTTCCACTGGTCTACCACAATCAGGGCACTTTCCATCTACAAGTTGAGTTTCTGTCCAGAAGGATTCACAAGGAGTGCAGTACCAACCTTCATATGAGTCCTTATATATATCACCTTGATCATATAGCTTTTTAAATATATCCTGAACTGCTTTGATATGATAGTCATCTGTTGTTCTTATAAACTTATCATAACTTATATCCATAAGCTCCCATAAACTCTTTATACCTGCTACTATCTCATCTACATATTCTTTAGGTGTAACCCCTTTTTCTTCTGCTATTCTTTGTATCTTTTGTCCATGCTCATCTGTGCCTGTAAGAAACATAACATCATATCCTGTAAGTCTCTTAAATCTAGCAAGTGCATCTGCTGCAACTGTAGTATAGGTATTTCCTATATGTAGATTTGCGGATGGATAGTAAATTGGTGTTGTAATGTAATATGGTTTTTTACACATATCTATGTCCTCCTAATGTATATTATATTTATATTATTTCCTTCATTATTCTATAGATTAATAATTATACATAATTATGAAGCTCATAAAATTATATTAAGTATGACCATTCATAAGTTTTCTTTATGCTATTGCTAGTATAAAACAAACCAGCTTAGCATCTTCTAATAATTAATATTAACCTATAAAACAAAGATTCTGTTAAAGTAGTATGTTGAAATTAAACATAGCCAAAATAAAAAGCCTCTGCATAGACTATATATGTCCATGCAGAGGCGAATTCACGCTGTACCACTCTACTTTATATCTATCTCACAATAGATACCTCATTAAGTGACTCCACTAAAAGCTTTCATCACTTTGCAATGTAACGGTTGCTACCGTACTTCCCTAAAAATTCAGGAAATCTACTCCGAGTCCATATTCATGAAACTTTCTGTCACTGGCTTTCACCTACCCCAGCTCTCTTATAGGCAGTCCATATCATTACTCTTCTCTTCAATGTATTTCTATATATTATATTAGTTTACATTAAAAACAATGTCAATAGCTTTATTATATTATAGTTCATCAGCCAATTCTTCTAATTCAGCCTTATTTATTCCTTGAATACCAAGGTATAAATATACAAGACCTATAACAAAAGGTAATATTGTAGTGCCACGGAAGTTTAATCCCGCTACTGCAAATATTGCACTTAACACCACTGAAGGAGTTGTAGCATATAAACTTAATTTGTATCTTTGACCAAAGGTTGTTTCACCTTTAAATATTGTTCCCAACAATGCAACTAATAATGCTCTAATATAAAATCCTATCATAAATGTAATAGCTGAGAATCCAAATAGCAATGCTGCTAATGTAGCATGCATGTCTAAAAACTTTCCAATATCAGCTTTTCCAACCTTTAAGTTCATCATAGAGTATTTTTGATTTAAAGCAGTTGTACCATCTGTTCTTACAACTAAACTATCTCTTCCAAAGATCACAGCATTCTTATATTTATCAGCCAAGACATTAACATCAGAAGTGTTATCTAGTACAAAAGTGCTCTTATCCATTACTATTTCAGCACTTTTATTATCAGGTATTTTCAGTTCTCCACCTTCTATCTTGAAATCAGGAACCTTCTCAGTATACTCACTAGCTAAATCCTTCATAGTACTGTTTACTTTGTATGTAATCGGACCGAAGGCTACTATAGAAAAAACAATAGCTAAAAGTAAGCTATAAAGAAATGATTTTCCCCCTGATTGCTTTTTAAAAACAGCATAACTTTTGAAGTCATAAAAACTTTTAATGAATCCCTTAAAAATATTCATTATAATACCACCCTTTTCAATTATAATTATTTTCTTAACTTATATTATTATTTTAGGGCTAAAAACTTAAGTTAACCTTAAGAAAAGTTTATGACTATCTTAAAATTTACATAGATATCAGTATGTTCCATAAAAAACTAGAAATCAGTAAAAAATCTATCTGAATAAATCTTTAAGATCTTCTAGGGACATATCACTAAAAGTATTATAATCTTTTATGTCTTCACCTATTATCTTTTGTATAAACTCCTTTTTCTTTCTCTGCAGATCATATACACGTTCTTCTATTGTACCTCTAGTAATAAGTTTAATAACTTCTACAGCTTTCCTTTGGCCTATTCTATGAGCTCTATCAGTAGCTTGTTCTTCTATTGCTGGATTCCACCACGGATCATAGTGAACCACTATCTCTGCTCCTGTTATGTTAAGTCCAGTACCACCTGCTTTTAGTGATATAAGAAATACCAAATCTTCTCCAAGATTAAAGCGCTTTACCATCTCAGTTCTTTCTTTTATATCAGTATCACCATCTAAGTAAAGATATGCTATATTATTATCCTCAAGATGAACTGCTATATTTTTAAGCACAGTTGTAAAAGAAGAAAAAACTAAGATTTTTCTTCTATTTGCCTTTGACTTTTCTACTATATTCATTAAAGCCTCAAGCTTTCCGCTATGTCCCTTATATCCTTCAATGAGCACAGAGGGATCGCTACATATCTGCCTAAGTCTCGTTAATGCTCCAAGTACTTTAAGCTTAGGAACATCTAACCCCTGCTTCTCAAATTCTCTTAATGCGGCCTTAGAATAGGATGCATATATCTTCTTCTGCTTATCAAGCATATCAACGGAGATAGAATACTCTATCTTAGGAGGCAGCTGTTCCAGTACCATATTCTTAGTTCGTCTAAGTATAAATGGCTTTATCTTTCTATTTAATTCTTCTAGTGCTCCTGTATCTCTATCCTTCATGATAGGTGCCTCATATCTAGTAGAAAAGTTCATCTTGCTCAAAAGATATGCTGGCATTATAAAATCAAATATTGACCATAAGTCTCCAAGATTGTTTTCTATAGGAGTTCCAGTTAGAGCGAACCTACAACTTGCTTTTATCTTCTTTACACTTTTAGCATTCTGAGAATTATGATTTTTAATATTTTGTGCCTCATCAATTATGCATACAGAAAATTCTTTATTTGAATATAACTCTATATCTCTTCTTAAAAGAGCATATGAAGTGATGACAACATTATAATCTTCATATTGGCTTAACAAGCTTTCTCTAAGCTCTTTATCCCCTTGAACAATTGCCACCTTTGTATCAGGTGCAAATTTTTCAAATTCATCTCTCCAATTATATACAAGAGAACTAGGCACTACTATTAAAGCTGGCAATCCAATATTTATTGACTTTAAAAAAACTATAGTCTGAAGAGTTTTTCCAAGCCCCATCTCATCCGCCAATACACCACCAAATCTAAATTCATAGAGCATATTAAACCATCTAAATCCATCCTTCTGATAGTCTCTCATAATCTTACCAAAAGCTTTTGGTATATCAATATCTGAAACATCCATTTTCTTTGTTCTAAAATACAGATTATCAAATTCTCTTGTGCTCTTCATAAATTCTAGTTGATTTTTTTCTATAATATCTTCTATGTAATATCCTTTATAAGAAGGCACCTTAAAGTATCCATTATTAAGTTCATCTTTCCTTACCTCTGCATAAGCAAGTATTTCTTCTAAAACCTTTAATTCCTTCTCTTCAAGGGTTATAAAATCACCATTTTTGAGCTTATAGTATTTCTTTTTCTGCTTTATTGAGGCAAAAATGTTCCATAGCTCTCTACTATCTACCCCTTCAATAGAAAAATATATTTCTAAAAGTCCATTGTCACTCATTCTTATGGCACCTTTGTAACTACTAGGAGTATATACCTTTAGCTTTTTAAAACTCTCAGAATAATAAATCTCGCCTAAACCTGATAGGGACACCACTCCCCGTCTTAAAAATTCCACTACCTTTTCTTCATCTTCAAGAACAAACCTATCTTCTTGAATAAAACCATAGCTATTTATTGTATTTACAATGTCTTGCTCTTTAACCTTCTCTCTAATGATATATTTAGGTACGTCTACTTCTTTAAGAGCATCAATCTCATACTGTCCGTAACAATAAACTATATCTAAAAATATATTGTCATTGTCTCTATCCATGTAAAATCTAGCTTTAAGAGGTACTACCTCTAGCTCTTCCCTAGACACCTCATCTATGTTAACAAAACTACTATGTTGGCTTAAAGTAGGCAACACCAAAGAAGTAAGCTTATCTCTATCCTCATTTTCAAAAGATATTGAAGCTTCCTTTTTTAAAATATTAATTATGGGCTTAAGCACTTTGATACTATTTTCGTCGGGCAAGTATATATTATTATTAAGAAACAATACATCATTTTTAGAAGTTAATGCTATTGGAATATCTTCGCCGTAGGAAAGTTTTATTGTATTCTCATAAGCATTAATTATAAAATTCATTGGATTGTCTTCAATTATCTTTACACCGCTATATTCTCTTCCATTGATGCTACAATCTATATCTCCTTTAATCGTTCTAAGAAGTCTTTTTAATTGAGTTAAAGACAGATAAGCCTTTCTACCTTCTATCAATCTCATATTCGGAGTAGAATAATTGTATAAATTTCTTGTAAGCCTATCATTTTCATCTATCTCTCTTATAAGCTCTATAATCAGCTTACTGTCTTCACCAAAATAATGAATAGCTCCATTAAACTCAAAATTTTTAGATAAACTTATTATTTTCCCATCATCATAAGCTTGCAAAAATTCCTTTATGTCCTTTACTAGAAAAAGTTTTTCTTTCCCCACCTTTATTTCAATTGAGCTTTCAACAAAATTCATTCTATTAAACTCAAGTTTAACACTCAGATTAAGTTCTTCTCGATCTTGGTTCAATAAGACTGTACTCATCTCATCAAAAATCTTTCTAACTTGTAGATTATTTCTTTTGTAAGCTACAGTATTCTGTTTTTCTCTAAAAAACTTCACCATTACTGCAGCTATGTGCTTACATATTCCTTTTCTTCTATAGTCCTGATGAAAGAACTTACAATTACAATTGAAGCTTGTAAAGCCAACATTATCATTTAATGAAATACGTACATTATACCTATCATCGTTAATATCTGATTTCACATATGTATCTATAAAATAAGAGTGCCCCCCCTTACCTTCTAATGATTTTATATTTATTGAAAAATCCTCAACTAGACTATCTTCATAACATTGTATTCCCTTTAAGTATTGTTTTTTATCACAATAATGTAATATAGAATTTTCCTCCATAGATATAGCCTTTCTTCGTTTCTAACTTTATAAAAGAATTATACTTTGAATGATGAAAAAAATATACTTATAATTTGATGAATATTTATAGAGATTTTTCTAAAAATATACTATTGTTACCAAATAAGTATAGAAATATATCCAGTTTTATGTAAAAATAATACTTGTTATAATTTTATAATTATATAATTTTTTTCAAGTTTATGAAGGGTGGTATGTTATGAAAGAAAAAAAGGAAAAACGGAAAATTTTAAATAGATTTAACGCGCTTCTAATGATAATGCTATTTGTCTTTATATGTATAATATCAAGGTTGATATATCTACAAGTTTTTAAATATGATGATTATACAGAAAAAGCTAACACTAGATCAAGGAGAGTTATATCAGAAAAAGCTGCAAGAGGTAAGATATTTGATTCTTCAGGTAATATATTAGCTACTAACAAGACTATTTATAAGCTTACTTTTACTACAACGGATGAGTCTTCAGCGAAGTTTTATGATACCATGAGAAAGGTATTTAAGATATTAGACGATAGAGGCGACGAACAGCAAGACAGCTTTAAACTTAAAATAGATAAAGATGGAAAACCCTACTTTGATTTTACTGGTGATTCTGACGATACTCGAAAAAATCAAGAAATATCCTTTAAACGATCTAGAAATCTTAATGATGTTGTAAAAAAGACTATCCCCGCTTTAAAGGATAAAAGCGATCTTACCTTTGATGAAGAAAATCAAATCAATGAAAAACTTTTAAAAATTAGTGCAGAAGACACTTTTAATTATCTACTAAAATACTACAATATGTACGACATACTGAATCCCACAGATAAAGAAAAGAAGATTTATAGAAATAGTTATACACCTAAGGAAATAGCAACAACACTATTAAAAAAATATCCTATTCAAGAACTTAGAAGATATATGTTAGTAAAAGATGCTATAAAAATGCAAGGCTCTTCAAATTTTAAACCTATTACAATAGCATATAATCTAAAGCAAGATACTCCTTATATCTTTTATCAAAAGCTTAATGACTTACCAGGAATAGATGTATCTGTAGAACCAATGAGAACTTATCCCTATGGAAAAGATACTTTAGCTTCTGGTGTAATAGGCTATGTTTCCTCAATAGATAGTTCAAAGAAAGACAAATATGAAGAAAGAGGCTATGACGTATCCACTGACCTTATAGGTAAATCAGGCATAGAATCAGCTTTCGAGTCTGTATTGAAGGGTAATACAGGGCACACAATTGTGAATGTAAATTCTGAAGGAAGAAAAACTGAAGAACTATTTAAGCAAGCCTCTACTCCTGGCGAAAATATATACCTTACTCTAAATAAAGATATTCAATATGCAGTTGATAAAACTCTACAAGATAGACTTAATTTTGTAGCAACACAATATGTAGATCACGAGGATGGAAATAAAAGCAACTTTAATGCAACAAGAGGCGCCGCTATAGTTATGGAGGCCAAGACAGGTAGAGTGCTAGCACTATCCAGTTATCCAGGCTATGATGCTAATATTATTTCTGATCCTAGCCTACTTACTCCAGAAGTATCTAAGCACTACTTCTCCCCAGACTACGATAAGCTTGGGCAGGACTTCATAAACAAACATCATCTAAATAAGACTGTTGATGATTTGTTTCCAAAAGATAAAAGTGGTGTAAGACAAGATCCATATGATCTTATTCCTAAGCCTTTTTATAACTATGCTACCACTGGGCTTATTCACCCTGGTTCTACCTTTAAACCACTTACAGCTTTAGCAGGCCTTCAAGAAGGAGTTATAGATGGTAAAACTACTGTCAATGATGCCGCTCCTTTTACAGATAAATTACTAGGTAGCCAGCAATTTCATGATGATGGATATCATGGTTCAGCAGTAGACATAAAAAAAGCTATAGCTGTTTCCTGTAACTATTTCTTTTACCAAACTGGACTAAAGCTTTATGAGAAAAACGGAATGAACACTTCCGCCTTGGACAGTTTAGCTAAATATGCTTGGCAACTAGGCATGGGTAGCGACCCTAAAAGTAAAACAAAAGGAAGCACTGGAATAGAAATAGGTGAAAGTTTTGGTCAGACTTATAATTATCAATATGCTAAGGAGCAAACTATACTGTATGCCAAATTTGAACTTGTTAACGCTCTTGAGGCTGGAAAGTATGGTGATAGTATTACCTTTGTACCTCTAGACATAGCAAACAAAGATGACGACAGTGATGACTTAAAAGCCACAAAACAAAAAATTAAAGACTATGTTTTAAACTTTATAAAGAACACAAACAGCTCAAATATAGTAGGGTTAAATGATTTTGATAAAGGCCTAGATCCATTACTTAATCAGCTCCAAAAAGATTCTAAGGTTTTTGGAGATAGAGTAAAGAAATATACTGACTCTGGCAAAAAATACTCCAACTATAACGTAAAAAAGGCTATTGAACAATTTATCTATGATAAAACTGCTATCATAAACACACCTGCCCAATTAGTTCTTGCATCCATAGGACAGGGTATGAATGACTTCTCAATAGTTCAGTTAGCAAACTATATCGCTACTATAGTAAATGGTGGTACTAGATATAAGGTACATTTAGTGGATAAAGTAACGGACTCCTCAGGTAAAGTAGTCCAAGAATTTAAACCTGAGGTATTAAATAAAATAGATATTAGTCCTACAAACCTGAGTTTAATAAAACAAGGTATGCAACAAGCCAATACAGATGACTTAGGAACTGCTAGTTCAGTATTTAAGGACTTTCCAATACCTACAGGAGGTAAAACTGGTACAGCAACTTACAACGAACAAACTCAGGAATCAATAGGAAGAAGCGCATATGGAGTTTATGTATCTTGTGCTCCAATAAATGATCCTGAAGTAGTTGTTGCTGTAGTAATGTATGATGGTGCACATGGTTTCTTAGCTGCAGATGTAGCAAAAGCTGCTTACGAAGTGTACTTTAAAGATAGACTACAAAAGGATTATCCATACTATCAGCCTACTTTTCCTTATACATTTACTCCTGGGCTTCCTGATTATAAGGATGATACTAAATCTAGATAGAATACGTTCTTAAAAACAGGCCATACCATTCAACAAAAATTGGACGGTATGGCCTGTTCTACTTCAAATTACCAGATCTTATTATTGATATCAGAAGCCACAGTGCAAATATTCCTGAAGCAAAGTATCCTGTTATACCTATAACTGATATATCCCTTACCTTTGGGCCTACATTGGAACCAGTTATTATAGATGAACCAATGATCATACCTGCTACTATAAGTCCGAAAACTACTCTATTTATCATCTTATTAAGATGATCAACTGTCTTTTCAAGGTCTGGGATCTGAAGGTTAACCCTAGCTCTTCCTTGAATTACGCTATCAGATAGTTCTACTATTTTTGAGGGAATCTTTATACTATCTCTCAATATAGTATAGGTCTTTAAAGCCAGTTCATCACTTCTTAACTTGTTTAAGATAAAGTACTTGTTTTTTGACTTGACAAACGGTATTGCAACGTCCAATATGTTCATATCAGGAGCTATTTCAGCTATTACGCCTTCTAATATAACCATACCTCGAACAAGTATTATTAGTTCTGTTGGAAGCTGTATATTATTTCTTTCTGCAATATCAAAGACTTCTCTAAGTAAAGTTGATATTCTTATATTTTTTAAGGAAGTGGATAGATAGTTGGAAAGGAGATAATCTATATCATCATATAATACCGTCCTATCTACTCTACCTTTCTTTACTCCTACCTCCATTAAGAAATCCATTACTTTGTCTATATCCTTTAAAGCTATAGCCATCATAGCATCATTTAATGATTCTTTTATTGATTCTGAAAGTTCTCCCATAAGCCCAAAGTCAATAAAACATATCTTACCATCTCTTATTAGAAGATTACCTGGATGTGGATCTCCATGAAAGAATCCATCATCAAATATTTGCTTACAATAGGAAAGAGCAAGCTTTTTCGCAATATCTGTCCTATCATATCCTTCTTTTACTATATTATAGATATCATTGATCTTAAACCCCTGTATATTCTCCATAGTAAGCACTCTAGTTGAAGTAAACTCTTCAACCACATAAGGTACTGCTATGCATTTAACACTCTTATTTAGTATTTTAAATCTACTTATATTATCCCGTTCTCTTTCAAAATCCAGTTCCTTGCTAGTTGCATCCATAATCTCTTGCAGAGCCTCTACAGGATCCATAAGCATTCCATTAAACCTAGTCTTTGTTAGCTTTACTATCCTCTTCAGTATAGAAATATCCAGTTCCATCTTCTCACGTATATTAGGTCTTTGAATCTTTATTACAACTTCTCTTCCATCTTTCATAACCCCTTTATGTACCTGAGCAACTGAAGCAGAAGCCAGAGGAACACTCTCAAGATATAGAAAAACATCATCAATGTTCATATTAAACTCTTCTTGAAATACTTTTGCTATAACACTAAAAGCTTCCCAAGGCACATCATCTTGAAGCTTAGCCAATTCCTTAGTGTATTCTTCCGGTAATAAGTCAGTCCTAGTACTAAGAATTTGGCCAATTTTTATAAAAGTAGGCCCTAGTTCAACAAAGGCTTTTCTTAAATTTTCTGGTGATTTATTTGCAGAAGGTTTCATAGTGGTATTAATTAAATATCCAAAACCATAGTAAGCAAAAACCTTAACTATCTCTCTAAATCTTTTTAGTGTTTCTTTTCTCATAGTTCACCTCAATACATAAAGGTAAAGGGGTGCAAAAAGCCCCCTTATTGTTGTTCTTTATTTTCATCAATATTTTGTATCGCAACTTTTCCGATTATTTCTGAAAGCTTATTTTCTAGATATTCAACCCTATCCTTCAAAGCATCAAATTCTATTCTTGTAGGAATATCCTTATCCTGTAGCTCAGTATTTAGTTCTTGCTTTGTGAGTGGCATCATATCATCAATCTTATCCATAACCTTATTTGTTGTAGTTGACGCCTTTCCTTTAAAGTCTCTCAAAAGCTCTTCAGACAATTCTTTTCCTTCATCAACTGTTATCTTGCCCTTTTCCACCATATCATTTACTATTTCATTAGCTTTTTCATAAGTAGTTGCAACTGCTCCTACACCTGCAAGCATAACCTTTTTTAATTCATTAAACATATAAACATCTCCTCATAAATCAAGTTTTCATTTTAAACTCATTGGCACACTTTTTACAAGTAACAACTATCTTCCCTTTTCCTTTGGGAAGCCTTAACTTTTGACTGCAATTAGGACATTTTACTATTTTATAATTTTTTCTTTCGTTATACCACGAAGCTGCCTTATCTTTATAGTTGCCAAAATTAAAGCCTTTATTACCATACATATTTCCGTTGCCATAATTATTTCTATGAGACAAGACGTTTCCTAATTTATTTCTTATAAAACTTTCAAACTTGAAAGCTTCATTACTTCTTGCTGTTATATTCTTTGAAAAGGCCCTATAGGTGGCATATAGCACCAAAGCAAAACCTATAGTGAGAGTAATTATGTTTCTCCAAACCAAGAACATTAGTCCTAATAAAACTAATATCTTCGATAAGAGATCAAATCCATACCTTCCTTGAAATAACCTCATTTAATCTCCTCCTATAAATTAAGAAATTATCTATTGGCCATAAATTTTTCGATATCCTCAACTGATTTTATCATGTCCTTTGTAAGAACTTCATTACCACCTTCAGTTATTAAAACATCATCTTCTATTCTTACTCCAATGCCCTCTTCTTCAATGTATATTCCTGGCTCTACTGTATATACCATACCAGGCTTCAAATCTACATTTCTTTCTCCAACATCGTGAGTATCTAAACCAAGACCATGCCCTATGCTGTGCCAATAATAATTTCTAACATCTTTCTTATCTTTTATAAGACCTAACCTGATGCATTCTTCAGCAATTAAATCTGTAGCCTTATTATTTATATCTACATAGTTAACACCTGGTTTTAATGCTTCTATTATAGCCTCATTTACCCTAAGCACAGCTTCATATACTTCCTTTTGCCTAGCTGTAAATTTACCACTTATAGGGAAAGTTCTTGTTATATCTGCATTATAATAGTTATATTGAGCTCCTAGATCAAATAATATAAGATCGTCTTCTTTTATGATGCTGTCATTATCTACATAATGAAGAATTGTTGCATTTTTTCCCGCTGCTGCTATTGTTTTGAAAGCTACATCTTTAATACCACTTTTCTTCAAATGAAAGTCAAAAAATGCTTCAAGTTCGTACTCTTTGATACCAGACTTTGCATTTTTCATTAGAGAGTTTACACCATCAATAGTTATCTTAATAGCCTCTCTCATCTCGTCAATTTCTTCCGATGACTTTATTGTTCTAATCTCCGATATAAGACCATAAACATTTCTTATAGCCACATATGGATATAATCCTGCTGCTTCCTTAGCAAATTCTTCTGTTAAAGTAGTTCTTTCTTCATAGCTTCTTCTTTCTAAATCTAAATAAAGATCATTTACTTTACCAGAAGATAACTTTTGATTAATATATCCATTAAAATCCTCTAAATATAAAACTTCTTCTACTCCAGATACTTCTATAGCCTCATTATCTCTTATAGTTTTACCAACCCATCTTTCCTTAATTGGGTCTGGTTTTTGTATAAATAAAGCTTCTTCTACCACTCCGTTTACTTTGGAAAGAACTAACTTATGCTTTTCCTCATCTATACCTGTAAGGTAATAAAAATTCCTATTTGGAGTAAAAGGATATGCTTCATCTGCAGTCTTTTTTGGAGCTTCTCCTGCTAAAAGTACTACTACTGATCCATCCTCTAATTTTTCAAAAAATCTTTTTCTGTTATTAATAAAAACTTCTTTCTTCAATTACGCCACTCCTTTGTTATAAATATATAATCTAAAATGGTTTGATATATTCAAATCATAATCTTTTCTTTAAATATAATTAATCAAAATTTCCTATAATAGTATCATATCATTTACACTATAAAGCAAATTTTCTGAATATTAAAAGTTGATTGATAATCTTATATTAATTGTAATTATAACACAAATTATTCCATTGCAAATAGTTTTACTTTAATAACTCCTTTAAGTGTATCAATCTGCTTAATCAAAGCCTTAACATCAATTTCTAGCGCAGCAATATCCAAGGTTATGGTTGCATTAGCAATCATATTCATAGGTATATCTTGATTTATTGTAAGGACGTTTCCTTTTATTTCTGCAATTTTGTCTAAAACCTTTGAAAGTACTCCCGCCTCATGGCTCATGCTTACTGCAAGAGTTATCTTCTTAGAGTTTATACTTTCACTCATAGGAAACACATGATCTTTATACTTATAGTAAGCACTCCTGCTTATACCAACTTGCCTTATTCCCTCAGTAATATCCTTAACCTCACCTGTATATAGAAGTTCATTAACCTTTAATACCTTTAATAATATCTCAGGAATCACTCTCTCGCTCACAACATAATATCTATCATCTGCCACCTAAGCCACCTTCTTACCCTTACTGTTATAATAGTTTAACCTTGTTTTATTATTTATAGATGTACCACTTCATACTAAAATGTATATATTCAAATTTTCTCTTAATACTCAGAGGAGTATTAAAAATAGATTTCGGATTGAAGTGTTACATCCTTAATTATAGCATACATAATAATTGGTAAATCATTTATAATTTACACATACCAATTTAGCGAAAACTAGATTTTATTTATTTCCTTGATAGAAATTACGAATTTTTTCATATTTGTTTAATGAAGAGCTCTTCAGGAGGTAGCCTATGAAGATTTCAAACAGATTTTTATATGATATTTAAAGGTGTCTCAAAAGATAAGAAATATAGAATTGCATCTAGTAGATTAGATAAATTTTATAATATAGATGAAGCTTCAAAGTTCACTATAGATTTGAAGTAATAAATATAATAGCTAAGGAATTATCCTTAGCTATTTATATATGTATCCGCCCATAATAGCTTTTAAGGAGGAAACTTTATAGGGCAGATTACTATCGTTTAATTTATAAAATAATAAAATAATAATAAACTGCAACAATGAATACAGCTAAAACATTAAGTGAAATATTAATTAATACTCTGATGCTTGACATAACTCCCTCCATTATATAAAACATAATTATGAAAATTATTAAATTTACTTATCCAGAAATCCAATCAAAGCGACTTTATATTATGTACTTTTAAGCAAATCTCCAGAGCTACTTTTATTACTATAACAAATATTTCACCACTCCCCAAAAATGATATATAAAAATTTATACAATTTATCCAGTGTATAAATACTATCAGATTTTTATTTAAATCACTATACATATATACCAAAATATACTATTTAGCTTCCCAAATATACTATTTTGACTTTGAACCATACTTTTTTATTTATCTTCATTCTGTTATACATATTAATAACCTTGTGCATGGTTATATATTAAGTCTTTTAATATAATCTTCCCCATTTTAACTTACTACGTTATAATTAACAAATAGGAAAAAGCACCCGAGTGATCAGGCGCCTATTAGAACTACTATTATTCTTTCTAATATGGTTGGTATTTTAGATTTTATCAAGTTCAAAGTATACTCCACCACCATATAGAATCAATGTACTCTTGTCTTTTATATAAAAGTTACAGCGGTTTCCTTTTGAGTCTTTAACATTTATTTCAGTAAGAGAGTTAGCTTTTATGCCAAGTTTCTCAAAGGTTACTTTATTTTTATTGTCTTCATCAAACTTACTTTTAGATATAGATGTTTTATTGTATACAGGATTGTTTATAGTCTTATTTACATCACTTACCTTCTCTCCAAAACAACTTGATTTACTCTTTGAAAAGCTTAACTTTTTCCCTACTATCTTTTTTATATCAGCCTTACTTAAGGTCTGTACCGGACCAGTACCTACTTCTTTTTTTACTACCCAAGTACCGATGTAGGTTTCTTTAGCATTTGAATTTTCAGTGGTTTTAGAATCGGATTTATCTTCTTTTGCTTTGCTTGCAGAATCATCCTTATCACTAGCTGCTGCCTGATCTGTAGAATCAGTTTTATCTTGATCTGTAGAGTTTGTTGTGGAATCCTTATCTTTAGAGGTATCAGAAGCTTCCTGAGTTTTTGTACTATCAGAAGCTACATTCTTCTTATCTTGAGCCTTACTGCACCCTTGGAAAAGGGCCATTGTTATAACCAGTAGGCTAGCTACTAACTTTCTATTCATTAGGTTAATTCCTTTCTTACTTGTATTTAATCACAAGATCCTTGCACAATAATATGCACCATTTATAGATAATTTAATTTCAGCTGAATAATTACCATATTTTTCCTAGGACATTGTAAATTATAACACAATGACTTTTTTAAAATCAATAAAAAAAAGATTACTATTTGGTAACAGCTTATAAAGTTAGTAAAGAGTTCCTATCTCTAAACTTGATTTAGGAACTCTTTAAAGTTAGGCTCTGTTAATGTAACATGTTCAAATTAAAGCTTAAGTTTATCCAACAAAACTTTAGTATAACTCTTTGATAAGCAACAGGTCTGTCCATTTCTCATATATATTAATTTCTCTTTTTTATTTATTGACTGAATATTATCTATATTTACTATAAAAGACTTATGGCACTTTATAAATCTTTCATCCAGAGATTGTTCTATATCCTTGAGCTTACTATAAAACTCTTTGCTCCTATTAAAACAGTTGACTTTTATTTTACTTTTTGTGCTTGTGGTTTCAAAAAATAGTATATCTCTAAAGTCAATCTTTGTTATGGATCTACCATCTTCTATGGTAAAAAAACTGTCACTAAGGATACTATTGCCTAACCTCATGTTAATCTTTAACAAAGCATCACTAATCCCTCTGTATAATTCTTCTCTAGAGTTCTTAATTATGTAATCAAAGGCTTCAACCTTATATTTGAATGTTAAATGAGTCATTTCTGAATGACTTGTAATAAATATTATAAAAGAATAGGGATCCTTATCCCTAATTTTATCAGCTAATTCTATGCCATTAATATTACATTTAAGATCTACATCTAAAATATATACACTTAGCTCTGGAGTATCTTTTATTGACTTTATAACATCATAGGGATTTTCTGTAGAAAGATAAACCTTCATATTTAAGTAGTTTTCTCTTATTATGTTATCTATATGTTTTACGATATCTATTCTTTGTTTTTCAGAATCCTCACAAACTATTATATTCATTTATACTCCTCACCTACCTTACTTGCATTTAATATGAAATTTAGTCTCTGTTAAAGTGTTGTTTTGAAATTAAACAGTGGATTATCAGATGCTTTAATACGCTTGTACAAAGCTTTAAAATAACGTTTACCCAAAATTGAACATTGATTATATAAGCTCCTTGTTACATACTATGCAATAAGGAAAGGCACTGTTTGCTTACCATAATAAGTAATATAATTATATTTTAATTTATATACTTTGTAAATATATGTTACCTATTGCACCTAATTACACTAGCTATCAGACTTATGATATAATAGTTAAGGTTTTCTATAATGTTCAAGAAAGGAGCACTTAATGAAAATTCATAAATCTACGATTTTAGACGTTTTAACTATAGCCCTGCCAGCTGTAGGCGAAATGATCTTATATATGATGATTGGTGTTTTTGATACTATGATGGTAGGAAAATATGGTGGCAACTTAGCTGTAAGTAGTGTTGGATTAGGCACAGAGATAATATACACCTTCTCTAACATACTAGTTGCTAATGGAATATCAATCGGTATATCTTCTTTAGTAGCCAGAAACATAGGAGCAAGAGAAACCGAACTTGCAGAAGAATATGCTACTTTAGGTTTCTTAGCTTCTTCAATAATATCTATATTTGTGTTCATTGCACTTTTTATGGGTTCGTCCATAATATTCAAACTAGTAGGAGCTGAAAAAGCTATAATCAATTTAGGCTCTCCATATATGAAAATAGCTTCTATAGGTATTACTTTTAATATGTTCATGAATAGTCTTAATGCTTCACTAAGAGGCTCAGGCAATACTAAAGTACCTTTGATAGCCTCTATAATAATAAATATAATAAACATAACTTTAGACTATATATTAATATTTGGTAAGTTTGGATTTGCTCCTCTTGGAGTTATGGGTGCTGCAATTGCAACAACCACTGCTCAAATAGTTGGATTTACTTTTATACTTTTTTATATGTACAAATATTCAAAAATAAAAGTAAGATTAAAATATATAACTTCTTTAAATTTAAATATGTTTAAAAGTCTTATGAATTTATCTGTACCTTCAGCCTTACAGGAAGGTGCCTTCAGTATAAGCAGACTCTTAAGTAATTTCTTCATTGTTTCATTAGGAAGCTTAGCTTTTGCAGCAAATCAAATAACAACCTCTGTTGAATCAATATCCTTCATGCCAGGGTGGGGATTTGCTGTAGCTGCTACTGCACTAGTAGGTCAAAAGATAGGGGAAAAAAACTACAAAATGGCTAAAGAATATGCTTATTGTTCCATATTTTTAGCAACTATAGTTATGCTTATATGTTCAATATTATTTCTAGTGATACCTGGAGTGTTAGTATCGCTCTTCATTGGACCATCTGAGACAAAGGTAATAAACGACGGGGTACTTTGCCTTATGATAGCTGCTATAGAGCAGCCCTTTATGGCTTTATCCATGGTTGCTGGAGGTATACTTAAAGGCTCCGGTGATACAAAAACCCCCTTCAAAGTATCTATGCTATCAAGTTGGGTGATAAGACTACCTTTAATGTTCTTAGCGATTTATATCCTGAAACTTCCTGTTATGTATGTATGGATAATAACAAGTATCCAATGGGCAGTTGATGGGTCTATTATATTTATGTTATTTAGAAGAAGGTTTAAGGAATTACAGTGTGTTCAATAAGTCAAAAAATCCGCTGAAGCGACCTTCTCCAATTCGCTTTTCTTGTGTGTCTGACTTTCTGAATGAATATGATAAAAGTACAGTAAAAAAGGGTTTGAAATGATTGCTTCATCTCAAACCCTTTTCTTATTTATTAAATTACTTTTCTTTATTGCTAGTAATCTTTTTATATATAGAATATACAGCGGAAACAATTATGCCAAATACTCCACCTAAAGAAAATCCTAGAGGAATATTATTTATAAAGAAGCCTAGAATCAATCCAGCTGTGGTACCTATTCCTATACCGTATGCCAAATACTTTATATCATCATCTGTAACTGATAAAAGTTCTTTCAACTTCCTTTCCATAAACACTCTCCCCTGGATTTATTTAAGTTAAAGATTCAAATAATCCAACTCCCCTTGGATTATTTAATATTTTATGCTAGGATAACATATAGTCGAGAAACATATTGCTACCTTTAAAGCATTTCCAATCTATTAAAAGTACATTTGTTTATTTAATTCATCATATATATAGACGTAATAAGTGTGCAAAAAGTTTCATAACTTTTATATATTTAACACTTATTTAACATTTCATAATATATCTAGTCTGCGATTTTATTAAAAAGCTTATACCCTACTGTGCTTAAAACCTTATACAGTAATACATCTGCAATCAAAGTAAATAAAGCTAATGCAAAATAAGATATAATATAATTAGCACCAATAAATATAGTTGCTGCAGTACCTGCTCCTCCTACAACCAGACCTATAAGCAAGGACTTCATTGAGTTAAAGTTCTGCTTAACAGCTTTTTGTTCATCATCCCAAACGAGTTTTGGTGAGTGAAGATCTATTAATAGACCTATCATAGCAAACATAACTATTTCTAACATAGCTAGTATAAATATTAATAATATTAAAGTAATTGGTACCTTTATAATTAGTGCTCCTATAGCAAATACCACTATAAGTATACTATTTATAGCTACTGAGCTTAATACCTTTGCCATCATCTGAGTCATAAAGCTTACAGGCAAAAACTTTGATACATAAACATTATCGCCTTCTCTTGATATTGAGGTTGAAGCCACTGGATTAGATGCAGTAAAGAATATTATAACCGCAAAGGCAACAGCAATAACTATATTATAACTCTTAGGATCAGCTAAAATTTCTCCTACATGTTTAGAAATATTATTGATACTACCACCTTGAGAAAGCATAGGAATTAGCATAACAACTGGAATAATAACTATTGTTGATATACAGTTCAGCAAATAAGCTGGAGTCCTAAACAAAAGTACCATCTCTTTATTAAACCAAGTCATAAGCTGGGACTTTTCCTTGGTGCTCTTATCTAATACTTCTTTCTTTAATTCTTTTCTAGAACTAAAGCTTTCAGAATTACCTACTGCACCCTTAAGATATAATGCATCGGCTATAAATATAAATACTACTATTGCTAATATATTTATAAGAACAAACAGCAATAAGTTAACTGCCATTTTTGAAGGAGTTTCTGCCACAGTAGCATAAGTTCCAATTTTTGAGGTTATAAATACATTTGAAAGACTATCTAAAGCTGAGTTCTTATTTGTCATCCAATGTTCAAGGAGTTGTCTTTGAGCATCTGGATTAGCATTGGCCTTTGAACCAAAGGAATTTGATACAAGGTTTATGCCTATTGGTATACATATAGCTATAAGACCTGTTATTACTCTAAAGCCATCCTTGTGCTTAGCCAGATTAGTGAATCTCATAAGAAGCATAGCTACAATAGAACAATAGGTTACTGGAAGTATAGGCATAAATATAAAACATACAAGACCTGCTAGATAAAATTGCAACCCTGCTCCAGTTCTAAAACCATATATACCTATAGCTGGCAATAGTATAAAGGCTTCTAGCATATATTGATATACCACAACTGTGATATATTTAGCCAAAGTGATCTCATGCGGTTTGAAAGGTAACGGTAATACAAAATCAATATCTTTAGAAAAGTAAAATATACTTATTACCGACATCATACCAAATACAAATATAATTAAAGAAACCAAACTATAAGAAAGACCTATTAAAAGTGCATCTTGGTTAAGCATATGAAGCCCCTCATAAATACCGAACATCATAGCACCCACACCAAACATAATCAAAGGAAGTGTAATAAGAAGTAATATTATATTACCGATCTTCGAGTTAGTTCTTTTTTTCCCTCTTCTTGTATTGCCAAAGCCAGTTTTAAAAAATATCTTAGTCAATAACCAAACTCTATTCATTTTCTGTCATCTCCAAGAACATCTGCTCTAAGGACTCATTGGTTTTAAAGTGTTCCTTCATTTCCGCTAAAGTTCCACAGAACAGGATTTTACCCTTATTTATTATAGCTACTCTATCACAGACCTTTTCTGCTACATCTAATACATGGGTTGAGAAAAATACAGACTTACCAGAGTTGGTATGTTCTCTCATCATCTCCTTCAATATAAAAGCAGATTTAGGATCTAGACCTGTAAGTGGTTCATCTAATATCCATACCTCTGGATCATGTATCAAAGCTCCCATTACAACGATCTTCTGTCTCATACCGTGTGAGTAAGATTGTAGTTGATCTGAAAGTGCTGACTGCATATCAAATCTTTTTGCAAGCTCCTCTATCTTATTCTGTCTTTGATTCTTAGGCACATTATAAACATCCGCCATAAAGTTTAAGTACTCTATACCTTTTAACCTTAAAAACATATCAGGACTATCAGGCACATAAGCAAACTGCTTCTTAGCTTCCAAAGGATTTTCAGTAATACTTACTCCATTTATTTTTATTTCACCTTGTGTTGGAGAAATAATACCTGTTATCATCTTTATGGTTGTAGTCTTACCAGCTCCATTAGGTCCCAAAAAACCAAAAATCTCTCCATCGTTTATTGTGATGTCTACATTGTCTACAGCATTGCTAGTCTTATTGTAGCTCTTAGACACATTTTTTATTTCAATCATCTCTCTCTCCTCCTTTTATAGAAAAATTTTACCATAGTTTTCTTAATTTAGTCTTAAGATTAGTAAAAAATTTGCTAAAACTACTTTCTTTAGTCATTCTTAATAAATCTCCATTTTTAAACGTATACTAAATATATTATCCATTTTATTTGAAAAACATTATTTTAACTACAGTTACAGCCACTATTATAGCTGTAAGGTCTGCCATAATTGCTCCCCATAAGGTATGCCTTATCTTTTTTATCCCTACCGCTCCATAGTATACAGTGATAGTATAAAAAATAGTTTCAGTAGTCCCCATTATTACTGATCCTACCATTCCTATATAGCTATCTGCTCCATATTGTTTTAGTATATCGGTAAATACCCCTAGTGCTCCACTTCCTGAAAGAGGCTTTACTAATATAAGTGGAATTAATTCCTTTGGAAGCCCTATAATAGAAGCTGCTGGCGCTAAAAGGTTATTAAGCATGTCCAAAAGCCTTGCTTCCCTAAATATCTTTACAGCTATTATCATTGATAGAAGGTAAGGAAAAATTCTATAACACACATGAAGTCCTTCTTTAGCTCCCTCTACAAACCATTCATAAACCTTTCTCCCCTTTATCATTCCATAAATCAATATTGCTAAAAATATTATAGGTATTATGCTTTTTAATAGATAGTTAAACATAAGATCCTCCTAAAAGTATTTCTCCAGTATTTTTGTACAAGTAACTCCAACTACGGCAGCACATCCTGTTGCTATTAAGGACGGTATTATTATGGATCCAGGGTTAGAGGATCCAGCTGCTGCTCTGACAGATATAACTGTAGATGGTACAAATTGAACACAAGCAGCATTTATAACTAAAAACAAAGCCATGTCATTTGACGCAATACCTTTCTTAGGATTTAGCTTGTCCATTCCTTCCATAGCCTTAATTCCAAAGGGGGTGGCAGCATTAGATAAACCTAGCATATTTGCAGTAAGATTCATAACAATAGATCCTAAAGTCTTTTCATCTCTTGCAGCATCTTTAAACAGTACCTTTAATATTGGTTTAAGTAAGCTTGCTAGTATGTTTGTAAGGCCACTTTTTTCTGCAACCTTCATAGTTCCACACCAGAAACACATAATCCCTAAAAGACCTAAAAGTAAATCTGTAGTTGATGCGGTTGAATCAACTATTGCTTTTGATATAAGCTCACCATTTCCTGTAAAGATACCTACGGCTATTCCTAAAAGTAGCATGAAAAACCATATGTAATTAATCATATTTCTCCTCCAATTAATATTATTAAATGATACATCTTTGGGTATCTATACAATATATGCCTTGCACTGCTGGTTTAGTAATGATAACATTAAACTATACTTTATAATATTTTTTATAACTAAAGTAAAGGAGATTACTTATGGACGAAAATAACCTTAAGCTTGCTCAACAGGATATTGAGGAAGCACTAGCTGCTGTAGAAGACATTGAAAAGAGCATTGATGAAAATGAATCAAAGGATGGATTAAAAAAGAAATTCATCGTATTAACTGAAAAAGTTCAACAGCTTGAAGATATATTAAAAACAGAAGGAATTCTATAGAACAATCCTAAATCATTAAAGCCATTATTTTTAGGATTGTTACCTTCCTAAGAAATAAAACAAGGGACAGATAAATTCTACTTAAGAATTATCCGTCCCTTTTACAATATCTAAATATATATTATTACTTTAAAGCTTTTACATCTTTATAAAATACTATAGCAGTTATAAGTGCTGAAAGTCCATCAGATATAGGTCCAGCAAGCCATACTCCATTAAGTTTAAAGAATATAGGCAATATAATAAGTAATGGTATTAAAAGTATCACTTGTCTTAGAAGGCTTAAGAACATAGCCATCTTAGCTTTACCTATACTTTGGAAGTAGTTTGCACTAATCGCTTGGAAACCTACTACAGGTAGCATAAATAAGAAAATTCTAAGTCCATTGCTACCAACTCTTACAAGTTCTGCATCACTATTAAATATAGTTATAACAAAATGTGGAACAATTTCTACAACTAAGAACCCAACCACTACTATTGCTGTAGCTCCTATAGAAGCTTTTTTAACAGCTTCCTTAACTCTTTCATACTTTTTAGCCCCATAGTTATATCCTATTATAGGCAATGATCCCTGATTTATTCCGAAAATAGGCATCATGAAAATCATTGCTACTGAGCTTATAATGGACATCGCTGCTATAGATACATCTCCACCGTAATTTCTTAAGGCATTATTAGATATAATCTGAACCACACTGGATGCTAGCTGCATAGCAAAAGGTGAAATACCTATTGCAAATATACTTATAATAAATTCCTTTTTCAATTTAAAATTCTTTACTTTAAGCTTAAGAATACTATTTCCTCTAGTAAAATAATTTAATATCCATAACATAGAGATAAACTGAGAAATAACTGTTGCAGCAGCTCCTCCTCTTACGCCTAAATGGAGCACAAATATAAATATAGGTTCTAAAATAGTGTTTAGTATAGCACCTATAAGCATAGTAAACATAGCTATTTTAGGATTGCCATCTGCTCTTATTGAGTGATTAAGTCCAAAGCCCATTACATTAAATATTGAACCAATAAATATTACTTGAATAAATTGTTTTGCGTATTTTAAAGTTGCTTCACTAGCGCCAAAAGCATTTAGAACAGGGTCCATTGTCAAAAGACCTACAATAGTTATAACTACTCCTGTTATTATCAAAAGTACAAAAGCATTACCTAAGATGTTTTCAGCTTCTTCCTTCTTTCCTTGTCCAAGCCTAATTGATATTGCGGTTGCGGTACCAATACCTACAAGCATACCAAAAGCCATTATTATAGTCATTATAGGAAGTGTTATTCCCACCCCAGTTAAAGCATCTTTTCCTATACCAGGAATATTCCCTATAAATATTCTATCTACTACGTTATAAAGAGCATTAACCATCATACCTATTATTGCTGGCACTGAAAACTTTAATAATAAAGAACCTATTGGTTCTTCACCTAATCTCTTTTGTCTATCCATTATCCTTTTCCCTCCCTGCGCATATTCTTTGATTCCTACATATCTTTGCCATTACCTCAAGGGTAAGTTTTTTTTCTTCATCACTTAAATCTGAAGTTAGTTTTTCGTTCCAATTCTTTATGACTTTCTTAATGTCTGATTCTATTCCCTTAGCCTTGTCAGTTAGAGATACTTTATACATTCTCTTATCTGCTCCATCTCTAACTCTTAATACATATCCTTCTTCTTCGAGCTTCTTAATTGCTCTTGCAGTAGTTCCCTTATCTATGTATAGCATCTCTGCTAGTTTCTCCTGACACAGACTACCATTCTCGTATAATTCCATCAAAAATCTAAATTGCCCATATCCAATATTAAATTGAGCAAGCTCCTTAGAGATAAAAGCACTTCCAATTCTATATAATTGGGATATATATGCTCCAAGCATTTCATTATTATTATTCATAAAAAACTCCTATTACTATAAAGATAATTTTTACGACAAAAATTAGTATAATAAAAAATGGTTGCAACTGCAACCACATTTTTTACCAATTCCTATTAGTAAACGTTATTATTTTAAAATTATTTTAAGGATCTTACTACCAATTACAATACTTGCTACTACTAGTATTAAGGAAATTTCTTCTCTCTTTATAGTCTGGGATTACTTTCTCAACTAGCGCCCAAAATTTATTAGAATGATTTCTCTCTAAGGTATGACACAGTTCATGAATTATTACATAATCAATCACTCCCTCAGGCATTGAGATCAGCTTTATATTATAATTTATATTATTCTTGGAAGAGCAGCTTCCCCATATAGTCTTAACATTCTTTATGTATACTTTATTTACAGACACCCCCAACTTATCCGCTATCTCAAAGGTTCTCTTATTCAAATATTCCTTTGCTTCTTTCCTAAACCAATTCATAAGCATATCTTTAGCCATTTCCTCCAAAAGAGTATTGTCACCCTTTTTGCTGGCCTCTAAAGTAAAAATAAATTTATCTTGCTTAAATTGCAAAGAGTTTTTTAAATCATAGTTAAATTCTAGTTCATATGGCCTTCCTAAATAATATACTATTTGTCCATCAACATACTTTAACCGTTTTTCACCTCTCTCCATAATCTTTTTATGAGTTTGTTCTATCCATAACTTGTTCTTATTAATAACACTATCTATGTAAGCTTTTGAACATCTATATGGACATTTTACGATTATTTTATCTTCCTTAACCTCAATTGCTACTGTCTTTCTTTTAGATCTTACTATTTCATATTCCATTTTAATCTCCTAATATTACGAAAAAAATTTCTCTGCCTGTTCCTTTTCAGATTTTAAAGCATAAATCTTATATAAAGTTATTAATAACATTTAATTCAGGGTATATTTGATAATATTATTTAAATTAAGTGGTTATAAAGGAGATACTATACGAGCCAGCAACTATAATTAAATGATCTTTTTCGCAAGCTCATCAAAACCTCCTATGACTGACAACTTAATTTCAATGAGGTACTTCAAAAGAGCCGTAATTTAAAATACATTATTATGAATAGACATTAATATTATATAATAAATTTTTATATATTAGAGGATTTAAATATAATGGATAGAATAAGTATTAATAACTTTAATGGGAGGTATTGTATGAAAAAACGTTTTTTTATTATATCTGGACTTATCGTGATCTTAGTAGGCTGTAGTTTAGCATTTAGTATATATAGCAAATCTCAAAAGAAGACTTCAATTTCCTCAGAGGCTAATAATAATAATAAAACTAAAGCAGAAAAACCTAAAGAATTATCTTCGCTTAGTACAACAAAACCCTTAACTACAACTGAAACTCTGTCTACTGATCTTAAGACGAACTCTAATGGTTCACATAATACAGTAGATGGTATAAATACATTAAGCAATCACCTTAATGGTGGATATGTAAGATATTCAAAACCTTATTTATTTCTCTCCCCCTATATACTTGCATCAGACAGTCCTAAGTTAGTATATTCAATGGAAGACGGTACAACAATGTTTAAAAAACTGGATTTCGAGGGTATCTACGATATGAATTTAGTAGATGATTCTCTACTTTATAGACCGTTTGCACAACCAGACCTATATAAGGAAAAACTACAAGCTCCTCATGAAGAAAAAAAACTTTTAAATCAATGTGGTGGCTATTTTATCTATAACGATTGGATTTATTTAATAAGCACTGCAGATTCATCTATAAAGAAGATGAATCTTAATGGTGATTACTTAACAGATGTAAAAGCTAATTTACCACTTCCTCCAAACTCATCATTAAGTTTTTCTTCTTTCATTTTTGTATATAATGATAAGCTTTATTTCTCGTCAACTTCAACCTCAGGAAGTGGCAATGATGAAAAGTGGAAAAATACACTTTATTCAATGAATCTTGACGGATCAGGCTTCCAAGCTGTTCTAGAAGATACCTTTATTCAGCTTAGTATATATAACAACAGCATATACTATTTCAAAATGCCAATCATTGCAAAGGACGGAGAAATGCCAAAACAAGATTTAATCAGATTCGATTTAAATACCAAAAAGACCTCTACTATATTACAGACTGATTATAGCTCTCAAGGCTCCATAAATATATATAAAGATGAGCTATACTTTATCTCAAGCTCCTCTGATTTTAATGTTGGTGGCTCACAATATACTTTTAGACTACAGAAATATAATTTAAATACTCAAAAAATATCCACTGTATCAGGTCCGCTTCAATTGCCAGGCAAAATATTCATACTAAATGATAGAGTCTTTGTGCTCCCTATAGTAAGTACAGATAAAAACCAATATATTTATTACTCTATAAAAACCGATGGAAGTGAAGAAAAATACGTAAAATAAAAGCATGCCGTTTGGCATGCTTTTATTTGCAGCTATCTCTTACGATAAGCTGATGATCAAGTACATAGTGACCTTCTTCTATTGTCTTTTGATTGATAAGCTTAATAAGCATTCTCATTGCAATAGATCCCATATCATATACAGGCTGAGAAATAGTAGTAAGCTTTGGATAAAATACTGAGGCAGCATAAATATTATTAAATCCAATAACACTTATATCTTCTGGAACACTAATGTTATTTTCTCTTAAAGCATTTACCGCTCCCATAGCTATTTCATCAGAAGCACATACTATTGCATCTGGTCTATCCTTACTTTCAAGAATATGAAGTACACCTTCATGTCCTGTCTTAGTTTTTAAAGTATCAAAGTATAGGTGTGCTTCGTTTATTTCTATATTGGCATCTTTAAGTGCATTCTCATAACCTATATATCTATTGCTCCATGCATTATTAGTATCTTTCTTAATACCAATAAAGGCTATCTTTTTAGCACCTTTGTCCAACAAGTATTTTGTAGCATCATATGTAGCCTTAGCATTGTCTATAGTGACGCTAGGCAATAAACCTTCTTTGTCCTTACTCTCTACTAATACAGTTTTCAAATCAAGCTCGTTTACCAAATCAACAATCTCATCATCTAAGGAACTACTCATGTAAAGAACACCATCAACCATCTTTTCTTTAAGAACCTTTAGGTATTCCTTCTCTTTATCAACATCCAAGTCAGAGTTACATAGTATTACATTGTAATCATATATGTTGGCAACATCCTCTGCTCCTCTAACTATTTCTGGGTATATTTGGCTAGATATATCTGGTATAAGAATCCCTATAGTTTTTGTCCTTTGTGTTTTTAGACTTCTAGCAACAATATTAGGTCTATATCCAAGCTTTTTTATTGCATCCAAAACTTTTTTCTTTGTTTCTTCATTAACAACATCGATGTCGTTTAATACTCTAGATACAGTTGCAATTGAAACTCCAGCTTCCTTTGCAACGTCTTTAATTGAAACTGACATTATCCCATCAACTCCTATTATGAAATTGTTTCAATAAAAAATATTATAATGGCAAAATTATGGCATTACAAGGAAATATACTCCATTACGTAAGTTTATTTTTTATTTTATGTAAAAAATAATAATTTACTCTTTCTTTAAACGTTTTCTATATTCTATTATATGAAATAACAGGAATAAATTCAATTAATAACATTTATTTTGTAATTTTATCCATTTTTATCTATGAGTTATTTATTTATATACTAAAATTATGGATTATTACCATTAGATTTAATATTATACTTTTTTAGTGTACTATATATTTTCTAACAAAACAATTAATCTATACATAATATAAAATCAAAAATTAAACAATATCCTATGCTCCTAGCAATTACGTATTACCAATAATTATATATTCGTCTTATTATTCCAATTCTTAATGAAATAAAAAAATAAAAACATAAATAACTTTAATATATCTTTTTTATAGCACCGCTTTAGCATTAATTCTTTGCAAAAGCTCATCTAAGCATCGTATGGCTGACTACTTAATTTCAACACTGTACTTTAACAAAGGCTACTAAAAAAATATTTAATATTTTTAATTGTTAAATCTAGTTACTTAAATTAAAATGTACTATAGATTAGTAACCTAAAAGGAGGACTTTTAATGAATCAAATAAACATAAATGATGCAAAAAAACTTCTAACTAACAACGATGATATATTGATATTAGACGTTAGAACTGATGAAGAGTTTGAAGAAGGCCATATAGATGGTGCCATTCTTATCCCTGCTAACAAGCTACCCTTCAGATACGAAGAAATCTTAGACTATGAAGATAAACCGATTTTAGTTTATTGCCAAACTGGAGGAAGAAGTCCAATGGCTACAAACTTTCTTGAAGAAAACGGATTTTCAGATATTTATCATTTATATGAGGGTTTTGCTCGTTGGAAATAAGCTTATACATAAAAGGTAAAAGGACTGCTACTATTGTGGCAGTCCTTTATAGATACTAAACTCTCTTTACAGCTACATCAAGTTTTTCTCCATTAATATTACATTCAGTATATTCAACTTCACTATTGAATAATATATCTACAGTTAAAGTTTCTCTCTTTATTGTATCCGCGAACTTATTAACTACACCAGTCAGCAATTCATTGTTTGCTACATAAAGATTTATCTTATCTGATACTTCGAAACCACTTTCTTTTCTCATGTTTTGTATCTTTGATATGATTTCTCTTACATGACCTTCTTCTCTTAACTCATCAGTGATTGTTGTATCAAGAACAACACCAACTTCACCTTCACCAGCAAAAGCAAATCCTTCTAAGCCTTGCATAGTTACAAGAAGATTTTCATTATTTAATTCTATTTCAGTACCATCAACATTTATAGTCTCAGTACCTCCATTTTGTATCTTTTGAGCTAATTCCATTTGGTTTTTAGCAGCTATCTCTTTTCTTATTCCAGGTATCATCTTACCATATGCCTTTCCTAACACTGGAAGGTTTGGCTTGATTTCAAAGTTAACATGCTCAGATAAATCTGCGCCAAATAATATTTGCTTTATATTCAATTCGTCTTTAACTATATCGCCATAGTATTCTGGTAATGACTTAACTGAAACTAGCATCTCTGATAGAGGCTGTCTGTTCTTAATATTTGCACCATTTCTAGCACTTCTTCCAAGCTTAACTATAGCATATGCAAGTTCCATTTCTTCCTCTAGCTTTTTATCAACAGCATTAAGATCAGCTACTGGCCACTTGCATAGATGAACACTTTCTTCAGCTTTCTCATCTAAGCTTAAAACAAGACTTTGATATATGTTTTCACTCATAAATGGTACGAATGGTGCTGATATCTTACTTAAGTCAACTAACACTTTATATAAAGTAGTATATGCACCTATCTTGTCATCATTTAATTCTGTAGTCCAGAACCTAGATCTATTTCTTCTTACATACCAGTTTGAAAGTTCATCTACAAAGTCTTCAAGAGCTAAAGCCGCTTGAGTTACTCTGTAACCTTCTAAATTTTCTTCTACTGTCTTTATAAGTGTATTAAGCTTTGATAATATCCACTTATCCATAACATTCTCAGACTTAAATTCACTATACTTAGTAGCATCGAAATTATCTAAATCAGCATACAAAACGTAGAAGGAATATACATTCCAAAATGTGCTTAAGAACTTTCTTTGAGTTTCTTCAACATCATCCTTTGAGAATCTAGTTGGAAGCCATGGTGCACTTGATGTATAGAAATGCCATCTTGTTGCATCAGCTCCTACTGTATCTAAAACATCATCAGGTGCAACTACGTTACCCTTTGATTTAGACATCTTAAGTCCCTTTTTATCAAGAACGTGACCTAAAACTATACAATTTTCAAAAGGATTATTATCAAATATAGCAGTTGATATTGCAAGTAAAGTATAGAACCATCCTCTTGTTTGATCTACAGCTTCTGATATAAATTGAGCTGGGAAGTTGGCTTCAAATAATTCCTTATTTTCAAATGGATAGTGATGTTGAGCAAATGGCATTGAACCTGAATCAAACCAGCAGTCTATAACCTCTGCAGTTCTCTTCATCTCTTTTCCACAACAACTACATTTAAGCTTTACACCATCTATATATGGTTTGTGAAGTTCTATATCTTCTGGTACATTTATACCTTTTTCTTTAAGTTCAGCTATACTTCCTATAAGCTCTCTATGTCCGCATTCACATTCCCATATTGGAAGTGGTGTACCCCAATATCTGTCTCTAGATATACCCCAGTCGATTACATTTTCAAGGAACTTACCGAATCTTCCTGTTCTTATGTTATCTGGGTACCAATTTATCTTATTATTGTTTTCTAATAGCTTATCTCTTAAAGATGTCATTCTTACAAACCAGCTAGCCTTTGGATAGTAAAGAAGTGGTGTATCACATCTCCAACAGTGTGGGTAAGAGTGAGTATGCTTCTCTGCTTTATAAAGGGAGTTTTGATCTTTAAGATAATTTAATATCTTTTCATCTGCCTTCTTAACGAATATCCCTGCAAAAGGAGTAACTTCATCAACGAACTTACCTTCAGCATCTACTAAGTTTATCAATGGCAATCCATTTTTCTTAGCTACTATATTATCATCTTCACCATAGGCAGGTGCTATATGAACTATTCCTGTACCATCTGAAAGTGTTACAAAGTCTCCATGTATAACAAAGAAAGCTTTTTCTTCTGGTTTATGGAAAGGCATTAATTGTTCATATTCTAAGCCTAGAAGTTCTTGGCCCTTAAATTCTCTTACTATTTCATAGTCCTCTGAAAGAACTTTGCCTACCAACTCTTTGGCAAGTATATAAACTTCACCATTTTGCTTAACTTCAACGTAATCATAAGCTTTATTGATTGCAAGACCTACGTTGGAAGGTAATGTCCAAGGAGTAGTAGTCCAAGCCATTATATATTTGTTCTCCTCACCTTTTACCTTGAACTTTACAAAAGCTGTATTATCCTTAACATCCTTATATCCTTGAGCAACCTCATGTGATGAAAGCGATGTTCCACATCTTGGACAGTAAGGCATTACCTTATGACCCTTGTATAGTAGATCCTTATCCCACATTTGCTTTAATGCCCACCATACTGATTCTATGTAAGAATTATGATAAGTAACATAAGGCTTCTCCATATCAACCCAGTAACCAATTTTGTTGGACATGTCTTCCCACATGCTTACATATGTGAATACAGAATCCTTACAAAGCTTTACGAACTCTTCTACACCATGCTCTTCTATTTGTTGCTTTCCTGATATACCAAGCTTCTTCTCTATTTCAAGCTCAACAGGAAGCCCGTGAGTATCCCATCCTGCTTTTCTTATAACTTTATATCCCTTCATTACCTTATATCTAGGGATTATATCTTTTATTACTCTTGTTATAATATGTCCAACGTGTGGTTTACCATTAGCAGTTGGAGGGCCATCATAGAACGTGAAATATTCACCTTCTTGATTTGATTCAAAGCTCTTTTTGATGATTTCTTTATCTCTCCAGAGTTTAGTTACATCTCTTTCAAGTTCAACAAAACTTTTTGAAGAATCTAGCTTTTTGTACATGATTTATTCCCCTTTCATTTATGTTCAAGTAAAAAAATTAAACAATTTAAAAATAAAAAAACTCCATCCCATAGGACGAAGTTATATTCGTTATACCACCTTAAGGCACCGTAATTAGGATTTATATCTAAGTATAAATCTACAGTTCGATTTCGAGTACATACATACTCTATCCTTTAACGCAGGATGACGAGATAAGCTTATTAATGTAAAACACTTTCAGCCTCCAGCTCCTAGGTGATTTTCATCAAGTAAACACACGACTTTGCACCAACCAATCGCTCTCTATAGTATTACACTTAATTACTTGCCCTAATCATAACTTTTCAATGTAAAAATTATATATCAGCTTGAAGTTATTGTCAACATTTCTTAATTTCTATGTATTTATGAGATATTTAATAAATGAAAACATTTACTAAACACTATTTAATATTGTTATAAATGTTATCAAATAACTCTTTACAAATTAAATAATACGTTTTAATATAATAAATGTAATCATTAAATATTTTAGAGGTGCTTATCATGTTGATGTATCTATTTAGATTATTTATATTAAGTCTTGTAATCTTTTCTATGATCTTTATAAATCCTAATTTATTTTTCAGTTTTTTCTTTTAGTACTTTCAGTTACTGGTAATAAATATACCTTATATGAAAAACTCTATGCAAGAATTACTCGTACTATAATTTGATAAATTATAGATTCTACTTATACACTTAACTATTGTATATCTCTGCTAACTCTATTATTAATTTCTATATAGGAAATATTTAGATATTACATAAACAAGATATCTAAAACTCATCAATTATGGATATAATTATAGTGAGAACAATATGAGGACAGAAAATTTTATCTAATAATTATTACTAACTACTATTGACTTTCAAATAGCAAAGTGGTTTAATATAGTTAATAAGATTTTCCATCCCCTTTAATAGTCATC
Source organism: Clostridium sp. C8-1-8 (assembly GCF_009928445.1). Lineage (GTDB taxonomy): Bacteria > Bacillota > Clostridia > Clostridiales > Clostridiaceae > Clostridium_AR. The sequence continues at coordinate 308,439 of NZ_JAABNO010000001.1, read as the reverse complement.
CTTAAAGTATGGAGGATTAAATATGGAAAATAACTTAAATCAAGAAATTTTAGATAAGCTAACGAAAGTCTGTTTATGTAAGGCCATCCCCAGGTCTAAGATAAAAGACGCTATAAGGAAAGGTGCTCGTACACCTGACGAAGTTACTAAAGTTACCGGCGCACGCACAGGCGGTTGCGGTGGTAGAAGATGTACCCCTAAAATTCAAGAATTGATAGACGGATACCTAAACAACCAATGGCTTTAATTCCCCTTTATTGTTCATTAGTTAATTATTTTTATCTCCCTATCGTAATATTGAAAAAGCACTAATGTATTTTCATTAGTGCTTTTTTACGAGCTTTAACTCGCAGTGATATTTAACATAATTATCAGCCTTAATTAGTTGTTGGAAAGTCAGAATAACTATAAATACTAGCATAAGATTATTTTTCAGTTAAAATCACTTTATCATTTAGCTGTCTTTTCTCAACCAGCCTAAAACCCCTCTACCGGCTCCTATTATAGGCTTATCATCCTTATAAGTTATATAAAGATTGTCCCTTGATTTACCATGCACATTTTGTTGTACTATTTCTATATAATCGTCTCCAACTTTGCTTACTATACCTAAGTGCCCATACTGACCTATATTGAACACGATTATATCATTCACTTTTGGTTTATCGCCTTCACCATTTTTAAACTGAAGAAGCATCCTCGTGTTATTTAACTCGCCATTATTAATCTTTGAATCGAAGTAATCTTTAGCGTTTCCTCCACCGGATATATTTATTCCAAGTTTGTCATGATAAAACCTATTTACAAACTCTACACATTGCCATTTATAGCCGTAAACGTAACCATCCTTGCTTTTACTTATTCCATGTTCGATGGAGCCATCTTGTCCATTATTGTATATAGATATCCCTTGGTAAGTATCAGTCACCTTGCCAACTTCACTGCCAAACTTATATGCTAAACTTGTAACTATAGATATTACCACACCTAGTATCAATACCATTATTACTGCTACAAACATTGTTTTTATAAAATTAAATTTTCTTCTTTTATAGTACATAAATTCCTCTCAATAACTATACTCTACCACTGAAATTCCATTAAAGGATCTTGCAAGTTCCAATTAAAGCAGTGTCTAGGGTATCCCTTTTTAGTAAGATCTCCAACTATATACATCCTTCTTTGCTCCACACTAAGCGAATTAAGCTCTCTTATAGTCTTTAAGATATATTCTACTCTCAAATTGTATATAGTCTCTATTTCCTTTATTACCTCACCCCATCCAAGTATTATATAGTCAGCTTCTTCTATGCAATGCCTTATTATATCATCATTACGTATAGCTACCTCATTTAACTTGAATAAATCATCATTGCCAGTGGCAAAGCATTCTCCCCTGGCATTAAGCGCGTATTCTATACTACTTCTTTCATATTCAATAACAGTAAATAAATTTACAACGCTAACTTTATAGATATCTCCAAATTCCTCTCGTCTACTGTCGACGTATTTTAAAACCCTTTGTATTAACTTGTCGCACTTAGAATCATTGCAAAGCTTAGGAGCTCTTCCTATAACCAATATATTCTTATTTCCCTTCTTGCTTATGGGAAATGTAAGCTTATAGCATCTATCATTATCATAATCCTCCAATATTTCCATGGAGCTTTTACAAACAAATCTAGGATATTTACTTTTCTGCATCCTCCAAATCCCCTTTTCTTATTTTGTAAAGCTTTATTAATACATATTTATATTTGTATTAATATATTCCACTAATATATTCAGATGTGCATCTATGATAAAAATTTATGTTTGCCAATTTAACTAAACAAAAGCCATGCATAAAAGAAGATTTCTCTACTTTTTATACATGACTTTTATTTTCATAAGTAGCTTTTATGGATTTTGTAAAAACTCTTTATTACATCTTTCCAAGCATATCTTTTATTATGTTTACTTGCTTTACGGAAAGGTTTAAAGATTCTCCAATTGTTCTTGGGTCCATACCTGCATGAATGAACTCTTTTACTTTCATAAGAAGCTCTGGATCTGTGACTATCTCTTCCACTGCATTTGAATCTCTTTGTGTTACATCTTTTAAGTGCTCCTCAATCTTATCATCAAGATTTAATTCTCTCATCTTATCCCATACCATATAAAAAAACCTCCCAAGAATGACTTTATTTTTAGTATATCTCAGAAGTTTTTTTTTACTCTTTTTAATTTTATAATTTATTTAGCAGAATTCAAACATCCCTTACTTACAAATTAATTTTCTATATAAATGTATCAAGTTTAAATATCTTTAGCTTAATTATAGGCTTTATATATTCTCATCAATCTGCTCTTCAGACATACGCCTAATAAGTGTATAAGCTATTAGTACAGGTATACCTATTGATATAACAGCCCATACTAAATTCATAATTGTAAAGCCACTTGAAGCAAAGGTAACTACATTTTTTATTATAGCCAAAACCACATAAGCATACATAGCTATCTTATTCCACGCAAAAACTCCTATTATAACAATTAATGTAAGTACTCCTAGTATAGTTGAAATTATAATTGCTGTACTACTTAAAGGAAACTGCTTTGCAATTTCTGGGGCTAAGTTTTGACTTAATTTAGTTGTTGGGTAGGATAGTGCACTAAGTATTCCGCCTATAAAATTCAATATTAAATATCCTGTTATGAGGCAGCCTCTTTCTCTTGAATCTTCCATAATATATTGTACTCCTTACTATAACCATTTTTATAAACTAAACATCTTCTTTATATCTTCGTACTTTTCATGAGTTAGTAAAGCATCTTTATCTGTGTTTTTAAGTTTAACTATATAAGTCCATCTCCCATAGGGATAAATTCGAGTAATTAACGATAGATTTATTATATAAGACTTGTGACTTCTAAAAAATTGATTCTTATCTAACTTTTCTTCTATCTCCGTTAAAGTAGCTGAGGTAATAAAGCTGTCTGAATTAGTATATATTACAGTGCTATTTTCCTCTCTTTGTACAAGTACAATTTCTTTCGAATCAATAAAACTTATACCTTCCTTATTTTTTATCATAAGTTTTTCTAACCCTTTTTCATGCTTTATTATCTTATCTATTCCATAATGCTCTGAAGGCTCACTTAACTTTTTTATTCTATCGAGAGTTTGATTAAGCCTCTCCATTTTGAAGGGCTTCACCAAATAATCAAAGGCATAAACCTGAAAGGCATCTGACATATACTGAGAGTGAGCAGTAGCAAATATTATTATTGTTTTAGGATCAATATCTGATATCTTTTTAGCTAGTTCAATGCCACTACAATCTGGCATTTCCACATCTAAAAACACTACTTCTGGTCTCTTGTCTTTAAATAAACTTATAGCGAGGTCGCCACCTCCAGCTTCTCCCACTACTTCAAAGCCTTGAACCTTTTCAACTACTTTTCTTATTACTAACCTCATACCCTTCTCATCGTCTACTATTAATACCTTCATTGTATACCTCTCATTAAAAAATAGTCATATTTTAAAAACTGCTGTTAATAAACTTAACTTAGTGAAAATTTATATAGATGCTAAAGCATTATTATAATACCGTAGCATCTATATTTTAAACTTGCAATTATAAAAATGTACCACCTCATAATAAAATTATATTTTCGGATTGAAGTAGTACATCTTTATTAAACCCTTCTAAATCCATTCCTCTTTCTCTTGCACACTGGTTTATTTATCAGTTCAGAAAGAACAATAGCCTGTTGCAGCTTTAATGGCGTTATTTCCTGAGCAATACCTTCTAAAAGTGCCCCATTTCTATCAATAGACTGTTCTTCTATAATAACTTCAGATACCCCTTTTAAGACTTGTGCTTCAGGCTCTGCTGAAGCTTCAACACCCTCAGGTTTAACTATAGGTGGCACATAAGGTCTGTACCCTTCTGATCCATATTGCGCCATTTGCTTATATTTTTTAAAGCTATCGGTTATACCTTTAATGTCGCTGTTATCTGAAATATTATCCATAATATCAGATATAATATCCTTTAAGTCCACACTTATCACTCCCTTATGGAATAAATAAAGGCTTTAGTATAATTACTTTTCTTCGTTATTTGACTTTATTTCCTTTTTCTTTTGTCCTGCTTCTGATATAGATGATCTCATTCTTGTATCAGCTATAAGATTCTGCATGTCATAATAATCCATTATACCAAGCTTTCCTTCTCTAAGTGCTTGAGCCATTGCTCTTGGAACTTCTGATTCAGCTTCAACAACTGCAGCTCTCATTTCTTGTTCTCTAGCTACAGCCATAGCTCTTCTTTCTTCTGCTTTAGCTTGAGCTATATTCTTATCTGCTTCTGCTTGAAGAGTTTGAAGGTGTGCGCCTATATTTCTTCCTACATCTACGTCCGCAATATCTATGGATAATATCTCAAATGCAGTTCCTGCATCAAGTCCCTTATTTAAAACGGTTTGTGAAATAGCATCCGGGTTTTCAAGTACTAGCTTATGACTTTCTGAAGAACCTACATTAGTTACTATACCTTCACCTACTCTGGCAAGTATTGTAGCTTCACCAGCTCCACCAACAAGTCTTTCTAGATTAGTTCTAACAGTTACTCTAGCTTTAACTAATAATTCTATACCATCCTTAGCAACAGCTGAAACATTTGGTGTTTCAATAACCTTTGGATTAACGCTCATCTTAACAGCTTCCAAAACATCTCTACCAGCAAGATCTATTGCAGCAGCTTTTTCAAAATGAAGATCTATATCAGCTCTATGAGCAGCTATAAGTGCATCAACTACTTTATCTACATTTCCTCCTGCAAGGTAATGTGCTTCTAATTGGTTTACGTTTATCGTAAGACCAGCCTTAGTAGCCTTTATAAGAGGTAATACTATTCTGCTTGGTACAACTCTTCTTAGTCTCATACCTACTAAATTAAATACGCTAACTCTTACATTAGCAGCTAATGACGATACCCACAATCCAAGTGGTACAAATGTGAAAAAGGTTCCAACTACAAAAACAATAATTACGATACTAATAATGATTCTAATAGCAACAGCGTCTCCCATGACAATCCTCCTAAATATAATTTATTTTAACTTTCTAACAACTAGTTTAGATCCTTGAACTCTAAATATTTCAACCTTAGTATTTCTAGAAATATATTCTCCGTCTGCAACTACATCAAACTTAACTCCATCAAAGTCTGCTGCTCCAGCCGGCCTTAGATCAGTAATTGTTATACCTGTCTTATGAAGTAAATAATCTAAATCAACAGAGCTTATATACCCTTTATCCTTATGCTGTTCTTCAGTTAATATCAAGGGTTTAAATAGTTTTCCTTTTGTAAAGGCATTTAAAACTATAGCAAGCAGTATTCCTAGTATGGCAAGTATTCCTACAATCATTATAAGTGCCTCTTCAAAGGATCTTACAGTTATAAATACCGCAGCTAAAAGGCATATTGAGCCTGCTATACCAGGCACACCAAAACCAGGCACTACCATTTCAATTGCAACTAAGATAAAACCTATGATTAAAAGAATAATAGTCAATGCAGAAAATGCCGAGAATAAATCCATTTGTTCTCCTCCCTTCATCATCCTTTTAATCATATAATACAACCTTTTTTAGTTTTAGTAATATTAATTCATTATAAGATACATTTTTACTCCCCAAATGTCCTTTTGAGTTGCTGATTTATCTACTATAGTATTTCTGGAGCCTTTGGTATAGTAAAATAGAATGTAGTTCTATCATCATTTGATTCCACATTTATCTCCCCACCGCAGTTTTTCAGTATTTCTTTTACTATAAATAAACCCATTCCATTACCTTCATTACCCTTAGTGGTAAAGCCTTCACTAAATATTGACGAAATCACTTCTTTAGATATCTTAGGACCGTTATTCATCACAGTAAACTTGTAGTTACTTACTGTCTCAGTAAGCTCAATAAATAAGAATCTGTTATCGCTCTTAAGTTGTAATGCATATATAGAGTTATCAACAAGATTTCCTAGAATTCTGCAAAGCTCCCAAGCCTTTATAGGAAGTCTTTTTAATTCTGTCTTAACTTCTATTTCTACCGTTATATCCTTTTGTTCCGCCATTTGAAGCTTTGCCTGAAGTAGAGCGTTTATTGCTGGCTCAGAAGTTTTAAGGGCTTTACTAAGCTTTATTATATCTTTATAAACTGGTTCCATATAGTTTTTAGCTTCTTCATGCTCGCCTATTTCCATAAGCCCATATATTATCTGAATATGGTTAAGATAATCATGTCTCTGCTCCCTTAAGGTTCTGTTTAGCTGCTCTAGATTCCTCATTGATTCAACTAAACCTCTTTCCCCTTTTCTAAAAAGAATAGAGTAAAAACTAAATACAGATATCAAACTGTTCATAGCTATCATTAAAGCTATTATGTATATCTTAACAGTATTATCTCCTATGATATTATCCGCCTTGTCAAAAGCTATCAAAGAAATCATTAATACTACCTGAATTACATTCATTAAGGTTGAAAACAATAAGACTTTTCCTAGACTAAACTTAAACTTATTTAATTTCATTATATTTACGCCCAGCCCTTCTTTGTGAAATAACCCCATCTTCTATAATACCATAATTTTCATCGTAAACCAATTTGTTCTTAAAGGTTTACTATAAAGAAATTATATAAACTAAATTATGAATGAATAAAATGTTGTCTATGTGTTATAATCTTATAGGATTATATAAGATATTAATTATTATATTAATATCTCAGTAAATATTTGTAACTTAATAGTTACATAAGGAGTGGAAAAATGGCTAGTAAATTTTATTTACATAAGATCGCAAACAAGAAATTATCAGCAGGTCGCCCTTGGATATATATTGATGAAATAAATGAGTATGATGGCGACTATGAAAATGGTGACATAGTAGAAGTATATACTGAAAAGAATGAATTTATAGGAAAAGGTTATATAAACGACAGAAGTAAAATAACCATAAGACTTATGACTAACGATATAAACGAAGCTATAGATGAAAACTTCTTTAAGAAGAGATTAAAAAATGCTTGGAGTTATAGAGAAAAGGTTATCGATACCTCAAGCTGCAGATTTGTATTTGGAGAAGCTGACTTTCTACCTGGACTTACCATAGACAAGTTTGAAGATTACTTTGTTATTCAAATATCTACTTTAGGCATGGATAAGTATCGTGACTTAATTGTTAATATTCTTAAAGAAGATTTTGGAGCTAAGGGAGTTTATGAAAGAAGTGATATAGCTACAAGGGAGATAGAAGGTCTTGAGCAAAAGAAAGGCTTCTTGACTGAACCTTTTGATACCATGGTTCAAATAACAGAAAACGGAGTAAAGTATTATGTTGATTTAGAAAATGGCCAAAAGACAGGCTTCTTCTTAGATCAAAAGGAAAACAGAAAAGCAATACACAGAATCTGTAAGGATGCAGAAGTACTTGACTGCTTTACACATACAGGCTCCTTTGCTTTAAACGCAGGGATCGCTGGCGCTAAATCAGTATTGGGTATAGATGTATCTCAACATGCCGTAGACTTTGCTACAAGAAACTCAGCCCTTAACAATCTTTCTGATGTAGTTAAATTCGAATGTCACAACGCTTTTGATATCCTTCCTCAATGGGCTAAGGAAAACAGAAAGTTTGATGTAGTTATACTTGATCCTCCTGCATTTACAAAGTCAAAGAATACTGTATCAGGGGCAAAAAGAGGCTATAAGGAAATAAATCTTAGAGGTTTAAAGATGGTAAGAGAAGGCGGTTTCCTCGTGACTTGCTCTTGTTCTCACTATATGAGCGAAGAGCTTCTAAAGAAGACCATAGAAGAAGCTGCTAGAGATGCAAAAAGACAACTAAGACAAGTAGAATTCAGAACTCAATCTGCAGATCACCCAATACTTTGGAGCTCTGACGAAAGCTATTACTTGAAGTTCTTTATATTCCAAGTTATATAATAAATTAAACTGGACCATTATACGTAATGGTCCAGTTTTTAATGTATATGTTATAAATAAAAAAGAGCCTCCTGACCTCTAAGTTTTCACTTATAAGCCCTAAGCTCTATGCATTCCCAACTTATTATATTGTTATTTCGCCATCTTTGTATTCTGGAACTATGGAAAACAAATCTTTTTTAACGCAATACTGTATATCAGCCTCTAGATTCAAAGACTTTAACACCTCATAATGTCTTGCATTTTTTATGTAATCAAGAACATTATTATTGTTGTCATAAACATACTTAGCAGTAAAGGCTAAATCACTAATTATAGAATTGCTGTTTTCTGATATACACTTTATCATGTAACCTGCACATATAAAATCATCTATTGAAAACTTGCCTAGGGTTCCTGCATTGACAAAAACCACATCTTTATCTAGCTCAATTAGCTTATCTGCAACAGCTTTAGCATTTAACATACACCCTATGTATATCTTATCAGCCTCTAGACAGTTATTAATCGCTTTAGTTCCATTGGTAGTGGATAGTATTACAGTCTTGCCTTCAACTTCTTGTTTTGTATATTCTAGTGGTGAGTTAGACATATGGAATCCATCTATCTTTACTGCTCTTCTTTCTCCACCTAATATAACTTCGTTGTTTAGGCTTTCTGCTATTTTGAATGATTCTTCAACAGTTAGTACTGGAATTACTTTTTCTGCTCCATTTGCCAATGCAGTAGTAATAACAGACGTAGCTCTTAGCATATCTATTACAACCACAACCTTATTTTTAATAAGCTCTGGTCTTATATCATCTGCTGAAATAATCACATCTATATTCATTAAGCTCTTCTCTCCTTCCAGATAAAAAACGCTATTATAAATATTGATGCTTGTTTGAAATTCCTTATATCATAGCCAGTATCTTTGTAGATTTTATCTAGTCTATATATAAGTGTATTTCTATGTATATATAACTTTTTAGCAGCTTCACTTATATTAAGTCCACAATTTGCAAACTCTTCTATGGTACTTAATATTTCGGAGTCAAACTTAGAAAACTTATCTTTAAACTTTATAAATAATTCATCTTTCATACCATCATTTATATTGTATATTAGTTTTTCTAATATTATCTCTCCTGAATTATAGACCATTTCTTTAAGGTCGTACTTTTTGCTTAAGGTTATATATAAAGAAGCATCATTGAAAGCATTTTTAATATCGTCTGCTCCTCCGTTAAATGTACTGTAACTTATGTAGCACTTAGTATATATATCAGAAAGAATAGAGTCTTTTATACTATTTGCATGTTCAAGTTCATCTTCGAAGTTTCCTAATATAACTATAAAATCTTTATAAATCATGCTTACTATATTTTCGTCATCATAAGACTCTTTTATTACATTAAGAGCATCATATCTGTTTTTGCTTAATGATACAAGGAATAAGGTGGATCTGTTAGATAGGAAGGGTAAAGCGTTATATAACGCCTCAGTAGATACACCCTTACCTTCCAACATGTTGATAACAAGTTGTTCCCTCATAGAGAAGATTTCTCTATACTTAGTTTCTATAGAATATTTAAGTAGCGGTATGCACATTTCAAAGTCTTTGCTGATTGTAAGCTTTGCTTTCTGCGCTCCGAGCCAAAGCTCCTTTTCTAGTAGTGAGATTTCAGACGACTTTATAGAATCAAATAAAGCTATACTATCATCTAATGAAAGTCTAAACTCTACACCACTATTTTCACTCAATCTAGCAAGATAATCCTTGAAATTATACATAATAACTCCTCCTATAGAACTGTGATTTCTGTTTCCTTATCAAATACGTGTATTTTATCAACTTCTAGTGCGAACTTAGCTCTATCTCCTGCTTGAAGTTTAGTGCTTCCATTTACTCTTACTGTCATGCTATCTGAACCCTTAGTTACATAAATGTAGCTTTCAGCTCCCATTAATTCTGTAACTTCTACCTTAGCTTCTATTACAGAATGTTGGTTCTTAGCTATAAACTCAGCATCATCTTCAACATGTTCTGGTCTTATACCCATTATAACATCTTTTCCTACATAATTGTTCTTTTTTAATGTAGCAGCTTGGTCATCATTTAAAAGAATCTTTTCTCCACCAAGTACAAGATATACCTTACCTTGTTCTTCAGAAACCTTTGCATTTAAGAAGTTCATTTGAGGAGATCCTATAAATCCTGCAACGAATATGTTAGCTGGGTGATCGTATACTTCTTGAGGACTTGCTACTTGTTGAACTAATCCATCTCTCATAACAACGATTCTAGTACCCATAGTCATAGCTTCTGTTTGGTCATGTGTTACATATATGAATGTAGTTTGAAGTCTCTTGTGTAACTTAGAGATTTCAGTTCTCATTTGAACTCTTAGTTTAGCATCTAGGTTTGAAAGAGGTTCATCCATTAAGAATACCTTAGGTTCTCTTACTATAGCTCTACCTAATGCAACTCTTTGTCTTTGTCCACCTGAAAGTGCTTTTGGTTTTCTATCTAATAAATGTTCTATGTCAAGGCTCTTAGCCGCTTCTCTTACTTTCTTATCTATTTCATCTTTAGGCATTTTTCTTAATTTTAGTCCGAAGGCCATGTTGTCAAATACTGTCATATGTGGATATAAAGCATAACTTTGGAAAACCATTGCTATATCTCTATCCTTAGGCGCAACGTCGTTTACTACTTTATCTCCGATCCAAAGTTCTCCGTCAGATATTTCTTCAAGTCCTGCTATCATTCTTAGTGTAGTTGATTTACCACAACCAGATGGTCCTACGAATACTATAAATTCTTTATCCTCTATCTCTAGGTTAAAGTCCTTTACTGCAGTTACATCTCCTTGGTACACTTTATATATATGTTTTAATGATAAATTTGCCATTTGTACTCCTCCTTCTACTTTATACTACTATTGTAACCGTTTAATAGCAGTTATTCCATACGAGGAAATCACAAAATTATTTTTAGCTATTTGTAGCAAAGTACAAACCCTGGTAAAAATTACACTTTTGCATATTATTGTCTATTTCATTTAATACTTCCCACTTCTTTAAACTCCACATAGGACCTATCAAGGAATCCCTTGGTGCATCCCCTGTAAGCCTATGAACTACCATATCTTCTGGCAGCATGGTTAGGGCTTTGCATATAAGGTTTATGTATTGTTCCTGAGTTAAAAAACTAAGCTTGCCTTGTTCGTATAATTTTACAAGAGGAGTATCCTTTAGTAGATGCAACAGATGGAACTTAACACCTTTTACTCCACTATGAGCAATGTAATCTACTGTATTTATCATGTCCTGTTCTGTCTCTCCAGGCAATCCAAAGATACAGTGAGTCACTACATCTATGGATCTTTCTTTTAGTTTCCTTAAAGCTTCCTCAAAGACATCTAACTTATATCCTCTATTTATTATTTTAGCAGTTTCGTCATTTACCGTCTGAAGTCCAAGTTCTATCCAAAGATATACCTTTTTATTAATCTCTTCTAACAAATCTAGTACATCTTCATCTAAACAGTCTGGTCTTGTTGCTATAGCTATAGCAACTACATCTTCCTGAGCTAAAGCCTCTTCATACTTTTCTCTAAGAACTTCCACTGGTGCATAAGTGTTTGTATAAGCTTGAAAATAGGCAATATACTTGCCATTCTTCCATTTCTTAAGCATCATATTTTTTATATCCCCAAACTGAGAGGATATTGAAAAGCATCTATCTCCAGCAAAGTCTCCAGAGCCTCTTTCACTACAAAATAGGCAGCCTCCTTTGCTTATAGTTCCATCTCTATTAGGGCAGGTGAAACCAGCATCTAGTGATATCTTAAATACCTTTTCGCCAAACTTTTCTCTTAAAAAGTAGTTTAAAGTATGATATGGCTTACTTCCCCACATTTTCTTTTGTTCCATATAATCAACCTTTCATAAAGAATAGTCTCTGTTAAAGTATTGTGTTGAAATTAAGTGCTCAGTCATCCGATGCTTTAATGATCTTGCGCAAAGAATTAATATGATTTTGTCATATTCCATAGCTAAAACTGTAAACTCACTACGTTCGAACAGTACAGTTTTACTCTTTATTTAACCATTCACTTTTTATAAGTTTTATGTATCTTAATCTCAAGAACATTAAGAATGCTATTCAAATAAAGAGTAAAGAGAGAGAATATGTCGCCTGCCAGAATTTCTTCACATGCGTTCAGAAAAGGCAGATGCGCAAAAAATCACTAATGAAGAACGTATTAGTGATTTTTAAAGCCATTCCATCTGAAAAAATCATTTAATTCTAATTGCTCGCTCATATAGCATCTCCTTCATGACCACTTAATTTTAACAATATTCTTAAACCTAGCCAAAGAATAAAATATTATATCATCATTTTACTCTTTAGTCGTTACTAAAAGCAATATTATATATTACAGCTGTTTTGCTTCACTACTTCTACAAGCATATGAATGCACCACCTGGTAATAAAATTTATATTTTTTACGCATCTTGCTTTTGTGAATACATGTAAACAAATTGTGGTAAGTCACATAATTTCACTTTTTACTACTCAACCCAAATAGCAACTAATACCTTGAAATTATTAGATCTAACTGGCAAAAACTTTTATACTTTTCTTAACCCTAAAATATTAGTCATGCATAAATTATGAAATATATTCCTTTTATGCATGACCTTTATTTTGTAAGAATTACTAACTATCTTTTTTTTAGAAGACAATTACCTTTACAGACTTCTAAACTTTATCAACCTTAAGTTCTTTAAAATCAAGCTTATACATTCCTATAACATCCTGCCTAACATCATTTCTTCCGCTTACACCCTTTACCTCAAAGAACATCTCAGTTTTTGTAAACTTAGAAAAAGTTAACTCATATTTATCAGATGGAAATATCTTATCAAAATTAGCTTCAAGCATACTTCCACTTGCAACATTATAAGCCTTCACCCTATTTATTGAACCACTTTCTAAATATTGCACTGCCATATAGTTCTCATCTTGAGAAAACATAATCATTTGGACTATCCCATTGTCATATATATCAATTGCTTTTACCTTTTTAGCTAAAGGCTTTTTATCAGGATCCTCTTGTTTGCTTTGGTCTTGGCCTTCACCGCCACCACCACCTCCGCCGCCTTGTGATCCAGCAGTAGGCACTGCATCTTCTACTTCTAATATAGCAACGAAGGAGGCATTGCCATCCTTAGTAGATATGCCCATACGCTGCCCTGATGCAGTGAAATTAATAGCAGTGAACTCTTTAGCTGGTATTTCCTTTTTTAATATATTTGCCTCATTAGTTTTTGGGTACATATCTTTAGGCAAATCTTTTACTGATATAACTAGTTTAGCCTTTGGTTCATCTTTTGCTTTTAGCTTTATCTTATCTTGGTCCACAAAAGCTTCCACTAAGGTTTCAGCCTTTACTTCATCAATCTCATATACTTCTCCCTCTTTTTTAGAGATTTTTATAGAGAAGTCATCTATGTCTGCTCTTGGCACTCCCTTTTTCAATCTATTTACCTTTGCTCTTATAATTGCGCTTTTCCCAGACTGGTTTATCTCACTTACAGAAAAGTCAACTATAGATAAATCCGTATCATGAAGATCTTGAGTCTTATTGGCCAGCTTAGAACTACACAGCTTTCTGGCATTTTCAAAATCATTCCTAGAAAGGTATGTCATATAATTCTCCGCAACTCTTATAGCTTGTTTTTCATTCACTAAGCTTTCTGTACCGCTTCCACTACTCTCTCCACTTTTTTTGCACCCAACAAGTATAGTAACCATAATTAATAACCATGCTATAATTACTCTTCTTTTTTTCATACCCTTTCACTCCTTACATTCAGATGCTCATAAAAATAGCTTTTCCATTTAAATAAAAACTATTATAAGTTTTAAAAGTTACTTATAAGCAAAATATTATTTAAAGTTTTTAGAATAAATGTTGGACAATCCCTATATACTTATTATGAACAATACATATGGAGGGATAACGTGAAAAAAGAAGCCCTAAAGGTGTTTCAAATAGCTGCTGTGTTTATAGGCACAATCGTAGGAGCAGGATTAGCTTCTGGAAAAGAAATAACTCAATTCTTTACTTCTTATGGATATAAGAGCTTTATCGGTATAATTTTTTGTGGACTATTCTACATAGCTATGTGTTCCATAATGGCTAAGATTAGTATTTCATTTAATTTAAGTTCCTATGGGGAAGTAATAAACGTAGTAAGTCCTAATTTTTTAGGAAAGATAACAGGAGCTATAACTACACTTTATCTTATATCTTCTGCTTCAATAATACTGGCAGGAAGCGGCGCTCTTTTAAACCAGTTCTTTGGTATTCCCAAAATACTAGGCACCTTAATTATGGCTACAGCGGCGTTGCTAGCACTAACTCGTGAAACTTCTGGTTTGATAGAAGTTAACTCATTTATAGTTCCATCACTGGTATTAGTTATTTCAACAATATTAATCTTGTATTTAGTTTTCTATAAAGATGTGATTACCATAACTCATCTTAGAAGTCTAGGAGCTCAAAAGAACAATTGGTGGCTATCAACAATTCTTTACTCTGGATACAACATCCTGTGCTGTTCAGGTGTAATGGTTCCTTTGAGTACAGAAATGAAAAAGACTAAGACTATGATAATAGGAATATCTATCGGTGCAATAGGACTAACACTGTTATGTATGGCTATAAATCTAATGCTTATGTTAAATCAACCATATATATATGAATATGAAATCCCACTCTTATACATCACAAACAGATTCGGAAGAGTTATTCAAGTGGTGCTTCTTGCTATAATATGGTTAGAAATGTTTTCAACTGAAGTATCTGACGTATACTCAATTTCTAAAACCTTAGATAAATCTTTTAATATAAAGTATGATACTGCAATTTTCCTAGTAATTGGACTAGCTATATTAGTATCCCAAATTGGCTTCACTAACTTAATATCTACTCTTTACCCTATGTTTGGAGTTTTAAGCCTTATATTTATAAGCCAATGCCTATATTTCTACTTTAAGAAACTAAAGTAGCTAATATTTAAAAGATGTTTGTTGAAAAAATATAAAAGCTTATCAATAAAAGCCATGTATAAAAAGGTATTTCTTTACCATCTTATGCCTGGCTTCTTTTTCTTTAATCTTTATAAAATTTTAAATATGCTCTTTTATTATTCACATAGACTCATATAAAGCTTAATACCGCTTAGCAAAATTACAATAATTAGATTAACTAAATTTCTGAGTACCTCTATGATACCTATATTCACCTTGCTTTAATAAAGTTTTTATCATATTAACCCATTCTTTTGGCTCTTTAAATAATAATTCTTCATGGTTCAGGCCAACTAAACCAATTATCTCAGCCTCAGGAAAATGCTTTTTATATCTACCTACCAGCTTATCAACATCTTCCTTCATTCCAAATATACAATGAACTTTGGTTTTCTTTATTCTTATATTATCATCAATTGTCATTATTAAGTCAGTATAGTATTCCTTATATAAAGTTTCATAGGTTGTATTTTTATAAATCACTTTATGCAAGTCTTCTAGATATTTTTTACTTTCCTCTGATCTAACAAATAACTTAAGAATGCCTTTTATTTCTCCATCCCTAGCATATTTATAAAATACCCTTGCTAATATTATTGAGCAAATTATTGCTTTTACCCCTGACATATAGTCAAAGTCTGTACTTCCAGTAATAGCATGATCCATTAATACATTTCCTCTTTCCAGCAGCTTGGCCACAATGGAACCGCCTAAAGAAGAGCCATAAATGGCAAATATCTTATTATCATAATTAGTTTTAATATATGCCTCTAATTTATCCACTTCTTCTGATATAGAAATCAGCTCAGTACTATCATTGTCATCATACCCAGTTATAGCCACACAAACTACATAATACTGATCTATTAGTCCTTCTATAGCCTGTCCAAAGCTCAATTGCCAGTGACTTGCTGTACCATGTATTAAAAACAGTGATGGATTATTCTTATCACCAAACTCATAAAACTTCATTCTTATTTCCTCCAATTTATTTCTAATAAAAGTTAAAAGTTTTGCTGCACTAAGTTGATTGTTGAACAATTTACTATATGTTAATTCATCACTTCAAAAATTTAAAAAATCATACATTACCTTGATTATAAACCTTCAGGAAATTTATGTATACAACGTGATTAATGCCTACAATTTAAAGTATTGATAACTTGATTTTTAAAGATTATTTTTAGAAGTACATTTGATATTAGAAGGCTCAAAACTATATTTATTAAAACAAATATTTATATGATTTTATAATTAAAAACTCATATAAATATATAGTTATAATGAGGACTACCAAGGTTTTTCATATAATTTTATAGAGATTAAATACAATATTTATGATATTATTTATTTAGATTTTTATTAAGAAGTTCCTATATCGAAAATTAGTTTATTATTGTTGGAAAATATAAGTTCCCTTGGTTTTTCTGACACTTATAAATTAATAGTTGAGTTAAAAACTATATATTGAGGTGTTAATATTGAGTTATTTGGATATGTTAAAGAGCTGTGAGCTTTGTAATAGAAGCTGTAAAGTAAACAGATTAGATGGCAGCGTAGGCTTTTGTAAGGCCAGCGAGAAAATAAAGGTAGCTAGAGCAGAGCTTCACTTTTGGGAGGAGCCCTGTGTATCTGGAAGTGAAGGATCTGGAACAGTGTTCTTTTCTCACTGTAATCTAGGATGTGTTTTCTGTCAGAATCATGAGATAAGTCAACAGTACAACGGTAAAGAAATAACTATTGAAAGATTGAGCGAAATATTTCTAGAACTTCAAGAAAAAAAAGCTAATAATATAAACCTAGTTACTCCTACACATTATGTTCCTCAGATTATTGAAGCTTTGAACCTTGCTAAAAGCAAAGGTCTAAGTATACCTATACTTTACAACACTAATGGATATGATTCCTTAGATACCATTAAGGCTTTAGATGGACTTATAGATGTATATCTTCCAGATTACAAATACTTTAGTGACAAATACGCTGTTAACTACTCAAAAGCTAAGGATTATACTAAAAATATAAACGCAGTAATCAGTGAGATGCTAAGACAAGTTGGAACACCCCAATTTGATGAAAGAGGTATCATAAAAAAAGGAGTAATAGTAAGACATCTTATGCTTCCAGGTCTTCTTTTTGATAGCAAAAAGGTCATTGATGATATCTTTAATTCCTTTGGCAATGATGTATACATAAGCATAATGAATCAGTATACTCCTATGCATAGGGCCAATGAATATCCAGAAATAAATAGAGTTCTAAACCCTAACCACTATGATTCTCTTATAGACTATGCTTTGTCTATAGGAGTTACCAATGGCTTTATACAAGACTCTGGCACTAACAGCGAAACTTTCGTACCATCTTTTAAAAATGAAGGCGTATAAAATAAGAAGTTTTTATTAATCTATACTAAAAAATTCTAGTCACTAAACTTAGATTAATCAAAAGTTTGGCTATGTTCAACAATATTGTTGAAATTAAGTGGTTATGAAGTAGCTGCTATATGAGCGAGTAATTAGCGCAAGCTCATTTAATCATAGGATCACTGACCACTTAATTTCAGCAAAGTACTTCAAACAGAAAAAAAATTATATAAAGTGAAAACATGCATAAGGACACAGTTAAATGCCTTTCTGCATGTTTTTTCTTAGAATATCTATTTTACTTCAGTAAATTCCATTATTACCTTAAAAAGATCTCCGTCTATTTCTATATTGAAAACTCCCTTTTGAAGCTCTACCAAGCTTTTAGCTATAGCAAGTCCAAGTCCAGAACCTTCTGTATTTCTTGATTTATCTCCCCTTTTGAATCTTTCAACTAACTCTTCCGAGTCTATTTCCAATTCATAAGCTGAGATATTCTTCATCGATATCTTTATCTTTCCGTCTTCATTGACCATTAAAATATAAACCCTAGTTCTATTCAAGGAATACTTAAGTATATTGGTTATTAGGTTCTCAAACACTCTCCAAAGCTTTTTACCATCAGCCATTATATATAACTTTTCTTCTGGATAACTAACTCTAAAGTCCAACTCTGCTTCTTTTATCTTTTCTTCAAATTCCGCTAAGGTTTGCTTGAGAAGCGAGCTTACCTCTACCTTTTCTATATTTAACTCTAAAGCTCCACTGGCAGCCTTAGAAGCTTCGAAAAGATCTTCTATTAGAACTTTTAATCTTTGAGACTTTCTATCTAAGACTTTAATATAATCCCTCATCTCTTCAGGAGAAATATCATCTTTTTTTAGCAAATCTACATAGTTAATAATAGAAGTTAATGGAGTCTTTAGATCATGAGATACATTAGTTATAAGCTCCGTCTTTAATCTATCGCTTTTAACCTCATTCTCTATAGAATTCTTAAGTCCAGCCTTCATGTTATTTATATTATTAGCCAATCTAGCTAGGTTTCCTTTTCCTTTGGCTTCTATGCTATAGTTTAAGTCTCCACTACATATTCTTTCAGCTCCTATAATTATTTTATTTATCATAGCAACATTCCTAAAACTGTAGGCAATCGTAAATAAACTAAATAATATTACAAAAGCTAATAGTATTAACCCTAATATCATTTCATCAGGACTAAACAATAAAATAATAAAAATCGTAGCCGACAATATAATTACTAAAGTAATAATCACAAAGCACATTAGCTTAAAAAATACACTTTTTATATATAACATTTCTTTTATTGTTCTAGCAATCCTCTTAAAAAACAAATGTATCTTGTGCAGAATTGAACTGTTAAAAATTACGCTTCTTATACTGTTATCCCTCATCCTATCAATATCTTTTATTAAGATGAATAAAGATGTAGATGTCAGAATAATGGCTAAAGCTATATATGAATAATCTCTTGAAGAAAACACATAAAATAATCTAGAATCCGTCATTATGAAAAACGTTATACAGAAGCTAGTAATTATAAATGCTAACTTAATTTCAATAGGTATTCTATCTAAAAGATTTAAATTTTTAATCTCATCAGTTCTTCTTTCTCTTATTAACATAAATAAACTCACTGCTAGAAGTACTGCTGCTATTAAAGCTACAAGTGTCTCTCCATACATAGTTGCCTTCAAGTCAAGGTATTTTATATATTGTAAATACAAAGCGTCTCCCTCAGTTATATACTTGTTAACACTTAGATATACAGTATTACCAGCTAAGAATCCTGCTAAATCATCTAGCATATCCTTACTATTACTAGAATCAGAAAACTTTATATTACAATCATAGGTAGTCGGCAGTACATCATAATCTTGAGAATAATTTCTAATATAAAAGCCCATATTCTTACTTATTGCTTTCTTAAAATCATCTATGCTATAACTAGTACTATTACTTATATTTGATTTTACGGTTTTATCTTTGTTGTTTATAATATAATATTTTAGATTTTTATAAGAATTAAGTTTATTATCTAACATTTTTAGGGATTCTAACTTAACATCTATTATCTCATTTTTTATTGTAACTACATCATTTATCTGCTTTTCATATTTCTCAGTTACTTGTTTAATTTGTTCATTCTTTTCCTTGTTTAACTTACTTTCTTCATCTTTGTCTTGTCTATTCTGTGCATCGCTAATTTTATAAGAAAAATTATTATTTATATTATTAACTTCCTTTTCCAACTGATCTTTCAGATCATTTTGTTTGACCTTCACCTCATCATCAGGGACAGTTTTTACATAGTCTTCATTTTTATATTTTTGTACATAATCAACTAAATCCTCACTTATATTTCTTAATCTAACCATAAAGTCAGAGGTTTTATAAAAACCATCTTCCTCAATATACTCGCTATGCTCAAAAACATCATACCCAACAAACAATATAGTCACCAGAGAGAATACAGCTACCCATGATGCAATTACCTTTAGAAACTTACTTTTGCTTTTCGACTTTATATCCAATTCCCCACACCACCTTCAAGTATTTCGGCTCCTTAGGATTTATTTCAATCTTTTCTCTTATTCTCCTTATATGAACCGCTACTGTATTTTCACTGTTATAGCTTGGTTCATTCCATACTATTTCATATATCTCATCTATAGAAAAAACTCTTCCCTGATTTGATATCAGAAGTTCTAAGATTTTATATTCTCTTGGAGTTAGTTTAATTTCTTCTCCATCAACTGAGACACTTTTATCTAAAGTATTGAGAACTAAACCACCTGCTCTTAACTCACCCTTTTCTAAACTCTTATAATTGCCAAGATTTAAATATCTTCTCAGCTGAGATTTCACTCTTGCCACAAGCTCTAAGGGATTGAAAGGCTTTGTTATATAGTCATCAGCTCCCATATTAAGTCCTAAGACCTTATCCGCGTCTTCTGATTTTGCGGACAAAATTATTATAGGGATATTCCTCTCCTCCCTTATCCTAAAAGTAGCCTTTAATCCATCCAATCTAGGCATCATTATATCCATTAAAATCAAGTGAATGTCGTTGTCCATCAAAATTTCTAAAGCCTCTAACCCATCGTAGGCCTTAAACACCTTTAACCCTTCATTCATAAGATATATCTCAATAGCATCGGTTATTTCTTTTTCGTCATCTACCACTAAAACATTGTACTTTGCCAAAGTCTCTTCCCCCTATTAATACAATTCTACAATATTATACCATGCAACTCCCTCCTAAACCTTTTCTTTAATAATATAGCTAAAATCTTACAAACTACTTTTCATATTTCTTAAGTTTTTCTTACGAAAAACAAAAAAGCTACCCAGCACGAATCTTGTATCAATTCGCATTAGGTAGCATTTATTATGTATTAAAGACTATATATTATACTTAGCTAATTCCTTCTTAAATACATCTATTATTCCTTCAATCTTTCTTATGCTCTCAATGGTCTTGTCTATTTCCTTCTTGTAGTCATCAATGCTTGCACTTACAGTTTCTGAAGCTGCTGCATTTTCTACTGCTATAGCAGCTAAGGAATCTATACTCTTAAACATCTCTTGTATAGAATCAGCTTCTCTATTAAGAGCTTCAATAGAAGTATTTATTGCTTGTGAAACTTCTTGTATTGAATTCTTAGCCTCAAAGCTTATATCCTTAACATCTCTAAGTGAGGAAGTCTCTGTTTCCAGTATCTTATACTGATCATCTATATTGTCAACTAGTACATTTATGTCTTTAGCAAAGGTGTCTAGATTTGAGTTTATTTCACCAACAGCATCCTTTGATTGTTCTGCTAACTTTCTTATAGATTCAGCAACAACTGCGAAGCCTCTACCTTGTTCACCTGCTCTAGCTGCTTCTATAGAAGCATTTAGAGCTAGTAGATTAGTCTGTTCTGATATTCCAGAAACGATAGATACTATACTAGTTATATCTAAAGCTTTTTCTTGTAGTCTTCTTCCACTATCTTTTACTCCCATAAAGGATTTAAGTGATTCTTCTATATTCCTGCTTGACTTTTCTACATGCTCGTAGCTGTCACCTATCTTTAAAACAGCTTTATCAAGCTCAGCTTTATTCTTATTTTCACTGCTTACCAATGAATTTATTTCCTCAATGTTATTATTTATTTGAGTTACTAGTTTTTCTGTATTTATATCTTGCTCTGTTGCCATATCTGCAACTTGTCCAGAAAATCCGCTGATTTCATCAGTAGTAAACTTCATAGATTCTGTTATATCAAACATATTCTTTGAAAATACATTCATTTCATCTGTAACACTATTAAAGGAAGTTAAGTCTTGAGACCACATATTCTTAACTCCAACAATACTATTGAATATGTCTTCGAACATATCCTTAGATTCCAGCTGAAAATTACTATACTTTCTTTCTGCCATAGCATTAAGCTCATTTATTATTACCTTTCTTGGAGAAAGCATAATACTTGTGAATAAAGCAGATATAACAGAGGCAACTCCAGCTAATATAAGACCATTGATAGTTCCAGCTAGTATTACTCCTAGAATAGCTGTAACTACAAAAGTTGGTATAGCTGACTTTATGCCTATATTTCTTATAAAGCCAAGAGATAGGATTTTATTAATTCTAAACTTTTTCCTATTTATTATTTCATATTGAAAAGTTAATTTAAGAGAAAGTGAAGTCTCTGTCCTTGCAACTTCTTCTATTGTTATCTCTTCACCAAACCTTTTAGCACTTCCGATAAGTAACCCTTGAAAATAATCAAACATTCCTCTTGGTGAATTATATACAAATATAGCTTGATTCTTGCTTACTGGCTCTAATTGAAAAGCAGGAGGCTTCGCTCCAGCAAACTTTCTCATTATAACAGCATGTACATCATTCATTGCTTTTAAGAATGTATATAAATTTAACTTTCTGAAGAAAGCTGGGTAATCATTATAAAAAGTATCTATGTTATTTTCACCTAATATGTGCCAAAGCCTTCCTATCTCCATCTGCCTAACTTCGGCTATGTATCTTATCACATTTCCTATTACCTTATCATCTACATTCTCTAGTGGTGTAAAAATCTTATTGCTATCCCAAGAGACCTTAGTCATAGCACTATCTACAACATCATCTCCGTAAAGTCTTCTACAAGTCTTAAGCCACGTAGAAACTACTGTACCTTTCATAAGAATCCTCCTTATTATTTAATAACCATTATCATCTCTATTAATTATACTCCTATTATACGAAAATAAATAGTCATAGAAAGACAATAATTCGCCAATATTCTACACAATTTTTGTATACTATTCCATTATAGTTAGCTTTATTAAAAATATAAATATATAATCTATCTATTTAATAAAAATAAGCAGACTACCTAAAGTAGCCTGCATTGTATTTGTATTGTATATAAAAAAGTTGTCCTTAATATAAATCATCAAAATATTGTACATAAGGCACATCATCATTTCTGTAAATATTAGTTGATGGTGGGAAAAATGTTCTCTCTACTCCCACTTCTTTTGTATCATAGCTACTACCTCTAAGCTCAGCTATTTTACTAACACCTACATATACATCAGAAATCTTATACCAGGTAGCGTAATCTACGACTCCTGTTTGCGGCAAATTAAATACACTTTGGAATACCTTAACTGAATTTGCAGTGTTAGGGCCATAATCTCCATCTACTGATAGCTTTGGAATAAGAGGATATGCTACAGATATTCTATTTAAAAAGGTCTGTACAGTCCTTACAGGTTCTCCTTTTGCACCTACAGTAAGATTATATCCAGGGTAAGAGCTTGGGATTCCTTTTACCTGATCAGCTCTAGTGAGCTCAAGATCTGTACCATAAAAGCTTGTTAGTATATCAAAAGGTGCTTTCCCTTCGTCGCCAAGATATTTGCTGCCCCACTGTGTGAGCCAACCTGGGCACTGAACATTTTTACCATCACAATATTGAGTTAGCAGTGGCTGTCTTCTTCCTGGTCTCTTTACGTAGGATGAAAATATATCATCTGCTATTCTGTCTATATTGTCAAATATGTTTCTGCCATAACTAAAAGCATGGTCATAGGCAGTAGAACTTGTTATATCAAAGTTTTTTCCTTTTCCTCTATACCACTCTGTGTATATTCTATTGAGAGTAAATGATATTATACAATATAAATTTGCCCTTATAGTATTATCAGTCCAAGTAGGAAATATTTCAGAGCTAGCTACGTTCTTTATATAATCTTTGTATTTAACTGTGTAGTTAGGTGCCGAAGCATCATTAGGAACACCTTGATGGACTACTACATATTCAGGAACAACAGGATAAGGAAGTACTACGCCACTAGCTGGAGGCGGCATAACCTTTTCTGGAGACTCTGGTATCTTAGGTGGAAAGTTGCCCACAAGTTTATTAGGTAATATAACTATGATGTCCTGCTGCTGTCTGGTATTAGATACTGGTATCATCCTGCACTGCTGAAAAGCAACTCTATCAGGGTAAACTTGACAGCCTCTTACAAATAGTGGCTCAAAACCATCCCTTTCTACTCTAACATCTGCAAGACTATAAGGAATTTGATTTGTTGGAGTTTGTGAATAATTTAATGGCGGTGTATCTAACGGAACCTGTTGTGTTAATCCTGAAGAATCTGTAACAAGTTGTATAGTCTTAGCATTAGGTGAGACAAATTGACCAGTGGGACTTATAGTTATCCTTGCTCTATCCAAAGGAACATAATTGTCCCCTTGAAAACATTGAATTTTCAAATCACCCCTAAATGGCATTACGTGACTCCTTTAAAATTTCTCTCTAATATATTATGATTTTAATAAAACTTTTGTGAACAATATGATTACTTTTAATTTATATAATACATTATATTTTGAGAGCCTTTATTATAAATTATATATTAGATTTATCTACTAGACTTCGGTATTCTAATCAACAGATTCCCCTTACTATACTGTATAAACTCCTCGCTTTCTATATACAAGTTGTTCTCAGTATTTAATTTCTGTCTTCTTGCTTGATTTTTATCATTACTTTCAACATTCTGTCCGAGTACTTCTACTGCTGAATCCTCTTTCATGTTTATAGCACTTCTTATGTTGTCAAATACTCCTTTCATATTAAGCATACCGTATCCCCACTGTGGGTTAGGATATACGTCACCTTCTCGTTTTGTAGCTCCTCTATATAGATAAGTCTTTATATTGGCTGCATACATGGTAGGATCATTCTTCTCCACTACTCCCCATTGCAAAAGTATTGCACAGCAACCAGCAGTAACTGCACCAGCCACACTTGCACCGGAAATAGTAACTGTCCCACCTCCAACATCTGTAGTAAGTGCATTAATACCACCGGCTGCTATATCTGGCTTTATCCTATTATCTCTAGTGTATCCTCTGCCAGATTCACCAACTGTTGCATTATTATTCTGGTTATAGTAGGCAACAGCTATTATTCTTCTTGAGGTAGCTGGCAGTGTAAGTGTGGTATATTGGTTTCCACTCAAAAACTTAGTATCCGGTGCTAAAAGTTCTTTTTGAAGAAGATATGAATCATACCTTCCGGTAACCACCAAATCACCAATAATCTTAAACTGCCATATTCCTTCTCTTATGTTCTCCGCTCTTATTACTATTCTTTCATCACCAGTGGTATTTTCAGGAATAAAGTACTCTATATTCATTTTAGTTCTTTCGTAAACAAAATTTACATCTATTGCTTGATTCAATCTAGGAGGGATCCTTTGGATTATCTCTCCAGAAGGAGATACAATAGATAATGAATATTTATCCGGCTTTCCTACCCAAATATCTATTAATATATTTCTTTGGTTCTTGCCTATTCTTAATTCAATAATGCTGCTATCACCATTTTTAGTTAAGGTTCCAGTAGTATGGTTATCAGCTTCACCTTGATTGCCTACAGTAGTAACTACAATTATCCCCCTAATTTTACAAACTTCATCTATATACCTTTCCATAGATGAGTTGCCATCATGGGAGCCTAGGTTAGTTCCTAGCGGTATATATATTACCATAGGTCTTCTAAGTTCAAGCGCTAGATTGTAAAGATATTTTATACCTAATAACACATCCACATTTCCATAGCTACCACGTTCTCCATCATAAGCATAAAAATAATCTAAGGACCCTTGGGGAGCTTCCTTTAGCTTAACTATAGCTAGATCACTTCCTGGTGCTGCTCCAACTAAAGCTGGATTTTTACCTCTTGCTGCAGCGAGTCCTGCCATATGTGTCCCATGTCCAATCTCATCTTTTGTAGGTACTATAGCATAAGGGTCGGTTCCGGCTCTTTTAGCCTTGATAGCACTATTTATCTGCTGTTCTGTGTATACTGTTCCAAAAGGGAAGCCTATGGGAATTTGATTTGGAGTTTGAATGGTCTGATCCCATATTCTAACTACCCTAGAGGTATCATCTTCCCTTATAAACTCTTCATTTAAATAGTCTATACCAGTATCTACAATACCTATTATTACGCCACTGCCATCCAGAGGAAGATATACATTATTATGAAACAATGTGGCTTGTGAAGCTTCTACTGGAGATAACGCTGATAAGGTATATAGTCTTCCCGTATCCAGGTTAACCACCTCAGGTACACTTTTTGCAATTTCAAATACTCTATTTATTGGCGCTACTAATACCGCATTAAATTCATCTAATATGAGAACATCAGCATCTGGATAATTACTTATAGCTCGCTTAATATCTCCTTGATACTCGATAGCAAAGTATCTGTAGTTAGGATTTAAAAATAAATTGCCCTCTGCACTGATTTGCAGATTTTGGTTCGGCCCACCTTCTTGAGCTATCTGAGGCGTCACTTGTATAGTTCCAGTTTGACCAGTAGCCCCCCCTGTTGCAGGTTGATTGCTTAATCCTGTAGTTCCACCAAATCCAGTGTTGCCAGTTACTCCTTGTGTATTAATTAGTTGATCTCCCTGTGCTGTAGCAACGGTCTGACCTACCTGAAATTGATTTCCTTGAAAACTATTTGTACCTGTACTTTCCGCACCTATGGCAACTCCTTGAGTTTGACTTTGCTGACTTGAACCTATACCAGTAGCACCAGATACACCTATCTGACCTTGATTTTGCTGTACACCTAAATCAGTAGTTGTTCCTGCGGCATTCTGTTGAAGCTGTTGAGTATTATTACCAGCACCTTGATTAGTACCGGACACAGTCCCAGGCTGCTGATTTTGTATTATTGCATTTTGTTGCGGTGGATTTTGTGGGCTGTTAGGAGTAACACTTTGCTCTATGTTCTCTTGTCTATAATCGTCACTCAATTGATATAATCTTCCTTCTTGAGATGCTTTCAATAGTGAAAATGCATTATCTGCACATGCAGTACCATATCCCCAGCTTGGATTTGGATATACAACATCTGTTCTTTCCCTCTTTGCCGCTCTCATAAGGTAATACTTTAATCTATCCCCAAATAGGAAAGGATCATTTTTATTGACAATACCCCATTGAAGAAGTAAAGCACATATTCCTGCCACATGAGGAGCAGCCATAGAAGTGCCACTCTTTGAATCAAAACCTCCCCCTTCTACTGATGATAATATGCCTTCACCTGGTGCGGATAAGTCTGGTTTATTGAAGGAAACATTTAAAAGTCGTCCTCTTCCTGAAAAAGGAGATAGATTATTAGTTCTATAATCATAGCTGCCTACAGAAATAGCAGCTTCAACTGTCGCTGGAATTCCTAAGGTATTATATACATTAGGCTGTAGGAATCTAGTATTAGGATTTAATCCTTCGGTAATTGGCATCCAAATATCATAAAGTCCTCTATATTGATTTAAGGTTTTTATTGTAAGCCCCCATTCTCCAGGACTTATATTTTCTCCCACAGGAACAAAGCTTATTATTATTTCTCCAGATATATCAAAGGGTCTAGGGCCTGTATTGTAGATGAGGCATCTGTTGCCACCTATAGTAACATCCTTATAACCCTCACTTAAGACTATATCTCCACTCCTAACGCCAGAAGGTGTAGTTAAAACTATTGATAAGTTACTGAGAAGTGGCTTATAAAGCTGAAGGGATAGTCTAGGTTCACCTTCTGATACTGTAAATCCTATATTTATCTGATCTCTTAATTCTCCTCCTACATGGTGAGCCGCTTCACCTTCATTACCTGCAGCTATAACTATAGCCACTCTCTCTAGAGTACATACTGTTTGTATATACTGCTCGAAAAGACTAGTTCCATTGTGTGCACCATCATTTGTACTTAAGCTTATATTTATAACCAGAGGCTTATTCAACTCTGCCGACTTATCAATTAGAAACCTTATTCCTCTCATTATCTGAGTACTAAGTGCATAATTTGCAAAGCCATACCGAGTGGTTTTTACCATTGCTATAGAGCTCTCATAAGCTACGCCATAATACTGCCTATCTATATTACCTCCAGCACACGCAATGCCTGCAACATGAGTTCCATGACCTATAGGGTCAGTTATATCAACTATAGTTAGTGGATTTGGAGATCTTAATGCTTGATTTATAGTATTCCTATCATAGACTTTTCCCAAGGTGCTTAAGTCATATATATAATCTATTCTAGTAGTCCCATCAGCGTTTCTGAAAGCTGGATGAGTGTAATCAATACCTGTATCTATAAAACCTACTAATACACCTGCTCCAGTGGAATTGTATTCACTATAAACTTGTGGCACACAAGCGGCTCTATTACTGTTAATATCCGATGTAAATAGCACCTTTGGTAGCTCTGCATATTGAACCCCTTGCAATTCAGATATTCTATTGATATCCACAGCTTTAATAGTTACTATTCCAAACCCAAAGCCCAAGTTTTCAAGCTTTCCACCGATTTTATCCACAGATTGCACAACTTTATCCACATTATCCCCAAATAATACAACAACCTCTATACTTCCTTGATTTATCGTCTCGTTTTCTGATATCTTCGAAAGTTTTCCTACTAATTCATTTGGTACGTTGGCTAATAGATTAAGTGATGCATCAAATTTTCCGGTATCTATAGTAAATTCCTCCTAAAAATCTTTCCATATACTAAATTATTCAAAAAATAATAGAGTAATGCACCGCATTACTCTATTATTGTATAAATATTTAATTATAATATTATTTCTAATCTATCTAGCTTCCCAATAAGCTTTATGTCCTTAACATTAGCAGTTTCAGTTTTTACAGTACCTTTATTACTGATAAGAAGCACTTTTGTACTATCAAGTTTCTTTATCTGTCTTATAACCCTATTGTTATTAAATTCTAATAAGCAAATAGTGTTGTTTTCAACTTCTTTTATGCTATGACAAAAAGCAATATCTCCCTCAGTGATTCTGAAGCCTGACATATCATCATTTTCTACCTTTATATAGAAAACCTTATCTATGCTATGTCCTTCTATTTTGTTAGAGTGTAGTACCATTTCTTTGTAGTCATACACTTTTGTCATTGAATAATCATAAATTGGAACTCTCTTAAGCACTGAACCAAAAGCTTGATTCCAAACTTCGTCAGTATCACCCTTTGGTGCAGCTTCTGACTTTTTAGGTTCATAAACCTTCTTAACTTCTTTTTCTTTTCTTAGGTCTTCATCAGTAACAACCATGTTTACATCATTTAGATTTGTATTAAGTACTTTAGCAATTTTCTCTATAAGAGCTTCGTTGAGTATTCTTTTACCCATTTCAACTTCATTTATAAACTTTTCTGCCACACCTAACTTTTTAGCTAGAACCTTTTGAGATATTCCCGCATCTGTTCTTGCTTGTTTTATCTTCTCTCCTACCCTACTCAATTAAACTCTTCCTTTCTGCTTTTTATACCACTCTCTTTCTTCTATTAAGTGTTCTATTAAATAACTAAAAGTCCACTCACTTGAAGTTGGAGTAACCACTGCCAATATGGAATTCTTAACTGTAGCTCTAACTATCTTTATAAGATCATGCAATTCCTTGTCTTCAAAA
This sequence comes from Clostridium sp. C8-1-8, assembly GCF_009928445.1. GTDB lineage: Bacteria > Bacillota > Clostridia > Clostridiales > Clostridiaceae > Clostridium_AR. The sequence continues at coordinate 278,953 of NZ_JAABNO010000001.1, read as the reverse complement.
TTATTAAATATTAGAACCTTTTCTTGCGGAGTAGCTTTATCTGCCACAGTTTCAAACTTTAATCCAGAAACCAAATCCTTAATCTTCATATTAGCCATTTCAGTGGTTATTACAATAAACTTATTCTTTGTAATCTCTAATTCACTTAATTCTTCCTTTTCCAACCCATAGGCTAAAATACATTTTTGATTATCTAGCACCTTAAACACCTCCATTCCATACTTTAATATTCTTAGTATAAGTTTACCACTTCGTAACGAACCTTATATTTTCAAATTCTCCTCTAAGAACCCAGAGTGGCCTTGAAAATAGATTTCTGATCGAAGTGGTAAATCTTTATATCCTGCTTAATACTATTATTATTTTGAAAAAATCTATACTAAAATACTGTGTTGAAATTATACTTAGCTTAAAATAGCTGTATTATAGTGTTTCTGGTTCTCCGATTTCATCTGCACCTTCAACAGTTACTTTTTCCATAACTTGATCTTCATAAGGCTTATCGCTATAGTCTGTCTTTGTCGCTACAATGCTATCAACAACATCTAAGCCTTCAGTTACCTTTCCAAAAGCTGCATATTGGCCATCTAAGTGTGGAGCATCTGCAACCATTATAAAGAATTGGCTGCCAGCAGAATCTGGATGACCTGATCTAGCCATTGAAAGAACTCCCTTTGTATGTTTCAAGTCATTTTTAACACCATTAGCTGAAAATTCACCTTTTATTGAATATCCTGGGCCACCAACACCTATACCTTGTGGATCTCCTCCTTGTATAACAAAGCCTGGTATTACTCTATGAAAAATCACTCCATCATAAAATCCTTTTTTAATTAAAGATACGAAATTCTTAACAGTATTTGGAGCTACCTCTGGATAAAGTTCTGCCTTTATAACCCCACCTTGTGCCATTTTTATAGTAACTATTGGATTCATAATAATTCTCCTTTCAAGATACAGAAATATAATCTATATTATTGACAATATTTCCTTGTTAAATTCTACATAGGTAAATTATATAATACTTTAAGGGTTAATATCAATAATTGCTATCAGTACATAAAATGGTAATTTATTAATAACTTATAAATTAATTTAAATTATCTAACTATAATTACTCATAGCCTTGTCTAAAATATAGTTTAATAAAAGACAAAAACTAATAAAGGAGTATATTCAAGAACTACCTCTTAAATACACTCCTTTATCATTGATGCCATATAATAGTCTTTGACCATTTCAGAATAAAACTCCTAGCAGATACTTAGATTTTTCATCTTAATGTCTTTCTACATAAAACTACATTAATTGAAAGTTGTTCCCCTAACAACTCTAGAGTAATCTGTAGAATTTGATAAGTTTTTAACATTTATGTGTGAAATAATAAAATCTCTACCGTTCTTGTTTATTAAATCAGTAAACAAGCAGCATAAAAAAGTGGTTGGAACTCTATCAAATCCTTCAAAATCTAATTCAATTTCTTCCCCAATGTTTTCTTGTATTAGTTCTCTTAGCACTATAGCATCCTCTACAGCAAAATTTTCCCCTAAAAACTTTCTTACATTAACCTTCATAAGATCATCCCCTTGATATATATTCATAAAGAATTAATATTCTTTTTTTACAATTTTCAGATAATTCATCCTCTATATATAATATATCAAGAACAGCGTATTTTGTCAATATTTTAACAAACTTTTTTTATGATATTTTTATTGTTTTTATAGTTATTCTAATAGTCTATAACTAAGCTCTATAATCTTATTATTTTTCAAAGAATTATATATCTTTATTTGCCCTTTTCTACCTTTATCACCCAATGTACCATTCTTGCCTAGTCTTCTTCTTAACTCCTTAGCAGTACCTTCACTACCGTCTATAAGTATAGCCTTATCTCCTAAAACTTTAGATATAGCTTTTTTTACAAAAGGATAATGAGTACATCCTAAAACAACCGCTGATATAGTATCTTTATCTATATCTTGAAATTTGTTTTCTAGAAATTGTACTAACTCATCCCCTTCAGTAACTCCAGACTCTATAAGTTCTACTAATCCTGCACAAGGCAATGGAATTATATCAGCCTCTTCAGCATATCTGTCCATTAACTTCTTAAACTTCTTCTCAGCAAGTGTCATTGGTGTAGCCATTATTATTATCTTACCACCATCACTCAATTCTACTGCAGGTTTTAGCGCAGGCTCTATCCCAATAATAGGAATGTCCTTATAGTGAGCTCTAAGCTCATCAATAGCCGCTGAAGTTGCAGTGTTGCAAGCTACTACTAACGCTTTAACGCCTTCCTTTATTAAGAACTCTGCTGCATTAAAGGTTAGTTCTTTCACTTCATCAACAGTTTTAGTTCCGTAAGGAGCATTTTTAGAATCTCCAAAATATATATAATCTTCCCAAGGCATAAATTCTATAGCCTTTTTCATTACACTTAATCCACCTACCCCTGAATCAAAAAATCCAATAGGCTTTATATTTTCATTCTTTCCCATATATATCACCCCATGCTATAGTCTCTAAAGTTATTTTATTACTTTACAACTAATAAATCCAATTTTTTTTATTGTAATAATACAAATAAGAGCTGTGTATCAGCGTTTTATAAACGCCAATGCCACAGCTCCTTATAATTTACTAAAGAATAAATTATCTTTCTTGAATATTAAACGTTAAATAGTAATTCACCATAAGTTGGTAAAGGCCAAACTTCCTTATCAACTAAAGTTTCAAGCTTATCTGCAACAGCTCTTACTGCTTGCATCTTTTCAAACACATCAAACTTATAGAAATGAGCAACTTCATATGAGTCTCCTTCTAAAGCTTGTGCCTTTTCAACTGAAGCTTCTAATTCAGCAACGTTTTTCTTTAATGCTACTGCAAGTTCGTCCACTTCGCCTAAAAGTTCAACTTGAACTCCTGCAGCTGCACCAGCAGCCTTAACAGCGCTGATTGATTGAGCTAAGCCTGTCTCAAACTTGATAACAGCTGGTAGTATTTGACGTTTAGCAATCTCAAGTGTTGTTTCTGCTTCTATATTTGTAGTCTTAGCATAGTTTTCTAGATTTACATCATAACGAGCATGCATTTCTAGCTTGCTTAATACGCCATGCTTTTCCATTAATGCTACGTTCTTTTCTGTTATATAAGCCTTAGTAGCTTCAACAGTTGTCTTTATATTTGGAAGACCTCTCTTTTCAGCTTCAGCTACCCATTCATCAGAGTAACCATTTCCGTTGAATATGATCTTTCCATGTTCCTTAACAATTTCAGTTAATATTGCAGTTATTTCAGCATCTAAGTCTGAAGCCTTTTCAAGTCTATCAGCAACTTCTGAAAGAACTTCAGCTACTATTGTATTTAAAACTGTATTACAATCAGCTATATTTCCTGAAGATGGAACCATTCTGAACTCAAACTTATTACCAGTGAAAGCAAATGGTGATGTTCTATTTCTATCTGTTGGATCCTTAACTAACTTAGGTAATGCTGCAGCACCTAAATCTAACACTCCTGCTGGTAAAGATGAAGTTAATTCACCTTTTTCAATTTGTTCAATTAGATCTTGTAATTGATCTCCTAAGAATATTGATATTATAGCTGGTGGTGCTTCATTAGCTCCCAATCTATGGTCATTACCAGGATTTGCAGCAGAAGCTCTTAATAAATCTGAATATTCATTAACAGCCTTGATAACTGATGTTAAGAATAATAAGAATTGCTTATTATCATGTGGTGCATCAGTAGGATCAAGAAGATTTTGTCCATCATCTGTGCTCATTGACCAGTTATTGTGCTTACCTGAACCATTAACCCCTGCAAATGGCTTCTCATGTAATAAGCATACTAATCCATGTCTTAAAGCAACTTTCTTCATTACATCCATTGTTAATTGATTGTTGTCTGTAGCTACATTAGTTGTACCGAATATTGGTGCTAACTCATGTTGAGCTGGTGCAACTTCATTATGCTTTGTCTTAACTGATATTCCAAGTGACCAAAGTTCTTTATCTAAATCCTTCATGAAGTCGGATATTCTTTCTTTTAATGAACCGAAGTAATGATCTTCTAATTCTTGTCCCTTTGCAGGTTTAGCCCCAAATAAAGTTCTTCCAGTATATATAAGGTCTGGACGCTTGTCATATAATTTCTTATCAACTATAAAATACTCTTGTTCAGGTCCAACTGTAGTTGTTACCTTAGTAGCTGTAGTATTTCCTAGAGCCTTTAAAACTCTTAAAGCTTCTTTTGAAAGAGCTTCCATTGAGCGAAGTAATGGAATCTTCTTATCAAGTGCTTCACCAGTATATGAAACAAATGCTGTAGGAATATATAAAGTTCCATCCTTAACAAAAGCAGGAGAAGTTATATCCCAAGCAGTGTATCCTCTTGCAGCACATGTAGCTCTGCTACCGCCTGATGGGAAAGAAGATGCATCTGGTTCTCCTTTTATTAATTCTTTACCTGTAAACTCTAGCATAACCTTACCGTCACCTGTAGGATTGATAAATGAATCATGCTTTTCTGCAGTAATACCAGTTAGTGGTTGGAACCAATGAGTAAAATGTGTAGCCCCTTTTTCAACTGCCCAATCCTTTAATGCTGAAGCGACAACATCAGCTGTAGCTAAATCTACAGCTACCCCATCTGCAGCTGCCTTTTTAACAGCCTTATAAGTAGCCTTAGGAAGACGTTCCTTCATAGTTGCATCGTTAAATACATTTACACCGTATAAATCACCAAAATTGCTCATCGTAATAGCCCCTTTCGTATTCAAACCCTTTTTACACAAAACGTGCCTATCTTTTAATTTGCTATTCAAAATTATAGCATCCTAAATTTCTACAATCATCAAATCCGGGCCAATACCTAAAAAAGCTATATTTTTTTGTAAAATTAATAATTTGTCATACGGTATTTTTCTTTTTTCATATTTTTACTAGTTTTTTTGGTTTTTTTGACTTTTTTTATTGATTTTTCTTTATCATTTCATTGACACCTTAGGTTTGCTTATACTACAATTTTTTTATAATATATTACTTTTTCTTTTACTCTTTATAAGTATAATACAATGCTTTCTAAGGAATTCCTATATCGAAACTTATTTTATACTTGCTGAAAAGTGGCCAATTATGGTTATTTGGGAAGTGGATAAATTAATAATTTGGTTAGGAACTCTATATAGATATACCAATTCATATTGAAATCTAAGCTAATAAGTAAATTACAGTTATATGAAGGAAAGATCCATCATATTATTTTTCCATTGGTTGTCTATACAATATTACAAAATTCAATTCTAAAGATTTTGTAATATATAATTTTTCAAAGAGTAAAATACTAATAGTTTCTGAATACTAATCTAAAATCTCAGAAATTGCTAATGCTATCTAGTAAAAAGTAATTGTTCTCTAATAAAGATCTACTACTTTAATCATTAAACTCAGATAAAGAATGAGTAAATATCATTCTTGCCTTAGTAAACTCTACTTTAAAGTGATTAATCTATAGATGTACAATAATAAACTTTATAGTAATTAATTCAAGGTTCTTTTAAGCATTTCATTTAACAGCCAGTTACTCTTATAAAATCACTAAAATTTATAAAGAAGGGAAGTGAACACGCTCTTACTTAAATATATATTTAGTAAGAGCAAAATATTATGGCAAAAGATTTAATCTATACTATTAGTAATGATAAGCATAACAAAGAGGATTTATTAAACTTATTAAGTTCTCATCCTGAAATAAAGTTTGTGTCTATAGTAGGCATAGATTTATCAGGTAACGATACAGATGAAAAAATACCTGTAAGCTTATTTAAGGAGGATATAGATTCATTTTTAAGTGGAACCGCTGTTCAAACTGACGGTTCGTCTGTAGTTCTTCCAGAAATAGCTACATTGAATAATGCCAAGGTAGATATGATAACAGACTTAGATGCAGATTGGTTTGTAGATTATAACTATGAGTTTATAGATGAAGAAACAAACAAGCCTGTAGGAACCTTAAGAATACCTTGTTTTCTTTATCACGAAGATGTGCCAGTAGATTCAAGACATATATTAAAATCCGCAGTAGAAACTTTCAAAAGCTCATTGCTTGATATATTTAATAATAAACCTGAAACTCTTAAACCATTTGGAATAACTTCAAATGACATAAAGGAAATTGTTATAACCTCTGCAACTGAACTTGAATTCTGGGTTAAAACCCCTAACGATAAGGTGGAGACTGAAGAACTATCCACTTCCCAAGTGTTGCAAGAGCAATACTGGACTAGAACTAAGGGTATAGTAAGAACTGCTCTTGAGCAAAGTTTAATTCTTATGGAAGAATACGGCTTCGAACCAGAAATGGGTCACAAAGAAGTTGGCGGAGTTAAAGGTAAGTTCGATTCTTCAGGTCATTTCAATCACATAATGGAACAGTTAGAAATAGATTGGAAGTATGCTGACGCAATTCAATCTGCTGACAATGAACTTTTTATAAGAAATCTTGTAAAAGAAACCTTTAGAAGAAATGGGTTAGATGTTACCTTCCTAGCTAAACCAATAGAAGGCGTTGCAGGAAGTGGAGAACATACTCATCTTGGGGTTAGTGTTAAGCTTAAGGATGGTAAGAGAATAAATCTATTCACAGCCACAAAAAATGACTTCTTAAGTACTATAGGCTATGGCGCTATAATGGGACTTTTAAAGAACTACGAAGTTGTAAATCCTTTTGTTTCTTCAACTGCTGATTCTTTAAGAAGATTAAAACCTGGTTTTGAAGCTCCTGTTTGCATAGTTACTTCATTAGGTCACAGCCCAGAAGTACCTTCAAGAAACAGAACTATCTTGGCTGGTCTTGTAAGAGATCCTCATAATCCATTAGCTACAAGATTTGAATTAAGAGCACCAAATCCTCATACAAATACTTATTTAGCATTAAGTACTGCTTATTTATCAATGTTAGATGGTATATTATATGCCTTAGAAAACGGAAAAACAGAAGAAGAGCTTCTTAAAGAGCTTTCAAAAAAGGCTGGTGAAGAAGCTGATTACCTTGAAAAATCCAGAGCATATAGAGCCGAAGAAGATGTTTTCGAAGACTTTACACCAGAGGAAAGAGATGAATTCTTTGGTATAGCACCAGCTACAGTTTATGAGAATTTATTAGCCTTAGATAAGTATCCCGAGAAAGTTAAAGTATTAAAGAGAAATGATGTATTTACTGATAAGCTTATAAACAGCTTCAGACTTGGAGCTACTAAAAGATGGACTACAGAAATAACTAGCAGAGTAATTGCTGAATATGCTTCAGAAATAAGAAGTTATAAATCTCTTCATTCTCTTGATAAAGCACTTGACCTAGATATATCTAATTGGATGGCTATAAATGATTTAAGACATTATATAATGAAGGATAGCTATACTAACAAGAGCTTATTCACAAAGATTAGAGAAGCTATTGCATCAGATGACCTAGAAACTGCTTCAGATTTACAAATAGAATTAGATGATAAGATGACCTTACTAAGATACTTATATAGTACTTATAAGAAGAATCTACTTGATATAGATTTATAAAACAGTAAAAATAGCCCTTAAAGATTTATTCTATAGGGGCTTTTTTTTATGTTTAATTTTACTTACACCACTGAACGATGAATAAGTAAATATCCATAAGTCCAATAAAAAATAAATATACTTATATGAACTTTTGTATAAAAAATGTTAACTTACTTCAATATGAACAAAAAATATAATTAATTCATAATACTTTGTCATTAATTTCTATTATTTAATAAAAGTATGGAAGACTAGAAACTTTTTGTAGTATAATTGAGTATATATCTTAAGATGAGGTGCAGGAAATGAGACTAGTTCCTATTGAATGCGTAAGGGAAGGTTGTTATTTAGCCAAGACTTTATTTGATGAAAGCGGAAGAACTTTACTAAAGGAAGGTATAAAACTAACTTCCCCTATAATAAAACGAATTAAAGACATACATATTTATTCCTTATATGTAACGGATGAATATAGCGAAAAAGAGATTAATGATATTATAAAACCTGAATTAAGGCAAAAATCCATTGCATTAGTTAGGGAAACTTTTAGTGATGTAGAAAGAATTTATTCAAATCTTCATAATTCATCATTAAACAAAAAGAAAAGAGGAATACTTCTAAAACAAAAGGAAGATTATCTATCCTCCATTCATGATCTCGCTGAAGAACTTTTAGATAATATACTTTCAAATAAAAATATAATGGTAAATCTAGTAGATATTAAGAGCATGGATGCATATACATACCAACATTGTGTAAATGTAGCTATACTTTCCCTAGTACTCGGAATAGGGCTTCAACTAACCAAACACGAACTGATAGATCTTTGCATAGGCGCTTTATTACACGACATTGGAAAAGTATTTATTCCTAAAGAAATCTTATTAAAAGAAGGTCCTTTGACATATAGTGAATTTGAGATAATGAAAGAACATCCTAAGAAAGGATATTCTTACTTAAAAAATTCTCATAATGTTTCAGCTTTCTCAAGAATGGTAGTATTACAGCATCATGAGAGAGAAGATGGATTAGGATATCCAGATAACCAAAACGGAGCTAAGATAAACAAGCTAGCAAAAATAGTTTCGGTCGCTGATGTATATGACGCTCTAACTTCTGACAGGCCCTATAGACGAGGTTTGTCGCCTAATGAGGCTTTTGAATTCATTCTAGGAAACGCTGGCACAATGTTTGATTATAACATAGTGAAAGCCTTTGCTAAAATAATAGTTCCATACCCAGAAGGTACTATAGTACAACTAAGCAATGGAGATATCTGTGTTGTTGAAAGCACTCCACCTGACTATCCACTTAGACCTCAAGTGAAGATAGTTAAAAGTACTAATGGAAGCTCTGTAGGTTCATTAGTAAGCTTAGTGAAAGAATTGTCTCTGGTAATATCATCAGTACAATATGAAGTTTAGATCTTTTTAAGATTACATCTTACATATTTGAAAGTTATAAATAGTAATTACATATATGCTTTGAACTTAATTATTATATCTACACAATCTAAAAACTTTATATTTTACCCTAAACTTAAAAAGTACAGATTTGAGCATTCTGTACTTTTTACTTATTCTATATATTTACTATTATATATACATGCTAAAGCTTATATTTACAGATTAAACCGGTGGATCTTTATAGAGTCCATAACTCAACTATTATTTATACATGCTCTAAAGTTCCAATAACCAGCAAATTTACAACAAGTATACATTAAGCTTCGATATATGAACTATTTATATGTCTTCTAATATAAAAACCAAGGTTCTGCTAGATAATACTGTTGAAATTATACCCACTTACTTTCAGCAACACTCTAAACATAACCAATATAAAAAGAAAAACCTGCAGTGTACTATTGTTAAGTCATTAATTATTTAAAGCTATATAATTATTGCTTAATATTTCAAAAGAATAATAATCAGTACCCACAAAAGGATTATTGTTTACAATTTCTTCAGCTTCCTGAAAAGTGTTTGCTTGGAATATAAATGTACCACCATTTTTATTATATGTTCCAGCACATAATAAATATTTTGATAAATTCATTTCTCTATATTTAGCATTAGTGTCCTTGATCTTCTGCTTTTCTGCTTGATCCAGTTTATAATTAATCTTAACAAATATACCACTATTTTTTTTCATCTCATAAGTCCTCCCTTTTTTATCCTTGTTTTATTATATTAGCTCGTCCATAAATTTATGCCTAAAGTTTTCCCGAACATACGTTTGATTATATTGTAGCGAACACCCGTTCACATGTCAATACATTTATATACATTTTCCAACATATTATTCAAAATATTTTACATAGATTTTGTAGTATTATAAGAAATTCTGTAATATTAAAATTCTAAGTGTTCTCTTTATAGGAATATTTGCATATGGAAAGTTTACTTGACATTATTAATTGTTATTGTTAAACTATAATTGTAAAGTTTACTTTCCATTCTAAACGGAGGTAATATTATGAAAAACAAACTTGAAGAAATTAGAAAACAGCACGGCATAACACAAGAAGAACTTGCTGAAAAATTAGAAGTATCCAGACAAACTATCGGCTCACTTGAAAACGGAAGATACAACCCTTCTATATTATTAGCATTTAAGATTTCTAGGCTTTTCAAACTGAGTATTGAAGATATCTTTATTTATGAGGAGAGTGAATAAAATGAAACCTTTCAATTATATTTTTCTTTTTTTAGTAATTATCTTACTCCTATGTTCATCAATCACTTTGTTTTTTATAGGTGGGTATACTTCTAAGACCGTAACAATTATAATAGTTGCAATAGCTGTATCCGCTATCACTAGAACTATATATTCTAGAATTTTTGTAAAACAAAAGGAAACCGATGAGAGAAATATAGACATTGACGCTAAAGCTAAAGCAAAAGCCTTTGATGTGGTTGGAATTATCCTAGGAATACTAATACTTATATATGCATTTACAAACGCTCACATTCAGGTAATAGCCTTTGTTGGTGTAGCGTACTTATTAATATATATTGTGTATATGTTTTACTTTTCTAAATACCATAAAGAAATGTAACTTTATAAAAAAATTTATTACTCTATAAAAAAACTGCTATGATCATTTGATATTTTAAAGTTTAGCTAACTAAAAATTTTATACCGATCTAGACATTGAAAAAGCCATCCACATGAAAAGGGTATACCTTACATGTAGGTGGCTTTCTTATTTTAACTCTATTTAATTTAGCGTATATTCAAATATTGTTTAAATTAAGTGACAGCTTAAATTAATATTTCTGCGCTAGGTTGAACACCTCAAGGTCTTTATCTTCCATTTTACTTAGTTTTACTTGCACAAGAGCATTGAATGTATCTAAAGCGGTTATAACACCTATGTTTCTTTCTACAGCAGCTCTTCTTATATGAAAGCCGTCTCTCTTAGAGTCATTTCCCTTAGTTGGTGTATTTATAACCAAGTCTACTTCTTTATTCTTTATAACATCTATTATATTAGGATGCTCTTCATTTAACTTTCTTACATTCTTAGCACTTATACCAGCAGCTTCTAGTAGTTCAGCAGTACCTGAAGTAGCCACAAACTCATAACCTATCTCAGAAAGAACCTTTGCTATTGGGAGGAATTCATCCTTGTCATGGTTATTTATAGTAGCTAGTACTGCTCCCTTCTTTTTGTTAAGGGTATACATGTATGCTCCTACAAATCCTTTATAAAGAGCTTCTTCTAAAGTTCTACCAACTCCAAGCACTTCTCCAGTAGATTTCATTTCAGGTCCTAGTGAAACCTCTACCTTTGGAAGCTTTTGAGTTGAGAATACTGGAACCTTAACTGATATCAAATTTGGCTCCTTATATATCCCAGTACCATAACCTAAGTCCTTAAGTTTAGCTCCTAGCATTATTCTTGTAGCTATATCTACTATAGGAACTCCACTAACCTTACTTATATAAGGTACAGTTCTTGAAGCTCTAGGATTAACCTCTATAACATAAAGTTCTCCCTGAAATTCTATGAACTGAATATTAATCATGCCTTTTATTCCTATAGCAAGAGCTAACTTATTTGTATACTCTAGAATCTTATCCTTTATACTTGCACTTACATTTTGGCTTGGGTACATAGTTATACTATCCCCTGAATGTACTCCAGCTCTTTCTAAATGTTCCATTATTCCAGGTATAAGTACTTCTTCTCCATCAGAGATAGCATCAACTTCAATTTCTCTTCCCATTAAATATTTGTCTATTAATATAGGATTTTTTCTATCTTTTTCGAAGGCATTACTTAGGTAGAATTTCAACTCTTCATCATCATGAGTTATCTCCATGCCTTGACCTCCAAGAACAAAGGAAGGTCTTACTAGTACTGGGAAACCTAACTCTCTTGCTTCATTTATACCTTCTTCTAGACTCCAAATCGCCTTGCCCTTAGGTCTATAGATTCCAAGCTCCTCAAGAAGAGCATCAAACTTTTCTCTATCCTCTGCCATGTCTATCTGATCCGAAGTAGTTCCAAGAGTCTTTATATTCTTTTCCTTAAGGAACTTTGCTAGCTTTATGGCAGTTTGACCACCAAATTGAAGTATAACTCCATCTGGATTTTCTTTTTCAATTATGTTGAATACATCCTCTTCTGTTAGAGGCTCAAAATATAGTTTGTCTGATATATTAAAGTCAGTACTTACGGTCTCAGGATTGTTGTTTACTATTATAGTTTCTATGCCTTGGCTTCTTAAAGATTTTACACAATGTACTGAGGCATAATCAAACTCGATTCCCTGGCCTATTCTTATTGGGCCAGATCCTATTACCATAACCTTTTTCTTATCACTTACTTCTACCTCATCATGAGTTTCGTAGGTTGAATAGTAGTAAGGAGATAAGGCTTCAAATTCCCCGCCGCAGGTATCAACCATCTTATATACTGGTCTTATGCTCCATATATCCCTTAACTTATATATGTCATCTGGAGATACTTCCAAAAGATCTGCTATACCCTTATCAGAAAATCCCTTTCTTTTAAGTTTGTACAACCAATCCTTATCTACATCACCTATCTTAGATATTCTTAATCTCTGCTCTTCTTCAACTATCCATTTAAACTTTTCTAGGAAGAACATATCTACGCCTGTTATTTCAGCAATTTTCTCCATCCTATAATCTCTTCTAAGCATTTCCGCAAGAGCAAATATTCTCTCATCATCTGGAGTTACTACTTTTTCTTTAAGTTCTTTCATAGAAAGGTTTCTAAACTTCTTAAACTCTAAAGAATATTTTCCTATCTCTAAAGATCTTATTCCCTTAAGGAATGCAGATTCAAAATCACTTCCTATAGCCATTATCTCTCCAGTAGCCATCATCTTTGTTCCTAGAGCCCTATCTGCTCCTTGGAATTTATCAAAAGGCCACTTTGGTATTTTTACAACCACATAATCTAGGGATGGCTCAAAGCAAGCATAAGTCTTTTGAGTAACCGCATTTTTAATTTCATCTAAAGCATAGCCTAAGGCTAACTTTGCAGCAACCTTAGCTATTGGATAACCAGTTGCCTTTGATGCTAAAGCTGATGATCTGGAAACCCTAGGATTTATTTCAATTACAGCATACTCAAAAGAGTCTGGATTTAACGCAAATTGTACGTTACATCCACCTTCTATTCCAACGGCATTGATTATATCTATAGATGCACTTCTAAGCATTTGATACTCTTTGTCTGATAGTGTTTGGCTAGGAGCAACAACTATACTGTCGCCAGTATGTATTCCAACAGGATCAATATTCTCCATATTACATACTGTTATACAGTTTCCAAAGCTATCTCTCATAACTTCGTATTCTATTTCCTTCCAACCTTTTACACTCTTCTCAAGCAATACTTGACCTATGGAACTAAGTTGCAAACCTGAATCTAGTATTTCTTCTAGTTGCTCTTCATTGTCTGCAATTCCACCACCAGTTCCACCTAGAGTATATGCAGGTCTCACTATCACTGGATATCCTATCTTCTTAGCAAACTCTTTCCCTGCTTCCATGTCTGTTATAATTTCGCTCTTTATAACAGGTTGACCGATTCTATGCATCATCGCTCTAAAAAGCTCTCTATCTTCGCCTTCTTTTATTCCCTCTATGGATGTACCTATAACCTTGACTCCATATTTATCAAGTATACCTTTATCATAAAGCTCAACAGCTAGATTTAAACCAGTTTGTCCTCCCATACCAGCTAAAAGACTATCTGGTCTCTCCTCTGCAATAACCTTCTCAACAAATTTTATTGTAAGAGGCTCTAAATAAACTTTATCCGCAACCTCTGCGTCAGTCATTATAGTTGCAGGATTGGAGTTTACAAGTACCACTTCTATTCCCTCTTCTTTAAGTGCTTGACATGCCTGAGTTCCTGAATAATCAAACTCCGCTGCCTGACCTATTACAATTGGTCCTGAACCTATAACTAATACTTTTTTTATATCTTTTTTAATTGGCATAATGGTTACCCCCTAAGTTTTCTATACTACTAACTATTCTGCAAATTTTATAAACTCATCAAATATATAGTCGCTATCCTTTGGTCCAGGACTTGCTTCAGGATGAAATTGTACAGAGAAAATAGGCAAGCTTTCATGTCTCATTCCTTCTATAGTTCCATCATTTACACTGATATGAGTTGCTCTTACGTCTTTTGGTAGTACATCTACGTAATAACCATGGTTTTGGGAAGTAATATAAACTCTGTTTTTATCAAGATCCTTAACAGGATGATTACATCCTCTATGTCCAAACTTAAGCTTCTTAGTCTTTCCACCTAAGCTTAAAGCCAATATTTGATGACCAAGGCATATGCCTATTATAGGTTTCTTGCCTATCATATTTTTCACATTTTCAACTACTTCTGTTAAGTCCTCTGGATCTCCAGGGCCATTTGATAGGAAAACAAGATCTGGATTTACTTTTAGAACCTCTTCGAAAGGTGTACTTGCTGGAAAAACCGTAACCTTACAGCCTCTTCTAGCAAAGCTTTTTATTATGTTTTGCTTAACACCAAAATCCATTATAGCTATATGTTTTCCTTTTCCTTCTATCTCATAGGAGCTACTAGTTGTAACTTCCCAAACAGCATCTTTATTTGAATAAAGTTCTGTCTTTTTTATAGCCTCTTCAGTAGAAATATCTTCTAAGGTTATGATACCTTTCATGGTTCCATTTTCTCTTAGAATCTTTGTGAGAGCTCTTGTATCAATACCTTGCAGTCCTATTATCTTATTGTTATTTAAAAAAGTTTCTAGCTCTAATTCGCATCTAAAATTACTTGGTGAATCACATTTTTCTCTGACTATGAATCCTTTCACCTTCGGAGCAGAAGACTCCATGTCTTCAAGGTTTATACCGTAGTTTCCGATCAAAGGATAAGTCATAGTAACTATTTGTCCATAATAGGATGGATCTGTAAGCACTTCTTGATACCCTGTCATTCCTGTATTAAATACTACTTCTCCAACACTTTCTTTTAGGTATCCAAAGGCTTTTCCCTCAAAAACAATACCATTTTCTAATATAAGCTTTGCTTTCATTATAGTCCTCCTTATAATCCTTTAAGGAAAATACACTTTTTACAAGCGAGGTTCCCGCCGAACTAATTCATGTATATTTATTAAATCATATTGCATAAATATTCGTCAATAACAATTTATGCGTACAGTTCATCATTTATTCTAATAATGAGCCTATACTTTTACTTAGGTTAAAATTCTACTCTTTATCTTAATGGATATAGCTCCAGCATAAGATTAGATCTCTCTATTCGCTTAGATAAATGCAGTATTATGAATATAGAGCATCACAATCAAAAACTCATAAGAAGCTCTTTAAAGAGCAATAAATTAACCCTTGTGACATGAAAAGAATAAAACAAAAGGATATCTAAGAGATTAATAAAAACACTAATCTCTTAGATACCCTATATATTCAGCAGGATATTCAATTATAATCAAAGCTATTTGTTTAATTGCACGACAAAAAACGTGTGTCATAATCATACCCCTTTCTGGCCTCTCTGGACCAATTTAAAGTGTATTATCTACCTTAATATTTTCTTATTTATATCTATTCTAGTTTAACCATTAAACTCTGTCAAGCTTTAAAAGTTAGCAAATAGGAAAAAAAAGATTAAAGATTACTCTAATGAGTAATCTTTAATCTTAACAATATTATACCTTGCCTATAGGTATTTGTAAGTTATAAATAACCTACGTTGTACTCTTTTTGTCCTATTGAGTCCATTATATTATTATCTATACCAAGGATTTTGTCAATGTGATTATTAATCCATAAAAATATAAAATATACAATCGAGAGCCGCGCTTTGTATATTTATGCATAAAACTATCATCTAGAGTTTCCTTTAACTATATTTTATCCTAATGATATAACTAAAACTTTATAGCTAACAAAAAACAAAGTTCTTAAAATAAGGCTATATTTAAGAATATTGCTTAAATCAAGTGGTTCCGGAGGAGATGCTATATAAGCAAGTTATTAGCGCAAGCTAATCTAGGCATTGGATTACTGATCACTTACAACACGGTACTTTAAAAGGGCCTACAGTTAAAGACTTTAAGTATTTTAAACATATATTGTAACTTAAGTGATATAAATCTCATATTCATATAAGGAGATAAATTTTATAGGAGATCAAAATGGATTTCTTTAATAATGATTACTTCAATCCAAACAGTCATTTCAGATTTTATGATGACGGAAGTGATATTGACGAGGTTGGGGAATATGAAGTTGATGTTAGTTTTACTTACGCTCCAATATATGAGAGCTTAGAAGAAGATATGAGAGGACCTTCTGACAGACCAGTTCCTCCTCCACCTCCAGTTAATACACCACCTATGGCTCCACCACCATCCTTTAATCCTTCAAAAAACGATCCTAAGGCAAAAACACTTGCTGGAGGACCTGAAACCTTCGGAGGACAAACAAAAGCTGTAAGCCCAACTTCAATTAGGCCATGTCTTTTTAGATACACTTATATATGGCAAAATAACGGAAGATCTTACTGGGCATATCTAACCTCAGTAGATCGTTACTCAGTTTCTGGATGGAGATGGATGTTCTATAGATGGGTATATTTTGGTATAGACATAAGAAGAATAGATACCTTTATATGCTACTAAGAATGTTTTAAGGAGAAGATTTAAAATTTCTTCTCCTTAAAATATACTTGCCCTAGCATTAGTGTAGATGATATCACTTGATAATTAATTCCTTAAGCTGAAGTTTATACACCATTAGACGAATATCCATTCCATATCCTCTATGCCTTCACAATAAAAAATATATCCTGTGGTTTTATCAAAAATAATAATAGGGTTCATAGCACATCACCATTAATATTATTTTCAATAGAACTATTTTTATGACACTCATATAATGTATATTTACTACTGTAACCAGCATTATAACTATATATTTATATAAATATAACTTTTTATAAAGTTTTATTTTTAACTTCTTAAGAAGTTGAAGCATTAGATATAAATACTACAATCAAAAAAATATCTATACTACTTTTTAGAAACCCACTCATTGCCCTTAACGTAGAATCTCCATGGGAAATGAACAGCTTCTTCAGCATAATCAATTCCAATCCTTGTAGTTTCAACAATTTCTTCTGCTGTCAGTACTTTAGATTCCTTAGCTTCTTCTAAATAAATACTTTCACTTTTAGTCATATCTACCCAGTTGTCATTTTTATCTATAGAAAAAGCTATACATAGCTTTGATGGCCCATTGGTAAGTGACTTTCGCTGTGCCTTAGTTAAAGTATCTATATCTTTATCAAATCGCCTTTTGGCCATTTCCTCTAGCCCTTCCAAGGGTTCTATGCCTCTTATAAGCACGCCTTCAGCGGTTCCTTCTTCTTTAGTAATTATATTAAAGCAATTATACATACCGTATATAGAAAATACATATACAATACCAGGAGGTCCATATAGTGGCTTAACTCTCTCTGTCATTCTTCCACCATATGCATGAGAGGCTTTATCTATAGCACCAATATAAGCTTCTGTTTCTACTATCTTTCCTTTAAAAGTTATTCCATTTATATTTCTAACCAATACTTTTCCTAAAAGCTCCTTAGAAACTGTAATAGCATCTCTTGAATAAAAATCCTTTTCTATTCTCATGGTTACCTCCTGTTTTATAACTTTTATCTATAACTTTTTACGTAACTGCCTTTTCTAAATAAATGCAAAGAATTTATACCAGGCCAATGAGTTGTTGTATATTTAATACTCTAAGTTTCACTCACTACTATAGGTATATCACTGAAATTCATCACAAATTATTTTCAGCTTATTACTCTAATCTATTCTAAGCCTAAAAAACCTCAATTTACCAATCTGTATTATATCTTCATTCTTTAATTCAACAGTGGACGTGTCAATAAGCTTCTCTCCATTAATCTTTACTGCTCCACCTGCAATGAGCCTTTTGCCCTCATTCCTACTTTTAAACAGTGCTTTTTCAGTTAAGAATCCAACAAAATCTTTATTTATGACTTCCAACATATCTTTTGTAATATCCAACTCTTTTATATCTGTAGGCATATTCTTATTTTGAAATATATTAATAAATTCTTGTTCTTCGAGCTCCGCCGCAGCCTCTCCATGGTATAACCTTACAAGCTCTTTAGCCAAGCTAAGCTTAATATCTCTTGGATTGACTTTATCTTCTTCTAACCTAGCTTTCATTTCATTCACTTTATCAGGATGAATATCAGTGGCTAGCTCAAAGTATTTGATTATTTTATCATCCGGTATAGACATGGTTTTACCAAATATATCTTTAGAGCTTTCATTTATACCAATGTAATTACCTAAGCTCTTGCTCATCTTTTCTATTCCATCTATACCTTCAAGCAAAGGCATAAAAATAGCAACCTGTCTTTCTATATTAAAATCCTGCTGAAGGTTTCTTCCCATCAGTATATTAAATCTTTGGTCCGTTCCTCCAAGCTCAATATCTGCTTTTAGACTTACTGAATCGTAAGCCTGCATCAATGGGTAGAAAAACTCATGAAGTGAAATGCTTTGATTGTTTTGAAATCTTTTCTTAAAATCATCCCTTTCAAGCATTCTAGCTACCGTAGTTTTAGAAGCAAGATTTATCACATCCTCAAAATTAAGCTTAGAAAGCCATTCACTATTAAACCTTACCGTTGTCTTTTTCTCATCAAGTATTTTAAAAATTTGCTTTTCATAAGTTTTTGCATTTTCTAAGACCTGCTCTTTAGACAATTGCTTTCTAGTCTTAGACTTTCCAGTTGGGTCTCCAATCATTCCAGTAAAATCACCTAAAACTATAACAGCTTCATGGCCAAGTTCCTGCATCTGTCTTATCTTTCTAAGCACAACAGCATGACCAAGATGTATATCTGGAGCAGATGGATCAAGTCCTAGCTTGATCACTAATGGTCTGCTTTCCTTTATTGAATTTTCTATTTTCAGTCTTAAATCGTCGAGATTTATAATCTCATCTACACCTTTGGATATTATTTTTATTTGCTCTTCTATATTTATCATTTCTAATAAGTTAAGACCTCCCGCTAATTACTTAGAAATTACATTTTGAATTAAGGCTCCTAAAATAATGTAATAAAATTAAGTAATTAGCTATATCTTAACTACACCTCCTAATCAAATTAATAATTTAAATCTAGCTTCATAGTAAGCACATATAAAATTATCTGCAGAATAATCTTATAAGAATGCCTTCTTTACCAAATTAATAAACCCGCTATAGCTTATTAATCAATGAACCTTAGCTACTAATAAAGTAATTTTTATTTCCCAGAAAATAAAATTGATAAATTGACTAGTCATTAATTGATATATTTTTAAAATTGTACTTTATTTTTGAAAACAAAAAACTCCCGCCATCTAGATTGCTCTAGAGGGCGAGAGTATAACTTCGCGGTACCACCTCAGTTTATTAATGCCTTACGACACTAACCTTTTCAAGTACAATGTTAAAACATGATACTCTAGCACTATAACCTGTGCAGGAAACGGAAAACAGCCTACTACCTTTTATAAGGGTTTGGTGTTTAGCTAATAGATGTATTCAAAATAAACTCTTTGCTTCTTCACACCACCCAGAAGCTCTCTTAAAAAGAAATATATTTTTACTCTTTCTATATCATAGCCTTTTTTATATTTTTTTATATATTATACTCAACTAAACAAATTTATTCAACTAATTTATTGAAAATGTTATTTTTTTATCTCCTAAATATATCTCAACAAAAATCAAGTTGTGAAGTTTATAATCATATATTTGATACAACCAGCTTAATTGTTTCCTCAATAGATTGTTTAAACTGCTGCCCCTGAGCCATTTCTTTTACTGTTAAAATATTGCTCTGCATTTCTTCATCACCGATAAGTATCACATAAGGTATCCCTAACTTATTTGCGTAATTAAGCTTCTTTTGAAGCTTTCCTTCCTCAAAATAGACCTGAGTCACAATTCCAGCCTCCCTTAACTTATTAGCTGTATCTATAGAATAAGCTAGAGCACCATCCATAGGTATTATAATCACATCACATAAACTTTCCTTTTCCTTTGATTTTAAAAGCTTAGCTTCTCTCAGCTGGTAAAACAGTCTTGTTAACCCTATAGATATACCTACTCCTGGAAGCTTTTGATTGGTATAGTATTCTGCTAAGTTTTCATATCTTCCTCCAGAGCAAACTGAACCTATAGATGGATAGTCATCTAATATGGTTTCGTATACTGTTCCTGTGTAGTAATCTAACCCTCTAGCAATCTTTAAGTCTATCATATAATTTTTTTCAGGTACTTTAAACGCTCTTATATACTCTACTACAGTTTTCAATTCATTTAGTCCTTGAGTAAACTCTTCTTCTTGTATATTTAATTTATCTAGAGCTTCAATTACTTCATCATTACTGCCTGTTATCATTATAAAGTTAATTATAGATGATACCTGTTCTTCCTTCAAAGCAGCTAAAAGCTCTTCTTTTACACTATCTTCGCCGATTTTATCTAACTTATCTATAGTTCTAAGCACAGCCGAGGCATCAACTATCCCTAAGGCTTTAAAGAAACCATTCAATATCTTTCTATTATTTATCCTTATCTTAAAATTCTCAAAACCTAACTCTTTGAATATGGAATATATCACAGCTGGAATCTCTGCATCATTTACTATGCTTAGTTTTCCATTGCCTATAATATCTATATCACATTGATAAAACTCTCTAAATCTACCCTTTTGGTTTCTCTCTCCTCTATAGACCTTTCCTATCTGATATCTCCTAAAAGGAAAATTTAAAGAGCTCATGTTTTGAGCTACAAACCTAGCAAAAGGAACTGTCAGATCAAAGCGTAGGGATATATCATTATCACCTTTAGTAAAACGATATATCTGCTTTTCTGTTTCTCCACCACCCTTTGCTAAAAGCACCTCGCTTTTTTCCATTATAGGTGTGTCCATTGGTACAAAACCGTATTTTTCATAATTCTTCTTTATAGTATCCAACATCATATTAAAGTCAATTTGATCCTTTGGTGTAAGCTCCATAAACCCCGGAAGTATTGATGGTTTAACAATATTATTACTCATTTCTGTTCCTCCTTGTACAATATAATTAATTTCTTAGTTTGGATATTTTATATAAATAGTTGTTAGCACAAATATAAGCTTTTTATTTTACCGTATACACTGAAGGACTATCATACCACTCAGCATTGAGAGGTTTAGCTAGGAAAAACTTATACTCTAAAGTAAAAAACACCCACACAGGTTTTTGTACCTATGTGGGTGTTAATCTCTATCTTCACACCATAGATGCAAGCTAAACAGCAATAGACCTGTATCTATGGTTACTTTAACCAAGAACAAGCCTTCTATCTATGGTGATGTAATTTTACTCGCAAATTAAAATTCTCTCTTATCATAAATATACTTCTCCAAAACTAATTTTCATAATTTTAACATAATGGCAAAATATAATCAAGTAATCAGATAGACAAAAGCCAATTAGAAGAGCTATTTAATTATAATGCTATTTATGTATAACTCAATCTAGATTTTGCTTTTATTGCCTATAGTATGTATGTTAATTTATAATTATTATATATTTCATTATAAATCTATATAGCTAACTCATTCGAATAATATCGATAAAGAATATCTATATGGAATTTTAATTTATACTTGCTTGAAGATCGCGATACTTAGCCATCTTAAAGCATGAATAATTTGATAATTAAGTTGGGATCTAATTCACTATACTATATTTATTTTAAAGGAGAATGTAATCTTGAGAAAAGAGAAAAAGCCACCAATTAGTAAAGAAAAAAGAGAGGAGATGATTTCCTCAATACAAGAATTTTTCTACAATGAAAGAGATGAAGAAATAGGTAACTTAGCAGCTTCTGCAGTTTTAGACTTTTTTATAGAAGAGCTATCTTCAGAATTTTACAATCAAGGAATAAGCGATGCCTATAAATATATAACTGACAGAACTGAGGATTTACTAGGACTGCAAAAATAAAACTAAATTCTACCTTCATGTTGAATTATTGTACAGTAAAATAAGAACTACAAAGCTAGCTCATATAGCATGCTTTGTAGTTCTTATTTATTATTCTAATTCTATTACCTTAGACTGACCGTCAACTTCACAAAGTACTCCTCTATCATTGACATCTAATAAGGTTCCTTCGTATTTTATATTCTTCTTAGTAGTTAAATCAGTTAAAGTTTTATTTGAGTTGTTTACAAAAATTCTACCACCAGAAGTTAAGAATATATTTTTCACGCTAGTCTTATTGTCTATATTAATTATTTGCCAGCTACTTGCAGGCTTTTCTACATCTCCATATACTATTTCACTAACAGAATCACTTTTTCCCTTTGCAATAAATACTGAACTGTCGCTATGCCCTAGTACATTTCCTTCACTAAGATTTTTAATTCTAGTTTGTTTAGAACCAGTATTAATTTTTACCATACCAGATTGCTCATATATTAAATTTGCATTTACAGGATCTACTTCTATAGTATCTATGCCCTGAAGGTTAGCCTTAACTTTTTCCATCTGAGCCATTACATTTATTTTATATATATCACATTTACCTGCTGGTTTTCCTAATTTAAAGTACATAACATTTGAGGAAGTAGCAAAGGCCATATCTTCAATATTATCTTTACTGCTTGATAAGTTTATTATGTCTTTATGCAGGTCTAAATCAGTAAGTTCAGTTTTATCATCTCTAACGGCATCATACTTGTAAAAACCTATATATGGCTTCTTACTATCTTTTGTCTTTTCAGCTATTATTAAAAAGTTTCCGTCAGTAACCCATTTTGTATAGTTTACTGACATGTAGTCAGCTACCTCAACAGTTTTTACCGTGCCTTTAGTTCTATCCCCTATCTTCAATACACCATCTTCTAGATATGAAACATATGATCCATCATGAGACATTTTTACGCTTTTAGCCTCACTTGGTATACTAACATCTTTCATATCACTGGCTTTTTTCTTTTCTACCTTTTCTGCTTTAATAGAAGAACCTTGAACTAAATATACTTTTTCAAAGTATAAAAAAACTCCATTTTCTATAAGCAAAGCAATGACAGTCCATATTAAAAATGTTCTAAGCTTTTTCATAACAGTTCACCTACTTTTCCACATAAAATGCTGTGGCTACCTTTCTCTCCCCAGACCAAACATTAGGTGAGTTAATAACTTCTCCATCATAATACATGGTACTTGAATAACCACCATCAAGCTTTCCTGCATTCACTGCTCCTCTTGACATCATTATCTCTTGAACATCATACATATTAGCTCCAATTTTACTAACGCTCTTTCTTCCATCTATAACAAGAAGTAAGATGGTTCCATCACTTTTTTGTCCTATTGCTGTTCTAGGATTAATTCCATCTATAAACTTATCCTTAGCCTTAATCTGCCTTTGACCATTCACGATTATAGGAACCTCTGAAAAGCACATAGCTTCTTTTACATTTAGTTTTTTCAAATCGTTTATGGTATAGTTTCCAACTATAAGCACTCCACTTTTACTTATTGCAACAGCACTTTTAGCGTCATCGTAATTTATATTCTCTTTTGGGTATATAACCTTACCATCAGAAATTACATATCCTCCAGGTACAGCTCCTGTACCTTCATAAAGCTTTCCATCTGGAGTCTGGTCACTAAAAGCCCCTCCATTTATTGCAGCAATGGCATTATAATCCTTGGCAAACTCGCTGGTTTTTTCTCCAACCTTGCCTAAGTACTTAGTCATCGCCACTCTTACTTTCTTAGGGTTCTTTACCTCAAGCATATACCCATCATATCTGTCTGTATGGAAGTCATATCTCTCTATATCATTGCCAAAAGTATTCTTTATATTAATTAAACTAGTATCTTCTTTCATTGTTGGTGCAGATTCGCTGGTTTTATCCAACAAGTCATTTATAGTTGACTCAGGTAAAAATTTAGTTATAAGATAACTGTGCCTCGTACCCAAAACAGTACCTAAAACCATCTTTCTAACATCATTATATGGACCGAATAATAATATTATAGGCGAAGTTACAATTGTAAATACTATTATGTAAACTATAAACAAAGCAAACTTTTTGTATGAAAACCTACTTTTGTTCCTTGCTTTTTTCTTCTTCATAATACAAATCCTTTCATCTATAATAATTGCCTTACTTAATATAACAAAGACATATTTAGTTTTAATTACATTTTAATTACAGCTTTAATATTTAATAAATATTTAATTTTTAATTTCTCAATAACAGCATGTCCAAACGGCTTTCACTATTATAAGCTCTATAGCTTTATCACTAAGTTATATATCCAATGAAATCAATAAAATTGATAGTTACAACAAACATATCTAAGGCTTTAATAGAATAGTTATTTATTAATTAAATACTAATCTAGTTTAAATAAGAACAGTCTGAACTATCATAATTCTTCATTATTATATAATTATATGTAATCCTATACTATTATTCCAGTAACATATATTTTTATACTTGCCTATTAAGCATATTACTATACACCCCATCTATTATATAACTTTATAATTTTTATATAAACATATTTTTGTAACCATCAATCACATATTAACACTTTTCACCCATTAAATTATCCTTTGGCCTGGTAGAAAAAATTATAATTGCAGATGTGAAGAAACTACTTGGCATCATATATATCCTTATCCTTAGAGGTTTTAATCAAGCTGGTATTGGAATATTAAAACCAAAGGTTTAAAAGTACTAAAAAAATAAAAGTCATGGATAAAAAAGATAATGAATCTTTTTTCAAACATGACTTTCATTCATAAAAATTTATAAATATAGGTTTAGTAACATTATATTCAGAGATTTACTATGGTTATAACTTAGAAACCTTATACTTTCATTTCTAGCTTCTAAATATAACCTCTTCTCTTGAGAACATTATCTTGGCGAATAGAAGTGATAGTATTACATAAACTATATGCCAAGCTGCTACCACAAGAATATGTTGAGTATTAAATATTCCAACTAAAAATTCCTTCATAAGTACTACTACGTTAACTATAGGTACATGGAAGTATATAAACTTAACAGTTTTAGCATCCATCATAAATGGGATATAAGATAATATGAATACTGGAGCTGTAATTCCTGCTAAAAATGAATTTGCTTCTTTTATAGATTTTGCATATATGCTTATAGCCATTTCTACTGCACAAACTGATATTAATATAAATAATGCAAATACTGAAATTAATATTAAAGCCTTAGGCGTTATATTCAAGGAGCTACCTAACTTAAAGTTATATACTAAGGACCCTCCCATAGCTAACATACTGGCTACTAAAGCTATTATTGATACTGTTGCTAGAGTGGCTAGCTTGCCCCACATTATTGACATTCTGCTAACCGATGTAGATAGTAGTGGTTCAAAGGTTCCTCTTTCCTTTTCTCCAGCAATGAAGTCTGCTGCAATTGAGAGAGTTGGAGTAAGCATGAATATAATTATAAAGGTTGGAAGCATTCCTATCATCATAGATCCAATATCATCACCGTTGCTCTTCTTATTGTCTGCAGTGACTTGTTGTATATCAAAAGGATTTAAAAAGGTTTTATCCAAGCCCTTGCTCTCAACTCTTGCATTGACAATGGATTTATAGTATGAATCAAAAATCGCTCTTATATTTGATGCAGCCATAGATGATTTATTTGAATCCTTATCGTATACCAGCTTCAAGGTTGTTGGCTTAAGGTCTTTTATATTTTGATCAAAACCTTCTGGTACTTCTACTATAAGAGATACATCCCCTTTTTTAAGCTTAGCATCTAAATTGTCATCATAATGAAGATTTATATTTTTCTGCTCTTTTAGTATGCTTACTATGGCAGAATCCTTATTTCCTTTAATCCCTAGATCTAACTTTTTCTCAATATCAGTTTGAGCATCCTTCATCATGTAGTTAACAAGGCCAAACATCACTGGATATATTAGTATAGGTAAAAAGATACTAAATATTATTGTCTTTCTATCTCTAAAGATATCTGTAAGTTCCTTTTTAAATATGGTAAGAAAATTATTCATCTTTTTCACCTCCTATAAGATCAACAAACACTTCTTCTAAATCATTGTTATTATACTTTTTCTTTAATTCTTCTATGGTTCCCTCTTCTATAAGCTCACCTTTATTTATTATTACTACTCTATCGCACAATCTTTCAACTTCGCTCATAGAGTGACTAGAAAACAGTATTGTTTTATTTTCCGCCTTACATTTCTTTATAAAGTTCTGTATTATTCTTGTAGCTCTTACATCTAAACCAGTTGTAGGTTCATCAAATAGCATAACTGATGGAGAATGCACTATTGATCTTGCAATAGAAACCTTTTGCTTCATCCCCCTTGAGAACTTACCTACCTTTTTGTCTATATATTCCTTCATATCAAGTTCTTCAGCTAGCTCGTTGATTCTTCTATCAGCCTCTTCCTTAGTAAATCCATAAAGATTAGCGAAGTAAAGCATGTTTTCCCTAGCTGTTAATCTATCATAAAGCCCTACATCTCCACCAAATAAAATTCCTATCTCTTTTCTAACCTTTTCTGGCTCATTGATTACATCAAATCCATCCACAAGAACCGTACCTGTAGTTGGCTTTAAAAGTGTAGAAACCATTCTCATTGTTGTGGTCTTTCCTGCACCATTTTCTCCAAGAAGACCTACTATTTCTCCCGGATTAACAGTAAAACTCACTTCTTTTACTGCCTTAGTATTCTTAAAAGTTTTAGTTAAGTTTTTAACCTCTAGCATATATATTCACCCTTTCCATCTATAACTTTTTCTTTAATTCTCTATATTTAAAAAACATTTTTATATTGCCGTATATAAAAAATCCAATTATTAATATCCAAAAAATATATAATATTACTGACCTATCTGGCTGTAGAATTACTGATGTAAAGCAAATTAGCTCTGCAACTGTAAGTAAAGCTAACAGCTTTTGAATATCCCTAATCATCTCAGCTTTTGACTCTACATCATTGAAAATGTCCAGTTCTTCACTGTTTATTGCTTCACTTTTAAAATAAATCCAGCTCTTGCAAGTGGTTACAAGCTGCCAGCCTGACTCTTCGAATATAGTTAGGTAATTATCCTTTTCATA
This sequence comes from Clostridium sp. C8-1-8, assembly GCF_009928445.1. Lineage (GTDB taxonomy): Bacteria > Bacillota > Clostridia > Clostridiales > Clostridiaceae > Clostridium_AR. The sequence continues at coordinate 251,641 of NZ_JAABNO010000001.1, read as the reverse complement.
CTTTTTAAGTCTTCTGTAATCAAGCTTATACACTACATCCTTTGGTTCACAGACTCTAAACTTAAATCTGCATACTCTCACAGATACTAATTCGTATCCCTTGAGGCTCATTTCCCTTAACCATCTTTCTTCAGCATCGTGCTGCCATATAAAGAAAGGCCTGTATTTTGTTATACTCTTCTCTCCACTTTTCATATTGCCCTCCAAAATATATACTATAATTTAGCTATCGCCGACTTACCATTTTCATAAAGCAATTTAATTCTTGCGTGTTCTAATCTAACTACCTCTTTGCCTAATTCAGTTAATGAATAGCTTTTTCTTCTTGAGTCAAACTCATTAACCACTTCCACTATTATTTCCTCTTTAACTAGTTTGCTTATAGCTCCATACAAGGTTCCAGGTCCAAGCTTTACTTGACCTTCAGTCATTTCTTCAACTTTTTGCATTATGCCATAACCATGCATAGTCTCTGTTAAGGAAAGGAGTATATAATATGTAGCTTCTGTTAAAGGAATATACTTTTTAGCATCCTTCATCTATCTTAGGTCATCTCCCTTAGTTATCAGTTTTTATATCGCTAACCGATATATCGCTTACTGATATATTATTCCATTTATTTCATAAAGTCAACTGTTTTTATTGAATTTTTTTACTATTATTATAGAAATTTTTCTCACTGTTCTTTCTTCAATGCTATTTCTTTATGCCTCTTACTTTCTAAATTTATATGGATAAAATACTTTAGGCAAAAAAATAGAAGCTAAATATTATAGCCTCTAACTTTCTTATAATCATTTACTCATATCTCATTTTAATATGAGGTATTCCAGCCTCCATATATACATCAGACTTTCTTTTAAAACCTAAGGATTCATATAAATCTACCACGTATTGCTGGGCTGATAGGGTTATACTTTCTTCTTTAAGTTCATCTCTTATAAATTTCATAGCCTTTACCATCATTTTGCTGGCTAGGCCAAGTCTTCTATGACTTTTTATAACTAAAACTCTTCCGATGGAAGGATCTTTATAAGCAACTCCAGCTTTAATAATCCTGCAATAGGCTACCACTCTTCCATTATCTACTGCAAAAAGATGATAACAGTCTTTATCTCTATCATCCAAGTCTTGTTCAGTAACTCTTTGCTCTCCTATAAACACTTCCATTCTAGACTTAAGTATTTCATAAAGCTCGTCTATTGTTAATTGGTTATAATGCTTTAAAATCCACTCCATAATATCTTCTCCTTCTTCATTATAACTATTTTACTAATTTCTTGAGATTAATTCTATAGCTTATAAGATCCAAACTTCAACTATTAATTTTCACTTGTCCAAAAAAATCTCCAAAGCCCGCGAATTTGAAACAATTATATATTAACTTTACATATAGGAACTCTTTAGTACAACTCTCTTTTTATTCTAGTTTAAATCTTTAGGATTAATCAAATAATAACATTGAAAGGAGTGTTGATTATGCCAAATAAAAAAGGAATGCATGAAAAACAAATGGAATCTGCTAGAAAGTTCCTTGAACATAATGTTGGATTAACAGAGATAGTAAAACAAACAGGCTTATCTGAAGAAGATGTGTTAAAAGAGAAACATAAGATGGAGAGAAAATTTGATGATTAGCTAATAGCTTACTGATATTCATCTATCTATATTATATAGATGGATATCAGTAAGAATTGTGTCAAAATATTTATTAGCATAATAAATTGGTATATCCAAATTGTTTTTTGTAATAAATATCAGACCTAATTATTAATTATCCATTAACTATATTACCACCATTTACATGTATGGTCTGGCCAGTAATATAAGATGCATCATTTGATGCCAAAAATACATAGGCTTGAGCCAACTCAACTGGTTGCCCTGCTCTACCTAAAGGTGAGTCTGATCCAAACTTTTGAACATCTTGAGCATTGAAGCTAGCTGGTATTAATGGCGTCCAAATTGGTCCTGGTGCAACAGCATTAACCCTTATCCCTGTCTCTGCAAGGTTTTGAGATAAAGATCTTGTAAAGCTAACTAAAGCACCTTTAGTAGAAGAATAATCAAGTAAAGTTTCATTGCCTAGGTAAGCTGTTATAGATGTAGTATTTATTATGTTAGCTCCACATCTCATATGTGGCAAAACTGCCTTAGTTAGATAGAAAGCACCAAATACATTAGTTCTGAAAGTTTTCTCAAGCTGATCCGCACTTATATCCTTTAGACTATTTTGTACATGTTGCTCTGCTGCATTGTTAACTAAAATATCTATTTTACCCCATTGATCTATTACTTTCTTAACTACTTGCCCACAGAAGTCTTCATACCCTATATCTCCACTTATTAGCATACACTGTGCGCCATATTTATCTATTACTGTCTTTGTTTCTTCTGCATCATCCTCTTCATGAAGATAAACTATGGCTACTTTAGCTCCTTCTTTAGCAAAAGCTATAGACACTGCTCTTCCTATTCCACTATCTCCTCCAGTTATTATGGCAACCTTATCTTTCAACCTGTTGGAAGATTGATTGTAGCCTTCCATCTCAAAAATTGGTCTAGGATCCATCTCATTTTCAAAACCTGGCTGTCTATCTTGATGTTGTGGTGGAAAACTTGTAGGAAATTTATGATTTTTATCCATTTTTATCACCTCTAAAATCTAAAATCTATCTTATCTATTATTCCTTTTAAAAAAGTATTTTATCCTTTTCATAAAATGTTTAATGATTGCACCTCATATTTGTTAACCCTTTATTGCTGAATAATTCTAGTATAGAGACATATAAATATAGAAAAAATATATTTGTAGAAAGGAGTGATTGCAATGGAGTATAAAAGAATACTTGATAGCGGCGACTTAGAATCAAGAATTGAGAATACTTTAAATGAGTTCTATTGGGTTAATAAATTAGATATAAACGCAAAAAATGATCCTTTTTCTGCAATTGTATATGTGGATCCTAAATTAGTAACCTATGATGAGGTACTTGACTTTATAGAATTTATAGGAGACGAACAAGATACTGCTAAATGTACAATATGTGATACTAGAGCCATAGTATCCTTAAAAGAGGGCTTTGACAGCGGTAAGGAATTTGAGTATTTAATAGGATTAAATGAACTTAAGATAATTCTTGCAAGATCTTATGACTTACCTGACAGCAAGGTAATTGATGCTATAGTTAAGGTTCATGAGGATATCCATATTTTAATAAAGGATAGAAAACCACTTCCAGTATAATCAAAAGGAGCTAACAGTAACTTTACGTTTACTATTAGCTCCTTACCAATTTATATCTTTGAATAAATAAGAAACAAAAATCATATAAATAGATTTTCATATTTATTTTAAGCTTGCTCTTGTAATTAAGTATATATAGAAGATGCTATAATAGACCACCATTACAATTAATTAAATAACACTTTTACAGTAGCTTTATTAAAACTTCTTAGCTACTTCCTTTGCATTAGCTATTGCAGCAGCCTTAATCTCCTCAGCTTTATCTGGAGTGAAGTTAGCACCTTCAACTACTACAGACTGAACATCTGTTACTCCAAAGAATCTAAGTACAGCTTTTATATATCTATCTGCTAATTCAAGTTCTGCAGCAGGTCCAACACTATATATGCCGCCTCTTGCTTGAACATGTACAGCTTTCTTGCCACTTAACAAACCAACTGAACCTGTTTCAGTATATTTAAAAGTCTTACCAGCTACTGATACTGCATCTATATAAGCCTTTAGCATTGGAGGTATACCGAAGTTCCATAATGGAGATACAAATACATACTTGTCCGCTTCAACAAATTGGTCTACTAGTGCACCTAAAGTACCAACCTTTTGTTGTTGCGCTTCTGTTAAGTCTGTAAAAGCTGTGCCTTGAGCTAACTTGCCCCAAGCTTCAAAAACATCTCCATCTATTAAAGGAATGTTGTTCTTGTAAACATCTATATTTATTATTTCATCTTCTGGGTTATTATTCTTATACTCATTTATAAATTGTTCAGCTACAGATAAGCTATAAGAAGCTTCTATAGGCTTTGGATTTGCTGTGATATATAATACTTTTGACATAATTTAATCATCCTTTCATTTTCCATAAATTATATTTTAAAATTTCTAATAATATGCTTGAGTTCTTGTAATAAGTTTTATATAATTATGATACCTAATTAATAATTATTATCAACTTACTTTATGTAACTATATTAATATATACAGCTTACTTTTGTCAAGTATATATGTTAAAATAAATTTGGGAGATGATTATATGGATAAGTGTCACCAACTTTGCCCTAAGTTTGAAGCTGCTTTTTCTCTACTTGGTAAGAGATGGACTGGTTTAATAATTCGAACTTTACTAAGTGGTCCTAAAAGATTTTCAGATATATCCGAAACTATTCCAAACATGAGTGCTAGAATGCTTACAGAACGTTTTAAGGAATTAGAAAAAGAGGGGATTATACTGAGAAATGTTTACCCTGAAATACCAGTAAGAATTGAGTATGAGCTTACTGAAAAAGGGAGAGACCTTGGAACAGCCATGGATGAAATACAAAAATGGGCTGAGAAATGGAGTTAAAATCGGCAGGCATCTGCCGATTTTCCATTTTATAAAAAAGATGTAGCTTTTAATTTTCATTTTTATAATTTATTCTATTGTCAGAAGTTAATACATTAATATTTATTAAGACAACTTTCAGCAGTGAATATAATGGAACTATTATGAAAGCTCCTAAAGGTCCTATTAGACTAGCTGCGGCTATAACTAAGAATATGTCAGTAAGAGGATGTATATGCATAGCCTTAGACATTATAAGCGGAACTACTATTCTCCCTTTTATTCCTTGAGCTGCCATAAAAAGTATAGTAAGCTTTATTATCATTGGTATCCCATAACTTATGGCTATAATATATGGAATAACCATAGATATAAAGAACCCTACGAAAGGTACAAAGGCTAGTATAAATGTGGTAGATGCCAAAACAATTGCACTAGGGATACCTATTATCTTATAACCTATAAAAATCATAGTAGCCAAAGATATTGCAACACAAGCTTGCCCTGTGACATAAGAGGAAAGAACTTTATTCCCATCACTCATAATCTTTGATATCACATCTTTATATCTTTTAGGAATTATCTTCAGTACACTTTCTTTAAATTCTAATCCATCCTTTAGTAAATAAAATATTATGATAAGTATTAGAAGCAAAGCTGAAAACAAGTTCATAGTAAAGGAAAATACTTTTAAACTTCTTCTTCCAATAATGTATAGATAGCCTTCTAAATACTTTGTTATTCTATCATACATCCATTGAACATCCATATATCTACCAACATAACCATCAAACTGACTGGTAAAGTCATTATTTATTATTTCAGACAGATTAAATATCAGTGTCCTAAACTCTTTTATTAAATGCCTTCCTAAAAAGATAAAAAATCCAGCAAGCACTACCGAGGCTATAATCAAGGTTATCATTGCAGAAAATCCAGACTTAACCCCCTTTTTTAATAATATATCATTAAGGGGTTTTATAAGATAAAAGAAAAATACTCCTATTATTATTGGTACCATAACAACCTTTACTATCTTTCCAGTAAAGGTCAACAGCATAGGTACTTTACTATAAATATATAATATTAACAACAAAAGGTTTATTATTAATAGATTATAAATTACTTTCTTTTTATTCATAATTTTCTCCTAATCCTCTTGATTTTGTTCATGTTCCTGGGCCAATTTCCGTAATAGATTATACAAAATCATGTTAATTCTTTGAACAGGCTCATAGACCCCTAAGAGGACTGAGCACTCAATTTTGATAAGTTATTTTAATAGAGCCAATAATCTAAAGAATAATTACTAACTCTGTAATTAGCTTTTTCCATAACCTTAATTTGTATTCCTAGTAATATTTATAAATTAGGCTCTAATTCTTCTACCGGACCTTACTTTCCTGGACAATAAAAAAACTGCTAAATCCACCTAACTTGGCAACCCTTGGGACACCTCGCTTTCCGAAGTATATGAGGAAAACTTGGCAGTCTACATAACTTTTCTTTTTTCTATTAATCTAAAAGTTAATCTGAAGCATTAATATGGCTAATCTTAACTAAAGAAACCTTTTATACTGTAAAGTAAAAAAGAGAACTACATACTGTAGTCCTCTTTTTATAAAGGGTGTGAGATTGTTACTATAATGAAGATCTGGGGAGATCTTATTTTAATTTTAAAGGGATAGTTATATATAATTTAAGCTTATCTTATGCGTTTAAGAACATTGCCATATCATCTTCAACATTAGTTATTCCACCGATACCAAAGTTTTGTACTAAAACGTTAGCTACATTTGGTGAAAGGAATGCTGGTAGAGTTGGTCCTAAATGTATGTTCTTAACTCCTAAGTGAAGTAATGATAACAATACTATAACAGCTTTTTGTTCGTACCAAGCTATGTTGTATGATATTGGTAACTCATTGATATCAGCTAGACCGAATACTTCTTTAAGCTTTAATGCTATTAATGCTAATGAGTATGAGTCATTACATTGACCAGCATCTAGAACTCTTGGAATTCCTCCGATATCACCTAGGTTTAATTTGTTATACTTATATTTAGCACATCCAGCTGTAAGGATTACTGTATCCTTTGGAAGCTTTTCAGCAAATTCTGTGTAGTAGCTTCTGCTCTTAGCTCTTCCGTCACAACCAGCCATTACGAAGAATCTCTTTATAGCTCCACTCTTAACTGCATCAACAACCTTATCTGCTAAAGCAAATACTTGTTCATGAGCGAATCCACCGATGATTTCTCCTGTTTCTATTTCAGTTGGTGTTGGGCATTTCTTAGCTTGTTCAATTAATACTGAGAAATCCTTAATTCCATTTGCATCTGCATCTATGTGCTTAACTCCTGGGAAACCAGTTACACCTGTAGTGTATATTCTATCCTTGTATGAATCCTTTGGAGTAACTATACAGTTTGTAGTCATTAGTATTGGTCCGTTGAATTTTTCGAACTCTTCGTTTTGTTTCCACCAAGCATTTCCGTAGTTTCCTGCAAAGTGACTGTATTTCTTGAATGCTGGGTAGTAGTGAGCTGGAAGCATTTCACTGTGAGTATAAACGTCTACTCCAGTTCCTTCTGTTTGCTGAAGTAATTGTTCTAAATCTCTTAAGTCATGTCCACTTATTAATATAGCTGGGTTATTTCTAACTCCTATATTAACCTTTGTTATTTCAGGATTTCCGTAAGTCTTAGTGTTAGCAGTATCTAATAATGCCATACCTTGAACACCAACTTCACCTGCTTTTAATGCTAACGCTACATAATCATCAACTGTCTTTGTATCATCTAGCAATTCTGCTAATGCTTCAGCCATGAAAGCAACAACATCATCATTTTCAAAACCTAATGCTCTAGCTTGCTTTACGTAAGCTGACATACCTTTTAATCCATAAGTTGTTAATTCTCTTAATGATCTTATATCTTCATCTTTAGTTGAAAGAACACCTACAGTTTCAGCCTTTTCATTAAATTCATCTATATTAGTTGAGAACCAAGTTGTTGCTTCTGGAAGCTTGCTTTCTTCTTCTCTCTTTAATCCAACGAAAGAAAGTATTTTAGTTAGCCAGTTTTCATTAGTAACTCCAACGTTTCCGCCTGCTTTAGCTACTTCAGCCTTTAGTTCTTCTCTTAAAGCTAAACCTTCTCTTATTCTTGATATAAATACATCTCTATCAAAGTTTGCATTTGTTATTGTTGCAAATAAACTATCAACTATGAAGTTGTCAGCCTTTTTGCTTGTAACTCCAACTTTTCTTCCTTCATTGTTTACTACTGCAAGACCTTTAACAACATATATTAATAAATCTTGTGATTTTGCTACATCTTCAGTCTTTCCACAAACACCTTTTATTGTACAGCCTTTACATCCAGCTGCTTCTTGACATTGATAACAGAACATACTCATAACTTAACCTCCAGATTAATTTATTTATTTTAAATTATTAATACTAGCTTCCTGCCTACGCCCTAAACTAGTATTTATTATTTTAATCTCTTCTCTACATTTCAAATTATACTAACTTAATCCACATTAATCGGTAACCTAAGTTACGAATAAAACTTTTTTTAAAAATAAATAAAATTTTAGCCCGTTAAGCATGATAAGTTCATACTTAACGGGCCGACAACTATTATAGTATTTTAAATTTTTCCATAAGCTGTTTAAAACGTTGGCTAACTAGCCTCTTAATTTAACACAGCGCTTTAACAAAATATAATATTATTAAAGTTTAGCTAATTCTACTGCAAGCTTAGCAGCAACCTCTGCATTATTAAATACTAGTTTTATATTTGAATCTAGAGATGCCCCACCTGTGATTTCTTTAACCTTAGCAAGTAAGAATGGAGTGCTGTCTTTTCCCTTTATTCCTTTTTCCTTAGCTTCTTTTAATGCATTTTCTATAGCAGTAGTTATTGTGTCATAATCCATTTGATATTGTTCTGGTATAGGATTAGCAACTACAACTCCACCATTTAGCCCAAGATCCCACTTAGCTTTTATAGCTAGAGCAAGTTCCTTTTCATCATCAACTTTGTAATCAACTCCAAAGCCGCTCTTTCTTGTATAGAAAGCTGGAAGCTCTTCTGTCTTGAAGCCTACTACAGGAACTCCGAAAGTTTCTAGGTATTCTAGAGTTAATCCTATATCAAGTATTGATTTTGCACCAGCGCAAACAACTGCTACGTTTGTATGAGCAAATTCTTGTAAATCTGCTGATATATCAAAGGTCTCTTGTGCTTCTCTATGCACTCCACCTATTCCACCTGTAGCAAATACTTTTATTCCAGCTAAAGCTGCTATTATCATAGTTGATGCAACAGTTGTAGCTCCATCAGCCTTTTTAGCTATTATGAAAGGTATATCTCTTCTTGAAGTCTTTATTACATTTTTAGCTTGACCCAAATGATCTATTTCTGCTTCACTTAGTCCAACCTTTAGAACTCCGTCTAATATAGCTATTGTAGCAGGAACTGCCCCATTGTCTCTTATTATCTTTTCAACTGCAAGAGCTGTTACAACATTTTGTGGATAAGGCATACCATGTGATATTATTGTAGATTCTAGAGCTACTACTGGTCTACCTTCCTCTATTGCCTTCTTAATTTCTGGTTTAACGTCTAAATATTTTTCTAACATTCTAAAATGCCTCCTCAATTAATTTATATATATTATCCACAGTTATATTAGGGTTTATTGTATTCTCATGACTTAAGGCCATTATAGCTGCAGCGTTTCCAAATATAGCTTTTTCCTTTATGCTAAGATTATTTAGCTCACCATAAACTAAACCTGCTATAAATGCATCTCCAGCACCTGTGGCATTCACTACCTTTATTGCTTTACCTTCTATATGTCCATCTTCTTTGCCATCTGTATAATAAGTACCTTTTGAACCAAGACTTATAAATACATTCTTAACACCTGCATTTATAAAATACTTTCCAGCCTTTTTTAAGCTAGCTTCATCTTCAATCTTTATTCCACTTAGTATTTCAGCTTCCAGCTTATTAGGCTTTATGGTATGAAAAGCACCTATTATTTCCTTTACCTTTATAGCCTTTGCAGTAGACACAGTATCTAAAAACAGCTTGCTTTCTTTGTAATTATTAGCTATATGCCTTATAACATCTTCCCTGAGGTTTGTATCCACAACTGTAATTGCTGAATTCTCAAGCACATGCTTTTTACTTAGCACGTAATTAACATCAAGCTTTTCCATAACCTCCATATGAGATATAGCTACAGCCATATCACCAGTTTCATCTAAAATAGAAAGATAAGAAGATGTACTTTGCCCCTGAGCTACCATAACATCTTTAATATCAAGGCCTAAGCTTCTGCCTTCATCTAGTATCTTTTGACCATAGACATCTTCACCTACTACTGATAAAAACTTAGTAGCAATGCCAAGCCTAACCATGTTTTCAGCTATGTTTCTTCCAACCCCACCTAAGGAGTGTTTAACTGTTCCTATATTAGAGTCTTTAAAAATTAATTTGTTACTTGGAAAGCCTTGAATATCTATATTAGCTCCACCAACCACAGTAGCATACTGACTTTCCTTAACCACATAACCTTTTCCTACAATACTACCTTTTTTAATTAAATTAGTTATGTGCACTGCTACTGAAGATCTAGTTATTCCTAAGATATTTGCTAGTTCCTTTTGCGATATCATAGGATTTTTTCTTATAATCTGTAAAATTTCCTGCTCTCTGTTCGTCATAGCATCACCCTAACATATGCTTATTTTATTAACTTTTGCTTATATAAATCATATCACTTTCACTTCTAAGTGTAAAGGTTTTATATGCCCCATATTTGTAAATAAAATATAAACTTTTACTAAAGCAATAGAAGTTCTAAATAAACATTCAAACCTTGCTACGCCCCCCTTTACTTAGATAGATTCATTTTAATAAGTATTTATCTATAGGTAATATTATTGGATAATAAACATAAAACTACTCAAAATATATGTAATAATTAAATTGGTTATTTTCGAAATTTATTTGGTTTCTGATGGAGCAACTTCAAAATATAAATTTTCACATCTATATAGCACAATCAAGGTATTACTGAATATTAAATAATATACACCAGTATGCTTTAATACCATTAATGCTATATTGTTTTATTAAAAACTATTGCATACAAATCACTTTGAAAAGGAGAGACTTCTTTATATATGAGACACTATAAAGATCACGTTAGAGCGGAACTAAAGCAGTGGAAATCCAAAGTAAATAAAAAACCTTCTGTGATAGATAAACTTACAAAAGGCAGTCAAAAGAAGATAAATAGTATACTTCCAGATAAGTATCATACTATTATGACTGAAGCCATAAAAAATATATCAAAAGCTGTTATATCAGGTTCTGAATTCATAACTAAAAAAACATATTCCGATATGAGTTTTTTTGATAGAGAAGAATTAGTAAGAAAAAAGCTAGAAACCTATAAAACTACAGCCATGATAGAAGGAGCTGGAACCGGTGCTGGTGGATTCTTAGTAGGTCTTGCTGACTTTCCTTTATTGTTAACCATAAAGTTTAAGTTTCTTTTTGATGTGGCCTCAGTATACGGTTTTGACGTTAAGGACTATAAGGAAAGATTGTTTATCCTCCATGTATTCCAACTGGCCTTCTCCAGTCAGGAACATATAAATAAGACCTTCTCTGAAATTGAGAACTGGGATAGTTACTCAGAGACTCTGCCTGAAGATATAAATAAGTTTGACTGGCAGACCTTTCAGCAGGAATATAGGGATTATATTGACTTAGCTAAATTACTGCAGATGCTTCCAGCAGTAGGAGCCTTTGTAGGCGCCTATGTAAATTCTAAGCTTTTAGATAAGCTTGGTGAGACGGCTATGAACTGTTATAGGATGAGGTTGTTAAGGTAAAAAAATATGTGCCTACTTTTGTAAAAGTTATGTTTTCACCTCTCATCTAGCGGCTAAAACTATAACTTATTACCTTCAGTAGGCACACATTTATTAGTTTCTAATATAGTAGTCAAACTCTAGAAAATATATTGGGTTGTCTGTTAATTCTTTGCGTAAGCTCATTAAAATATAGGATCATTAACCATTAAAATTCAATCTAGCCTTCTAATGTCAACTAACCTTTTCCCACAACACCTTCCATATCCAAGGTAGAAAACTGTTCCAATGGAAACTTAACTTCCTTACCTGTTAGCCTTGACTTGTAGGCTGCTAAAACTATTGCCATAGCCTTTTTTCCTTCTTCACCATCTACATATGGGGTTTTGTTTTCTCTAATGGCGTCAATCATATCCTTAAATAGAAGCTTATGTCCAAAACCATAGACAGTATCAGGATCTTTTGAACTAAACTTAGATATAAATTCATTACCCTGACTACCATCTTCAAAACTCCAAGTATCTATTTTATTAACAGCAATTCCTCCTATTGATACAGTTCCTTTCTGTCCAAATATATCTAAGGTTTCCTTAAGGTTCTTTGGATATATGCAGGTTGTTCCTTCAACCATACCTACAGCACCATTTTTGAACCTAATTATTATGGCTCCAAAATCCTCTGCCTCTATTTTTCTTAAAAAGGTATCACACTGAGCATAAACTGTATCAATTTGTCCTCCAAGCATCCATTGAAGCAAGTCTATATCATGTATACACTGATTCATCAAAGTTCCGCCATCTAACTTCCAAGTACCTCTCCACTTTGCTTGATTATAGTAGTCCATCTCTCTATTCCAAAGTATACGTGCTGTTCCACTTATTAATTTACCGAACCTATCTTCTTCAACTGCTTTTCTTAATAGTTGAATAGCAGAGTTAAACCTGTTTTGATGGCATATAGCTAGCTTTACATTGTTTGCTTCAGCACAACATATCATATCATCAGCATCCTTAATGGATAAGGCCATTGGCTTCTCGCATATGACATTTATACCTTTGTTCATACAATAAACTGCTATCTCAGCATGATACCCACTTTCTGTTGCTATTGTTATAACATCTATCTGTTCTTTTTCTATCATTTCCTTGTAATCACTATATACCTTAGGAAACTGCTCAAGTGGACATTCTTCTTTGTACTGCTTAGCTTTGCTTACAGCTCTTTCTTTCACTAAGTCACAAACACATACTAATATAGCTTCATCCTTATTAGCAGCAATTGCATCAACATGCTTACAGGATATTCTTCCACAGCCTATTATTGCAAATCTGTATTTTTTCATTGCTCTACACACCTTACTATTCCATTGATCATCAAATATAATTTTCCACAGCTGCTGCAGGTTTCATGTTCTTTATCCACAAAATTTATCCGTTGTCCACATTTGCAAACATAGCCTATTAACTTTCCTGGGTTGCCTACAACAACGCCATAATCAGGAACATCTTTTGTAATAACTGCACCAGCACCCACTAAGGCGTATTTTCCAATATTGTTTCCGCATACAATTGTAGAATTAGCGCCTATACTTGCACCTTTACCTATTAAAGTACGCCTATACTCCTTTTTTCTTTCTATAAAGCTTCTAGGATTTATAACATTAGTAAAAACACAAGAAGGACCTAAGAAAACATCGTCTTCACAGATTACACCGGTATAAACTGATACATTATTTTGTATCTTAACTCTATTTCCTATAATAACCTCAGAGGATATATATACATTTTGACCTAAGTTACAATCACGTCCTATAATGCAGTCCTTCATCACATGGCAAAAGTGCCATATCTTTGTTCCTTCTCCTATGATGCAAGGCTCATCTATATATGAAGACGCATGAACAAAATAATTGTTGTTCTCCACTTTACTTTTACACCTCGAAATCATTTATAGTATCTATAATGTATTGTTTTTGTTCCATGGATAGTTCAGGGTATACAGGGATGGCTAATGTTCTTTTTGATACATATTCTGACTTAGGTAAATCCCCTTCTTTGTATCCAAGACCAGAGTAGACTTTTTGAAGATGTAATGGTATAGGGTAATATACACCTGTAGCTATACCTTTTTCTTTTAGATAATAGCTAAGCTTATCTCTATAGTCACTCTTAATTACATACATATGATAAACATGCTTGGATTCAATGTTATCCATTGGCTTTTCTATAAGCTTATTAACTATATTGCTATTGTAAAAAGTAGCATTTTTTCTTCTATCATCGTTCCATTCATCTAGTTTTTTAAGCTTTACTTTGAGAATAGCAGCTTGAATAGTATCTAGCCTAGAGTTGCACCCAACAATATAGTTGTAATACTTTGTAGGATTATATACGGTATTTTCAATATTATTAGCTTCTAACTCTTCATGAATATCATTCATCAAATTGTACGCCCTTCTACCATAAACTCCGCTGCCATGAGTTCTAATAGCTCTAGCGATATCTGCTATATCATCATTATTAGTTACTATCATGCCTCCATCTCCAGCACAACTCAAGTTCTTTGTAGGAAAAAAAGAAAAGCAAGCTACATCACCTAAAGTTCCTACCTTTTTACCGTGGTACTCTGCGCCAATAGCTTGGCATGCGTCTTCTATAACATATAAACCCTGCTCCTTAGCAATAACTAGTATGTCCTTCATATTTGCAGGCAGCCCGAACAAATGCACAGGAAGTATCGCTTTTGTTTTATCAGTTATCTTATTAATAAGCTTTGAGCAATCTATATTAAAAGTCGCCGTATCTATATCCACAAACACTGGCTTTGCTCCAATGGCCGAGATACTTTCTGCTGTTGAAAAAAAGGTGAATGTAGTGGTTATTACCTCATCACCTTCCTTTATGCCTAAAGCCTTCATTGCTATTATAAGTGCATCAGTTCCATTCGCTACGGAAATTGCATTCTTTACCTTTAAATAACTGGCAAACTCCTTTTCGAACTGCTTTACAGCCTTTCCCATGATATAATCTGACGAAGACAAAACCTCTAACACTGCTCTATTTATATCTTTTTCTAAACTTATATATTGAGCCTTCAAATCAATAAGAGGGATATTCACAATGTTCACCTTCATTACTTATTATTGATAAAATCACAACGTATAAACTAATTACCTTTAATTATTCTTTGCAAACTAAGATACACTTCACTATATGCAAAATACTGTATTTTAGATACTTCTCTATACCATAGAACTAAGTATCTAGAATCAATGGACAAATAGTTCACACTATTCTTTTAAATTCATATATTAATATAAGGATACCGTTTTAGACCATAGGATAATATCGTAATAAACTAATTAAGATAAAAGGAGCTGATTATTTTGGCAGCAGATGCAACCTTGCATTTTGATACCCCTGAAACTGGTTCACTCTATACCGTACAAGCAACAGGAACTCTCGTTCCTCGTTTTGTAGGATATATTACAATAAATGTTGCAGCTAGCAGCACTAGTCTTACCTATCCTAGAAGCTTAACAAACTTTAAGAAGACTTTTGCAATAAGCAATCCTACTAGTACCACAGCAACTTATAACGTTACAACTACTTTAACCATAGTTCCTAAGAGGGAAGTTAGAGATACAATCGACGTTACTTGGGGATTATCACAAACACCTTAATACTACTTTAATTTATTATAAAAACTACTTTTGTAAGGAATAACTAGAACTTAAAATATACTTCTGTAAGGATATATTTATAGTATAGTTACTCTACTCCAATATAAATTCTGAAAAATAAGAATTATAATAAAAAATATCAATATAAATATGGAGTGAGATATACAATATCTGACTCCATATTTTAATATTTAAATTGTCAAACCTCAAAAAGACAACTCAGATTATTTGTTATTAACTTTTATATTAGAATAAAATTAAATTAAATTATAGATTTTTTATGAAATAGTAATACCAAAGGAGCTGTTAGCTATATATTAGTATTAGAACCTTAAGGTATTAGTGTTTTTTATAGAACTGAGAAGAGAGGTGAATCTCTTGGCTAGTATCATAATTCCTGCTGATAAAAGTATCACTCTTTCAGATAAACTCCCAGACGGAAATATAAAAGAAGACATTTTATTAGTAGGTAGTGATGGCATAAATAAATATATTAGTTATCTTTTTTTTGATATATCTAATATACCAAGCAACGTGGCTGTTAATTATGCAGAGCTTGTGATGTTTAAAGCTAATAACTTTTACAATGACTCAAGTAAGGTTTTTGGTGTTTATCCCTGCAGCTACTTCAGCAGCTATTCAACTTATAATAATCAGCCACAAATCGATGCATGTAACCCAGCATACTTCTATCCCATAACTTCACAGGTGCACGTTAAAGCAGTCATAACCTATATCATTTCAGC
Source organism: Clostridium sp. C8-1-8 (assembly GCF_009928445.1). Classification (GTDB taxonomy): domain Bacteria; phylum Bacillota; class Clostridia; order Clostridiales; family Clostridiaceae; genus Clostridium_AR. The sequence continues at coordinate 235,744 of NZ_JAABNO010000001.1, read as the reverse complement.
TTGGGTTAATAATGCTAAAAGAAGTACTTGCCTTATGTTGTTTGGTAAAAATAACGATATTTTCTCAACTTTTGGCTCCGCTACAAGTAAAGACAGCTATTTGATACCCTTTTTAAAAATTAACTTCACCCCTATTCCTCAGAAGCCAATTTTTATTAAGTATACTACACCTACCAATCCAAATACGCCTGTTGAAACTGGAATACCTTCAGTGGAACAGGTCCAAGTTACAGGAACAGTAGCAGTTAACGCAAAATATAATGCTCTAATAAATGTTGCCGTAAAAAGGCAGGCTACAGGAAATACAGACAACTATTACGTAGTTGATGAGTATGATAATACAGGGAAAAACATTCCACTTAATATAGATAAAACCTATAGTATAACTATAAATCCTAAGCCTAATCCTGGAGATAAGGAAACTGTAACCTTTAGTGGTTCCTATTCTGAATGACCTTAATTTTAAAGAACTTCTAAAGATATAACACTTTGGTTTTGTGCTTTATTAAACTTGATTATATATTTTTTTCCGCTTGGTCCCTCAATCTCAATAGAGCCCTCAGCCATATAGCTTATTACAATAAACAATGAGGCCACGCAGGTGATATTAACTAAATAAAAACACTTGCATGGCCTTTGATTATGGAGTAACAGCTTTTAACATTTCTAATGCCTCACTATCATATATCTCGAATTCTCTAATTGATCTTAAAATTTCCTTCTTAGCTAATTCAAAATACCCATTTCTATAATATAGCTTTCCTAGAGCAAGAAGCATTAGACGACTATTTGTTAAATTTCCTAGATTAACAGCTATAGACAACTCATCATACCTTTTATTTATAAGCATTATCTCGCAAATCTCTATTATTATATCTATATATATTCTTTCGCTTACATCTTTGCTTAATATTGTTGTGGTTTCTTTTATGAATAATTTTATCAACTGTTCATAAACTGTTATTCTTTCTTTATACCTATGGTTTATGCTTTCTTCTTTTTTTATTTCTTCAAGAAGCTTATTAGCATCGTTATACCTCTTTAACAATATATAGCTTAAAAACTTACTGAAGAAAAATTCTATATAAGCCTGATGTTTCTTGTCCACTTCCGTTAATACTACACAGCCTTGAAAATCACCTATTCTTATAAGGCATCTTGATTTAAGAATGTTTATCTCTTCTCTAAGTGAACTATCATTACATCTATTTAGATACTCCAAGGCGGTGTTATAATATCCTTCTTTAAAGAATATATCCCCAATAAAAACATAATCTTTAGATGACTCAGTGAAGAAATCTTCAACTACACTCTTAATCTCACTAATACTCTTATTTTCAAGTCTTAAAATATGCATAATATTATAAATAGGGTCTATAAAGCTAGTATCTGCTTTTAGAGCCTCAATATAATAGTTATAAGCAGTTTCAAAATCCCTTAGTCCATAATAAGCATTTCCTAATTCATAAAAGGCCTTAACACCTCCAGTTCCATCAAAAAATTTAAGGTTAGCTGGTGGTTCTCCTAATTGAATACATTTCTCTAAGGCCTTTATCTGCAAAGTTGGTTTTGCCAATACCTTGTAATTTTCAGATTTTAAGAAATATAAATCAGTGCACTCAGGGTAATATTTAATTCCTTCATCTATCAGTCTTAGCGATTCATCATATTCACCTATATCGAAGTTAACATATACCATCCTTATAATCAGTGCATAACCAAATCCTACATCAGGATTAAAATTATCATAGCATCGATAGTAAAGTTCTAGCGCCTTCTTTAAATCTCCTAAGGCAGCATATTCATTTCCTAAATTAAACAAAACAAATTTATCATTAGGATGCTTTTTTAGTTGATCGTTTAATATAGTCAAATTTCTGTTTCTTTTATCTGTTGCTACAATTCTCTTATTTAGATATCCATAATGATGTACTTTTACATCCTCACAAATAACATGATAATTGTTTTCTCCGTAGGCTAATTGATTGTGGATAGCACCTTCATAATGCAATCCAATCTTGTTTTTAAATAACCTTGGATTAAGATTTATAATTTTATTATTCTCATCAATATAATTGCCGCAATAACTTACGCCTTGAAAGTTATATATAGCATTTTCATCAAGTTTGTTGCTCAATAATATCTTTAGAAGCTCTTGATCTTCTTTATATAGTTCTTCATCCGCATCCATTATTAGAATCCAATCCTTTGAAGCATGCTTTAAAGACTCATTTCTGGCTTCACTAAAGTTATTATTCCATTTAAAAAGGTACACCTTAGCATCAAAGGATTTTGCAATATCTACTGTTCTATCTGTAGAACCAGTATCTACTATTATAATCTCATCTACAATCTCCTTGATACTAGCTAAACATCTTGGCAGGTACTCCTCCTCGTTCTTAACTATCATACATAAGCTTACCTGATTTCTCATATTAAGTCTCCTACACAAATCTATAAAAGATATATATTTTCTCTATTCTTGATATCCTTAGTAGCATTTTTTGTATCAAATATAAGCTTAGAATTCTTTTGAATAAGTTCATAATCGTACATCTTATGATCAGTTGTAATTACTACTAAGTCTGAGTTGCTCAAAGCTTCTTCAGTTAGCTCAATGCCCCTATATTCAAATCCTTTATAATTAAATTTCTCTATATATGGATCATAGAAATCAACCTTGGCTCCATGATTCTTAAAGTTGTCTATGATCTTAAGTGCTGGACTCTCTCTATAATCTGCTATATCAGCTTTATAGGCAACTCCAAGTATTAATATTTTTGAATCTCTTAAAGGTTTATTAAATTCATTTAAAATAACTGAAGCCCTTTCAACTATATATCTAGGCATATAATTATTTATCTCTCCAGCAGTCTCTATAAGTCTAGTATGGTAGTCGTATTCTCTTGCTTTCCAGGTTAAATAGTAAGGATCAAGAGGTATACAATGGCCTCCAAGACCTGGTCCTGGATAAAAAGCTTGAAAGCCATATGGTTTGCTTTTAGCAGCATCAATTACCTCCCATATATCTATATTCATCTTGTTACAAATAATGGCCATCTCATTTATCAAGCCAATATTTATGTTCCTATAGGTATTCTCAAGTATCTTTTCCATTTCTGCTACCCTTGGGCTTGATACTGTTATAATCTTGCTATCTAACACACTTTCATAAAAACTTCGTGCAATTTCCGTACTATACTTACCAACACCACCAACTATTTTAGGAGTATTTTTTGTATTATATATAGAGTTACCTGGGTCTACTCTTTCAGGAGAAAAGGCTAAATAAAAATCCTCTTCACAGATTAGAGCTGACATACTCTCTAATATTGGTAATACAAGCTCTTCAGTGGTTCCAGGATAGGTTGTACTCTCCAACACTACAAGCATATCCTTGTGAAGAAATTGAGCTACGGCTTCTGTAGATTTTTTTACATAGCTGATATCTGGCTGTTGATACTTGTCTAGTGGAGTTGGTACACATATTAAAACCACATCCACCTTAGCTACAAAGCTAAAGTCAGTTACTGCTTCAAGTCTTTTAGTACACACCAATGAACTAAGTTCCGAGTCCACTATATCACCTATATAATTAATGCCCTTATTGATCATATCTACCTTTTTATCTTGGATGTCAAACCCTATAACCTTGAAGCCGCACTTTGCACTTTCAACCGCTAAGGGAAGTCCTACATATCCCAAGCCCACTACTCCAACCACTGCACTTTTGTTAATAATCTTTTCTTTAAGCTCAGTTTCTTTAAACACTTTTGTTGACTCCTTTTATTTATCTATTAACAACAATAAGCCTAAGTTTCAATATATAATATGTTTACTAAAAAAATATGTTCTTGCAAGGCGTGCTCGGTTCAACTAGTAAGAGTTTTATCTTTTCCTGAAAAATAAAAATAGCAAGAGCTATTCTTTTATATACCGCTCTTGCCTTTACTCTCATCTAATAAACTTTTTATTACCTTATTTAACTTTCTAAGCTTTTCTGTGGTATCCGCAGGGTTGCCTGCAACGATAGTGTTTTCCTCCACATTCTTTATTACTACACTTCCAATTCCAACAGTGACACTTCTCCCAAGCTTTATTCCATTAATAATAGATGTACTTGGACCTATCCAGCTATTCTCACCTATAACTACACTACCGCTAATCTCCGCATTGGCTATTATATAACTTCCTTTGCCTATCCTACAATTATGAGCAATAAATACGCAGTCATCAATCTTTACATAATCTTCTATAACTGTAGGTTCAATAGTCCCCTGAGCTATTGATACTAAGGCACCTACTTCTACGTTATTTCCTATAACAACCCCACCTAAATGAGGAATTCTATAAGGTATTCCTTGTTCATCTCGCTCCATACCAAACCCCTCATCACCTATGACACAATTCTCCTTTAGGATGCAATTATCTCCGATAATAGTGTTCTCTCTTATCTTTGCACCACTCTTTATAACACAGCCATCACCTATAACACAGTTGTCAGCTATAAAAACAAAAGGCTCTATCTTAGTATCCTTTCCTATGACAACACCTTTACCTAAAACATATCCTAATTCGTTTATCTTATAGCCAGTATGCTGTACCTCTTCTCTTTCCAATATATAATTTAATATTCTTGCATATTCTCGTCTTGGATTGTCTACTGGGATAACTACATTTTCTTTACTAATCAATAAAAAAGCTTTATCTAGGGCTTCAAAGCAATCTTCAGGAAGTAATATGACACTTTCTTTTACTCCAATTATATGATTAAGTAATTGTCTATCTAACTTATTTATAAATATTAAGCTATTATCTTTTGGTGAGCTGGCAGTTGCAACTTGGAATACATCAACCCTTTTGTTAACTTTTCCACTGTACTTACTAATATTATTAAGCTCATAACTATTAAAGCAAAACTTTCTCATATTACCTCCAACTAACTAAAACGCTCGCAAATTCTATCAATTAATCTTCTAGCACCAATTTCTTCATTATACTTCTTGTTTATCCTCATCTCACAATCTAAATCATTGATTTTGTTCTCAAATATATCACTAAAGCTATCAATATAAGTAGTTTCTAATGTATTAAAATGTATTGGATGTAATAGCACTTGTATTAAGCTGTTCTTTCCCTTTTCAACAAATTTAAATATATCCTTGCCCCTAAAGTCCTTACATGAGTCTGATATATAAAACTCGTCTTTAAATAAGTCTATATCATATGCATTTTTATATCCTATAAACTTAGGATATTTATTGAGAACTGACGGACAGTGAAGGCTTATGGAATGTACTCTATGGCCAATTATGTCTTCAATAATGGCGCACTCACTTTTAACTTTGCTTAACAGCTTATCTCCATCTAAATTGCTATATATAAGTGGATCAAAGTGTAAGCCTATCTCAAAGCCTTTGTTGTGCATGGCTCTTAGCATAACTCCATTCTTTAGAGAACTAACGTTGTATACTTCAGAAGTTGTAAGCACAAAATATGAACTTGTAACATTTTTATCTTCTTCAATCTTAGAGAGCTCATAAGCTTTTTTTATATCAAAATCAATGTCATGTCTCAGTATTATTCCAGAAGATGCGTTTTCAGGTAATGCTCTAAAGCTGTATATATGGTTTACTGCTTTCATCTTATCTAATAACTTCTCATAGCTTTCATAAGTAAATATGCTCATATCAATCTCCAGTAATAAAGTGTTGTACCTTATTTAGTACCCTCATCATACATATATATGAATAAAGTAATTATTTGTTATCTTATTCTTCTTGGAGGTTTAAAATGTTTATAAAGCTATGGTCAAGTGAAGGTAAAGGAATTCCTGATAAAAATAAATTAAAGAAATGCGGTTCAAATGTAATCATAGAAGATGGTGTGAGAATATTCTTCCCTGAAAATATTGTAATAGGAGACAACGTATATATAGGGCATGACACCATATTAAAGGGCTACTTTAACTCAGTATTAACTATAGGTTCAAATACTTGGATAGGCCAGCAATGTTTTATTCACGGTGCCGGTGGTGTTACTATTGGAAGTAATGTAGGAATTGGTCCTATGGTAAAAATTCATGGTGCTAAACATAAAGATATAGGATTAGATATTCCAATGCTATTTTCGGGTTTAGATTATGCTCCTATTAATATAGAAGATGATTGCAATATAGGTATAGGGGCAGCTATACTACCTGGTGTTACTATCGGAAAAGGTAGTAAGATAGGAGCAAATGCTGTTGTCAACCGAAATATCCCTAAATTCTCAGTGGCAGTAGGGGTTCCTGCTAAAGTTATTAAATCTAGATCCTAATAAGTTGTAACTAAATATAATCTTACTAGAAGGAGAAATTAATTAATGGATGATAGACCACAACTCCTAATCACAGGTGGAACTGGCTTTATAGGCTCAAGCCTAGTTAAGGCAGTAAATAGTATATACGACATAACTAATATTGGCAGAAATAGAAACCCCATATGCTCCAATATTTATTGGGATCTAAAAACACCTTTGAGTAAGTTACCAATAAATAGGATTAAGGCAGTTATACATTGTGCAGCTATAGTTAATGATAAATCTTATAGAAACGATAAATATATAGATGTGAATGTAAAGTCAACTCTTGATCTGCTAGATTTCTGCATTGAGAATTCAATTTCAAAATTTATTTTTTTATCTTCTGGAGGAGTATATGGCTTTAATGAAAGCCCTCTATCAGAAAATCAGTTATGCAATCCACAAGAAATATATACACTAAGTAAGTATTTTTCTGAAAAGCTCTGCGATCTATATAAGAATAAGTTATCTATAACAGTTTTGAGACTTTTCTTTCCTTATGGCCAAGGTCAAAATAATAGATTAATAAGCAATCTGTTCTCAAATGTAATTAGCCACAAAACAATCACTTTAAACAAATCCGGCAGTCCCAAGATAAATCCTATATATATTGATGATGTTATAAATATTATAAAAATTGCTATTGAATGTAATCTACCAGGAACTTTTAATGTCTGTGGAGATGAAATCGTCTCAATAGAAGAACTTTGTCATAAGATAGCGCTGGTCTGTGGTGAAAAAAACTTAAATTTATCATTTAAAGATACCTACGTAAAAAGCTTAATAGGAAACAACCTTAAGCTAATAAGCTCCTTTAATTATAAACCTAAATTCAACTTATCTTATGGTCTTACTTCCTACTTTAATTGGATGAAATGTGTAGAAGTTTTAACCTAGAGTAATATATTAATACAAGGCTCTGTTAAGGTACCGTGTTGACCATAGTCTAATACAAAAATAATAATTTCTAATCAATGATAGAAGGTGTGTAAGAATAAATGGATGATAATGCTATGAGGATAAAGCAAGCTATAGAAATTAACATAGATAAGAACAACATTGAGGAGGCTTATAAGTTAGCAGAGCAGTATGTAACCTTAGAACCTAACGACTCCGATGGATATTACTTATTAGGTTACCTATGTATAGTAAAAAATCAGTATGAACAAGCTAAATCCATACTTGAAAGAGGTATGTGCTTAAATGAAAAAAATGCGAATCTAAATTTTACTTTTGCCAATTTGCTATGCAGAGAAGGTAACTCTAGTGGAGCTTTTAAGTATTTCTGCAGAGCCAAGTTATTTGACCCATTAATAGGCTTTAATATAAATTATAAAAATGATTTTTCAAAAGCTCATGTGATTTTCGGTTCAATGGAGATTGCAAATCAGATGTATACCTCAGTAGAAGGACTAAAAGCCTTAGGAATACATGCAGCTTCGGTAAACTATTATCCAAGTTATTTGGGCTATAAAGCTGACTATATGTTGGACTTACCTTCTTATAAATCTATTGAACAAGCTGATCTTGAAACTAAAAAAATAGCTTCTGATTTAATATCAGAAAATAATTTATTTCATTTTTATTTTGGAACAACTCTGACCTTAGATTACAGTGACTTGCCATTAATTAAAGAATTAGGTAAGAAAGCAGTAATGCAGTATTGGGGCTCTGATGTAAGAATGTACACTAAAGCTGTTAAGTTAAACAAATATGTTAAAGTAAAGGATATGAATGAGGACCAAATAAAGAGAAAACTAGAATTCCTTTCTCACTATATACCTGATTGTTTAGTTGATTATGAACTTGCCGAATATGTGAAGGATTTCCATGCTAACCTTCATTATATAAGGCCTGCTATTGACCTATCAAAATATAAATCTATAAAAAATACAATTAAGGATAAACCTTTAATTGTTCACGCCCCTACATCACCAGAATTTAAAGGCACACCTTATATTTTAAAAGCAATTGATGAACTTCAGCAATCCTATAATTTTGATTTTAAACTTGTCCAAAATATTTCCCATGAAGAAGCTGTAAAAATATACGAGGCCTCGGATTTAGTTATCGATCAAGTCTTGACAGGAAGCTATGGACTTTTCTCAATAGAAGCCATGGCTCTTGGAAAACCAGTAGTGTGCCTCATAAGTGATTTTATGAAGGAAAAATACCCAAAGGAATTACCTATAATATCTGCAAATCCTGATAATCTAAAAGCTACACTAGAGTATTATCTTAAAAATCAAGAGCTCTTACTTGAATTAGGTGCTAAGGGACGACAATATGTTGAAAAATACCATGATAGAAATTCAATCTGCCTTGATTTAATAAATATCTATAATAAGCTGTAACAAGGCATAGCTTTATTAAGTGTTTATCCTAAAAGATCTAAACCCACAAGTATACAATTTCTTAAAGCCTTATAACTTCTATCAAATAGCACTTTCAGCTTATATCATAGTTTTATTTTATAAAATACAAAGAACATTGCAAAATCTATAAATATAAAGCTAAACCTATTATGTGCATGGTTTGCATTTATATTTTTTTGCAATGTTCCTAATCAACTGTGTTTAAGAAAACATAACATATTCTATCCATTATTTTTTTGTTGCTTCCTATACCACTCTATAGTTTTTTCTAATCCCTCAACTAATTGGATTTTAGGTATGAAACCTAATAACTCATAAGATTTATCTATACTAGGCACTCTCAAATCAACATCAACATAAGTTTTTGGCACATACACAATATCAGATTTAGAATTAGCTATTTGTTTTATTAACTGTGCTAGCATACCTATGGTTATGGTACCTTTAGGATTACCTATATTAAAAGAGTTACCTATAGCTTTAGTATTGGTTAAACATAGCTCGATGCCCTCAATAAAATCATCTATATAGCACCAAGATCTTATTTGGTCTCCATCTCCATGAATCTGAATTTGCTGATTGTTAATTGCTCTTATAATAAATTGATGAACTGCGCCTTCTCCAACTTGTCCAGGTCCATATATATTAAAAGGTCTTACTGTAACAACCTTAATTCCATATTGCTTATAATAACTATGAGCCAAGTGTTCACCTGCCAACTTACTCACAGAATAAGTCCATCTTGCCTCACCTACTGGTGCTAAATTGGTGTTACTATTTTCATTAACCTTATAAGCTTGAACCCCAAAAACCTCACTAGTTGAGAAGTCAATAAATCTATCCACATCTAAAGAACAAGTCTTTATAGCCTCCAAAATATTATAAGTCCCAATCATGTTTACTTTCATAGTATCCACTGGATTTTTAATAACTGAATCAATACCTGCTATAGCAGCTAGGTGTATAACTATATCTGGCTTAAATAAATCTATACTCTTCTTTAATAGCTGAAGATCTAATATATCTCCCTGGATTAACTCAATGGATTTATCCTTCAATAGATTAGTAGCTTTTATAGAATTTCTCTTTAAATTATCATAAATTAATATATTGTTATCCTTATATAGCCTTTCGCATATCTTAGTTCCTATAAACCCTGCACCGCCTGTTAGAAATAGTTTTTTCCCTTTTATACAACCATCTATACTCATATTTCCTCCAATTTTCTATCTATTTATCCATCTTACTGCCTCAAATACCTCTGCAAACTTTTCTCCTATCTGAACGCCTCTTATCATGGCTAAACTTCTAATAAAACCCTCATTTAAATAATCTCTATGACTTTGGGACTTGTAGTGACTTAAGGCTCTTACCTTAGACTTTACATGTGCATCCTGCAAAACAAAAAATACTTGAGTATTAAAGGATAGATTATTCCATATCATTTCATATCCTAAGATAGACGACTTCTTAAATGCTCTAACCCCTTCATTTGCAATAATCTGGTGATCTTGGTGTATGTCCTGTAGGGAGGGCATCAAAATAAGCTCAGGTTTAAGCTTTTCCCTAAGTTTTATTAAATCATCTAAGATCATTTGTCTATTATCGGAAAATGTTCTTACTGCATATTTATATAGAAAGAGATTTTCAGGCCTTACTCCTAATTCTTTTGTAGCCTCTCTAACCTCAATTTCTAGTGTGTTCTTTGGAAGTCCATTGGGTAATGATAGTTCACATACAGAAAAAGCCGCATAATATACCTGTGACCCCTCTTCAATAAATCTTGCAATAGTTCCTCCACAGCCTAATTCTCCATCATCAGTATGGGGAGCCAAAACTAATACTTTTCCAAACATAGTATTCCTCCAAGTTATTTAGTTGGATTATAACTAGCTAGTTCCTCTGCATATTCCTGCAGTAGCTTTAGCCTTTCTTGCTCATATCCATAGTTTAAATCTATAACTCCACAATCATGAATGCACCATAAATTATCTTGTCTAGGAACCACAACCTTATATCCTTTTCTCTTAAACTCTAAGCTTTGAGATATATCGTAAAAGTGCCAGCCTGAGAAAATATCTTCTCTCCAGGGTATATCATACTGAGTTATCATTATTAGCCCATCTAATGCAGTTACCTCTTCGTAGTCGCAACTAACTTCTTTAAAGCTAAGAAGCTCCATTACCCCAGTGTGACTATCAGCTACCTTTCCATAGGTTTGATCTGTCTCCCACCATATCCCACTCTTTGGAATACACTTACAGCCAGCTACTCCTATCATTCCAATTGCTTCAGAGGTATTAAATAGATTTAAAATATCATATAAGAAATTCTTATTAACTATGAATACATCTTGATGAATAAAAACCTTGTATTTTGCATCTGAGCTATTCATCCCCAAATTATAAGCCTTTGCTAGAGAGGTAGCCTCTTCAACTTTAATAAATTCTATCTCAAACCCAGCAGGTTTATTTAACTGCTGTATATAAAACTTTGATTCATCATATAATTCTTTATCATTTACAGAGGTTATAAATGCAATCTTCTTATCATTCATTTTTCTCCTCCAAAGAAATTACATTCAAAGTATTTCTTAATTTCTCCTTTAACATTATATTTTTTTCAATGGAACTTTCTATGTCCATCATTGAAATATTCTCAGACAAAATTAATTTCAAAAGCTTCCCTATACTGTTTTCAATATCTATATCATTTTCAATTCTTCTAAGAAGAAATTTCAACTCTGCTTCCACATCATAATTATTATTGTCCGCCACAATTACATATCTGTTTGATATATATTGAATCCTCATATCTTGACCGCATACACCTAGCAATCTATCTACAAGCTCATAATCCTCTTTGTTAAGGTATCCTAATATTCCTTCCCCACGCACATTAAAGTACTTGTGCTCAGATAGTATCTTATATATATCCGTGAAAGTGCAAATCCATAAGCACCCTTCTCCAAACGCTTGATTATCGTAGAGCCAGCTTCCATTTATGAGCTTCCTAATTTTCTCAATATACATGGCATTGGGTACTATTAACACAAGACTTCCATAAGGTTTTAGATATTTTTTTATATTAGCTAAGAATTCAATTGGTTTCTTCAAATATTGGAGGATTTCGCTAAGTATAATGTAATCGAAAAAACCTCTTTCATAATCAAACTCTATAGCTTCTACGTCGCCTAGCTTTACCGTCATAAAGTTACTAGCAATCTTAGCTGCTGCTGCATTTTTCTCAATTCCAAAAAACTTAGCTTTAGGATATAAATCTCTTAATTTTAAACAAGTAGCGCCACATCCGCAGCCTAAGTCTAATACATTTATTTCTTTATTCTCTAAACACTTTATTCTGCTTATGACCTCATATCTTATTAAGGTCATACTATCTGGATCAAAGCCCCACTTTTCCATAAACTTATTATGGTTAGTCTGCATTATGTTACTTGTACTTGCTGAATCCCTCTTAAAAGACGCACTTCCATAATGATGTATAAAGGTATCCTTACAGAGAATAAGCTTATATCCTTTATTCATAATCCTATAAGAGTAGTCATCATCCTCATAATTACCTGGAGTAAACCTCTCATCTAAAAGGCCTATCTCGTCAATAACCTTTCTCTTTATCAGCATGCAAAAACCTATAAGTTTAATCCTCTGCTCCCATTTTGATGGATCCGATATATTATATTTTGTAGAAAAATCTATAAGCTCATCATAATCTTTATAATCAACTTCAATGGTCTGATAGTATGAACAATTATTTGTTACTGCTCCAACTGCACCTATTTCATCTAAGCTCCATAGTGCAGTCATAAGATTAGAGATCCAATTAGGAGTAACAATAACATCATTATTCAAAAGCAATATACTATCTCCTGTAGCGCCTAATATACCCTGGTTGCAACCTATAGGAAAGCCTAAGTTTACCTCATTAAATATGCACTTTATATGATCATTTTGCTTTAACCACTCCTTTGTTCCATCTGTTGAGCAGTTATCAACTATAACTATTTCATAATCTATTTCTGTAGTATATTTCTTTATACTTTCTAAGCACTTTTTTGTATATTCTAGATTGTTATAAGTTAATATTATTATGCTAACCTTATGTTTATCTGAGTTTCCCTTCAAATCTTATCAGTCCTTAAAAGTAATCAATACTATAATATGTTCACTAATTAAATTTGATAATAAAAAACTAACTAAGGTGTTTTTACTAAACTAGTTTTTTAACCATATGTATTTTGTGAATTTATGTGAAGAAATTGCGGCAGGTAAATATGATTTGTTCTTTTTACTATACTTCATAGTAATTTATTTTATTGTAACCTCTGAAAACCGATAGATTAAAACAACAATAAATTATAATTTCAAACAAAAAGTGGCCTCTGAATAAATACTTCAGCGACCACTTTACTAGTAAATACACAATTTATATATTATATTTTAAACTTACCAACATTATCTTCAAGGCTTTCTGAAAGCTCTCTTAAAGCTCCAGCCTTTTCATTGAAGGTCTCCATATTAGCTGAGACCTCTTGAGTTGCTGCTGAAACCTCTTCAGTACTTGCAGCAGTTTCTTCAGATATAGCAGACATATTCTGCATTCTTTCCATTATTGAATCTTTGTCTTTATTTATACCTGCTATTGACTGCTGTACATTAGTTATCATGCCTGTCAATTTATCAATTGCATTAGATATATCATTGAAGGTACTCTTCGTTTCTCTAACAGCTTCACCTTGTTCTTTTATTGTTACCTTAGACTCTGCAACAGACTCAACTGCTACCTTTGACTTTTCGTTAACTTGTTCTATAAGTGCTTGAATATCCTTTGTTGATTCAGTTGATTGCTCTGCAAGCATTCTTATTTCTTCCGCAACTATTGAGAAGCCTCTTCCTGCCTCACCAGCTCTAGCTGCTTCAATTGCTGCATTTAAAGCTAAAAGATTTGTTTGCTCTGCAATACTATTTATGGCCTTTGTTATCTCTTGAATATTTAGTGAGGAATCTCTCATTTCTTTAACTGCAACCTCGATTTTATCCGAAGCCTTCCCAGTATCTATTGATTTTTCGGTAAGAGTATCCATAACACTCATACCACTCTTAGCCATTTCTTCGGTATGATTTGATACCTTGTTCATATTATTAGTATGTTCAAGTATAACTTGTAACTTTTTCACTAATGCTTCGATTTCATCAACACCTGCTTCAACATCTCTTGCTTGTTGAGTACTTCCACTGGCAACTTGATCTATAGTCCTTGCTATATCTTCTACTGCATTTGTGGTTTGATCACTCATTGCAGCTATATTTATGGCAGTATTGTTTATTGTATCAGTTGAGTTTTTCACATTAGCTATAAGGGTACCTATACCGCTTGCCATTTCATTAAAACTTGTAGCTAGCACACCAAACTCATCTTTACTTTTTACACTTATTCTATCTGTTAAAATTCCTTTAGCTGCATTGTTTAGAGCCTCTACTAATTTCTTTATATTCTTAGTAATTGCCCTACTAAATAAAACGGCAACTGTCACATTAATTATTAGAGCTATTAGTAATGATGCATAAAGTAGTTCATTTAAAACCTTTGTGTCACTGTTTATCTCACTTTTCTTTATGGAGGCCATTATCTTCCACCCGGTAATGCTATTTGTCTTATAGCTGGCATACTTGGTTTCTCCAGTCTTAGTGTATATATACTCAGACATACCACTTTCACCATTCTTAACTTCATTCCAATAAGTTTGTTTAGTAGTATCATCTTTTCCAAGTAAAGATTTATCTGGATGAGAGATCATTACTCCATTTTTATCACTAACAAATACGTAACCTTCATTACCTATTTTTATTTTAGCCATTCTCTCAGAAAGAGTTTCCAAGTTTATATTTATAGCAATTACTCCAACTAATTTGCCATTATTACTTACTGTTTTTGATACAGATATTATGTTTTTGCTGTCTGTAGCAGATTTATAAGGCTCTGAAAATACAACATTGCCTTCACTACCTACTGCTCCTATATACCAAGGTCTAGCTGCTGGGTCATAGGAACCTGTTGACATTTCAGCCGTTGGATAGATAACAACTTTCTTATCTGTAGTTGAAAATATTATTTGATCTATATCTGGATTACTTTCCTTTACGTTTTGAAACAATTCATTTGTAGATTGTCCATACTCTGGATGATCAATTAGATTCTTTAAATTAGCGTTATTAGAAAGCATTTGGGTAGTATTTACTATTCCAGTAAAATAATTATTCAAGGAATCATTTACAAGCTCTACTTCTTGGTTTGTAGTTACTTTAAACTTATTTAATATTATGTTATAGGCCTTTTTGTAAGATATCTCCCCGTATGTAATAAGTGGAACCTGACATATAAGTATCAACATTAGTATTAATTTAAAGCTTATTCCCCTAAATCTTGATACCTTTCTCTCTCTCTTTTTTGTAGTCTTTGACATTAATTCTTCCCCCTTAAAAGTCAAACTGCACTGATGATAAAAGTCTATATATTTTTATATTTATGTATTTATATCTTTTTACTTCCCATGTTTAACGTGTACAATAGGCATAACCTTACAAAATTCTGCTATCAAATAAACAAAGCTTACATTATAAAAAATATATAATCTTACAATTTATAGACCTTTTTTCAACATCTTCATATATTTATCGACAACATTGTCGTTTTTTTAACTACTAAAATACATAAAGTTAAATTTTTATTTAATTTAATACAATTTCTAATTTAAACAATCAACTTTACTATTTACCTAAGGTTATAATGATAAACTTTTAACATGTATGCACTATTTTTATTTTTCATATATTTAACGCCTTCGTTTACTTGATAAAACCGCCTATAAAATAAAAAGATGCTCATGATACCAATGTACCATGAACACCTTTTTAATCTTGCTATTAAATAGTAAATTTATTTATGTCATTATTTAGCTCTTCAGATAAGCTCTTAAGCCTTTGAGCATTTTCATTAAAATCATCCATTGATGCAGATACTTCTTCTGTTGCTGCAGATACCTCTTCTGTACTAGCTGCAGTTTCCTCTGATATAGCTGAAAGATTCTGCATCTTTTCCATAATTGAGTCTTTATCTCTGTTAATATCATTTATTGAGCTTTGAACACTACTTATCATATTACTTAAATTCTCAATAGCTTTTGAGATATCCACAAAGGTAACTTTTGTCTTAGTAACAGCTTCGCCTTGTTCACTTATGGTTGTCTTCGCCTCACTAACCGCTCTAACTGCAATTTTAGATTTGTCATCAACCTGATCTATGAGTGCTTCTATATCCTTAGTAGCTTCAGTGGATTGCTCTGCTAACTTCCTTATTTCATCAGCCACTATAGAGAAGCCTTTACCTGCTTCTCCAGCTCTAGCAGCTTCAATAGCAGCATTTAGAGCTAATAGATTAGTTTGTTCCGCAATCTCATTTATACTACTAGTTATAGCTTTAATATTTGAAGATGCTTCACTCATGTCTCTTACAGCAATTTCTATCTTATCTGAGGCATTGTTTGTGTCCTTAGACTTTGAAGATAATAGATCCATTACTACTAAGCCATCCTTAGTCATTTCATCTGTATTCTCTGAAACCTTAAACATACTCTTGGTCTTTTCATTTATTTCCTGAAGCTTGAATACCAGTGATTGTAGCTCAGAAACACCATCTTCTATGTCTTTAGCCTGTTCTGTACTTCCTGACGCAACCTGATCAATAGTCTTTGCTATATCAGCTACTGCGTTAGTAGTCTGACCACTCATAGCTGATATAGATACAGAAGTCTTATTGATTATATCTGAAGATTCCTTTGCAGTACCTATCAATGCACATATTCCATCTGTCATTTCATTAAAACTATTAGCTAACTCTTCAAACTCGTCTTTAGAATTAATCTTAATCCTTTCAGTAAGGTCACCAGCTGAAGCCTTCTTGAATACATCTTTCAACTTATTTATATTTTTCTTTATTGATTTGCTAAATATATATGCAACTAATATATTTAAAGGAAGAAATATAGCTATAATTATTATAAGTAAGTTTCTTATATCATCAGTATCATCATTTAGTTCCTTTTGCTGCATGGAAGCCATTATCTTCCACCCAGTTACTGCATTTGTAGAATAGCTTGCAAACTTATTCTGTCCATTATAAGTATATTTAGTAAAACCTCTTGGATTAGATTTCACTTCATTCCAATAGCTTTGTTTTGTAGTGATGTCTCCGCCTATAAGAGAACTATCAGGATGAGCTATCATCAAACCTTCTGCATCACTTATAAATGCATAACCTGAATTTCCTACCTTAACCTTTGACAACTTTTCTGATAGGTTCTTCAAATCAACATCCACAGATACTACCCCTACTAGAGTACCATTGTTCATTACAGTCTTAGATATAGAAACTACAAACTTTCCTGTAGAGTTCTTGTATGGCTCAGAATAGTTTATATCATCTTGTTTTTCTATAGCGCCTTTGTACCATGGTCTCGTAGTTGGGTCATATCCAGCCTTTGTCTCTTGTGCTGGGTACCTTACAATCTTCTTATCTATAGTTGAAAAAACTATTTGTTCTATATCACTATTGCTTTCCTTTGCTTCTCTAAATAATTCTAATGCAAAGCTTGCATACTCAGGATGTATCGCTATCTGAGTCAAATCAACATTATTAGATAACATCTTTGTGGTTGCTGATACACCAGAAAAATAATTATCTATGGATCCACTTACCAACTCTAATTCCTGACCCGCGGTTGTCTTTAGTTTATCATAAAGAATATTATTAGCTTTGTTATATGCTAATACTCCAAAGGTATTTAGTGGAATCTGACAGATTAATATTAGTATAAGTATTAGCTTAAAACCAATGCCACTAAAATTAAACCTTTTTCCACTTTCTTTCATCTTAAGTTTTGGCATAAATAATCCTCCTAAAATTTTATATAAATAATTATCGAAGATATTTGCCTAATTCTTAGTACATTTTCATTTAAGCATAAGTTACACTTTATGGATGATAATCTCTTTAATAGGGCCATATGTAATTAATGTTAAAAATAAATGTACTCTCATACGTATAAAAGTTGTATAATATATTTACTTAGTAAATTAAAATAACCAGGCGGTGATATATATGTCTAAACTTTTTAGTAGTTTTAAGATCAAAGACATGGAGATAAAAAACAGAATAGTCATGGCTCCAATGTGCATGTACTCTTCGGATAGTGCTGGATATGCTAACGACTGGCATTACATTCACTACTCTACAAGAGCAATTGGAGGTACAGGCCTTATTATCCTTGAAGCAACAGGCGTGGAGCCTGGAGGATGTATTTCTTCGAAAGACTTAGGGATTTGGGATGATTCTCATATTGAAGGACTTAAAAATATAGTGGATCAATGCCACAAATATGGCGCTAAGGTAGGTATACAGCTTAATCATGCTGGAAGAAAATCTGAAGTGCTATCTGAACCTATGATAGCACCTAGTGCCCTTGCTTTTGATGAAACCTACAGAACACCAGTTGAAATGACTAAAGAAGATATTGCTAGAGTGGTGAAATTATTTAAAGATGCTTCAGAAAGAGTTTTAAAGGCAGGCTTTGATACGATAGAAATCCACGGAGCTCACGGATATCTTATATCTCAATTTCTTTCACCTCTATCCAACAAGAGAGAAGATGAGTATGGTGGAAGTTTAGAAAATCGAGCAAGATTTTTGAAAGAGTTAGTTTCAGCAGTAAGAAGTATATGGCCTGAAGATAAACCTCTAATACTTAGAGTATCAGCAGAGGATTACGTAGAAGGTGGCAATACTCCAGAAACTATGGCTGAACTTATAAACCTTGTTAAATCGGAAGGTATAGATATTGTCAATGTGAGCACAGGTGGTGTTGCTCCAGCTACTATACATGCTTTTTCAGGGTACCAAGTAAAAGCTTCAGAGATTATAAATAAAAATTGCGAGCTTCCTACTATTGCTGGCGGACTAATTTCTGAGCCTTATATGGCAGAAGAAATTCTATCTAATAATAGAGCTGATTTAGTATTCTTAGGAAGAGAACTATTAAGAAATCCTTACTGGCCACTTAAAGCAGCTCATGACCTCCATGAAGATATACAGTATCCAACTCAATATGAAAGAGGAAAATATAGATAATAAAAAGGGCTAGGAAAAGATTTTATATTTTTCTATCACGGTAAAAAGTCACTGAATGCACCTTTCATATACTGTAATAAAAGCCAATGTAGTTTTCTCTCTACATTGGCTTTACTTATCAATTTTTTGTATGATAACATAATCTAATTCATCCTATCTAGTCTTCTTGAGCTTTTTTCTATTCTTCTCTCAAGTCTTCTCCTTGCTTTGTCAGCTCTCTGCTGAAATATTAATTGCAAAACTTCAGGTCTTCTCCATATTACAACTATGCTCTTTGCAACCATTTGGCAAGATATCATAACTAGATAAGATAGTCCTGCATAGTTTAAAACCTCATTTCCAGGAATATGTCCTAAGGTATATCTAAGCATTATTCTTATTGGTATAGTTATTACAAGAAATACTAACACAGGCACTCCACCACTCTGATAAAGTATTCCGTCTTCTCCTCTAAATATTTTAGTTAACATCCCTGATATAACACCGGTTATAACTCCAACTGATGCTAGTATGGTCAAAGCTCCAGCTGCTTTTCCTAATCCTCCTGTTATAGAATCTATTGATTCTAAGGTAAAATAAATTAACAATAAGGGAATTATTATATAGCGAGATCCCTTAACTGGTCTTGTAACCACCTGCTTATAAACTATATAAAATAATACCAAACCCATTAAATATAATTGATGCAATCCAAGTGCTTGTAAATTGTTCATGATAGCCTCCTAAACATTAAATATTATATATAAATAATATCCCTTTGTAGGCTATCTAACAGGTGAAAAAAGTAATAACATGTATAACTTATGCTTTAAAATACATTACTAAAGTAATATATCTTTAATCCTAATCTTTTAACCTAAAAGTGCTAGGGTTTTATCTAAGACAGCTTTTCCATTCATCATGCCATAGTCCTTCATATCTATTACAGCTACAGGAACTCTTCCCTTTATTATTTTATCTATTTGAGCCTTTTGGCAGCGTACTTGAGGTCCAAGAAGAACTACATCTACGGTATTACTTACATTTGCACATTTTGAGATAGGCAGTGCGAATATCTCTATATTTAAATCCTTATCGTTTGCCGCGCTCATCATCTTACTAACTAAAAGACTAGTAGACATGCCAGCTACACAGACTATTAAAATTCGCTTCATACAATCCCCCTCTTTATATAAATAACCTATCATTGATATGAAAAAAGGATGCCCTAAAACATCCTCTGAAGTTACTTACTTTACATAAATAGCAAAATATAATGCCATTCCGTATTTTGATTTCTTTTTAAATGTTGTTTTTAAATAAGACTCTAACTTATCCTTTGGAAGATTTGTTTCTACATCCATTGTGGATTTAATTTTACTTACACTATCTTTAATAGTACATTTTATGCTTTCATCTTGATAGTTGTCAAAAAACTCTATCAAGTACTTCAACTGTGCACAGTTTAGTTCTGCTACATAAGTATTCATGATATATTCCTCCTAAGATATATTTTTATATGAGATACATATTTAAAGCTTGGCTATTTTAACCATTACATTGAAATTAATTGATTAGTTTTAAGACACTTTAATGAGCTTATGTAAATAATTAATATATTAATCACATAGCATCTCATAAACAACCTCTAATCTCAACAGTAATCTTAAACATAGCCAAAGTATTAAATGCAAAAGCTTGTACTTTATATACTGATACAAAAACTAACTAATATATAATATTCTTAATATAAAGCTTATATAATCAAATATTAAAATAATCTAGATCAAAAATTTGTTTATTAAACTAAGATTATTAGGAATTATAGTCAAATACTACAACCATATAAAAATTATACAATTACCGAACACCTATGTAAAGGTTTAACCGACTATAGTTAAATATAACTCTTATTGTAAAATGGTACTTTTTAAAAACACCCTGTTACTTATACTATCATTCTATTTACTTCCCTTGCCAGAGCTTCAACAATGTATAAAGCAGGCACCTGAGAAGTAGTGTCTCTATACTCTAAATCATTATCCAAATAGCTTTCTGTAGTTATATAATAAGATATACTTACATCAGAAAGCTTCGATAAAGTGGAACTCTTTTTATTAGTTATGCTTACTATCTTACTACCTTTAGACTTAAGTAAGCTTATAAGTCTTAAGGCAGCATCTGTTTCACCAGACACAGAAAGCGCTATAGTAACACTATTATTGACCAAGTCACCTATAAGAGGGAAATAAGGATCATCAATATGTACCGCAAACTTACCTAAACTTGACATGTAACGTGCACCATAGCCAGCTATAAACCCTGAATTACCTATACCTATAAATAAAACATTATTGTAGTTTACAATCAGCTCAGCTGCTTTTATTATATTTTCATCTAAGTCTCCTTTTAAGGACCTCTCCATAAACTCTTCAATAGCATCTATATTATCATCAACGGATTTGGTATTGCTCTCTTTCGCATGCATCTTCAGCTTAACCTTAAAGTCAGAGAATCCATCACAACCTAAGTTTCTACAAAACCTTATTATTGTTGTGGTAGAAACATGAGTCTCTTGGGCCAACTCTCTTATTCTCATATAAATCACTTTGTTAATATTCTCTATTACATATTTATACAACTCCAACTCTAATTCACTTAAATTAGCTAAATTATCAGCACTAAACATTATAATCACCCCTTATTCAATAATATACCTTTATTCCATAGTTTATTAGTATCAAAATCTTATTTATATAAATTTATTATATCCTTTAAAACAGCAGCTCCAGCACCCATAGGATCTGAGGCCCCTCCTGCACAAAAGATTTCTCCCATCTCAAGTGTATCATAAACTATACACTTATTAGTTCCATTAACTGAAGAAAACATCTCTGCTTTTGGCACTGGTAAAGGCGCAACCTTCATTTCAACTTCATCTCCATTAAATCTCGCTTCAGCAATTAATTTTATGGTTTGTCCACTAGATCTTGCTAAATTAATATCTTCAACACTTAACTTATCAATACCTTTTATATCAACTTTACTAATATCGTATTGCTTATTAAATATCCTATTAGCTATTAATAGAAGCTTGCAGCCACTATCAAAGCCACTTATATCTAAGTCAGGATTCTTTTCAGCTATCCCTTTTTCTTGAGCCTTTTTTAGAGCATCCTCGAAGCTTATGTCATTAGTGAACATCTCAGTTAATATAAAGTTAGTGGTGCCATTAAGTATTCCTTTTATGGATTTAATCCTAGCTCCGCTTAAACTACTCTCACCTATGTCTAAAGTAGGCAAGGCCGCAGCAGTGGCCCCACTATAATTTATCTTTAAATCTAGCTCTGCTGCTTTTGTAGAAATCAACTTATAATTTGTTACCAAGGCTCCTTTAGATGCAAATACTAAATTCATGCCACTATCTAAGGCCTTTAGTGCATAGGTAAGTCCAGGCTCTCCACTTTCTAAGTCAGTGGGAGTAGCCTCCACAAGAACATCTCCCTCAAATACTATATTAGTTTTTAAAGTTAAATTCTTTTGCTTTGCATAATATTCAATAGCACAAGAACCTTTTCCAAACTTCAATAGAGCTTCTAAGTCAATACCTTTTTCTTCGTAAAGCTGTCCATGTCTGCCTACTATGGATCTTACTTTTAAATCCAAGTTATACTTTTCAGTTATGTAGTTTTTATTGTCCAGCAATATCTTACACAACTCAAGGGCTACACCTCCATAGCCGCATATCATTATAAACTTCTCCAAAAAAATCCCCCCAATAGATTAATCTTTACTCCACTTTTCCATCTAAGATACTCTTAAGCTTAGATAGGAAATATCCAGATATTAAAGGTGTTACTCCTATAATAATTATGTATATATTTAAAATGTTATATGTTTTAAAGGTTGAAAGTAAAAATACTAGAACTACAGTACTTATGATTCTACCTAAATTAAGAACTATATCCTTATTAATCATATACTCTACTCTTAGATCTCCCTCATGAGATTTGTCTATTACATTAAAGGTAGTAGAAGACAATTGGATCATAAAAAACGGTATGAAGAAAGAATCTATTATTGTATATATCAAAAGTATAGTATAGCTTATTCTTAAAGAAAGCATAACCGCTCCTACAAGAGCTGATGAAGCACCAATAAATATAGCTAACCTTCTTCGCTTTGGTTTGATTATCTTTTGTACTAGTATATAGGCTAAAGATGATATAAAAGCTCCAATTAGTGATAACTTACCAAGAGACAACTCACTTCCTGTACTTTGAAATATTAAAAGGTTCACTATAAATACTATGATAACATCTCTGAAGCCCCAACACATAGTGGCTTTTCTAATTTTTGACCAGTCCTCATTATTTTTAGAAAATGCAACCTTTAGATTAAGCTTATTGCCACAATTTTTACACCTTAAGGTTAGACTTATGAGCATCAATACAACAAATAATGCTAGTGTTATGCTAAACACTATACTGTAGCCCTTTATGCCTTCAAACCTAGTAATTATATAGGCTGAAGTAAATGGGGCTACTATGCTTGCAAGACCACTACAACTTCCGTTAAAGCCATTAAAGGTATCTCTATTAGTTGGAGAAGTAAAATCGAAGCTTAAGGTATTGAAGGCCAGCCAGTAAAAGCCACAGGCTATTCCATATACGACTCCTAAAAAGTATATGGCCCAAACACCACTTTTTCCTATTAGTAATATCAATACATAAAATATTGAATACAATAGCAAGCCTATTCTTAACGCCCATATACCATTTTTCTTTTTAGCTATAAATCCAGCTATTATGAAGGAAATAGGTGTAAAAATATAGTGCATTAGATTGTATATAGCTATGATTGTAAAGTCTCCAGTTTCTCTCCAGAAGAATATGTTTGCAAATATCCCTGATAAACCCATGCCCAATGTAAAAATAGTACTTACTCCTAATAATATTTTTGCCTCTTTACACATATTTTCCTCCTTTATTTACAAGTTAAAAAACCTAAAGAGTTTAATGTACATTTTTATTATCTTCATTATTTCTTATCACATTCATGAAAAATTCGCTAAAATATTTTCTTTAGGTTGAAGATGAAATAGGTTTAAGATAAGTGCCTTAAAATATGTAGATTAAATTTATATCGGCATAAAAATAATAAAGGGAAATATATATTACAAAAGCATTTCATACAAAATACCTGTAATACATATTTCCCTTTTGCTATTTTTTAATTTAAGTTATTATTCAAGCTAAAAAACAATCTTCTTTCTTCTCATACCTATATTTAGTACCAAAGCTATAGCCACTACTGTAGTTAAAAGAGAGCTACCTCCATAACTTAGGAGTGGAAAGGTTATTCCAGTTATAGGCATAATACCTATTGCCATACCTCCATTTTGAAGTATAGCAAAGGTAAAGTAGGTGGCTAATCCTGATGCAAATATCATCCCAAAACCATCCTTGGCAATCCTTGCTATGGCTATTATTCTATATATCAAAAAGCCGTAAAGACTTAACAAGATAATAGCTCCTAAAGTACCAAAGTTCTCTGTGGTTACTGCAAATATGAAATCTGTTTGTGGCTCTGGTACGTTGCTTGCTACATAACCACCATTATCTCTTTTTTCTCCGGTTAATACCTTACCAAAAAGGCCTCCAGAGCCAACTCCAGTCATAGATTGAAGCAACTGATATCCATCACCTAGGGCATAAGATTCCGGATCTAGAAAGGCTATAATTCTTCCTTTTTGATATTTCTTAATAAAGTGTCCTGAGTTCCACACTCCAACTACAGCTATTACAACAACTAATATTCCTGATGCTAATATCTTCAAATCAACCTTAGCAGAAAAAGCTACACCTAGTACTATGAAGAAAAGTACCATAGTCATCCCCATATCTGGCTGCTTGATTATAAGCCCCATTGGTATAGCACAATATATTCCAAGTATAATAAGGTTTTTTATATTATTAACCTTAAACTCCATCTCTTCTATCTTCACTCCCAGCATCATTATGAGAGCTATCTTTGCCATTTCTGCTGGTTGGATGTAGAAGCCCACATAAATCCATCCCGTTGCTCCGTTTATGGTTTTTCCAAAAAACAAGGTATATAAAAGCACCATCATGCACAGCCAGTAAAATAGCTTAACATACAGTTTTATATTTATGTAATCAATAAGCAAAACTACATAAGAGATAGCCAAAGACAAAATAAGCCATCTTATCTGTTGAGGGGCTTTATTACTACAAGTGTATATATTATAAGAACCAAATAGAACTATTAATATAACAGTTATTATTATACCAAAATCTAAGTGCTTTAACATTTTTCTATCTATAAATAAGCTCTTTATCACTGACTAAAACCTCCTATTAAAATACTCAATTTATATTATATAACTTCTAAGGAAATAATAGTAACAAATTTATCAATATATTAATATTTTTACCTATAAACCAATAAATAATTGGCAAGTAAGCTTTATTTTTTATTGTATCTTCTAATTACATTTTGTAAAAGCATCAGGCTTTATCCTAGTTTTATTAACAGTAAAAATAGCAGGCCATACTCTTTATCTAAGAATACAGCCTGCTATTTAAATGGCATCAACCATTAATAGGATTACTATTTATTTTTTATAGATTTTCTTATAAAGTATACCAATGTTCCGAATATAGTTATTATAAAAATAGGTAAAACCCATTGACCAAAGTAACTTTTACGATTTAAAGCATCCATCAAGTAATTATATTGAAATATGGTAAAGAATATGAGCATTTCTGACTTTATAGCTATCATTAATGTTCTAGCATTTTCATATTGATATCTAGCATTTTCCTCATTTATATCAACTATATAGTTAAATATGTGAGGGAACTTACTTAAGGTGGTAAAAAGAACATATAAAACTACTGAGATTATAGGTAGAACGAAAAGTTCTACTCTTCCTCCCCATCTATCTGGTCTGCCATCTATACCTATATGAGTTACTATACGCTGCGGTATCCTGCTCCAATAAGCTGTAAGCATAGCTATTTGAATAATCATCGAAGCAATAGCTATTACCTCTAATATCCTCTCTAGGTTAGAATGAGGAATTTTTAGTATTGGTCTTCTATTACTACCATTTCCAAAGGACTCCTTCATTATTTTCATCTCCACCAAGTTGACACAGTAAATTAATATCTCTTCTACTTTATAACAACCCTTTATACTTAATGTGAATTTAATCCAATACATTTTAATTATCTTAACAAAAGACTCTATTAACTTTTTAATAGAAGTGTTCTTCTTTAGAATCTGATTATAATTCTCTAAGTATATACCACCTATTTACTTTATACAATACAACATAATATTAGTTTAACTTTTTAAGTTTCAAATTATTATCTATTTTGAAGAACTCTCCACTTGCTATTATATATGGGTTTTTATTAATAACCACTACACTTTGAGTTTTAATTTGTTTATCATATAACTTTTCTATAGACTTATTCTCCATATTTAGCTTATATAAACAAAGTATATTGCCACCTTTTTCACTTGTAATTATCAAATTATTATTATTATAATTTATTTCAGATATTATGTTATTAAATATATTATATTGACAATTTAATTTATAGATATTGAAGTTTTCTTTATCAGTAGTAAAGTTGCTGTTATCAAATACATACATCATTGGTGATTCAACGTTATCTTGACGTGCTGCCAAAAAGTAAAACTTGTCATCGATAAAAGTAACATAGCCACTCAAAATCTTATCTGATATCTTAGCGTAATTAACTTTAGAATTTTTTATCTCGAGCACATAGCTCCCCAAGTTAGTGGTAAATACAGTTAAGTATTTGCCACTATTAGAAGCCCCTTGTAAAACTTTACTACTATTGTCTAGCTTAATAGAAAATCTAAAATCAGATTCCTGATTTGTTGAAGTATTAAAACTCTTTAACTTCCATTCTTTTTTCTCATATTTAACTAAAATTAAATTATCATTAATATTACCAATTAAATAATATCCTTTTCCATCAAGTTCTATCATCTTATTTTCTTTATATGGAGTAAATAACTGATCAACTTGATTTACTTTTGGAGAATTTATTAACCAATATTTATTATACTCAGTAATCACTGAATTACTGTCTATAGATTTATCTTTAAATATATACTTATCGCTATTTCCACTATCAGTATCTATTCTATTAAGTATAATTTTATTATTAGATACCTCATAACTTATTAAAGAATTTTTAGAAACTTTAAAATCTCCTGCCTTATTACATCCACTAGTACAAACAAGCATCAATATCAACATACTTAATATTATATATTTTCTTATATATTTATAAGTTTTCATCATTTTAAAACCTCTTTGTAAAAGGTTCCATCACTTAGCCTTTTAATGATTTTTTTCAGTTGAAAAGCGCCTGAAAAAATTAATAAAACAATTACAAGTAAAATATCTATTAATAAATATAGCAGTATATATTTAGATATTATATCGAAATTAAAAAAACAATTTAACAACATAGCCGCCACTATAGTTCCAGTCAGTGAAAATATCAGAGTAAATACTCCATTAAGGAAAAATTCATTTATAAATAAAATATAAATTCTCTTCTCTTCAATTCCTAAGATATGCATTAAGCCTATATCTCTTTTTCTCAGTATTAAAAACTGTTTTATATTTGAAGACACATTTAGCACAGTTATTATTAAGAATATAACCAATATTATAGAACTTACGGTAGTTATTGTTACAGCAAACTTCGGCAATGTGTGAGTAGTCTTCAATGCATAGGTAACCCTAAAGTCCTTGTTCATACTCTCTATCTTCTTACTTATTGCTTCCATACTATTAACCTTTGGACATATTACAAAAATCTTCGATGCATTAGCACTAGCATCTTCTATGTTAAATAGCTCATTAAACGATTTAGGATCCATAATTGACGTATCAGGTGGAAAGTAAAGTAACTCAGGCATAGTAAACTTTGAAGTTAAACTTATAGCTTTAAATTTAGACTCACCATATATAGCTCCGTCTTTCACCGTCGGAATATGTGCACATAAAGTTATATTATCATTTACTGAAAACTTTGCTGAATCTACCGCTTTATCATTAAATAAGAAATACTTATCACTTGACATTGTTTCCTTTACTCCAAAATACTTAAGGTATTCCTTTGAAACTGGGATTATAGCTGAGGCTGACTTTGCTTGTTTATCATCTTTTAATATCTCTAAAGTCATGCCATAATCAAAAGCTGCGTACTCTACCCCATCTATTTTAGAGATTTTACTTAAGGTATCCTTATTAAACTTATAATTCAAATCTTTATTCTCGATTTGCATAAAATATAAATTAGAATTATTAACGACATCAGTTTTATAATTACTAGTTACATTTAAAATAAATCCAATTATAAAATTAAATATCAATATAAATAAAGTTAAAGAAATTATGATATTAAAAAAATTCTTTATATTTCTCTTAAAAAATAATATTGAAATCTTCATAGTGTCCCCCCCTGTTATGAATATTAATATATCTCTCCGCTTTTAATATTATAAACAACATCAGCAATTGATTTATAGCTATCATCATGAGTAACAATTAATATAGCCTTTCCACTTTCTCTAAGTTGTAAGAATGAGGAGATAAGTATTTCCTTATTATCAGAATCAATATTAGCACTGGGCTCATCAGCCAATATAAGTTCTGTTTCATTCAGGTAACAGCGAGCTATTGTTACTCTCTGACGTTCTCCACCTGAAAGAAATTTAACCCTTTTGTTCAATATAGGCGATATTCCTAATTTGTCAACTTGAGTTAGTATCATATTATTTCTTTCTTTATCATCAAATTTAGTAGTTAGCTTAAGATAGATATCTAGATTTTCATATGCAGTTAATTCCTCAAATAGATTGAACTCTTGAAATATTATTCCTAACTTTGTTCTTCTTATTAAAGCTTTTTCACCAACGTTAATATCATTAACACTCTTTCCCTTCCATAAATATTCTCCATCTGATTGAGGTTCAATCATTGAAATTATATTCAACAATGTAGACTTTCCGGTTCCTGATGGTCCCATTATTACATATATCTTGCCTGAACTTATTGATAAATTAATATTCTTCAAGACTCTCTGACTTCCATAATTTTTCTTTACGTTACTAAGAGTAATCAGTGTATCTTTCATAAAACACCTCACTAGTTATTATTTTTCAATGAATCAATTAGACTTAATGCTTTAACACCTTCAAATGTTGCTTGTAAATTTGTAGATTTATACTGCACATTAGCTGAATAACCGTATATCGTCTTATAATCATTTAGTTTTTTTTCTAAATCATTAATCAATTGATCTTTAATTTTAACTTTACATGAGTTCACTATATTAAAATAAATATATATACAGTGAACATAAGAGTCATTACTATAGTTTAAAAGTTCTTTTCCAATGGAATTTAAGTCAATGCCATTTGTATTCTTATTAGTAGCATTTAATATTTCATAATACATCAAGTCTACTATCAACTTATTACTGTCATTTTTATAAATATCTTTTATACTTTCATAGCTTTTTGAAAAATCTGATTCTAACTTACTTATATTATCATATCTATTTAACGACAACATAACCTTTATTTTCCAATATAGGGTAACAAAATTGTCTTTTTCATTACTTGCTTTTAATGGTATCTCACTTATGTTCTTATTAACGAGATTATTTATTAAATCAAACTTTTTATCCTTACTGACATATTTTCTTACCTGCAAAAAATAATATATTTCCGAAATATCCATATTGGTATCTTTATATTTACTTAATAAATCACTAATATATTCCTTAGTCGGAGACTTATTTATATTTAACTGATTATCACTTATTGAATCGAGGCTTAATAAAAAGTATAATGTTTTAAAAGTAGGAACTAATTGAGCAGGAGCTGTAAAATTACATTTACTATCCCTAGGATATGTATCAATTATACTTTGTAGTTCCTTATTATCACTAATAATTTTAAAACAATAAAATTTGAGTACAGCTGGCAAGTCAACATTGCTTTTAACAATATCGAATACCTTATTTTTAAATTTCGATAACTTTTCATTTTCCGCCATGTTATCAAACAACATGGACAATAGAGGTATATTTTCTATATCATTCACAAAAGTATCATCTATATTTTTAGCAATATTATTAGTAGCCGTATTTACTAGAGGTTGAATCTCATTAACTTCCTTGTATAAACTTAACATCTTAAATATATTAATTTTATACAATAAAATAGTTTCGTTTTCAAAATTTACATTGT
The DNA here is from genome assembly GCF_009928445.1 of Clostridium sp. C8-1-8. Lineage (GTDB taxonomy): Bacteria > Bacillota > Clostridia > Clostridiales > Clostridiaceae > Clostridium_AR. The sequence continues at coordinate 205,514 of NZ_JAABNO010000001.1, read as the reverse complement.
TACTATTAAGTTTAATGTTATTTACTGAGTTTAATATAAAATTTTTTATGTTTGCATCTAAACTTAACACACCCTGTAAAAATGATATCTTCTCCATCGAATCTAGTAGAACAAGTTTATCCTTTTGCTTTAAACTGTCCAAAGGTTTCACATAACTATAATTTATAAAATCTGATATACTTCTCTTTATTTCTTCTGGCGCCTTAACATTGATCTTATTTAAATACATAACATAAAAATAGACATTACTTAGTAATAACTCAGGATTACTGTTTGAAAGTGAAGTATTAGATAATTCGTCCCTTATCTCAGAATTAACTGTATCTAAAGACTTACGTATACTATCAACATTACCTGTACTACAACTTGCCATTAATATATTATTTATAAGAGTATCCTCTAATGAAAATTTATCCGTATATTCGATTATACTAAGATTATTTTGGTGAATGGCTTTATTGACATAATTCATGCTTAAACTTTTACTATTTCCATTAGCTTTATACCCATGAAAATTCCAAACTATATATGAAAAAACAAAAAAAATACATAGTACTATTGAAATCAAGGCTTTTTTTCTCATAAAAACTCCTTTAAGAAGAGTTAAGCATAATATGCCTAACTCCTTTTAATACTTTAATTATTATACTTTTGCAAGAGTACTATATGTCACTCCTCTAGCAAACATAGTTGCAGTATTATTGCAACCAACATAAAGACAAAGACCATTACCAGCAACTCTACCTCTAAAAGAAGCATCACTAGAATTATAGTTTGTCCAAGAGCTTCCGGTAGATGTTCCACTACCTGAAACACCTGCTCCATTCCAACTAACACTACCTCCTATACTGTAGAAGCTCCAAGCTGTTTTTATCCAATCTGCATTATAAGGCTCAGTTCCTGAGTAGTGAGCTGATACCTGGAAGTCTCCTGTTCCATTAACATCTGCTATACTCTGTATCCAAACATTTGAAGTTAACCTTCCATTAAACGCGCTAACTGATTGGCTGTTACTAGTAGCAAATACTGGCACTGAATAAACACTTGCCAATAATGCTGTCGATAATAATGTTCCTATAACCTTTTTCATAATAAATCCTCCCCTATATTAATTCTCTACAAAAACATAACCTTACTTCCATTATAAACAATTAATGTATTATTTTTTTATATAAGTATTTCTATATGGTAATAAATACTTTTATTACCACTTAAACAGAGTACTTACAGCTAAATCATAGAAATCAATTTTTTTATTATAGCATCACATCATACCTTTGCAAGAGTGCTATATGTTACTCCTCTAGCAAACATAGTCGCAGTGTTATTACATCCAACATAAAGACAAAGTCCGTTACCAGCAACTCTACCTCTGAATGACGCATCACTAGAATTATAGTTTGTCCAAGAGCTTCCAGTAGATGTACCATCACCAGAAATACCTGCTCCATTCCAGCTCACACTTCCCCCTATACTATAAAAGTTCCAAGAAGTCTTTATCCAATCTGCATTATAAGGGTTAGTTCCTGAGTAGTGAGCTGATACTTGAAAATCTCCAGTACCATTAACATCTGCTATACTCTGTATCCAAACATTTGAAGTTAGTTTTCCATTGAATGCACTAACCGACTGACTATTACTAGTTGCAAATGCTGGAACTGAGCAAAAACTTGCTAGCAACACCGCTGAGAATAATGTTCCAAAAACCTTTTTCATTGTAAATCCTCCTTTTAAATTTATTTTTGTAGCACTACAAGGATATATATTCTATATTAAATGTAAATTTCCTCCTACTAATTATAAATATTTCATATTTTTAGTTACTTTATATCTCGTGTATAAAATAAAAAAAAACATTTTTTATTTTTTTTTAACATTTCAAAATTTGTGTTCTTCTAATTAATAAAAAAAAAACGAAATACTGTTAAACATTTCAAGACAATATCTGCCTTGAAATGTTTAACGAGTTATTCGATTTATTCAATAGGTGTATTTTATTTAAAGTTTTTTAACAGTTCACTGAAAGGACTGTTTATATTTATATCTGACTCACTTTTCATCTTTTTCATGATATTAGCAACTTCTTTTTTGTTTATCTTGTCAGATTTCTTATCAAATCTCTTGTTGAAGGAACTTGCTTTTTCCCTAAAATTACAGTTATTGTTAGGACATACATATATCTGTCCTTCACCTTGCCCTCTAAGCTCAAGCCTCTTATGACATTCTGGGCATCTAACATTAGTGAATCTACTTAAGTTTTCTCTATGCCCACATTCCCTATCCTGACAGACTAACATCTTACCGTTCTTACCGCTGACTTCAAGCATATATTTACCACATTCAGGGCACTTTTTGCCTGTGATATTATCATGTCTAAACTTATCACTGCTTCCTTTAACATCTTCAACTAGCTCCTTAGCATAGTTTCTCATATCTTCTGTGAAAACTCTAGGGTCCTTCTTGCCTTTGCTTATAAGGTCAAGTTCAAGCTCCCATTTAGCAGTCATCAAAGGTGATTTTAGTTCTTCTGGAACTAGCTCTATAAGTTGTTTTCCTTTGGAAGTTGGGATTATTTCCTTACCATTCTTCTCAATATAGAACATGTTAAACAGCTTTTCTATTATATCTGCTCTGGTAGCAACAGTTCCTATTCCTCCTGTTTCTCCTAAGGTCTTAGCTGATTGCTTATCTACTGAAACGTATTTATGAGGTTTTTCCATGGCTGAAAGTAAAGTACCTTCGTTAAACCTTGCTGGCGGTTTAGTTTGTTGTTTTTTACTATCAACGGACAATATAGGCAGTTTATCACCCTTTTTCACAACTGGTAGCTCTTGGCTATCCTTTTCGTCTTCGTCCTCGGAAAGATCCTCTAACTTGTCATATACTTTCTTCCAACCCTTAGACTTTACAACATTTCCTTTGGCTACAAAGGTTTCTCCATTTATATCTGCTGATATTGTAGTTTGTATATATTCGTAAGGTGGAAGCATTACAGAAAGAAATCTCTTAACTACTAAATCATAAATATGTCTTTCTTCATTGCTTAATAACGCTAAGTTCACCCTCTCCTCAGTAGGAATGATGGCATGGTGATCACTTACCTTGCTATTATCTACAAAGCCCTTGTGACCGTTTATTTTTCCATTTAATATTTCAGTAGCTGCAGCCCTATAACTTCCTATAGAAATGGCTTTAAGCCTATCTGGAAGAGTTGCTACTATATCAGTTGATATATATCTAGAATCTGTTCTTGGATAAGTAAGGAACTTATAATTTTCATATAATCTCTGCATTATTGATAAAGTCTGCTTTGCAGAATATCCAAATATTCTATTAGCATCTCTCTGAAGCTCCGTAAGATCATATAAAGCTGGAGCAAACTGCTTCTTATGACTTTCAATAACGTCAACAATGCTTGCTTCTTTTCCCTTAGTAGCTGATATTATCTTATTCACCTTATCTTCTTCAAAGATGCTGCCATTATTATTTTTATCTCTCCAGCTTAGAGTAAAGCCTTTAGTCTTTGCAGTTATAGTATAGTAATCCTTAGGTTTGAAGTTTCTTATTTCTTCCTCACGATTTACTATCATAGCTAGAGTGGCTGATTGCACACGTCCTGCTGTAAGCTGAGCATTATGCTTGCAAGTAAGCGCTCTTGTTATATTAAGACCGACTACCCAGTCTGCTTCAGCTCTACAAGCTGCTGCCTTATAAAGGTTATCATACTGAGAACCTGGTTTTAGATTTCTGAAACCTTCCAATATAGCCTTATCTGTTTGGGAAGATATCCATAATCTTTTTATAGGTTTGTTTACTCTAGCTTTTTCTAGAATCCATCTAGCAACAAGCTCTCCTTCTCTACCAGCATCAGTAGCTATAACAATCTCAGAAACATCCTTTCTAACTAACTGTTCCTTAACTGCGTTAAACTGCTTTCCACTTTGCTTTATAACTACAAGCTTTAAGTGGTTAGGAAGCATAGGTAGGTCTTCAATCTTCCAACTTTTATATTTATCATCATAGGCCTCTGGATCAGCAAGGGTAACTAAATGTCCCAATGCCCAGGTTACTACATACTTATCCCCTTCAATAAATCCATTACCTTTTTTTCCGCATTTTAAAACTCTAGCAATTTCTCTAGCCACTGATGGTTTTTCCGCTAGTACGCATATCTTAGCCATTTTATGCTCAATCCCCTCTCACGTGATCATTTTTCAAATTAAGACTCTGTTTAATAATACTGTTGAAATTAAGTGGTCATGAAGGAGATGCTATATGAGCGAGCTACTAGAATTAAATGATTTTTTCAGATGGAATGGCGTTAATAAACTGTACTGTTCGAACGTAGTGAGTTTACAGTTTTAGCCATGGAGTATGACAAAATCATATTAATTCTTTGCGCAAGCTCATTTAAGCATCGGATGACTGACCACTTAATTTCAACACAGTACTTTAACAAAGAATAAATTAAATGATACCAACTTCTTCAAAGTTTATTATAAACTCAATTTAATAATATCTTCGGTCTACTAGTATTATATATTATTGAGTTTGAAAGTCCATAGTAAATGGCACATTATGAGAAATACAGTAATAATGAAAACTTGATGTACAAACCTTCTTTAGTGGATCTTTCAGAATCTGTCTTTCCAAATGTCTATAAGTAAAATCTATAAAACAGATATATTTTCTTTTTTTCTGCTTACCTTAATAGTCTGTTGTAAAACCTTTATATTGCTGGCCTATATGGTAAAAGGTTTTATGCTGATCTTTACAGCAAAAAGATAAAGGTGACCTCAAAACTAAATACTTAGCTCAGAGACCACCCTTATCTTTGTTAAATATAGTATATACTAAATCTTTATATTTTTTTAAATTAATCCTTCTTCTTTAAGGACTTCTTCTAGTTTTGCTACAATCAACTCATCGTAGTGTTTCCCAGCTAAGCTTTTGAGTTCTTCTATTGCATCCTTAGGACTCATCCCTTTTTTATAAGGCCTATCAGAAGTCATAGCATCATAGGAATCTGCAACACCAATTATCTTGGCCTCAATGCAAATCTCATCACCCTTTAACCCTAAAGGGTATCCACTACCATCTATTCTTTCATGATGCTGCCCTATAGCAAGAGCTGATTCCTTTATAAAAGTATCTTTTATAATATCTTCTCCATCCTTAGGATGTTTTCTTATGTATTCGAACTCTTCCTTAGTAAGTCTGCCAGGTTTTTTAAGAACTTCGTCTGGAACATTTATTTTGCCTAAGTCATGGAAAGCTGCTGCATAATTCAAGCAAGTCATTCTTGAATTTGAAAAGTGAAATTTTTCACCTATCTTTAAAGAATATTCTCTAACTCTTTCTCCATGATCATGAGTGTACATATCCTTTTCTTCTACTACTTTTCGTATGGATGATAGTTTTTTCATCTTATTACTCATCATATGGAATACTGGCTTATTACTAACATAAAGTAGTGTAACATCTGTCTCTGTCTTAAAAAAGGTCTTTTCCTCTAATTCGTGACATGAAAAGTAGTCTCCAGCTCCAAGCTTTATTGTTTTATTATCAATTTCTAATACTATTTTTCCTTTTAATATGTAGAAAAACTCCATGAAGTCAGAATCATCTGCAGGATATACAAAGAAAATTGTATTCTTATATATTTCAAAATTCATAACTTCTGTTTGTCCACCGTTAGCTAACAGAGAAAGCTCATTCTTATTGCCTAAAACTTTTTCAATATAATTTCCTTTATAATTATAAATTATCCCAGACATCGTTCCTCCTACACTTATTATTTAGATAGTATTAGATAATAAGTAATCTACACCTAATTTTATATTTAATCCAGTACTTGAACTGGATCTATAGCAATAATCTTTCCACCAATATTCTGATCAAAATATTGTTTTTCTACTTGGATTCCAGCCTTTTCTGCTTCTTTTACCATAGCATTAGCTAAATCCTCAGTTTCATTATATAAATCTAAGCAAAGCTTGTCTATCTCTTTGTTAGCTTCATCTTTTAATTCTGCAATTTCTTTATCAATTTCAGCTATTTTATCTTCTTGTCCTGCATAAGCAGCCTTTTGACTTTCTAAGTCCTTAATTTGTTTATCGAGTTTAGCATTTATTTCTGAACCCTTAACCTTAGCATTATCTATTAAAACTTGAATTTGTTGATTAGTTTGTTGGATCTTAGTAAGAACATCATCCTTACCATCATTTGTTGCTGCAAAAGCGTGATGACTTGCTCCAAAAGAAAATAATAAAAATGTGAATACAAAAGCAATTAATTTTTTCATTTTTTCTCCCCCTATAATATGACATTATTTTCTATGAATTTAGTATATACCCATTAATTTTACTGCATTTCAAGGTAATTAGCAATTTCTTCTATTTAATATGATAACTATAAGTCTATTAAAATTATGTAAAAATATAAGGATATTTTATCCTTTTAATGAATAGGAACAAAACTATTTGCCAAAATAGTAACATTTATTACAATACAAGGTATATAAAAAATGCACCAACCCATTGATTTATATAGCTTTGAAGCTACATTAAACAATAGCAACCTCTCAACCATATAATTAATCTACGAACTGGCACATTTAAAATATAAATATTTTGTTAACTTTTATTCAATTTACTATTTTTATATCCATATAGGAAGTATATGATTAATCCTAATATAAGCCATACTACAAACCTAACCCAGGTTGTACCAGGTAAGAAAGCCATAAGATATATACAGAATAGCACTGTCAATATTGGAGTAAAAGGCACTCCTGGACACTTAAACTTTCTTTCAAGGTTTGGCATAGTCTTTCTTAGTACAATTACACCTAGAGATACTATAACAAAAGCAAATAAAGTTCCTATATTACAAAGCTCCATTATAACGCCTAAAGGTAAGAATCCTGCCATAATTGCTGTTATTACTCCTGTTATAACAGTACATATTCCTGGAGTTCCAAACCTCTTATTTACCTTAGCAAATCTCTTTGGAAATAATCCATCTCTAGACATAACCATGAATATTCTTACCTGTCCATACAAAGTAACCAGTAAAGTTGAAACCATTCCAATAACAGCTCCGACACCAACCAAGGCAGATCCCCAAGTTATTCCTATCCTTGATAGTGCTCCTGGTAGTGCATTATTTATATCTATAGTGTTGAAAGGTACTATTCCTGTTAATATTAAAGAAACAGCTATGTATAGAATTATTACTGCTATTAAGCACATAGCAAGCCCCATAGGTACATCTCTCTTTGGATTCTTAGTCTCTTCTGATGCAGTGGAAACTGCGTCAAATCCGATGAAAGCAAAGAAGATTATTGAAGCTCCTGTCATTATTCCCCTTGGACCATAAGGTGCAAAAGGATGATAGTTAGCTACATTTATATGAGTCATTCCTAATACTATGAATACAAGTATTACGAATATCTTAATACCTACTATTATATTGTTGATCTTAGCACTTTCAGATACTCCTACAAATAGTATCCAAGTTACTATAAGAGTTATAATAACTGCTGGAAGGTCAACTATGCCACCATTTATTGGTGCTGTGGTCAAAGCTGAAGGTATTGCTAGCCCATAATCTTTTAATATACCAACTAAGGTTCCAGACCATCCTGAGGCGACCGCTGCTGCAGATACAAGATATTCTAAAATCAAATCCCATCCTATTATCCAAGCAATTATTTCTCCAAAAGCTACATAAGAATAGGAATAGGTACTTCCTGAAACAGGAAACATCGATGATAGTTCAGAATAAGTGAGAGCACACAAAGCACTAACGATTGCTGCAATTATATAGGATATAGTAACTGCAGGTCCTGCCTGATTAGCACCTTGTCCCGTAGCTACAAATATTCCAGTACCAACTACTGAACCAATACCTAAGGCTGCAAGATCAAATGCTGTAAGTTTTCTTTTAAGTCCACTATGATCTGCCGCTTCATTAAAATCACTAACTGTCTTCTTCCTAAATATGTTCAAGAATCATTCCTCCACTTAAAATTAATTCATAATTAATTAAAAATATTAATTTAACGCTTAGATACTTCATCTTTTTAGTACCTTAAAGCACCTCATAAATTATAAGTACTATATAATAATTATACAAATGAATATCATGCATATTATCATCTATTTTAGGTTAAAATATGTTATTATATAAAATTAAATTCATTTTACTCAACTATAAAAACAGATACTTTCAAATTCTCAATATATCAATATTTGTATAAATTTTATAGATATATATATTATTTGCTGTAACTCCTTTATTATTAAGGAAATTATAGCAAATAATAAATAATAAAAAGAGAATGATCTATAATCACCCTCTTCTAACTAAAACTCATAATTTTATGCATAAATTATCAACAATATTGCATATAAACCATGAAAACCTTATTATTCTTATTAAAAAGGCTTGAATATTATCCCTCTATCTTGTAGAAGTGTTTTTATCTTAGCTACCGCAGCCTCTATGGAATCATAACTTGGTATGTGAAGATCGTATTCCATATCGGTAGTAACTTCCTCTCCTATCCAAACCTTTATTATCCTATCAGAATCAACTGCTGTCTCAATTATTGCGACATCACCTTTGCTTAACTCAACTGCAGTGACAATAGGTATAGCTCCTGAGTCAACTAAAATGTTTGATACCTCTGATAGTCTTCTTAAGTGCTCCTCTTTGCTATCATTATCAGTATGCTTAATGTCAGCATCTACACCATATAACACATTACTTATGCCTAAAAAGTATACAATTCTACCATCATTGAAAAGCTTTCTTTCAAGCTCCTTAGCTATGGCCTTTTTGCCCACATCCTTTTGACCTGTTATGCATATTAAAGCCTGCTTTTGACCGTACTTTTCTGCTCTTTCTTCTCTTGATATGTTGCTATTTTCCCATTTATTGTTTCTAATGATAACCTTATCTCTTAGCCATGCACTATCATCCTCAAGATCCTTTAAAATAATACCTCCTCCAGCTATTTCATAGTTGTCTACAATTACAAATCTGCTGGTTTGAGCTATATCCTGAGCCAAATCATAAGCTATAGGCTTTTGAGCCCTCAATATACATTCTGCTACATCATGCCTATCTATAGAGTCCTTCACTTCATTTTGAAGATTTGATGCATCTATAACCTTAGTGATTTCTTCTATTCTAACAGGAACTTTTGCCGTTCCAACCTTTAATAGATAGTCCTTTCCCTTAACCATAGATTGTCTTCCCAGCCAGAACAGATTTACCTTTATCCTATTTCCTACCTTAGGCTTGGACTGTCCTGCTATAGTAACAACCTCTCCCCTTTTAACATAAATTTGCTCATCAAAGGTAAAACCAATAGCAGAGCCTGCTCCAGCACTTTCTGGGATCTCAGCATTAAATAACTCAATAGAATTTATTTTATTCTTCTTACCTGAAGGATAAAACACTACCTCATCTCCAACCTTAATACGTCCAGTTTCAATGGTTCCAGCAACTATTCTTCTATTGTCTCCATCCCCTGTAAACTTATAAACAGCCTGAACTGGCATTCTAAAAGGCTTGTGATCTGGAAGCTTTTCCTTCTCAAATCCATCTAGTACTTCTAGAACTGAGCTCCCACTATACCAAGGAGTTTTTTCAGAAGAAGTAACTATGTTTTCACCGAAAAATCCACTTACAGGAATATATTGATTTGGCTCTACATCAATCTTATTTAGAAATTCAGTATATTCTTTAACGATTTTATTAAATACCTCTTCACTGTAGTCCACAAGGTCCATCTTATTGATAAGCACCACTACATTTTTTATCCCTAGCATAGATAAAAGGTATCCATGTCTTCTAGAATTCTCTTGAATCCCTTCGTTAGCGTCTATTACTAGAAGTGCAACCTCTGCTCTAGAAGCACCAGTGACCATATTCTTTAGGAATTCTATATGTCCTGGGGCATCTATTATGATGTAATCCCTCTTATCTGTTTTGAAAAAACATCTTGCTGCATCTATGGTTATGCCTTGCTCCTGCTCATCCTTAAGAGCGTCTAGTAAAAAGGCATATTCAAAAGGTTTTGAATTTCTTCTGCATCTTTCTTTTACTTGTTCTAGCTTTCCTTCAGGAAGTGAATTGGTATCTGCTAAAAGTCTTCCTATTATTGTACTCTTTCCATGATCTACGTGCCCCACGATTACTATATTCATATCTTCTCTGACAAAACTCATCTTATAGCCCCCATCCTTACATATAACCATTTTTTCTTAGCTCTTCTAAACCGCCGCCATCTTCTTTATCCTGTGCTCTTCCTGATCTCTCAGCTATGTTTGCAAACTTACCAGTTTTAAGCTCTTCTATTATTTCATCAACATTTTTAGCTGTAGATTCTACAGGGGTAGTACATGGGTAGCAACCTAAGGATCTATATCTTTTTCCTTCCCCTTGGTCAAAATACAGTGATACCATTTCAATATTTTCTCTCTTTATATACTCCCATATATCAAGCTCAGTCCAATCTAAAAGCGGATGTATTCTTACATGAGTTCCAGGTGCAAAATCAGTTTTGTATTGATTCCAGAATTCTGGTGGTTGCTCAGCTACATCCCAGTCATTATTCTTATCTCTTGGAGAAAAATATCTTTCCTTTGATCTGCTTCCTTCTTCATCTGCTCTTACCCCAACGATAATGCCAGTGAAGGGCTCTGTATTTCTATCTATTTCATATCTACCAAGGTCATGGTTTAATCTATATCTTGGCCAGCTTCCATTAAGAGTGTTTGTTAAAGCCTCAGTCTTTAGTCTCTTGCAACACTCAAGTCTAGTGATATTCCCATCTGGAAAGGTTTCATTATTGTCTAGAGCTTCTCTGTTTTCCCCATAAATCATGTCTAGATTCCATTCTAAAGCCACTCTGTCTCTATACTGTATCATCTCAGGTATCTTATAATGAGTATCTACATGTATGAGAGGAATAGGTACATGTCCAAAAAAAGCCTTTCTTGCTAACCAAAGAAGTACTGTACTGTCTTTACCTATAGACCATAACATTCCTAAATTCTTAAATTCACTATATGCTTCTCTTAAAATATGAATACTTTTATTTTCTAACTTATCTAAATGATTCAATTAAATAACCCCCTAATTAATCATACTTTTATAAGCTCTAAATGCCTTATATTATTTGCTTTAGCCCTGCAAACTGTGCTAAATGCTAAGGCACAAAAACTATTTAGAATTCTTTTATATATAAATCTAGTCATAAAAACCAACTAAAATAAAACTACTAAAGATTATTGTAAGCACCTCTGGTTTATTAAGTGAGGCGTTAAATTTTATAATAAACCGCTAGTACTTATTTGATTCTTTAGTATTTATCTTTACAATATGAGTTTTGTCATCTAATGCTTTTATCTCCCACTTCCAATACTGACCTTCTCTTTTTACCTTCATAGAACCTCCTACACCACCGATATCATTTCCCAAGAAATAAGTGATAGCAGAGCTTCCACACTCTTTAAGGCAAGCAGTGCAACCCCAACAAGAATCTTCATACTTTATATAGGCTTTATTATGGTCATCTTTATAGATTAAGCTTCCAGGACAAACCTTTATACATTTACCACAGCTTATACATTTATCTTTATCAATTCCTATGCTCATAAGCCTCATCCTTTCTAACTAAGTCTCTAAATATGATATTAACCTTTCCATCTTTATATATGGAGTTCACATATTTCATCCAATTATCGTCATCTCTGTTTGGATAGTCTTCATTTTCTTGATAACATCTCCATCTGGTTTCTTTTCTTGCTCTAAGATGACTTATCAAAACCTTGGAAACATAAAGCCTGTCTATTACTTCAAAGATAAACATGAGTTCATGAAGATCCTCTGCTCTAAGCTTTTTTGCCAATCCAAATAACTCTTCAAGCTTCTCTTCAGCAGTATCTAAACCTTTTTCATTATATATGTAAGCCTTAGATATACCTCCAGCATATTTGTCCATAACTTCTTGCAGTAGCTCTTCTATTTGCTCTATAGAGTAATCAGAGTCTTCATTAGCTAAAAAACTACTAATAAATGATACTTTTTCTTGTAAAGCTTCATCGCTTAACTTATGGATTTTTCTATTTCCAGCCTCTTCAATGATTGCTTCTGCAGCAATCTCCCCTTCTGCAAAGCAGCCTGTAACATACTTTTTAGGACTTCCTCCAGCTACATCTCCAACGGCATAAAGTCCATTAAGGGTAGTTCTTCTTTTGTTATCAATCCAATAGCCACCAGCAGTATGTCCACCTACTATATAAGGCTCTGTACCCTCAATCTCAACATTTTCCTTAGAAGGGCCAGTGTTTCTCTCTAACCATCTTAAGGTTTGTGCTGGAGCCATATTTAAATAAGCCTTGAATAAATCCTTATCCAATTCTTCTGAGATGCCTTCTGTTTTTAAATAGCACGGTCCATTTCCAAGCTTGTTCTCCATAACTGTGGCATATAGTCTAATATGAGTATTGGGTTTACCATACTTTGATACATAACTTTCGCCAAGAGCATTTATCTGCTCTGCCTTTACCCCTTGAGCTATGGTACCTGTAGGTGCTATGGTATCCTTGCATCTTAGAGCTATGAACCTCATTTCAAAAGATGTCATCTCAGCTCCAGTTCTTATACCCATAGCATAACCTGCACCAGTATTAAACGGGCTGTACCACATCTTGTGCTTTGAAAAACCTGGGTTGTTAGGCTTATAAATACCTGATGCTCCTCCTGTAGCACATATTACAAAGCTTGCATATATGACATAAATAATCTTTTCATCTAGAGAAAAACCTATGGCACCTATCACCTCTTTATCCTTCACTAGATAATCCACTATATTTACTCTATTTAGAATCTTTATATTTTTTCTTTTATTTACTTCATCAGCTAGAAGTGGCTTTATATTTTCCCCATTTATCTTTACACTTCGTTTTCCTCTTTGAATATAGTTTCCTTCTTCATCCTTAAGGATTGGAAGCCCCATATCCTCTATCTTTTTAGTTACGCTATTTAGTCTTTTTGCAATATCGTAAACCAAGTCTTCTCTGATGACATTTTCCGAATCTCTCTTTACATATTCTACAAAAGAATCTGCGGTCTCACCTTTTCCTATATATGCATTAAGAGCATTAACTCCTGCTGCAAGACAGCCGCTTCTCTTAATGTTTGCCTTGTCCGCTATTATTACCTTTAAATCAGACTTGTCATCTATGTTCAGTGCACTAAAACAACCGGCAGTGCCTCCACCAATGACTAAAACATCAGTTTCCAAAACTTCCTTTCTAAAATCCAATTTTTAGCCTCCCTTATTGCTTATACTTATATTTCCGTCTTAAGTCCCCATTTTTGTCTTATGTTAGTTTCTATTCTTCCAAATACTATCTTGTCCAGTAACAACCCTAAAGCTATTATTACCACCATTACTGCAACCACTTGACTTATATCTCCAACATCTCTTCCTACCATAAGTACATATCCAAGTCCCTTAGAAGAAGATATCATTTCTCCAGCCATCAAAGCTCTCCAAGCAAAAGACCACCCTTGCTTCATCCCAGCTACAATTCCTGGAAGAGCTGCTGGAATGATAACATTGATATAAAGCTTAAGTCCCTTAGCTCCCATAGTTTTTGCAGCCTTTATATATAATGGATATACGTTACTTATAGCACCCTCAGTAGCTATAGAAATAGAGAATATAGACCCCATGGCAATAACAAATATTATGGATTGTTCACTTATTCCATACCAAAGTATGGCAAAGGGCACCCAGCATATGCTTGGTAGAGTCTGCAGACCTAAGATTAAGGCCTTTATGTTGTCCCCTATATACTTAAAGCGAACTATAAAAAGACCAAGAGAAAGACCAATAACTACAGATAACAGATAACCTAACAAAAGTCTTCCCATGCTTGCCAGTATAGCTATAAACAAGGTATTATCCTTAACTAAGTTATACAAACTTTTAGTAACTTGAAAAGGTGACGGGAAAGTATATGGCTTCCATATAGATAACACATCTACCCCTAGCTTATATACCAGTTCCCATATGGCTACTAGAGCTATATAAAACGCTATCTTTTTCAAAACTCCAATCACTGTCATATTCTGCTTTTGCAATCCTCTCTACCTCCTCTCTAAGCTCTTCCATAACCTGAGCTGCAATATATGTTAAGTTAACATCTTCAGCTTTTCTCGGTCTTGCCAAGTCTATGTTAAACTCTTTTTTTACCCTTCCTGGGTTTGCAGACATAACAATAACTCTATTTCCTAAAATAACAGCTTCCTCAACACTATGAGTTATGAACACTATTGTCTTCTTAGTCTCAAGCCATACCTTTTGTAGTTCTGTCTGAAGGATGTTCTTAGTCTGGCTATCTAAAGCAGCAAAGGGTTCATCCATAAGTAATACTTCTGAATCCAAAGTAAGTGCTCTAACAAGTGCTACTCTTTGTCTCATTCCTCCTGAAAGTTCATGAACATAGGAATTTTGAAACTTAGTAAGATGAACCATCTTAAGGTAGTGAAGAGCCCTCTCCCTTCTTTCCTTCTTAGGAACACCAGCTATTTTCATTCCAAACTCCACATTATCTATAACCTTTAGCCAGGGAAATAAAGCAGACTCCTGAAACATAACTGCTCTGTCTACGCCAACACCCTTTATTTCATCGCCATTTAAGGTTATTCTTCCTTCTGTAGGACTCTCAAGACCTGCAATTATATTTAACAAGGTAGATTTTCCGCATCCTGACGGCCCCAATATGCACACAAATTCACCTTTTTTGAAGTCAAGATTGATATTATCTAAAGTATAGGTCTCTTTACGCTTTGTTATAAATTTCTTCTTTACTCCCTCAATAACAAGACTCAACGTCTTTGCCCCCTTTTTATTTTGTTTTGCCTTTCTCATATTCCTTAATAGCTTTATCTAGCATATCAAGGCTGTATAAGTCAGCTAGCTCTGGCTCCTCCCTTATGAAACCTATGCTTCTTGAAAGCTCCGCCATCTCTACTATGGAATCCTTTATAGGATAGTTAGTCACTTCAAGCCTATTAAAAGCCTTATCCAGCACCTCTCCTTTTAAAGGTTTTTTAGTAAGCTTATTAAGTTCATCGTTTATTGCCTTTTTTGCTTCTTTCGGATTGGAGTTGATATAATCCGTAAGGCTTACATGCGCTTTTAAAAACTTTTCAACTAATTCCGGGTGCTTTTCCATAAACTCTTTTCTAACTACCACTACTGCCACAGAATAATTTCCCTCTCTCCAAACATCTTTGTAGTCAAGAACCACCTTAGCTCCAGCTTCTTGCTCCAGCCTAGCTCCCCAAGGTTCTGGTACCAATGCTGCATCTATTTTATGCTGAGATAAAAGAGTTTTGATTAGAGAATTTTCCGCTTGTACTATATCAACAGTTCCCCCACTGGTTTTATCTTTTAATCCGTTTTCCTTTAAAAGCGCTCTTAGTGATAAGTCTTGGGTATTGCCAAATTGGGGAATTGCTACTTTCTTTCCTGATAGGTCTTTTGCGTTTTTTATTGAAGAATCTTTTGATGTGAGTAAAACTGCTCCTGCACTAGAAGCTCCAGCTATTATTTGAATGGCACCTTTAGAATTTATATAACCATTTAAAGCAGGACCTGGTCCTATATAGCCTATATCTATACTTCCTGCTAGTAGAGCTTGAAGCTCATCTGGCCCAGCATTAAATTGCTTGAAGTTAAGACTATATTCATCCCCTATGTCCCTGTTAAACTGTCCATTGTTCATTCCTAATAAAGCTTGAGCATGAGTTATATTAGAGAAAAAGCCAATTGTGACTTTAGATGTGTCTTTGCTTTTTGATGAACATCCCACAAGCCCCAATACCAGTACAGATGTCACTATAGACGCAAGAATCTTTTTTATATTCATTTTTTAGCCCCCCAAAATGCTTTAGCTCCTATTCAAATATGCTTTTGCTTTTAAGTACTCTATTATTTGTTCGACACATTCATCTATGGTAGATTTATGAGTATTTATAGTTATCTCTGGATTTTCTGGTTTTTCATAAGGTGAGTCTATCCCTGTAAAGTCTTTTATAAGACCTGTTCTTGCTTTTTTATATAACCCCTTAGGATCTCTGTCTTCGCAAACCTCTAAATCACAGTCCACAAAAACTTCCACAAATCTGCCTCCTAATAATTCTCTTACGCTATCTCTATCTTTCCTAAAAGGAGATATAAAGGTAGCTAGGGTTATGATACCAGCATCTGCAAAAAGATTGGCTACTTCCTTTACCCTTCTTATGTTTTCTTCTCTGTCTTCTTTGGAAAAACCAAGGTTTGAGTTTAAGCCATGTCTTAGATTGTCCCCGTCTAAAAGGTAGGTAAAATAAGAATTGTTATGTAGTTCTACACTTAAAGCATTAGCAACAGTAGACTTACCTGCCCCTGAAAGTCCAGTAAACCATAGAACTATACCCTTTTGGTTTAACAGACTTTCCCTATCTTCCTTACTAACACTTGTATTATGCCAAACTATATTGCTCTCTGTATTACTATTCATGAAATAAGCCCCCCAAAATTTCTTGTTACTAACTTAACATAGTTATTCACAAATTCAGCCATATTAATTACATCACAGCTATAATAATTCTATGACTTTTCAGATTATTTCGCTTCAAATATTCCCCCAATTTGAATATTTGAAGCCTTTGCTTAGATTAAAACAGTCATCAACATGGACCTTTAAATAAGGCTATGTTTAATAATATCGTTGAAATTAAGTGGTTAAGAAGGAGATGCTATATGAGCGAGCAATTAGCGCAAGCTCATCTAAGCATCGGATGACTGACCACTTAATTTCAACACGGTACTTTAACAGAGCCTTAAATAAAACTTATGAATTACCAACTATTCCGATAAGTATTATTTTATTAAGATTTAGTATAGTAGAGGATTAAACTGAAAGCAATATATTTTTTGATATTTTTTGAACAATTTAACAATTTATACTATAAAGTTGTTAAAAATATTTTTTTATTAATATAAGTCTTTATTAATGTAAAACTTTATTTCACATTACAATTAAAAGTGATAAAATTAAATAATAGGAAAAAAAGTATAGTTTATAGATAGGGGGCTTTTTTATGTCTAAAGAAGTAAATATTGATTGGAATAACTTGGGGTTTAGTTATATTAAAACTGATTTCCGTTATGTTTCTAAGTGGAAAGACGGACAATGGGATGATGGAGCATTGGTAGAAGATAACATGCTTTCAATAAGCGAGGCCTCAACTGCTTTACACTATGGTCAGCAATGTTTTGAAGGGCTTAAGGCTTACAGAACAAAGGAAGGAAAGATACAACTTTTCAGACCTGATCAAAATGCTAAGAGACTAGCAAACAGCTGCAAGAGACTTTTAATGCCTGTAATTTCTGAAGAAAAGTTCATAGATGCTTGTATACAAGTGGTCAAAGCTAATGAGCACTTTGTTCCTCCATATGGAACTGGAGCTACATTGTACTTAAGACCATTCATAATAGGAGTTGGAGACAACATAGGCGTTAAGCCAGCACCTGAATATTTATTCTGTGTATTCTGTATTCCTGTAGGAGCTTACTATAAGGGAGGAATAACTCCAGTTAACTACGCAATTGCTGATTATGACAGAGCAGCTCCTTATGGTACTGGAGCAGCTAAGGTTGGCGGTAACTATGCTGCAAGTCTTTATCCTCATGAATTAGCAGCTAAGGCTGGCTTCGCAGACTGCGTTTATCTAGATCCTGCTACTCATACTAAGATAGAAGAAGTGGGAGCTGCAAACTTCTTTGGTATAACAAAGGACAATAAGTTTGTAACACCATATTCACCTTCAATACTTCCTAGTATAACAAAGTACTCTTTACTTTATCTAGCTAAGGAATACTTAGGCTTAGAAGCTGAAGAAAGAGATGTGTTTATAGACAATCTAGATGAGTTTAAAGAAGCTGGGGCTTGTGGAACCGCTGCTGTAATAACCCCAATAGGAGGAATCTTCTATAAGGATAAACTACATGTATTCCACAGTGAAACAGAAGTAGGACCAATAACAAGAGAACTTTATGATACTCTTTCAGGCATACAATTTGGAGACAAAAAGGCTCCTGAAGGATGGATTGTTGAAGTAAAATAAATTAATCATACCAAAGATAAAAGATTATAATTTAAAAAATATTAAAACAGGGCAGAATTAAGCTAAGAGTTCCTATATCGAAACTTGATTTATACCTGTTCGAAAATCCCGGCTTCTGGCCACTTTCGGGCATGTATAAATTAATAGTTTAGTTAGGAACTCTGTTTTAATCAAATACAAATAATACTTTCTTGATTTGGAGGACTAATAAAATGGAAAAAACAAAAATTGACGACCTTGCTAGATATACCTTCCTTTCTTCAATAAAACATTCCCCTGATGGTAAATACGCCTGCTTTGTTGTACATGAAGCTAGTATAGAAGATAACAAGTATCTTTCAAATCTTTGGATTCTTAATCTAAAGGATAATTCAAAATATAGATTAACTTCTTTTGATAGTGAAAGAAGCTTTTTCTGGCTTGACTCAGAGAATATAGTTTTTCCTGCTCAAAGAGACCCTAAGGATAAGGAAAAACAAGAAGCTGGTGAAGAGTTCACTCAATACTATAAGATCAACATCCATGGAGGCGAAGCTGTAAAGTTCTTAAATATACCTAAAGCAGTAAGCCAAATTAAACAAGTAGATGCTGACACTTATTTATTTACCGCTGAATACAATCCTAGAGAAGTAGATTTAGACAGCCTTAGTGTTGAAGAAAGAGAAAAAGAAAAAGCTAGAAGAAAAGAGGAAGAAGACTACGAAGTCTTAGATGAGATACCTTTTTGGCTTAACGGAGCGGGATTTACAAGAAGCAAGAAAACAAGCCTATATTTATTCACAGTATCTACTGAAAAGGTTGAAAAGCTCACTTGTGACAATACCAATGTTGACTTCTTTGCCTTAAATAAAACTAAGACTAAAGCAGTAATTTTAAGCTATTATTTTAAAGATAAAATGCCTCTTACAAATGACATATCTATCTATGATTTTAGGACTAAGACCTTAAAGGTAATACCACAACCTGTGCCAATGAGTAACGGTTATGCTGACTTTATATCTGATGAAAAGTTAATCGTAGCTTCAACAGATATGGTCAGTTATGGAGTTAATGAAAATGCTAAGTTCTACACTATTGATTTAAACTCTCTTGAACAAATCTGCATAACCCCTGACTTCGATAAGGCTCTATACAATTCTGTTGGATCTGACTGCAGATATGCTGGATCAGAAGCTACAAAGGTTGAAGATGATTATCTATATTTCGTAACCACAGAAGATGATAGTTCCTTCCTTAACAGAATAGATGCTAATGGCAATATGGAAACCCTAACTAAAGATAATGGAACTGTTGAGGGGATAAGCATAAATGGAGAAGACATATTACTTATAGCTATGGAAGCAAACTCTCTTCAAGAGATTTACAGCTTGAAGGAACAAGATTTAATTAAATTAACCTCCTTCAACCAATGGGTTAAAGCAGATAGAGTAATTTCTTTACCAGAAAAGCTAAGTGTTGAAACTGAACCAGGTGTGATAATAGATGGTTGGGTTATTAAGCCAGTAGATTTTGATGAAAGCAAAAAATATCCTGCTATATTGGATATTCATGGTGGACCTAAAACTGTATACGGAACAGTGTTCTTCCATGAGATGCAGTATTGGGCTAGCGAGGGATATGCTGTTTTCTTCTGCAACCCTAGAGGAAGCGATGGAAAAGGTAATGAATTTGCTGATATTCGTGGCAAATACGGTACCATAGACTATGATGACCTAATGAAATTTACCGATGAAGTACTTAAGAAATGCTCCTTTATAGATCCAGAAAGAGTTGGTGTTACTGGTGGTTCTTACGGTGGATTTATGACTAACTGGATAATAGGTCATACTGATAGATTTAAAGTAGCTGCTGCTCAAAGAAGTATTTCTAACTGGACTTCCTTCTTTGGTACAACAGATATAGGATATTTCTTTGAACCTGATCAAACTGCTGCTACCCCATGGAGTGACTACGAAAAGGTTTGGTTCCACTCCCCGTTAAAGTATGCTGATAAAGTAAAGACTCCTACATTGTTCTTACACTCTGATCAAGATTATAGATGTTGGATACCTGAGGCACTTCAGATGTATACTGCTTTAAAGTACCACGGAGTGGACGCAAGGCTTTGCATGTTTAAAGGCGAAAACCATGAATTAAGCAGAAGTGGTAAACCTAAGCATAGAATAAGAAGACTAACAGAAATAACTGAATGGTTTAATAAATACCTAAAGTAATCCAATAAAATCAAGGATTTATGATGTCAATAATAATTGACATCATATATCCTTTTTTACTTTGTAACAAATTGTTCAAAATCATCCCATCAAATTGACATAATGATTGAATATAATCATCTTATAGAGTTCCTAGCTCAATTATTAATTTATGTATGTCCCATAATACGGGATTGTGCATTTATAACTTAAGTTCTGATAAATGGACTCTTAAGCAAAAACTTAGTTATCAAATTACTTAAAAATAAAAAATTAGGAAAGTTTGAGGAGTGAAAGCATGATGAAAAACATATTATCGAAGAAAGTTATAATGCTAGTTTCCGCCCTTAGCATTTCAGGATTATTACTTACAGGATGCAGCAGCGCTAATAAAAACGATGTAGCTCAGGCCTCCACGCAAAACCAGCAGAGTCAGCAAGGGCAACAAGGACAGCATGGAAATGGTAACTTTGCTGCTAATGCAGAGGAAAGAAAGAAACAAATGGAGACTGATGTAAATGCACTTGTAAGTGATGGAACACTAACTAAAGATCAAGGAACTAAGGTTCTTGAAGCTTTAACAACCTTAACCCAGAGACCAAATGGCCAAGGCCGTGGAAATAATGCTCAAGGCTCAAATGGTCAAGGCAATCAAAATAATAATCAAGGATCGACTACTCAAAACGGTGAAAATTCACAGCAAGGTCAAGGCACTAAGAACGGCAACGGCACAAAGGGTAACAGAGGAAACTTCAATCCTTTAAGCAAGCTAGTTTCAGATGGTGTTATAACTCAAGATCAAGCTACTAAGGTAATGGAAAAGGTAAGGGCAGATATGCCAAACCGTCAAAGACAAAATAATAATGGCAACAATAATGGTACCAATAGCAATAGTAATAGCAACGGAACAAATAACACCAGTTCTAGCAGTACTGGTTCAAGCTCATAATAATTAATGTAGGAAAATCTTTTATATAGAAAAAAAATCACTAATGAATCCCCCTCATTAGTGATTTTCTAATTGCGTAAGTCTTAATTTTATCCACAATGTTTTTATCTTTATCCACTAAAAACTAATACTCTATAAAAACTTGTGTATAAGTTTTATGCTCTGTTAAAATAAAGTGGTCAGCCATAAGATTTTTAATGAGTACTCTCTCATATAGCCTCTTCTTCACAACCACCTAATATTAAAAATAATCAATTTTTTAAACTTACTAGAATACTTAACAATTATCCTCCAAGAGTTATATCTTGTTCATTGTACCAACTAAGAGCATCATAAAAATGTTGAGGTTTAAAATCAGGCCAATAATCATCTATAACATAAAAGTCAGAATATATTGATTGTACAGGAAGAAACCCACTTAGCCTTCTTCTTCCTCCCCATCTTATTATAAGATCCACTCTTGATACATCATAAGATTGTATCTGATTATTTATATTATTACTTCTGGATTTGACCTCTTTTAAATGGTCCAAATCCCACTTCCAACTATAATTAACTAAAAAATTAACTCTAAGGCCGCCATTACCAAAGGTCTTTCTTACAGTGTATGGCAATAACTCCTCTGGAAACATATCAGACTTTGTATTTCCTACAACTAATAGCTCCGCATCCTGACCTGAAAGGATTTGAACCGCATTTATGCAAGCTTCTGTAAAAGCTCTTCTTTGTTCTGCTGGCCTCTTTGTATTGTCAACAGTAAAACCATAGTAAGTTACTTCTTTAACTCCAGCATTCTTACACAGCTTAAAAAGTTCTAATCCTGGATCAATTCCAGAAATGTAGCCACTTTCTTTAGTCAGTCCCTTATCCACAGCCCATCTTCTATTTCCATCTGGTATTATTCCAACATGATTTGGTATTCTCATAATTCACCTCAATAATATATAAATGTAGTGCTTATACATATTATTGCCAAATCACTTAAAATTAACCCTATCTACATCTCTAAGGTATTTACCTTACCAACTCTTTCAACTAAAAAGGTGGATAAAAGAACTATTATGCCTCCAATGATTTGGACAGCAGTTATGGATTCTCCTAATAATAATGTAGAAAATATCACCGCTGATATTGGATCTATGTAACTTAGAATGGCTATAGAATGGCTTTCCAAGCTCTTCATTGCTGTGAAATAAAGCATATACGCTATACCAGTATGTATTATTCCTACAACCAATACATATATTAATCCGCTAGGACCAAGTTCTTTAACGTTTGCTATTTCTCCTCTATATATTATAAAAGGAAGTAAGGTTATTGCTGATACTGCAAGCTGTATTAAGGTAGTTTCAAAACCAGATAAATCTTTTATAAATTTATTTATCAACACTACAGTGGCATATAAAACAGCGCCACTAAGTCCAAAAAGTATTCCCTTAACATTTTGAGATGGCACACCTGAACCGTCTCCCAAATTGATCATTATTATTCCAATAAGTGCGGCTATTAAGCATAGAACTTTAGTTGTTGTAAGCTTTTCTTTTAGTACAAAAGGTGCTGCTATTATTACAAACATAGGTGCAAAATAATAGCTTATAGTAGCTATAGATACAGTTGTATACTTATAAGCTTGAAATAATAGTATCCAGTTAAAGCCTATGGCTGCCCCAGAAATAATAAGTGGCAAGGCATTCTTCTTTATTTTATCTAAAGAGAAGCTTTGCTTCGTTAATAAACTAAAGCAAAATAAAAAAACACTGCCGATTGTAGCTCTAAGAAATGCAATTTCTAAAGATGGAAGATTTATATTTTTTACTAATATGCCTATACTCCCAAAGATAATCATTGCAAATAAAATCTTGATTTTGTCGTTCATTTTTTAGCCCCCAATTCCTATATATAGGTATCCTTTACCAAAACTTAATTTATACATACAACGATAATTACAACTTTTTTTGGATTAGATGATCCAGACTTCTAGGGATAATCAAACATGTATAAATCAATAGCCGAAGTTGGATATCTATTATATTACAGCATATATCTGTGTTTGTCATTGAGGTTTAAGTGATTTATAATTACTGTATAAGATAACTGAAGAATCGAATCTCTTCAGCTTAAGATAAATATTTATATTGCTTAAATCATACATAACGTTAATGGTTTACTCAAGATAGAAATTTTTATGAATTTACGATTCTCATTTCCATAAATAAATTTAATACATAAGGAGGATTTGTTATGAGAATAGGAGTAATAGGCCTGGGTGGAATAGCTCAAAAGGCATACCTACCAGTTATAACAGCTAGAGGGGATATTGAACTTATATTTTGTACTAGGGATAGCGAAAAGCTAGAGAAACTAGCTAAACAGTATCGAGTTAGTGAATATACAACCTCTGTAGATGAACTAATAAACTTAAATATAAAAGCAGCCTTCGTACATACAGCAACAGAGTCTCATTTCGAAATCTGTAAAAAACTACTAACTTCTGGTATAGATGTTTATGTAGATAAACCACTTTCCTACTCTTATGAAGAATCAAAGGAACTAGCTTCCATAGCTAAGAAATGCAACAGAACACTTATGGTAGGCTTTAACAGACGTTTTGCACCTATGTATGCCTCATTAAAAAAAGAGAAAACTGCTAATATAATCATAATGCAAAAAAACAGGTTTGCTAGACCAGAGGATATAAGAACCTTCGTACTTGATGATTATATACACGTTATTGATACCGTTAGATATTTGATGGGGGGAGACGTTTCAGACCTACAGGTAAATGGACTTTTAGATGGCGACAATCTGTACAACGTAGTGACTAAACTATCAAATACCAATACTACCTCAATTGCAATAATGAATAGAAATAGCGGTATGTCTGAGGAAGTACTTGAATATATGTGTGCCGAAAAAAAGCTTGTAGTTAAGGAGTCAGCCCTAACCTCAACCTTTGCAAAAAATGAAGAAAGTTTATCTAGATTAGCTGATTGGGATACAACCTTATTTAGAAAAGGCTTCGTCCAGATAATAAATCATTTCTTAGACTGTGTAAGGGATGGAAAAGCTACTGATATAAGCCTAGAGGATGCACTTATTACCCACGAAATATGTGAGCAAATTATAGATAAACTACTTAAGTAAGCAGTTACTATATGTAAACTTAACTTGTACTTGTTCGATAATCAAAAATATATGGATTTTCGAGCCTGTATAACTTAGCAGCTAAGTTAGAAACTAAAAAGTTCCTATATGGAAACTTAGATTTATAACTATTAGAAAATCACGGTTTCTAGGAATCTTTGCTGCATTCATAAATTAATAGTTTAGTTAGGAACTCTATATACAAATACAAGTACCGGTGGTGAAAAAATGAGTGATATAGTTCACAAATTACTAATAATAATAAATAATAGCAATGAAAAAGATATTGATTATAATATATCCTGGATAATACTTCAGAACTTAAATGTAATTCCCACCCTTAGTATAAATCAATTGGCTGATCTTTGTTATGTATCAATATCAACCATAAGTAGATTCTGCAGAAAACTGGGCTGTACCAACTTTTCTGAGTTTAAGAACATGCTTATTTATGAGGAAAATGAGTATTTCAATCCTAGGAATAAGAGCATCAATATGAATGTTAATGAGGATGCTACAAATCTAGTAAATATGGCAAAGAAAAACATAGACTTAGCCACCGAAGCCTTAAAGATTGAAGAAATTGATGAGTTAGCTAGTCAAATACATGAATATAAGAATGTGGCCTTTGTAGGTTTAAACACCGCTCAAACCATAACCTTAGACCTTCAAGGAGAACTGATGGTTTTAGGTAAATTTGCTACAGTATTTATTGACATAGATCAGCAATTAGAAAACATCAAGAGCCTTGATAAGGACTCCTTACTAATTATATTGTCTGCATCTGGGGGCTGTAGCTATACCTCAAGGTTAAATGATGCCTTAAAACAAAGCAAAGCCAGAAAAGTTCTGCTAACACAAAATAAAGCTACAAGCTTACAACAATACATATCTAAAGTGATACTTTATGGAAATGAATACTTCCCTTTTGTGGGCAGGTATGCGCTCTTATATGTAAAGGATATGCTTATTATGAGATATAGATTTTTATTTGAAGTGTAGATTAAATATTAACCGTTTCAAATAAAATCTTCTTATAGAATTCCAACAACTTTTAACAGCTGCATTGTAGTTACTATCTAAATATAACTAAAAGAAAGGCAAGAGTTCTAGTAAAATGGAACCTATATAATGGACACTCATAAAAGAGAGTCTATTTATATTAGGTTCTTTTTTTGTGAACTCATCTCTCATAATCTAATCCCATCACTTATGTTATGAGCTTATTAATCTAAAATACTAAGCCTTCAAGTATAAATATCTTTAAAATTCCTTCATATTAAGTAAAAACTCTCCTGTTTAAAAGTTTTCTTAATCCTAGTTCCAATTGTAAATTTTATATGTACAACATATAATGCAAATCATTTGCGTTGATTTAGTGATTTTATAGGTTTAAAATTAATAAGTGGAACATAATCTAGAGTATTAAGACAAACTTATAAAAACATTATAATGAACCAGACCGGTGATTCTTAAGGCTAATTTTATTAATATTGTTTAACTTAACAAAGCCTTTTCCTAAAAATTTAGCTATGTTTAATAGGATTCTTGAAATTAAGCGGTAATGAAGGAAATGCTATATGAGTGAGCAATTAGGGCAAGCTCATCTAAGCATCGGATCACTGATCACTTAATTTCAACACAGTACTTTAACAGAGCCAAAAACTTATATATTTAGAAAGAAGGGATTTATTTGAAGGTTAAAGTCGATTTATTTTCTGGATTCTTGGGTGCAGGAAAAACTATGCTTATAAAAAAGCTTATAGGTGAAGAACTAAAGAATGATAAAATAGCTATAATTGAAAATGAATTTGGAGAAATCGGCATTGATAGCAGTTTTTTAAAAACTACTAAGATAGATGTTAAAGAGATCAACGCTGGCTGTATATGCTGCAGTGTATATGGAGACTTTACTGATGGAATAAGTGAAGTTATCGAAAAGTACAATCCTGAAAGGATAATAATAGAGCCTTCAGGGGTTGCAAAGCTATCTGAGATATTATCAGTATTCAAGGAACCTACTCTAAAAGATAAAGTTACCCTAAACATGATAATGACTGTAATTGATGTAACTAAGTATGATATGTATGTTATGAACTTCGATGAATTCTATAAAAACCAAATAATAAATGCGAAAACTATAATCCTAAGCAGAACCCAAAATGTAAGCAAAGATCATGTAGTACAAGTAGTTGATAAAATCAAAGCACTAAATAAAAGTGCCAATATAATAACAACCCCATGGGATAACTTAAAGGCTAAAGACATAATAGAAATCGCTGAAGGAGATGCTCAAAAGCAGCTTATTGCAAAAGTGAATCTTTTAAAAGACAACTCCTTAAGAGTTGCTGTTAAAAGTACAACTTCTAAATCAACAGTGGATACCTTCAAAACCATAGGTATTGAAACTCCAAAGATATTTTCTAAAAGTACCTTAGAAGCCATTTTATCTAAATTAAATGATAAAAATGTATATGGAACTGTCCTTAGAGCCAAAGGGATTATTGAGTCTTCAAGCAGCAAGTGGCTTGAATTCGATTATGTTCCAGGCGAGTTTGACATAAGAAACTCCTCCCCTGACTATTCAGGAAGAGTATGCGTTATAGGTAATGGGCTTAATTCTAATGAGATAAAAAAGCTATTTGATATTTAAGGTTATATGGCGCACCATGGTGCAAATTTTAACTAAAGCTTGTAATTTCAAAGGTTCTATTATCAAGCTATAGATTTCCTATAGGGTTACAAGAGCAAACTTTAAGTTATGAGTTTTGCTTGCAATAGATTTTGCAATACCTTAACGGTGAGTATAACTTAAACTTCGAACCGTGAGCATATGTACCACTTCATAATAAAGTCTTTATTTTCAAATTATCCTCTCATGATATAGGGAGTTTTTGAAGATACACTTTAAATTGAAGTGGTATATCTTTATGGCTAATTCAAATCTTCAGTTTGGATTTAAGTGATCTATTTATAATATAAGCAAAGAATTATTTCCCACAATATATCATACTTTACTGAGAACAAATTAATTCTTATGTAACCTATAAGGATCGAAGTGTAATATAATAATTATATTAATAAGATTAGTATATGCTTAATAATATTGATATAACTAAATAGTTATATCCTATATGCTATATGAGCTAGATATTGTACTAAAACCTATGATTATAAACCAATTAATCTTTAGGTACTTTAGCAGTACCAGGATAAAAACACTATTTTAAATTAAAGGCGTGATTATATTATGCAGACTAAAGTAGATATTGAAATAGTTACTGGTTTCTTAGGAGCTGGAAAGACCTATTTCATAAATACATTAATAAAAGAAACTTATCTTTCTTTTGAAAGAGTTTTGATTATTCAAAATGAAAAAGGCATGACAAGTATAGAAGATACCATCTTACATAGCAAGAATATAAATTTGGAATTTTGTGAACCTAGCTCTAACATAAGTGCTGACTATATAAAAACTATGATAGAAAAATACAAGCCTCAGAGAATAATTATAGAATACAATGGGACAAAAAACCTTGTTCAATTGGTAGAAATTATTTCCCAGGAATTGAGCAAAGCTTGTAAGCTAGCTTCAGTATTTTATTTGGCAGATATACTTTCATATGAAATGTTTTTTTCTAATATGCCAACACTTATTCTTCCGTGTATTTATCATAGCAACCTAATAGTACTAAACAACTGCTCTAAGGTTTCTAAGGACAAGCTTAAAATCATTAAGACTAATATAAATAAATTAAATAAAAACACCTTTATTGCAGATATAGAAAGTCTTGACTTCTTGGAGAAGGAACTTCAATACATGGCTATATTAGATGGCGGTATTCTAAAGTTTTTAAGAATTGCCACTAAGCTACTGTTCTCTAAAATAGGAAATAAAGCTACAAGAAAGGAGTATTAAAAATGGAGTATAGAGAAACGAAACAAAAAAACTACATTAATGTACTATCAAAACTAGCATTTATTCCATTGATAATACTTACCATATTATTGATGCTAAAATTTAAGATAGCCTTCAATGGTAGAACTCTTAAAAACTTTTCTGCCATCTTTATAAGTATAATACTAGAGGCTATGCCTTTTATATTTCTGGGTTCCTTAATATCCTCTTTTATACAACTATATGTTTCTGAAAAAACTATAGCCAAAATATTACCTAAGAATAGAGTTTTAGCAATACTTATGGCATCTGCAATAGGAATCTTTTTTCCTATATGTGAATGTGCAATAATCCCTATAGCAAGGCGTCTTATAAAAAAAGGAGTACCAGTAGGGGTTGCAACCACCTTTATGCTAGCAACTCCTATAATAAATCCAGTAGTACTGATGTCAACTTACTATGCCTTTAATCATAGAATATCCATATTATTTATAAGAAGTATTGCCGGAATGATAGCTGCTATTACTATAGGTTTTATAATAAGCTTCCTAGAAAAAACTACACCAAACTTGCTAAGAACTGATATTTATGATGATGACGATAATTTTTGTGGCTGCGGTGAATCACACAACTCGTCTTCAAATCAATCTAAGTTATCCTTATTGCTGGACAATGTAGTCTCTGAATTCTTGGATATAAGCAAATATCTAATATTTGGAGCAATATTATCAGCAGTATTTCAAGTTTTGGTTGCCAGAGACAGTATAAATGTATTAGGAAGAAATCCTTACATATCAGTATTAGCTATGATAGGCTTAGCTTTTATTTTATCAATATGTTCTGAAGCAGATGCTTTTATAGGTTCTACCTTCATCGGTCAGTTCACCACTGGATCAATAATAGCATTTTTAATATTTGGTCCTATGTTAGATATTAAGAACACATTAATGCTAGCAGGCGGCTTTAAGAAGAAATACGTATTTTGGTTAATAGCAAGTATTATTGTAGTTTGTTTTGTGCTAGGATCACTTGTAAACTTTATGGAAGTAATGAAGGTGATTTAATTATGAAGAGATTTAATTTTAATGAATTTTTGAAATTCCTAACTTTTTTATTGCTATCATTATTCCTATATAATTTAAATACAACTGGTGAAATCAAGCTGTTTATTACACCAAAACTAATATTTTATGTAAACTTATTTCAGGTAGCTCTAGTAATACTCACACTATATCAATTAAGAAAATCCTTTACCATAGCTACATATAAACGTTCGAATAAGATATACTTGCTATTTCTATTTACCATAGTTATAGGCTATGGCGCTGGAAAAGCAGGAATTGATACAACAATAGTTGATAGCAAAGGAGTTAAAGCTATAAACAAGCTAGCCAACGTATCTGGTCAGATGACAGCAGAAGAAAGAGCCAAAAAGCTTCCTATTACAATAACTTCTGACAACTATGTGGCATCACTTTCAGATATGTTCCAACATGTTTCTGAGTATAACGGAAGAGAAATTACAATTAGCGGATTTGTTCATAAAGAAAAGGGCTTGGATAGCAATGAATTTGTAATATCAAGGTTATACATGAGCTGCTGTATAGCAGATGCACAAATTGTAGGGCCTATTGGAAGAATACGTAATAGAAATGTTGACTTTAAAGAAGGTCAATGGGTTAAGGTTGTTGGAAAACTATCAGAGAAAGATCAGCTTCAGGATGGGCAAAAAACTATAACTCCATTGGTAATAGCTGATAGCTTCGAGAACATCGCAAAGCCATCGGACCCATATGTTTATTTAAAATAGCTTGAAGTAAAATTTTAATCCCCCATATCTCTTAAGGACACTTTTAGAGATATGGGGGATTTTTTCTAAAATCTCAAATCCAGGTTATATAGTTATAGTAATTATTTCTGCATAATTATAAACAAACTTTAGTATTATATTAGACACTAAAAATATCCTTGATACAAAACAGATTTTTAATGAAAGCTATAAACCTTTACAAGAACATAAATCCAAATAATGCATAAAAATATTTTATGTTAGAATTTACACTGCGACTAATCGATAATTATTATTAATTGCTATTGAGTTTTATCTACTTTCCTAATATACTTATAATTAATCATTAATATTCTTAACACATATTGAATAGGATTAACTATTTAACAAGAAAATTATTAGTTTCTAAACTAAAAATAATGGTTTAGTAAAGCAATTATAAAAACTTAATATTTATATTAACTTATTAAAAACAATGCATATTCATGCAACCAGGAAAATCATATCAAGTAAATGGAGTCTTTAGACGATAAAAAATCAAAATACAAAAGAAGAATGGAGATCATAACATGAAATGGTTTAACAACTTAAAAGTTAAGACAAAGCTCATATCCGGGTTCTCAATAGTTATCATATTTATGATTGCTATAACGGTAATAAGCCAAGAAAGTATCAGTAAAATTAACAAAGCATCTAGCTCTATGTACAGTTCAGAATTTCAAACCCTAAAAAACTTAGAAAAGTCTAACGCTAACACAATGCATATAAGACTGGCTGTAATCAACTTGGTTGAGTCAAAAAACAAGGACAATGTCAGTGCTACTACTGAAAAAATAAAGGAATATAGAGCTGAAAATAATAATATATTTGATGAATTTTCAAAATATGATCTAACCTCTGAAGAAAAATCAGAATTTTCTTTACTTCAAAGTCAGTTAAAAGATTATAGAGCTGCCTGTGACAGTATAATACAACTTATGTCTCAAGAGAAGTATGATGAGGCAGCAGCCCTTAGTACAAAGACCGCCGATATAAGAAGTAAACTTACAGCATCGATAGAAAAACTAGTTTCTAATATCGATCAAAGAGCGGAGGATAAAGAAAACAGCAATAATAAGATATATAAAAATTCATTAATCACTGTAATATCAATAGCAGTGATAGCTATTATTATAGGAATAATTCTAGCTGCAGCTTTGACACTTACTATAACAGGACAAATATCAAAGATATTAAACTTTGCTCACTACTTAGGTGAAGGTGATTTATCGCATTCCATGTCTATCGATAGCAAAGATGAGTTTGGTAATCTAGCAAATCAGTTAAACAGAGCAAAGAGTAACGTAAGAGAACTTATATCTAAGGTAATGAATGATTCTGAAACCCTAAGCGCTTCAAGCGAAGAGCTTTCTGCTTCCACTGAAGAGATTTCTTCTATGATGCAAACCATAAGTCAATCAGCAGATGAAATAGCTAAAGGCTCTCAAAATCTAAGTGTGGTTTTTGAAACCGTAAGTTCTTCTGCTCAAGAAGTAACAGCTACTACAAACGAGCTATCTAGTAGAGCCTCAAATGCATTAACATCAGTTAAAGAAATAGATAAAAGAGCAGTTTCTATAAAAGAAACAGGAGCAAAAAGCAGTAAAGAGAGCGCAAGTATCTATGAAGAAAAGAAAGCTGGATTAATTGAGGCAATTGAAGAAGGAAAAGTTGTTGAAAAGGTAAAAATAGCTGCTGATTCTATCGGTGCTATAGCTGAACAAACCAACCTGTTAGCTCTTAATGCAGCTATAGAAGCAGCTAGAGCTGGTGAGCAAGGCAGAGGATTTGCAATTGTTGCTGACGAAGTTAGAAAGCTTGCGGAACAATCTTCTGAAGCAGTTGTAAGTATACAAGCTATGGTTACTCAAGTACAATCAGCCTTTGGTAAATTATCAAAAACAGGCTATGGTATGTTGGATTACATGAACGATGTGGTAAAGCCAACTTATGAATTGCTCATAAATACTGGTGTTCAGTATGAAAAGGATGCAGCTTTTGTAAATGATATGTCTGAGGAAATAGCAGCTTCTTCTAAACAAATGAATGTTGTTATGGATCAAGTAAGTGATTCTATTCAAAATCTATCTGCTACTGCGGAACAGTCAGCTGCAAGTTCTGAGGAAATATTGGACAACATAACTGAAGTTACAGAGTCAATTGATGATGTGACTCAAGCTGTTCAAACTCAAGCTATATTAGCTCAAAACCTTAATAACTTAGTTCAGAAGTTTAAGTTATAGGCTATGTTAAACTCGAATAATTGTGTAAGAGATGTTATATAATCTTAATTAATATTAATTTCTTGTGTAAAATCTTTGAAGCATTGAATTGATAATATAAATTAATTTCAACAATATTCTTAAACAAATCAACTTTATAACAGTTAAATGTACTATTCTGGTCTAGAATTAATGTGTAGCTACACTGTAATTTTTAAACCGAAGTAGTACATTTTTCTATATATCCTGTTATTTTTCTTCATTTTCATGAATTTCTCAATAATAATTGCAAATACTATGAAAGTACGCATAATCAGTTAGATTTTAAAAGGAGGTACTTTCTGTGACTAAAGTTATGAAAACAATGGACGGAAATCAGGCTGCTGCTGAAGCTTCTTATGCTTTTACAGAAGTTGCAGCTATATATCCAATAACCCCTTCTACACCTATGGCTGAAGGAGTTGATGAATGGGCTGCACACGGTAAAAAGAACCTATTTGGTCAGCCAGTCAGAGTAGTAGAAATGCAGTCAGAAGCAGGTGCTGCTGGAGCAGTACATGGTTCCTTAGTTGCCGGTGCTCTGACTACCACATATACTGCTTCTCAAGGATTGCTTCTTATGATACCAGTTCTTTATAAGGTAGCAGGTGAGCTTTTACCAGGAGTATTCCATGTAACCGCTAGAGCTATTGCAACACATGCTCTATCAATATTTGGAGATCACCAAGATGTAATGGCTGCTAGACAAACAGGGGTTGCCATGCTTGCATCTTCTAACGTTCAAGAGGTAATGGATTTAACAAATGTAGCTCATTTATCATCAATAAAAAGCAGAATTCCATTCATGCATTTCTTTGATGGTTTTAGAACATCTCATGAATACCAAAAAATTGAGGTTGTAGAATATGAAGATGTAGAAAAGTTATTAGATTACAATGCAATAAAAGAATTTAGAGATAGAGCTCTAAATCCTGAACACCCAACTTTGAGAGGAACTTCTCAAAACCCAGATATATACTTCCAAGAAAGAGAAGCTGCAAACTCATTCTATCAACAAGTTCCTGATATAGTTGAAAACTATATGAGAGAGATAGAAAAGATAACTGGAAGAGTATATCACCCATTTGATTATTATGGCGATCCAGATGCTGAAAGAATAGTAATCGCCATGGGTTCAGTTTGTGATACCATAGAGGAAACCGTTGATTACCTTAGACAAAAAGGTGAAAAAGTAGGAGTAATGAAGGTCCATCTTTATAGACCATTCTGCCCAAACTACTTTATGAACGTTTTACCTAAGAGTGTAAAGAAAATTGCAGTATTAGATAGAACTAAAGAACCTGGCTCTCCAGGAGAACCATTATACCTTGATGTATGCAATATATTCTACGACAGTGATATTAAGCCAATGATAGTTGGTGGAAGATATGGTCTAGCTTCAAAGGATACCAGACCATCACAAATACTGGCTGTATTCAAGAACCTAAATGCTGATAAGCCTAAAAACGGCTTTACTATAGGAATAGTTGATGATGTAACAAATACATCTCTTCCAGAGGAAGAAATAATCGATACTACCCCTGAGGGAACTATCGGCTGTAAGTTCTGGGGCTTAGGCTCTGATGGTACAGTAGGTGCAAACAAAACTGCTGTAAAAATAATCGGTGATAACACTGATATGTATGCTCAAGCTTACTTCTCCTATGATAGTAAAAAGTCTGGTGGAAGTACTATATCACATTTAAGATTTGGAAAAGAGAGAATTAAATCTCCATATCTTATATATAATGCTGACTACATAGCATGTCATAATACTTCTTTTATATATAACTTTGATGTATTAAAGGGATTAAAGAAAAATGGTACTTTCGTCCTTAATTGTCCTTGGACTGGTGATGAACTAGAAAAAAGACTTCCAGCACCACTTAAGAGATATATTGCCGAAAACAATGTAAACTTTTATGTAGTAGATGCTATAGCTATAGCTAGATCAATAGGTCTTGGTGGAAGAATAAACATGATAATGCAATCAGCTTTCTTCAAGCTAGCTAAGGTAATCCCTGTTGAGCAAGCAGTTGAATTGTTAAAGAAGTCTGTTGAGAAGACCTATGGCAAAAAAGGCCAAAAGGTAGTAGAGATGAATAATGCTGCTATTGATAAAGGAATAGATGCTCTAGTAAAAGTTGAGGTTCCTGAAGCTTGGAAGAATGCAACTGATGATCTAGGACCTATAAAAGAAGAACCAGACTTTATTAAGAATATCCAAAGACCTATGGCTAGACACGAAGGTGATGAACTTCCAGTAAGTGCGTTTAAAGGAATGGAAGATGGAACCTTCCCTGTAGGAACAACTGCTTATGAGAAGAGAGGTATTGCTATAACAATTCCTGAATGGCAGATAGATAAGTGTATACAATGTAATCAATGCGCATATGTATGCCCTCATGCTGTAATAAGAGCATGTCTTGTAGATGAAAATGAAAAATCAAGAGCCCTAGATACCTTTGAAACTAAAAAGGCTGTAGGTAAAGGACTAGAGGGATTGGACTTCCGTATTCAAATAAGTCCATTAGATTGTACTGGTTGTGGTAACTGTGCTGACATATGTCCTGCTCCAGGTAAAGCATTGATAATGCAGCCTGCAGATGAACAAATTAAAGCTCAGGCTGAAAACTTTGAGTTTGCAATGACTCTTACAAATAAAGATAATTTAATGGATAGAAAAACCGTTAAGGGTAGCCAATTTGCAAGACCTTTATTAGAATTCCACGGTGCTTGTCCAGGATGCGGAGAAACTCCATACATAAGATTACTCACTCAACTATTCGGTGACAGAATGATGATAGCTAATGCTACAGGATGTTCATCTATTTGGGGAGGAAGTGCTCCATCTATTCCTTACAGCACAAACGCTTTAGGAAAAGGTCCTTCTTGGGGTAACTCATTATTTGAGAACAATGCTGAATATGGATTTGGTATGTATTTAGCTGTAAAACAGATGAGAGAAAGACTAGCTCAACTTATGCATGAATACATACAAAATGGAAGTAGCGACAGCGTTAAGGCTGCATTCAATGATTGGCTATCAGCAATAGATGATGGTGATAAATCAAGAGAAGTTTCTGATAAAGTTATTGCAGCATTAGAAAAGGAAGATTTCAGTAACAATCCTGGATTAAAAGAAATCTTAGATAAAAAGGACTTCTTAGTAAAGAAATCTCATTGGCTCATAGGCGGAGATGGTTGGGCTTATGATATAGGTTACGGTGGATTAGATCAAGTAATTTCTAGTGGTGAAGATGTAAATATCTTTGTAATGGATACAGAAATATACTCAAATACAGGAGGTCAATCCTCAAAGTCCACTCCAAGTGGTGCAGTTGCTAAGTTTGCAGCTGGAGGAAAGAGATCAAAGAAGAAAGATCTTGGCGCTATGGCTATGACATACGGAAATGTATATGTAGCTCAAATAGCAATGGGAGCTAATATGAACCATACTATAAAAGCTATCGCAGAAGCAGAAGCTTATAATGGCCCATCACTTATAATCGCCTATGCTCCTTGTATAAGTCATGGTATTAAGACAGGTATGGGAACTAGTATGGCTCAAGAAAAGAAGGCTGTAGAGTCTGGTTATTGGCATCTTTACAGATACAATCCTCTTGTTAAAGGAGACGGAAAGAATCCATTCACTTTAGATTCAAAAGAGCCAACTAAACCTTATAAGGAATTCTTAAGCAGTGAGGTTCGTTACTCATCATTGATGAATGTATTCCCTGATATAGTAGATACTGCATGGGAAATCGCCGAACAAGATGCTCGTGAAAGATATGAAAGTTACAAGCGCTTAGCTGAACAGACATATTAAAACTATTTTCTTAAACATATCCTTTAAAACTTATTATCTGAAAGGCCCTTTACTGGGTCTTTCAGATTTTTTTAATTTTATATTTTTCTAAATAATAAAAAAGAGAGCAATATGCCCTCTTCCTTTTGCTATTATTTCTGGTTTGTGTCTACCCATTCCTTAGCATTTCTAACATCTAACTCAGCAGGTATTTCAACCTGAGATACTTCCTTTGTGTCTGCTATGTTAGCCCATGCAGCTGTATCGTGTCGCTCTATAGGCTTTGCCATATCGTGCTCTTTGTATCTATTATCAGCCATAATTGTCCTCCCTTTAACTTTATATTTTTATTAAGATGTATGAATCTTTTTGCTACAGATAGACTCATACACTTTAGCTGTTACAGCTATAGAAAGTTTTAAGTTATATATATTAATTTTATATAATATATTGTTGCTAAAATTCTTTTTAGTATTCATTATAGTAAAAACTAATATATATTCCATTACTACAGCTATATTCCAACAATATTTTATTTTATAAGCAGCTACCTTTTATGAAAGTATGTGAATAAATTCTGATAGGTTCTGAGTGGAGACTTTGAAAATATAAAATCATTATGAATTGATACATCGGTGGAATATGACAAAATCATATTAATTCTTTGGCAAGCTCATTTAAGCATCGGATAAATGACAACTTAATTTCAACACAGTACTTTAACAGTGCCAAAATAAAAAAGCTACTGAGGGAACAAAACTCTTCAGTAGCTTTTTATCAACTTGTATTATTTAATTTATTATTCTTCTTATATGACCTATCTTATTCCAAGGTACATCAACTATTCTTACGAAACTCCTTGAGTTTGGAGCCTCTATCCACTTACCGTCACCTATATACATTCCTACATGGCTTACATCTGAATATAGTAGTAAATCTCCCGGTCTCACTTCATCTTTACTAACTTCCCTACCATCATTTACTTGATCATAGGTAGTTCTTCCTATAATTACACCAGCTTGCTTAAAGCTCCACTGCATCAATCCAGAGCAGTCGAAGGCTCTATAGTTTCCATTAAAGAATTGGATAGGTGCCAAATTATACATTCCACTAGTAGCCTCAAATGGAAATAACTTTTTTAATTCATCTATCAGTGATCGCGTTAATATCTGACCTGAACCACCGTAAATGTAAGGAGTTCCAACTTGACTCTTCATAGCCTGAAGTACTTGTTCATAAATCTTGGCATAATTATCACTCGTACTAGTGTTAGTTTCATCTAATATCTTAACGTATGCCTTATTAACATAACCAGTTTTTCCATTGGCATTTATATTGAACCAATCTCCTGAGCTACCTATTATTTTAAAGGTTTGGTTAGGAAGTAGATATGCTACCACGTAGCTGCTAGAATCACTGCTAGCCTTACTTCTCACTCTAAGATTAGTACTAACATTATAAACCATTGCTGTCTGCTCAGATATTATTGGAACCTGCGGTTGCTGAACCGCTGGAGCATTTTGAGTTGGTACATTCTGAGTAGTTGTTCCTTGACTTGTATTGTTATTTTGTGTGGAAGAACCAATCTGAGAATTATTCCCAGCGACACCGGTAGCACTTTCTGTTACCTTTACATACTGTTTACTCACATATCCTGCTTTACTACCATACTGAACATAATACCAATCACCGCTAACATCCTTTATATCAAAGGTTTCTCCGTTAGATAAGTAACCAATTACAGTAGAACTAAGGTTAGCATTCTGTCTTACTCTTAAGCTCGTACTTACATCAATTACTTGCCCCTTTATCGGTTTATCATTAGATGTATTGCTTGAATTATTACTACTATTATAATTTGAACTAACGCTGCTACTATTCTGATTAGAATTAGATGTATTAGTATTAGTGCTACTTGAAGTTTGTGTAGTTTCAGGTGTACCACTTATCTCTTTAACATAATCCTTATGAACATAGCCTTGCTTTCCGCTGTCGCTTATATAATACCAGTCACCATTCTTCTCTTTTATATCAAAGGTTTGTCCATTTCTTAAATATCCTATTACTACTGAACCTATATTAGCCCCTTGTCTCATCCTTAGGCTAGAGCTTACATTAATTACTTGTCCTTTAGCTGATTCGTATTTAGAATTATTGTTTTGAGATTGAATATTAGTACTTGAATTATTGTCAGTAGTTGAACCACTCTTGGTGTTTGAACTTACATTAGTACTACTAGATGTATTAGTACTGCTTTGGTTTTGTGTGACTTCAGGTGTTCCACTTATCTCTTTAACATAATCCTTATGGATATAGCCTAGCTTTCCGTTATCGCTTATATAATACCAGTCACCATTCTTTTCTTTTATGTCAAAAGTTTGTCCACTTATTAAGTATCCTATTACTGCTGAACCTATATTAGCCCCTTGTCTCATCCTTAGGCTAGAGCTTACGTTAATTACTTGTCCTTTTGCCTGCACAGCAGCTGCCGGTAAGCTTTGAACTTGTTCAGTTTTTCCTGCAGTAACTGTAGGAACTATTACAACAGTAGTAGTGCTTGTGATTTCTTTTACATAATCTTTATGAATATAGCCTAACTTCCCATTTAAACTTACTTGATACCAGTCACCTGACTTACCTTTTATGTCAAATGTTTGTCCATTGTTTAAGTAAGCCAAAACAGCAGAATCTGTAGATGGACTTTGTCTCATTCTTAAATTAGTGCTAACATTAACAACTTGTCCCTTTTCAGAAGTAGCTTGACTTACTTGAGAACTGTTAGTTGAACTGGTTGAAGTGTTCGTAGTTGTTGAAGCACTTGTTGCTGGAGTATTAGAAACTGTTGAGGTATTATTTATAACAGTTCCAGTACCCTTCGCTCCCATTGTTTTTTCAATTATATAATAAATTCTTTGCCCATATGTATTTCCTGCAGTTAAGGCTTGTTCAAAAGAGCTAAAGGCTGTAGTATCATATCCTGGGTAAGCCCACTTACCACCTAACTCTTCTAAGGTCTTGGCAGAGCCTCTTGCAACAAGATCAAACCTTGGATCAACCTTAGCATTTACTAGTGGATTAGTAGATGCATAAGCTTTTAGATGTTGAACCTGAGCCCTAAGTCCTTCTCTAACGTCATTAAACTTACAATGGCTTTGCTCCTTGCTTACTGCACCTAAACCTGCAAAGTTATTATCCTCTGCCTGAACAATACCATTTCCATTGCCATATCTGAAATAACCAGTTTCTAAGAAGGATTGTGCTACTACGATGTCGCCTCTTACACCTTCTGTTTGTGCTTCTTCATAGGCAATACTTACAAAATCATCTATGGACACCGGTAACTTATAGCCACTTACATTTAAAGCTTTAAAGTAACTTATCATTTGTGCCTTACTTGCTTCAGAATTGCCCATAATATTATGGAAAACTATATTACTATTCTGAGAGGCTTGAACAGTTGTTTGCTCAGCGGCCTGCACATATTCAGTTGTAAATCCTATTGTAGATGCTATCGCTGAAGTAGCTAACAGCAATTGTAATATCTTTTTTCTATTCAATTGATTATCCCCCCGAATAAGAATTGGTTCCTTTTATATATGTCCCAAAATGCCATCTAGTTGAAATTTTCGGGCATATATAAAGATAACTTGGTAAAAAATGATGAATTTAATTACTTTATAATTAATTATAACGTATAAAAAAATATTTGTGTCCTTTTTATGAAAAAAAATACTAAATTTGCCCAAAAAAATTCATATTTAATTTTAATCTCCATTAAAAAAGAAATCTTTATCGAACTTCAGCTTCTTTTTTACCTGTCTCAAACTAATCTTGTCAGCAATATTTACCTTATATAATATATATTGAGCTAATAGTATCTCAAA
Organism: Clostridium sp. C8-1-8; assembly: GCF_009928445.1. GTDB lineage: Bacteria > Bacillota > Clostridia > Clostridiales > Clostridiaceae > Clostridium_AR. The sequence goes on along the minus strand of NZ_JAABNO010000001.1, from coordinate 165,346 downwards.
GGGTAACCAACTTCCATGGGTCATAGGTAATATATATCTTACAGATCCTTTCATCTCCTTAAAAAGCGACATTCTGCTTCCTATTGGAATCACTGCATCTAAAAGTGCATCTATAAAAGTTACTCTTTCTTTATTAAGACTACCTGCATAGGATAAAGGGTCGATTTTGAAGAGTGGATGTATGTCCTCACTATTAATTATCTGTTGAAGAGACATTTTTCTTACTATAGGTAGTTGCTTTTCATAGGTTTGAAACAATCTTTCCTTATCATATAGGTAGTGTATGTCCTTATAATCTTCTTTAAACATCCTCCTTACAAATCCAGCTGCTGGAGACTGATGTATTATCTTTGGGAAATATCCACCAGTAGTCATAAATATAGTTTGATCTATTCTCTTATCTAGAGATGCTACTATAGAAGATAGCATTCCTCCTAAACAGTAACCCATTATACAATTGTTTTTTGTCCATACTTTTTTTTGTTCAAGATAATCAATGGTACTCATAACATCTACCACCGCATGCTGCCAGAACTTATACATAACTCTTATCTCAGGATATAAAAAACTTCTTCCACTTACTGAATCATTCTCAACTCTCGTGTAATTACCTGGAAGTACAGGTATAGAGCAATAGACACCGGCCGAAGCTAAATGAGCTCCCATCCAAAGTAAAAACTTTATATTACGACTGCCAAGACCATGAAGCAGCAAAGCTGAAGCTTTCACTTCCTTTTTAGGCTCAAAATTATATACCTCAACAGTCTCTGTCCCTGCTGCGGGGAAGTTATACAAGGTTTTAAATCTAGTGTAGTTAGCTCTATAGTTTGCCCCCTTCAATATATAACCTTCCACATACTTTATAGTTTTTTTATTATAATCAAAATCTATCTTCATTATAAGATCAATCCTATTTAATCAATAATCATATAACATTTATATGATACTTCCTTTTAAATTGCTATCATGATTTTTTGCTCATCTGCATTTTCTCAACGTATGCAAAGAAATTCTGGCAGGGGAATTTGTTTTATTTTTTACTGTTTACCCTAAAGATCTACTTTGGAGCCTTGGTATTAATAGGCTTAGCTAAGAAAAAATTTTATACTTTCATATACAGTAAAAAAATCGCTGAAGTGATCTTTCTTCAGCGACTCTTTATTAAATTCACTTATTAAACTAAAGGTATGTTTAAGAACACACTTGAAATTAAACAGTTATTGATGATATGCTACATGATTGGCCTAGTAGTGAACTCTTACTAGCCAATACTTTATTTTCTTATCACTCCAGCCAAGATCCCAAGGAACATTATTTCTGTCACTATTATGGCAGGTTACCAAGGCATATCCCCTTGAGTCAGCTCCAGTTACCACTGATATATGATTTATGTCTCCCTTTTTTTCATAAGCTACAAAGTCTCCTGGTAGCAGCTTATAAGATGCCTTATATACTTTTTCATAGCTTCCATAAGCTATAACTGAAGCTCTTCCACTACCAACCATATAATTTTTAAAACCATCGGCATTAAGCCAAGCTCTTGTAGCTCCGCTGTTATCATATCCCCAAGCAGAATTCTTTTTAAACTTGCCACCCTCATGTAGTATTTGAGATGCAAAATTAGCACAATCTCCACCTTCGGGATTATAATCTCTATACTTTTTATTATATTTAAAACCGTGTACTTCCTCACTAGCAGCTCCGCAATAGGTTAATGCATAATCTATTGCTCCTTTTCTTCTTTCATTAAGAGTAGAAAAGTCTCTGGCCTGCTGAGAAAGTATATGAGTTTTTATTGAATCAACCTTAAGTTTTTCTAAGTCTAAAGAATCTCCAAAAGGATCCTTATACCACTCTTTATTTATAATCCACTTCTCTCCTACCTTTACTACATTCATGATATGGTAAGTACCAATTCTAGAGCTGTTTACTACCTCTGGTTCATTCTCATAGCTGTACTTATATTCAGTAGAACAAATGAAATTTATAGACAGTTTTTTTTCATCCCCTCGTACTCTTTTTACAACTACCTTAGGGACTATTTCTATAAATTTAACCCCTTGCTTCTCCTGCCAGTTATGGAGATATTGATCTTTCTTTTGCTCATACTCATAAGCCCAGGTACCATACTGAGTTTTCATATCATATAACTCTTTGACTAAGTTCATATTACCATCTATTATAGCCTTGTTTCTATTATTAAATATGTCTTGAACTATTGTAGTAGCCTCTTCTTTAGTTATTTTCTTAGCAGGTTCAACAACAGGAGGTTCTACACTTTTAATAGGCTCACTTACAGAGGGCTCGCCTTTTACTACTTTATCATTGAAGGAAAAAATAACACTTATTATTGTAATAAATGCAACAACTGTTTTTATTGCAGATTGTATTTTATGAGTTTCTTTAGTTAGCATCGCAAAACCACCTTTTAAATAAATTTTCAATGATTTATAGCGCTTTTTCGATAATATCTATGTAGTTCTTAATATTCTCATCACTTGAAGGTACTGGACTCCACCACTGTTCTCCTTTTTGTAACTGCTTTCCGAAGTATCTAGCTTTCATTATTATCTCCGGCCTATATTCATAGTGAAGTACATCAAAGTGTCTCCACTTACCTCCCCAGACAAAGTTATTCTCCTCAAATATCTTAGGAATTTCTTTTGTATATCCCTTAATTCTCTTATCTCCTTGCTCCAAAGATGCCCACTGCCAGTAATCTCTAGAATCTCTATTAAGATCTATAGCCAATCCAAAGGCATGAGGACTTAATCTTCCTGTACCAGCTATAATCCTATAATTGTAAGTCCCATTAAAAGGATATATATCCGATGCTGCTTTTCCATTTACCTTGGCCAATTGATTAAGGTTCTTTATAACTATGTTCAGATTGTCTGCGGCATTGTTCTGACAGTTAAATCTCATTCCTCCAGCAACGGACTTTAGATTCTTTTCTATCTGCGCCTGACCATATCCGTAAACCTCATGTAATAATTCGTAAACTCTCATTCTTCCAGGATCAAACTTATCAGCTACCAATCCATCTATAGATTCCAAAGGATAAATCTGTTCCAGCATATCTTGCAAGTCAGGTGAGGCAAGCTTTTGTTCAAAGCTCTTCGGCCTTTTATCATCATAGATTATCTTTTTTCCTGACTTCATTACAATATAGACATTATCATTGCTTCTCTCTACACCAGTTATATAGGTTGGATACGCCATCATTAATATTAATAAATCCTGTTTCATAGTCTTAATATAATTATCTTGCTCCTTAGCTTGCACATTATACGGCATTAATAAGCAAATTATAAGTACTGCCGACAATAGCTTGTTTCTCATAGTCATCATCTTCCTTACTAAGATTTATTTGATGCTTTAAGTATTTTAAAATAGCTTTATTATAAAAAAATCTCCATATAACAAAAAGTCTTAATGTTAGGTTTTCTAACATTAAGACTTTCATTTATATATTTTCCACATACTTAATTCCTATGTGTAGATATATTTACCACAAAATTTTATTTTAGTATAAGGCTATGTTTAATTATATTGTTGATATTAAGTGGTCATGAAGGAGATGCTATATGAGCGAGCTATTAGCTCAATCTCATCTAAGCATCGAATTACTGGTAATTTAATTTCACAGAGCCTATTTTAGAAAGCTCTTCATAGTGGAAACTACATAATCTACATCCTCTTTTGTAACCCAGTAGTGAGTAACAAATCTTAGCTTGCCGCCTTCTTGTCCATTTATTTTTATGTTGTTATCAGCAAAATGCTTAACTACTTCATCTGATAATTTGGTTATGTTATCAAGAGTAAAGAAAACCATATTTATATCTAAGGTTTCTCTATCAACCTTTATTCCTTCTAGTTTTTCCAACTCTTCAGCTAAATATAATGCATTTTCATGATCTTCACTTAATCTTTTAGTCATGTCCTTAAGAGCAATCATACCAGCAGCTGCTAAGAATCCAGCTTGTCTTAGTCCTCCGCCCATAAGCTTTCTCTTTTTTCTTGCTTTATCTATAAATTCTTTGCTACCTGCTAGTATAGAACCTACAGGAGCACAAAGGCCTTTTGATAAGCAGAACATTACAGAATCACAGTATTCAGTTATTTCCTTAGCTTCTACCTTTAAAAATGCCGCCGCATTGAAAAGTCTAGCTCCATCAAGATGAACCTTAAGATTGTTTTCTCTAGCCACTGAGTATATAGCTTTCATATAATCTAAGTCTACTACTGATCCGTTGGAGTAAGCATTTTCCACACAAATTAATGAAGTCTCAGGAAAGTGAATATCCTCGGTTCTTATAGTAGCAGCTATCTTGTCTAGATTCATCTTTCCTTTTTCTGTTGGAAGCGCTCTTAACTGTACTCCAGCAATAACAGCTGCTGCTCCAACCTCATGAGCAACTATATGACAATCTTCTCCTAGTATAACCTCTTCACCTCTTCTGCAATGAGTGAAAAGAGAAAGCTGATTGCCAAAAGTTCCACTTGGAACAAAAAGTGCAGCTTCCTTTCCTACAAGTTCTGCTGCATATGCCTCAAGCTCATTCATTGTAGGATCATCTCCATAAACGTCATCGCCTACCATAGCCTTAAACATTGCCTCTCTCATCGCCTCTGTTGGCTGTGTTACAGTATCACTTCTTAAGTCTATAAATCCTTCTATCATATAATTTATCTCCCAAATTTTTTTTATATTTTTGGTTATACTTATAGATGTACCACTTATTATTAAAACTTACATGTTCAAAACCCTTTAAAAAGGAGAGTTTTGAAACATATTTTAGCTTTAAGTAGTCTATCTTTATTAGTGCAATTAGAGTTTATCGGTATAAAATACCTTTCTCAAATAAAGCTTTCTATATTCCTAAGAATATTTATTTTGCTATGCTTCAATCAAAACTATTAAATATAATATGCTAAGTTTTTAACCTAATATATAAATCACATATTAGATAAAACAGGGTGCTTTTCTAGTGTAAGACCATAAAGTCCTACATATTTAATAATAACATAGTATTGTATTGATAAAAACTCTAACCTAGAGGTATAATATAGAAAAGTTAGTAACTTAATAAAGTAAAGAGGTGATATTATATGAAACCAGTATTATTCTTTATGATGAAATCTTGCCCATACTGCAAACAGGCAATAAACTGGATGAACGAGCTTAAGGAAGAAAATCCAGCATATTCAGATATAGAAATTAAGACTATAGACGAAAACCTAGAGCCAGAAGTGGCTGAGCAATACGACTATTACTACGTACCAACTTACTATATCAACGGTGAAAAGATACATGAAGGCGTTGCTACAAAGGAAAAGATAAAGCAAGTGCTTGATACTGCATTGCTATAATACATAAGAAATCGCTAGTGACAGTTTCACTAGCGATTTCTTATTAATATATATTCCGATGTAATTTTAAAGCTTTCTTTAAAGTAATGTGATCAATAGCCCTTTTTATATTTGATCTGTCACCTTATTCATGACCTTATGCATGTATATATTAACAATAAAATTAGCTACATATTCTAGGCATTTGCTATGCTCTTTGTTTTAAAGGTTCCAGCTGTAAATAACACTAGTGCAAAAAGTACTACTATCAATGCATATTGTGGCTTTTGGTTATTTATAGATTGTATTGCCCAGTATTGAGGGGTAAATTTTGAAAATACAGTTATTGACTTAGGTAATAATTCATAAGGCATGAAACTTCCACCTAAAAAGCATGTAATCGCTGAAATAGCTTGTAAGGTCACATTAATATAGCTTTCATTCTTTACTAATCTGGATACCAGTATTCCTAAGCTTAAGGAAACTAAAGCTAGACATGATAAATTCAATATTGCTACAGGTGCCTTTAGAAGCATACTCGGAGAACTTATCAAAGCACTTAATGTATAAATTACACTATAGGATACTACTGATATTAAAAATAATGAAATTAATATGGCACCTAAAATAACTTTTGGTTTATTTCCTGTAGTAAAACTTCTAGTTATTATATTTTGCTCACCTAGGTGAAACAACTCCATAGATATCCCAATAGAACTATAAAGTACAAAGCTTATGATTAAATTGAGGGTTATTGACTCACCAATACTGAAGTTACTTTTATCTTTGCTAACTACTGAAATCTTAGTATCTTCATAGCTTAAGTCCTTTAAGCTTATTTCTTTATTGTTATTCTTAAATTCACTTCTTAACACCATATGATTTATAACCGTATTTGCATTTAACTGAAAGTTTCCTAAATCCTTGTTACTTTCAAGTTTATAAGCAGCTATCTGAGGTTTTTCCCCTTTAGCAAGCTTTTCTGAAAAGTCCTCAGGTATCTCATAAAAAACACCTATATTCTTTCTCTTTAATCTCTCTTCAGCTTTAGCTTTATCATAAACTTCTATTTTAGTATTAGTTTTTATCTCTTTTATAAATTCACTTCCATTACTTCCTCTATCGCTATTTACTACTATAAAATCATTATCTGTATTACCTATTATCTTATTAAATATAACTCCAAAACCTAAAACTATAAAACATGGAATTACAAAAGTTGCTATAATTGTACTCTTGCTTCTAATCATTCTTTTAAGATTACTCTTAAGCAATATTAAAAATCTCATATCTATTCCTCCCACACTATATTTACTTTAGCAATACTTATAACTAAGAATATAACTGCTACTAAAAGCATTATCATAAGCTGATTTAAGAAACCATTACTTCCTTGTAGTATAGCTAAATTCTTATAGGAATTAAGTATCAAGGAATTAGGTGCGAAATTTGAAATCATCTTTAATGCACTTGATCCTGTCATGTCAATGCTGTAAAATACCCCACCAATCATTAGAGGTAATGCATTAAGCACTCCAATTATTGCATTACTAACCTTCTCACTTTTTACAAAGGCTATTATGAGACCTATTACCGAAGCTTGAAGCAAGCTTTGAAGTATAACTGTAACTAATACCCATGATATAGAAGTGGTAAAAGCTATACCTAAGATTCTATTTACCAAAACATAAGCTAGGTTTATAAAGAATACTATTAGAAAGGATGAGCTTAAATATCCTGCCAAGTAATTAATTTTGCTGTTAGGAGTAGAAAAGCTTCTTTTTAATATGCCAACTCTCTTTTCCTTGTAAAACATCTTTACTAAGGTGAGCATTATTATTATTGATGAAAAACTAAACATTGATATAGTAAAATACTCTCTTGCTCCTAATGACTTGTAGCCTTCTATTATCTTCTCTTTTATTGAAGGTACGGCTTGTATCTCTTGAAGCTTTACTACTAACTTTTCTTTTAACTGTTTGTTTTCTTCTGCATTTAGACTTACTTTATCAATGTCTTTGTATAATACCTTGTATTGATTTATGCTATCACTGAAGGTTTTCATAAAACCTTGCACCATATCTGTAACACTATCAGAACCAGATAACTTCTCTATTTCTATATTATTAAAAGAATTATCAATCACTACACTGCATTTGAAATCATCCTTTGCATCACTATTTATAAAGCTCTTAACCTCTTTAGAGCTTAACATTGACTCTAGCGTCTTCCCTTCAAAAGAAGTTTTATCATATTTAAATTCAACTTTTATAGGATCAAATTTGCTCTTCCCCTCAAAGGAATCCTGCTGCATAACTCCATATATATAGGCAGCTACCATTGGACAAATTATAAATAAAATAAATACTAGCTTACTTTTCCTAATAAAAGAAATTAAGTTTTTTCTTATCTCTGTAAAAATATTCATTTTACTTCTCCTCATCCCTAAGATTTTTACCTGTAAGTGTCAAGAACACTTCTTCTAAGGTAGGTTCTTCTATACCAATATTCTTTACTGCCACTTTATACTTAGATATTACATCCAGTATTGAATTTATAGTAATACCTTCATTGCAGATTACCTTTATCTCATCGTTTATAACTTCTGTTCCTCTTATATTGGAAAGCTTCTTTATTTCATAAGCAAGTTCTTCTAGCTTTCCTTGAGCCTTTATCTTAATCACCTTATCACTGGTTACCATTCTCTTAAGCTCTTCTTTATTACCATAAGCCACTTCTTTTCCTAAATCTAGTATGAGTATATTGTCACATAAGAGCTCAACCTCTTCCATATAGTGAGATGTATATATTATGGAAGTAGCGTATTCCTTATTCATCTTCTTTACAACTTCAAATATATGATTTCTTGACTGTGGATCTACCCCTACAGTAGGTTCATCCATTATCAACACTTCTGGATGGTGCATCATAGCAGCAGCTATATTAAGTCTTCTCTTCATTCCACCGGAGTACTTCTTTACAGGATTTTTCAAGTGATCCTTAAGAGCTGATATCTCTATTGCTTCATCGATTCTTTCTTTAAGAAGCTTTCCTCTTAGACCATATAAACCTCCCCAGTACTCTAAGTTTTCCTTTGCATTTAGGCTTTCAAACAATGCTATCTCCTGTGGTACTAAACCTATTCTTTCCTTTGTCTTAATAGGCTCTTTAGTAATATCATTGCTACCTATTAAAACTTGCCCTTTATCAAGCTTCAAAAGCCCAACCATTAAATTTATCAAAGTAGATTTTCCTGCTCCGTTTGGTCCAAGTAATCCAAAAACTTCACCTTTCTTGATGTTAAAGGAAACATTATCTAAAACTAACTTATCATTAAATCTCTTTGTAATATTATTTACCTCTACTATATTCATTCTAAAATCCTCCTATATTAAACCGCTAAGTTTTATTTTATAAACTTGCTTTGTTGATTTCTTATCTATGAGTTAATTATACAAGGATATCTATTTATTACCTATTAGCCTAGGTCATCATCTTAAATGACTTAAGTCATTTATAATAATGCTAAACATATATACTGACTTCAAATTAATAAAAGAAAACAAAAAAGATCAGCATTTCCTGATCTTTTAACATATAAGCCTAACTAATTTATTTGTAACCCTTCAATTATCTATTGTTATTGACTACTTTAGTCTATCTACTTAACTAGATTATTCTTAAATGCAAATATGGCAATCTGCGTTCTATCTCTCAATGCTAACTTTGATAATATTGTAGTTATATTATTCTTTATAGTTCCTTCAGTAAGAAACATTTTTTCTCCTATTTCTTTATTAGTCAAACCGTCGGCTATCTCCTGAATTATAATAATTTCTCGTTCAGTAAGGCCTGTTTCCTGTTGCAGCTTTTCCTTTGCTATAGCCTCGCCACCACTACTTTCCTTAACTACAAGCTTAGGTATTATATCTGGATGAACAACTATGTTACCACCAAAAGCTGCTTTAATCCCTCCATAAATCAGATCATAAGAGCTATCCTTTAGCAAATATCCAGAAGCGCCATTCTTAAGAGCGTCCTCTATATATTCACTATCCTTGAAGGTAGTCAATATCAAAACCTTAATATCGCTATTATGTTCCTTTATAAGCTTAGTACCTAGAACCCCATCACAGTTCTCCATTCTTATATCCATAAGAACTACATCAACCTTATTTTCCTTGCAAAACTCATAAGCTTTCTGTCCATCTTCACAAAGTGCCAATACTTCAATATCTTCATAGGTTGAAAGTATTATTTTAAGACCTTCTCTTATGAGCTTTTCGTCATCTACAATAATTATCTTTATCTTATCCACCCTAATACCTCCAGAAAAATCTATACTTCATCTAAACTCAATTTACCTTTATCCATAGTCACTGCAACCTCAAAGCCTTTACCTTCCTCTGTAAAGAATTCCAGGTTTCCTCCCCAGACAGAAATTCTTTCTTTTATGCTAGAAAGCCCTACTCCTGGTACTACACTGCCACAGCCTTTTCCATTGTCCTTCAAATGAAGCCTAAGATGATTATCTAAAAAGTTCAAGAATATCCTCACCTCAGTAGCCTTACCATGTCTAACTGAGTTAGATAAAAACTCTTGTACTATTCTATATATAACCATGGTTTGATCTGAATTCAATCTCCAAACCTTATCCGAAACTCTAAATTGAACTTTTACATCAGTAAGCTTTTCAAAGTTCTTGATCATTTCTGAGATGGCTATTACACCTTCATATTCCTCTAACTCTCTAGGCTTCATAGCCCTTACCGCTGCTCTTACCCTCTCCATACTCTCCTTAGAAAATTCCCCTAAGTTTTTAGCCATGAGAGCTGCGCTGTTTCCATCCTTCTCTGCTACTTTTTCTATAGCTCCTAACTGAATTATTATTGTAGAAAGAGCATGGCCTACATTGTCATGGATCTCCCTTGATACTCTGCTTCTTTCTCTTAAAAGAGTTATTTCCTCTACTGTATTTGCATAAGATTCTAGCTCCTTATTTGCTTTTTTAAGTTCTTCATCCTTCTCTCTTAATTGATCATATAGATCCTGTGCTTCTATTTTTCTAAACTGTTCAATTTTTACCTTGTCTAGTATTATAAGCAATGGTACTGCAACCACAATCCAGCCCATGAATCTATTTAAATCCACGCTATACATTAAAGCAGCAATTATAGCCCCATAACACATCCAAAAAATCTTAGGGAAGTTATATATTATATCAAGCAGGGTTAATACAAAGATAAACTCACCAAAGAACCCTGCTAGACTATACAGATTGTAGGCTAATATAGTCTCTAAAATTAGAGATGGAAGCATAATAAACCATTTCCTAGGCAATATAAAGTATCGAAGCTGATTGTTTGCTATAAATAGAAGAAACAATACTATATAAAAAGAATTTATCTTATCTCCACTGTATGAAAAAGCTATCATAAACACAAATATATATATGTATCTTAAAAATATTATAGAGCTTTCTTGCTCAAATCTAGTAACCATAGTACCTCCAATAAAGTTTAGTATTAAGCAAGGTTAAGAATACCCTGTTGAAATTATGCGATAACTCATCACCTATCTCTGAAACTTAATATATTTAAAGTAATAGTCTATATTTTCAAAAAAATGTATTACCTTTATATAATATAACTTAAAACGTATATTAACCAGCAGATTCCATTAACATTTTCAAAAATTTTTGCTATTATTAAATTAAGTATAAATTTGTATTAATTACACATTAATATAGGAGGTGATTAATTTGATGAAAATAATTAATATCGAAGCTTATTTGAGAGAACATGGCATAAGTCCTTCCTATCAAAGAAAAAGAATTTTTGAATATTTAAATGAAAGACAAAACCATCCAAATGTGAACCAGATATATGAAGAGTTAGTAAAGGACATACCAACTCTTTCTAAGACTACTGTTTATAACACTTTAAATATGTTTGTTGAAAAGAAAATTGTTGAGGCTATAACTATAGAAGGAACAGAAATAAGATACGACTTATTCAATCCTGCCTCCCATGGGCATTTCAAGTGTGAGAGCTGCGGAACTGTTTATGATGTGGATATAGCTATTGAACCTTCTCATATTAAAAATTTAGATGGGTTTATAATTAAAGAGCAATCACTTCATTTTAAAGGAATATGTAGAAATTGTTTATCTAAACAAGCTGATTAAAGACTAGATCGATGCGATCTGGTCTTATTTTTTTATAGACTCTGAGTATGCTTTTTTTACCAGGCCTTATTAAGTTAACCTATTGAATTTAAGCCTTCAATCATCCAATGCTTAAGTTTAATGTCCCTACTCTGGATTAATTATGAAAAGTGACCATCTAACGCCCTAAGGTTACCTCTTTATATCAACAAATAAATTACAATTGATAATTTTTATCATTTAGCATTGACAAGCAATCAGATAAGAGTTATTATAATATTGTACTAATTACAAATTAGTAATTAAAACAAAATTATCTTAATAGGTACAAATATTATAAATATCAAATGGTTATACTTATTATGATTTCATATTAATTAATAAATTAGCTAAGGAGGATTTTTTATGAGTAAAAATTATATTGGTTTAGAAAAAGAAGGTTTAGAAGGTGTTGTTAGAGAGTTAAATAAGTATCTTGGAAACTTAAATATAATCTATACTAAACTACACAACCTTCATTGGAATATAAAAGGTGCAGCTTTCTTTGAACTTCACACTAAGTTTGAAGAGTACTATGACACTGTAAACACAGATTTAGATGCTGTAGCAGAAAGAATATTAACTTTAGGTTATACTCCTGCTGCTTCATTGAAAGAATACTTGAGTTTATCTACCATTGCTGAAAGAGAAAGCAAGGATGCTACCCCTGAAGAGTCTGTAGAAGTTATAAGAAAAGACTTTTCATATTTATTAGAATCATCAAGGAATATACTAAAGCTTGCTGAAGCTGCTAATGATCAAGGTACTGTTGATCTTATGGCTGGTTTTATATCTAAGTATGAGAAGGACTTGTGGATGCTAAATGCTTTTACTACAAAGTAATGAAGAGATGCTACTTCAATTCAAAAGCTATTTTTAAAGCTCCTCCGGTTTCTGAGAGGAAAGTTTAAAAATATAAACCTTAATATGAAGTGGTATATCTATAGCTCACCTTTACTTGATCCCCCCTCCACATCTATTACTGAGTTTATTACAATTGAATTTGTATCAAAAAAGCACTATCAGCTTGATAGTGCTTTTTATGCAAAAACTTCATTAAGTAATTAGCTTTTCCTTTTTGATATCTTACAGTTCCAAGATATACAGGATATTTGCTTTATTTCATTAATTTTCTATCAATAGTACCTTGTAGTTTTTCTATAATGTATATATGACCAAGTACAATTCTTGCTACAACAGTACTATCCTCTACTTGATCCTTCGTAACAAAAGTCATCTCACTACTTTTCTTTTAATTTTTGTCTTGAGTAAAGGTAGATATTAAATAGAGTGCCTCCAATAATGAGGACCCCAGATATAATGTAAAATATATCATCTTTCTTTTTCCATGCAACTATAGAAAATATAGCCGCAAATATTATTACAATAATTGAAATGAAATTAATTATATTAATAAGCTTGTCATTTAAACTTACTTTGTTATTAGAACCTTTATTACTCATACCATCATCCTTTCACCAATACTAACAAAGTTAAAATCGAATATTATAAATAATTTACTTTATCTTACATTATGGTTATAGACAAAACAAGCTTTAATATATTTACTTGATAAATTTTGGCTCAATAAAAGCACTATCAGCTATTTGATAGTGCTTTTTATGCAGAAACTCCATTAAGTAATTATCTTCTTCAGTTGGAGTAATGCACTTACAAGATTATAACTAAAATTTTTAGTTTGTAGATATTATACATTAAGACTAAAATTTATAGTTTGGAGATATTTGAATTTATAAACGTAGAATATTACTAAGTTTACAAACCCTTGTTATTCAAATGCTTTAAATAATTCTCTGCTTACTCCACAAACTGGGCACTTTTCAACATTATCTCCGATCTCTGTGTATCCACATACTGGGCAAACGTACATAGTTGCTATTTCTAAATCCTTACCTTGCTTTGCAGTATCTTGAGCAAATTGGAAGATCTTCGCATGAACCTTTTCAGCCTCTAAAGCATAATGGAAGGATCTTTGAGCGTCTTTTTCTTCTTGATATCTTGCAGTTTCGAGATAAACAGGATACATTTGTTTTATTTCATGTAACTCTCCATCAATAGCACCTTGTAGGTTCTCTATAATGTTTGTGTGACCAAATACAGCCCCTGCTACAACAGTGCTATCCCCTACTTGGTCCTTCATAACATTGAAGTGGTTTGTTGCATGAACTCTTTCAGCATAAGCTACAGCTCTAAATAACTTTCCTATATTAGGATACCCATCTTTCTCTGCTGAGTCTCCCCATACAAGATATCTCATATGAGCCATACTTTCTCCACCATAAGCTGAACGTAAAAAATCTGCAGTCATTGCATTATTTACTGACAATACACACACATCCTCTCAAAATATAATTACATAGGTATAGTTATCTAACTTCAATTATTAATTTATGCATGCATGATGATTCTCAGAACCCAGGATCATCCTATCCCCGGAACCGAGATTTATCGAACATACATAAATTAAGTTTTTGTCAAGTATAACCATATATATTATTAGCTTCAATTTGAAATATATACCTAAATTCTTCTAATACAATTTATAATATCCAAATCTATAATTGTGCTTATAACATTCTAAATAGTGGGTAATATATAAAGGATAAAAATTTATTAAGAGGTGATATTATGCCATATACTTTACCTGATTTACCTTATGCTTATGATGCACTTGAACCACACTACGATCAAGAGACCGTAAGAATACATCATGATATGCATCATAAAGCTTATGTAGATGGACTAAACAATGCAGAAGCAAAACTAGCTGAAGCTAGGGAAAAAGGAGACTTCGGTCTTATAAAACATTGGGAGAGAGAGTATGCCTTCCACGGGGCAGGCCATATACTTCACACAATGTTCTGGCAAAACATGAGTCCAAATGGAGGCGGAGAACCAACTGGAAGTTTAGCAGATCAAATAAACAAAGACTTTGGAAGCTACGATGCCTTTAAGAAACAATTTAGTGCAGCTGCTGTAGCAGTAGAAGGTTCAGGCTGGACTGTACTATGCTGGAATAAGCTATTTAACAAGTTAGTTGTTCTTCAAGTAGAAAAACATCAAAACCTAACTCAATGGGAAGTGTGTCCACTTCTTATAGTAGACGTATGGGAACATGCTTACTACTTAAAATATCAAAACAAGAGAGCTGGCTTCGTTGAGGCATGGTGGAACATAGTAAACTGGGAAGATGTAAACAACAGATTCCAAGCAGCAATGAAATAAAGTTGAAAATATATTTAATATTTATGCATTATATTAAAATTAAGTGATTAGTAGTTGAATTAAATACATAAAAATCAAAGAGACTCCAGTTTGCCTATGCTGAGAGAGTCTCTTTGTTAATTTATTGCCATTTTCAACAGAAACCAATTTACAATAAAAAAGTTTGTACTGATCTTAACGGTAAAAAAATCACCAAGATTACCTCCTAGTGATTTCTATTATTCTTAAGTTATTTAATTTCAACTATTCCAACATAGTACTTTAACAGGTTGAAAACTCATTAACTGCTATAGTAATAAAGCCTTCCATTTTCCACAGAATGATTAAGCTTCCCCTTATTATATAAATAGGCTAAAAATGCAGACATAGAGGAATAGTTTATGTGGTATTGATTAAAATCTATATCTAAATCATTTAGTATGGTTATATTCTCCATAAGCTCTTCCTTAGTTAAAGGTTTCTCTAAAAGCTCTATTATCTGCTCGCAATAATTATTAATATTATCTATATTTTTATCAACTAATGCTTCTAAGTCTTCCTTTAATACTATATCTTCTGCATGGCTTATTACAAAATAATCTGCATCAATATTCATTATCTTCTCTAAGGAATCCAAAGTACTTCCTACGTCAAAGAGATATGGAAAAGAATATTTGTTTAGTATTGACTCACTATATATTGCATCTCCTAAAAAGCAAACTCTATCAGAGGTTAATAGTGCTATTCCTTGAGGAGAGTGTCCTTTTAATTCTATAACTTCAAACTTATCGTCATTTATCTTTGTATTTCCTTCTGCTAAAGTGTAGTCCACTATAAGATCCTTACAGTCAGAAGCAAGGTTCTTAGGAGTAGTTGAGGTGTATAACATGTTAGGTCTTAATTCCATATTCTCCATATAGAGCTTCTCTTTTTCTGAAGCGTACACTATACAGCCAGTATAATTATTCTTAAAATAAGTGTTGCCCCCGCAGTGGTCAGTGTGGCTGTGAGTATTAACTATATATTTTACATGAAGATTGTTCTCTTTAAGAACCTCTTCTATCTTTCTAGCAGCAGAATTATTTATTCCAGTATCTACAAGAAGACAATTCTTATTCTTGTAACTATAAACTCCTATATTAGTTGGAGCCTTTATATAGTAGGTATTTCCATTAATTTTTGTTAGCTCCATGCTATCATCAGTCCCTTCCTTGGTTATACATTTTATATATGCGGCACTTATCTCTAAAACGCAGCATAGGTTTGATAATACTTGCAGCCTCAAAAGCTTAAAGCAATGCAGTTCTTCAAGCTAATTGAAGCCTTTTCAAATTGTTTAATTGTTAAATTGTTATATTTAAGATTCTTATATTGTTATATTTATATAAATATATAGGAAACATGAGGCTTCTAGCTTATTCCTACTTTAATTCTGGTACGGTATTAGGTGCCTTTTCTCCATTAAGTGCTTTCACAAGATTTTCTGCAGCAAGCTTAGCCATAGCAAATCTTGTGTCATCATTTGCAGACCCTATATGAGGTAAGGTAACTACATTGTCCATCTTAAGCAGTGGATTATCAGCTTGCACTGGCTCAACGTCGAATACATCAAGTCCTGCTGCTTTTATCTTATTGCTTTGCAGTGCCTCAATCAGTGCTTTTTCATTTACGGTTTTTCCTCTAGAAGCATTTATAAATATGGCGTTAGGCTTCATTATATTAAACTCAGCTTCATCTATAAGATGATAGGTTTCTTCAGTTAAAGGAGTCATAATAACTATAAAGTCTGAAGCCTTTAACACTTCTTCCATGCTACAATACTGTGCCCCTAGTTTTTTCTCCACCTCAGGCTTTCTGCTTCTATTATAATAAAGCACCTTCATATCAAAGCCTAAACTAGCTCTTTTAGCCACAGCCTCTCCTATTCTACCCATGCCTATTATGCCTAGGGTGCTATGATGTACATTAGCTCCATAAAGGTCTAAGTCATCATCCTTCTTCCATCTTCCTGACTTAACATATCTGTCAAGCTCCGTTATCCTTCTAGCACAAGCTAACATAAGCCCAAATATAAGATCAGCAACCGTATCATCCAGAGAACCTGCCACATTGGTACCTATTACATTTCTTTTTTTCATTTCATCTAGGTTGAAGTTATTATAACCTACCGACATGTTGCTTACAACTTTAAGGTTTGGTACCTTTTCTAAAAGCTCCTCATCAATTCTAGTTCCAGAGGTTAGAAGTCCATCTTTATCTTTTAACTTTTCAATTAACTGGTCCCTTGTTATAGCCTCATCTTCACACTTTTCATAATCACAATATTGTGCTATATAATCCTCTACTTCCTGAGGAATAAACTTCGCTATATAAACTTTTGGTTTACTCATAAAATTACCTCCAAATATATATAAATAAATATTTAAATTCTACCTTTTCCGAAGGCGCTATTAAAACTCTATAAAATAACAAAACTTGTCTTTTACTCCTCTAATTAATTATTCTTACAGATTATTATACTCTTATAAAAAGTTAATTAACAATAAAAGTACTGTTAGGTCATTGCACTTTTTATTTTATTAATATCTGTATATTGTAGTTTTAATTCCTTAATGAACTTTAGCTCTTGGATATTAGAAAGATAATTTGATCTTTAAATATGTACTAGGAAAAATACTATAGAAGTTACCATCTCATACTAGAGTCATCATTAATAAGTTGTTAATAAGTAATTTTTTGTAAAATACCTCCCTCGAATTTAGCAGTTTCATTGTTAAAAAAATATTTTTCATTAAAAAAATTAACATATTAACATTTTTTTCATTTTCTTGAGCAATTTATGTAATAATAATATATAATTTCTAATATATGTATCAACGTATTTTGGTTATGAGTTAATGTAAAAAGGGGGGAGCGCTTTGGAATTTTTAAATCCAAACGAAAAAATTAAACTAATGAGGAAAAAGTTTCGAGTAAATCAAGCTGAACTTGAAAATACAAACATGACTAGAGCCTTCATTAGTATGATGGAAAGTGGAAAAAGGAATGTAAGCAAAGCAAGTTCTAAGCTTTTAGCTGAAAGATTCAATGAAATAGCTAAGAGAATAAGTGTTAATTTAAACTTAGATGAAGAATATTTTTCTAGAACTCCAAAGGAGGACGCTAGATATTACTGCGAAAATGAATTAAAAGATGAAACACAACTTACTCATAAAAAGTTGGACGAACTTATCGAAATAGAAAAGAAATTTGAACTAATAGACTTGTTAGCACATTGCTATAAGATTTCTGGAAAAATGTATAACGATGAAAAAGATTATAGTAATGCTTTTGTATCGTTAAGCAATGCTCTAGGATTTTACAAAGAACTAAAGGATGAAAAAAATCAAGTATTTATTTACTTAGAGCTGGGTTTCTGTAAATATATGCAAAACAACTATGAGGATTCAAGTATTTATTATGAAAATGGTAGTACTTATGCCTTAAATTTTGGAGATTATGTGCGCTATGCGAAAGGAATTAGATCTGTAGCCTTATGTTATTCCCGTATGGAGAAGTATTATGAAAGCCTATCACTAATAGATAATAAAATATTAAACAATACCATGATTACTGATGATTACGTATTGGTAGAGGCAAAGTTGGATAAGGCTCTTATTCTCTCTGTTACTGGAAAAGATGATGAATCTGCAAAGCAGTACTTTGAATTAATTCAATTAGTAAAAGAGAAAAATAGTGATAATTACAATGTTCTTCTTTCAATATTATATAATAATATAGGCGAATATTATTATAAAATTAAAGATTACAACAAAAGCTTACAATACCTAAGTCAATCTCAGAGTTTAAAACTCAAATATAATAAACCAAATCTTTCAACAACACTCACTCTAAAAGCAAAAGTATTGTATGCACAAGGATTGCTTGAGGAAAGCTTGATGTTATTTGATTTAGCTACAGAAATGGCAGAACAGTATAATAGATTTGATTTGTTATTAGATGCTTATAAAGATTTAGCAAAAGTTCTATCAGAAAGCAAATTATTTGACAAATTAAAGCAAAGCATGGAGAGATTAATGGAAACCTTAGAAAGAAACGACTTAAAAGAAGGAAAACGCTTTGCGTTATACAAACTTGCAGAAGTAGCAAATAAACAAGGTGATCAAAAGAAGTGCGATGAATATCTTAAAGAACTTGAAGCCTTTATATAAAAATTCATTCATTACAATTATAGTGCATTTTTGATATAATTGTAATATAATAGTAACATAAATGGTTGGGAGGGGTATTTCTTATGAGAAAAAAATTATCGTCACTATTACTTAGTGTATTAGTTTTAGGTATTCTAGCTGTTCCATTGAACAACCTTACATTATCTAATGGACACAACACAATTACTCTAATGGGACAATGGGTAGATCCAACTAGAGGCTAACATAATAAAAAAAATAAGTAGGTGTATTCTTTCACCTACTTATTCTTATAATATCATATGGTCACAGATAACAGTTTTTATCTTTTTAGCTTTATAAAAAATTCATATCTTTTTAATCACTACATTAGTTTCAATTATTATTTAAGTTAGTAGCCTTATAGCTGCTATTGTAGTTATTCAATTCATCTATACTAATACTTTTAATTGAGAGTACTAAGCAATACTATATTCTATAAAACACTTCCCTTAAAAAGTCCTTTGTTTCATCAAGGGATATAATGCTCATTAAGTGTTCTTTAGAAAAAAACTTAACCTCATCAATTTCCTCATCCTGAGGCTTTAATTCTTCTCTATTTCCATAATACTCAACATAAAACATAGTAGTTTCTTGCTTTTCATATTTATATGCTTTAGGAAATAAGAAGCAAATATTTCTATCAAATCTATCAATTATTCTATAATTAGCAGATCCAGTCTCTTCTTTTAGCTCTCGCATAACTGCTACTTCTAAGTTTTTATCCGACTCTTCAACTCCACCCTTTGGAAAATCCCAATATCCGTTAATAAACTCGCTACTATCAGAATTCCTAACTTTATGAATTAGTAAATATTCATTATCTTGAACTACAACTGCACCAATTGCTTTTCTTATTTTCATAATGGTTAATCTCCATATAAATTAAATGCTAAGATTTTTAATATAGGTATCCAACTTAAACTATTAATTTATACATTCCTAATGCTTGCCAGAAACCAGGATTATGGAACATGTATAAATTAAGTTTTCATAAAGGATACCTATATAACATATTTTTATCATATCATCTATCATTGTAAAGTGTCTTTATAAAATCCAAAAGAGCCGTTTTTTTCATTATATTAGTATCTACAGATGTACCACTTCATAATAAAATCTATATTTTCGAATTCTCCTATTAAAAATCATAAGAGTTTTGAAATTAGATTTTTGATTTAGGTGCCACATCTTTAAACCAAATGGCACGCCACCTCATGGCCTTCAGAAACTTTCTTAAACTCAGGAACTTCCTTACTACACTTTTCCATAGCATAAGGACATCTTGTATGAAACCTGCAGCCTGAAGGAGGATTGGCTGGGCTTGGTATGTCACCCTTTAGTATGATTCTCTTTCTTTTAAGAGTTGGGTCCGGTATTGGCACTGCTGATAATAAAGCCTTGGTGTATGGGTGTAATGGATTGTTAAATAGCTCGTCTCTATCCGCCAGCTCTACTATATTTCCTAGATACATGATGGCTATTCTACTGCAAAGATGCTCTACCACACTTAAATCATGGGATATAAATAAGTAAGAAAGACCTCTCTTCTCCTTTAAATCACTGAAAAGATTTATTATCTGTGCTTGTATGGATACATCTAAGGCAGACACTGGCTCATCTGCTACTATAAAGTCTGGTTGTAAAGCCATGGCTCTAGCTATAACTATACGCTGACGCTGCCCTCCAGAAAACTCATGAGGAAACCTATCTATATGATATGGAGCAAGACCGCATAAAACCAATACTTCTTCCACCTTTTCTCGAACATTTTCCTCGGTTGCTAAGCCATGTTGAAGTAAGGGTTCTCCTATGGCATCTCCGATTCTCATCCTTGGGTCCAGTGAGCTATAAGGATCTTGGAATATATACTGCATCTTTGGACGGAGCTTTTGTAGTTCCTTCTTTGAGAGCTTGTGTATATCTAAACCATCAAAAAGCACCTTACCATCAGTCTTATCATTCATCCTTAATATGGTCTTACCAATAGTGGTTTTTCCGCTTCCAGACTCACCTACCAGGCCAAAGGCTTCTCCTTTTCCTATGGTAAAGCTCACATCATCTACTGCTCTTACATTTTCCTTTGCTTTGCCAAAAAGACCTTTAGAGATAGGAAAGTATTTTTTTAAGTTTTTTACTTCTAATAAAGGCTTACTCATTTTTATCTCCCTCCTCATAAAGCCAGCAGGCAGTTTTATGCTTATTATCATCTAACTTAAGCTCTGGTGCTTTGTTTTTGCATATTTCCATGCAGTGTTCACATCTATCACTAAAATAGCAAGACTCTTTAAGCTCTAAAAGATTTGGTACCTGTCCCTGTATAGAATAAAGCCTAGGCTTTCTTTGTCCTATTATTGGTTTTGACTTAAGAAGCCCTTTGGTGTATGGATGCTTAGGGTTCTTAAATAATTCTAATACTGGAGCTTCTTCTATAACCTTCCCTGCGTACATTACAACTACATGATCTGCCATCTCTGCTACTACTCCTAGATCATGAGTTATAAAAAGTATAGAGGTATTAAACTCATCTCTTATACTACGCAATATATCTAAAACCTGAGCTTGGATAGTAACGTCAAGAGCAGTGGTAGGTTCATCCGCAATTAGAAGCTTAGGCTCACAGCTTAGGGCTATGGCAATCATGATACGCTGTAGCATGCCTCCACTTAATTCATGAGGATAAGAATTAAATATCTCTTCAGCTCTTGGTATACCAACCTTAGTTATAAGCTCTATGGCCTTTTTATGAGCTTCTTCTTTGTTTAATAATAAATGTACCATAATTGGTTCAAGCATTTGCTGACCTATTGTAAATACGGGATTAAGAGAAGTCATTGGCTCTTGAAAAATCATAGCAATATCATTTCCTCTGATATCTCTCATATCATATTTATTTAAAGAAAGCAGGTCTTTTCCATTAAAAATTATTTGTCCATCTTCAATCTTTCCTTGATCACTTATAAGCCTCATTATAGATAAGGAGGTTACACTCTTACCACAGCCTGACTCACCAACTACGCAAACCACTTCCCCTTCATTTATAGAAAAGCTAACGTCATCAACAGCTTTAACTACATCATTATCTACATGAAAGTAGGTTTTTAAGTTTTTTACTTCTAATAGTGTTTTTTTCATCGTATATTACCTACCTTTCATCTTAGGATCAAGAGCATCTCTTAAACCCTCACCTAATAAGTTTATGGATATAACCGTAAGAAAAATTGCTGTTCCTGGAGGTACCCAAAGCCAAGGTCTCTTTTGGAAGTCTATCAAGTTATTTGCCGCGTCTATCATATTTCCCCAAGAAGCCGCTGGTGGGACTACTCCTAGGCCTAAAAAGCTTAATACAGATTCACTTAATATGGCTCCAGCTACATTTAAAGTAGCTACTACCAGTAATATTGGAATTGTATTTGGAATTAAATGATTAAAAATCTTTCTTCTATCGCTAAGTCCTAGCACTTCAGTAGCCTGCATAAAGGGCTGCTCTTTAAGGGACAGTATTTGCCCTCTTATAAGTCTGGCAAGTCCTGGCCAACCTACTAAACTAAGCATTATCATAACAATATATATACGGTACTCTCCTGGAACCTTCCACTCAGATAGCAATGCCCCTATTATCATAAGCAGTGGCAAACCAGGTATGGACATCAATATATCTGCAATTCTCATTATTAGATTATCTACAATACCTCCATAAAAGCCTGAAATGGCTCCAAGTATAGCTCCAAATATCACTGATACCAGCATGGAGGCAATTCCTATGGTTAAAGAAATCCTGCCTGCTTGCATAAGTCTCGTAAGAATATCCCTTCCTAGCTTATCAGTACCTAGCCAGTGCCTTGCACTAGGAGCTTTGCTTATGCTTGAGGCATTAACGGTTCCTGAAACGTATGGAGAAAATAATGGTCCTATAAAGCTAAATAAAAGCATCAATATGAGAAATATAAGTGCTATCATCGCTAATTTATTTTTTCTTAGTCTCTTAAAGGCTTGTTTCCATAAGGATTCCGACTTTCTTACAGCCTTGCTTTTATTAACAACCTTTGAATTTATCATACCTTCACCTCTTCTCTTTCTATTTAAGTCTTATTCTAGGATCTGCAGCAGCATATAATATATCTGCTAAGAAGTTACCTAGTATAGTTAAGAAGGATAAAAACATGGTAAAAGCCATAAGCACTGGGTAGTCTCTATAGCTTAAAGCTTCAAGCTGCACTCTTCCAACTCCTGGCCAGTTAAAGATCTGCTCTGTTATTATGGCACCGGAGAATAAACCTGGTAGCTCAAAGCCCAGCAAAGTTATTGCAGGAAGAATGGCATTTTTCAAGGCATGCTTAAAGATAACAGTCTTTTCTTTTAAGCCCTTTGCCCTTGCTGTACGTATAAAATCTAGTCTTATAACATCCAACATACCAGTTCTAAAATATCTTGTAAGTGACCCAATACTAAGGAAAGTAAGTATGGCAACCGGAAGTATCATATGTCTCAATACATCAAACACATAGGTGAAGCCGGTGTAGCTGCTTCCCGTATCGATCATGCCCCCTACCGGCAGTAGCTTCAGGTCTATTGCAAAGAACTTAATCATGAGAAGCCCTATGAAGAAGGATGGAAAGGACATGGATGCAAATACTGCTAAAGTAACTATTCCATCAAAAATTGAGTACTGCTTCAGCGCAGAAAAAACTCCTATTATAAGTGCTATACTCCAAGATAGTATCAGGGTAAATACTGCTACTATAAAAGAATTCCATATATATTTATTTAAAAGTGAGGTTACCGATTCTTGATATTTTAAAGAAAAACCAAGGTTGCCAGTTAGAGCATCCTTCACCCAATTTACATAACGTACTGGTATAGGTTTGTCTAATCCGTATAAGGCTTTTAGCTCGTGAGCTCTTTGTGGTGTAAGCTGAAGATTAGAATCTATATAATCTCCTGGCAACAAGGCAAAGAGAAAGAAAACTATCATTGATACTCCAATCAAGGTTGGAATCATCTGAACAAATCTTTTAAAAATATATTTTTTCATATACTGCCTCCTCTCATATATCTCCAAAAAGGTCTAGCTTCGGCTAGACCTTTTTACTTTATCTGAAATATATATTTTTATTGCTTTATTTTAACCTTAGCCAAGGTAGCTCCGATTCCATTGAAGTTATCAATATCAAGCCCCTCTATTCTTCCATTGTAAGCTGCCACTGACTTTCTATAGTTTAGAAGTATTATAGGTGGATCATTGCTGAACTCCTTATAAAGCTCCTTGTATATTTCTTTTCTCTTTGCAACATCAGTTGTAGCTATTCCATCAAGTATTAGCTTATCAACCTTAGGATTTGAGTAACCTGAGTAGTTTCCTTGAGAAGTTGATAAAAACTCACCTACAGCGTCATTAGGATCCCCAAGCATTGAAGTGGAAACTGCTGCAAAGTCATAATCACCTTTTTTAAGCTTTGCAACTAAGGCATTAAAGTCCATTATCTCGGCATTAAAGTCTACTCCTAAAGCTTTATAATTTTCCTTTGCTATTGGAATAAGCTCATCATCCTTACTTCTTGCTAGATAGTTAATCTTAAGCTTTTGTCCGTCTTTCTCACGTACTCCATCTGATCCAACCTTCCAGCCAGCCTTATCTAGAAGTTCCTTTGCTTTATCTGTATTGAATTCATATTTATTTACTCCATCATCTGAATAAGACCATAAAACTGGTGATGCTGGAACATTTGCTACTTGGCCGTAACCCTTATAAGCTACATCCACATATTTCTTACGATCTAGACCATATATAAGTGCCTGTCTCACTAAAGTATCCTTAAGATATGGCTTTTTATTGTTTATATATAAGAAGCTGTAAGTGTTTGCTGTAGCAATTCTGATATTTGCAAAGCCTAAGCTCTTTAACTGATCCACCGTATCCTCATCAGCTGTAAATCCATCA
The DNA here is from genome assembly GCF_009928445.1 of Clostridium sp. C8-1-8. Taxonomy (GTDB): domain Bacteria; phylum Bacillota; class Clostridia; order Clostridiales; family Clostridiaceae; genus Clostridium_AR. The sequence goes on along the minus strand of NZ_JAABNO010000001.1, from coordinate 140,394 downwards.
TAGTCGGTTTCTCCAGTTTGAAATAATTGAAGCTTTGTATCCTTTGAAGTAACCTTATATATTAAATGCTCTACAGAAGGCTTTCCTCCGTAGTAATATTCGTTAGCAGTATAACGTATCTCTTGACCTGGAACATATTTATCAAGCTTATATGGACCTGCTCCTAAAGGTGCTGGGTATAGACTCTTTAAATAATCAAGTTGCCCCTTTTTATAATCTTTTCCATAGTATGCCTTTGACAATACCTGAACTCCTAGAGTAGTTAAGCTCTGAGCATTTACCTTTTCAGTGGTTACTTCTACGGTCTGTGGATCTATTACCTTGATGCCTGAAATAGAAGCTGCTGAGCCCTTTTTGTAGTCATCTCCACCTTTTATAGAAGCAAGAGAGATATCCATATCACCAGAGTAAGCTGGATCATCTAGTAATGTAAGCGTAAATGCTACATCGTCTGCTGTTAATGGTGAACCATCACTAAACTTTAGATTCTTTCTTAAATGGAAGGTGTAAGTTAACTGATCCTTTGATATATCCCAGCTTTCAGCTAAGTCTGGTATTACCTTACCGTTTCTATCTAGTCCTACCAAAGCGCTAAACATAGGTGAGGTTGCATTACCATCCCATCCATTATCATAGAAGTATGGTAAGAATACTCCTCCTGGAGCTGAAATAGCTGCTACAAAGGTATCTTTTCTATCCTTGGCCTTTTGTACATTTTTACTTAAATCTGTTGCCTTTATTATCTGTTCACTGCTGTCCTCAACCTTCTGCTGTACTACAGCATCATCCTTTGAGTCATCCTTACCACCGGAACATCCCGTCAAGATGAACACTGCACTAAGACTTAAAATCATAGCCCTTAATAATTTTTTCTTCATTTCTTCTCCCCCAATAAAATTAATATTATGAAAAACTGCGCAAAAAAATCGCCCCTAAATATACAGAGGCGAAGATTATTCTCCGCGGTTCCACTCTGCTTATCATTACTTCTTTCTAGAAGATGATATCTCATGTGCTTAAGTATCAAAAATACCAACGCTTTAACGGGCGTACCCGCTGAAGTCTACTATGACTTCGATTCAGAGCTCAAAGATGCATTTCAATTAAGTTCCATTAAGACTTCTTACAGCCTGGAAAGTCTCTCTCTGCAAATATTCCTTAACCTACTCTTCTTATCATCGCTTTATTTTTCTTAGTATTCCTATAAGGTTACTAATACCAATTATAGGTAATCAGATCTTTTTTGTCAACATTAAATTTCATTTTTTTGTATTAATATTCTTTTCTTACTTATTAACCCATACAATCCTTAGTCAACTTTATTAATTATATTTACCTTAAAGTATTAATATTCATCATATAGATATTTTTATTATGTAAACCTTTTAGGTTAATAAATTGATATTGCTTTCTTTGATTGCTAGGCTATTGTTAAGTTGCATACTATATTAAATATTTCTTATATATCTATTTGATTAATTAAAGCAAAAAAGTCACTAAAGTGAGCCTTTTGATCATCTGACTTCTTTCAAACTAAAAATAACGAACTTTATGGTTCAATGCAATGTAGCTCATGCCTATACAAAAATAGTATGCTTTAAGGAAATAGAGCCAGCGCTTGTATAATTATATACATTATATTGAATTAAATGCTATAATTGTCATGTAAATTAACTATAATTTATTACACAGTTGTAATATGTGACGTACTATAGAAGGGAGTTTTTTATTTGAATAAGAAAAGATTTCAAATGCCTGTTGCCGTACATCTTTTTCTAATTAGAGAAGGTAAAATATTATTATTAAGAAGATTTAATACAGGATATGAGGATGGGAATTATAGCATAGTGGCAGGACATTCAGACGGAAACGAAGATGTAAAATCAGCAATGATAAGAGAAGCAAGAGAAGAAGCAGGAATAGAAATCAAACCAAAGAATATTCAATTTGCAGGTGTCATGCACAGAAAATCAAATGATGAAAGAATTGATTTCTTTTTTTCAGCAGATTCATGGGATGGCGAAATAATAAATATGGAACCACATAAATGTGATGATTTATCATGGTTTGAAATTGATAATCTTCCGCCTAACGTTATCCCATATATAAAAAAAGCAATAACAAATTATATATCTGGTGTGCAATTTGATACATATGGATGGTAAAATTCATTGAATATTTAATTGAATTTTATGTGTTTTTATCAGAATATTTTATTACACCATATTCTTAAAAGCCCAATTAAGGAAGCCAAAATAGCTTCCCTTAATTATTTATATATTTTCAACACTATATTAAAACATAGCCTTAATTTAAAGTTTATTTTTCTTAGAAATATGATATAATTGATATAAGGAAACCGCTTTTGTGGTTTTATAAGTTTAAAAAATTATCTTGAGTTATTTAGTAAAAAACGTGTTCTAGCGAGGAAGCACGTTTTTTTACTTTTCAGAGTTATTTTCTGAATCAACTACAATCTCACCTTTCATTAAATCACTAACATTTGCTGATCCTTTTATGGATAGCTTGTCTTTATTTAAAGAAGTAAATAGAAACATAGCCACAATACTTATAGAGCTTATAGATACTATAGCTACAATAATTACAGAATCACTAATCAACTTCCGTCACCCCCTCTGCTGCTTCCACAAAAGCGGTTACCCTTGGTTAAAAGATAATTTACTGGGGAAGTGACGGTTCAGATAATAATTATCTTTCTATCTACATTATATCATATAGGCCAATCAATAGTATTGAGTTTAATATGAAATGTAAGACTTTTAAACTCTAATACAGTATTTATAGAAGAGCAGATTAAGTTGAAATCCATTTTCACTCAGTTAATGTGCCAAAGGAATTAGAAACGTTAAAGTCTTTAGTCTTTAAAATATAGTCATAATTCTTATAAACTCTTAAAAAATAAAGGGGCTGAGCATCAACGGTTTTTAACCGCTAACGCAACAGCCCCTTCATTTTTTGATATATCCAATAATATTAATTCTTTGCGTAAGCTCATCTAAGCATCGGATGACTGACCACTTAATTTCAAAACGTTTTTAGTAGAACCTAATTTAAAGATGCTATTCTACTCTAGACTTCAAGGCTTCTGTCATGGATATTCTGTTTACCTTTCTTCTGCTTACGGCCTTTGACACCTCATAAGTAAGGTATATCACAACAAATCCAACAAAAGCATAGATATAGTTAACCCTTATAGGAATTGCCAAGTTCATGCTTTTAGTAGCAGAATTAATCATTTGATTTATTGAAGCAAGTAGTAGCGGTATTCCAATGATATAGCCTATTACCACTATGAAGGAAGAGCTATTTAGTATCAGCGAGTATACTTCCTTCTTCTTATAACCAAGAACCTTCATAAGAGAAATATTCTCCTTGTTCTCTTCTATTATTAAAGAAGTAACCACATAGATAACTATAAGACCTATGATAAAGGCCATGAAGGCTATAGCTCCAACGTAAGCTTGCATTGGTTTAGTTAAGGCATCAAAGGCATTCTTGAAATCATCAAGAGTGGCAGTGCTTAAAAGTTTGCTTTCAGGTATGTTTAAATTATCCTTACTCCAAACTCCCATATAGCTTCCCTTTGGATAACTTAAAAGTGAATTAAAACTATTGATTGGCATATAAATATATTCACCAACATAGGTATCTGCAATACCAGCTACAGCTATATCATATTCCTTTGAGTCAAGCTTATTTATAAGTTTTAAAGTATCTCCAGTTTTAAGCTTCAACTTATCTGCTAGAGGTTTGGTTACTATAGTTTTACTAGTATCAAGCTTTTCTCCCTTTTCATTCTTAAGAGATATATACTGAGTATTTTCAGCTATTCCGTATACACTAAGATTTTGTTTTTCATCGGACTTTAATGTAAAAGGAGATATAGAAAAGCCTTCTCCGCCTGAGATGTCCTTTGTCTGTAAAGAATTGAACAAATACTGATATTGATATTTATAGGTATTTTCATAGGTATCCTTAACAAGGTAATCCATAGAACTCTTCATCACAAAGCCCATAAGCAGAAGCATTGTAGCAAAGGCTATACCTAGCAATAAGAAGATACTTCTAGGTATACTTCTAAGCTGCTCTCTTATCTTAAACTTAGTGGAAAACTTAAGCTTATCTAACTTTAATCTCTTTTCAATAAACCCTACTTTATTCTTTTCTGCTCCGCCTCTAATCAAATCTAAAGGAGAATATTTTAGAGCCCTATTTACTACAAAGTACCCACATACCCCTAAAAATACTATTGGTAGTATGATACTTATAAGCACGTATTTTAAATCAAAATGTATATTTCCCATTGGCATATTGAAATAGCTAAGCATAACCTTAAGCATAGGCTTAACTGTAGCTGCTCCTAGAATAGTTCCTATAACTCCACCAACAACTGCTATGGATAAAGGAAAGGTTATATAATGTCTCATTATTTCTTTTTTCCTATACCCAAAGGAATATAGAGTTCCTATGGATGCAAACTCTTTCTTAAGCATTCTCCATATAACTATTCCTGTAAGTATGCAGGTTAAAAGAAGGATGAATATTGGCATTGAAGAACTCATCTGCTCTATTCCCTGAACCTTAGCAGTTTCATAGGTTACTCTTGGATTGTCAGTTATATTACTCCACTTAAGCACTATTATATTTTGCTCTTTTAAATAAGTCTTAAAGCTTGCTATATTAGCTTCAACATTTTCTCTATCATTAAATCTTATTGCGTAGGAAATATTTCCCCCAGAAAGCTTATTCAAGTCTTCTTTGCTTACAGAAGCTATACCAAAACTCTTTGGATCATTTAGTATGTCGCTTTCCTGTTTTATTACATAGATATAATTGGGCAATGACATAAAGCCTGACACCTTAAAACTCTTAGTAGCTATGGTTATATTGTCTCCAACCTTTATGGAATTAGCTTTAGCATAAGCAGGATCAATTATTATATCTTCTCCAGTTAGAGCATTTCCTTCAATTATGGCAGGCAGATTTACCTTTTTATTTTCACTAAATAATCTAAGAGTCTTTCCTTCTGAAAGTTTATAGTCTAAGTTTTTTTGCTGCTCTATACGCATATTGAACTTTGTTTCCAAATCAGCTATATTAGTAAGCTGCTTATCAGCTATGAAGCTGGCATCTTCTTGATAGTAATTATTTTCAAAAGACGAGGATATATTTTTCATGCTGGTAGTAAGCTGATTGAACATGGTATAAAGCATACAGCTTATGATAATTAAAAATAATGATCCAATGTATTGAGATTTATTTTCTAGCATGGTTCTTTTTATCTTTTTATTTATAACCATTACCACTCAATCCTTTCTGCTGGCAAGATCACTTCATTTTCAAACTGCTCTACTATTTCTCCACTTCTAACTTTAAAAACCTTGTTTGCCATATCACTTATAGCACCATTGTGAGTAATCATCAGTATTGTAGTTCCGAACTCCTTATTTACCTTTTGCAAAAGCTTAAGTATTTCCCTTGAAGTTATGAAATCTAAGGCACCAGTAGGCTCATCACATAAAAGCAGCTTTGGATTCTTCACTACCGCTCTAGCTATGGCAACTCTTTGCTGCTCTCCACCACTTAATTCCTTTGGAAATCTATATTTCTTTTCTAACATTCCAACAGCCTTAAGCACTTCATCTGTGTTTAAAGGTTTATCGCTTATATTAGATACCACCTCTATATTTTCCCCTACAGTAAGGTTAGGAATAAGGTTGTAAAACTGAAATATAAAGCCTATCTTATCTCTTCTATAATCTGTAAGCTTATCGTCCTTAAGGTTTGTAATATCTTCACTGTCCACTAAGACTTTACCAGCATCACTGCGATCTATTCCACCTATTATATTTAACAATGTGGATTTTCCTGAACCAGAAGGTCCAAGGATAACCCCTATTTCTCCCTTATTTAAAGTCATGCTTACACCCTTAAGCACTTCAGTTACCACTTCACCTGTCTCGTAGCTCTTTTTTAAGTTTGTAATCTCTATAAACATGATTTCCTCATGCCTCCCTATATGATAAGATTGTTAACCTCACTAAGCCTATATATTAAAATACAGGTTTTTCTCAAGTAACTCTTATAATGAATAATATTGCTGTATTTAAGCTGTTATAGATGAGATAACTTTTATTTAGTTCCTACTCCGCTTTTTAAAAGTTCAATCATACTCTTAAGGTCTTTCGCTATCACGTCAAAGCTTTCGTCCATAATATCTTCTCCAGCCTCTCTCGCCCTATTCATCATGTGCTCCTTCATCTTCACAGAAACCCCAGTCATAAACAACGCTATAATCTCATCATCTATATCCGTTCTTATATAACCATTCTTCTTCCCAGATCTTATTATCTTAAGCATATATTCATCAGAAATCTTCATCATGTAACTCATTGACTCATTGGTTAAGTGACTGTACTTACCTAAGAATACATCTTGAATAAAGATCATTAACTCTCTTTCATCATTAAGCTGTCCCCATAACTCTTTTGAGCTTTCATATAAGTAATCAAATATATTTATGTTTTCATCAGCATTTGTAATATAACTGCCGTACTTTTTCATAACAAGCTGAGCAGACCACTGCACTGAAAACATGAACAGCTCCTTCTTATTTTCAAAGTACTGATACATACTTCCCTTGGCAACTGAAGCACTCTTTGCAATGTTTCCTATGTTGGCCTTTTCAAAGCCATTGTTGGAAAACTCACTTATAGCAGCTCTCATCACCTTCTCTTGTTTCTCTTCATTAAGATTAAAAAAAGTTTCCTTTGGCATATTTCCTCACCTGTATTTACGTAAATATTTATGACTTTTCAGTCATGTGACTCCTTAGTCATAGTATATGACTAGGAAGTCATGTTGTCAATATGGATTTGCATGGAGTTTGAAACTATGTATTCATAACAAAAAAGAACTTACTTTCTCGTAAGTCCTATATGCCAAATAAATATATTATTATTCCTTAATACTGGATTATAAAACTTCATTTACTTCTGAAATAGCTCTTGGTAACTACCGCGAGCAAGACTTTTCCATCTTATTCTTGTGCAATATGCTTATATAATTATGGTATAATCCTAAACAACAATTCTATTCTTCATCCCCTTGCAAGTTTTTATTATTCTATTATGACATACAGCTGTCTTATTAATTAAGGTATACTAGAATAGATTATAGAACTTATAATCTATTCTAGTATATTTATTTTAGGAGGTCTTGCAATGCCTAAAGAAATAGAAGCAAAAACTTTACTTTCTGCCAGTAAGAACCCTAGTAGCTGGTTTGGAGTTAATTATACTTTTAATACTTATAGAGGTTGTGAACATCACTGCATATATTGCGATTCAAGAAGCATGTGTTATAGAATAGATAACTTTGATGAGCTTATAGTAAAGAGAAATTCCGTAGAAATACTTAGAAAAGAGCTTAAGAATAAAAGAAAGAAGGGCTGCTTAGGTACTGGTGCTATGAGTGATCCTTATACTAAGTCAGAAAAAGATTATATGATCACCCGTGGTTGCTTAGAGGCAATTGCCGAATACAACTATCCGGTGCATATAACTACAAAAAGCAATTTAATTCTAAGAGATATAGATTTGCTTGAAGAAATAAATAAAATCTATGCTTCTGTGGCTATAACCATTACAACTACTGATGATAATCTAGCTAAAATAATAGAGCCTGGTGCACCCTCTTCCTCTGAAAGACTTAAGGCACTTGGAGTGCTTTCTGAGTTAGGAATATGCACAAGTATAACCATGATGCCTATTTTGCCTTTTATAGAAGATACTGAAGAAAATATTTTAGATATAGTAAACAAAGCAAGTTATTATGGAGTTAAGCATATAGTCCCTTGGCTTGGCATGTCCTTACGTGATAGACAAAGGGATTACTACTATAAAAGATTAGATAAGAGCTTTCCAGGACTTCGTATAAAATATGAGAAGAGTTTTGGAGATAGATATAGCTGCTCTGTGAGAAATGCTAAAAAGCTATACTACAGCTTATCAGAAGCTTGCAGTAAGTATGGAATATCCTTAAAGATGCCCTCTTATCATCAGAAGGTTTCTGCAGTTCAGCTCAGTTTATTAAAGGATATATAATATATGTATAATTAAAAGCGTTTAGCCAGTTAAAATGAACCATCTGTAAAAGACATTTTAAATTGCTAAACGCTTTTCTAAAGAACTGATATTACTAGGTTGTTCTAGCAAAGACTTTCTTATTTTCTTATTGGGTAAAGAGTTTTCTTATCCACCGAGTGCTTTATTAGTAGCAATGTTTTCTCAGAATACAAGAAAAAATAGCTTGTATTTTTAATGCTTAATTATGACTCAAATTAATTTTAATTAAATATTAATACCATACTTAAATTATAATACCATCTAAGTATTACAAAACCCAAAGCTCACGAATTACTCTCAGTCAGCATATTTAAAGCCTTCTCCATAGCCTTATTCTCCTCTTTATCTAGAAAATAATACTTTACAGGATCTATCTTGCAATCCTCTATTATAATATTCAGTGCCCCTTCAAGCTTCTCTAGCTTAAGTTGAGTTCTATCTATAGCCTCAGCCATCTGCTGCTCAGATCCATTGCTATCCTTTAATCTATTTAGCTCTTGATACTCTCTTGTCAAACCTACAAGGAAATCAGGTACTGACTTCTTTGGTAAGTCTAGCTTTCCAGCCTCATTGAACTTCCAGTAATCCCTTTGCAGACTCTTAGTATCCTTGTTAGCTAAATCTTTCTCAGCATCCTTAACTGTAGAATATAAATCAAGTATATTAGTCTGAATCTTTTCTCCTCGTTCATTTATCATAGCTCTGTTGTTATTTGTTAAAGTAATCATATTAATCAATAAATCCACAGCAGCTATAATCAATGATACTGAGAAGGCTACCGCTGCCCACTTCTTTTTATCCATAATTATTTCTCCATTCAGGTATTATTTGTATTTATAAAGCTTGTGCATCTGAAAAATTACCTAAGTAACATTTTCAGATATTCATTTAAAGCTGCCAATATGTGTTCAGATAGGAGCTTTTCTTAATTAAATGTTTATTAATGATGTACTATCATGCTTCTCTATCCATGGCAAATTATTGCTTTCATATAAATAATATAACATTGCTGCTTACTAGTCATCAAAATTTTGAACTAGTTTTATGAATAATACTTATTTCATAGAAGCTACCATAGATATTAGAGCCTTCTTCCACTTTTTACACTTAGCTGCCATTAAATACTTTAAAGATCTTAGAACCCAAGTTAATTTATTGTTTAAGCTCTATTAAAGTACCTGTTGAATTAATCATAGCATTGTTTAAAATATAAATTCAAAAAATAATGTAAAGATATCTTTACACATCCAATTATTTGCAATACAATTAGTGTAAAGATATCTTTACACTACTAGGAGATGATTTTATTTGAAAGTAATAAATCACATTAGAGAAATAAGAGAAGAAAGAGGAATAACTCAGATAAAGATGGCTGAAGATCTCAGGATTACGAGGCAGACCATAAATGCCATAGAAAAAAACAAATACAATCCTAGCTTAGAGCTAGCCTTGAAGCTTATTGAATATTTTGATGTACCTATAGAGCAGTTATTTTATTTAGAAAAGAATAGTAAGGAGGATTAGTTGTATGAAAACAAAAAAACTTAGTTTATTTGCAAATTTGTATCTAGCTGTAATCTTTATAGTAGGAGCATTAGTAGTTTCTTATGTATTAAGCATAAGATCCAATATGAATTTTAACACCTTAGCCATGGCTTCTGTAGGCGGTAGTCTCATAGGATTACTTGTACCTAATATAATCTCCTTAATATCCAAAAAGAACGCTACCAATATTCCACCTATCGATGAACGAAATGTAGCTATTTTAAAGAGATACTTTCTGATTGTTTTATATATTGTCTTAATAGGAAGCGGACTTGGATTATTTATCTTATATGCTTTAGGGGTGAAAACTGTTGAGGTTGGTGCTTTGATAGTATGCTTAGGAGCAGTATATTTAGTCATAGTTATTGGAGCCTTTATAGTAAAGCGCTTTTGCTAAAGTTTCAATTTATAATAGTATTTAAGTATTCTTATTATCTAAACAATTCCTTTACCTTAGTTGTAGATGTATAACTTCGTAATAAAACTTATATTCTCAAATTCTCCCTTCAGAAACTAAAGGATTTTTGAAAATTGATTTTGGGTGAAGTTTTATATATTTAATACAGTTCTTAAGATGATTAAATAAACATAAAACTTAAGTGATTCCACTAAATAACTCACTAATTTAAAGTTTATTTTCCTTGAGAATATGCCATAGTTAATATAAGGAAACAACTTTTGTGGTTTTATAAGTTAAATTATCTTAAGTTGTTAGTAAAAACGTGCTGTGGTCGAAGATAGCACGCTTTTTACTTTTTAGAGTTATTTTCTGAATAATAAATAAAAGGCTACTGGTAAGCATCCAGTAACCTTTTATTGGTTATATAAACTTAAAACGCTAGGCTTCTTTAGTCAAGTTACAACTTGTTATATATAAACGTAACTTAATTACATATTATATCACACTACCATTAAAATTCCAATGTATTTTGGAGTAGAGTTTTTATACCTAACACTAAACAATGTATTATTTCTTAATGACCGCCTTAAAGTAGCTTTCCTATTACTTCTAAGATTTAAAACAACTTCTAATTTTTTCTTATAAGAACTTTAGATTGCTAAAAGTTAGATTCTTATAAGTACTATACAGATTCACTTTTACACTTGCCATCTTTATCTTCAAGTAAGTTTACATCTGATGTAATTTCTCCATCTTCTATGGTTATAATCCTATTACAGCAATTAGCAATCTCCTTATCATGAGTTACCATTATTACTGTTGTTCCTTCCTTATTTAGCTGCTTTAAAACCTCTATTATTTCCATACCAGTTTGCTTGTCTAGCGCTCCTGTAGGCTCATCAGCTAGTATGATTTCGGGATCATTAACTATAGCTCTTGCAATGGCAACTCTCTGACATTGTCCACCAGATAACTTGGAAGGTGTTGAGTTCATTTTATCCTTTATTCCCAGCTTACTCAAAATCTCTTCTATCTTCTTTTTATAAAGCTTTTTTGATGCTTTTCCATATTCTAAAGGTATAACTACATTGTTGTACACTGTAAAGTCCTCAATAAGCCCAAAATACTGAAGCACGAACCCAAAAACTGAGTTTCTCAAATAAGCTAGTTTATTCTCATTATGCTGACTTATATCTGTACCATTTAATAAATAGCTTCCCTCAGTATGCTTGTCTACACATCCAATTATATTTAGTAAGGTTGACTTCCCCGAACCTGATTTTCCTACTATAGCAACCATCTCACCTTTATTTATCTCTAAATTTATATTCTTTAAAGCATGAACTGAAGCTTCTTTCTTTGAGCCATATATCTTACTAACATTTTTTAGTTCAATCATCATCATTACTCATCACCTCTAATCATGTTATTTAGTCTTAGCTTCCTTATTTGAAGAATAGGCACTATTGAAATAATTAAACTTAGTAAAATGGCAAAGATGATGAGAAGACCTATACTACCATTTATATAATTATAGTTTAGACTATTATAGAAAATCCTTTTTATTATGATTATTGTAAGTACTATAGAAATAGCTGTTATGAATAAAATTTCATATAAAATTCGCTTATAGATATCAGACTTCTTACAGCCTAAAAGTATATGAATACCAAACTCTCTATAGTTTTTTAATATATTACTATATAAAGCTACAGTTAAGCTTACTATGGAAAACACAGTGATTATTAAAGCTATTACTTGAGCTTCTGACACAGTGCTTTTCATATAATTAATATCTTTCTCAGCCTCCTTGTCAGGATCTAAAACAGCAACTCTGTATCCAAGCTTTTTAGCAGACTCCTTAACCTTAGTCTTAAAACCTTCTAAGTCACTTTTCACTAGTACCTGACTACCCAAGTATTTATTTATATATATATCACTATTAGGCGCACTCTTATCTTCAACATCTATCCTTGGATAAATTATAGCATCGTCTAAACTTACTCCTACACCATTATAACTAACAACATATGTAGCTCCCTTATCCATTATGCCAGTTACTAATAGTTTACTAAAGGCTCTTGTTCTTGGATTAATGTATTCAATCGTATCTCCAAGCTTAAATGAATCTAAGTAATCACTCCCTAGAACTACTGGTGTTATCTCTATATTTTTATTATTATATTTCAAAACTTGATCCCAACTACCCTGCTTTAGAGGAAAGTTCATTAGCTTTATAAGGGTATTATTAACTTGAACAGACTTTAATACCGCTATTCTTTCACTATTATAGTAAGGTGCATTCTCTTGTCCTTTTATAATGAACTTTTTAAGCTTATCTGAATACTTAGCAGCGGTTGATTCTTGCTTAAAATCTATATATTCAACATTTTGCATAGCTTCCATCGTTGCAGCAAGCTCTTTAGCTTGACTCATTGTAATATTATTACTAGGAAATGTTACTTTATTCAATTCATATATGTTTTTACCATGATATAGACTTATTATATTGCTTATCCTATCATAAGAATATCTGTACCCTAAATATAAACTAAATACTAAAGTTAAGCAGAAGGTTATCTGAAACACAGACATTATAAAAAATGTTTTCTTTCTTGATAAGGAATATAAGAAATACTTTAAGTTTGTCATACTCTACTCCTCCTCATCATATCATTACATTCCAATTTTAATATATCTAAAAGAAGGAATATAATCGTTATACTACCTATAATTAATGAGCTTAGAATTAGAACAACTATATTTATAAGTGATACACTTCCATCTACTTGTAATAAACTTGTGCTTGTTTTTAAAGTATTAATTATCCAATGGGTAAATACAGCCAACATTGATGCAAAAATCGCTTGTCCTATATAAGAAAGCATTAGATTTATTATAATCCGCTTATTTGTGCCTCCACAAAGTTTTCTTACTGCAATTTCTTTTCGTCTTTTACCAAACCAGAAGAAAGAAGTATTTACAAGTGTAATTATTAATGTGATTAATACTACGGCTGTGTTAATTAGATTAGACTTTTTATCTCTCATGCCATTTATCACAAGAGACTTAGTATTTAATGCTTTTACATCTCTTTCATCAATCTTTACATTGAGACCACTCTCTAGCTTTGATATAAAATCTCTTTTCCCATATATATTATCAAAAACCCACCCTATATCATTTGAATGCTCTAAGCCTTTCATGTAGTAATTAACATTTATATAAAACCTATTGTTGTCAGGTACATCCTTATTATCATCTCCACATATACCTATAACCTTATATTGCTTTTTTTCATAAACAAAAATTCTGCTTCCATCCTTTTCAATAGTATTTTTTAAAAGATTCTTCCCTATTACAGCAAAGCCTTCCGCCTTGCTAAAGTCGTCACTATTTAAAAATCGCCCTTTCAAGATGCTAGGGCTTTCTGAAAGCTTACTATTAAAATACAGAGCGACTCCCTCATAAGGCTTATCTTCATCATCATAAAAATCTACTAAGTTTTTTTCTATCACTGTTCCTTTTTCACTCATAGTACTTATTAAATCCTCATAATTAATCTTATCAACCATTGCTACTGAAACAGCATTATCGGTAACATACCAATTAAGCGCCTTACTTTGCTTTATTACATCAGCAATCTTACCTACTGTAAGAGAAATACATAGTGCTATGACAAAATAGATTATCATTACAATAAGTGATATATTCTTACTTTTAATATAATTCATACTATCATCCTTTAAAATAAGGAGAAATCCTACCAAGTAGATTTCTCCCCCAATATTCTTTATTAAAATTGGTAATTAGACACTAAATACTCTCCGTCATAGCCTCTATGCTCGCCTTTTAATCTTGCGATATCACGATTATATACATCATCTGTAACAGCTGATGTCCATCCACTAGCATACCTATAATCTATTTGTTTATTAGATGAATTATATGCAGTTAACCATGCTTCAGCTTTATCATAATAGGTGTAAGTATATGCGCTTCCACCATGACTAACATTCCCATAGTAGTCATATCCACTGGAAACACTAATACCATTACTTCTAATAGAATTTGCGAAAGCTGTAGTTCCTATTAGACCAACACAAATAAGTGTTAAAGCAATTATTTTTTTCTTCATTATTAAAACCCTCCAAGCTTTTTTTTATTGGAAATCACTAGAATAACATCACCTGACAGTGCAACCGTTTTCTCAAAGGTGCAATAAATAAGGAAATTATATGTCAAACTAATTTCCGAAACTCATTAATATTATTATTGTTATACTTATTGATTCAAGTCTTATGTTTAGCGCCAAACATTTTAATTCTTGTTTCAGTCAAATTATACCACCACTCTTTTTACAGTACAAGCCTTAAATTGTAAAAATATAATAAAATTCCATATAATTACTTTGAGCTATGTATATAGATATACTCAACACAATGTTACAAATAACAAAATAATTAAAGTTAGTCTAGTTTTCTCTAAGAGCATAATTACATTAACTAAATAGCTACTGTATAGAATCCTAGCATATCCATCAGAGAACAATAGACCATGGTCATCTTCCACTACTTGTAAACCGACAGTTGAATTAGGAACTTTATAAAGAAACTTAATTCACAATTGCTCAAATATAGAATCTTTGGATTATTTTTATGCATGCATAAATTAATAGCCGAGTTCGGACCTCTATAAAATATACAACCTAAATCCCAAGGCTGTTTTCAAAGCTCCTATCACTGATAATAGGAGCCTTGAAACTCCAATTCTTATTATAAACAGCTCACTCTATTACGCTACAACTTGTAAATAACATTATCTTTTTACATTTCTATCAATAGTCTCCATAAAAACCTTTGGACTAACTACTCTTACCTTTGGATTCTTATTTAACATATCCATAGCAGATTTCACATTATCCATAGTCTTGCTCCAGGCATGAACATATACAAAGGTGTAGGCTTTAGGGTCCTTCACATTGGTTTCACCATTTTCAACTCTATCATTAATATTTTTAACTAACTGGCTTTCATCTTCTAAGCCACTCCAAAGCAAATCTCTGCAAGATACTATTGGTTTATTTTTAGACCATATTATCTCTCCGTGATAGTTATCATGCCTATGATAATCTAAATAAAATATACCTTTCATATGAGGCTTATCGGTAAACTTGTTCCAAAGCCTCTTGTCATGAAAACTACCATCATCTATAACCGCCATATATTTCTCATCAGTGTCTTTCATATAATCATCTAATTGCTGTAAATATAATTTTAAGCTGCTTTTTTCAAACTTACTTGGGTACATATAACCATTACCTGAAGGAGGAACTATAAAATAATCCTCAAAAGGTTTATTAGAAACACTGTCATAATATTTTTTAAAAACTGTAGGTGCTAAGTAATACATCGATGGGCTTATGCCCCATCCCATATGGAACTTTCCTCTATTTGTAGATCCAAACCACTTTTGAGAGTTATAATTGGAGCCAAGATTCCACTGTTGGTTATCTCCATCAGACATGATAAAGGTAACATAATGGACATTGTCTTCTTTTGGTATTTCTTTATCTTCAGCTTTCTGCATTAAGGGTTTAGAGTCGAAGGAACTTAGAACTGTTAGATTATAAGACCAATCTGCTGCCACAACACTTACTCCATTTTTAGAAGCTGTGCTTACATTAACAAATTCATCTGGACCCCAACCTAGGCATACTGAATTTTTATCCATTGATGAAAATATTTTTTCTCTAAGCTTTGTAGTATTAGGATCATTTTCATAGAATACTAGCGCCTTTGACATTAAGGCATAATCTCTTAGAGCTGAAGCTTTGCTAGGCTGAAGCTGTATGACTAAACTATGGTTTAAGCCTTTATTCCACAAGTTTTCATAGGCCCAAGCCTCATTTGTATTCCTGCAATCACCCTTAAGCTTTGTTATACCGTGAAGCTTTACCTTATATTCAATACTTTTATCCACAGCAATAGAGTTTTTTAATCCACATAAAGAACAGGCATTGTTTATAGATGGGTTGTCACCTCCGCTATAAAGTACATAACCTTCTACATAATCCTTAAACATATGTACTAGCTCCCAAGGATCATAAACATTTTTAAAGTTTACTCCATAACTGGATTTGAGATCATTTAACCATAACCTATAATCTGGCTGACTAGAACTTAATATATAAATCTGATATGCAGATTGACTATTAACTAGCCCTTGGAGTGTAGATAGCATGGTTTTTTCAGCTTCTGATAACCGATCTTGGGATATAACATAAAGTTGTTTTGGTTTTAAGGTGTTTTTTACATAATTAGAAAAAGGACTATTACTAGTAGTAATAGTCTTAATCCATTCACTCCATTTAACATTAAAGTTATCTTTATTTTCATTACAGTATTTATAAAAGTTTTGTAAAAAAGCTGTTCTCTCTTTATTATAGAAAAGTCTTATTTGATTTTCATCAAAGCCTGCTAGGGTTAATTGCCTCTTTACTATATTATCAAAAGAAACCTGTTTTGAGTTCTTCATCATATCATACATTATCATGAAGGTGGAGGTTCTTCCTATTCCCTCCTTGCAGTGGAAGTGAAGCCAAGTATTATTAGGCTGATCCTTAACTACTTGGATAAAGTAATCCACCATATCGTTTGTAGGTATCTTACCATCAGTAACAGTGATTCTAATGTAATTTAAGTTTTTGTCTTTTGTTAGCTGCTCTTCATCCTGAACCTTAGTTGGCGTTACTGGCATATTAGGATGATTAAAAAAAGTAATGGGAACATTGAGCTTAATACTCTGCAGCTTACTCTTTTCATTTGCCAATACTTGCTCCCTTGTCATACCAATATTAGCATCATTCTTTAAGTTCTTCCAACTCACTGGGATGTCATTTATAAAGCCATGAGATTCCTGTCTTAAATCAATTACTGTAGTAGGAAGCTTAGTATTTATACCACTTATGACAAGTGGAAGATTAAAGCCTGAAAACTGCTGACTTCCAGATATATTTAGCTTATCTAAGCCTTTCACATCTATGGTCTTATCTTTTTGCAGCACGGTCAAATCAGTAGTTTTTCTAAAGTTTCTAGGCATATCCTTATAGTTTAAGGTATCTATCACAAGATTTACTGTGTTTGGGTCTGGTGTAGCTGGCTCTTTAGGAGCATCATACAGTCTCTCTTGTAGAGCACAGGAAGCTAATAAGTTTAATAAAAATATCATTACCAAGGAAAAGCCGTATACTCTAAACCTTTTTTTCAAATTCATCACCTCAGCTTGATTAATTAAGAAGTCATCAAATCACAATAGTTTTGATGATAGCTCTCTTTTCATAATGTTCACTGAGAAAGAAAATTATATGTTATGTAAATCATACCTTATACACCAACTTACACCTATAAGTAAGATCCCTTTCATTATGCTTTCTGAAAGTTGGCTTTCATGGATGACTATTAGACAGTAAAATAGAGTCCAACATTTTGATATTGAACTCTACGGCTATGTATGTATCAGCATACACATAAATATTTGTCTTAAACTACAATGAAGATATAGTACCAATACATCAACTCTTCTATAGTCTTTCTACTTGGTTTTTTGCATTTACATTTAGCATAAAGCTTTTTTAATATCTCGTACATAGATCTAAAGCTAATACTTTCATTGTCTTAACTAAAATCTTGTAGTTAGGAGTAAATAGATTAATGGAATTTTATAAGTATGAAATTGTATATAGTTACCTAATTGTAAATTAAGTAATAAAAGACAAGGAATACGGCTAATGCAATCAAGATATATAATCCAAGCTTTCGCTTTGATCGTTTATAACTTTCAAGTGCAGAAAGATCGAGATAAAACTTAGAGTTATTACATTTGATAAAGATGTTATTCTTGACCATTCTATTGAAAACATTACTTTCTCTCATGCCTAATTCATCAAGGGTAACCGAATGCTCGCGATCTAGTGCCCCTGATTCTTGAAATTTATTAATATATCTATTTTGTATGTGCTTCACAGCAGCAGCGCCACTCATAGTTCAACAACCTCCTTATTAAGCCTTTAAATTTGAAAATATGTCTTTTCTTAAGTCATATAAGTGAGTTAAATAGCTCATTAATTAAGCGCCGATATATATATATAATTATTCGATTAAACTTACATAAGAACAACCTTTTGGAGCTAACTAGAATACTATGTTTCTAGTTATATTTTAATAGATATTCATTATTCTCAACCAAAAAATTACATGTAGATTTAGTATTGCTCTTAATTTATATAATAAACACACACATAATTTATAGCATCATTATAACTTTAATGTAATATAATTACAATTAGATGTATCAGACTTTATATATATTAGACTTGAAAAAAATAAAACTTATAAAAGAAAAGTTATAAATCCAACCTTACTATTACGGTTGTACCTCTTCCTTCTTCACTAAGTATTTCAAGCTTTGCATTATGCACTTCTGCTATCCATCTTGCTATGGAAAGCCCTAATCCACTTCCACCCTTTTCCTTTGATCTAGATTTATCTACAGTGTAAAATCTATCAAAGATATTATTAATGTCCTCTTCTGGTATTCCTATGCCTGTGTCCATAACACTTATCTGCAGCTGGCCATTTTCTACAACAGAATCTACTGATATAAGTCCACCTTGAGGTGTGAATTTTATGCTATTCTCAATAAATATTCTTAACATTTGTTTCAGTAGCTTATAATCTGCATATACTTCCGTTACTGTATTCTCTCTATTTTTTATTAGATGGGCGTCGTCAATTAACCTAGTATCCTGCACAACCTCTTCTATCAATTCATTAATCTTAAAGTACTGTTTTTCTACTATTTGAGTGTAACTGTCACCTTTAGCAAGGAACAACAGCTTCTCTATAAGATTTGCCATGTTTGAAGCCTCAAGCTTTATGCCATAGATAGATTTTTCTAAGGCTTCCTTATCATCTTTCCCCCACCTATCAAGAAGATTGGCATAGCCTTGGATTATAGCAATAGGTGTTCTTAGCTCGTGAGAAGCATCAGACACAAACTGCACTTGGCTATCAAAAGCTTTCTGCAACCTATCTATCATGTTATTAAAGGTATTGCCAAGCCTTCTCAACTCATCATCTGGTCCTTCTACTTCTATTCTTTCCTTCAAGTTGTTAATGCTTATGTTTTCAGCAGTATTAGTCAGTTTATCTATAGGAATCAGCATCTTTTTGCTTATTATATAACCAAAAGCTAGTGAAGCTAATATACCTAGGAAATCAGTAATTGCCATAAATATAAATAATATTTTCATAAAGCTGTATTCATTTTCTAGATCTTTTACTACCTGTATATAAAGTACACCATAGGCACTTTTAACTTTTGTATTTAAGTATATTAAATGTTTCTCATTTTTCTCTAGTCGCCTTGTTTTACCATCCATGCTCTTTGATTTTATATTAAAGTTAACTCTTCTAGATTGATTTATGATAGCTCCATCCTTGTCTGATATCTTGATATAAATGTTTTCCTTTGATGGTATATCTAAAAAGAATTCTTTGCTATACAAGTCAGGTTGCTCTTGCTGTTCATTAATCTTATTCTTTATTATGATAGTAAGTTCTTGAACTTGCTTATTTGCCTGTTTATATAGAAAGTACTTAGTTCCATATAAAGTTACTGAACTAAGTACTAATAATATAAGAGAAAACATAAAAGCATAAATAATGGTAAGCTTTAAGGATATCTTTGCACTTCTAAGAAATTTTAAGTTCATATTAATCACCTTTAATCACATAGCCTACGCCTCTTATAGTCGTTATAAGCTTATGTTCAAAACCTTCATCGATCTTGCTTCTCAAATATCTTATGAATACATCTACTACATTGGTGTCGCCAACATAATCATATCCCCATATACTGCCTATCAACTTTTCTCTGGTCAAAACTATATTTTTGTTTAAAATCAGCATTTCTAACAGCTCATACTCTTTTTTTGTAAGTTCGATTTCTTGACCACTTCTCCATACTTGATGAGCTTTTCTATCCATAACAACATCTTCTATCATAAGCTTATCACTTTTATTTATTATAGTATTTCCTCTAGTATGAGCTCTAATCCTTGCCAAAAGCTCTTCTATAACAAAAGGCTTAGTAAGATAATCATTTGCCCCTACATCTAGCCCCAAAACCTTGTCCGAAACTTCTCCCTTTGCCGTAAGCATTATTATTGGAACCTCTGAAAACTGTCTGGTTCTTCTACATACCTCAATGCCATTGATGCCTGGAATCATGATATCTAACAATATTAAATCATAGCTATTCTTTTCTATCTTACTTAAGCCTTCTCTTCCATCATAGGCTGTATCAACTTTATAGCCTTCATGTGTAAGCTCCATCTCAATGAACATAGACATTTGTTTTTCATCTTCTACTAAAAGTATCTTTAAATCCTTCAACGTACCATCTCCGTTATACATCTAAAATTCTTTACTTAACCGCATAAAGCACTGCTATATTAATTTCTTAATGTCAAAAGCATGCTTATAAACATGGCAAGTTTTCAATATATAACAATTTTACTCCTGATTGCTATTATTGTCCTCATTTTTATTATCCTCATTTTTGCTCTGTTTATTTTTATTGTTTTTTCTAACTTTGTTTGTATTATTCTTTTTAGTCTGTTTTTTAATGTTACCTTTAGAGTTCAATATAACTCCATACTCTGAGTCCATCTTTACGTCTCTCAACACATTATTAGGAGTTTTAATCTTAAAGTCATAATCAAAACTGTCCTTTTTAAAGTTTAGCTCCCTATTAACGCCTACAACTTCACCCTTAACCTTGGTTAAAGCTATCTTTTCTAATTGATCTTGGCTATACTTTATATTTGCTTTTGCTCTAAAATATATTATTGAAAATACCGTTACCGTTATAACAAAAATCACCGCCACAACTATAGCTGCAATTCGTGCTGTCTTCTTATTGTTTTTTGTTAGCTTTTCTCTTAGTTTTGATATAAATTCCTTCATAATTTTATACCTCCTATTATAATTTGATATTGTCCAAATTAAGCAGGCTAATAAAATCCGGCCGTAGCCTGATTATCCTTAAGATAACCTTTTTAACCTAAGAACAATATCTTTAATCACTTTTACTCTATAAAACTAATACTAGTTTTCTTACATTAGAAAACACTAAAATTTTTATTAAAATTTCATTAAAATTCTAAGCTCTAGAATAATAAGAGTTATAATTAAGTAGGTATTATAAGAATGTTACTCTAATAATTACTATATTTATATATTTATAAATTCATATAAATATATAGTTTTTATGCTGGTTTCAGCCCATTTTAAATAGTAATTTTAGAACATGTATAAAAATATTATTGAAATTAAATGGTTATGAAGGAGATGCTATATGAGCGAGCTACTAGAATTAAATGATTTTTTCAGATGGAATGGCGTTAGGAAACTGTATTGTTCGAACGTAGTGAGTTTACAGTTTTAGCCATGGAATATGAAGAAATCATATTAATTCTTTGCGCAAGCTCGTTTAAGCATCGGATGACTAACCATTTAATTTCAATGCACTACTTTATCGATGAATAAATTTTTATAATTATATAAGGGGATGGATTTAATGAATGCTCTTTGGTTTGTTTTTGCCATGTTATCTGCTGTATTTGCTGCACTTGTAGCTATCTTTGGCAAGATAGGTCTAAAATCTGTAGATGCAAATACTGCTACTGCTATAAGATCAGTTATAATGGCTGCTTTTCTTTTTCTAGTTGTGGTGTTTCAAGGGAAGCTTAGCAAGATTCCAGAAATAATTTCTGATAAAAAGACTTTTTCCTTTATTGTCTTTAGCGGCTTAGCTGGTGCTCTATCTTGGCTATTTTATTTTCTAGCTTTAAAGTATGGAAAGGTGTCTCAGGTAGCACCTATAGATAAGTTCAGCGTAGTTCTTGCAACCATACTGGCAGTTATGTTCTTAGGAGAAAAGATAAGCAAGATGAATGGCTTTGGAGTGGCACTTATAGCTGTTGGTGCTATAATAGTTGCTTTAAGTTAAGGATTTGTCAGTTTTAACAGTAGTGTTAGTACTTCATTTATAGATATCTATTTGTGATTTACTTATGTACTTGTATTTTATTCCTAAGCAATATGCTGCTAATTGTTTATATTGAACATATTCTTAAGGGAACAAAAAGTTTTATATTGATTTATACAGCAAAAAGGAAGTGGTGAATCAAAAGACTCATCACTTCCCTTTTTTTTCTATGCAAAATTCACTTTAACTACTCATTTATATTGTGTTCAACAATACAGCCTAAACTAATAGCACATCCTGTATATGGTATATAAACGGTTGTTGGATTAAAATGCTTATTAATGCTATCTTACTTTACTGCTTTTATAATAAATTCAAAATTCATATCCTTTGAAGAATCAATTAAATATTCCTCATGAACTGGTGCTCCCCAGCTATCATCTCCACCTACACCCATTTGCTTTCCGGCTATGGTTACAACGGTGTAGTTAGTTCTTGGAAGCTCATGATAATGAAGCGCATTCTGAAGCTCGAAGGCTGTATAAGGAGACACTCCAAGCTCAAAGCTTTCTCCTTCCGCTAAAAACTCAATGCCAAAGCCATTCTTATCTTTAAGCTTAACCCATCTTACCCCAGTATGGTTACCACTTTCCTGCGGCACTAGGTATCTTGAAACATTGTCTGAAACAAGCTTATCAAATATGCCTAGTTTAGCTCCTTTTACCCTATCAATGTAATTTTCTTCAGGTCCCATACCATAGAAGGTGAAGCTGTCATAGTCAGAAGAAAGCTTGAATGCTAAACCGAAGATAGGCATTTCTGGAAACCCCTCTACACCTTTATAATTACAGCTAACTTTAATTTGGCCATCCTCATAGGTGGTATAGGCTACCTTAACCTCTGTTGGCACTGATAGAGGAAGACTGTAGGTGTATTCAACCTTAACACTATATTCCTCTTCAAAGACCTCAACCTTTATGCACCTTTGGAATAAGCTTGCTTGAAGCCACTGACCGCATCTAAAGCCTTGCCTATTTCCATTGTCATTATCAGTAGTAGCTCTCCAATATATAGGCATTGGAGTTCTGGTTATCATTTCTTTCCCATTATACCTTAATGATACAATGCCACCTTCCTGCTTTGAGAATAATACGCTAAAGTCTCTATTCTTAACACCTATGTTTACATCTCCATGTATGACCTTGATCTTATTAAGCTCCTTTAAGCCTTTTTCTTTCTTAACAGGATATATATATTGATCAAAAGCTACTTCATGACCTTTTTCTGCCCAAGGTTTTGATTCTTTAAGCTTTAAAGCTACATTTATAAAGTATTCTCCAGCCTGTTCTAGCTTAGGAAGGTCAAAGGTAAAGTAAGCCTCTTCACCAGCCTTAACCATAACCTCTAGCTTATTGTTATACTTCTCTACTCCATTAAGATATAAGCTGTATTCTAGAAAATAGTCTGAGGTATCTATGAATAGATTTTCATTCTTTAGCTTAACTCCCTTTGCATCTGCATATAGCTTTATGTTTTGGTAAAGCTTCTTAACTTCCTGTACCTTTGGGGATATAGTTCTATCTGCATATATTATTCCATCACCACAGAAGTTATAGTCTGTAGCTCTGTCATCAAAATCTCCTCCATAAGCTAAGAACTCCTCACCAAATTTATTTTTACTTACTACCGCTTGATCTATATAGTCCCAAATGAAGCCACCTTGATAAAGCTTATACTTATCTTCAAGCTCTACATATTTGTGCATTGCTCCACAGGAATTGCCCATGGCGTGCATATATTCACAGCTTATATACGGCTTCTGTGGATTGTCCTTTAAATAAGCTTCTATCTCATGTACCTTTGCATACATTCTGCTTTCCATATCGCTTGTAGCATTGAACCTTCTGTCATGGAAGATACCTTCATAGTGTACTAGCCTAGAAGCATCTCTTTCTCTAAAATACTGCGACATCTTATAGATATTTTCTCCCCCATAAGATTCATTTCCACAGGACCATATTAGTATTGAAGGGTGATTCTTATCTCTTTCTACCATAGATTTTGCTCTATCAAGTACTATATCCAACCATTCTGGCTTACTATCAGGGATAACCCAATCCGGTATTACCTGTCCCATCTTCATCCAAGAACCATGAGTCTCAAGATTAGTTTCATCAATAAGGTAAATCCCATACTGATCACAAAGCTCATACCAATAGCTTTGATTTGGATAATGAGAAGTTCTAACTGCATTTATGTTACTTTGCTTTAAGAACTTTATATCCCAAAGCATATCTTCTTTGGTTATGGCTCTTCCTCTTCTGCAGTTAAATTCATGACGATTTATCCCTTTAAAGATTATTCGCTTGCCATTCAAATGCATTACCTTGTCTATCATCTCAAAGCTTCTGAAACCAACTCTCTGCGGTACTATCTCTATAGTCTTATCATCTTCATCCTTTAAGCTTACATAAAGAGTATAAAGATATGGATCTTCTGCACTCCAAAGCTTTACGTCAGTTACATCCATGGATATTTGCATATTGGGCTCTAACTTAATATTAGTACGATTAGCTACAGTAACTCCACTTTTATCCTTAAGCTCCAAGTCAGCAATACCTGCAATATGTCCACTAAGCTTTAGTTCTGCTTTCAAAACAGCATTTTTATAGGCTTTATCAAGATTAGTATTTACAAATATGTCTTGTACATGAGTTTTAGGTACTGTATATAAGTATACTTCTCTAAATATACCTGAAAATCTCCAAAAATCCTGATCTTCTAACCAGCTTCCAGTGGATCTCTTATAAACCTCTACAGAGAGCTTGTTTTCACCATTCTTTATATAAGGAGTAAGGTCAAACTCTGCTGGAGTAAAGCTATCTTCGCTATAGCCAATAAATTCTCCATTAAGCCAAAGGAAAAAGGCACTTTCTACACCTTGAAAGGATACAAATAAAGGACCACCTGTCAATGCTTCATCTAATTGAAAGTACTTAACATAGCTTCCTACAGGATTGTATTCTTCAGATACTTCTGGTGGTCTAAGTTCACTATGCCCATCCCAAGGATACATAGTATTAATATATTGAAGCTTGTCGTAGCCTTGAAGTTGTATGTGTCCAGGCACCTCAATATCCTTCCAACAATTACAGTCATAATCTAATTTATAAAAGTCTTTAACCCTTGAACTTGGGTTTATAGCAAAACTAAACTTCCAGTTACCATTTAAGCTCTGTCTAAGCCTCATATCTCCTGATTTTAGCTCGTCTTCTGTTAGATAATACTTATGGTCTGAATGAGCTTCAACCCTGTTTACTGCAAAGATTGAAGTATCAGAAAGCCATTCTATACTAGGTGTTTTTAAATCCATATTAGTAATCCTCCATCATAATATTTGAAGCACTATGCTATTGTTATCGTATACACTACTTTATTTTCCAATAGTTTTAATAAACTTTCAATAGATTTAGGAAAATATATATTAACCTTTTACCGAACCAAGCATTCCAGCAACAAAATGCTTTTGCATGAGGAAAAATACCAAAGCAGTTGGTATTGTGGCTATTACTACTCCAGCCATTATCATTCCATAGTCAGGAGTATAAGAGGAGCTCATGGTTGAGATTATAAGCGGAACGGTTCTTTTTTGTGGACTTTGTAAGGCTATCAGAGGCCACATATAGTTATTCCAGCTTCCCATGAAGGTTATGATAGCCGCTGCTGCATAGGAAGACTTCATGGTAGGAAAATAAATTCTAGTGAAAACTCTAAGCTCATCTAAACCATCTATACGGCCAGCTTCTAAAAGTTCCTTGGCAAAGGACTTGGTGTTCTGCCTAAAGAAAAACACTAGAAAGGCAGTGGATAAGCTCGGTATTATTACTGAACCAGTGGTGTTAAGTCCTGCTACCTTAAAGCTGCTAAACATCTTGAATAAAGGTATCATAAGTGCTGCAAAAGGTACCATCATTGATAGTAGAAGCACTCCAAAGATTCTATCTCTGACCTTATTTTTATATACCTCAAAGCCGTAGCCCGCCAAAGAACATATTATAAGTGCTAAGATTGTTGTTATTATAGCTATCTCTGCAGAATTTACTAAAGACTTAGAAAAGTGCAAGTCAGACTTAAATAAATTTTTTATATTCTCAACCATATGTGATCCTGGAATAAGAGATCCCCTGGTTACATCAACAGATTTATTAGTCATGCTTATTATCATCCATAAAAAAGGAAAAATCGAAACCAAAGAAATTATTGTTAAAAATAAGTATTTTAAAATACTAGTTAACTTTCTCATTTATCATCACCTGCCACCTTAAATTGTATCAAGGATAATATAACTATCATGAAAAGAATAGTATAAGATACTGCTGCTGCATATCCAAAGTTAGGACTATACTTAAAGCTAAGGTTATAAATATATTGAGATATGGTTGTAGACGCATTTCCTGGCCCACCCTTAGTTATATTCATTACCTCATCAAATAGCTGTAAGGTACCTGTAGTTGAGGTAATTGTGGTAAATAAAATTATTGGCTTTAACAAAGGTACAGTAATTTTGAAAAATTGCTTTACCGCTGATGCACCATCTATTCTTGCAGCCTCATATATGGATGAATCTATATTTTGAAGCCCAGCTAAATAAAATATCATGTTATAACCAGTCCATCTCCAGGTTATAGCTATGATAATTGTGAGCTTAGCCCAAAGAGGACTAGTAAGCCACTGTATAGGCGAAGCAATCAGATGCAAATCCATCAAAAACTTATTCATAAGTCCATCATTGGAAAATATACTCTTAAAGATTACAGAGTAAGCAACTAGAGAGGTTACACAAGGTAAAAATATAGCTGTTCTAAAAAAGCCTTTTCCTTTAAGCTTTTTATCATTTAGTAAAACGGAAACAAAAAGGGCTAAAAGAATCATTATAGGTACTTGTACCACTAGATAAATAAGCGTATTAAGTACTGCCTTTTTAAAGGTATCATCACTGAACAATCTTTTGTAATTGTCGATGCCCACAAACTTAAGGTTATTTCCCATACCTGATTTTAAGGATAATATGAAAGCCTGTATCATAGGATAGAAAACAAAGGTAACTATTAGTACTATACTTAATATGGTAAAAAGCCATCCAGCCATATTATAATTTCTACTTAATGCACTTGGTTTAGTGTTGTTTTTCTTATTTAAAGGACCTTGTCTTACAATATTCAACTTTTATCACTCCTTATGAAATTGAGGCCCCACTATAGAGATACCCGTAAGCTAACTTTTTAAAGCTAACTAAGGTAGCAGCAAAGCGATGCCTCAATTTGATACAATACCTGGAAGAGATTAATCTACTTTACTGCAGCAGATTCAGCTTGTGTTTGCGCATCCTTAAGAGCTGTGTCTATATTAGTATTGTTTTTCACTATTGATTGAACTGTACCTGTCAATATATCTTCAATTGTATAAGTATATAACCCATAATTTACTGAAGGTATTTTAGTAGTCCAGTTAGAGAAGTCTTCCAATATCTTTTGACCATTATAGAAATCCACAGGCTTTTTGTAGTTATCTGTTGAAGCTGATGCTTTTAGAGTGCTTGTAAGATTAATTTTCTGAGCTAGAGTATTCATAAGCTCTGTACTGCTTCCAAAGGTTTTTGCAAGAAAATCTGCAGCTACATCTGAGTTAGCAACCTTATCTAAAACATACCAGCTTGACCCACCTATATTTGATGCATTTACAGAACTAGAAACTGTGCTTAACTTAGGTATAGGAACTACAGCCCATTTCTTACTTTGATCTTCTGACTTAATTATTGAGCTTGATATCCAGCAGCCAGTTGGAACAGAAGCTGTCTCCCCTTTTTGGAAGGCTCCAACAAATTGATCCCAGTCTGATACCTGCTTTGCTATACCTGAATCAGCTATTTGTTTATATATCTTTATAGCTTCTTTTAAAGCTTCATTATTTGCTAAGTTTACAGTCTTACCATCATCCTTTACATACCACTGTCCAGCAGACTGCATCATTATTCTTAAAATACCTAAATCATTAGGGTCTAGTGTAAGCATGTACTTGCCAGTCTTTGCTTTTACTGCCTTACCTATTTCTATAAACTTATCCCAAGTCATATTCTGCATATCTTCAGCCTTGTAACCAGCTTGCTCTATTATGTCAGTTCTATAGAATAAAGCAGCTACTCCACTGTCAAAAGGCACTCCGTATTGTTTTCCACCAAAGCTAGTTGGCTTTATCTTATAATCCATGAAGTCTGAAGTTTTTACTTTGCTAGACATATCCTTAAACGCATCTGGATATGAGGTTAGGAAGTTTTGAGATCTATAATCTTCTATGAGAACAATATTAGGCAAGCCGTCTACAGTATTTGAACTTAGATTTGTATTAAGCTTTTGCACTATATCATTTTGAGCCATTTCTACTACGTCCACTTGAACATTCTTATTATCCTTTTCATAGATAGCCTTTGCTTCCTTGGCAGCAACTACGTTAAAGGTTCCATCCCAAGCCCAAATTGTAATCTTTTTAGTTGAATTATCAGAAGTTTTTGTTCCACCTTTATCATCTTTTGAACATGCACCTAAGCTTAAAACCAATACCGCACTCACTACAATTGATAGTATTTTTTTCATTTTCATAATAAAGATCCTCCCCCAACATCTTATTTTTACAGCTATTACTTAACTTTTAACAGTGGGCATAGCCGCTACTAAAACGTTTACTATTTCTTACAGTTCTTATTTTATACGAAAGTTAAGTTTTCAAATAGAAATATGTTTATATGAATTTGTACTTTTTTTATTAGCTAAAAATATAATTTAATGTATTCTAGTAATATTTTTAGATGCTATAATTATTTTTGTATACATTTACATTTTATCTGAAGGCGCTGTTAAAGTACTATGCCGAAATTAATCGGTTAATCCGCCTATGCTTTAATAATCTTACGTAAAGAATTAATATGGCATCTCCTGCACAACCACTTAATTTCAACAATATGCTTGAACATAGCCTATCTAAAAAATATAAAGGACTGATGTTATTGAAAGAGTTATGCAGAATTTTAATAGTTGATGATGAGTATATTTTGAGACAAGGAATAAAACATCTATTAAATTGGGAAAAGGAAGGTTTTGAAATCATTGGGGAAGCCTCCAATGGTGAAGAAGCACTAGGACTTATTGAAAAGCTTAAGCCTCATATAATAATATCAGATGTTGTGATGCCAGTAATGGATGGCGTTGATCTAGCAAAAATAATAAAAAGCAGGTATCCAGAGCTGCAGATGGTTATTCTAAGCGGCTATAGTGACTTTGACTATGTAAAAAACACCTTCAAATACGGAGTGAATGATTATATCCTAAAACCTAAGTTAGATCCTAATGAGCTTCTTTCATTATTAAAGGATACTGCTAGTAATATCCTAAACTTAAGTCTATCACCTTCCGATGATGATTCTACTTTGAACATAAACTCTATACTTTCTAAGCTAGTCTCTGGCTTCAGTGTTGATTACGACAGCAATACCATTAATAACTTATTTGATAAGGATTCCTTTATGCTTATAGCCTTTGACTTAAAAACTCTTGAAGCATCCAATAAATTAGCCTCACTAAACTTAACCTTAACATTGTCTAATGCTGCTAAACTTACTTTAAATACTTCCTACTATTATGAAATAAACTTAAATAATGATTTTTTCCTGCTTCTTATAAACTATGAAAGCAAAAATAATCATACCATTCTACAGCAAATAAATAGTCTTTTATCTGAAACTTCCACTAAAGTGCACCAATCCTTTGCAGTAATAAGCAAAGCCTTTAGCTCTATATATAGATTGCCAGAGGTGTACAATGATGAAATAAAGCCTTTGTTTGGATATAGGTTCTACTTTAAGAATGAAACTTTAATCTCTAATGACAATTTGCCAGTAATTAATACCTCTGATAAATTTGATTATAAATACTACTCTGACCAGATCTACATGCTAAATATAAGTACTGCCCTAAATTACTTAAAGGATCAGGTTCAACACATCATCCACAGCTGCAGTCTTAATGAATTTGAGCTTAAGACCCTTACTCAAAACGCCTTATATAACATAATAAACATATTAGATGAGCTAGGTTTTACTCTAGAGGAAATGAGTTCTTTAAAAAGATCTTACTTTCATAAAATAGATGAAGCAAGATTTTCTGAAGACTTAGTTGAGCTGTTAAATAAAATTTCCGAAGAAATAATAGAGTTACTAAGCCAGCACCAAAGCTCCATGAATGACCAGATCATAAACAAAATAATAGAATATATCTCAAAGCATTATGATGAACAATTGTCTCTAAAAGAACTAGCTGATAAGTTCCACTTTAATTACTATTATCTTTCATCTTATTTTAGTTCTCATAACAGTGAAGGCTTTAGTGAGTACCTTAATAAAGTAAGAGTGGAAAAAGCTGCAGAGCTTCTTAGAAATGAGGCTATCCCCGTTTCTGAGATATGTTATAAAGTTGGATATTCTGATCATAGTTATTTTTGCAAGGTCTTTAAAAAGTTTAAGAAACTTACTCCAAGTAAATTCAGGAAAAACATACTTAACAATAAAAGAGGTTCCTTTGTCTAAATTTATAAATAAGCTTAAAAATAACAGCCTATTTTTTAAACTTGCATTAATAATGTCCATAAGCAGTATCAGTATATCCATTATCACAGCCTTCATCATAATGAACATCTCAAAAAATATATTCATAGATAACTTCAGTATTACAAATAACAAAATACTTAATCAGATACAAACTAACTCTGCTGATCTTAACAATAAACTGATAAGTGTTATGAATACAGTAAATGATAGCTGGGCCTTTAGAAGATATCTTACGGAAAATAACAATTCACAAATAGAGCAGGCTTATATAATATACAATCTTAAACAGCATTTGAAACTAAGTGATCCTGTATTTAATAGTGAAAATATAGACTTTTTGCTAGTTGGAAAAAATAACTCTACCTTTATAAGAAGCTCAGCTTTACTAACCTCCTCGGTAAATGACATCAAGGAGAGCACTATAACTAAGGATAGCCTTAACAATCCGAATAAATTACTTTATAGGTATAGCAAGTCTGGTTTTACAAGCATAACTAACGGTAATAATGTCATCGTAGCTACAAAAGTGCTTCATGATCAAAGAACTAAGGAGCAGTTTGGCGTGCTGTACATGACCATAGATGAAAAGGTATTTAGTAAGCTTTATTCTAACTTTACTACCATAGGCAATGATGTATTGATAATGTCTCCAGATGGCACAATAGTCTCCTCTAACAAACAAAATCTAATCGGAAGCAAAGATGCTAATATGATAGCCATAGCAACAGAAATAAATAAAAATAAATTAAAGTATAAGAATATAAATTCTGGTGGAAAAAGCTATACAGTTTTATCGGAGTACATGCCTATATATGATTTCTATTTAGTAAATATAATAGATACAAACATAGCCCTAGGGAGCATGTACAACATAAGTCAAATCATTTTGATATGTGGGGTTATAATTTCAATTTCCTTCTCCATATTATTTATAATTACTAGAAGAACAACCAAGCCCTTGAGGATATTGGTAAAAGAGATGTCCAAGATAACCGAAGGTAATTTTAATAATCATATAAATTTAGAAGGAAGCTCAGAAATAAAGAAATTAAGCAAATCCTTTAACTACATGCTTGATGGAATAAATGACTATGTAGAAAAACTCCTAATAGCTCAGGAAAATCAAAGAAAGTCAGAACTATCAGCACTTCAAATGCAAATAAATCCACACTTTATCTACAATACCCTAGCATCTATAAAATGGCTGGTTTTAAAAGGAGACAAGGAAAAGGCAAGCAACACCATAAACGCTTTTATATCCCTTCTTCAAAACACCATAAGCGAAACCAGTGAAACAATAACAGTGGAGCAAGAAATAGATAATCTAAAAAACTATGTTTTCATAAACGAAACCAGATATGGAGATAAAATAAAGGTGAATTTTCATGTATTGCCACAGTGCAATAACTTCAAAGTCCCTAAATTGATACTGCAGCCCTTTATAGAAAATGCCTTTTTCCATGCCTTCACCGGAGATGAAGCTGGAAGAATACATGTATTTATATCAGAAAAGTATGGTAAGTTATTCTGCGAGATAGTAGACAATGGCGCTGGTATGGATGAAGAACAGCTATCAAAGCTTTATTCCTCTACCACCTCTAAGCATAAACATTTTACTGGCATTGGAATAAAGAATGTAGATGATAGAATAAAACTTCTTTATGGAAGTGACTATGGAGTAAAGATAAATAGCGAAATATCTGTAGGAACTACTATAAGTATATTTCTGCCTTTGATTGATTAATAGTTATATATAGTTTTTCACTTATTTTCTTATAGAAGTATCACTTCAAATGTTACATTTTTGGTGCGTGGTACCAGCATGAAAGAAAAAGTACTGTAGTACCAATAAAGGCCACAGAACCAATTAATAATACAATGATCAAAATTATGCGGATTGCCATATGGACTTTCTTCCCAGTTTTTTTCTTGTATAAATTGCATAATATAAGAAGTATTGTTGATGATATTGTAAGACCTAAGCCTATAAAGAACACAATAACAACAATAGAAAAAATCACCAACACCTATGTTACCTCCAAAGTTATGATTAAATTAATCGCTTTTTTTAATATATATGTATTTTGATTTATAAATAGCATTACGTTTTACCTCAAAGATAAGAATAATACCACTAAATACAATACCATAAAAATACATTAATTACAAAATAATTAATCTTCAACTTAAACAAAGTACTAGATAATTATTTTATACAAGTATAGAAGCTATTACATAACTAATTGTTTTACTAATTATGTAATAGCTTATTAATATAAACCTTAAATCTAATAATTTATAGCCACCTATCACTAAATGAGGTATGAGTAATGACTCTAAAACCTCTTTTTAAAACAGGTAATTACTATTAACTTCTTTGCACAAATCAATCTAGATGTCTATTGGTTCTCCAAATAACCATGGTATAAAATATCTATATATTATCAGATTACTATCTATACATATAATCCCTTGTCCATGGTAAGTCATTATTAACTCCCTTACCGAATAGTATTTGATGGATGCTTATATTTACACAATTAAAGGATGCTGCACAGGCATTGAGATAAAGTCTCCACATTCTTATAAAGGTTTCATCCTTGCTCTTTCTAACCTCTGTAAGTGCTGCTTCAAAGTTTCTAGCCCAGTTCTCTAAGGTTCTTCCGTAGTGTCTTCTAAGACTTTCTACATCGATTAATTCAAAATCCTGTTCTGATATATAGTTCACTAATTCCTTAACTGCTGGTACATAGCCGCCTGGGAATATATATTTATCAATCCAGGTATTAGTACCACCATCATTTATTCCGGTTATAGAATGTACAAGAGAAAGCCCATTTTTGCTTAAAAGCTTGTTTACTGTTTGGAAGTACTCTTGTAGGTTTTCCTTACCTACATGCTCTATCATACCTACGCTGACTACTCTATCAAAGGTAAGATTCTTTAATTCTCTATAGTCTGAAAGTTTAACGTCTACTAAGTCAGTTAATCCTTCTTCTTTTATTCTTTGTTTTACTCTCTCGAACTGTTCTGAGCTTAAAGTTACCCCCAGGGCCTTTACCTTGTACTTTTTCGCTGCTGTAATAATAAGCTCGCCCCAGCCACAGCCTATATCCAAAAGACTCTGCCCTTCGCTTAAGTTAAGCTTCTTAAGTATATGCTCAACCTTATTTTTCTGAGCTTCTGTTAAGGAATCTGTGTCATTTTTAAAGTATCCACAAGAATAAGTCATGGTATCATCAAGCCATAGCTTATAAAAATCATTACCTATATCATAATGAAACTCAATATTCTCTTTGCTTGTTTTTATAGTGCTCTTTATCTTCTTTAAAAGTTTCTCGTACTTAGCACCATTCTTCAAAAAGCTTTCCTTATTGTTGTAAAGTGATTCTATTACATCCTGCACGCTGCCCTCTATGTCTACCTTGTTAGTCATATAACCTTCACCCAGTGCCATGGAAGGATCGTTTATTATATCTCCCTTTGGAATAGGTTCATTAAAGATAATCTTAAACTTTGCCTCTCCTTCACCATAGTTTTCTACAGTGCCATCCCAGAACTTAATTTGAAAGGGATCTGAAAACATATTTTTTAATAGAGTTTTGTAAAACAACTTATCAGCAACCAAATCTAATCACCCCTCATTCCAATACTTCTAAAGATGTACCACTTCAATCTGAAATTTATTTTCAAAGTATCTCCGACTTCAGAGAAGAGAGTTTGAAAATATCAATTTTATCATAAAGTATTACATCTCTATATCATTCCAACCTGTTAGCTCTACACAGATAAAACACTTCTGCTTTTCATAAATAGTCCTGATTAAATAATATTATTGAAATTACCTAGTTATTCAGTAACAACCTTAGCATTACCTAAGAATAATATGTGTTTAATAATATTGTTTAAATTAATTGGTTAACAAGGAGATACCATATGAGCGAACAATTAGAATTAAAGCATCAGACCACTGACCACTTAATTTAAACACAGTACTTTAACAGGGCTAAAATAAAAAGTGTTTTGTCTATATAGAAAGACTTATTGCCAGAATAATATCAGTTACTAATATATATGCAGTTATTTTAAATTACTGCACTACAGACTATTATATCACTCTTTGTTTACAATAAAAACCTAATAGGTTAATAATATTTAAACTAATCAATTAAGTCTCAAAGCGATACATCTATATAGATATTTAGTTTTTCTCAAACTTATTCCTAAAGAACGGAATTTTAGCTAAAGCAGACTTCTTAAATGATTTTTTGCGTATCTGCCTTTTGCCAGTGTATATTGAAGCGTTCTGTCTGGCAAATAAAACTTTCTTTTACTGTTGCAATCCCTTCAAATTAATAGGTCTAGTTAGCAAAAACTTTACATTTTCCCTAACAGTAAAAAATCTCACTGAAGCATCTTCTTCAGTGAGATTTTTTGTATACCCACCTTTGTGAACATACGTTAGAAAACTCTAGCAGACCAATATGTATTATTTTTCAATATTATTTATACCGCAATCCTATCTCTTCCGGAATTTTTGGCTATGTATAAAAGCTTATCTGCATTTTCAATGCATTGCTGCTTTATATATGTATCATTTTCGTATAAGCCACCACTTACAGTAACTATGCTTCCATTTTTTAGATATATATCTTTTATATTTTTCCTTATAGACTCACTAATTTCTTTAGCCTTTTCTTTATCTGTGTTGGGAAGTACAACTATAAACTCTTCTCCACCGTATCTTCCAACATAATCTGTAGGTCTTAAGCTATTTTCAATAGCCTTGCTTACATTTATTAATACCTTATCTCCATAAGGATGTCCAAATTTATCATTAATAGCTTTAAAGAAATCTACGTCTATCATCAATACAGAAAACTTACTATTATATTTCTTATAGTCCTCTATCATAATATCTAATATGCTTTCTATATAATTTCTATTATAAAGCTTGGTTAACCCATCCCTTATAGAATTTTCGTATATTACCTTGTTCTCAAGTTTTAACTTTTCTATAATAGCCACCTCGTCAGAATACCTAATTGCAATAACATAAGTCTCCAATATAGCAAACATAAACATACCTATTTGAAACCCATACCTGGAGTATGAAACACCATTGTTAACCAAAACATCATTTAAGGTTGTTGTGATGATAAAAATGAATGCCAGAAGAGATACTCCACTGTAACGCTCCTTTTTTATTACCTTATTAACCAAAAATATTAACATACTTATTATTATTAATGCTAAAAAACCTTCACCTAAGTATGAAAGACTATCATAGAAAGGACCTTCAGTTACTACGCAAATAAAAGAAAACACTAATGAGAAACTCAAAGATAAAACTGTTAGCTTTTTAGGAATATCCTTAAATATTTCTCTAATAAATAAAACATATATCGGTATCCATAGATAATATGTGAGGGCAGCTGTCTTACTCATTAATTCGTAAGGCATATTGGGAAAGAATCGTATTACTATTCGCTCATTTAAAAATAAACATCTTAATTGAACCAATAGGCAAAGTATAGAAAAATACAAAGAAGCTCTATTACCTTTAACTTTCTTAAATATAAAGAGATTTAAAAG
Organism: Clostridium sp. C8-1-8; assembly: GCF_009928445.1. Taxonomy (GTDB): domain Bacteria; phylum Bacillota; class Clostridia; order Clostridiales; family Clostridiaceae; genus Clostridium_AR. The sequence goes on along the minus strand of NZ_JAABNO010000001.1, from coordinate 103,997 downwards.
TTCTAAAACAAACAAGCTTCCTACTATCAATACGTCAACACTTACGTTTAACAAGAATTCATTCATTATCTTATCTTTAGTGCTGAGCTGCATAGATCTGATTATAGGGAAAAGATCTCTATAGTTAGAGGTTTCAATAACAATTTCAACTTCTCCATTGTTAGGGGTGAAGTATGAGTAGGTAGGCAGATATATTGCTTTCTCCTCATCATAGCTCTTTCCTATCTTACCTACAGTTCCTTGAAGAACACCATTTATCCAAACCTTTGAAGCGGAAAGCATCTTACTTATTCTCAACCCATAAACCACACCATCTTTTGCTTTTATTCTAAGTCTTAAAGTCATATAACCAGTGGTTTGTCCATTTAATTGACTTTTCAAGTCGCCAGGAATAGTTAGATATGCTTGTGAATTCATTTCTTTAAGTTCTTCTGGAGAAAGAAGGTTATTTTTAAACAGTTCCCATTCACCATCTAAATCAACAACTTCCTTTTTACTAAAGTCGTAATCGGTAAGATCTACCCTTCCATTGGCGGCATGTGCTTTGTGACCTCCTCCGAAATTAATGATTGATATAATATTGGCTAGTATAAAAATGGCTAGAATAGAGATTGTAATCTTTCTCATATAATATCTCCTATTAATTATAATAACTATTAAAATATATTATATATCAACTAATTTAGCAATAGGTGAGATATTACCTAATAACATGAAGAAACCGCTACCACTAGCCTAAAACTTCAGCTAATGGTAGCGGTTGAAATATTTCTTTATTTAAACTGAAACTGTTCAAAGTGCACTACTAAATCATTAAAATTATTATCCTTAAATTGCTTTCTCAAGCTTTCTCTCATGCCCTTAGGACCACAGAAATAAACATCCTTTACCTGCTCCATATCTACTTCTTTGCCAATAGCATCTAATGATAAGAAGCCCTTCTCCTTAGAATTAAACAAATGTAATTTCACTTTAGTGTTTAAAGCTAACTGGCTTAATTCTTCAATATAAGCTCCATCCTGCTGGCTATTGTATGCATAGAAGAAGTCAATACTGTAACCTTCTGGTACTGGAGCTTGCAAGAAGCTTCTAAATGGAGTTACCCCTATACCACCAGCAATCCAAACCTGACTTTTGCCACCGTCTTTGTAGTCAAAGCTTCCATGTGGACCTTCTACTGCGAACTCATCACCAAGCTGTAAGCTATCCAGAAGAATCCTTGTATCATCACCTAAGGCCTTAATGGTAAACTGAATCTCACCTTCTTTTGGTGCTGCACTTATGGTAAAGGGATGGGAAGGGAACTTCTTTCCCTTGCCTATAAGCTTAATAAATGCAAATTGTCCTGGTTTGAACTTAACGTTTTTACTTAAAGCCCTACCTGTTATTTCTAGAGTGCCATCAGATACAAGCTTTAATTTACTTACCTTAAACTTATACTTAAAGGCCACTTTTTCATAGAAGAATATGCTATAAAATATTGAGATAACACCTACTAGATTAACTGCATTGAGCCAAATGCTAAATGGACTTAAAGAAAGCACTGGGTAAGTAGAACTTCCATAATAATGATAAACTCCCATCATATAAGCCACTATCATAAACTTATGGATATTTTTCCACCTCTCATAGTTTAACTTCTTAGCCACTATGGCAGTTATAATAAGTGCTACAAATAAATACAAACTAAAGCTTCCGTACATAGCATAAGGATCTCTAGGTATCTTTATACCTTCACTTATTTCAATCCTTTTACCAATCTCAATAGTTATGTTGTGAATTACCACTAGAAGTAAAGCAGTCATGCTTAAGTACTTGTGGTAAATATAAGATTTGTCCAATCCGTTAAATATACGATTCAAAACCTTATGCCTTGTAGAAATAAAATTCACCAACGAAAAAGCAACTAGTGCAAAGGCAGCAATAAGCTGTGAATATTCACTTGCCTTAGAAATCTCCCTTGTGGAACTAGCAAAAAGCCAGCTTATATAAGTTATTGCCATTGTAATTATAATAAATATCAAACCTGATCTCTTTTTCAATTAAATCTCCCCCCAACTTACTAATTTCAATCTTTTATGCTTAATATATTGTTCTAGAACTTCTATCTTCTGACCTTGCTATATCTTAGTTTCGTAAGCATATAGCATCCTCTAATTCTTTCAAAGGAAGAGTATGCTCCACCTAAGAAGGTAGTATATAGTAAGCCGTTAATTAAATAACTTGACCCAGCAACATTAGAATGGCTAAGTAGACACGCTACCCCTGGTATTAAGAAAAAGGTAGCCGAAACTATTCTTCCTATCTTATCAAAGACAAATGGGTGATTAGATGATGTATCATATCGCTTTATAAAGTTTGAAGTTGCCACAAATTCTAAAAACTTTATACATACAAAAGCTAAATACCATGCAGGCAGCACTTTTACAACTATGAGCATCATATAGGAAGAAACTATATATAATAAATCTGCAAAAACATCTAGTTTAGCTCCCATAACTGAGGTTACTCCAAGCTTTCTTGCTAGCTTTCCATCAAACAAGTCTGATAGACAGATACCGCTAAACAAAATGGCTAAAACTACAGCAGAACCTTGTCCATACATAAAGTGTTCAAAAATGCAGTAATTAAGTATAAGAGTCATAACTACTCTTGATATAGTCAATGTATTTGGTATCAACTTACTTATCTTATCCATATCTCTTACCTCTAAAATTCTTTATTTTTTGGCTCTGTTAAAGTACCGTGTTGAAATTAAGTGGTCAGTCATCCGATGCTTAGATGAGCTTACGCAAAGAATTAATATGATTTTGTCATATTCCATGGCTAAAACTGTAAACTCTTCTCTCATAAGCCAGAGAAGTTTTAAATTTAGCTTTCAGATTAAAGTATTAAATCTTTATCTGTCTTAAATATAAAACACTTAATTTAAAACAACCTTAGAGGAAGCTTAGAATTTGCTGAGAAAGTTGTAAACAATCTATACAATTTACATCCACTTGTAGAATACTTTACTTATAAAAAAAGGCTGCAAACAAACTAAAACAGTTCATTTGCAGCTCTCTTATTTTACTATCTAGGAAGTTATGCCAACCTACCAATATTAAAGCTTTGGAGTAGCTATTTAGGGTAAACAACAGAAAAAACTTATGTGGCCTATCAGATTTTACTCATATAGTTTGAGAAATGGCAGATGGCAAAAAACTCACTGAAGAAGGTGGCTTCAGCGTTTTTTACTTGTTAAACTTATACAGTAGCAGAAGTCTAGTTTATATCTGACTTCACATAATATACTATACTTAATGACATTCCTATTAAGAAAGTTAGAATTGCAATTGTTATAACCGTATAAGGTAGTTGAATAGATGAAGCATCTATCACAAACTTGCCTAACTCACCTTTTCCTAACGATTTTACCGCACTAGTAAGTATATTTAGAGGGTAAATAAATGGTATTTTCTCCGATATAGACTGGTCAGCAAAACTTACTAGGAACATATTAATAAGAGTTGCTAAACCTGAGTATATTATAGGACCTATTACATTTTTAGTGAGCAAAGAAATAAATATAGCTATAGGAAGTATAGCTATTTCGAAAAGCAAAATACATCCATTAAGCTTTAAGTGATTAATTATTATATCCATAGTCAAAGCATCATGAGGAAGGAAAAGCCCTGTAAGTAGTGTTAGTGCCAGCTGAATAACAATCGTTGCCATTATTATAAGTATTATAACTATAAACTTCGATACAAATACCTTTATTCTGCTTAATGGATAAGAAAATAAAGTATTGCTGGTATTGTAAGAAAATTCTCTACTGAATATATAGGAAGCAATAAGTGCATACATGGATAAGTTCATAAACAAAAAGTTCATTTGCTCCACTTGGTATATATACTTATCCCAGTAAACATGAGACCCTTGTCCAAGCCATCCTAAGCATAAAGTCCCAGGAAAAAATAATGCTATTAGAAAAATAACTAAGTAAAAGTATGATCTTTTTAACTTTAAGAATTCGCAATATATAGCATCATACATTTTCTTCACCTCCTATAAGATTGACAAAATAATCTTCTAAGTTGTCTGCACTAAGACTCATTTCATTTAGGTCTACATCATTATTGATCATAAGCCTTGAGATCTCAGCGCCCCTTTCTATACCTTCATATATTCTCAGCACATTATTTTCAAAAACATCAAAGTCCTTAATACCTAATTTTGCTTCAAGTAAATAGCAAGCTTTTTTATCATCACTTATTCTTAACTTAAGATACTTTCTATTTCTTCTCTGAAGCTCCTTATAATCAATCTCCTCAACCAATCTTCCTTTGTGAATGATTCCTACTTCTGTTGCTAGTTGCTCTATCTCACTTAAAAGATGACTGGAAACCAAAATAGTTATGCCTTGTTTATCTTTTAAATCTATTAAAGTCTCTCTGATATCTTTTATTCCTAGTGGATCCAAGCCATTAGTGGGCTCATCTAAAATTAAAAGCTCTGGCTTATGAAGTATTGCTCTTGCTATACCAAGTCTCTGCTTCATACCTAAGGAAAAGTTCTTTACCTTTTTGTCCTTTATGTCCTTAAGCTCTAACCCCACTATAGCCAGTGACTCTTTTATATACTCCTTGTTTTCTATACCAGTCATTCTTCTATGAATCTCCAGATTTTCTTCAGCTGTCAGGTTTGGATAGAAACCTGGATACTCTATGGTGGAACCTATTCTCTTATATATATCTTTTTTGTAGTTAGTCTGTCCAAACATCTCAATTTCACCATCAGATGGCTTTATTAGATTCATCAGCATTCTTAAAGTAGTGGTCTTTCCAGCACCATTTTGTCCCAAGAAGCCATAAATCTCTCCTCTCTTTATGTTTATATTAAGATTGTCCACCGCAAATACACCTTTATATTTTTTACTCAAATTATGAGTTCTTATTGCGTAATCCACAACATCACCTCTTTCTAAAGATTAAAAGGACTATGCTTTAATAATAAAACATAATCCTTAACTGCCATTGACACAATCCTTACATGTTTCTTAACTGTTTATTTAGAACAATCTTAAACTCAGTTTTTTCATAAGGCTCGCTTTTAACCTCAATGGTTCCACCATGCTTTTCCACTATCTTTTTTACTATGGTTAAACCTAGTCCACTTCCCTTTACCTTGCTATTTCTTGATTTATCTACAGTATATAGTCTTTTGAAAATATAGGGCAGTTCCTCTTCTGATATTCCAATGCCCTTATCCCAAATAGTTAATTCCACTTGATTTTTGACTTCTTGTAAGCCTACTCCTAATACTTTGCCAGTATCCCCGTACTTGATAGCATTTGATACAAGATTATGTATAACTCTATAAATAGAACCTTCATCTGCTTCTATAAATATTTCTTTCTCTCCAATATTCAGCTCAAGCTCAAGATTCTTAGCCTCTAGATCCTTTAAAAAGGAAAGGATAGCCCTTCTTACAACCTCTGTTATATTAATCATAGAAGGCTTTAACACGATATCTCCAGAATCAAACTTTGAAAGCACGAAGAACTCTTCAATTAAGTTTTTTAAAAACTCTCCTTTTTCACTTATAACCTCCAAGTACTCTTCTCTATCAGCTTCACTCAAGGTCTTGTCAGTTTTAAGCATCTCTATATATCCTAAGATAGCAGTTAAAGGGGTTCTAAAATCATGTGATATATTAGAAATCATCTTTTTTCTATCTTCTTCATACTGTCTTTTTAACAAATCTATTTTCTGAAACTCATCTATAAGTTTATTCAAATTGACAATGAGCTTTTTGACTATCTTATTATTTCCTTTCACTCTTACTCTTTCATAAAAGCTTCCTCTTATGACGTTTTCTATACTAGCAGTTATACTTTTCAGCTTCATATGCTGAAGCAAAATTATCAATAATAAACCTACTATTATAAGAACTAATATTATATAAATCATTCTAACTTACCTAACCTATAGCCAATGCCCCAAACAGTTTCAATATACTTAGGTTCATTAGGATTGTCCTCAATTTTATTTCTTAACCTTCTTATATGAACCATAACAGTATTGTCATCTCCCAAATATTCTTCTCCCCATACGCTATTAAATATTTGAGCTTTTGTAAAAACCTTGTTTGGATGCTCAAAAAACAACTTAAGAAGTTCATATTCCTTCGCCCTGAGAGTAATACACTGTCCATTTTTACTTACAGTGTAGTTATCCAAATCAAAGCATATTTCACCATATTGTATATTATTGCTACTAGTATTGCTTGAGCTGTAATACATATATCTTCTAAGCTGAGCCTTTACTCTTGCGGTTAGTTCAGCCAAAGAAAAAGGCTTAACAAGATAATCATCTGCTCCTAAGCCTAGACCTATGACCCTATCACTTTCTTCAATCTTTGCAGATACTACTATAATTGGTACAGTGCTTTCCATTCTTATTCTTCTCATAACTTCCATTCCATCAAGCTTAGGAAGCATAATATCAAGTATTATAAGTTTGTAATCATCTTGACTCCAGAGCCTTAATCCTTCTTCACCATCCAAAGCACAGGAAATGCTATAGCCTTCTTTACTTAAAGCCTTTCTTACCATATCACTTATGGTACTATCATCTTCTATAACTAAAATTTTAGTAATTTCCATTTATCATCACATCCCATAAAATTAATTTTATCTTTAAATGGAATTAAGTTCAATATTGGATATATGATTACACTTACTATTACTAATTTCATTAAAATTATTTAAACAACTCTGGTCTACAAAAATTCTCCTAGGATAAAATCCTTAACCATAAGAGAAAATATTAAGGATTTATAAAATCTATAACTAGGAGGTTTAACTAATGAATAAAAGCAATCTTCGTAACATAACAATGATTACTTCTAAGTTCCTTATTGCGGCTTTATTATTGACTGGCTGCTCAAGTACCGGTACATCCAATAATCAAGCTACAGATAACACAAACAAAGCAACCACTGAAACAAAGACAACTCAAACTCAGATGTACACAAGATCAGAGACCGTAACCATAGATCAGGCAAAACAGCTCTTGATAGATGGAAATAAAAGATATGTGGATAATAAAATATTAGGCCATGATATCACTAACACAAGACGTAAAAACCTATCAACAAATGGTCAAAAACCTTTTGCAGTAATTTTGAGCTGTTCAGACTCTAGAGTTCCTCCAGAATTAGTATTTGATCAAGGACTTGGCGATGTATTTATAGTAAGAAATGCTGGTAATGTTATCGATCCAATTGCTCTAGGAAGCATAGAGTATGGTGCTGAACACCTAGGAGCACCCTTAATAGTAGTACTAGGACATGAAAAGTGCGGCGCAGTAAAAGCTGCTATGGAAGGTGGTACTTATTCCGATAATATCACTGCAATAATAAATCAAATAAAACCATCCTACGATAAGGTAAAGGCAAACAATAAAAATGCTGATGACATGTACAACTTAACCATAGATGAAAATGTAAGAAACTCTATGAGCTTAATAAATAAGAGTACAGTAATACAAAAATTACTAACTGAGAAGAAGATAAATATAATTGGTGGAAAATATCACATGGATACAGGAGAAGTTACTTTCGATATCCAGTAGTATTGCCCAAGAAATAACTTTATTATGAAATGATGCATCTATATAAAATAAGGTTTTACTGCAATAATAATGTATCAGCAGCAAAACCTTATTTTTAGACTAACTTTATTAATTTGCTATTTAATAATATAACTTTCTAATATATGCTCAACACTACCTGCAAAGCTATCTGCAGCTCCCCAGTCAAAATTGAAAAACATCCCTTGTGAGCTTCCTGTAGCTACGGCTCTGACTTCTGTAGTGCCTTTAAAATCATCTATCATTACAACTAAAGCTGCTCTATTGCTTGTTCTCATATAGTACTTTTCATAAATTAAAGTTCCTGTGGAAAGTCCATTTTCCAGTTTGGTAAACTCTTCATATACCAAATCTGCATTTTCGTGATTCTTTATTAAATCATAAGCTTTTTGTGGAGTGATACTAACTTTAAAACTAGCTATACTCATATAAAACTCTCCCTTAATAATTTATAATAACTGTATTTTTATGCCTCTAATCATATCACATTATATATACGCTAAGCTTATAAACCATTATTCTTAAGGTAATATTTATATTTCATATCATAAAAGCCATGCATCATAAAGAACACTCTTTATGTATATGCATGACTTTCATAATGCTTAGAATTTTTAGTTGTTATTAAAAAATTCATCAAGCAAATATCATTAAATCTATAATTACAGGCTGGCTATTAGTGCAATCATAGCAAGTATCGCCAAACCACCTTGTTTTATTATTATCTTTTTATTTGATGTAATAGCACCATATATAGCTGCTACAATGACACAGCCTAAAAAGAAAGCTCTTAAAGGAGTGACCATAACCTCTGGAGCAAAAAAGCTCCAAAATAAACCTGCTGCTAAGAAACCATTATATAGTCCTTGATTGGCAAATAAAACTTGCACTTCTTTTCTTTCCAATAGCTTACTATCTACACCAAAGGTTCTTTTAGCCGTTGCTGACTTTACAAAAAACATTTCTAGCAGCATTATGAAAACATGTTCTGCTGCTACTAAGAAAACTAAAATTGCTAGTAAAATCTGTATCATATGATAATCCTTCTTATAATTTCATAATCTTTTTTTCTTGTAAGTTTACAAGAGCTTCTGGAGTATGAGTAGAAAGATATACAGTAGGTTTGTTAGCAATAAATTCCCTTACCTTTTCAAGGGTAATTTTTGCAGCCTCTTTGTCTTCAAATACTACTGATAATTGATTTTCTACTAGTGCAGCATCAGTATAAGTCACATCTCCGTGAAGCATATAGAATAGTCCTTCATTTTCAACTACTACAATACTATTTCCAGTAGTATGACCTGGAGCAGGTATCAAATATACACCTTCTGCTATTTTCTCACTACTATCAAAATTATGGTATGCTCCATCTTTAAATTGTGCTCTAACAATATTTTCTCCATTTAGTTTTAAAGCATCCGCTTCTGCTGGAGAAAGATATATTTTAGCATTAGGGAAGCTTCTTAATTCACCTGAATGATCTGGATGCTTATGAGTTAACAATATTTTTGTTACTTGTTCTGGCTTATATCCTAAAGAACCAAGAGCGGATAAGTAATCTTCAATCTTATGTCCTTGATAAATCTTTTGTCCTTCTCTAGGTGGCATATCTGGAGTTTCTGCTGGAACTCCTGTATCAACCAATATAACTTCTTTTCCTGTATCTATAACAAAGTTTTGAAGACTTGATGGGTATCTCTTACTTAAATCAAGTGTGCTCTTATCAGCACTTCCTCCAAAGGCAAAATCTTGTGTCATAAATCCACCTTCGTACAATCTAACCGCTTTAATCTCCATAGCTATTAATTCCTCCTATAATGTATAAACAATTAAATATAATTTTATTTAATGACTATATTAAATAATATATTTTACAATTTAATTGTATACAATTTATATTCACTTGTCAATATATTCATAATAATTTTCTATTTTATGTAACTTAAGGAGCTTACTTATAAATATACCATTGGTTTATAATGTGTTATCACTATTTTACCACACTTATTTTACTATGAAGTTAATATATCTCTAACAAATAAACACTTATCATGCTTTAATCTAATAAACTTCCTTATTTTTTTATATTAAAATTGATTTTTTATATATAAATAAATCTATAAAGTACTTATAATTTAGATGTAATGCATTACATTAAATGTAAAACTCGCAATTATTTCACTTCAATATTATCTTTTAATCGTACTAATAAACTTGGATTATTCTAATCAACTAAGAACCTAAAATAACCCCAATATTAAGCAAAAGAAAGCAATAGATTTAGAAATACTATTTTATAAAACTTAATAGATATATGCCTTAAACTATTTAAAACACACCAATAGCTCTTATATATGGAGAAGCTACTTTTCGTAATAAAAAACTTGTTTCCAAACGTTGTTCAAATTAAGTAATTATGAAAAGCTTCAATATGCTACTTTAACAGCACTTTAATAAATTAACCTTATTTGCTATTGGTATATCTATATAAGGCATGGTTTTTAATTAAGATTTTAGAGCTTCTAACTGAATTATTAATTCATACCTGTTGGAAGGACCCCTGGTGGGGAGACTTTTTAGCAAATATAAATTAAATTTGTATATAGAAACTCTTTAGTTAAGATGGGCAAGTTTAATAAATATTACTTTGTATTTTAAGTACTTAAGGGTAGAAAGGGTGGATTTTATTCATGAAAAAAACTAAAAGATTACTCATGGTGTTTACTGCTTGTGCAATAGCGTTTTCCACAGCTTTGGTTAAGACGGAGCCAGTAAAAGCAGCTACATTAAAATGCAACACTAAGACAATATCTCAAAAATACTCAGAGGCTATGGAACCAGGTTGGAATCTTGGTAATAGCTTTGACTCAGTAGGTAGTACAGGTGAAACCTCCTGGGGTAACCCAGTAGTCACAAAGAAACTTATCAAAGAAGTAAAAAAGCAAGGCTTTAAAAGCATTCGTATACCTTTTACAGTGTATGGACGTGTTGGAGCAGCTCCTAGCTATACAATAGATCCTACATTTTTGAATCGCTACACCCAAGTAGTGGATTGGGCTCTTGATGAAGGTTTATATGTAATGATAAATCTACATCACGATTCATGGTAGTGGGCAAATTATATAAATGCAGATGATGATAATGGAGTATCTATGGCAGAATATAAGGCTGTCTGGGCTCAATTGGCGGATCATTTCAAGAAGTATCCTTCTAAGCTTTGCTTTGAATCAATAAATGAACCTTCTTTTAAAAACCACAATGGAGATGTAAGCACTGAGGTGCAAATGCAAAGACTTTCAGCAGTAAATACTGAGTTCCGTAGCATTGTTAGAAATTCAGGTGGTAAGAATCAAAGCCGTATGCTTGTTTTACCTACTCTAAATACAAATAATAGCGATGATAGGTGCGATTCACTTTACAATACTATTGCAGGCTTTAAGGATCCAAACATCATGGCTACCTTCCACTATTACGGATACTGGCCATTCAGCGTAAACATAGCTGGAACAACAGCCTTTGACAGTACAACAACTTCAGATCTTACTAGCTCCTTTGATAGGGCATATAATCACTTTACTGCAAAAGGTATTGGTGTAGTTACTGGAGAGTATGGACTACTTGCCTTTGATAGTTCTTCTAGTGCAATAGAACATGGTGAACTATTAAAGTACTTTGAGTATATAAACTACTATGCAAAAAGCAAAGGTATATCCCTTATGCTTTGGGACAACGGTAACTTGTTCAATAGAAATACTTACAGCTGGAACGACCCAGCTTTATACAACATGCTAAAATCCTCTTGGGATGAAAGAAGCTCTTATTCCCAATCAGATATGATATTTGTAAAAGCTGAAGACAGCTCTAAAGATATAACTATGAACTTAACCTTAAACGGTAATACTTTAAAATCAATCTATAACGGAAAAGATAAGTTATCCTTAGGTAAAGATTATACCTACTCAAATAGTGTTGTAACTCTAAAAGGAAGCTATGTAAATAAGTTTATAAATGGCAGTTATGGCACAAAGACTGCCTTAACCTTGAAATTCTCTAAAGGTGAACCTTGGAATGTGAGCATAAACTACTATAAAACACCAGAATTAAGCCAAACCACTGGAACTACCTCTAACTTCAATATCCCTGTAGCTTTTAACGGCTCAAAACTTTCTACCCTAGAGGCAGTATATGCAGATGGAAGCGGTGCTGGTCCACAAGGATGGACTACCTACAAGCAATATAGTGATGCCTATGTTCCTAATTACAGTACTAACCAACTAACTCTTACACCTAACTTCTTCAACTATTGTAACGATGGTGTGATAACTTTAAAACTACACTTCCAAAGTGGAGAAGTTTTACAATATAGCATTGTTAAGACTGGTACTACCGTTAAATCAAATTAAGATATTTACTTTTTAAATCTGTAAAGTAAGTTCTTGACCTAGTAATGGTTAATTATCGCTTTTTTCAAAAATGTGCATACTGACAGTTACCCCCTATTAGTATAGCAACAATTTTATTAGATATAAGAAAAACCACTAATGTTATTTCCATTAGTGGTTTTTTTCTACCTGTTTTTTAATATCTTTTACTTATAGTTACTTTTCCAAACAATTTTAAGCCAATACCTAATACTATTAACAATAAAGCCATAATAGTAATAAATGTATCATCTATAACTGCTCCAGTTGTAGGAAGTACTTGAACCTCTTGTTCATCCTTAATAATGAAGCTTTGAGTATTTGAAGTACTTACCTGAACCTTCTGAACTGAAGTATTTATGATATATCCTTTAGGTGCTTTGGTCTCCTTTATAGTATATGTTCCATAATCTACAGCTTCGAATCTTGCAATTCCATTGCTGCCAGTTACTTGGGTTGATATAGCTTTTCCATTACTATCGTATAAAGTAAATTCAGCTCCTTGAAGTACCTTACCGCTTATATCAGTCTTTTTAACTTCTATTGTTGCCTTTATTCTAGCATTCTTTACTTCATATGAATAAGTGTATCCGTTACTTTCCACTGAGGTTTCTATATCATCACTTGAAGCAATATAACCTTCAGGGACTTTTGTTTCTTTTACAGAGTATTTTCCATAATCTAAATCCTTGAATAATACTACTCCATCTTCCATAGATACTGCAGTCTGAAGCGCTTTGCCAGATTCATCGTATAAAGTAAATACTGCTCCTTGAAGAGGTCTTCCAGCTTGATCAAGCTTATTAATCTTAATAGATCCCTTTATTTTGGTATCAGTAATAGTTCCTGCATCATAAACCTTTCCACTTTCAGTTCCATTAACCTCAACCACTGTTTCTTCAGCTGAAATATTATAACCTTGAGGTGCTTTAGTTTCCTTTAATGTATACTTTCCATATTCTACATCAGTAAATATAGCAGTTCCATTCTCTTCAGTTACAATACTCTTAACAGCCTTTCCACTAAGATCGTACAAAGTAAACTCTGCATCTTTAAGTGTTTTACCATCTTCACTAAGCTTTTTAATTTGAACATTGCCAGTAACCTTAGTATCTGCTATAGCTCCAGCATCATAAGTACCACCTTTTCCTGTTCCATCTACATTAACAGAGACTACCTTATCAGATATATTATATCCTTGAGGCGCTTTAGTTTCCTTAACAGTATATTTTCCATAATCCAATGTTTCGAACCTTACAAGTCCATTACTGTCACTTACCTTGGCTGCTATTGCATTTCCACTGTTGTCATATATAGTAAACTCTGCTCCTTGAAGAGCATTTCCACTTATATCTGTTTTCTTAATCTCAACTGTGCCTTTAATCCTATTATTTTTAACTTCATATGAATAAGTATATCCGTTTTGTTCAATTGAAGCTTCTATAATATCTTTTAATCCTATATAGCCTTCAGGCACCTTTGTTTCTTTTATAGAGTACTTTCCATAAACTAAATCCTTGAACAATACAATTCCATCTTCCATGGATACTGCCGTCTGTATGGCTTTTCCTGATTCATCATATACAGTAAACTCTGCCCCCTTAAGTGGCTTTCCATCTTGGTCAAGCTTTTTAATCTGTATTGATCCTCTTATTTTAGTATCTGTAATATCTCCAGCATCATAGGTTTTTCCACTTTCAGTTCCATTAACTTCAACTGATATTAACTTATCTGAAATATTATAACCTTTTGGCGCCCTTGTTTCTCTTACAGCATACTTGCCATATTCTACTCCAGTAAATCTAGAGATTCCATCACTGTCAGTTACTGAGCTCTGAACCACCTTGCCATTAGCATCGTACAAAGTAACTTCTGTATCAGAAAGATAATTTCCATCTTCACCTTTCTTCTCAACAAGCACAGTTCCTTTGACTTTCTCATCAGAAAAGCTAGATGTTATTATAACTCCATTTTCCTTTATGCTGAAGCTGTGTTTATCTGTATTCAGAAGATATCCTCGTGGTGCATTAGTCTCTACAAAATAATAATCACCATAACTTAAATTATCGAATTGTACAGTTCCGTCTAATCCAGTTACACCTTCTAAACCACTTCCTACTGCCTTTCCATCACTAGTATATACAGTAATGGTAGCTCCAGGTACTGGTGCTGATGTTGAAATATCAGTCTTAGTTATTTTAATACCACCCTTTATTCTGGTATCAGAAATAGTATCCTTAAGTATCACTCCATTTTCCTTAATAGTGAATGGGTGCTTATCCGTATTAAGTAGATAACCCTCTGGAGCTTTTGTTTCCAAGAAATAATAGTCACCATATGCTAAATTATCAAACTCCACTGTTCCATCTAATCCAGTTACACCTTCTACTCCACTGCCTACTACCTTCCCATCGCTGGTATATACAGTTATTGTTGCTCCAGGTAATGGAATTGAAGTAGATACATCACTTTTAGTTATCTTAATACCGCCTGTTATTCTTGTATCTGAAATAGTATCCTTTATTATTACACCATTATTTTTGATGCTAAACGGATGCTTATCTTCATTTAATAGGTATCCCTCTGGTGCTTTTGTTTCCATGAAGTAATAATCACCGTAACTTAAATTATCGAACTCCACAGTTCCATCTGCCCCAGTTACACCTTCTACTCCACTGCCTACAGCTTTTCCATCACTAGTGTATAAAGCAATCGTTGCTCCAGGCACTGGCTTAGAGGTTGCTTCATCAGTCTTAGTTATTTTTATTCCTCCGATTATTCTTGTATCAGAGAGAGTATCCTTAAGCACCACTCCATTATCCTTAATACTGAATGGATGTTTATCCGTATTAAGTAAGTATCCCTCTGGTGCTTTTGTTTCTAAGAAATAGTAGTCTCCATATACTAAGTTATCAAACTCTACCGTTCCATCTGTTGCTGTTATTCCTTCAGTACCAGTACCTACAGGTGTTCCATCACTGTTATATACAGTAATTGTTGCCCCAGGAACTGGACTTGAGGTAGCTGCATCTACCTTTGTTATTTTTATTCCTCCCCTAATTCTTATATTAGATATAGAATTAGGATTAACTGTAACTACAGTATTCTGGTAATCACCACTGAAGGTAGCTGTTAAAATATCAGTAGATAAAGTATATCCATTAGGTGATTTTGTTTCTTTTATCTTGTAAGTGCCATAATCAATATTGGTAAACTGCACTTTACCATCCTTATCGCTTACAGCTGTAATACCTTTTCCATCAGAATCTAAAATCGGGGTAACTCCATCATTTTGATATAGGGCAAATTCTGCGCCTAAAAGCCCTTTGCCATCTTCTCCGTTTTTAGTAAACTGTATGTTTCCTTTTATCTTTGTATCCTTAAAACTATATGCAATATCCCTCTGCCCTGTGGCATCATGTACCTGGAACGTGTGTGCTTCATCATTTAAAGTATAACCTGTTGGTGGAGTAATTTCTTTTAATGTATAGTTTACATCATACTTAAGAGCTTTAAATAAAGCAGTTCCATCTGGGCCTGTAGGTGCAGAAGTAGCCTTAACATTTCCGTACTGGTCAATTAACTGAAAGACTGCGCCTGATAACTTCTTCGAAGTATCATTAGCGTCTACCTTAACAACATTAATACTTCCACTTACACCAGTTCCCCAAGCACTTCCACTGGCATACCACACTCCATTTTGATTTGTAGAAGATGTCTGATCTGTGTCTGTACTTTTAAATTCAACTGTATTTGAATAGTTACCAGCCGCAGATACATCAGTTGTAAATTTAAGAATATATGGCTTATATGCTGCATTATCTGGGAATGTAAAACCAAATTCTCTAGTAGTAGGATCATACTTTACATTTGCGCCAGTTAGAGGTACCTTAGCACCTGCAGTAAGAGTACCATTAGCATTAACAGTAGCTTCATATAATTCCACTGTATCAGTGTTAAGCGAAAGTCCATTTTGTAATTTATCAGTTATGGTTGCATTACTCATATAAATATTGAAATTAGAATTAACATTAAGTGTCCAATCAATATAGGAGTTACCATAAACATATGAAGGTGTCTTGTTAATAACTGTATTATTAACTGTTTGTGAGCCTGTACTGCTTCTATTTCCGTCTGTTGGTATCTCATCTCCAGCGATAGATGCAGTATTACTTAATGTCTTCACTCCATTGGTATTAAAAATACTCAAATCTATAATCTTTGTTTTAAAGCTTATATTATAAGTATTGTTTATTGTATTGCTACTGCCAGTTGGAAATGTGTAGGTAAGTACTCCAGTCTTTTGGGAATCACCATCTACTTGTGTATACTTAAATCCATCTGCAGAAGCGCTATTGTCTATAGTTGCAGAGCCACTAACATATACTTGTCCAGCAGGTATATAATCAGTTATTACTGCATTGGTTATAGGCATCTTATTCTTATTTATCCTTATATTCCAGGTTATTTCCCTAGTAGCATAATTATAACCTGCTCCGGTTTTGTTTATTATCTCACTGTTTACAGGTTGAGTTGCTGAGGTTGTCTGATTTATGTCCGCACTAGTAAGGGTAACACTATTATTAAAATTACCACTGTAACTTGCCTTATAAACCTTAGGGTCAGTTACCTTAGTCTGAAAAGTTATAGTATGTGTATCAGAAAAAGCACTAGAAAATGTATAGGTAAAGGTTCCTGTTTTTGTTGTGTCTGAACTTGTTGCAGCAGTATATCCACTGTCATCTAGCGCTGTACCATCGAGCTTGCCGGAGCCAGCAACATAAACTTGTCCTATAGGAATGTTATCAGTAACTTTTGCGCCAGCTGCAACGGCAGTCTGATTGTTATTAACAATTATCCTCCATGTAATAATACCTGTTGAAGGATTATAACCTGCACCTTGTTTCTGAATAATATTAGGTGTAAACCCAACAGCTCTACTAGAGTATGTACCATTTAAAACCCCATCTCCAGATAGAAAAGCAGTATTGTTGTAGCTTTTATAGTTATTAGAGTTATAAACTGCTGA
Source organism: Clostridium sp. C8-1-8 (assembly GCF_009928445.1). Taxonomy (GTDB): domain Bacteria; phylum Bacillota; class Clostridia; order Clostridiales; family Clostridiaceae; genus Clostridium_AR. The sequence goes on along the minus strand of NZ_JAABNO010000001.1, from coordinate 86,910 downwards.
GTCAACATTTGTTGAAAATGTAATAGTATGAACGCTGCTTATATTTTTAAGATTATATCTAAAATTTTGACCAGAAATGGTATAATCAGTCCCTGGGGCTCCATCTACTTTGATAGTTGATGTATCAATAGTTAGCCCTGCTGGGATAGCATCTGTAACAACAGCATTATTAATTGTTCTTCCACTTTGATTTACTTTTATGGTCCAACTTATTCTTTTGTTTGCTGTTTCGTAAGATCCGTCTTTACTTATATATTTTACTGTCACAGGAATAGTTACAGTATTTGAGGTTAAGCTTTTCGGATTTCCACTAGAATCATAATTTAACGTAGCAGCATTTGTATAATTGTAAGTTCCCTGAGCCTTAGCTGCCAAATCATTGTGTATGCTTGTCTTAAATGTTATAACTTGCTGGGTTGTTATTTCCCCCATATTTATGGTTAGCTTCCTGCTGGTATTGTCGTAAGAATAGCCTGTTCCAGAAACGGCCGCTGTACCGTTTATATTAACAGACCCATCTACAAATACTTGTCCACTGTTTATATTATCAGTAACTACTGTATTACTAAGCTTTACTCCCTCTTTATTTACTGTTATTGTCCATGTAACCTCATCATTTGTCGAATTATAAACTCCACTCTTTACAATAGTTGGATCAGGTTGTTGAAAATTGAAAGGGCCTTCAGTAACAACTCCTAACCCAGGTACAGTAAAATCAATTTTAACAGGGTTAGCATTTCCTATTTGACTTTGGTTAAAGTGGCAGTCTAATGAAAAACCACCAAGTACATCTGAGTGTCCACTAGGATAAGAAGTAAATGTAATTTTAGTCTTCCCATTAGTATCCACATGTATATTGGCAACTACACTCCCATCCTTTGGGTTAATCATTGGTTGATCTATAGCTGTTGCTATTTTTATCTCATTAGGTAACTGCATAGTGTAATAATCACCTGCATTTACAGTTTGGTCATTAGGAATAGACCATGTGTAATTAATATGTATTTCTGAATTTTTACTGATATTGCTACCTAATTCCTTTCCGTTTATATCGGTTATTTTTACATCAGTAATAAGCGGAAAAGCTCCTGTAATATCTCGAGTAGCTGCCTTTACATTATTTACAGGTACAATCATCTGTAGTATAAAGATGATTACCACTACAAAGCTCAAAAATCTTTTTTTGTTCATCTTCTCACTTCCTTTAAATTAAATTTGGATAATAAAAAAACCGACCTAACTTTTACGTTTGGTCGGTTGCACTACTAGCTCGCTATATACAAAGTGCCCAAATAAGCATATAGGTCGTTACTACCAATAAAATTTTATATAAGTTATAACATATCATCCATTAATTAATAACTATTGTTATAAAAAATAGGTTTCTACTTAATAGATGATTTATAAACACTATTTTATATAATAGAACTATACATTGTCAACAATATCCAATGTACTTTTCTATAAAATTACATATTTTTTCATATCTCTTACTTAATTTTTATAATAGAAATATGTTTTTAAGTGGGAATGGAACTTGCATGCTAGATAGTGTTTTGAAATTTATTTCAAATACAATTCTGTTAAGCCAATATAGGTAAGCATGTACTATATGTTATAATTATCCTGTAACCACTACATAGTGCAAATAAGCATAAATTGTTGATTATTTATATTAGTTACCATGGGACATAAAGATATATGGAGGTAAAATATGCAAGTTATTATGATTAGACATGGTCAATACGACTCCTCATTTTGCGAAGAACAAAATATAAATGGACATGGTATAGATTTAGCGCCACTTTCTTTAAATGGCATTGAGCAAGCAAAATTAGTAGCAAAAAACCCCATTCTTAAAGATGCCCAAATCATTTTATCATCGCCAATTACAAGGGCTCTGCAAACTGCTTCCTATGTTGCTACTGAAACAAAGCTTGATATACTGGTTGAGGTGGAACTAAGAGAATGGCAGCCTGACTTGACTTATCAAAAAGCAACAAAGTCAAATATTCATATTGCTTATGAAGATTATTTGGCTCATAATGGGATTTATCCTCAAAATGAGCCGAAAAATTGGGAAACGGCAAAAATGGTTTTTTGCCGAGCGTACAACTGCTTAAAGAATTATAATGATAAGTATAGCAAAATAATTGTCGTAGCTCATGGTGAGTTAATGCGCCAATTCAAAGCAACTGAATTAATGCCGTATTGTGGGATAATTGAGTTTGAGTTTAATGAAATTTCATTTAAAGAATGATGTGAAAAATAAACATAACCTACCCCAAACTTAATACACAATTCTTATTTAACCTCTAATCACAGTTGCCATTTTAAAAATATAGTTGATATCAATTGTTATATATTCATATAGTGATAATTTTATTAAATATAAAAAACCACTAATGCGACTTACATTAGTGGTTTCTCCTTATATAGGCTTAAAAATATATATTAAAATCCTATATTTATATTTTACTTCATCTTAGTATTAGACATTGAAACAGTTTATACTAAAGGACCAACTTATCGCTGTACCTTTAAGATATCAAATCAAAGAAACTCAATTGATCTTTTTCAGGAAGACCGTTTAGACATCCAAACTTTCTTAAAGAATCTATAGCTGAGTTTCCGATCTTAGCACGTTTCTTTAAATCTTCAATAGAATTAATAGGGCTTTCCTCTTTTATTGCTTCCTGTATAGCACTGTATATGCCTTCTGCCGCCACATTACCCATACCTGATATACTGTTTATAGGCGGTCTTAGACCATCTTCTTCTACTAGGAACTGAGTAGCATGAGACTTATACAAATCTATAGGAAGGAACTTAATGCCTCTTTCGTACATCTCTAGGACAAGTTCTAAATCATCATACATATCTTTATCCTTAGGAGGAGCCATCATACCCATAGCTTCTATTTCCTTCATTCTTTGCTTAACCTTTTCTTTTCCAAAGATCATATAATCTGCATCGAAAGCCTTTGCTCTTATGGTAAAGAAGGCTGCATAGTAAGCCTTTGGTATGTGAACTTTAAACCAAGCTATTCTAAAGGCCATCATAACATATGCTGCCGCATGGGCTTTAGGGAACATGTATTTTATCTTTCTACAAGAGTCTATGTACCATTCTGGTACCTCACATTGCCTCATAAGTTCTTCGTATTCTGGCCATTTTGGATCCTTCAGTGCCTTACCTTTACGAACAGTTTCCATTATCTTAAAGGCTGTATTTGGCGGAAGACCTTTTTTAATAAGATAAATCATGATATCATCTCTCGTACATACTGCTTCACTTAGCGTAACTATCCCTTGGTCAATCAAATCCTTAGCATTGCCCAGCCAAACGTCAGTACCATGGGAAAGTCCTGATATACATATCAGGTCTGTAAAGGCCTTTGGCATAGTATCCAGAAGCATTCCTCTAACGAACTTAGTACCAAACTCAGGTATTCCAAAGGTTCCTACCTTAGAGTTTATCTGTTCTGGAGTAACGCCCAGCGCTTCGGTAGAAGAAAATATGGACATTGTCTTCTTTTCATCCATGGGTATAGTCTTAGGGTCAACCCCTGTTATATCCTGAAGCATTCTTATAACTGTAGGATCATCGTGCCCAAGTATATCAAGCTTCAGTAGATTCTGGTCAATTGAGTGATAGTCAAAATGTGTAGTTATAATATCAGAATTTGGATCATCAGCTGGATGCTGAACTGGACAAAACTCAAAGATTTCTCTCCCCTTAGGTACAACTATTATTCCACCGGGATGCTGTCCTGAAGTTCTCTTAATACCCGTACATCCTTTTGATATTCTCATTATTTCAGCCTTGCTCACCGTCATATTCTTTTCTTCATAATACTTCTTTACATAACCAAAGGCAGTTTTCTCTGCTATAGTACCTATGGTTCCAGCCTTAAAGGTAGTGCCCTTTCCAAAGATAACCTCAGTATATCTATGGGCTTTTGCTTGGTACTCACCAGAGAAGTTTAAGTCTATATCTGGTTCTTTATCTCCATTAAAGCCTAGGAAGGTTTCAAATGGGATATCTATACCATCCTTAGCTAAGGGTTCTCCACACTCAGGACAAGTCTTATCAGGTAAATCAAAGCCATTTTTAAAGCCATAATCAGTAAAGTCAGAGTACTTACAGTTAGGACATCTATAATGAGGAGGAAGAGCATTTACCTCTGTTATACCTGTCATATATGCCACTACTGAAGAACCAACGGATCCTCTTGAACCAACTAAGTAACCATCTTCATTGGATTTCCATACCAGCTTCTGAGCTATTATATACATAACTGAGAATCCGTTTTTTATTATGGAATCAAGTTCTCTTTCCAATCTATCTTGAACTAGTTGAGGAAGTGGATCTCCATAAAGCTCATTGGCCTTTCCGTAAGTTATATCCTTAATGGTCTGTTCACAGCCATCTATGTGTGGTGTAGCCTTATCTGGTGATATCGGACTTATCTGTTCACACATATCAGCAATCTTATTAGTATTTGTAACAACAACCTCGTAAGCCTTTTGCTTTCCTAAGTACTCAAATTCCTTAAGCATTTCTTCTGTGGTTCTTAGGTATAAAGGAGCTTGATTGTCTGCATCCTTAAATCCCTGTCCTGCTTCTAATATACGTCTATATATTTCATCTTCCGGATCCATAAAATGAACGTCTCCAGTAGCAACGACAAGCTTATTGAGCTTTTCTCCTAATTGTATGATCTTCTTATTTATTTCTTTTAAGTAATCTCTATTAGGTACCTGCTCTGTTCTAACTAGGTAATCATTATTCCCTAATGGTTGGATTTCAAGGTAATCATAATCTTCTGCAATAGCTTCTATTTCTTCATCGGACTTACCTAGAAGTATTGACTGATACAACTCTCCTTCACTGCAGGCACTTCCTATCATCAGCCCTTCTGAGTACTTCTTATACATACTCTTTAATATACGAGGCTTTTTATGAAAATAGTTTAAATTAGAATAAGATATAAGCCTATATAAATTCTTTAAGCCTACATAATCTTTGGCAAATATTATTGCATGGAAGGTTTTGAGCTTCTTGTAACCTTCTTTCTTAGATTCCTCATCAATACCAAACAGATCTATATCTTCAAGAGTTTTTACTCCCTTTTCCTTTAGCTTCTCGAGCATTACTTCAAAAACCTTAACAGTGGTATCAACATCATCTAATGCTCTATGAGCTACTTCAACCTTTATACCTAAGTTTTTAGCAATTCTCCCCAGCTTATAAGTCTTAAACTCTGGGAATACTTCCTGTGCTAAGGTTAAGGTATCTACGTAAGTAAAATCGAAGTCATAACCCAATACTTTAGCATTCTGCTTTAGGAAGCCTACGTCAAAGGATGCATTATGAGCAACTAAAACACTTCCCTTTATAAATTCTAAGAGCTTAGGGAACACTTTATCTATAGTTTCTGCATCTTTTACCATATCGTCAGTTATGTTAGTAACCTCAACAACCTTTGCAGGGATAGGTTTTTCAGGGTTTACAAAACAACTGAATTCGTCAACGACCTTACCATCCTGATATTTCATAACACCTATTTCAGTAATTCTCTCAGTTACCGCTGAAAATCCTGTTGTTTCTAAGTCAAGAACACAGTAAGTTGTATCTATGCTCTGTCCCTTAGGGTTAGTTACGGATGGTTTCTTATCTGGAGCTAAGTAAGCCTCTACCCCGTATAGAACTTTCATATCTGGATTATTTCTTCCTAAAAGCTTATGTGCTTCTGGAAATGCCTGAACTACTCCATGATCTGTTAAGGCGATAGCCTTCATGCCCCAGCTCATAGCTCTCTTAATAAGATCAGTCGCACTATTCATAGCATCCATCTGACTCATCTGAGTATGCATATGAAGCTCAACTCTCTTAACCTCTGCATTATCTTGTCTCACAGCTCTCCTAATTCCTAGAGTTTCTATGATAATATTAGCTATCATTTCAACTTCTCCAGAGAACTTACTGTAGCTAGCAGAACCCACTAATCTTACTCCCTTAGCCTTTTTAAGTCTAGATAAAACTTCTTCATATTCTCCAGGCTTTAAGAAAGACTTACAGGTCATAGAAGTTGATCCATCATATATGTCAAAGGAAACTAACGTCTTTCCACTTCTTAGTTCCTTAGCTTCGATATTTGATATCTCTCCTTCAATTGCTATTCTTCCTTCGTCCGGTGTAATATCAGTAATCTTGATTACATTTTCCTTAATCTTAGAGCTTCTTCCAAGTATTAAGAATGGATCTCCCTTCTTACCATCGGACTCATCCTTCAGCTCTTCCTTTTTAAATGGAACTTCCTTGGTTGGCTTAGGAGTATTGGCAGCCACATCAGTTTTAATTTTCTTTAAAGCGGCCATCATCTCCTGTTCACGACTCTCTTGCTGAAGCGCCAACTCTTCACTACTTATAGCATCAATAAACTTTATATTGTAAGAAGTACCATAAAGAGTCTTTATATTTTCTCGGAGCTGTTTTTCATAATTCATAGATTTTAAAAAACCTGATACTGCAACCTTTAAGTGAAAGTTTATAGTATTGTTTTCAACTGTATATTCACTATTATTAGCAACTGTTTTTAGAACAGGATGCTTATCAGACATTGAAACTAAAATATTTTTGATTTCTTCTTCTATAGGTTTCTTATCTGTTCCGTCAGCATAGTTTACAGATATTACAGAATCATTTAAGGCAAATCTTTGTTTTATAAATCTATTAAGGCCATCAAATTCTTTTATATCAATATATTTATCTGAACTTATCTTAAGCTCAAGCTTCTTACTCTTTTTGCTTAACACAACAGATTCTACAAGTGCATTAGTTATATTGCCACGTGCATTATAGTCACTAAAAATTTCATTTATCTTTTTCATGGTAACTTACCTTCCCTCTAAAATTTTTAGTACCTTATTATTATATAAGAATAATATTTTTATGTCATGTGGTAAAAATTTAGTTGAAGTGAATTTCTTTAAATCCCCCTCTAAATCATAGTCTATCCAATACTTCTTATATTAGGTTTTATATTCATGGTATTTCTAAGAAAAGTCTTTCACAAAATAGACATAAAGAGTTCATATATGGAGACTTAATTAATAGTTGAGTTAGGAACTCTAGAAACGTTATAAAAAGTTCAAAAATAAAAATAAAAAAATTTTGGAAAACTATATTGACAAATATTAGTTTAGTTTTATAATTGGTATTAAGTAATAATCATTATTACTTTGTATCAATTACAAACAGTATGTACAAAAATTAATTTATAAAAGTAAATTTCGGGAGGTATTTTATTATGTCATTAATCGGAACAGAGGTAAAACCATTTAAAGCATCAGCTTTCAGACAAGGTCAATTTTTAGATTTAACTGAGGCAGATTTCAAAGGTAAGTGGAGCGTAGTATGCTTCTACCCAGCAGACTTCACTTTCGTATGTCCAACTGAATTAGAAGATTTACAAGATAACTATGCAACATTACAATCACTTGGAGTTGAAGTATACTCAGTTTCAACTGATACACACTACACTCACAAGGCATGGCATGATAGCTCAGAAGCTATAAAGAAGATCACTTACACAATGATCGGTGACCCTTCACATACTATATCACGTAACTTTGATGTATTAATCGAAGCTGACGGTCTTGCAGATCGTGGTACTTTCATAATAGATCCAGATGGAATAATTCAAGCTGTTGAAATAAATGCTGGTGGTATAGGTCGTGACGCAAGCATACTAGTTAACAAGATAAAAGCTGCTCAATACGTAAGAAATAATCCTGGTGAAGTTTGTCCTGCAAAATGGAAAGAAGGCGCTGAAACACTTAAACCAAGTCTTGATCTTGTAGGAAAGATCTAAGGAGAAGCATATTATGCTTGATGCAGATATAAAAGGACAGTTAGCCCAATATCTTGAGTTGATGGAGGGTGATGTCCTTATAAAGGTCAGTGCAGGATCTGATGATGTATCTAAAGATATGGTTGCGCTAGTTGATGAACTAGCCTCCATGTCACCAAAGATTAAAGTTGAGAGAGCAGAATTATCAAGAACCCCTAGCTTCAGCATTAACAGAATTGGAGAAGACACTGGAGTAACTTTTGCCGGTATCCCTCTAGGTCATGAATTTACTTCACTGGTGTTAGCACTACTACAAGTAAGTGGTAGAGCTCCAAAGGTTGATGAAAAAACCATAGAAAAAATTAAAAACATTAAGGGACAATATAGTTTTGAATCTTACATCAGCTTAACCTGTCACAACTGTCCAGAGGTTGTTCAGTCACTTAACTTGATGAGTATTCTTAACCCTAATGTTACTCATACCATGATTGATGGCGGTGCTTTCAAAGATGAAGTTGAAAGCAAAGACATAATGGCAGTACCATCAGTATTTTTAAATGGAGATTTCTTTGGTAGTGGTCGTATGACTGTAGAAGAAATCCTTGCAAAGCTTGGAAGTGCTCCAGATGCATCAGAGTTTGCAGATAAAGAGCCGTATGATGTTCTAGTAGTCGGTGGAGGTCCTGCAGGATCAAGTGCAGCAATATATGCAGCCCGTAAGGGTATCCGTACAGGCATTATCGTAGAACGTTTCGGTGGTCAGGTAATGGATACTTTAGGCATTGAGAACTTCATAAGCATGAAATATACTGAAGGACCTAAGCTTGCAGCAAGCCTTGAAGAACATGTTAAAAACTATAATGTGGATATCATGACCCTTCAAAAAGCAAAACGCTTAGAGAAAAAAGATTTCATAGAGGTTGAACTTGAAAACGGCGCTATATTAAAGAGCAAAGCTGTAATTCTTTCAACAGGAGCTCGTTGGAGAAACGTCAATGTTCCTGGTGAAGCAGAATTCAAGAACAAAGGTGTAGCTTATTGTCCCCACTGTGATGGACCTTTATTTAAGGGAAAGCATGTGGCTGTAATAGGCGGAGGTAACTCCGGTATAGAAGCAGCCATAGATCTTGCTGGAATAGTAGATCATGTAACTGTTCTTGAGTTTATGCCGGAGTTAAAGGCTGATGCCGTGCTTCAAGAACGTCTTTATAGCTTAAGCAACGTAACTGTTCTTAAGAATGTTCAAACAAAAGAAATAACAGGTACTGACAAGGTTAATGGTATATCCTATATGGATCGTGATACTGAAGAAGTTAAGCATATTGAGCTGCAAGGTGTATTTGTTCAAATAGGTCTTGTACCAAATACTGATTGGCTTGGAGAAACAGTGGAACGTAACCGCATAGGTGAAATCGTAGTTGATAGTCATGGTGCTACCAATGTACCTGGAGTATTTGCAGCAGGAGATTGTACCAACACTCCATACAAGCAAATAATTATCTCCATGGGATCAGGCGCCACTGCCGCCCTAGGTGCCTTTGATTATTTGATAAGAAGTTAATAACTAACAAAAATTGCTGAAGTGACTTTCTTCAGTAATTTTTTTGCCCATATATCTAAAAACTTAATTTTAATTATGTTTTTGAAAGGCTAGTCTTTTAGCTATCTGTATAACATATAATTCTGCTATCCTAGATCTTACAAGGTAGATAAGTTTTCTACTATTATATAAATATATAGGTTCGATAATAATGCCTCCTTGGCACTACTTGACATGCATAAATTAATAGTTGAAGTTGGTCTATAACTATTCTTATGAGTAAAAACCTTAACTTAACCACATGCTATATATTACAATGATAAACTAGTCACTTACGCAATCGTGAGAAAAATTAAGTAAATATGAGTAAATAGCAAATGTTATCCTATTCATACACAAATCTAACCAATAAGTATAAGTATCTTTACATTTATCGAATTTGCTATAGGTTATTATATAACCTATAATAAGCTCATGGTTATTACTTAAATGAATACAAATTACCTTATAATCAAAATATAATTAGTAATTTTAGTGGAGGATATCATGTGGTCTAGAAAAGAATTAAAAGACAGAGCTAAAGAGGTTTTAAGTAAAATATATTTAGGTGCTTTTGGTGTCAGTTTAGTCCTAGCACTTGTAGGTGCTACCCATCGCTGGAGCAGCAACGGCTCCCATAATAACAGTTTTAGACATAACCTTTATTACAATCATTATGATAGTTATGGCTTTATAAACTTTCCATTTACACACTGGCCCTTTATACAATGGACACATATCTCATTCTTTTTTATAGCCTTTGTTGTAGTGCTTGCATTACGTATTTTTGTAGGGTATGCACTAGAAGTTGGAGGAAGAAGATATTTTGTTCAAGCAGCTCAATATAAAGATAGACGTAATTGTTTTAGCTTTGGTTTTGATCAACAAAATCATATGTCAATAGTAACTACTATGTTATTAAAAAACATTCTTATATTCCTATGGACCCTTTTATTAATAATACCTGGTATCATCAAAAGTTATGCTTACAGCATGGTTCCATATATACTTGCAGATAACCCAAACATTGGTGCTACAAGAGCTATTGAGTTAAGTAATGAAATGACTAGAGGCCATAAGTTTGATATGTTTATATTAGATTTATCCTTCATAGGATGGTATATATTAGGCGCATTAGCCTTCGGTATTGGCACATTCTTTGTAATGCCTTACGAAAATGCTACAGATGCTGAGTTATATCTAGTATTAAGAAGAGAAGCTTTATATCAAAATATGTGTAGCTATGACGAATTGTTATTAGATTAAATAAAATACTACTCTACAGCAATATCCAAAGGATATTAATGCCGAAAGCTACAACTTAAGCCTTCAAGCATTATATCCTAATTTGATCATATATAGTACTTTACTCTTAAAATGAACTTGTATTGATGAGTAAGTGCAAATCTAATTTGTTTAAAGATGTATCACCTGAAGCTTTCTAGAATCAACCTCCCCCTTTGACTCTAGGAAGCTGGTTTGAAAACCGTGGTGGTGCATCTTTAATTTTTTATATAAAGTTGCTAACTAAACTATTAATTTACAGCTGTTTAGAAATCCACAGAACTATGGATTATAAAACATCGTAAATTAAGTTTCTATACAAAGATGTACCACTTCTACCCTTAAACTCAAAATAAAGCTTTCGATTAAACTAAGAAGCTTTATTTTGTTAAATTGAATTTTGAAGTAGTATGTCTATATAAGAACTGTTTATATAGCACTAAAAATAATATTACGTAATTTTCTGGTAAGGCTAGTAGTTCCTGAATCAGTTTTTTGCATCATGAATAAAAAGGTTAACTTTTCATTGGGACAGTTATTAAAATATGCTCCAAGCCATCCGTCCCAGCCATATTCCCCGGGAAAACCTAAATCTCCAGCTTTGCTACAATCAGTCATTACTCGCATCAAATTGCCATAGCTGTGGCCTGAAAGGCTTATCCAATTATTGAAATTATTTTGTTGCCATGTGTTTAGATTTGCCGAAGTTAGATACTCAACTGTTCTTGGTCTTAATATTTGAACACCATCTAGACTTCCCTTATTTATGAGCATTGTAGCAAATCTTGCATAGTCGTCTATGGTTGAAACTAAACCTGCTCCACCGGATTCGAAGGCTGGCTCTCTATCCATGCAATTAATTATACCTAAGTGATTTTCTGTATATAATACTAAATCACCATTGTTATCGGCATATGTTTTTACAAGTCTAGCTCTTTTTTCTTCTGGCACCCAAAATCCGGTATCTTTCATGCCTAGTGGCTCAAATATTTCTTCACTCAATAATCTTCCAAAGCTCTTTCCACTAGCAACTTCAACTATTGCCCCAAGTACATCCGCAGAAGTTCCATAATCCCAGCTTGTCCCCGGTTGATATGCAAGGGTACACTCTCCAAGCTTATTCATAGCTTCTACAGTTCCCATTGGTTGTTCACCTAACATTCTTTTTCCTATTTCGTCAAGCAGAGCCTCTGTATCCCTTCCAGCTCTATGTTCTCCACCATATACTAACCCTGATGTCATAGAAAGCAGATCTTTTATCATAACTTCTCTTTCCACTGGAACTAGTTTTCCTTCAACCTCTACCATTTGATTTCTGAAACCCTTTAAATACTTGCTTACAGGCTCGTACAAATCGATTTCACCACGTTCTAAAAGTATCATTACAGCAGCAGCTGTCACAGGCTTTGACATAGAATATAACCTAAAGATAGAATCTCTTTTTATAGCTATCTCCTGCTCTTTATCAGCCATCCCATCCTCATGATAAAAAACTTCTTTACCATTCTTTAAAACCAATAAGTTACCTCCAGCTAACTCATTGTTATTTATACTTGTTCTTAGTGCTTTTTTTATTTGGTTTATTTCAACCTCTCCCAACATATTCTCATCACCTCTAAATAAATTAATATTATTTTACCCTATAAAAAATATATACTTTTATAAACTTTACATCAATACATTATTCAAATTTGTTAAAAGAAATAGAATATTACCACATTAAAGTTAAACCATCTAAATGGTATTAAAATATTTAGTATCATGAAAAAGGTATGTTATTATGATTTAAAGATTAAATTATAGTACACTTAGAATATACTCTACCTAAAGATATTTTAAGTAAATCCATCTATAAACTTTGTTTTAAGTTATGGTTATATTGAAGAATGTTGTTTAAAAAGATCTAAGTTAATCATTTTTATAAAAGCTGTATTAAACTTACTTCATCGCTTAACTGATTATAGATTTTATATTCAAATACATCCATGAGTAATATTTATTATATTTATATATTAATAAACATATAGCTATTTCCATCACTATATCTATAATTACCACTATATTTATTATTATTTTTTTATTAATTATTTTTAATAAAAGAATTATTAATAGAAGAATTATTTGTTCCTACCATCCCTCCGGTATCAACGGGATATTCATCCTGATCCCTTAAGGATATTCGTCCGTCATCCAACTGAGTTTCATCCGACTTATGCCTTAATGTACTAATCTTAGCTATATATTCACTAAGTATGCTGCCTATGCTAGAAAAAGCCTTGCGCTTCTTCTTCCCATTGAATTCCTCCAATAACTTTACCTCAAAATCTTTATTATTAGCTTCTATATCTCCTGTGGGTTTAAAATTACTAAATAGCTCCTGTTCCCTTATCAAGTGTTCATCACAATAATCTTCATAGTACTCTGACTCTTCATTTTTTTTAGCAGCTATTTCAATATCTAAAGCTCTTATATTTTCTGCTACATTAAAAAAGTCAAATCCATATAACTCTTTATATTTCCTTGCGCTTTCAGCTAATGGTTCTATGTCCTCCATCCCATGGTTTTCCTTTTTATCACAGTGCTCCTTTGTTGAGCTGAAGCAACCTTCTTTTTCATAATCCTCTACTTTATATAATTCATTAATATCTTCTACCGCTTCTTCATCTTCTGTTAAAGCCTCATCACTTAAGAATGAAGTTTCAGGATAGTCTACTATCTTATCTTTCTCTACCACATGTGCGTTATAAAATTCAATCTCCTCTTTAAATCTTTGCTCATCATACTCATCATAATATCTATAATCATCTTCCTGCTCAATTAACTCTTCATAATCATTATCCTCATCAAAGCGATCAATTTCCGTCTCCTCACACTGGCTAAATACGTCATTAAACCTGTCCTTCTTTCTACTAAAACTGTGCATATTGTACTCAAATATTAATTCTATATAGTTATCACCTAAGGTATAATATGAATATTTCCCATTGGCTACAACAGTCTTATGCTTCAAAATATTTAGTTTAACCAGTTTTTTAAACCTTCTATATACACTATCTGCATTGCTAAGATTTAAAATAGGATATTGTTTAATAACTCCTTCATACTTAACCCAATAATATATCTCTCTATCAATGACTTGACTTCTCATTTTAAAAGACTCCATAAAATCAACAAAATATCTAAGTATAGCCGCATCCTTGATGTCCAAACCAAATTCCATAAGTTTTTCTTGATTAAAGCCCATAATTGAATACTTCATAATCCCCCTCCAATATTGTTTTAATTTAATAATAAAAACTTTGTAATTAAAATTACTTTTTAACCAGTATATATGCAGTATTCAAGTTATTTAGGGAAACTTTTTATTTCTTAAGAATTTTGTAATACTTAACTTCAAATTATACTCGAATCATCTACCGTGACTTCTCTACTATTGCTCTAATTCCCTGAACAAAGTCGTTCTTGCCTCCTTGAGCTGGATGCCTTACTTTATCACAGTTTATACCTAGCTTATTGAGACTTTCCTCTGCCTTGTTTCCCATAGCAATGATATTTTTTATATTAAATAATTCAATGATTCTCAAAAGAGGCTTTTCTCCTATTAGAAGCTCTTTTTTTAAAGGTGTTCTGTTGCTCTCCATGTTTCCTTGTTTATAAGGATGAAAAGGAAATGCATTCCAACCAAAAACCTTAAGATCATATTTTATAAAAGTCTGCCATACTATTGTAGCTGTTGGCTCCTTTGTAAGTTTGTCAGTGTCAATAGGCAGTTTATAACCTTTATCCTTTCCAAACAGATTCATACCCTCCATATTATTAATTAAAAGGTACTCACTACTAAAAGGTACTCCAGTGATACGACAGCCTCTATATCCAGGTGCCTCCCCTACCAATATAATCTTCGGTTTCAAAATACTCATTTCTCTTAAATAAATTAATAAATTATCTCTTCTTATAGCATTTTCTTCAAATTCATAGGAGTATTGATTAAATACATTTTGTGTAACTTCTATTCTGGCTAAATCTTCTACAAACTCTCTTAACTCTTCTATCACTTAATCAACTCTCTTTCTTCTAAGTATATTTTTTCTCAAATGCTACTGATTTTTGAAATATAATTTGCATAGAAATACTACATTCTTTTCTAATACTGCATCATGAAACTTATATCTTCAAGCTATCCTCTCAGTACTAAAAGTACTTTGAACATATATTTATGAACGAAAGAGTATATCTATAGCTTATATTAGTCATATATGTTTCCTAAAAGGCTTTAATATATACTTACTTATAGCGAAGCTGTATTGTTTGGTTATGTTTGAGAATATGACAAAATCATATTAACTCTTTGAATAAACTCATATACGTATCGTATGACCGACCATTTAATTTCTACAGGTCTCTTTAATATAGACTATTATTTATATGAAAAAGAGGACTTACAATTACGCAGGTCCTCTTTTCTATATTTATCTATCCCAATCTTCTACTTCATATAGCAGACTAGTGTTGGCCATAAGCTTTCTATTATATGAGGTAGATTGAATAAATACCTTATACTTATCCATTAATACTGGCTTCAAGGTTTCAAGAACTCCTCTTATATTTTGCTGTGGACTGAGTTTTAGCATGTCCCTAACCTGCTCACCATTGAATATTTTCCCTGTTTCTTTTTCATATAGTAGTACTTCTTTATTAACTCCAACCTTTTCAGTCTTTGTTAGCTCATAAAATCCTCTGCCAACTTTAAAAGATATTCCTTGCTCTAAAATGAATTCTTTTATACTCTGCTCTTTGTCTACGGTTAGTACTTGGAAACGACCGTCTGGCACAGGATTAAGTCCATCTTCACTTACATACTCTTCTATCTCTCTATAGCTTAACTTTTGAATGGAACTCCTGATGTTATAATTCATTCTGCCTTTTGACTTAAGCTCTTCAGCAAAACTCATAAGGCTGTCTTCTCCATCTTGTTTGTAGCATATAGCCATTATCAAATCTGGTATGTTTGCAAACTGATCTAAGGTTAAATAAAATCCTCCAGTTTTATTGGCTATCTCCTCATAAAAAGGCTTAGAATGCTTTCTTACTCCAGGCATAGCATGGATTCCATATACGTTTATTCCGCTCTCTAAAAGAAGTCCTAATTCATTTCTCCAATCAATCTTATTTACGTTTGCAGCATAATTAGGACCGTGAGGTACATCATCACCGATTATAACTAACACCTTGGAGGTTCCTGACTTCCATGAGAGGCTAGTCCTCGCCTTATTTAATACTAATTCATAGCATTCAGGGGCATCACCACCATATGTTGGTTCCACCGTTGTAATAAAATCAATTATTTCCTTTTCGTCACTTGAAAAATCCTTAAGCTTTATTACATAAGGCTTTTCCGCATCACAGTAGTCTCCATGAGCTATTATAGATATTCTCAAACTAGGAATATCAGAAAACAACTTACTCACTATCTGTTTTATGCTTCTCCTAACCTGTGTTAAACATGGATACATTGAACCTGTTGTATCAAAGCTGATACATACATCTATACTGCTATTCATAAGCTCCCATCCCGATAATTTCTTACTTGATAAATATATTCAAAGGGATGGAGGTTTATTCAATGGACAGTGGCACGGGGCTTTCGTACCTAAAAAGGAATAAAAGCTCCGTCCTCTACCATTGACTTAAGTCAAGGATTTGTAATCATAGAGATGCTATAATGAGCTCAATAAAGAGGAGGGATAGAAATGTTAGTCTTTGAAACAGAAAAAATATCACTTAGGAAAGTTGCATTAATAGCCGGATTGACCATTTGTATCATTGCAATTTCAGCTGGCTTTTCAGTAGGACTAGTTGATAATAGATTAATAGTTCTTGATGATGCAACAGCCACTATGGACAATATAAAAAAGTTCTTCTCACTTTTTCAACTTGGTATCTTCAGCTGGCTCATAACTCTCATTGGCGATGTTGTGATTTCCTGGGCGCTATACGTGTTCTTAAAACAAGTTGATAGTAGCTTATCTCTGCTTGGAGCGTGGATACGCTTGATATATTCTACTATACTTGGGATAGCTATTCTAAATTTAATATTTATATCTATCTTATTAAGCAATGAATACAAACTACCTTTAATTCAAACATACCAATTAAAGTATTTACTAATGCTATTTATCATAGGCTTTCACAAAATGTGGTCTTTAGGACTAATAATTTTTGGATTCCATCTATTCATCATCGGATATTTGACACTTAAGTCAAACTTCATGCCCAATATATTAGCAATACTTTTATTGATAGCTTCTTTTAGCTATGTATTTATCCATATAATGCATGTATTCTTACCTCAATACGATAATATTACCAGGGTAATAGAAACAATGCTAAGTGTTCCAATGACACTAGGGGAATTAGGACTTGGCATATGGTTAATGATAAAGGGAGGCAAAGCAGAGAAATAAAACTTTGTACTTTACTATAAGCTATCTAGGGATACTCTTTTTTTAATTCTACTTAAAGACTCTGCAGTAATCCCCAGATAGCTTGCCAATTGGTGCTGTGGAACACGATTTATAAGTCCAGGTCTCTTTTGCAGAAGCATCCTATAACGATCCTCTGGAACTGCTGCCATGAATCTTGCCTTTTCATCTTGTTCCTCACCAAAATTATTTTCAACAATACTTCTTGTTACCTTCTCCAGCATTGGAAACTTAGAATACATATTTTCTTCGGACTCCAAATCTCCTACAATAACTGTTGTATCCTCAACACAAGCTAAAAAGTACTCACTAGGAGTCTTTTGTTTGTAGCTCTTAAACATGACAACCGCCTGCTCTTCTGTAAAAAAGTTAATAGTAACTTCCTTGCCATCATCTCCAATTAAATATTGTCGTATACATCCCTCTAATATAAAATAGCACTTTTCTGCAACCTCTCCTTGCCTAAGAAGTATAGTTTTCTTACTATAGGTATCAACAATCATATCCTTTGCAATCTTCACAATCTCATCTTTGCTTAGAGAAAGATTCTTCTCCATAAACTTTAGTAAATCATTGTTCACATTCATCCCATCCTTTTCTAGTAGGACGGAGCCTTCGTCCCTAAAGACACAAAAGCTCCATGCCCATTATATCCAGTTTCTTTCCTTCCAAGCCTTTGTTTCATATTGGAAGTACTTCTCATTGCCCTTTATGATACTATTCATTTTAGTTCTCCTTTAAATAAAAAGCAGCCTCAAAGGACTGCTAGTTACAATATTAAAGCTATTACTACAATACTTACTCAAAATTCTGTCTAATAAAATTAATATAATCTTTTTTTACCACTTCATCAGAATTAGACTTAAACCATTCATAAGATTCCTTTAGTCCTTCAAACAGATCCTTCTCTTCTTCTAATAGATCAGCCTGTCTTGAAACATCTAAAATATATTCATAATCATAAAATGAGAAATAATCTCTTTGGTTGCTGTGATTGGTTACATATTCCTTTTCTAAAGGTACTCCTACAACCTTATAACATAGCTCAACAAAGGTATTTATATCCACCAGCTGTGAATTGCCCACATTAAATATGTGCTCTTTAGGATGCCTTTCTAATATTTTTTCAATAACCTTACACAAGTCTTCCACATGAAAAAATTGTAGCTTCATCCTGCCATCGTTAGGAATATAAAATTTCCTATTTTCTAAAGCGCATTCAAACACAAAGGGCTCTCTATATACATTTTGCATTGGTCCATATATGTAAGGAGGTCTTAGAATATATGCATTAGGAAATCTGGAAATTAAGTATTCTTCAGCCTCGATCTTATCTTGTCCATACTTTCCCCATATGGAATTTCCCCCTACACTTTGATTTTCAGAAAATGGTTGCAAATTTGTTTCTGGATAAACTGCAGAAGAACTAATAAATATATAATCTTTAAATGCTCCAACGGCATCTAATATATTCTTAATGTCTTTTTGGTTATATGCGCATACGTCTATTATGACATCGAAGGAATACTTTTGTAGACACTCTCCTAAGTTATTTCTATCTGCACATATTAAATTAACGTTCTCCACTTGCGGCTTAGTACCTCTATTTAAAACATAAACCTCATGCCCCTTTAATTCAAAGTACTTTGCTACATACTTACTAACAAATACAGTTCCACCTGTAACCAATATACGCTTCATAAAATCCTCCTTAATATAGGGTGACGGCTCTTCTCTTGCCAGGTCCCCACTACCAAAATACAGCAAAAAACATCGAGAAACTATTTAAAATGTATAATATAATTATAAACATCAAGGGGGGATATTGCACTATGGATTATTACACCTTAATTGAAGATTCTATTAATTATATCGAAAACAACTTACACTCAGTAATAAGTTTGAAGGACCTATCAGAAAACACTTATGTTTCTCCTTATCATTTTCATAGAATCTTTAAGGCTTTAGTTGGAGACACATTGATGGATTATGTAAGAAAGCGCAGGATAAGCGACGCCGCTTTGAGGATTGCTAGTACCAACAAAAGTTTAGCAGATATAGCATATGAATATAATTCCTCGTCACAAGATGTTTTCTCAAGGGCGTTTTCCCGTGTATATGGTATGACACCAGGAACCTTCCGGAAGCTCAAACCAGAAATTCAATTATTCGAAAAAAAGAGCCTAGTTATTAGATCCACCATATATCCAAGTTTAATTGATGATACACATATACCAAAGATTGTTATTAAAAACAGTTTTCTCGTTGTGGGCATGGAATGTACTGTTTCCAGGGCTGAATTAAGTCTTGATATTCTTACAGATGATAAATGGAGTGATCATGAGATTAGAAAAATGCACGATGACTTCTTTGGCAGTCTGCAATGGAAGGTGAAAAATAAAGTACCAACCTCTGATTGCATTGCAGCTTATTTAAGAAATGAAGATAATTCTCTAACAGATTTGGCATGCATCGAAGTTAGCTCCTTTGAAGATATTCCTGAGAATATGATATGTAGAACACTTCCATCTCAGAAATATGCTGTATTTAAATTTGAAGCAGATAAATCCGCTGAGCATATTACTCCCTTTGACCTTTCCACTTTAACTGATTATATCTATGGAATCTGGCTACCTGAGTCAAACTATGCCTTGGCGGAAGCTGCAAGTCTTGAGATATGGCTACCTGCCCATAATCCTCTTAATCATTGTGAGGCAAATATATATATCCCAATAAAATAACTTTATGGAGGTACTATTTATGTTAACTATAAGCAAAGCTTTGACTGAAGACGCAGAAACTCTCACAATTATTTCAACAACTTCCTTTAATGACGATTCTAGAACTCATCTGGGAAAAGAGATAGGTCCATATGGCTATAACCTAGCAGAATGGCATCTAGATAGAATGGAGAAATGTGATTATTATAAAATTCTAAATGATAACCACATAATCGGAGGTATATACGTATCTAAGGTTTCAGACAGTCATTATCAGCTAGAATGTATATTCATTCACCCTGAGTACCAAAACAGAAAGATAGGAACCCAAGTCATAGGTATGATAGAAGAGTCCTATCCTTCTGCAGAAAAATGGACTCTAGATACCCCTTCATGGAACCCACGAACAAATAATTTTTACACAAAGCTTGGATACAAAAAAGTCGGTGAAGAAGATTTAAAATTTATGACGTTATCCCTTTATGAAAAAACTATATAGACTTTTTATATAACTTAACCACTTTGTAATATCTAATTTAATGCCTTATAAACAAAAGCCAATATTGCTTGCATTGATGTACATGGCTAACAAATAAACCTTATAACCTTAAGCGAGCATTCCGAAAAACTTATAAATCAAAAAAGGAACGCCAATAATGGCATCCTTTTTTGACTATCGTATATGTTAAGTGGTCAGTTCTTGTTATAATCATTTCACCAAGAATATAAAAACTTAAAGGCTTTAACTCTTAAATATCTCCAAAAGCCGTAAGAAATGATTTGCTTCACGTAGTGTATGATCTCCAAGTAGTGGAATAATAATTGATTTAATCTTGCATGATACCAATCCTTCTGTGCCCTGTCTCTTGAAGTCTCTGATTGCTTCCGTAGCATTAAAGCTGTCTTCTGTAACCTTTTCTAGAGGCAACGTATTATTCATTGCAGCCATGGACTCTGCAGTGAGTTTATCAAACTCCTTACCAAAATTATTTGCAGAATCAAACAATTCATCTTCAGTTGGATCAAGCAAGCCTCTAATAAACTTAGCATGCTCAGCCATTATTCTGTTCCAGAACAACTCCTGCTCCAGTGCTTCTCTTTCTATGTTTATTACTTCTCTATTCTGAAGTCTATGAACTAATCTTAAATATAGTCTTGCTTCACGCATTATGTGGTCTATAAGTAGTGGATAATTGGCAGTAAACATTCTGCATGCCAGCACATTATTTAAAACTGTTTCCTTAAACTGTATTAAAGGTTCAATAAGGAATATAGCTCTTTGATTAAGCTCAAATACCCTTCTCTCAAGCATAGGATTGTCTCCCATTTGTCCTCCGCCCATTAGCCCAGCTTCAGCTTCCGTTATTTGAGTTGGGATTGTAACTCCACTAAGATATGATGATGCCATCTCAGCTCTCAGTGTATAAGGAGTTATTACCTCTCCAGATTGGAGTACTTCCCTACTTACAATACCATTGGAAAGCGAAACCACTTCACTCAAAAGCCTATCAAATTCCATCCTAAATATATCAGCTTGATGTGAAAAATTACCGTCTCTTGAGGTAAACGTTGTCTGAAGAAAAAATGAGTGTTCTTTCATTATTCTTGCAAAGAAAAGATGTAATTCCAATGACTGTCTTGAAAAATCCATTCTTGAAATCAATATTTATTCCTCCAAAAGATATTATACTAAGCTTATAATATGCTTTTATTTTAGGAATAGTTACACTCTTTAATTACTGTTACCATAGCCAATAAGATTGATGCTAAACATCATAATCAGCTTTTCAAATCTTACAAAAGGGATTAGAAATCAGCTTTCCAGAAGCCCACTCTACTTTACCATTGTTCATCAAATAAGGCTTAAGCTTTCTTTGTAGCGAAGTATCTTCTGGTAGCTCTTCTAAAGGAATATCTCTGGTTCCATATACCCAGTCCATGAAAGCCAAACTATCCTCCTCTACCTTCTGAACCTCAAATGACTTCTGGAATTGCATTATTCTAGAGCTTTCAGGCAACACATTTTTTAATGCTGGTGCAAGTAACCAAGAACTACAAACCATATCAGCCTTTATGAATTCTGGATAAAACCTTTCAAAAAAGCTTACAGCTTCTAGATAGGACTTACGTAGCTTGTCCAAGGACATATCTGCATCTGCAGGAATATGAATATCAATTAAAGGTATACTATTTTCCATTCTCATCTCATATTCAAGCTCTCCAATTCTATATTCCACCATAGATAGCTGATGAACTGCCCACCATCCCCATACATAGCGATAGCTTCCATGCCTGTCCTTGTAATCCTGTAGAAATCTAGTAAAGAACTTCATGGTAGCGATAAATATTTCTTTAGGTATACTGATTTCCTCATACTTATCATAAACATCACAGGCACACCTCAACTGGCAGGCCAAAATCTTCATTCCATCCTCATCATCACCAAGTAAATGCTTTAACCGTTCAAGAGCACCTTCCCAACATTCTGGGTGCTTCATTTCCTCTATATCTTGTTCCATGCTTTTAAAATCTATATATTTCTCACATTTTAATAGTTTCTCCACAACTTCACTTTGTATATCTAGCATTTTGCAAATCTCAATTATATTCATTATACTTTTCCTCAATATCTTTCTGATTTCACAAACCCAAATTATCTTTATACCAATAACTCTCTCCTGCTTTGCCTTAATGTGCAATAAATTCCTTAAAGCAAGATTTTATATGCTAATTATACTCTCTGATTGTTAACTTTTCAAAACTATACATTATCTATGGATAGTGATTTAAGTTTCACTTTATCACTTCTATCTATTCTATTGAAAATGATTTATACTTTACACCATTTCTTTTATTTATTTAAATTCCTTCAAAGCTTATCTTATAAAATTGGTAAATACCTTATCTTCTCTTTCATTTTCCTTCACATTATTTTTAGTTGAATCAAGTGCCTTCAATAACCATGACATATTCTTTCCTAGAACTCTCATTATTTGCATTCCCTCTTCATCTTGCTTAGCTTCTCCAGGAGTTGTACCATGGATTACATTCCAATAATTTGATGTGGGCATCACCATCTCTGAATAATTGATATAGTTATTCAGCTGTTCAAAGGTTGGAACACCACCAGATCTTCTTACTGCAACCACACTAGCCCCTACCTTATGTCTAAGCATTCCATTATTCACTGATGTAACTAGAAATGCACGATCTAAAAATGACTTCATAGTTCCTGGTATAGCTGCATAATGTACAGGTGAACCTAATATAACGCCGTCAGCTTCCTTCATCTTTTGAATCCAATCATTAACCTCATCGTTCTGCATAACACATCTTTCGTTCATGTTTCTGCTACAGCCCCCGCAATCTAAACATCCACGTATTACCTTATTTCCCACATGAACGATCTCTACCTCTATATTCTCTTTCTCTAACTCTGCTGCTACAGCCTTTATTGCCTCATAAGTGTTTCCATTCTTCTTAGGACTTCCATTAAAAGCAACTACCTTCATATTCCTACCTCCATATAGTTTATTTTCAAACATGGGTTTATTATATGGCTGGATAATATAAGGGACAAGTACGCACTTTTTCGTTAGATTACTTACCTTTAGGTAAGATTTATTGTACTATCTATATTAATATAAAATAACTTTTCATCTAAATAACCTATGTTTATTTTAATTTAGGAATTTGTTATTATAAAGTTAGTTATTATATACTGTAATTCTAATGAATAGTTATAGGTATTCAGTTTTAACTATTCATTCATTGCTGATGATGCCAACAATCCCGGATTATCTGATACACAGTAGATGGGATTGTCGAACATGTATGAGTTAAGTTTTAAGCTTTGCTCACAATAGGCTTTGTAAAGCTCTTGATGTGAGTATAAATTATACTTTGAGCCTTGAACTCTATAATCAAGTTTTATTAAATATAGACTATGTTTAAGAATATTGTTTAAATTAACATAGCTAAATATAAAGGTAGGTACATAAATGCTAAATTATAATGGTAAGCAATATATATGTTTATTAGATTTTGCAATGGATTTTATTAGAGGTAAATGGAAAGCAGTTTTATTGTGCCATTTATATGATGAACCTAGGAGATTTTTAGAGCTTCAACGAATAACTAAAGGAATAAGCCAAAAGGTTTTAAATGAAAAGCTCAAAGAATTAGAGAATGAAGATTTAATAAATAAAAAGATTTACCCTGAAGTTCCGCCAAAAGTTGAATACTACCTTACTGAAAAAGGAAGAGACCTTACTAAAATCATTAAAGAAATTGAGTCTTGGTCTATGAAGTATTACTCTCACCTAGACGGTGGCTGCAAATAATCTCGTATAGTATATAAGTTATATTTTATAAAAGACTGTTAAATATCAGGATTAGATTTCTTGGTCTAGCTATAGAAACTAAAAGCAAAGAAAAAAGTGCTTCATCCTAACAAGATTAGCACCTTTCTTCTTAACATGTCTCATTAAAATCCAATAGACCTAGAATAAACTTTTATAAAATAAATTTATTTAACTTCTCATTATTTAAGAAGATTCATCTTAATACTATATAAAATGTTGACATTTGTAATCCATATTGTACTGATACGCTGTACAGTAAAAGCTACTTTTCTACCTATAAGTAGCTCCTTAATTGCTATAACTTCCTTGACCTAATCAAAAAAGTTACGGCAAGTACTCTGTGTTTTTTAGCAAAAGCGCTATTCTTATATGCTTAAATAATTACTTATGATACTTTATCTTATCTACCTATATTTTTTTGCCTTTTAAGAAGAAAGCTAAAACAAAGCCTATGCAAATTAATATTGTTAACAGCATAAATGTATTATGAAAAGCAATATTTCCTGCTATGGTCAAGGAATTATTCTTCACAGCACTTCTGATTTGATTGGATAAAAACGCTGTTATAAATGCAATGGAAAATGAGTTAATAACCTGTAATAATTCGTTTGACATAGGTGTAACTCTAGTAATCAAATTCAATGGTGCTGCTTGTAATGCATGATTATTAACCTGCATATTAACCAATCCTTGTCCTAATCCTAAAAGAGAAATGCAAGTTAGTAAATATTCTATTGAAGTAGTACTTGTAATTTGAGCTAGCAAAATCAAACTAAAACCTGTCATTAAAAATCCTGGAATAGCCGCAGACCTTGTTCCAAATCTATCAAACAATCTTCCCCCAGCTGTCATACCAGCAAAACTTGCTATTGCTTGTGGCACCATCATTAACCCGCACTGCAAAGAAGAGTAGTCACGAATATTTTGGAGATATAAAGGAATTAATAACATTGATCCAAAAACTGCAACTTGGTTAAGCCACATTAATATAATTCCTTTACGAAATTCAGATACTTTAAACACCTTAACCTCCAGCAATGGATTTTCAGTTGTTGCTTCAACATATATAAAAACAACTAACATCAAAAAACCTAAAGTTAAAAACGCCATAGCTGCTGTAGTTGTCCACCCTTTATCAGAGCCAACATGGACTCCATATATAAGAATTGGGAAAGCTAGTGGTGACAAGAGAGCCCCCTTTAAATCAATTTTAGTGTTTTTCTTGCTCTCAAAGCTAGGTAAAAATAAGAAAATCATTGCTAAGGCTATAAGCCCAATTGGTATATTGATAAGAAATATCGTATGCCAGCTATAATATTTGATTAAAAAACCGGATAATGCCGGCCCAATAGTTGGAGCTAGTAACATAGGCAATCCTAAAATACCCATCATACTACCTCGTTTTTCAATAGGAATAATTCTAAAAGACATGGCTAAACCAATAGGCCCAACTATTCCACCAGTTAATCCTTGTAAAATCCTATATAAAATCACTTGTTCAATGCTAGTTGAGCTTGCTACTAAAAATGAAGCAGCGGTAAAAAAGACAATAGCCACTCCAAATACCTTCTTAGTAGAAAAACGATCAGCCAACCAGCCCGAATAAGGAATCACTGTAGCCATTGCTAAAGTATAAGCTGTAATAGCCCACTGTGATATAGCTAAATCAGTATTAAAAGCAGCTTGAATATGAGGCAAAGCTACATTCATAATTGTGGTATCCATCATAACTAGTAACATGCCAACTGCAATTGTTAAAACCCCAGGTAAAACTTTTTTTAAATCGAAACTTTTTTCTTCCATTAATATAACCTCCCACCGAACATCGTTCTGCGTTTTATAATAACATCGTTCGGTAAAAGTGTAAATAAAAAAATCTTCTATTTCAAAGATTTTTTTTCTGATACCTTTATTCCATTAATAAAAATATTTAATCCAAATTGAAACATTTCAAAGCTTCCAAGCTTGTCAAAAAAGCCTTCCCTTTTCAATTTAAACAAATATGGAGTATTGCTTTCTGAAAAGCCATTTCCTTCCGTAAAGTTCAACTTTTCACTTGCAGCAATATTTTCACTATCTACTTTAAATGTAAGGATATAGTTAAGATAGGTATTAATCGCGTACAGTTTATTTTCCTCACTTAAATCCAACCCTTCTACTATCTTCAATAAATTATCCATTAACTTGCCGTAATTAGAGCTTGTGGGCGGATACATCATCAACAGCTGAGCCAGTTCATCATACTTATTTAAAACACTTAAAATATTTTCAGCGTATCTTTTTAGGCGCATATCCCACTCCTTTTCGTCTATAGGATAGGCAATTTCTCCACTGGCTTGATCTATCATTTCATTAAACAATGCTTCCTTGCTTTCAAAGTGATAGTATAAAGAGGATACCGTCATTCCAACCATGTTAGCCAGCTTTCTCATTGAGAAACCCGAACTTCCTTCCTGTTTAAGTAACTCCCACGACTTCTCTATAATCTTATTCTTACCTATGGGTTCCCTCATAACATTTTCTCCTAACCTAACAATATTCTCAAAATCATTCATCAACCATAATTGTAATTGTTTTTATTATTTATATCAACTTGCCCATATTAACAACTTATCTTATTCTCCCATTGCAATAAATGCCTTATAAAAATCATAGTAGCATCTTATAATATTCACCGTATATTGTCTAAATATTTTTCTTATATCTATGTTAAACTATAGTGTTAATAATTTAAGATATAAAATCAAAAAATTATCTAAGAAATATAGATATAAATATTGGACGATTATAATTAATATTGATATAAAACACTGATTTTACCATTAATTTATGACGCGTTCAATGTTTCAGCTTTAAATTGTATTTTGTATCTTTCTACTCTGTATACGCTTCATAACTCCATTTTCCATAAGATCATATATTAAAGAAACTAACTCTTCCGCAGGCAGTATCTTATCCTGCCTAAACCAATAGCTCATTATACCTATCATAGCTGAAAGAATAAATTCTAAAATAAAATCAAACTCTACAGGATCAATATCGTATTTACCAAGAAAGGCTTTACTAATTATAGGCTTTGTTGAATTTTTCAGCTTACTTGCAAATGCAGGGTCACCCTTGTCACCAAGCAGCACAGAATAGTATTTGCTGTTCTGTTCATAAAGAGCCATAAACATATCAAGGGGAGCACCCATATTTTCATTTGGTATAGAAATTGGTGGTAGCTCATGTATTGCAGGTATTAAAGAATCCTCAATCTGTTCCATTACATCATAAACATCTGTAAAGTACTCATAGAAGGTTCCTCTGTTATAACCTGCTTTCTGTGTTATTTCCTTTACAGTTATTTTTTCAATTCTTTTTTCACAGTATAAAGCCCAGAAAGCATCAATTAAGTTCTGTCTAGTCTGTGCTGTTACTCCTGGTTGCTTGTTCATTTTTACAATCCTCCTGATTTTCCTAGCAACATTAAAATCCAACATTCTTAATGTGATTGTTGGTTGATGGAGTGTTAAACTCCAATTATACTGTAAACATACAACAGGTTGTCGGATAATACAAGGGGGAATATTATATGATTACAATACTTTGTTCAGGTTCAAGAGGAGACTTTCAACCATATATTGCTCTAGCACAGGAGCTTAAAGCACTAGGAAAAGAAGTGCGTATTACTGGTATGAGAGAATTTGAAGGCTTTGTTAAAGGCTATGGAATAGATTTCTACCCTATACAAGCAGATTTTAACACACTTAATGTTGATGAGGACATGCTTAAGGAAGCTCAATCAGCAGATAATCCATTAAAGATGCTTCTAACCTTCAATAAGATGAAGAAGTACGGCTTAAGTATAGCAAATGAATTCTATGCTGCCTGCCAAGGTAGTGAATTAGTTATTTATCATCCTGGCTGCACCATAGGTTATTTTGCAGCAGAAAGACTTGGTATACCTGCTATTTTGGCCTCTCCCTTCCCAATTCACAAGACAAAAGAACAAACTTCTGTAATTCAGTATGGAAGAATAAACCCCTCTCCACTTAAAAATATAATTAGTTACCACATGCTTCAAGGAATGCTATGGCTGGCATCAAGCAATTCAGTAAAATATCTTTGGAAGAAAGAATTCGGAGGACTTCCAAAAAACTTTGGTAAGCCTTATGAACGTCATTTAGACAAAAGACAGCCTTCTGTTATATCCTGCAGTAACTTTGTTTTCAAGAGACCTAGCGATTGGAATAAAAACATACACCAATATGGATATTGGTTTGTAAAAGAACAAACAGAATACACTCCTTCACAAGAACTATCAGATTTTTTAAGTTCAGGTGATAAACCTGTTTATGTTGGGTTTGGAAGCGTATTTCATAAAGATCAGAAAGAAACCTTATCGAAGCTAATTATAGAAGCTCTTTCAAAAGCAAATAAGAGGGGAATCATCTGTGGAATGGGTAAACTGGACAATCTTCCAGATAATATAATAGCTATAGACAGCATACCTCACACCTGGCTTTTTGAGAAAGTATCAGCAGTATGCCATCATGGAGGAGCTGGAACAACCTCTGCAGGTTTTGCTGCTGGTGTACCAAGTGTTATAATACCTTTCGCCAACGACCAACATGCCTGGGCTCATAGAGCTTATGACCTTGGCGTAGCTTCAAAGCCTATTCCTATAAAGAAGTTAACTTCGGACAATCTTGCTGAAGCTATTAAATTTGCCCTTCAAGACAACATTGTTCATAATGCAAAGAAACTATCAATAAATATATCTTCTGAAAATGGTGCTAGAGACTGTGCAAAAGTTATTTTAGACAGTCTAAAAGTATAGTTCTCGTAAAATGTTTTTGTATATAAGTTTTAAAACAAATGAAAAAAGCACTCCATCCAGACAAGAATAGTTGTGCTTTTTCATCTGCTTATATTTTTATTCAAATAGACCGATTCAATAGATCTAAAACTCAAGACATTTTTTAGGATTGCTTAGTTCTATCAACACTAAGCAATCCTTATTTATATATCAATTTTTACAAATAATAAACATATAGCATAAATTTTAATGTCGCATGTAAACTATATTTTATAATCTAAGCTTCCAATTAAGATTCAACTATCACTTCACTACACTCAAATCTCCATCAGAGAATCCTGTTGTTATATGTTCTACTTTCAAAATTGGTAAGTC
The DNA here is from genome assembly GCF_009928445.1 of Clostridium sp. C8-1-8. Lineage (GTDB taxonomy): Bacteria > Bacillota > Clostridia > Clostridiales > Clostridiaceae > Clostridium_AR. The sequence continues at coordinate 57,447 of NZ_JAABNO010000001.1, read as the reverse complement.
CTTTAATTCCGTAACTAAGCCTTTTAAAATAGTTTCTATTTCTTTAAGCACACTTTCCCAGTTATATGTGTCATCAATCCCGAGGTTAGGGCAACTTCTTTCCATTGGTACAAAATCTTCTTCACATGCCCAATCGTCATCTTCTTTGTCATAACTTGCTGAACCTATTAACTCAATTCCATAAGGCTCATATAATCCAAAATTTAAAGCGACAACATCTTTGGGCAAAGTTTCAGCTTCATTCATTCTTTGAATCCATGCTTTGATTATATCTTTCACACTCTCTTGATCCATAATTAATTGCTCCTACAAATTATAATTTCTAACTACATTTAATCAATATGACATTTACACATCTAAATAAAAATAAATATTACTCTTATCTGCTTGACTTGTTCCTCCATATAAATGTGTGTTAAATCCACCTATTACAAATTCAGATTTTATATAGAATAGACACGCAGAAAGATTGTTGTCTTGGCCGATGGTATAGATGCCTCGATAACCGTTTTCGGCAGCAATTTTCTTTCCCTCATCCAGTAATAGCTTACCTACTCCATGACTTCTATATTCCTTACATACCTTTAAATCATCAAGATATAGGTATTTAAGCCAATCATGTCTATAAATCGCTACTCCTACACACTTCCCGCTCTCATTATAGGCTCCAACAAAGAAGCAATCTTTTTTTAGTGCATTAAAATCGTAGTTTTCATCAGGAAATACCATCTCGCTAACTTTACTTTTCTCAAATTCCTCGGTGGTGTAAGCCCATTCGTTACCATCGTAGGTTGGTATCATTTTTCCCCACAAGGTAAAAGGTTCATTGGGAATATTAATATCATTCTTAGTCCCCTCATCAATCCTTTTTACTTCAATCATCTTCAATCTCCCCTACAAATTACTATTTGTCTACTACTCAAATGTGTCCCTAATATGCTTTGCCCCAATAAACCATTTTTTCTGCTTTTTTACCACAGCATACACACTTGGTATCAAGCTCTTCTTGCTCAAATGGAATACATCTAGAAGTTAATCCTGCTACTTCCTTAATCTTTTCTTCACATTCTCTTTCACCACACCACATTGCTTTAGTGAAGCCTGATTTATTCTCAGCAATATCTTTAAGCTCTTCTATTGTCTTAGCAACAAAAGTTCGTTCTTCTCTATTCTTTAAAGCCTTTTCATATAAGCTTTTATGAATTTCATCTAGTACAGCTAAAACTCTATCCTCCAAACTATCTAAACTAACTACCTCTTTTTCTCTTGTATCTCTTCTAACTAAAACTGCTTGATTGTTTTCTATATCCTTTGGCCCAATTTCAATTCTAACTGGTATCCCCTTCATTTCATATTCATTGAACTTCCAGCCTGGCATCTTATCCGAATCATCTAACTTAACTCTTACAACCTTAGAAAGAATATTCTTTAACTCATTAGCCTTATCAAGAACTCCCTCTTTATGTTGAGCAATCGGAACGATGACTGCTTGAATTGGTGCTACCTTTGGTGGCAATACTAACCCACTGTCATCGCCATGAACCATTATAATAGCTCCAATCAATCTAGTTGTAACTCCCCAGGAAGTTTGATGCACATATTGCAACTTAGAGTTTTTATCTGAATATCTTATATTAAAAGCTTTAGCAAATCCATCTCCAAAATTATGAGAAGTTCCACTTTGAAGAGCCTTCCCATCATGCATTAAGCTTTCGATGGTATATGTCGCCTTAGCTCCTGCAAACTTTTCTTTTTCAGTCTTTTGTCCTTTTAGAACAGGAATTGCTAAATACTCCTCTAGCATATCAGCATAAACATTTAGCATATCTATAGTTTCTTTTTCTGCTTCTTCTGCTGTTGCATGAGCAGTATGACCTTCTTGCCATAAGAATTCAGACGTTCTTAAAAATGGTCTAGTTGTTTTTTCCCATCTCACAACAGAACACCATTGATTATATTTCTTAGGCAAATCATTATAGCTTTGAATAATCTTAGCGTAATGTTCACAGAATAGAGTTTCTGAAGTTGGCCTTACTATTAATCTTTCAGCAAGATCCTCTCCTCCTGCTCTAGTAACATAAGCAACCTCTGGTGAAAATCCTTCTACATGATCCTTTTCCTTCTGCAATAGTGATTCTGGTATGAACATTGGCATATATACATTTTCATGTCCTGTTTCTTTAATCCTATTATCTAAGTACTTCTGAATGTTTTCCCATATTGCATATCCATAAGGTCTTATAATCATGCAGCCTTTAACCGTTGAATAATCAATAAGCTCTGCCTTTTTTACGATATCTGTGTACCACTTAGCAAAATCCTCATCTATGGCTGTTATAGCTTCAACAAATTTTTTATTATTATTTTTACCCATAATTCTCTTCCTTTCTATTTGATAATTTTTTATATAAAAAGGTTGCTGAAACAACCCTCTTCAGTGACTTTTTTTGCGTATATGCCTTTTCTGAACATATGTGAAGAACTTCTCACAACCAACATAATTTCTTTTTTACTACTTACATTAACTAGAACTTCTGAACCATTGAAGTTACTAGGTTTGGCTAGCAAAAAAACTTTATACTTAACTATAAAAACAAGTTTTCTATTATAATTTCGTAGGAGTCCTAGGAAATAAAAAAACGCCAAGAAAAATCCGAAAGGGACCCTTCTTGGCGTTACCACCCTAATTATTATAAAATTGTGCATGATAATCTTATAATCTCTCTTTATCTATAACGGGAATCCCCGCTGTAGCCTACTATTATTTCGGTACAGAACTCCAAGGCTGGTTCAGTATATAATTTCTAGGACTTTTCACCAAGCATTCCCTCTCTAATAAGAAATCACTATACTTACTATTCCTCTTCACAGCAATAATATTTTTCTCAATATTAACTCAATAACCAGCTTACGTCAAGCATTATATTTCCCTTTAGATTACTTATAACCCTTTATTTATAATATCATTTGCAATATCACTAATAATGATTCAAAATGATCTTTTCGATAAATCTATAGACTTCTGTTTTCATAGATTGCAATACAAATTAGCTTTGTATATTTTAATTCCTAACAAGCTAGATTATACAACTAGATGCTCAGACAACCTACGTTACTTAGCACTTAATAAAATTCATATTAGTTATTAATTATAATTTTTTATCATGCAGATTACCAATAGACTCATAAATTGGGCTAAGTATATAATGTTATATATGGAATATTTTATAATTATGCAATTTAAAATATAGGCTATGTTTAGTAATATTGCTGAAATTCAGTGGTTATAAATGAGATTCTATATGAGCGAGCAATTAGCGCAAGCTCATCTAAGCATCGGATGACTGACCACTTAATTTCAACACAGTACTTTAACAGAGCCTAAATATAAAACTATGGTAAAAAATTGATAAGGAGCTTAGTCTATGATTACTATTTATGATTGGTTTGGCTACGAATTGCCCATAAAGGAACGTTATAAGTTAATAAAGGATGCTGGGTTTGATGGAGTTTTATTATGGTGGAGTAATGGCTTTGGCCGTGACGTCTTTGGACAAAATGATTACCGCAAAGGTCCCCAAATTGCAAGGGAAGCTGGGCTTTTTATAGAAAATATACATACACCAGTGCAAAACCAAAACGACCTGTGGCTTGACAGTATTGAAGGTGAAACATTAACCGATTGCTATCTACAATGTGTTTCAGATTGCGCTGAGTTTGAAATTCCCACTATGGTGGTACATCTTCCCGATGAAATTAATCCATGCAATGACTTAGGAATTAGTAGAATTAAGAGAATCGCTGAAAAGGCTGAAAAACTTAGTGTCAATGTTGCACTAGAGAATGTTCGTAATGTCTCTAATTTGATGTATGTTCTTAATCAATTAGATTCTCAACGTATTGGATTCTGTTATGATTGCTGTCACCATCACAACTACAATCCAGACATTGATTTATTATCCCTGTATGGTTCACGGCTTATGGCACTACATTTGCATGATAATGGAGGAAGTCTTGCCCAGCACCAGTTACCCTTTGACGGTAAGATCGATTGGTATAAGGCTATGAAGAAAGTTGCTAAAACCAATTACTTAGGTGCCACTGCCTTAGAGCCAATGAATTGGGATTATAAAGATTTGACCATAGAGGAATTTCTAAAAAAGGCATTTGAAAAAGCAAAAGCACTTGATGCATTGAGAAAATTATAAGATATGCAATAGAAATAATATACAATAAATAAAATACCGGATATATCAAATATCCGGTATTTTTTCCCATGGAATATATGCTCAGGTAAATATATCACATTAACTTAATTAAACCATTATTTAATTCAAACAAGATACCTAAAGCAAATAGCTTGACCCTAATCTCATTACTATTTTTCAAAAAGTTTACGAGCATTAGTTTGAATATACTCTATTTCTTCTTTAGATAAGTCACAAAAATCACTATTATCCATAGAACAGTTTGAGTCTTGAACATACATCATCTTTGTATCTTTCTGTGTTATAGAGTAGAACCAGCACTCTGCAGGAACATTATATACTTTTCCTTTTTCCATTAAAGTCAGCTCAATATTAAATTTATCATTTTCTCTTTCCGCAGTAATTAATATTGCTTTTCCAGCTGACAAAATGAACTGTTCATCTGTTGAGTGATGGATCTCTAAATGAGCTATTCCCTCAATATCATTATCTGGCTTCCAATTTTTAATGCAGACAAGCCATTTCTCATTTTTATATACACAAAGTATTCCTTCTTCATTATTCTCATATATATTTGGTTTCATTTTCATTTCTCCTTTTTAATTTATATTTGAGTTTTTCCTTGTATTGGAACCCCGTAACCAAATGCGCCTTCAATTCCACACACCTTTGCAGCAAACATTGCTCCACTTTTCATAGCACTTTCTAACCTCATCTTCATGCTTTCTTTTGTTCCTTCAACTAACTTTCCTGTTTCAGAAGTCTGTAGAAGTGTGCATAGGAAAGCCGAAAAATATGAATCTCCTGCACCCATTGTATCAATAATATTCTCAGCCATATTAGCAGGAGTGTACAAAAACTCACCATTATAAAGTACATATGATCCATCTTCTCCTATGGTTCCAAGGACTATATTCACTCCATAATTCTGAACCTTTTTCATCTCTTTTTCTCGTTCTTCAGCTGTGATATGAGCACAGGATAAGATTGCTACGTCAATGTATGGACATACCTTTAAAAGGTATTCATCTGTCCATCTCATAGAAAAATCATAAGCGATTGGTACTCCTGTTGCATGAAGCTCCTTCAGATTATCCTCAATATAGCTATTCAAATTTGTGTAAATCAAATTAAATTTTTTAATATATTCAAAATCGTTTTCATCAAAATTATAAGAATACTCTTTAGCAATACCACCTTTATTAGAGCCAAGAAAAACACGATCGGCATTTTTCAAAGTAACTAGAGCAAATCCATTTTCTCCTTCAAAATGACGAGAATGACTATCATCAATTTCCATCTGTTTCAATGTACTTTGTACACATTCTGCCACTTCATCATTGCCATACTTTCCAATATAGGCTGTCTGTGCTCCATTCATTTTTCCATACACGCAGGTGTTAACACACTGTCCTCCTGGATACATCTTCCCTCTTGAAAGGTATTTATCACACACATTATCGCCAATAGCAACAATTCTATAATCCTTCATTTTTCTTCTCCTTCTATAACAGTATTTAAATTATTCAACAGAGGAACTATTAGATCTACTCTAATTCGTTTGTATTATCTTTCATCCAAGAAACAATATCATCAATGGCTTTATCAGGATCGCAATAATATCTTCTATCACAAATTTCAAAAGAAACATTTCCTGCATAACCTCTTTTTTTCAGTGCGTTATAGTATTCTTTCATTGGAAAATCACCATCTCCTGGTACTGTATGTCCTCTATCATTAAAATGAATATGCTGAATCTTTTCCCCAAGATTATCAAAATAATCATCAATTGTTTCTCCTGCATAGGTCATCTGATCTAAATCTATCAAACCTGCAATATTGGGAGAATCGATTTCATCAATCATATCTGAAATATCTTTACTAGAAATCAATACATTAGTTGTTGTTTCTTTTAATTCCTCAAGAATTAATCTAACGCCTTTTCTTTCACAGTAAGCTATAACCTGAGCCAAAGAATCCTGACAGTACTTCCAAGCTTCATCTCTTGGCTGGTCAAAATATCCAAAACCTGTACTAATTTGAACATTGCTACACCCTAAAAATTCAGCTGTATCTACTGCTCTCTGATAATAGCGAATACTGGATTCTCTTGTAATAACATCTGGTGTGCAAAAATTAACAGGATATATGCAGTTTTCAGGTGTAATTGCCATTACATCTAGTTTTCTTTTTCTTATACTTTTATCCAACTGGATTAGATTTCTAAGTGAATAATCAAAAATATTCAATTGCGGTGCTGAGCAATAAAGATCAATGCTATTAAACGGAGATCTTTCCACCTTATCAAGAAACTTTTCTATTGGGTAACGTAAATAATGATAATTCATAGGAGCAAACTTCATATACATATCCTCCTTCACCAACTATACATTAATTCAAATTATATTTTCTCTATACTAAAAAACTATTGCGCCAAGCACCAATGCAACTAATACAGATACTATTGTACATACCAATCCTGGAAGCATATAACTATGATTCAATACATATTTACCTATTTTTGTAGTTCCAGCAGAATCAAATGCTATTGCAGCAACACACTGTCCAGATGCTGGAATGAAGTAGTTTGAACTACAAGCAAGCCATCCTGCAATTATGATGTTAACTGGAAGACCTAATGCAATACCAATTGGTACCATAATCATTGTTGTAGAAGATTGACTGGTAGTAATTGCACCAACAACAAAAACTGATATTATATAAATCCACGGATATGCATTAGTTAATGAAGACATATTCTTAGTGATAAAGGAAGCTTGATCACTAATAAAGGTATTTACAAGCCAACAAAGACCAAAAGCTAATACTACTGCAAACATTCCTGTTGTGAATACTGGTTGCTCTAAAATTTTTCCACTATCTAGTTTAGTTGCAAGCACTGTAATAGCCGCAGCTGTAAGCATGAAAATCTGAATTACAGTTGTAAGTGGTAACTTTGTATTGTTTGCGAATACTGGAAGGAACTTATTTACTGCCCCTAAAAATACAATGCTAACCATTGCAATTAAGAAGATTATTACAGAAATCTTTGCTTCTTTAGTAGAAGGTTTTTCTTTTCTCTCTAATTTAGAGAAATCTTGAATCTTACCTTCAGCTACACGAGCTTGGAATTCAGGATCATCTGCCAATTCTTTTCCCTTCTTTAAAACTGATACTGCACATAAAACAGTTCCAATTAATGTTGCTGGAATACAAACTATAAGTAACGTAAAAATATTGACAGAAGTATATTGTGATTTAGCCATAAAAGCCAATACTGCTACAGTAGCTGCTGATATCGGGCAGGCTGTAATAGCTTGCTGTGATGAAATAATAGATGCCGAAATTGGACGTTCTGGACGAATTCCTGTATCAATGGCAATTTCATTAATAACTGGGAGCAAGCTGTATACAATATGCCCTGTCCCACTCATAAATGTAAAAAGATAAGCAATAACCGGTGCTAAAATTGTAAGCATCTTAGGATTTTTGCGAAGTATCTTTTCTGCTATCTTAACTAAGAAATCCAATCCTCCACAGGCCTGCATTGTAGCTGCAGCAGAAATTACTGCAATCATAATCAAAATTACTGTAATAGGCGGATCAGCTGGTGCCACATGTAAACCAAATGTCATAATCAACATTCCAAGTCCACCAGCCATCGCCAAGAATGTTCCACCTATTCGTACCCCTAGAAAAATAATAGCGAGAACAATTACTAACTCTATCCAAAACATAGATTATCCCCCTCAATGTTAGATTCATTTTTAAATTGATTGTTGTAAGAAAGTTCATTATTTAAGAATGGTGCGCACATTCTTAGTGACACAAAATCGAGCTAGCTCTTGTATTGCTTTGTATCATAATGTATTGTTTTGTATTTAACGCAATTGTATTCCTCGAATATATTTTTGTCAATTGCATTTTGACATTTATTTAATATACATAATAAAGGTTATCCCTTATTGTTGCCCATTTTAATGTAATCGTTTTTAACCTATCTAAATAAAAAAGTTGCTGAAGTGAGTTCTTTTTCCAGCATAAATAAAAGTATTTTGAATAATACTTTTATTTATGCCCATAGTTATTTCATAATACCTTAAAGCAAACAAGTAATATTTTAATATTCTACCTTCCACATGTAACGACGAGTAGCTAATGGATGCTCACGTTTTGTTGCAAGTGCATGGTTGTATATAGGATATACATTATTGAACAATGAATGATTGAAATAGTCAACAACAGAAGCATCAATTGTTGAAAGACCAAGTTCTTTAGCATCCAATACTTCTATACGCTTTGCATAAGTATTTAGGAATTTAAGAGCTCTTTCATCTAATTCACGTGTTGATCCCTCAGATATCTGTATCATGAATGGGCGGTTTGCATCAGTAATTTCAAAAGGTCCATGGAAATACTCGCCAGTATGTATGCTACTAGAATCAAGCCATTGCATCTCCATAAAAATGCATATACTTTCCATGTAAGCAGCTCCATAACCTGCACCACTTGCCATAGTATAAATAACTGAATCATCTTTATACTTTTCAGCAAACGCTACTGCTCTCTCTGCTACATGATTACGAGCCTTTTTTATAATATTGCTAATCATACCAGTGCCTTCATAGAACTTATTGTAGTTTTCATATCCTTCTGTCTGAGCTAAAAGCTCTACTGCAACCAAAAGTGCACATATTGTCTTCTCACCTGAATAGTCAATATCTCCTTTAAGATGATCTGGACTAGCATCGAAGCTATAGTGAATAATGTAATCACCAAATTCTATGATTTCTGATTCATTAAGCCATGTTAGTATAATAACAGTTGCTCCCATTTCCTTACCAAGTTTAGCAGCTGCAATTGTTTCTGGTGTATTTCCTTTATGACAAGCTAAACAAATTATTGAATTTTGTCCAAAGTCTTTAGGTGTATTGTAAACGAATTCATTACTGTTAATCCATGCAGATTTTATTGAGGCAGCTTCCTTCTCCATAAAAGTTTTTGCTGGATAAAGAGCTCCTAAAGATCCTCCACATCCTACGAAATAAATACTTTTTATTCCACCCTTTGTTTTCTTCTTCTCAAGAATTTCTGAAATAATACTTTTAATATCTTTGCTAGAATAATTCATTCTATTCATTCCCCTTTTCCTTTATTGTATTCATTTGTCTGTATGTATAGGATAATACATTATAATACATTGTGTCAATAAAAATTTCTATTTTTTTGTTTATATACTGTATATACATCGCTTTATCTTTGTATTATAATAAACACATACATTACAATTAGGTATTGGTATGGAGGTTACATATGGAACTAAATAATACAATTGCTACACCTTTGTACAAACAATTAGAAAAAAAGCTGCAGCAAGAAATAGACAGCGGTAAAAGACCTGCTGGTAGTCGTATTCCAACAGAGAATGAATTGAGCAAAACTTATAATGTAAGCCGTGTGACTGTTCGAAAAGCTCTTTCTGAACTATCCGCCTCAGGATATTTAGAGCGAAAATCAGGAAAAGGTACTTTTGTTGCTGAAAAAAAACTTCAACGTGGAATAACAAATGGTGTTTTAGGTTTTTCTGAGATGTGTAAGATGATGGACGCAATTCCAGGTGCTAAAATTATAAAAATTGCCCTTGAAGAGCCGTCCGAAAAAGATATACAGCAAATGTCTCTTGCTGAAGATGAAAAAATTCTTGTGTTAGAGCGTGTACGTTATGCCGATGGCAAACCAGTATTATTAGAATTGAATAAATTTCCCGAATCTTTCTCCTTTCTATTTGGAGAAAATTTAACCGATACATCTCTATACGAGATTTTAGAAAAACATAATATAATTTTAGATCATTCCCGAAAAACGCTAGATATTGTATTTGCAGATACAAAAGAAGCTAAAACCTTGGGGATATCTAGAGGATATCCTCTTTTAAGAATCAATAGTGTAATACATAACGCAGACAATACTGTTACTAACCTATGTCAACAACTCTGTATAGGAGATAAGTTCACATTTATAATTTAGCCGCTTAATAGTATTTTTAGAATCCCATTATGCTTCTATACTGCAAAGTAGGTACTATTTAAAAATGATTCTTTGGATTTATTATTCAAAGTGTTTTATATTTCTTCTAGCTATCTTACGGTAGTTGAAACAAAAAAACATCGATTTCTCGATGTTTTTTCTTTTCTATTATTTATCTTAAACTTTCTATTTTACCTTAAAAGAATTCTCTTTAACTTAGTTCTTCTCAAAATTGCTATGATTAACGCAGAAATACATAAAGTAAGGGTAAATCTAACCACTGTATTGCCAAAAAGCATTGGAACAAACGCTCCAAGTGCAAGCAATATTATTTGATGAGAACAATAGAGCCCTACACTGTATTCTCTACAAAGCGTACAAACTTTTCTTGAAATATTTTTCTTATAGTTAGTAGCCCAAATAAATATAAATGGAGCTGAAATTATAGAAGATAAATACATATTAGCATCTTTAGCAATACCACTTTTATTTAATATAAAGGTCTCAACTAATAGGACTATTATGAAGATTATGCTAAGTAGTCCTGAATTCTTTATTCTTTCATTCAACCTATATTTGCCTATTAATGCTCCTATAGATACAAAAAGCATGGATTCAACAATTCCTATCTGTGGAAGAAGCGCGATTGCATTATATCCCTTAATTACTGGGCCAAGCATAGTTTTCATAAACAATCCATAGTAAGTATCTGCGCTTGCTCCAAATAAAAATAGTATTATTCCTATTATAAGTAAAGGAAGTATTTTATCTTTCTTTAGCAAAGGTGCTATTATAAATATAGTAATAATTAAAGAAGCTATATACCAAAGACTTCCCGATATACCTATAAGTAAAAATCTTATGATGATCATTATTAGTGGCAATTTTAAAATACTTAAAACAATTGGAAATAACGTTATAGACTCAATAAGAACCCACGCAAAGTAGAGAATTAATAATCTCTTCAATGTAGTACTAGGTTCTTTTGGTGATTGAATTCGTTTGTATAAAAAATAACCTGAAACAATAAAGAAAAATGGTACTGCTAGCCTGCAGATTCCCATACTTGTTGCCATCCATAAGTCTTTGTTTACAGACTCTAAGGCCCTAGTATGAATCATCATAACTCCAATAGCAAATACCAACCGTAATAAATCAACCATTCCATAGTAAGGACTATTCTTTGTTTCCATAATCACTATCCCCTATTAAAATTATTCCTAGTTTCCTTTACCATTCGCTCGGCAAATACTTCAAGCTCACTTGAATACGATATCATAATTGTATAAATCATAAAACAAGCAGCTCTCCTACCATTAACGTATTCTGCTCCTTTATTATTTATGCAGTATTTATCTTCTAAGTTGCTTTATATTTTTAGCTCTCAACAAACTTATCAAAATCACCATAACCATTTAACATTTCTATTTCTTGCTTGTCCCCTCCTTAAAGCTAGCTACCGAAATGTACAAAAACATCTCCGTTACTTATGTTAATGCTCTCCGTATCTAGTACAATTGAGGTTTTTTTCACCTTATTGCCGTGTATGTATCCTACATAATTATGGTATAACTCTAAAGTAGAATTTAAGATTTCCGTAATGGATGGCTACGGTGGTTTTGAACATTTGCCCCTATGCATTCCTAATACTATCCATAAAGATTATTAATCTTTATTTTCTCCTTGGACTACTGGTGAATTACTTCACTATAGCTAATGGGTGATACTAAATAGGTTTAATACTTTTATAGCATGTACGTCAATTATTTATGTGATTAAATTAATTTTAAAATATAGTCTTTTCATACATCATATAAAGATTAAAATTAAACGTCTTGGTATTGATATAGAGGTTAAAAGCAAAAAGGTGCTTCATCTCACAAAGATTAGCACTTTTCCTTCAAATTAATTTTAAGTTAATATGATCCAATAACCCTAAAACAAAATAAGTGTTATAAGGATTAGCTTAGTGTTAGCACACTAAGCTTTTGTTATTTATATAATATCAAATTTCAATAAAAAATAAACATAAACAATTTCAATGAATTTCTTAACTTGTCCTTCAATTTATTATTCTATTTTTCGTCTTATATCAATGTATATCCTACTTATACTTATACTTATACTTATGATTTATTTCTGCCAAAGAAAAAAGATAAAATTAATGCCACAAGTGCAATTCCGCAAACTACCATCGTTGCAGCCGAAAATCCAGTAGCTACCGCAACTTCATTAGTCGCACGGTGTACTTCTAATGCATTGATTTGAACTGCTGACATTATTCCAATAAAAAGTGATGATCCTATGGCAGCAGAAATTTGTTGAAGCGTATTTACTATTGCTACTCCATGAGGATAGTATTCTTTTGCCAACTGATTCAACCCATGGGTTTGAGAAGGAGACATAAATAGTCCAATTCCTATGCTCGTACATATATATATTATCACTAAGTGTGCCAACGATGTATCGCTTTTAGATAAAGATATTAAAAATACAAATACTGTTACCATTGCTGTTCCTAATGGTATTAATAATTTCACCCCAAATTTGTCGTAAATCTTCCCACCTACAGGCGCGGCTAGTCCAGCACAAATTACAGCTGGTAATAAGGCTATTCCTGCTACAAAACTTGATTTTCCAAGAGCTCCTTCTATAAACATTGGTAACATGATACTCATAGTGAAAGTAACCATCATAGCTATCATTACTAAAATTGTTGCCATTACAAACTTTGGATACTTAAACGGAGATAAATTTAACATTGGTTGTTTTAAGGTATTTTGACGTTTGATAAATGTTATTAAACAAATAATTCCTATTATAAAGCACATTAAAGTTGTTTTAATATTTCCTCCACTTATACTATTTATAGAATATATTATTGTTCCCACTCCAATTGTAGATAACACTATAGATAAATAATCCATTTTAGGTTTGGTTATTTCTCCTACATTAACTAAGAATAGTTTTCCTATAATCATAAGTACGATTATAATTGGTATTAACATTATAAACAATGCATGCCAACTAAAATATTGTAATACAATTCCTGATACTGTTGGACCGAATGCAGGTCCTAGTAAAATTGCTGGCACACATATTGCCATTGATATTCCTAGTTTTTCTTTTGGTGCTACTAATAATATGGTATTCGTAACAATTGGTATTATCATCCCTGTACCTGATGATTGTATCATTCTTGAAATTAATAACATCGCAAAAGAATTTGAACACGCCGCACATATCGTTCCTATAAGCAATAATCCTATTGCACTAAAAAATAATGTTTTTGTTTTAAATGATTGAATTAGAAAAGCAGTAATAGGTACCATTACTGCTGCTACTGTCATATAAGCTGTCACAAGCCATTGAACAGTTCCAGCAGAAACATTCATATCCTTCATAATTCCAGATAACGCAACATTTAGTATGGTTTCATTAAAGGTTGCCACAAATGCACTAGCTACTAATATAGCTATAATACTTATAAAATTTATTTTTTGATTACTTTCTACCTTATGTTTTTTGTTCATAGTTCCCTCCATAAATTAGACCGATATAAATAATTGATTGCATAGTAATGTACTCCTGTTGTCTATATTAAAATTTAACTCAGTCTTATTGATTAATTATTTGCTTAACTTGTTTTCCAGTTTTCCTTAGGTATTGTGAATTTTTCTTAAACACCTTCTGTCATAGAAGAAATAGCCACAGCCATGGTCCTTGCCTTATTTATCTCAATTCTGCAATCAAATATAATCACTCCTTTTACATCGCTTTTTTTGAAATACAGTACTTGCTTTGTCATTATACTAAGGTTTCATTACGTCTCGTAAGTTAAATTTTTTCTAAAAATCAAAAAAATTTTTTCAATTTCAGTTATCGATTACATAATAGTATTTTGCAAACTATACTTACCTAACTTGAGGCAATATAGTGATTAATGTAATAACTGCATTTAATAAAATTGATTACACCAAAGAATAAAAATCCTACTAAACAAAAAAATAACCTATATTATAATTCATATAATATAAGTTATTTCCTTAACTAAACATGCAGTTTTAATAGCTTATCATTTATTTGTGGTATGGTTCACCGTAACAGTTGCAAGTGAGGTTTTTTCTTTTATTATTTATCGTTAAAATCTTTAAATAAATCAAATTTACTATTTTTAAAAATCAGCATACCCATTAATGAGATAAACTTTTTATAACTAGACACCTTCAATTTATGTGCATATCTATAAAAATCTTGCTGTTCTTCTTCACTCCAGCTATTCCAAAGTTGTGGTCCTAATGTTAAATTTATATCCTGACATACAAGTATTTTATTAAAGTATCTCTCTATAACTTCATATTTATTTTTCTTGACATACTCATCTATCTGTTTGCATAACTTTCTGCAATATTTGCTATCTTTGAAATATGATATTACTATATATGCTTTATTCCCCTGAGGAAAAATATTAAAGAATGCTTCCTCCTTCACATATCCTTTATATATTCTCTTTAAGTCAGTAAACGGGTAAAAACAACTACATGATATGAAATCTATCCTTTTATCCAATATAATATTATATGTTTCTATCTCACCCCACTCGTCTTGTATATAACATTTCTTAAACCTTTCAAATAACTTATTCCTTCTATTGAGAGAAATCTCTGCCACTCCATCTATATACTTATTCCCTGAACTAAAGTTGTTTTTTATACAATTTTTGGAGTAATCAAATGTAAAGGCTCTAAGTGCAAATTGGAAACACTGCTCTTTGTTATTTATATTAAATTCATTACCATTTTCAATAGAATCAAATAACTTTTTATCATGTACATCACAAAACACTTTATATCTGTGAGCTCT
Organism: Clostridium sp. C8-1-8; assembly: GCF_009928445.1. Taxonomy (GTDB): domain Bacteria; phylum Bacillota; class Clostridia; order Clostridiales; family Clostridiaceae; genus Clostridium_AR. The sequence goes on along the minus strand of NZ_JAABNO010000001.1, from coordinate 42,349 downwards.
TTTCACATGAACTCCTGTCATTTTTCTTCCATATCTATAGTAATCTTCATCTTCTACATTACAAATCATAACCTTTCCGTTATAAGCAATTCTATCTAAATAATTTCTTCTCTGAATTAGATGATTCTTTTTTAATCTTTTTTTCTCCTCATTATTACATTTAAATTTTATATCGTTAAACAAACATTTTGATTCTTCTCTGAGCTGAGCATTCTTACTTATGGCACTCTTTGTATTTTTATTTAACAAGTCGTATTCTTTTTTATACATTATCCACTATTTGTTACCTTTCGTAATCTCAATATATTTTTTACTAAAGCCCTAATCTTCACTAAATAGGCTATATATATTTTTTGCTTCTTATATTATTTCTATAGTACTTGGTTTATTCTCTAATATATCTATACACTCTTTATTATAAGTCTTTTTACTATCTAAACACTTTAACAAAGAAAGATTTAATTGCTTATAAGTAGGTATTTGCAGATTTATTCTACTTTTAGCAAACCCTTTTTTTATATTATTCTTTAATTATATATTAGTAATATAATTATAACATTTTAACTTATATTTCTATATCTAAATTCAATACATTTATTCCTACATTTCTTAATATAAAAGAAGAAGGAGTCCCCTTCACAGGTACTCCTTCTTTCTTATTTAGATAATCAACCAGACTATCATTTATTTTTAGTTTTATTGTTTCTATTTCTCTTAATTCATTTATTGTAATTTCTGAAATTATCATATGTAATAATTTCTTCTTTTGCTCTCTGCTTATACTCTCTATTAATACTTCACCAAAGTTTCCCAATATGTTTTTTATAAAATCATATGGAATCTCCTGATTAATATCGTCTGACAAAGTTACTATCAATGGAGCTTTCTGCTCTTCAAGTTTTTTTGCTCTGTTGTTTAATTCTTCTCTTCTTTCTAAAAATTCATCTTTAGTTATTAGTTCGTCTTCATACGCTTCAAAAATTTTCTTTTTCTTCTTGTCTAATTTTTCTAGTTCCTTATCAATTTTCTCTATTTCTCTTTTTGCTGGATTAATCTTACTACTTCTCTCTTTATTAATATTGGTTACAATGGATTTAATCATTTTTTCATTAGTCAGCAACTCTGAAAGCCTATTAAAGACAAATTCATTAGCTTTTTCAACTCTGATTGAATTAGAGTTACATACCGCTGTGCCCTTATTCTTCCAGTTACCACAAGCATAATATGCTATTCTTTTTTTGCTCCCATCTGCTAACTTATTTATAGTTCTCATTATTACCATTCCTGCTCCACACTTAGGGCATTTTAATATTCCTGTTAAAGGGTATTCTCCATCATATATTCTTGATGGTTTACCTTTTTTAGATTGCATTATAGCTTGTACCTTATCCCACGTATTAATATCTATAATAGGTTCATGTATTCCATCTACCACTATTGGATTCGCATTTATGTTCTTTCTTCTTTTCTCAGACCAATTCTGTCTCACATTGTATCTTATTTTGCCTATATAGACAGGGTTAGTTAGTATATCCTTTATTGAGCTTATTGAAAAATTATTACCTTTCTTAGTCTTATGTCCAAGTTTATTGAGATTAGTAGTTATTGATTTATAACCTTTTCCATTGCAAGCTTCATTGAATATAAATCTGACCACTTCTGCTTCTAATTTATTTATAACTAGCTTGGTTTCACTTCTCTTCTTATTCTGGGAATCTTCTATCGGCACTACATCATATCCTAGAACTTTATTTCCACACCACTTTCCTTCTCTTGCTCTCGCACACATTCCCATCTTGACATTTTGTGCTATAGTCCCTCTTTCAAACTCACCTATCAATGCCATCATCTGAAATTGCATTTTACCAGCTGGCGTATCTGTTGCAAACGGCTCTGAATATGACTTAAAAGTTACGTTATTCTTTTCAAATATATCTACAATTTTCAATACATCTGATAATTTACGACTTAAACGATTAATCTTCCAACATATAACATCAGTTACTTTTCCTGCTTCAACATCTTGTAGTAACTCTTTCAAAGCTGGCCTATGCTTTATGTCTTTTCCACTTATCCCTCTGTCAGAGTAGCACTTGTATACATCTATATCATTTTTATTACAATATTCTAATAATAATCTTTCTTGCTCATCTATGCTGTAACCACTTTCCGCCTGCTCAATTGTACTTACTCTAGTATAAATAGCCATAACTTTTTTTATACTCATTCTTTATTCCTCCTTAGATCTTCATCAAAAATATAATATATATATGAATTCAACTTTATTACTTTCTTGTGGGCTTCTATAGTAATCGTAGAGCTTTACTGTTAAAGTATATGTATACCTAAACCTTCTTTTTTTATAATTGATATTGAGTTAGCTAATAGACTTATTCTAAAGTAATAATAAACATTAAGCCATATAGCAGCAAACAGTACTGTGTAAAAAGAAGCTTATTCACTATTCTTTCAATCCATTTTTTAAGTTGTTTTTATTAATATCTCTATGTATTCTTATTACTTACGCATCACTTCAATCACTTCAATCACTTCAATATTTTCGTCTCTAAAGTGTTTGATGTACTAACTTTTCTCTTACTATTTGATATGTAGTCTAATATTACCTCTGATATTGTAATAATAATTTCATTTATTTCTTTATCTTTACTCATTATTAATTCTCCTTAGTATCTTATTTTTGAAAATACCGACATTATTGAAATATCGAAGCATCAATAATGTCAGCATTAAACTAAAATTCTATAACTTCTGAATCCAGCTCATTAAATGAATCTAAGACATCTTTATTGAATGAACATTGAGTATTTGAAAGCTCACCAGTAGCTTTTCGTATTTCAATCTTTCTACCAGTATTTGTATTTCCTTTTAAAAAAGTTATACCTTCCATAAGTAAGTTGGATTTTATTTCATTTAGTCTTCTACTAAGAACATTAGGTTCTCTTGCCCATAACTTTGACGTAACATCTATACTTAAATCAGAGGCTATCTGATTTAATGCTGCTAATAATTCAGAAGGTGTCCCTTCAAAGTACTGATTTGTTTCCATAAGTCTTATTACTGCACTTGCGATTGGATTAGAACTAACTGCTTCATCGTTGGCTTTGTATTGATTATTAAGATACGCTTCCTTAAACTTTTCTCCACCAATACCACAAGCCTCAGCCACAGCATACCCCCACCTCGTAAAGTCAGCCATTCTTCCTAATTTATTTAACTCTACAGTAGGATAAATTTTTAATGTTTTTGATATAATATGAAATATTGCACCAAGCATTTTAGGCTTATCTTTCTCAAATTCTTCCCATACTACTCTTTCTTCTTTTCTCTCATCCTCTGGTATTCTTTCAAGTCCTAAAAGTAAACTTCTATCAAGTAAATCTGGTCTTGTAGCAACGACGTTTATACCATTTAAAACTACTGGTACTTTAAATTCATAAATTGTTTCTTCATCATCTGTAAATAGTTTTCTTCTACTAAACCCACCTCCAGTTGCCGCAGTACAGAGAATATCACTCTTCTCCGCAGAAATATTGTCTATGTTGTCAATACATGGCATATAATTATTATTTAATACTAAGGACAAATCTGTAATAGACTTTGGCATTGAAATCACATCTCTTACTGCAGGATCTACTATGCTTCTATCCATTCTCATAGTAGTTGTCTTAGATGCACCTTTTTCTCCATGATATACAGTTATCGGATTACCAATATTTAAAAACTTAGTTACCAGACTTACTGTGTGTAGGATTCTATCCTCTTCTGTTTTAAATCTATAGTGTTTATCTATTATAGATATATCTTCATGCTTTTCTGGCATAACTTGTGGTCTCATATTGTTACGTCTTATAAACAGTATTTGACCGTCTTCATCCACTTCCCACCCATTCTCTGTTATTTTAATAAATGTCCAATTTTCATCCCCTAAATCATAATAAATAGCATCTTCTATTCCAGTGCATCTTCTAGATACATTTATTTTTTTTCCTTCATATTGAGCAATTGCTTTTAGTACCCCTACTGCTTGATTAACCGAATCTTTAGAAGGTGCTTTTCTAGTATCCCTAAAAAAACGTTTTACTAAAAGAGATTTGTAGGATTCTTCGTTAATTTTATATACGGATGGATTTCCTTCTTTTTCTATTGCTACATAACATTCATTAGATACATCATGAAAAAATTTATCTCCAGCTTCCATAGCAAGTTCAATCATTCCGTCTGCCTGGCTTTTTCTTTCTTCTTTTGTATTATTGTCATAATTTTCAGTCTTTTTTTCTTTATATTCGGGTTCATAAAGTTTTCTTAAGGTGCCCCAATTCTCATTCGAACAACTATCATGATGACATTTAGCACTTATTCCCCCATTATTAAATTGAGTTACTGATGCTGATTTATCATCATGGCTAGAATTCCAAGGACACCTCTCTAAAACATAACATACTCGATCCTTCTCTGCCTTTGTATGACTTATTCCTATTCCATTTCTCTCAAGCCATTCTTTTGCGTCAAAGTTTGAATTGATAGATGTTTTATTCTCTACTTTACTAACTTTCTTTTCTTCCTCAGTACTGTGTCCTATTATCTTTTTAATAAAACTTTCTTCTACAACATTGAACTCCTCTGGAGTATCAATTATACTGGATCTTCTATGAGGTCTTCTTTCATCGTTATCACCTTTACATGCTATAGTTCCATAAAGTTTAGTAATCCTTGATGGATTAAAAGTTGTTGTATCAATTTTAGCTTTATCTGTGCTAAAAAGCTTGTCCAAGGTATTCAAAAATTCCTTTATCATATAAGTAATCTCCTTAGTATTAGGTAAATCAATCTTATATAATAAGTGAAACCCGTTACCACTACAAGCCTTAACTGGGTCAGGAAACCCATTATCTGATAAGTACTGTCTAACTCTATCTGCCACTTCATTAGCAGACTTTAACTCCTCATCACTTGATGAAATTCCAGCCGCTCTCTGTGGATCAACATCAATAAGAAGAAGTACTCTTCTAGTTATGTCAGAATCTACTGTAGTATTTTCAGCAAAAAATCTAAGCTTGTTTTTCCCTCTAATAATTAGGTCTTCTGAAAATGTATTTAATGTGAAGAAAATATTATTTACTCCATCATATCTAGTGATGTCTTGTATAAGTTTCTCCTTATCCTCATAGTATCCTGATATAACACCTTTACTGGTTTTAATCATCCTTACCTCTATTGGTGCATTAAGCTTTTCTAAAACCTCCATCGCTTTATTAACTTCGTTTCTTAGTTCTTTAACATCTTTTTTTATCATAATGATTCCTCCCTAGCATGTATGTTTCTTTCCATGCCTAGAGTTTATCATCATAAAAAAAGAAAAGCTAAGACAAAAAATCTTAACTTTTTTTGTCCTTGCTTTTCTTCTCTTTTATATTACGAACCCCGTATTGAGATAAACCTTTCAATATTTTTTCTTTATATCTCTCATCATCAATCTCATCCAATTCTTCACAACGCTTTTGCAACCACACATTCAGCTCGTCAACTTTTGTTTCATATTCATCTAGTACAATATTCATTAAATCTGTAGATTCAATATCAAAATATGTAGGAATTATATTTACAAAACGTGTAACCTTTCCAGTTATATTTTCTATTTTTTTATTTATCAATCTCATACCATTAAAAATTTCTTTATCTTTTTCATTATCTATATACTTATAAAAAAATTCATGATACATATCATCTTCTATTTCCGTCAGTTTTTTCTTTCTACTTATTTTAAGAATTACTTTTTTTAATTCTCTATCGTTAATTAACTCCCTTATCATTAAAACATATCTGTCTCTATTTCTTTGTACTACACCAGTTGTCATAGAAAAATCACTAATTTGCCTTAGTAATTTGTCTATTCGTTGCAACTCTTTGTAGCAAGCTTCATAATTTTTAGCAGTCTCCTTATCGATATCATATATATCTTCTACTAATTCAGTTAGTGGATATACTTTTTCTAATTCTTCAAATTTACTTTCTTCTTTTTTCATAATGTTTTTTTACTCTACCTTTCTTATGTTATTCTCATAACTTTTTGTAATATTTGTATCTTTAAGCCTATTTTAACATGAAAATATCGATATATTGATTATGTCGATATTTTCATTTTTTTTATAATATTCTAACTGTTATATATTAATTCCACCTATTTTTTTTAATTCAATATATATATATTAAATAATTTATCTTTCACTTTTACTTTTAAGTATTTAATTACAAAAAAAAAAAGAGGATACCCTCTTTTTCTATTATGTATAAAGTTAATTTTATTAATGATACTAGACTCATAGTTTATCCTTGTTAAACACATCTTAACTATTTTAACTTATTAAATATACGCTTTCCTATTGAACCTAATATGGTTATTATAGCTACTACTTTTATAAGAAACCAGATAATTGAAAAAACACCTCCAACTATCCCTCCTAAAAAATTAATTATAACAGCAGCTACTATACAGCAAGTAAACCACATACCAGCCATAGCTCCAAAACCAAAATGAACAATATCAAATATTTTATGTAACAATATAAATATTACTGTTCCCCCTACTATAGCACCAACTACCGCTATAAAAGTTATAAATCCGCCTGCATCAAAAACATTCATTTCTTTTCAGCTCCTTTATATAATTTATCATTATTTATAAGTTATTAAGTATTTGTCTTTTAGATTATTAGAACCCTTGATTCTATATTAAGTTTTTCGTTAATTATCCTACTAAATATAAATCATAAAAAAATAATTTCTTTAACTCTATCCAAAAGTATAGTCACATATTCTTTTTATCAAATATATAGTAATCAATTATCATTGGAGTTTTATTTTTCAAAGTCCAATGATAATTGACTAATTTATAAAAACTCTCTTAAAAATGATGCTGAAATATTATGCTCATTTGCTATTTTATTTATTGCAGATTCTGAATCCATACCTCTAGCTATCAATTCTAAGATTATTATTACTATTCTCAGTATATAAATGGGGTTCATATCTATTCTCCTTCTTTGATTATATGCTTAAACTCTCGATGTTCTCTGTTTCAGATAATCTAAGCAATATTTCTATTAGATATATAACTTCTATGCTTGTACTATTTTACAATTGCTATTGCTTTAGTCTTATCTGTAAGATTACAATTAAGTATTTCTGAGCTAGTTCCTTTAGATATAAGCGTAATATTTGTATCACTTTTTTTATCAATAATATATCTAAACCCATCTTTAGAAGCATTCCCTGAACTATTATCCATAACTAAAAATAAATTAGGCATTCCGTCTATTATCTTAATTTCATATTTTCCCTTAATCTTAGCCCTATTATCTCCAAAGATAAATCTTAGCTCCTTATCTGTATCAGGATTTATAGGAAATAGTATAAGATATTTCCCCGTATCAGCCTTCCATGCTGTATCGACTAATAAACTTTTTGTATCAATCATCAACTGTTCCTCTGGAGAAATATTAGTATTTGAATCCTCCGAGTAACCGTCAGCTTTTACACTTGATCCTGTATCCAACGTTGAATTGTTCTTTTCTTCAGCCTTAGAACCGTCTTTTTGATTATTATCATCTGCCTTACTATCATTTGGTTTACCTTGCTCATTTTGCTGAATTTTTGGCTTAGACTCAACATCCGCTTTTTTATTACCCTTATTCCCACATCCAACTAATGATAGTGAAACTATTCCAGTAACAATGATTACTATAGTTTTTTTATTCATAATTATTTCCCCTTAATCTAATTTTGTATATTTTATAATTATCTTAACTTATCTCTTGTATATAAAATTATAGGAACCTCTTAATATCAACTTCCAATGCTTTTGAAATCTTCTCTAATGTCTTTAATGAAGGTGATGTTCTTCCAACTTCTATGTCTGAAAGGTATGTGTTTGATATTCCCACCTTTTTAGCTAACTCATATTGTTTTAAACTTTTCTTGAGCCTTTCACATTTGATTTTTTCCCCTATATAATCCAAAGTTTCCACCCCCATACTCTTATTATACGATAAAAACGTAATTTTACAATTATTTTTACGTTAATTATATAATATTTTGTCATATTTACAAAGTATTTTACATTCTATCAAGTTTTGTTTATACTAAAATTAATACGTTATTTACGGAATCATGAGGAGGATATTATGGAATTAGGAGATAAGCTAAAAGCTATAAGAAAATCGAAAAGATTATCTTTAAAAGAGTTATCAGAAAAAACTAAAGGAAAAGTATCTTTATCCTTTCTTAGTGATATTGAAAACGGAAGAGGAAACCCATCAATAGATAGCTTAAAAATTATTGCTAACGCCTTAAATGCACCAATATCATACTTTGTAGATGATTCACAAAACAGCGTCTTTAACGAAGCTATCGAAGATATAGAATTCATTCCAATAGTTGAATTGCTTAGAGATTTCAAAGATTGGGACATAGAAGATAAGAAAGAGTTAATCTATTATTTAAAGGCTAAAAAGACTATTCGGGATAGTATATAGAAAAGTTATGTTATGTGAAGGGCTCTTTATTTCATATAAGTGTATATATAGCTATAGGAATCTCTTACTGGTATAAGCTTAATTGCATAATCAGCATAATCTAATGAAATTGAAAATAAGGTTTCTTTGTCGTAACCATTACCATTGCAGTACTGCTCTATTCTTTCAAAGTTTGAAAGAAGTTCAAACTGAATGTAGTTAATTTCCTGCTGTAGTTTACATAGGTAAATCTTTGAATTATTTGTTATATGGGTTAGAAGCTTTGTAGGATTCCATTGATTACACAAACCTCCATCACTTCCGCAAAAATCAATTCTCATTGTTCCAATTCTCTTTTTTTCATCAATCTTAAATATTATCCCTCTCCATAGATTCTTGTTCATTTACATCACTCCAATCTTTTAATATTCTTTTGATAATAACATAGTAGAGTATTCTCCGCTGTCAATAATAAATATTTTTTCATTAATTGGCTTTTCTACATTAATCAGATACTTTTTATTGTATGGTGGCTCTTCTTGTGAATGAGTAATACTGAGATTATACTTTTCATTACCAGTAACGTACTCAAAATTAAATATCTGTAGATAATCTAACTCTATGTTTTTATCTTCCTTTAATGTATCTATCATATTCCATAGTAGTAACTGCAAATTAATACTTAGTCTTTCATTAGCTCCTCTAGTAATGTAACGATCTTTCTTATTTTCAAACATTTTATACTCCTCCTAGCTTTTTATTGTAATATTTGAGATAAGCTCTCTATAAAATTTTTTGAGAATACTCCTTGTGCTATAGACTGTTTAATTAACTGTAATAATTGTTCTTCAGTTACATCTAATGAGCGCGGAATATAAGTCTCTGTTGACCTTATTGTGTCTTTATAAAGACTAAATCGAATTTCATCTCTCTTTACAGCTTTGATAAATATTTTTTCAATAGAATAAGTATATTCCTTATCAGCTATTTTCCCTTGACTTAGTATCTGACAATACTTAGTATCTTTTATTACTTTCCTTATCATTGAGCCCTCCTATATTCTATTAATAACAAAAACCTTAATCACCACTCTATTGGCAATTAAGGCTTTTAATCAATAATATATTTTCTTAAATTATCTGGTGTTAACTCTAGTGGAATTATAATAGATACAGCATAATCACTATTGCATATTATCAGGCTATTAGTATAGACTACTCCGGTACTACATACTATCTTATCTACATATTCTGCAATAATTTCATCACAATCAATATGAACTCTATCTTTTAGTTTATTGAAATCATCAACATTTTCTACTACAACTACATACCCTCCATCATCTTTATACTTATCTCTATCTTCTCCATATTCATAATCAAGTATTTTCAATACTTTTTTTATAGATTGCTGTACCTCTGATGGGAATTTCTTAATAAGTTCTCCTTCCTTTAAATGGGTTAGTTCTATCATATATATTACCTCCTATATTATTAATCAATGTTATAATATATATTTATATTTTAGACTCAGTTAAAAGATGCTATTGAAATTGAGTAATTTGACAAAAAAAGAACAAACGTTCGACATTCTGTGTCTATGGAAATTTTATAAATAGGAGGTAAATATATGAATACAGAAACTAAACATAGAAAGATTATAGAAATTGTTCAAGATAAATTAACTTGTTCAGCACATAATTTAGGCAGTGTAATTGCAGACGATATATTAAGAAACTTAGAATATGAAGAAGATAAAATTGAGAAGACAAAGCACTGTATTATATCGCATAGGTTTAGAACTAGAAATAAACCTAATTCAATAGAAGCAAAAATACCCTTTGATTCAGATAAACTTGATGTTATAGGAGCAAGTGGATTTGCTCGTACCTTTATGTTAGCAGGTCAATTTTGGAAAAGACTAACAATAAATAAATCATTAAATGATAATCTCAAATTTAACACTGTTGAAAATGGAAGATTAAAGGATGTTTCAAAACACACCCCTTTTATTGAATACGAAGTAAAGCTTAAAAAAATTCCAGATAAATTATATACTTAAAAGGCAAAGGAAATTGCAAAAGAAAGACTTGATTTTATGGAGGTACATTTTGACAGACTGAAATTAGAAATAGATGCCATGAAGTAAAAATTATTGCGTCATCTTTTTAAACTATAAATTAAGTGGACAGAAAATAAAGTTTCCTTAACTTGTATTACATTATCAACACTGTTCTCTAACATATCCTTATTTTTTTATTATATTACTCTTTGTATATATCTACCTGAAGATATTTGATCTTAGACAACTGCCTTCATTGTTATTATTATGTTAAAAGCCTATACATTTTATAAGAATGTAGCTGACTGACCTCACTAATATGAATAAATTAACTTATACTATTAAAGAGATTAGATGAAATAATGATGTTAGACTGAATTATAAGTAAAAAGATAGATATACAAGTATTATTAATAATTAACTAATATAAAATGACGTCATATTATGCTGCAATGGATTACTTTACTAAGTTAACCACAAAGGTTTTATTATATTTTTGCATTAATTAGTGTATAATAAGAATGTAGTAAATATTCCTCATATGCCTTGAATCGTATTTATATACTCTCTTCCCCTTAAATACGATTCTTTTTTATTTTCTTATTAATTCTTTTTAACTATATTGCTTCAATATACAATTTTAAATTTTTATAATACTTCCACGCTTGCGAGCTAGATGTGTTTATCGTCTGAATATGCCATTTTAAATGCTACTATTAGCAAAACTGCTGAAAGAATTATAAAAATCACTAAATCTGCGTTTCCTAAATACTTATCTAGTATATCCATAAGATTCAATTTTCTCACCTTACTCTTTTTAAAATTGTACTAATGTTATAAATAATTATCTTGCAGAGCTTTTTCCCTCCAAACTAGTATATACATTAACCTTAAACTGTATTCTAGTATAATACTCATTAATCCAATCATCACTTAAGTCATAATTAGGTCTATATTCCCAATAACTTAATTCTAAATTTAATGGATCCGCTTTTTCTTGTTGAAATTTATCTAGCAACTTAAGAATTTTAGATTTTATCTGACTTTGGATTAATTTTCCAGCTTCTTCCTTTGAGAGATGATATTCAGTGCCCTCTTCAGAAAGCAACTTCAATTTAACATCTAAGTTACAAATAAGCTTATTCTTTTCATTATTGAATGAGTATTTAGTTTTTGCTCCTTTTAAATTAAAGCCTACTATTTTGTCTTTATCTTCAATTGAGTATATAAACGCTGAGTTTGGTGTCTTATTAAGCAGTATATTAAGTATTTTTATTTCCTCATCATGAATAACGGAATGACTATTAACGTCCTTCGTAAATATAGCTGTATTTGCCATTTTTATTTTACCATCGAATTTCTCAAAAATAGGCATTAACGTAGTTAACCCAGGGGTTGTTAATTCTGTATAAAATTCAGATAACTTTTTTTTGCAGTTATATGGAGAATCTACTCCCTGACCAAACCTCATGTAGATTTCAGCTCCTGCATAGTTTTCTGTTGAAGATTGAAAATCTAATATTTCTTTTGCTGATGGATTTGCCATTGTTATCCACATTAGATTTTGAAAATCGCGTCTTAAGATAAAGAATTTAGCTATATGTACTAGTTGATCTTTATTGCCATCAATAAAGCTTTTGCCAAATAAAAGAGTTTTCATATGGCTATAGTCTGGTTCTAATGATAGTTGTTCTTTTACTTTTCTTAGGCCTAAACCTATAGAATCGGCTTCAACTTGAATTAATTGATAATTTTCATTAGAGCTTTGTGACTGTGATTTTCTTGGGGGGATAGCTCCCTTAAATGTGAGCGTTAACCCACTGCCACTATCGGCATGATCTATACCTATTGCAACTATAAATATTCTCCTATCTATATCCTTATAATCGCAATCTGTAAGAAAGCTAGATAAAATTAAGAAACATAAAATAGTACACATCTTTTTCATATCTGCTTTTTCATCCATCCTTTACATTTAATATATATATAAGGACACATTAGACACATAATTATAAACCAAGCATACCCCCAAAATCTACCTATATTTAACATAGATTCAAAATCAGTTAGGTATAATGGTGTTACTAGCAACAATATAAAAATAACAAAAAATATAGCTATTTTTATTTTATTATTACTAACGCTTTTATTTATTAAAGTATATGTAGTATAAAAATATGTGATTGAACCAAGTATTTGCAATGAAATATATAAAGGTAACATTATATATAAAGTTCTCTCAATTATAAACAAATCAAGTGCTACAGTATCAGAAGTTGCCAAAATAGGAAGCGTTAAATCTTTTATTGTATGAGGTCCCCATACTCCGATAGGAATAAGTATTGGAAACAAAGATAAAGGAATACCTACAATTGCATACAATAAAAAGGCTAGTTTTATACTTTTCTTACCAAAGGAAGGATTGTATACTGCTAAATTTTCTATACCATCAAAGAAATAAGTTGCTGATATTATCATCACTAATAGAGGCCTTCTTGTCGAGTGACTTATAGATCCAACTATAAACCTCATATCAATTTCTTTACCTATAATAACAAAAATTGTAGGAACTAATATAGAAGCAAACAGGGCAAAAAAGCCTATTCCATAAAGTATCGTATTCTGAGTATTCTTCATTGCCACCATATATATTAAAACAATAAATACAGATATATATAATCTGCTAGTGGTTGGCATAATATTACTTCCCATAACAATTATTAAAGGTATATATAATGTTATACCAGTTATAAATGAAGTGATAATATGTATAAATACAACTAGTTTTCCACTAAAATTACTAAATACTTTTTCAGTTATAAATATGAGATCTTTACCTTCAAATATATTATATGAGCTTATTAAAAAACAACTGTTAGTCATCGCTATACAATAACCTAATATTATTGCTATTAAGAACCCATTATAAACATTCTTGCTTTGTAAATTAGGATAGTAAACTATCATGCTAATAAATATATGTCCAATAATATAATAATAAAAAAGTTTAGATTTCATTTAGCTTTCACTTTCCCAAATATCTGTTTTAGTTTGCTTAAAGGTATATTAGCTGGGTCAAAGAATGCACCAGAAAAATTATTTAATGATGTCAAATAGAAAACAGTAATAATCATTGAAGATACAAATCCAATCATTCCACCTATCACAGTAAAAAAGAGTATAAAGTACTTAAGAACTCTAATAGAAAGACTCATAGATGTTGTTGGAATAACAAACGTAGATATTGCTACTGCTGACACTATAATAACCATAATTTCACTAGCTAGATTTGCAGCTGTAACTGCTTGCCCGAGTATAAGGCCACCAACAGTAGTAGCAGTAGAACCAATCGTTTTAGGAAGTCTTAAACTAGCCTCAATAAGGAACTCCATCATTATAAGCATGAATGTAACTTCTATGTATGAAGTATAGGGTACTCCAGACCTTGAGCCTGCGATTGATAATGCAAGTTGAATTCTAAACACTTCAGGATTATAAGCTACAAAAGCAACATATGCAGCAGGAAGAGTAACACTTATACATAAAGCTAGATATCTCAAACATATGAGAAATACAGCTGGAACAGGAAGTAGGTATTTATCATCAACAGTAGTAAAATATTCATGAAAAGTTGTTGGTGTTATAGCCACTACAGGGGTACCTTCTAACATTAATATTACCTTTCCTTTATCAATTGAATTAATAGCTTTATCTGGTCTTTCAGTAGTTACAAGTCTGGGAAATATTAGTTGACCTCTTACTAAAACTTGTTGAAGCTCATTTAATGCACCAACTGTATCCAACTCTACTTTTTCTAACATACTGATTACTTTCTTAAGTATTGCAGAATCAACAGTGTTTTTATTATAAAGTAGGGCTATTCCTTTTTTATTTTTTTTACCTATTGTCATTATATCTACCATCAATTCTTCTGTCTTGTATAGATTTCTTATTAAGTTTATATTTATATCTATTTGCTCTACAAAGGATTCTAATCCTCCCTCAAAGCTCGCTTCCCTGATAACCTGATCAACATTTCTTCCATGCTTCTTTGAGAATCCACTAATCGCGATTATATCTTTTTCTAACTTTGTAATTAAAAAGCCATTTAATAAATACTCAATTATATCTTTTTCCTCAATCACATAAGATATATTTCTAATATAATTATTAAATGTAGATTTATTTACCATATAAGGAATTTGAATTCTATTTACTATCTCATCATAATTTACCAAGGTCTTTATAAAGTAGATAGCTATATCAGAATCAACTTGCATTATAGCACCATCGGATACTTCTTTTAAATATTCTTCAATTTTACTTGGCATACCATTACTATTCATGAATTTATCACCTACTTAATATAAAGTAAACATGTTATATTTTGTGTTTAGAGATAGTTTTTATTCATTTATCTAAACTAAGTTTTATTAAATATAAACTAAGTAATTTAATTATTTTAAGTTCAATTTTAAGCTGTTTATAATCAGATATAAAAATAAGCTAGGAGATTAAACCTCTTAGCTTATTTTTATATTATTGGATAAGGGGATTGTAGATATTTTGATGTTTGCAACACATAAAATAATAATATTCCAAATCAATAAAAAAGGTTACATAAAAAAATAAGAATCTTATTTTATAGGGTAATAATCCTGAGGTATATATCTATTTTGGGTAAGTTGTAAAAAAATATACTTAAAATTTAAATTTATTTAAGAGCTTTAAAATAATCAATTAAATATTTAATATCAATAATAGCTTTTTTAAAAAAATATGCAGATAAAATTACACATTCAATAAATGTAAAAAAATCATATAAAGGTATGCATATTTACAAAGCATAGTAATCATTAAACACCTCCAAATTGCATTATTTAGAGGTATTTTAAGTAATTGCTCAATAAAATATACATAATTAAAATTGCTACACTAATTGATAATATATTTAACTCTATAAAGAACCCAATAATAATATACAACAGCATTAAAAAACACAAAACATAAGTCGATGCATCCAATTATATGCAATTACTTACTCTAGTCAATAAGATTAACGTTATAACTAACTAAACAATAAATGCTCTTTTCCTTATTACTATCGCAATTACTGATATGCTTCGTAATTTAGTAAAAATCAATTTATCAGATACAGACATTTAAGATTGGTTTAAGTTTAATTGATTTTTTTGCTAACATCACATCACTTTCCACTTGTATGAATTACTGCAAACTTAATTCTATTGTAGCAACAAAACCTCATCTGCTAACTTAGCAAAATCATCATCATGAGTAATTATGATACAAATTATATTAGGTAGTGAGTTCTTTAGAAATTCCTTTATTGATTCTTTCGTTTCTTGGTCAAGATGAGCTGTAGCCTCATCGAACACTAACACACTTGGTTTTCTTGAAAGTGCTCTTGCAATTGCAACTCGTTGTTTTTGCCCTCCAGATAAATTCTTTCCACCTTCCATAATCGGCATATATAATATAGCGCTTATTTCTTCTTCTGTCATATCTTTTACTAATCCACATTGTTTTAGTGCCTCAATAATATCTTTATTATCTGCTTCTGGAGCTGCACACTTTATATTATCAAATAATGTTCCATTAAATAGAAAAACATCTTGAAATACTATAGAAATTTCTTTTCTTAAACTTTTAACCGAAAAACTTTTCATATCAGTGTTATTGTAATTAATATGCCCTTCATAATTATTATAAAATCCAAGTAGCAACTTAGCTAATGTAGTTTTTCCTGAACCATTAGGCCCTACTACAGCAAATTTTTGACCTCTTCGTATAGAAAAATTAATATTTTTCAAAACATACTTATCGCTATATCCAAACGTAACATTTTTACAGTCTATGGTATTAATTTCTTCTATGTCATTTCCTTCACTATATTCTTCAACCTCTAATTGATTTAATTCTTTTATTCTCTTAAAACTAACTATTCCAGGTTGCAATGAGATATATGCAGAGGCAACAAGTTGCGCTGGTGCTAAAATTAATGATGTATATTGTGTTATCGCAAGGTATTCTCCTATAGTCATCCGCTTCTTTATTATTAAATTTGCACATAAAATTGTAATTCCTAATGAGATTAAAATATTTAGTAGTGCCATAATTTCGCTACCTGCAGAAACGAATAAATTCTGCCAAAGAGTTTTCTTATATACTTTAGAGGTTAGCTCATTAATCTCCCTTTCCTTCTTACCTCCAAGATTGAGACTCTTTACCTCAGCAATTCCTTGTATACTCTCTTGTACTATTCCATTAGTTTCACACTCTAAATCAGCTGTTTCCATAAGACTATTTTGTAGTAAACTAGCTATCTTATATGATAAAAACGCAACTAATGGTATAGCTGGGCAATAAAATAACACTATTGAAGGTTGTATATTTAGTACAACAATTATTCCACCGATACAAGAGGAGACACTTGTAAGTATATGTAGAAATGTAGGTGAAAATAATACTGATAGTCCATCAATTTCGTGAATCCTTTGCGTTAATTGTCCACTATTTCTTGCATCAAAAAATGCCATTGGAAATTTAAATACTTTTCCTATAAAGGCCTTTTTAACATTACTTACAACTCTAATACCTAGTTGAGATATTATGCCATTACTTAAGAACTTTAATAAAGAATTCGAAATATTTAGTATCAGTAGAATAATACAAAACCTTATAACCAAATCAATCTTATTATTTGCAATACCCTTGTCTATAATATTTTTATTTAAGATTGGAATATATAGAGATATACCAGAAGATAATGCCGAAATAACAATAGCTGAGACCGCAGTTATTAATACTGATCTAAGTATTGCTTTTTGCTTCATTTAATATCTCACCTCCATTGATTTGGTTACAATAATATTCCTTATCCAATTTTTTATTCACTGAATACTCTATAGCTCTACAATCAAAACACTGAATGCTATATTTACATTTATCACAAGGATCTATTTTTGACTTTGACAAAAACCAGAACTTTCTATAATCTTTCTTAGCTATTATCTCCTGAAGTGTATTTTCATTTAAATTCCCTAATTTAAAGTCTCGCAAAAAAGCGCAAGGATAGACATCCTGTTTACATGAAAAAAATAACTGACCATATAAGCATCCATTTAACTTCTTTGCAATGAGGTGATTTGAAATGTCTAATGTAATTGTCCTTTGTTTGTAATCACCTAATTTATCTTTGCAAGCTAACTCACTATTATAGAGGTAGATATACGATATTGGTATTCCTATGTCTTGTTGAAATGACTCCGAATGATTAACTTGATTTTTATTACTTATTAAAAATGTTCCTACTACAGATATTTTTGCAGCTTTTAATAATAAAACATTATTAAGAACCCTTTTATACCCATCTGGAATCTTACTTATATTAAAATACTCTTCTTCATTAAATCCTATTAGTTGTATATTAAATAGAATATTCTTATATCCACTCAGATAATTTATTATTTCTTCATTTAGACTATATCCGTTTACTGAAAAGCAAATCATCGTGTTTGGACTAACTTTATTGACCCTATCTAAAATTTCTTTTATAAGCTTTAATGAGTTTTTATCGTTAAAAGGATCGCCACCTTGAAACACTATTTGCCTTGTTCCAAAACTTAACAATGTCTCTATAAGCTGAATATAATCATAATTGTTCGCATTATAACTCCATCTTTTGCAAAAACATGATGCAAAAGCTTTATTACTGTTCTCATCACAAAATTCACAATTAAATGTGCAAGTAGTAGTTAGTTCTAGTACAGCTTGATTTAGTTGAAACTCTGAAAGGTTACCTTTTAGAAAGTCTACATCAAAAATTGCAAGTTCTTCAGGATAATAAGATGCATTGCTTTGAATAATAATATTTTCATCCAATAATTTATTTATTACTTCTTCTTCCTCTTTACAACTTATAGCTCCACTATTCATTACATTCTCATAAAACACTGCTTCAGTACTATCCAGCTCAATATATCTACTATTTAGTAAGTCTACAAATATTATACCGTTAGTACCTTTATTGGTTATAATAAAGTTCATTAAAGAATATTTCATTTTTATTCCTCCACTAATATTCTAATGTAGTACAATAGTACTTTAGTGCATTCTTAGTGCCTTTAATAGCATTTTTGCAAAATGACTCGTCAATGTTCATTTCATTACCATCTCTTTGTATTTGTGCATAACATAGTCCACATATATTTCTAATCTCACAATCTTTACATACATTCTTCCTAATATAGCATAGCCTTGAATAATACTTGTAAGATAAATCAACATCTACACCATTAAACACATCTCCTATAGAATAGTTCTCATTAACTTTTTCACATATATGCAATTTACCATCAGTACTTACAGTCAACCTAGATTTTAATGGAGTACATATAGAACATAATTTATCATTAAAATGTAATCTCTTTGAAATATCTAATAATAGCCCGTCAAAATACTGTTTCACAAAATTAGATATCTTTTCGTCCTTCCCCCTCTTTGACATCATATATATATTAAACAATTGATCAAATTCCTCTTGAAATTTAGGATAAGCTTCATAACGCTCATAGTATCCTGTGTTAATGTCTGCAACAGAATTAACACGTGTTATTCTTTTATCTAAATCATCATTTTCCAAGAAAAACTCATGCATCTTTAATGGACTAAATCTCATATCTTGGGTCATTAAAATACTTAACTTTCCTTCCGTCTCATTTTGCAAGCAACTTCTGAAATTCTCAACTACCCTTTTAAAAGTCTTCTTTCCATCAATTGTTTTTCTATTTAAATCATGATACTCTTCATACCCATCAAAACTGACATTGATGTAAACATTATTTTTAGATAAATAATCAAATTTTTCTCTGTTAAGAAGGTATGCATTAGTGGTTAATGTATATTTGGCATCATTTATGTTATATACCTTTTTAACTCTTTCTATTGTGTAACATATTAAATCATATTTTAGCAATGGTTCGCCACCGTAAAATCCTATAACAAATGATAAATTAGGATTCCATTGAAAAGCTTCTTTGTAACTTTTAACATACAACTCCAATGCATGATCAATAATTTCTTTAGACATATGTTCATTCTTAAAACCTTTAGAATATTTATATTCATCTGAATTAATGCAATAATTACATCTAAAATTGCATTGATTGGTCAAGACTAAACAAAGTTGCATAAATGAACGTTGTTTTTTATCATTAAAAAATTCATTACACGATATCTCTTTGTGTATTATCATTTGAGTACTTGCAACCTCTTCCAAGGTTTGTCTACAGTACAAATCACTAGGTTGAATGATATTATAATCAGAATCATATATATAATTATTACCTTTAAGAGATGTTACTTCAAAATAATTCATAGAATTCTCCTTCTTAAATAGTATATGAAAAATTATGCGGCATCACTTTATTAAATAGTAATACCGCACTTCTTTAATTATATTCTTTAACCTTTTGACCACTTAGCTGCTCCAGTCGCACCAACAAACCAATCTGCAACTGGAATTGCTGGGCTATCTGCCTGGCAACCTGCAACACATGTCGCTCCACATTTTACTGCACACCAAAGTTTTGCCATAAGTACACCTCCTTTCTATTTCAGTAATATAAAATTTAAAATATAGACAAACTGTCTACACATTTAATTTTAACTATATTTTACTTTAATTGTAAATATATTCAGTTAGTCAAATTATTGCAATATTTTTCATAAAAGATAACGAGTTGAGTTTTTATTCATAAACATAACTTATTATTACAAAATGTTTGATATATTTACATAGACTTTTCTATATCACTAACCAAAAACATTGATCTTTGTACAAACTTCTCGTATATCTCCTATGAACTTATATAAATTTGAATTAATAACCAATAATATTAAAGAGCCGAGGTTTTCTTCTCGGCTCTTTAACATCATTGGTTATTAAAAGTTACTTGTCTATTCATTAACAATGGCAGTAAGAACTTTTTTGTCCTCTCTAATAATAAGTTCTCATCATAATAATCTCTTATCTGATTATCAATACTTTGAACTTTTTCTTCAAATTGTTGTATTATTTTCTCTGGAGGATTAATAAATCAATCAATTTTATAGAATTACCTAAAGTTAGCCTATCAAAGAATGGCTCACCTTTATTAATACTATTATTAGTCAAGTCCCAAATTTCTTTAATTAACTCATCAATTCTCAAATCAGAATATTCTTTTCCATTAATTTTTTCAATTGATTTTTTCAATATTGATCTAAATATATTATTCCTTTTATCTATTTCATTAGATTCTACTTTTTTGGTTTGATATTCATAACCAAGTCTTTTAAAGTGCAAAAGTGCTGGAAGTTTCACTCTAGAATCTTCACTAAACTTTTTTCTATCCATACCCGTATATTCCTTTCTAATTCAGCACCTAAAAAGGCAAAGACCTACAATCATGACAGCCTTTTTATTATTTGTATCGCCTCATACAAAAGAACATAACGTCCTTTTGTATTATTATACATCTCAACATACTGCTTTTTTATTAATTCATTTAAAATGGAGTTAATCTTAGCTTTACTAAAACCAGACATATCAGCTAATTCTTGCTGAGTAATTGGACATATCATAACGCCATTTATATCCATTTGATGTTCATAAAGCACTCTTAAAACTACGAATTTATCATTCAAAAAATACTCTACACTTTTCATTTTTTAATCCTCTGTGTTCAGATTTTTATACCCTAAATTATATTATATTAGAACATTCATATAACAGCAACACTATTAAATAGATTAATTTCTATTTAATCTATAGTAATACCTATTTTTTTAATATTGAATATAACATCAGCATGTCATTAATAATCAATCATTTCTTTTTAAATTTGAAACCTACGACAGCTTTTGCCGTAGTTTTTTTATTGATATATACAAGGTTCACCATATCTCTCTATAACATCATCCAGTTTTAGTAAAAACCTCCGTTACTTATGATACGGTTCACCCTTCATTATCCTATATGCCCTATAAATCTGCTCAAGTAGCATCACTCTAAAAAGCTGATGTGGGAAGGTCATCTTTGAGAAGCACAACTTATAGTTTGCTCTTTCTATGACATCCTTTGATAGTCCTAAGGAGCCTCCTATTACGAAGCAAAGTTGACTCTCACCCTTAACCCCTAAATCTCCTATAAGGTTTGAAAAATCTTCTGAGGATATCATGTTACCTTTTAGATCTAGCGCTATTACATACATATTTTCTTTTATAGACTTTAGTATAAGCAGTCCTTCTTTCT
This sequence comes from Clostridium sp. C8-1-8, assembly GCF_009928445.1. Taxonomy (GTDB): domain Bacteria; phylum Bacillota; class Clostridia; order Clostridiales; family Clostridiaceae; genus Clostridium_AR. The sequence continues at coordinate 20,443 of NZ_JAABNO010000001.1, read as the reverse complement.
CTTTTATCTGAAGTTCTTCCTTTTCTGATGCATTGTCCGGAGTTTTTTCATCGGGAAGTTCTATAACATCTAACTTGCAATATCTTTTTAGTCTCTTTGAATATTCATCTATAGCATCTTTTAAGTATTTTTCTTTTATTTTACCTACTGTTATTAATGTTATGTTCATAAATCTATATCTCCTAATCTGCTCTTATCCCTTAGTTAATAAGTTTATACTTACTATTATTTCTTATTTATTATATATTTACTAAACAAAAGAGTAAACATGCTATTTAATAATAACTATATAGATTTGCTCCACATATAACAATCTCCTTTATTCTTAAAATAATCAATAGTTTGGCTTTTTATCTATATAACTTTACTCCGCTTAAAACTCTTAACTTTTTAAGAATTTACTTATAAAATGCTGTTTTGACTGTATTTCACTATATTACTTATAGTTTCAACTTAATGATCAATTCCTAGATAGTAAAAAAGTCGCTGAAGCCACATTCTTTAGTGAGCCTTTTTCACCATATGCTTTTTCTTAACGTATATGAAGAAGTTCTGGAAGACCACATATTTTCATTTCCTACTATTTATCCTAAATAGCTATCCTAAGACATCTAAATTACTAGGTTTAGCTAGAACTTTTTATATAACTATTCTTAGCAGTAAAAAATACAAGGGTTACCTTTAAATATCACTTAACCAATTAAGCAATCCTAAAGATAACCCTATTTATCATTAATTAAAATTGTCTCTATTTAAAGTTATAAAATATATCTAACTCTTAAATTAATAATACTACATATTTTTAATGATTTTATAACTACTAGTTAGCAGCATTTCTTCTAACAAGCATGAACCCACCTAATACAACTAAAGCACCACCAGCTATTAACATTGCATTAAAATCTAAAGCTGAACCAGTCTTAGGTAAGACTTTAAGTGTTTCTATTTTAGTAGGCGTTGCAGTACTAGGTAATGCTTCAGATGTCTCGATTTTTGTAGGAGTTGCAGCATTAGGCAAAACCTCAGGCGTCTCTATCTTTGTAGGCGTTGCAGCATTAGGTAATACCTCAGATATATCTACCTTTGTAGGCGTTGTATTCGCTGCAACCTTTGTCATTATAGCAAAGTTTGTAAAGTGAGGAGTTTCAAAAGTAAATGTCATATTTTCTTTATCAAAGCGTCCTCCCATTTCAACCCATTGTTTCTTGGCTTCATCAAAATAAAACATACTTAACTTGCTTGTATCTACATTCTTTATTTGATCTTCAGTTAAACTTATTACTATCTTAACCTTCTGACCATTAGCAAATTCATGTATATCTTTAATTAATTTGTTATTACTATCAAATAACTGCATTGTAAAATTAATAGCATCCCTCAATGGAGCTACATTACTTGGAAGGTTTGAAAATAATTCTTTTGCTCTATCTGAAGGCAATATCTCTTGTGTTACTTTGATATAATCTGAACCATTCAATCCATCTGTGTATATAACCTTTTCTGGAATTGACATAGTAACTTCATCTGACTTAATCATCAAAGTATCTTTTCCATCTTTTATAGCATCTACTTTTTCAGTAGCATTAACCTTATTACCATCTTTAGTAGTATTTAATTTCACCTCAGCAGGTGTGCTAGTCGGATTATTGTCTACAGATTTCTCCACCTCGTTATCATTAGTAGGAATTGATGGTACCACTGGAACTGTTGTGATTTGAACACCTTTTACATTAACAAGATAATCTAATTGTGCTATTTCATCTCCCATTTTCATAGTAGCTTTTAATGTTACAGCTACAGGATCCCCAACTGGTCTATGTACTGTACCATTAGTTTCTATATAATTCACAGTATTACTTTCCCATGTTACTGAAGCTCCATATGTTGAATTTGTAGGAAGTCCTAAGTTTTTTGTAACACTTTCCTTGCTATCACCTTCTGCGTAAACTATGTCTAAATGTTTTGTAGCATCATTAATTATTGACTTACAAGTATATTTGTTAAATGCAGAAATCACTTCATTAATATTACTTAATTTTCTACCCTGTATGTCATGCAATAAATCAAGTAGCAAATTATTCTTCATCTCACTAGATAACTTGTTATACTTATATCTAGCTAAATCTATATGTAATATAGGATTTTCTATTGCAACTTTCAAGTTAGGAACAATATATGCATTCATAACAGCATCTACTGCTGCTTGATATGGCGTTATTTGTGGTTGTGGAGCTGTTTCTTCAGCTAATACCGTTAAGGTTCTAGTATCAGTTATAGGGCATCCGCCTCCATCTATACTATTAGCAGTTAAATGAACAACTTCATTTGGTTGTCCATATGCCGGTCTTTTAACCACACCTGTTGTAGATATTACATCAGGTTTATCACTTGTCCACCTAACGTAAATTACACTATTATATAGTTTAGGTAAACTCATACGTGATCTGACATGATCTGCATCATCATTATAGTCAAATTTTATCTGTATCTTTGCTAATTGTTTTGTATATTCAGTCACTTGGTTTACATACCAATTAACATAACCTTCTACTGATTCAGGACTAGAGAATAGTCGAGTATTTCGAGAATTTTCTCTTCCTATAACTGTAGCTAAATAATCTTTTTGTTCATTTGAAAAAGTACTATATTGGCTTAAATCAATACCTAGCTTTGGATTTTCAACTGCTGCTCTAACAGCCTTAGGCTCAGTAGCAGTATTTAATTGATGTAAAGCTATACTCTGTTCTGTGGTAAATACAGCTAAAGCAGATACATTCACTGGTGAAATGATACTAAATAAAAATATCATAGATATAACTGTAGTAACTATTTGACTAACTATTTTCTTTCTCTTTTTCATGTTATTCATAATCCCCTATCTTTTGCTTTAAATCATAATTTTTAATAAGCTAAATGTTATTACTTTTATTTTCAGTTAAGCTTATCCCCTTTATTACATTTATGCTATAACCGAAAATATCCTTCACCTCTTCTCTTAACTATTATAAAAAGGACTTTGTTTTAATACAGTGTAGGCTCAATGCCAATGATAATTGCACTTAAGTAACCACTTAACAATTAATCCAACACCCTCATAAAACAAAGCCTCATATGTTACTTTTAAAATAACTACCAGATCTCATGTTAACGTTTTCTAAAGTCAATGTTTACGACATTATTTTTCCATTTTTATTATAAAGCGACTCTATTCGATAAGTCAAGTAGCTTGACTAGCGCTTAAATACAAGAATAGTACCACTATCATAGTGATACTACCCTATTAAATAAAGTTCACTATTTAATACCCTAAGCTCTCATTAAGAATCAATACATGCATCCTAGTTTTGTCACCTTGTCTCTTTATAACAGTATACTCGTTGCATATCCTATCATTACTGCTGCAATCCATGCAATAACCTACCTTAGCACAAGGAGTGTTTCTATTAAGCCTCTTTGCATTTATAGGTGCTGATACTCTTTTGTTTCTTTCAATGGCTTCTTCAATATTTTTTACTATCTTATTAACTCCACATATAACTAAAACTTTATCTGGGCCAAAAAGCATAGCTGCAACTCTGTTTCCACCGCCATCTACATTGAATAACTGACCATCCTCTGTTAAAGCATTAGTGCTGGTAAAGAAAGCATCTGCACTAAAGGTCTTTCTGTGAATCTCCTTCTTTTCCTCTTCAGTAATTACCTTAACAGCTCTATCTAAAAAGTTATATCTGCCACTTCTAAGATGCTCTAATAAGCCTAGTTCCGTAAGGGTTGCCGATCCTCCACAGCTAACTGTAGCACCTTCAGAAACTAATTCCTTAATCTTCTCTAATAGCTCGTCTCTACTTTGTATATAGTATCCGTTTATGTTATTCTTGCTTAAAGCCTCTATTGTTCTCTCTATTTTTTTCTCATTTGACCAACACACATTTGAATCCATAGCTACTCCCCCAACCTTAAATATTATAACTAATTATATCATATAATTAACATTCCAATGCTTTCCATAAGGACTTCATCTTTACTTAATGGCTCTGTTAAAGTACTGTGTTGAAATTCACGGTCAGTCATCCGATGCTTAGATTAGCTTGCGCAAAGAATTAATATGATTTTATCGAAAGACTTGTCTTCAAAAATCTTTAGTAGTGTAATATAAGTTTTTCAAAACACAATATTTTCATTAATTCAAAGAAGTTACTTTTATAAATTTTAATATGAAATGTTACCTACTGTCTTCATCAATCTTATCATCAACCTTCCTCTTAACTACGGCAGGTAAAAAGGCAAATAGATTGACTATAGGTAATATAACTACTGCTAAAGGAAGATAAACTAATAGCTCCATATATCTCATCAATGGAATATTTAATGCTACTAATAAAAATAGAATCATTAGATTAGTTGCTTTACCTAGCTTTACGTCTAACATAGAAAAATATATAGCCATTAATACTGCTACATATACTCCTCTAATAGACCACACTAATAAGGCAATTGCACCAGTCATTGTAGGGTGTTGTCCTTCAACTGCAGAGATTGACCTTTGTTTAAATAATCCTATTAACACAAATACAGCAACAGTAATGAGGGGTAAGAAACAAAATTTTAGCGGTTTTAAATCCCTTTTCTTCATATTGATTTTATTACCCTCCTTTTATCAAGCAACTCACATACATATATTTCCTATTATATATTATAAGAATATAGTTTTACATATACTTGAAATATTATACCCTGTTTTATACTGCAAACCGGCTTTAGATCCATCATGGTTCCAAAGTTCTGACAGGCGGTTATAAAAGCTATAAAGCTAACAGTAGAGATCTTTCAGAAGTAGAAAGCTTTATAAGCGAAATATCTTCCTATACTATAACAAATGCAATTATAGCCCTGTCAGAGGTAGGAATATAAAACGGAATAAAAAAATATAGCACTGAATCATTATAATTCAGTGCTATATAAATTAAATTATTATATTCTAAAGCTTAAATCTATCTATCTTCTCTTCAAGGTTAATAGATATATCCTTTAGTATTGTTGAGTTTTGGTTAAACTCATCCATAGTTGCCGCTATTTCCTCAGTAGATGCTGATACTTCTTCCGTACTAGCTGCAGTTTCTTCAGATATTGCTGACATGTTTTGCATGCTTTCCATTATCTGATCCTTACTCTTATTAACCCCATCTATTGATGCTTTAACATTTTTTATAGCCTTTGATAGTTCCTTCATATATTCAGAGATATTTTGAAGGTTATTCTTAGTTTGATCTACAGAATCAGACTGGCTATTTATAGCTGCTTTTGTGCTAGACATTGCCTTAATAGCATTCTTTGACTTTCCATCTACTAAATCGATTATTGATCCTATTTCCTTAGTAGATTCAGTTACTTGTTCTGCAAGCTTTCTTATTTCATCAGCTACAACTGCAAAGCCTTTACCAGCTTCTCCTGCTCTAGCTGCCTCAATAGCTGCATTTAATGCTAGAAGATTTGTCTGTTCAGCTATTTCATTTATTATGTTAGTGAAGGACTTAATAGTTCCAACGGAGCTTGTCATATCATTTACTGCATCTTCTATGTTTTCAGAAGACTTATTGGTTTCTACTGACTTCTCACTTAAAACATCCATAGTTGTTATTCCATCTTCAGTCATTTCTTGAGTTACCATAGCTAGGTTTGTCATGGTATCTATTTGGTCATACATTTCTTTAAGCTCAGTTATTAATTGTTGAACTTCATAAACTCCTTGCTCTATATCATGAGCTTGTTCTGAACTTCCTGAAGCTACTTGGTCTATAGTCTTAGCAACATCATTGACCGCTGTAGCTACATCTTCACTCATAGTTGATATGGTTACTGCTGTCTTTTCCATTACTAAGGAGGACTCTTTAACTTCTCCTATAAGATTATGCATGCCATCAGACATCTCGTTAAAGCTTTCTGCTAACTGACCAAACTCATCCTTTGATTTTATAGATACTTTATATGTTAAGTCACCGTTAGCTGCCTTATTAAGACCATTTCTTATTATGTTTATGTTTTTAGCTATAAAGTTACTAATACCAACTGCAAACATAATGTTTAATATTAAAGTTAACACCATATCAATTATGGAAACATTAGTTAATGCTTTAGTATCTTTTGTAAGTTCGCTTTCATTCATTGAAGCAAATACTATCCATCCAGTAACTTTATTTCTGTCATAGCTTACAAACTTTTTATCACCATTATATGTATAAGGTTCAAAGCCACTTTGACTCTTCTCAACATTACTCCAGTAACTCTGTTTTTTAGCTTCATCTGTGCCTATAATCTTGCTGTTAGGATGAGAAACTAATACACCTTGGCTATCGCAAATATAAATGTAGCCTTGTTCTCCAACCTTTATGTTAGAGAGACTCTTAGATAACTTATCTAAGTTTAAGTCTATAGCTGCTACGCCTATTATTTGTCCGTCTTTTTCAACAGTCTTTGATAAAGATATTACCATCCCCCCAGAAGCTGCATCTTTGTATGGTGCGCTGAAAGTAATCTTCCCCTTGTTATTCATTGCATCTGTATACCAAGGTCTAGAAGTAGGATCATACCCACTTGGAAGCTGTGCTGCAGGATATATAAGCATCTTTTTATTAGCACGTCCAATATATATACTTCCTATATCAGTGTTCTTTTCCTGAAATGTCTTAAGAGTTCCCATAACCACATTATCATCATCACTTTTTATGCTATCCAACCCTGATACTGCATCAACCGCAGTAGAGAATATGGTAAAATAGTTGTCAACTAGTTTATTGGTTAGGTCAATTTCTTGAGTAGTAGTTACTCTAAGTTTATTATCCAATGTACTTCTCGATTGATGATTTGCTACTAGAGCGAAGATTAATAATGGTATTTGGCAAATTAATATCATTACTATAACTAATCTTACTCTTATGCTCTTTAAACCTAGACTATTCTTTTGTTTTTCTTTCTTCATAGCATCCTCCTAATGTTAATCTATATAGTAGCATAACAGCCTCCATCTTGTAACATCATTGACGCTTCTTTAATTATGGACGCACGTATCTGCAAATTATATATATAATTATCGTCATTTTCGCTAATTTATTAATGCTTTTGCACTATCCTTGTTATTTTTTTATTTTAATCATATATACCAAAAATGTGAGTCTTTTTCATAATACTTTTTAAGAGAATTGCTATACATAAAAACTTACTAAACCTACCTTCCTTAGTAAACCTTTGGCGCATCTGCCTTTCCAAATTCATATGAGGATAATCTGGTAGGCAGCATAATCTTTTTTACTGTTCACAATACATAACTATTCCAAATCCTTAATATTAAAAGGTTTAGCAAGTAAGAAGTTCATACTGGTCTTAATAAACAAAAAAGCCCAGTAGTAAATCCACTGAACTTTCTCTCTATATCTGATATTGCAAAACCTAAGTAATAGCTAAACATAGTAATCTAATTATTCAGCTTTACCACAGCACTTCTTGTACTTCTTTCCACTTCCACATGGACATGGATCATTTCTGCCTATCTTGTTTTCATTTCTAACAATCTTTGATTCTCTATATTGAACTGCTATCTCTTTTCTCTTTTCTGCTGAGAATATTCCTTCCCATTGTGGAAGCTCATAAAGATAGTCAGCCTTAGCATCTAACATGTTAAAGTATAGTTGTTCAAAGTTAATATCGAAAGCTAATTCTTGGTCAGCTTCTACAGTTTCAAGATCATATGGATTTTTAAGACTTTCGTTTATACCATCAACGAATCCCATGATAAATTCTGTTGTTGTGTTATAAGTTTTAGCTAACTCTGCTATAGTAGATTTCTTTACTGTATTATGAGCTGCAAGTAAGTCAGTATATACTCTTCTTTCTATATCACTGTACTCTACCCAAAAAGCCTCTTCTCCTTTAGTTTTAACATACTCTACAACCATATCTGTCCATTGACTATATAAACTCATTCTTATATCTCCTTCTTATTGTTATTCTATTGAAATTATACTAATTACTTTTATGTTTTTCAAGATTATAATTATAATTTTGCTACTTATACGAAAATTATATGTTAATCCATAATTATAAAGCATATTATTCATATAAAATATAGGTAATATGCCTTAAAACATCAATATTAATTTGTGTTATCTTTACGAGGCGCTGCCGCTGATTTTATATATAGCTTTTAATTCACAATAACTACACTTTCCCTCATCAATACCTTCAAGGTTTGGAAAAGTTTCATACTCATCTATGTACTCATCTATAGCCATGTCAACGTGATCTTCGCAACTTAGTTTCTCAATATAACTGCTCATTATATCATACCTTTCTTAATTAGTTATTTAAGTTCGATATAACTACTTGGTTTATGTCTATCCGCTAAAGTTAAATAAACATCCTTACCATCACTTATATTGTTGTCATTTAAAACATTTAAAACTGTTTGGAAAGCTAAGTCAGGATGATTGTTTGTGTTACTTAAATGTCCTAAAATTATCTTTTTAGGCTCATCCTTTAATATATCTACAATAGCCTTTCCACAGTCCTCATTGGAAAGATGCCCTATTTCACTTAATATTCTTCTTTTTAAAGGATATGGGTATGGCCCGTATTTAAGCATTTGTATGTCATGATTACTCTCCAAAAGTATAACCTCAGAATCTTTTATATTCTCTTTTATCTCTTCTGTAAAAGTACCAAAGTCAGTAGCTACACTTACAGCCTTTCCCTTTGATCTTATAGTATACCCCATAGGTCCTGCCGCATCATGGGGTATATTAAAGCACTTAACCTCTAAGTCCTTGATTCCAACAACACTTCTCTTATCTATAATTCTAATATTATCTTCTTTTATCTTACCTATTAGACTCTCCATAGCATTCCAAGTTTGTTCATTTGCGTATATTGGAATATTATACTTTCTAGATAAAACACCTATTCCTTTTATATGATCTGAATGCTCATGGGTTATAAATATTCCATCTATCTCAGAAGGATTTTCTTTTATTGCAATTAAAGCCTCATCTATTTTCTTTCCTGGCAGCCCGGCATCAATAAGTATCTTACCGCTATCAGAGCGTACAAAAATACTATTACCGCTACTGCCACTGTATAATGAGCAAAATATCATGCTTCTTCCCCCATGATTCTATTTTTTTATTCTTCTTCTATTCTGTATATATCCGCACCTAGTTCTCTAAACTTCTTTTCTATATGTGGGTATCCCCTGTCAATATGCTCAATACTGCATATTTCAGTTCTTCCCTCAGCAACCAAGCCAGCTATAACCATAGCAGCTCCAGCTCTTAAATCTGTAGCTTTTACTATTGCTCCAGTAAGCTTGCTTACTCCTTCTATAACAGCAACCTTGCCTTCTACCTTAACAGATGCACCCATCTTCTTAAGTTCATCAAGATGCTTTAGTCTGCTTTCCCATATTGTTTCTGTTATCATACTTCTACCGCCTGCAACACAAAGAAGCGTAGACATAGGCTGTTGAACATCTGTTGGAAAACCAGGATATGGAGATGTCTTTATGCTAACTCCTCTTAGTGGTTTATCAACAGCTACTCTAATACTGTCGTCGCCTTCTTCTACTATCGCGCCAGCTTCAAGCAACTTTGCAGAAATTGATTCAAGATGTTTTGGGATTACATTTGTTAAAGTAACATCACCTTTAGTTGCAGCTGCTGCTATCATAAAAGTACCAGCCTCTATTTGGTCAGGTATTACACTATAATTACAGCCCTTCATGGACTCAACGCCTCTTATTCTTATAACATCTGTTCCCGCACCCTTTATATCTGCTCCCATAGAGTTCAAGAAGTTTGCTACATCTACTACATGTGGTTCCTTCGCAACATTCTCTAAAACAGTTACTCCTTCAGCCATAGTTGCTGCTATCATAACATTTATAGTAGCTCCAACACTTACAACATCAAAGAATATATTAGCTCCTACAAGTCTATCTGCCTTAATATTAACTGCACCATGCTCTATAATGACTTCTGCTCCCATAGCCTCAAAGCCTTTAATATGCTGATCTATCGGTCTAACTCCTATAGGACAGCCTCCAGGTAAGTCTACCTTAGCTTTCTTAAATCTTGAAAGCAAAGCTCCTATAAAATAGTAAGAAGCTCTCATTGCCCTAACATCTGCAGTGCATGCCTCTAGTGTGTTTATATCTGTTGCATCTATTTCTAAAGTATTATTATCTATCTTGTTTACTGAACAGCCTAAGCCTTTAAGTATTCTCTCTAAGCAATGAACATCCTCAATGTCCGGTATATTATCTATTAAAGATTTTCCTTCACTTGCTAATATAGCTGCGGGTAATATAGCTACAGCTGCATTTTTTGCACCAGCGATTTCTACTCTTCCCCTAAGCTTGTAGCCTCCATTTATAACTAACCTTTCCATACTACTTCACCCTTGCTCACATATTTTATAATATATATATAAATTCCCCTATCTAAAGAACAATTATCCAAATAATGCCTTACAAATTTCAACAAATTTATACATCACATATTGTCAAAATTCACTAAATAAAGCACTTGTCCATAGTTTCCATTATATCATAACGTAATAATAATTAAAGTGATTTTTTACATTGATTGCTTGGAAAAATGTACCTTTATGAAATCACCAAACAACTTTGTATATTTATGTATTATTATCAAAAAATATTCATGAATTTTTTTAAATATTTATATATCAGCTAAAACCTCTTAATTACTTAAGCGATCTATACTGATACATACATATATATTCAAGTGTTTTAAAAAAGTTAACACTTTATATTTAGGCTAATATTGCTAAACTACTCCTTAAGGTTGTAATCTTTTATCAGCTTCCAATTATACTTTCTAAAAGAATTAATTTATACAGGTAATCATTGTAAGATAAAAATTTCTGGTTACGAAAACCTTTTCGCCGACCTTTTTTGCTATATTAATTTTATGATATGCTAAAGTGCTGTGTTGAAATTAGTTGGTCGTCCATACTATGCTTTAATCACCACTTAATTTCAAAAATGTTATTAAACATGACCTAGAAGTATATACGAGAAAAATATAGTAGGTGAGTCTATTTTGTTTTTACTCAATCTAACTTTTGAAATATATGTGAGGAAAATCTAGCAGGCAAATAAGATTTATTTCTTTACTATTTATGCTATAAGTCCATTGTAAGCCCTTGATATTGCTTATTTTATGTAGAAAAAACTATACTTTACTAAGAAAAAGAGAGGTTCTTTTTCATTGGTACTTTGTGGTTTCCCTATCATTCACGGCCGGTTCCTAGACAGTGAAAAAGGACAGCACCTTAAGCACTGTCCTATAAACTATCTTCCTTCTTCTTCAAAGCTTCCACAATCTGTTGATTCAACACTTTCAGCTCTTGATGCATGTTTTACAACCATTATCTGGTCTAGGCTGCAATAATTTTTATCTTTAGCATGATATTTGCATTCGGTAACTACACATCCTATACTATCATTATGTTTCATATTCTTATCCTCCTCTAAATGCTATATGTTTAAATTTTCGCAAAATTGTAATTTGCATATCTATTTTAAGTATTCATATATTTTTTTATACCTTGTAATATGTTATAATTTATAACAAAGTCTGTATGTTAAATGAGAATTGTATTGAAAGAGGTTAAAGATGAGGTATTATTTAGTTGCGCTATTTGATGATGACTCCTATAAATCAATAGAACCTATACAAAAAAGTATTTCTAAAAAGTATAGGCTTTATAAAAACCTGCCGACGCTACATATAACATTAGAGGTGGTAGAAAACCCAAACTTAGAAAAATTGGATGAAGTTATCTCTAAAATAATTAAACCATATAAAAAGTTTAAAGTTGAACTTAAAGATATTATTTGCTTTGGAGAACCTCATAAATCAGTAAACTTAAAGGTTGAAAATAAAGGGTATATAAAAAGACTATCTAGAAATATAAACGACACCTTGAAACTACATGGTTTCTCAGTTAGAGACAATATAAACGAATGGGACTTACACGTTTCTCTAGCTAATACCAACTTTGCTCAGAGAGAGTGGAAAAAACAAGAATATGATATTGCCTGCAGTACTGCAAAAACTGAGGGCTTTTACAATATGGCCAAGATAGACCGAATAGAGTTATGGAAGCCTGTAAATAATAAAAAAGACATGATTATAAAGACTTACAACTTGAAGTCTTATTAGTTATTCGTAGAAAACAAGGCCTTTTAAGTTAGGGAGGTTAAAATCTCCCATTGAAATTAAGTAATTAATCATAGGATGCTTCAATTCTAAAAGTTCTATAATATAGCATTTCCAGAATAAATTCTTAATTCCAACAAGGTTATTGAACATAGCACTAAGTATAATAGAATGCTGTACTAATACTATATATAGATGTACCACTTCCTAATAAAATTTATATTTTCAAAGCCTCCTATAATAAAGCAGAGAGTTGTGAAAATAATTTTGTTATTGAAGTGGTATATCTTTGAGTACAGCATTTTTACCTTTAATATTAATACATATAAAAATATTATTATTATTTTATTGTAAAAAATACTACATAAATCTTTTTAATATAAAGCCGATATATCTAAATAGATAGTTTTTATTATTTACCTTGTATTAAGTCTGTAACCTTATAAGAATCCCTTATAAATTATTTTACCTTAACGTTTCAGTAAAAAATGCATAACATTATTAGTTTATGTTTTAATTGTCAAATTTATATATTTTTTTAGAAAATAAAATATTTTTAAACTGTATTCGTTTACTGAACTTTTCATTTTTCAAAAGATTTTGTACAATATTATCGTGGCAATTGCCCAAGAAGATAGGGGGATATACATATGAATCTTAATAAGTTTTTTACAAGACAAAAAGAACTAAATAAGACATTAATCCTCGACCCAAATCTAAATGATTATAAACTTAGACAAAGAAAATTTTTAGAGCTTCAAATAAAGATAGGAGCATTAGCTGAAGATACAAAATGTTATAAGTATTGGGTTGAAAAAGATGCAAAACTAGTGAAAGCTTCAATTTTAGACAATTACATAAATTGTTTAAGCAGTATTCTAACTATTGGAATATATGAAAAATACGATGAGATAGAAGAATTAATAATTAAACCTAATGATTATTGTTTAAGCGATCAATTTTTAAACTTGTTCATAGATGTTAATGACTTAATAATTTCTCCATCAAAAGACCACTATGAAACATTACTAGATGATTATCTAAGTCTTGGAATAAGCCTTTGCTTTTCAGAAAAAGAAATAGAAGAAATATTTTTAAAAAACAACTTATGTAAATTGGCCCTTTAAGGGCTTTTTTTTATTTCTTTAAAGCTATAAGTATGATAAATTCCTTACAAATACACTATTAATATCAAATCACATGGAATGTAATAATACTAGCCTTACCTTTTTCCTAGATAGCTTGTATACTCAGATAACTTTCCTCCTTATTATGCTAAAAAAACTAAAACAATTCATGTAAATGAGCTAAAAAATACGAATATGTCATAGCTATTAATGGTAACAATAATTGCTGAGGTGATTATTGATGATGGGAATTATTTTTTCTATAATAGCTGGAATCGCAATGAGCCTGCAAGGTGTATTTAATACAAGGGTTGAAGCACGAATAGGAACCTGGGAAACCAATGCAATAGTACAAGGCTCTGCTTTTATAGTTACTATTATACTTGCTCTTACCATCGGCAAGGGCAGTTTTAAGGCCATAAAAGATGTAAGTAAAATATACCTACTGGGAGGAGTTCTTGGAGTAATTATAATTTTTACTGTAATAGAGGGAATAAAAAACTTAGGTGCAACCTACTCCATAGCTACTATCTTGGTGGCCCAACTCACTGCGGCAGCCCTTATAGACGCCTTCGGTCTTTTTGAAACCAAAAAAATTTCTTTTGGTCTAAACGAAATACTTGGAGTTATAATAATGATTACTGGTATAATAATATTTAAATGGAAAAGATAGATAAGGTAGGATATTAGATATGGTATTTTCAAACGTTGCATTTTTGTCTAAAATGGCATGGAAAAATATAAGGACTTACGCGAAGCCAATGGAGGAAGCTCATAGAGATGAAGTTAAGGAAAACTCCATTCGCTGGCTTGGTCATGCCACAGCTTTAATTAATATAAATAATAATATAGTTATAACAGATCCTGTATTTAACTCCTTCTTAGGTCATATAAAAAGACAGGTAAAGGTACCAGATGATATAAAAGGCTTAAAAGTAAATTATATTTTGCTGTCTCATGGACATACAGACCATATAAACTTTCCGTCTCTAAAAAGATTAAATAGAGATGCAATAGTTCTTTGTCCTAAAGGTTATAAAAAATTATTAAATCTTATAGGCTTTAAGAAGGTTTTTACTATAAGCCCTGGTGAAACCTATTCAGATGAAAATATATCAGTTAAAGCTTTAGAAGCCAATCATGATGGCAGACGATTCTATATAGGAAAAGTCAGCCATTCAAACTCTTATTTAATTGAGTCTAGTGACAAACAAGTATTTTATGCAGGTGATACTGCCTTTACTGACGAGTTTAAAGATCTAGCTGCAGATATAGCACTAATGCCTGTAGGCTGCTACAAACCTGATAGGTTTTGCTATATGCACTGTACTCCAGAAGAAAGTTATAAAATGTATAAAATGATGAATTGCTCTAAGATGGTGCCTATTCACTACAAGACCTTCATATTGTCCTTGGAAGACTTTAACGAAACCCACTCTAGATTAAAGTCCTTAGGCGATGATTCAGTTAAGATAATAGATATAGGCCAATGTGTAGACTTTTAAAAACAGAGCTTGTTGAAGATTATTTTCGAATTTTTTAACTATAGTTTTCATACCGTATAGCAAATTCGCACTCTAACATATAATATATTGTATGAGATTTTAGCATTACTAACTTCGGGCATTCTAATATTCTTATGAGAAGTTATAATACAATAAATCTTTTAACAATTTAAAGGAGTGTACCATGTTTTCTTTAAAAAGCAAGCTAGATACTGCTTTAAGGTATTATCTTTCTAAAGAATATTATAAAAGATATAGAGTTATTATAAAATATAAAAAATTCGGTGATACTATCACAAAAAAGATTACATCCTTTAAGGGAACTATAATAAATAAAATAGATTGGCTGGAATTAATAACTGCTGAAATATCTCCTAGAGCTATAGATAGACTTATAGAATATCCTGAAGTGGAATATATAAGCTTAGACGGATATTGTATATTATGCGGGTCAAGTATCGCATCTGCAAACGGAATAACCCTTTCAGGAAGATATAAGTTCACCGGTAGAGGTATAGGGATAGCTTTAATAGACAGCGGTGTATTTCCTCATCCTGATCTCTTAAGCCCTTCAAATAAAATAAATACTTTTTATGATTTAATCAATCAATATAAGTACCCCTATGATGACAATGGTCATGGAACCTTTATCAGCGGTATACTATGCGGAAGTGGAGGAAACTCAAACGGATTATATAAAGGCATTGCAGAAAAAGCTAGCCTTCACTGCTACAAGGCCTTTAACAGTACCGGCAAGGGATATGTATCTGATATTCTTTTTGCCTTAGATAGCATTATAGCCTCTTCTGAAAATGAAAACATAAGATTAATTTTGCTTCCCTTTGAACTTGCAAATGACAACATATTTTTCCTAGAGCAGTTTGATAAACTATTAAACTTAGCAGTTTCTAAAAGCCTAATTCCTATAGTGCCAGCAGGTAGTAATCCTAGTGTAGAATATTCTATGAGAGGAATAGCCACCTTGAAGTATTGTATAACTGTAGGCGGCTTAGATACAAATAAGTCTGTTAAACCTTATTTATATTCTTCTTGCGGCCCTGTTGGAAAGCTGCAAAAGCCAGAAATCTCTGCTGGATGTGTTAATATCCAATCTTTAAATTGTGATGCAAGTTATATCTCTGAAAGAAATGGATTAAAACTATATCCCACAAAGTTACCAGAACCTTATGCTATTTATTCTGGAACCTCTTGCTCAGCCGCTTATATATGCGGCATCTGCGCACTAATTCTCGAAAAAAATCCTTCATTAAACTTTAATGATATGAGATCATTACTGCAGATATCAGCAAAGCCTAATGATCTTCCTAGGTACTGCCAAGGGGATGGAACTGTTGACTTAGATAAACTACTAATATAAACCAAAGGGGCTGTAGTACTATGATAATTAGTTAACAGCTCCTCTTTTTTCGCATCTAAATATCCGAATGTACATGAGGAAAATCTAGCAGGTGAATAATATTTCTTTTTTACTGTTTACTCTGAACAGTTGCTCTAAGTCCTTTATATTACTAGATTTAGCTAGCGAACTGTCTTATGATTTCCTAGAAAATAAAATCATTTTACTTTCTTCTGCAATAATTAACTCCACTTAAACAATACTACTTTATGTACTTATTAGGATTTATTGCTGTTCCATTTACTCTTAATTCAAAATGCACATGAGGTCCAGTACTTCTACCCGTGTTTCCTACTCTACCTATTACATCCCCCCGTTTTACCTTATCCCCAGCCTTAACCAAAACCTTGCTACAATGGCCGTAGACTGTTTCAATACCTTCTCCATGGTCAACTATTATCATATTTCCATATACGCTGCTATAAGAAGTTTCTTTTATCTTTCCATCCATAGCCACACCTATTGGGTCTCCTACATTTGCAGCTATATCAATACCATGATGTACTTCCCCCCAACGCGCTCCAAAATTAGAACTTATCACTCCTCTTGAGGGTCTTGAAAGAAAAGCTACTCCAGAAGATATTGGATTTTTTATTCCTCTAGTTATAACTGTATCCTTTGGTTTAACCGTAACTTTCTCACTCAATTTTTCCGTATTAGTCTTTTTCCCATTTATAAAGGTTTCTTCTTCCTCAATCTCAGCTTTACCATTTGTTCCTTTATCAGTCTTTGACTCTCCCATGAATAAGTCTTCACTTGAATCTATAATAGTAGATGGTTCTACATCTATGAGTTTCTTATTCTTTGTCTTGATTTCAACCTTCACTAAAGGATTCTTACTATCTTTATCTGCATCTATTATTTTATCTGCTATTTCATCTGTAGACAGCACATTGGATACTGATGTTTTCTCTTCTATGTACTGATTATGACTTTCTACTCCTATAGAAACAACCTTGCTTCTGTCTATATTACTCATATCTATGTATTTGTCTGCAATCTTCTCTAGTATCTGCTTTCCTTCTTCCTTTTTAGCTATGTATCCAAAATCTTTATCTCCTATAATCAGCCTAAAGGCATTAACATTCATATTAAAATTCTTTATTATATTATCTTTTAAGTTATTTATGGTATTTACCGCACTATCTGAGCTACTTGTATTTTTGAAAGACAGTTTCTCATCCTTATCAACTTCAATACCAAACCTACTGTTTACTTCATTCTTGGCCTGATTAAAAGCTTCAACTGCCACTTCCTTATCAGTAACACATCCTATTTGTACTCCATTCTCATATGCATCGTAAAAAGATCTATGCCCACTTGATAATGCTATGTATATTAAAGTCGGCAATACTATTAATAATGTACTCCTTAATATAAATAATTTAACTCTCCTACTCTCCATACTTTATATCGCTTACCTCTCTTAAAATATTATGTAAACAAAATTAATGCTTTTTTAAGCGGTTCTTATCTTATAGAATCACTCCTCAAAATTAAGTTGGTATTTTAATAAAATCGAAGTAATCTACCTTTAATGCTCAGGTATTATAAGAGTAAAAAATCAACATTCTTTTTTAATATCTCCTATTGGCTTACTTATTATTCATACCTTTCTATAATATTCAAGATTATAGGTTTTAAGCTTTCCTTAGTCATTAATTGACAGCGTAGTATTGTTGAGAGAACCTTACCCCTCTGTTATAATATAAAGGAACGATTTTAATTGTTTGTTTTACTTATTTATTTGAAAATTATTTTGAATGGAGGGTTATGACCCTATGAGTACATTTATGCTTAAAAATTCTCCTGTAGAGTTTACTCCTGTAAGCAATATTTTTCTTGAAAAATATATGCCTAAAGCAAGAGGTGAATTTGTAAAAGTTTATCTACTTATGCTAAAGTACAGTATTTCAGGTGAATTAGGAGTTAGCTCATCCATTATAGCTTCTAATTTAAGTCTTCTAGAATCTGATATAATGAATGCCTTAAACTATTGGAATGATGAAGGTGTCATTCAGTTAGTTCCTATAGATAAAATGGGCAACTTTAATATAAAATTCTTAGAGTTAAATGCTGATGAAGATAATTCATCAACCCTTAACTTACTAGACGAGTTAAACAAAGACAACACTAAAGATATGCTTAAAGAAGTTGAAAGATTGTTAAGCAGACCTCTATCCCCTAAAGAAATGACAACGTATCTTGGTCTTCAAAATGACTTTTCTTTTTCTTCTGAGATGATATTGATGCTTATAGAATATTGTGTCTCCAAAGGTAAAGCAGATTCTAGATATATAGAAAAGGTTGCATTGGCTTGGCACGATAGTGGAATAAAAAATATTGAAGATGTTCATGCTTATATAAGTAAGAGCGAGGATAAATGGGTAAAGATAAGAAAGATCCTAGCTTATCTGGGCATAAAAAACGGTGAAGTAATGAAACCTCAGGAAGAGCTTATGGAAAAGTGGATGTTTACATATAACTTACCTAATGAGGTAATATTAAAAGCCTGCGAAATATGTTTCGAAAGACTCAACAGAGCTGATTTTAGATATATAGATGGAATATTAACAAGGTGGAATAATGATGGTATAAAGACCTTAGAGGATGTTGCTACCAAAAATCTACCACCTAAAGGTAATAATAAACAAAATAGTTACGATAACTCTAAGAAGAGCAATTTAAAGTTTACAGATTATGAGCAAAGAACCTACGATTACGATTCTTTAGAGAGAAAATTATTAGGATGGGATAACAATGATTAGTGGATATAAAAGTCAAGTTGAAAGTTTATATCAAAAAATTAGAGAAGAAGAAGCAGCTGCCTTAAAAAAGCGTAGAGAAGAGATAAAAGAAAAGCATCCTGAAATATTGGATTTAGATAATGAAATAGGAAAAATGAGTATTAAACTTTCTATGATTGCTTTAAGGTCAATGGACAATTTTGAAGAAGAATTTAAAAAAATAAAAGATGCCATAACGGAGCTTAGAGCAAAGAAGTACGAACTTTTAGTTTCTTATGGATACAATCCTGAATACTTAAATCTTCATTATAGATGTGCTAAGTGTAAGGACACAGGCTATATCGTCACAGAAAAATGCTCCTGCTACAAACATAAATTAGTAGGTTTATATTATAAGAATTCTGGACTTGAGAATGTTATACAAGAAGAAAACTTTAATACCTTCAACATCAACTACTATCCCACTCATAGGATTGGAGATGAAAAGTTTTCTCCAAGAAAAAATATGGAGTCTATACTTAGTTATGTTGTCGGAGACTATCTTCCTAACTTCTCTACTAAGAATGAAAACCTATTATTTTACGGTACATCAGGAACTGGTAAGACCTTTCTTTCCAACTGTATAGCTAAAGACCTTCTAGACAAAGGCTATTTAGTTGTATACAGAACTTCTGATGAACTAATAAGGGATCTAAAGGACGTTAGATTCAATAATAATGAAGCATTAGAAGACTTCTTAATTAATTGCGATCTTCTAATAATAGATGATTTAGGTGCAGAGCAAATAACAGAGTTCGTAGTAACTGAGTTGTTTACCCTTTTAAACAAGAAACTTCTTAATAAGAAGAAAATGCTTATATCATCTAATATGACCCTTCAAACCTTAACCAAGTATTATGCAGAAAGAATAACCTCTCGTCTCTTCGGAAATTTTAAACTTTTTAAGTTCTATTCTGAAGATATAAGAGTTAAAAAGAACTTATCTAGATAATTTAATTATTTATCAAAAGCTGATTTCTACCTTAAGAGAAATCAGCTTTTATTTTCTTCTAAAGCACTTTAATAAAAAGTCAGGTATAATCAGAAAAATGGTTATAAATATGCTTGCAAGTATAAAAACATAGAAAAGAAATTGTGGTAAAGACAATACGCTCATAACATCACCTTCATTTACTTATATATGTAATTATATTTATATCCGATTATTTATATTCCCTAGTGATACATAAGATTTATCTATATCGCTGTTAATGCATGCTGTTAAATTCAAGTGCTTAAAAATCAGATTCTTAGATGAATTTACTCAAATAATTGAAATAATATAACAAAAAAACATCTTACGAAATCGTAAGATGTTTTCTGTGGAGCTGGCAATAGGAATCGAACCTACAACCTGCTGATTACAAGTCAGCTGCTC
>NZ_JAABNO010000019.1:113883-113961 GCF_009928445.1 Clostridium sp. C8-1-8 | reverse complement strand
ATGCTGGCCCTATCGGTCCTACAGGTGCTACTGGTATTACTGGACCTACTGGAGATGCTGGCCCTATCGGTCCTACCG
>NZ_JAABNO010000019.1:0-113787 GCF_009928445.1 Clostridium sp. C8-1-8 | reverse complement strand
CCTGGCGCTACTGGTATTACTGGGCCTACTGGAGATGCTGGCCCTATCGGTCCTACAGGTGCTACTGGTATTACTGGACCTACTGGAGATGCTGGCCCTATCGGTCCTACAGGTGCTACTGGTATTACTGGCCTTACCGGAGTCACTGGTCCTACTGGCTCTACTGGAGATACTGGCCCTATCGGTCCTACCGGCGCTACCGGTATTACAGGGCCTACTGGAGATACTGGTCCTATCGGCCCTACAGGTGCTACTGGTATTACTGGGCCTACTGGGGACACTGGTGCTACCGGAATATCAACCACTGCTAATTCCGCATTTGCCGCAAACACTACAGGAACATCGATTGCTGTACTATTAGGAGGTACGTCTATAAGCTTACCAAACAGCCAAAATATTGGTCCAGGAATTAGTATAGATGCTTCAAACACAGTCTTCACTGTAAGCAATGCTGGAACTTACTATATTTCTTATCACATTAATCTCACAGCAGCTTTAGGTGTTAGTTCTAGACTATTAATAAATTCAGCGTCAAATACAGCCTCAGTGGTAGATCCAACTCTATCGCTATCTAGTTTTAACAACTCAATAATAGTGGATTTGAATGCTAATTCAACCATTATACTACAGTTATATGGAGTATTAGGCACAGCAACTCTGATAGGCGGTGGAGCCGGGGCAGTTCTTTCTATAATACGTTTAAGATAAGTTAATTTCATTTTAAAAATAGCTGAAGCGAGTTTCTTCAGCTATTTTTTCTCATATTCCTTTTCTAACCATCTGTGAAAAAACTTTTGTAGTCTATATTTAGTTCTCAGTAACAAGTGGTACATCTTTAAATACTTAAACATAATATATTAATTATTGTGTATTGTAGAAGTGAGGTTGTTATGTTGGATAATTATATAAGTATAAGTTTATGTATGATAGTTCGCGATGAAGAGTTGACTATAGCAAGATGCCTAGATTGTATAAAAGATGTAGTAGATGAAATCATAATAGTTGACACAGGCTCTACTGACAAAACAAAGGATATAATAAGCAATTATACTAGGGATATTTATGATTTTAAGTGGATTGATGATTTCTCAGCTGCAAGGAACTATGCTTTTAGTAAAGCAACAAAAGATTACATTTTATGGTTAGATGCCGATGACGTTCTTCTACCAGATGCCATTGATAAATTAAAATTACTAAAGCAAACTTTAAAATCTGATGTAGATTCAGTGACTATGAAGTACAATATAGGAATTGATGAATATGGAAATCCTTCTTCTTCCTATAGACGCAATAGACTTGTTAAAAGAGATAGAAATTTTATGTGGAGAGGCTTCATCCACGAATATCTGGAAGTATATGGTAACATAATAAATAGCGATATATCTGTAACACATCAAAAAGTAAAAGCGACCCCTAATAGAAATATAGAAATCTATGAAGCCAAATTAAAAGAAGGTTTTAAACTCATACCTAGAGATATCTTATACTATGCTCATGAACTTTACGATCATGGCAGATTTGAAGAAGCTCTTATCAACTATAATAATTTTTTAGATAGTGGTTTAGGTTGGTATGAAGATAACATAAGAGTTTGTGGAAACATCTCCGATTACTACCAATCAACAAGTAATTTTCAAAAGTCTAGAGAATATTCATTTAAGAGCTTCCAATACGATTTACCTAGAGCAGAAGCTTGTTGTAGAATAGGCTTTTCTTACCTGTGCGAGAATAAAATAGATCAAGCAATCTTTTGGTATGAACTGGCTACCGAACTGAAAAAACCTGAAAACAGCCTAGGTTTCTTTAATGAGGCTTCCTGGACTTGGCTGCCTCACCTTCAATTATGTGTTTGCTATGATAGAATTGGAGATCATACTACAGCTTTTAAACATAACGAAATAGCCTATGGCTATGTTCCTAATGATTCAAAAGTTTTATATAACAAAAATTACTTTCAATCTATAGGCATGACCTCTTAATCTTAATTTTGTAAATCTGAAACATTATTTATCAACTTCAATTATTAGTTTGTACAGTTCCATATCTCCCAAGAAATCAAACCACTCAGTGTAATATTTTTACATTAAATATATTACTTTTTTATTTATATTCAATATTACCACTATATTTATTATTAACATCACAATAATTTTAACTTTTTCATAATGAAATCGTATCAAAAATATTATATATATTTTATTTATCTTATATATTAATTGACAAATTACAAATCAAAAGAATATGATAATGTATGTAGAACAAAGGTGTTTTCGCTGTTGCAGCGAAGACACCTTTTTTATTTGTAAGAAATCTTTGGCCAAAGGTTTTAATAGATATTTATACTGTATTACGAAAAAAGTTGCCTTATAAAAAATTTATAATGAGTAGTGAGGATTAATATTATGAAATATAGAATTGAAAAAGATTTAATTGGCTCTAAAGAAATTGATGATTCTAAGTATTACGGAATAAATACTGTACGTGCTCTTGAAAATTTTAATTTATCTAATAAAACTATAAATATAGATTTTGTAAGAGAAATTGCTCTTGTAAAAAAAGCAGCAGCAATAACCAACATGAAGTTAGGCAACCTAGAAGAAAAAAAAGCAGATGCTATAATCAAGGCTAGCGAAGAAGTAATGGCAGGAAATTTTGATGATCAATTTAAAGTAAGTGCCTTCCAAGGTGGTGCTGGCACTTCAACAAATATGAATGTAAATGAAGTTATTGCTAACAGAGCTATTGAGCTTATGGGTGGTAATAAAGGTGACTACTCAATCATTCATCCTTTAAATCATGTTAATATGTCACAGTCTACAAACGATGTATGTCCAACTGCTCTTAGAATAGCTACCATAAAAAAAGTTAGGGCAGTTATTAAAGAACTACAAAAGCTTAAAGAAGCTTTCAATAAAAAAGAAGAACAATTCTCAGAAATATATCGTCTTGGAAGAACTCAGCTAATGGATGCTGTTCCAATGACTGTAGGCCAAGGATTTGGAGCATATGCAAAAGTACTAGAAAGAGATTTATATAGAATTCGTAAGACTGAAGAAAACTTAAAAGATATAAATTTAGGTGGAACAGCTATAGGTACTGGTTTAAATGCAACAGATAAATATATCTTTATTGTAGCTGATACCTTAAGGCATCTGACTAAGCTTGATATAAACAGATCAGAATCCTTAGTAGATGGTACTCAAAACACTGATGCCTTTGTTGAAGTATCTAGCGCCTTAAAAACCTGTGCAGCTAGTCTTATAAAAATATCAAATGACCTTAGAATTCTAAACTCTGGACCTAGAGGTGGATTAGGAGAAATAGCTCTTCCAGCTCGTCAAGCAGGGTCATCCATAATGCCTGGCAAGGTAAATCCTGTAATCCCTGAGATGATAGGTCAAATTTCAATGAGAATTATAGCAAATGATACTGCAATAACGCTAGCCTCTTCTTCAGGCCAGCTTGAATTGAATGCTTTTATTCCACTTATAGCAGAGAGCTTACTAGAGTCTCTTGATCTCCTAGAAAAAGCCGCAGTGCTCTTTAGAGAGAAGTGTATAGATGGCATTTTAGTAAATGAGGAGCGTTGCCTTGAAAATCTTGAAAAATCAGCAGCTCTAGTTACAGCATTAGTTCCACATATAGGGTATGACAGAGCCTGTGAGCTTGCGAAAAAAGCCCTTAAGGAAGATAAATCAATGAGAGAAATTCTTTATGCTGAAAATATGTACTCTAAGGAACAAGTAGATCTTATGTTAGATCCTTCTCAGTTAATTAAACCTGCAAGCTTTGAAGGCGAAATAAGAGTGGTTTCATAATTATAATAAATTTATATTAATGCTTACTATGTTATTAAATTCTAAATTAATAATTTATTAAGGTTGTAAATAGACACTTTGACTTTAGTTAATTTTGTTTTTAACACTTAATATCCAGGTTAAATAAAACTTTAGGAGTAGTCAATGACCACTGCTAAAGTTTTATTTTTATATAAATTTTAAACAAATTTTCAAAAATATATTATATTGCTTATTCTATAAGTCATCTACTAAAGCACCAGCTTTAGCATATGCAGTCGATTTAGCTTCAAAGAAATCTGTTTTAACTGAGTTCGCATCAGCATAAATATCCACCCAAGTTGCAGGGTTCTTATCATACCCTTCAAATAAAGGCTCAAAACCTATATCCTTAAGTCTTATATTTCCTAAGTACTTTATGTAATCATTTATCATCTTTTTATTTAGGCCTTGAATTCCATCAGATATTACGTAATGTCCCCAAGCTATTTCATTCTCTACTCCGGTTCTAACCATCTCTCTTAGTTCGTCAGCTAGCTTCTCAGTAAACATCTGTGGCTCTTCTCTTTGTAACTCTCTGATTATATTTCTAAATAACCAAAGATGTGTATTTTCATCTCTATTTATATATCTTATCTCCTGTGCTGAACCAGGCATCTTTCCGTTTCTCTCCAAGTTATAGAAGAACATAAAACCAGAATAGAAGTATATTCCCTCAAGAATATAGTTTGCCATTATTGTTTTTAAGAAGGTCTCTTCATTTGGATCTTCAACAAAGTTATTATATAGATCCCCTATGAATTTATTTCTTTCAAGAAGTATCTTATCATCCTTCCATTGAAATAATATTTCGTTTCTCTTCTCTGGTGGACATATTGTATCTAGCATGTAACTATAGCTTTGAGAGTGAACAGCTTCTTGAAAAGCTTGTATAGTTAAACATAGATTTACTTCACTGGCTGTGATATAGTTATTTATATTTCCAAGATTCGCTGTTTGTATAGAATCTAAGAAAATTAAGAAAGATAATATCTTATCATATGCTACTCTCTCTTCTGCAGTTAGCTTAGGATAATCCTTAAGATCTTGTGCCAAATTAATCTCTTCTGGTATCCAGAAGTTATTCATAGCCTGCCTATACCAATCTGATACCCAAGTATATTTCATATTATTAAAGTCATTAAGATTTGTAGTATTCCCATTGACCATTTTTTTCTTTGATATTTCCGTATCTCCATTTTCATTAAATAGAGGCTTTTTACTAATTGCCATATAAAATCCCTCCTTAAGGATGCATATTAAAATATTTTATACTATGCAGAGCAACTTTCACAATCACTTACAGTTAAGGACTTTGACCTCACATAGTATATACTTTTAACCCCAGATTTACACGCTTCTATATATAAATTCATTATCTGTCTCATAGTGTAATTAGTAGTTATATAAAGATTAAAGGATTGCCCTTGATCAATATGTCTTTGTCTTATGCCATTTATCTTTACACACCAAGCCTGATCTATGTTATAAGCCGAATTATAATACCAATAATTTTCTTCTGAAAGATCTGGAGCAATCTTTGGAGTTATGCTTCCTTTCTTTTCTTCCATCCAAAATCTCGCCATAACTGGATCTATTCCTTCTGATGTACCAGCAAGAGTTGCTGTAGATCCATTTGGAGCAACAGCCAACAGATAACCATTTCTCATTCCATATTCCTTTATCTCTTCCGCTAGTTCCATCCATTGGTTTGACTCATAGTTTCTTATCTTGAAATAATCACCATTATGCCAATCAGAACCCTCAAAGTGCGGATACGCGCCCTTCTCCTTAGCTATTTTCATAGAAGCTTTTATTGCATAGTAGTTAATCTTTTCATAAACCTTATCTGCAAACTCCGCATGATAATCACTAGTCCATGATATCTTGTTGTTAGCTAACATATGATGATATCCGCTAGTTCCAAGACCTACTGCTCTATATTTTTTATTTGTAATCTCAGCAAAAGGTACTGAATAATAGTTTAAGTCAATAACATTGTCCATAGCTCTTATTTGAGTTTCCACTATATACTCAAGCTCTTCATCATTATTTACATCAACGTTTCCTAGAACTACTGATGATAGATTACATACTACAAAGTCCCCAGCTTTAGTTCTTTCTATAACGATTTTGTCTCCATTTTCGTCTAGTATTTCATCCTGTTGGATGTCCATAGCACTCATATTTTGCATTATTTCCGTACACAAATTTGATGAATAAATCATTCCTTTATGTTTGTTAGGATTCATTCTATTTGCTGCATCTCTATAGAATGCAAATGGTGTTCCAGTCTCTGCAGCACTCTTTATTATAAGTCTGACAATATCCTTCACACACATAACTTTCTTTTCGATTCTTTCATCATTTACACATTGCCAGTATCTCTCTTCCCACTCTTCACCATAAAAGTCTTCAAGTGAATAGCCCTTAACTGTTCTAATTTCATGTGGGCACATTAAGTACCAGTTGCTGTCTATCTTTTCCTCTGCAAGCTTCCAGAAAAGATCTGGATAGCATATACCTGGAAATACATCATGAGCTTTCTTTCTATCATCACCATTGTTAGTCTTCAATTGAAGAAATTCTGGAAGATCCTTATGCCACGCATCTAACCAAATAGAAACACTACCATTCCTAACACCAAGCTGATCCACAGCTATTGCAGTATCATTGTATAGCTTTATCCAAGGAATAACCCCTCCAGATGCTCCTTTAAAGCCTCTTATAGCTGAGCCTAGAGCTCTTACCTTACCAAAGTATATTCCCATACCTCCACCGAACTTTGATACCTTTGCAAAGTTATCTAGAGATTTATATATTCCATTTAAACTATCTTCTACAGTATCAATAAAACAAGAACTCAACTGATAAAATGGCTTTCTAGCATTTGACATTGTAGGAGTAGCCATTGTTGCTTTTAAGGAACTAAGTACATCATAAAATCTTTTAGCCCAATAAACCCTTTTATCATCTTTTTCTGGTATAGCTAAATGCATAGCAATGCCCATAAACATCTGCTGAGGTAATTCAAGTGGCTTTCTATTAAAGTCTTGAATTAAATATCTTTTAGCTAATAGACTTATTCCACTATATGTAAATAAAAAATCTCTATCGGGATTAATATACTTTTCTAGTTGGTCTATATCATCTCTTGAATAATTCTCTAAAATATACTTCCCATAAAGACCTTTATCTGTAAGCTCAGAAACAAAATCATAAAAGTTTTTATAAGGATCTTCTTCTTTAGCAAGTGATCTATTTTCTCTAACTTCATCGTACAACTTTACTATATATAGTTTAGCTGCTCCATTAAGCCATTTTGGTTCCTCTTCTGTAGTAAGTTCAAGACAAACTTGAATTATAGAGTTTAGCATGTCATTATGACTCATGTTGTCTCTCATTATATGCTCTAATGAATCAGTAAATTTTTTCTTTGAATATATTTCCGTATCCCCATTAATGGCGCTTAGCGCTATATCACATAACTCTGATAGATTTTTCATACCAATTCTCCTCCCCACAATATATAGTATATTTATTAGCATTCTATTCTTAGCAACACAATATATTGTCTTATATATTATAATAACCAAACATTAATTTTGTAAAATTACCTTTTTCCCGAAATAAGTGAATATAATATACCTTTATTGTATACATTTCATTTTTTCTTCTATTTCCTTACTAAACCATTTTAATTTTAAAGGGTATATTTTCATGTTTTTATTATAAATTTCCATGTATATAAAGCATCATATTTATCCATACCATTCTATAATATTTTGTAGATTTTATCACAAATTTAACTTAGTTATCTTTTACTTTAAGAGTTACTCCTTATACTCATAGTTATCAATAATTTTATTTCCAACATAGTTTCTCTAAAAATAAATTATGATGTTTCACCAGGTACTTAGAATGCAGTTCATTTTTTTAGAATAAATAAATCTCAAACTCGAAAGCTTGAGATTTATAGTAAAATATAATTAAGTTGTAAAGGACTATTTTATATGCTCTTCCCACTGTTCTTCCTTGAATCCAACTAATACAGTATCACCTTTTATTAATATTGGTCTTTTTACAAGCATACCATCTGTTGAAAGGATTTGTAATAGTTCATCCTCCGAAGCTGTCTTCACCTTATCTTTCAGATTTAGCTCCTTATATAATCTTCCACTAGTATTAAAAAATTTATTAATTGACAATCCACTTTTACCTAACCAAAGCTTCAGCTCCTCTTTTTTAGGATTATCTTCGTTTATTATTCTATCAACAAAATCTATATCATTATCCTGGAGCCACTTTTTAGCTTTTCTGCAGGTACTGCATTTTGGATACTGTATAAATGTAACGTTCATATAATATTCCTCCTCACATCAATTTAGCCTTAATCAATAAATCTATAAAACTACTAATACTATATGACTTTATAAATTTTTTAGGATTAAAGCATGTCATTGATTATTATATTTATGTTTTATAAATCATGTTAATTCAATTAATATAAAAAGTAAAGAGCATATTTAATCTACTATATGTCCTTAGGAATATCTATATAAACCTTAAACATGTCTCCTTCAGTTTCAATATCCATATTTCCGTTATGAAGTTCAACTATGCTTCTAGCTATTGCAAGTCCAAGTCCAGATCCATCAATTTCTGAATTTCTTGAACTATCACCTCTTACAAACCTTTCGAAGATCTCTTCATTATTAAAATTCATTTCATAAAAAGCAACATTTTTAAAAGATATTTTTATAGCTTCACTAGAATCAGCAATGTCTATATATATTCTAGTACTATTCATCGAGTATTTTATTGAATTGATAATCAAGTTATTAAGCACCCTAGACATCCTGTAGCCATCTAGACTTACCATCAGACTTTCTGGAGCATTGACTCTAAATTCAAGCTCCTTTTCCTCATAAAGCTCTATATATTCTCCCAAAGTTTGATACACAAGTTCAACAATATCTAGATCGTTCTTTTCTAACGTTACCTTTCCACTGCTCATTTTTGATATTTCAAACAAGTCATCTATTAAAGTCTTAAGCTTATAAGACTTATTGCTTAGTATTTCTAGATAATCCTTTCTTTCCTCTTCAGTTATATCTTCCCTTTTTAATATATCCACATAATTAATTATAGAAGTCAGTGGAGTTCTAAGATCATGTGACACATTAGTTATAAGTTCTGTTTTTAGCTTTTCTGTTTTAAGCTGGTTCTCCAAAACTATTTCATAACCATCTCTTATAGAATTTATATTATCTATAAGTTCACCAAATGAGTCTCCTGCATCTTCTATTTCAATCTTATTATTCAAGTTTCCAGTGGCTAAAACTTTGGTCTGACTTATAAGCTCCTCTAACTTATAAACTCTATCTAATAGTAATATACCTACTAATATAATAAGTAAATCTCTAATAATCCTGATAATATTACCACTAAAATTGTAGATACCTACACTTATCAACAGATAATCAATCCTATTAATACTAGAATTCATTTTATAGTCTATAATTATCAAAGCAATAAAAGCTACTGCCAGTACTATAATAGTCTTAAACAACTTTACTCTATACTTATTAATTAAGCTTGGCAAAAACAATATTCCACGTTTAGCTCTAGAAAAATATTTATATATTAAAAGGGATTTTATAATATTATTTAAACTTCCTTTACCGTTCCTCTTTCCATATCTTATTATTTTAAGAATCATAGCTACAAGGAAGCTAATTAAAAATATTATGAATATAAAAAATAATTGTACTGCTCTTATATAGGAGGTGTAATAACTATCTCTAATAAAATAAACCTCCTTATAGTTTGATAAAGTCTTTTTATCATAATCTCCTAATAAATCATTTCTTACAATATAAGAATTGAAGGTATTAACATTGTCTACTGTATAATAAGTTACATATCCCAAATCATCTAATATCTGTTCTGTAGTCTTTCCAGAACTGTTCATCTGCTTATATAACCATTCTCTATTAGTAAATACATCTCCACTACTTTTGTTTATTATTGCAAAACCAACGTTATTACTTATTTTATATAAACTATTTCTAAAATCATCTATTTTCCAATCATCTTTGCTATTTCCATCTATCAGCGTATATTTATTAGTACTACTTGAAATTATTTTACTCATATCCCAAGAATCTAACTTTAATCTATTTAATCTATACTCATTCTCACTTAACAATACATTTTTCCACGAAACTCCATACTTCCAATTCCAATCGTCTTGAAAATCTATTTTATAGAAAAAATATATTAATGCTAGAAATGTGGCAAGGATAAGGTATATTTCTATTTTAAAAACTTTACTCCAGTAATTATTAATTTTTGTTCCTGCCTTACTTGTCCATCTTATACCCAATACCCCACACCACCTTTATATACTCAGGCTCTTTTGCATCTATCTCAATCTTTTCTCTTATCCTTCTTATATGTACAGTAACTGTATTCTCGCTCCTGTAAAAAGGTTCTGCCCATACCCTTTCATATATCTCTTTTATCGAAAAAACTCTTCCTGGGTTTTGAGCAAACAGACATAATATCTTAAATTCTGTAGCTGTTAAACGTACTTCTTCTCCCCTTAAAAACACTTTCTTTAAGTTTTGGTCTAGGACCATATCTTTTACATTTATGGTATTACTCTTTTCCTCTACTACAAGAGGACTTTCATATCTTCTTAACTGGGACTTCACTCTAGCTACAAGTTCCAGATGATTGAATGGCTTTGAAATATAATCATCTGCTCCTATATTTAAGCCTAGTATCTTATCACTATCTTCAGTTTTTGCAGATAACATTATAATTGGTATGTTATTTTCTTCTCTTATCCTCATGCAAGTTCTTATACCATCAAGCTTTGGCATCATTACATCCAAAATAATCAAATGAATTGTATTACACTGTAGCATATCTAATGCCTCAACTCCATTTGCTGCCTTAAGAATATTCAATCCTTCTCCTCTTAAATATATCTCTATAGCATCTCTTATTTCCTTTTCATCATCTACAACTAAAATTGAAAACTTCCCCAAAATAAACACTCCTTATCGATAAATGTATTTTATTAACATAGTTCAAGAACTTATAATTTCACCCAATTTATTTAAAAAATAATTAATCAACGTTATATACACTAATATTATCTTAATCTTCTTTAATTAAAAAACACCATATAAAACTCTTACAAATTTATTAAGATTATTCTATTTAACCCAATAAAATATTAATTACTTTAACTACTTTATATTTGCACCAAAATATCCTATAAATATTAGCATTACTATTGTATCAACTTTTCGCTTACTTTCCTATTTATAAGAAGATATATTTATAATATAGTGACTAGATAATTCTCTACTTATCTAAATTCCTAAGATTAATATTTAGACTGCATAAAGTACTCTTTTAAGTCTTACCAGTCTCTTATTTAAGACCTTAAAATTCTCTTAAATTTATTTACTTATAGAGAAATATATGGTATTTGATGGTACAATATAGGATATCATTATAACTACGGAGGAGAGATACTATGCTAGAGGTTATAAATCTGAATAAAAAATATAATAAATTAGAAGCTGCTAAGAATATAAACTTCACCATAAATAAAGGAGAAATTGCGGTTTTAGTTGGCCCAAACGGTGCAGGCAAATCGACTACTTTAAAATCTATTGCTGGCTTACTTAAGTACGATGGCGAAATAAAAATATGCGGAAAACTTAATAAAACTCCCGATGGTAAGCGTCTATTCGGCTATGTGCCTGAGTTGCCCTCACTATATCCTCTACTTACTGTGGAAGAACATATTCACTTTATAGCTAGAGCCTATGGAATAAAAAGTTATGAAGATAAAGCTGAAAAGCTTCTTGCCATATTTGATATGAGTGATAAAAAACAAAAACTCGCTCAAGAGCTGTCAAAGGGTATGCAACAAAAAGTTAGTATAATATGCGGACTTATCACCAACCCTCAAGTTATTTTATTTGATGAGCCTATGATTGGTTTAGATCCAAAAGCAATAAAGGAGTTAAAGCTTTTGATATGTGAACTTAGAGATGAAGGAGCCTCAATCTTAATAAGTACTCACTTACTTGACAGTATGGAGGAACTCTGGGATAGAATATTGATAATGAAGAATGGTGAAATTGTTGTATCAAAAACAAAGAATGAATTTAATGAAGCCGATGAATCCTTAGAAGATATATTCTTTGAGTTTACGGAGGAAAAGTAATATGTCACCGCTTTTATATATAATAAGAAGAAGTTTCATAAACAATATAAAACTTATAAGAAGAAAACCTTCTAAGTTAGTACCAATACTTGTTTACTTTCTGTTGCTTGCTTACTGTGTTATAGTACCTTCCTTAGCGAGGGGTTCCATTGTAAGAAATACTTCGCCTAAGTACTTTATAGGAATCTCTACCTTTGCTACTATAATTATTTTTTTATTTTCTATATACTCAGGTGTTCAAAAGAGAAGCTCCTCATTTTTAATGAGTGATGTAAACCTTGCTTTTACATCTCCAATAAAACCACAAAATATACTGATGTATGGCTTTATAAAAGAAATACAAACAATATTTATAACATCATTATTTATCTTATTTCAAATTCCAAACCTTATTAATTGGTTTAAGTTCGTCCCTTTTGGGGTTTTCCTCTTGCTATTTACGTATATTATATTTTTTGTAACTATATCCTTTATCTCTGTATTTGCTTTTAGTTTGTGCTCAAAAAAACCATTTTTAAAGGAAGTTTTTAAAACAGCGGTACTATCTATCGGTTTAATAATATTGTCATATACAGCTTATAGTGGATATGCTAACAGAGATAATGTATTAGGATATGTAACCTCTATGTATAGCAATAATTCCTTAGATTACATACCTATAATAGGTTGGATTAAGGCTATCATAACTCAATGCTTCTACGGCTTAAACTATAGTATATTTATATATTTGGCACTAATGATATTACTTCTAGCTATCATAGTATTTGTTTTATATAAGCTAGATTTAGATTTCTACGAGGATGTACTTGATAAATCTGAGTTAAATGAGAACATGAAAAATCTTAAGACTAAGCAAATGAAATCAAATGAGTTTATGCTTCAAGGGAAAAGAAAAAGAAAGACCCGTAAGGTAACCTCCAAATACGATAGCATGCTTGGAAAAGCTATTTTTAGTAAGCACCTCCTAGAGTATAGGAAGACAGGCTTTGGATTAATAAACATACATACTGGGTTCCTCATCCTTGGAGCCATAGGCTATGGAGTATTTTTTCCAATTAAAGAGATTAGTATATTTCTATACTTTACTATATATTTAGGTTGCTTATCAAACTTCTCTTCAAAGTTTAATTTTGAAGCTTCCAAACCTTATATATTTTTAATTCCTGATAGCGATGATAAAAAAATATTTTGGGCAACTTTATCCTCAGTATTGAAGTATGTATCTGATAGCATTATAGTATTTACGATTTTAGGTATACTGATAAAGGCTAATCCAATAGATGCTATTATGTGTATGCTTGTTTACATCTCCTTCGGATTTGTATTTACTTATGGAGCAGTATTAAATCTTAGGCTATTCGGTGGGATGAACTCAGAAATGATAAAAGGATTACTAATGTTCCTTTCTATCATAGTATACGTACTTCCAGGAATAATTGGTGCAGCAGTTATTGCTAGCCAACTAGCTTTTTTAGGACATTATGCAATGTATTTGGCTTTCTTAATCTGGAACCTTTTCGCCGCAGTGGTAATATTACAATTATCAAAAGGTATATTAAAGCATATTGAATTAGATTAGTCTTCCAAATGCCCAATAGTCAAATGTTGCTATGGAAAATAACTATTTATAAGCTAAAATAAATAAAACCATGGATAAAAAGAACTTGTTGTACTTTTTATCCATGGTTTTTATTTTTATAAAAAACTCTTACTACTACCATAACAAATGTTTTTTTAATTGTAATTATAAATATATATTTTAGCTATTAAAGCTAAACTTCTTCAGTTCAAATCTATTCTTCAATACTTCTGACAATCATATGCCTAGAATCTAATTATATTTTCTCTAATCTCTGTCCACTTCAGTGCATCTTCAATCCCTTTCTCTATAGAGAAAGTGGGCTCCCAATTAAGGATCTTCTTTGCCTTTTCTATGCTAGCATAAGAACCTGCAACATCTCCAGGCCTTGGAGGTGCCTCCTCTTTATTTATTTCTTTTCCATATACGCTTTCGAAGGCTTTAACAAGTTCTTTTATTGTTACTCCATTTCCAGTTCCTAAATTTATTACCATATAATTATCTCTCACAGATGGATCATCAAAAGCCTCTTCAAATTTCTCTACAGCCTTAACATGTGCAAGTGCTAGATCCCAAATATGAACAAAATCTCTTATTCCTGAGCCATCTCTTGTATCCCAATTAACTCCGGTTATCTTAAAGACTTTTTCATTCCCTATAGCTACATCTACCATTTTTCCTAACACATGACTCGGAAACTGAACATGTATTCCAGAGCGCATTTGTGGATCTGCTCCAATTGGATTGAAATATCTTAAAGCAATACCCTTCATTCCGTATGCCTTACAAAAGTCCGCTAATATCATCTCAATCATGCATTTTGTTCTTGCATAAGGACTTCTAGCATTAAGAGGTGCTTCTTCAGTTACTTTAAAGCCTGGCACATCATCATATATTGAAGCTGAAGAGCTAAATACTATATTATTGCACCCAAATTTATTCAATGTATATAATAACTCTAATGACTTTGATACATTTTCCTTATAATATTCATAAGGATTATCCACTGATTCAGGAACCACAATTAAAGCTGCACAATGTATCACATGCCTTATGTCAGGATGTTCCACAAATATTTTTTCTAAAAGTTTTTGGTCAGCAATATCTCCTTGATAAAATATTCTACCTTTAGTGAACTCTTTTCTTCCTACTATTAACGAATCTAAGATTACCGGAACATGTCCACTATCAATGAGTGCTGAACATATAGTACTTCCTATATATCCAGCTCCACCTGTTACTAATACCTTCATAAATTACTGCTCCTACAATATAACGTATTATTTACGTATATATTGTATTTTAGTAATTTTTTATTTATGCAATCTTGTAGAAGTAATTAGGCGTTATTTAACTTGTATAAATTGCTGATTAGTCTTTGTATTAACATTATTTTCTTTTCTATTTTCTATCCCTTCTTTTATAAAGATAGCGATACTAACAAATACTAATATCACTAGTATAATTATCTTTGTCTTAATATTGCCTGGAAGCTTAACTCTCATTACTAAACTCCTTTAGATATTTTATATGAATATAAATTATAATACTTATATTTTATATCACACCATAGTTATTGTCTATTACTATGAAAGTTGAATTTAAATAGTTATTTAGGAGATGTTATTTTAGCCATATACTAATTAAATGTTTTTAAAAATTGAAGATGCTCATCTGTAATAAATAATAATATATTTATTCAAATTTAGTTATACTTTGATACATATTATTGTATACAAGATCTTATAAGGAATAATGAAGAATTTATAGCATTTTTTACTTTATAATGAATAAAAACTTGTGATTTGATTTCATAGCATATTACGGTTTTTACATATCATGATTATTTTTATATAATTTTCATGTAAACATATTTATATTATTGAGAGGGTTGAAAAATGGACTACATAAAATCTAAGCAAACTTATATATTAGACATAATAATAATAATAAGTGGTTGCTTTATATCATCCTTAGGAATAAATCTATTCTTAACTCATGCTAAACTTTTAAGTGGTGGTGCTACAGGTATAGCACTAATTATTCAGTATCTTACTGGTTTCAAAGCTGGTTTTACTGTATTCATCTTAAATTTACCACTATTTGTAGTTAGCTATTTTAAGTTAGACAAAAAATTTACCATGTATTCAGCATTGGGTATGATTTCCTTATCAGCATCATTAATTATAACCTCACCTCTTTCTAAAATAATAGTACTAGATGAGGCTATTCTTTATTGTATTTATGGTGGAGTTATATGTGGAATAGGTTTCGGACTAGTATTTTCAAGAAATGGTTCAACTGGTGGAACAGATATAATTACAATGCTTATTAGAAAAAGATATTCTAATTTTGAAATAGGTAAGCTAAACTTTATACTTAACTTAGTAATTATAGCAGTTGGAACAGTATTTTTTGGTATTCCTAAATCTCTTTATACTTTAATATCAATGTTTATCCAAAGTTATGTTCTTGATGTTATGGTAAGAGGATTAAACCGAAAGAACTTACTTCTTATTCTAACGGAACGAGAACAAGACGTAATAAGGTACATAATTAATGATTTACATAGAGGAGTAACCTCACTATTTGCAGAAGGTGAATATACTCATGACAGGAAGAAGATGCTTTATTGTATCGTTACAACTCGTCAAATGATAGAACTAAAAAATACAATTCATCTTGTTGATCCGAAGGCTTTTATAACTATAATCGATATATCAGAAGTTAGAGGAAAAGGGTTTAAAAGTATATAATAATAATAAAAAGACGCCTACATTAAGTTTTTAACCTATTGTACACGTCTTTTTATTATATTACTTTAGGCTTTCCAAGTAGTCTCTTCTTCCAATTTCGTATAAGTTATTACCTTTGCTATCTATTATTACAACTACCGGTAAGTCTTCAACTTCTAATCTTCTAACAGCTTCAGCACCTAATTCTTCATAAGCTACAATATCACTTTTTTTAATACATTTTGATATAAGTGCTCCAGCACCACCAATAGCGCCGAAATATATTGCTTTATTTTTCATCATACTTTCTACTACTTCTTTACTTCTTAAGCCTTTTCCTATCATCCCTTTAAGCCCTAAATCAAGTAATTGAGGCGTATATGAATCCATTCTATAGCTTGTAGTTGGCCCTGCTGATCCTATTACTTCTTTTGGCTTTTCTGGTGTTGGACCTACATAGTAAATGATTGAATCTTTTATATCTATAGGTAAGGACTCATTTGAATTAACAAGCTCTATAAGCTTTTTATGAGCTGCATCTCTGGCTGTATATATGACACCACTTAATAAAACCGTATCGCCTGCAGTTAATTCTAATACCTTATCTTCTTTCAACGGAGTAGTAATTTTTCTTTCCATATATATTCCCCCTACAATTCTATTTCAGCATGTCTAGTAGCATGACAATTAATATTAACAGCAACAGGCAATCCTGCAATATGCGTTGGGTACACTTCAATATTAACTCCTAATGCTGTAGTTCTACCTCCAAATCCTTGAGGTCCTATACCCAAGTCATTTATTTTAGAAAGCAGCTCCTCCTCTAGCTCAGCATAGAACGGATTACTGTGTTTTTCATTTGTCTTTCTCACAAGAGCCTTTTTTGCCAAAGTAGCAGCTTTGTCAAAGGTACCACCTATTCCAATGCCTATTACTATAGGTGGACATGGATTTGGTCCAGCCTTACTTACAGTATCAAGAACAAACTCTTTGATACCTTCTAATCCATCCGAAGGTTTTAGCATCTTTATTGCACTCATATTTTCTGAGCCAAATCCTTTTGGAGCCACTGTTATTTTAAGCTTATCTCCACTTGTAATATTATAATATATTACTGCTGGTGTATTATCCTTAGTATTAATTCTTTCTATAGGATCTCCTACCACAGATTTTCTAAGATATCCTTCTTCATAACCTCTTCTTACTCCTTCATTTATAGCATCTTCCAGAAGTCCCCCACTAATATGTACTTCTTGACCTATATCTATAAAAACACAAGCCATACCTGTATCCTGGCAAATAGGCATTCTTTCATTCTTAGCTAAGTCTGCATTTAATACTATGTTTTCTAATACGCTTTTTGCTATAGACCAATTTTCCTCTTCTTTTGCTTTCTCCAAACTATCTCTTAAATCATCTCCTAAAAAATAGTTAGAAGATATACATAATTCTTTTACTGCCTCAACTATTTTTGAAACATGTATCTCTTTCATAAGCCCCTCCCCTAATATATAGATGAATCTAAATTAAAATTGTGATTTGAGTTTCTAATTGTATTCTAATTATATTAAACCATACATTATCCCAAATATAAATTATATAATTCTTGCATATTATTAAAATGATCGACTTATATTTAATTGTAAAATATTTTTAAGGAGCTTATATGAAATTAAAATTATCAACTAAATCTTACGACATTTTAATCTATGCTTTAATTATAGTTTTATTATTGATAGTGTTTTATGATTTTTATAATGTAGTAAACAAAACAAAGAAAAATACAATTCCTCATAATAGTATAAGTGTTTCCCCTATAACAGGTGAAAAAATGGCTGAGGTTTCATCTAAAAATTCTATTATAGGAGTAAAGTACTCACCAGTAAAGATTAAAAATCTCACTAATATATCAATAAGTGACATAGTATATGAAACTTTTAATAAGAATAGTAATCATATAGAGTACTGGGCAATATTCTATAATAAAAAAATAGAAAGAACTGATTCAATCGATGCTATTAAAAATATGTCACTAAATGAGATACCACACTTCAATTTTATAGACAAGCTAGACTTAGAAAAATATAACTTTAAATCTAATTACGACACAATCTTTATTGAGTATACACCAGAAATTTCTTCTAGCTTTACATATAACGGTGATGATTATGTTCACTATAACGGTCCTGTTGTAGAAAGAAATGTTGTAACAAACAAAGAATTATCCTTTAAAAATATCATTATTCAGTATGTTGATGAAGATAAAATAAATCATGAAGATGTCTTCTCTCACAAAGGTGATGGCTACGGCTTTCTATTTACAGGTGGTAAAGCTCAAAAAATATTCTGGAGAGATAATAAGTTTTATTTAAGTGATGGTACTACTCCACTGTCTTTAATTAGAGGAAATACCTATTGGGTAGTTACTGATCAATCGACAAATATAATAACTTCAAAATATCTTGTAAAAAACTAGCAACCATTATAAAAAAAGAGGATGTTTAGAAGGATAATAGGATAATTTCCTTCAAAGCATCCTGTTTTTTATAATATATCTTCATTATTTCCTAGGAAATTTAGTTATTCAGCATCATTTTTAGACTGGAAATACTTATCTATGGCGTGACCTACAGTATCTGCAAGTTTTTGTTGATACTCCTCTGTTTTTAGCAATGATTCTTCATTAGGATTCGATAAAAATCCACATTCAACTATGACACTTGGTACTCCTAATTTATCTCTAAGAATCCTATAATCATCTCCAGCCGACTTTGCTACTCTTTTATTATTTTTATCTATCTTCTCTACCAATGTGTTTTGAATTAGCTCACCTAACTTTTTACTTTCTTCATCACTAGCATACCATGTCTGAGCACCATAATATTTACTTTGAGGAAACATGTTTTGATGTATACTTACGAATATATTGCATTTAGTACTTTCTTTCAGCTTCACCCTATTTCCTAAGTCTTCATCTTTTTTCTCTCTCAGTGTTTTACCCTTTTCATATAATCCAGTATCATCAGCTCTAGTCATAAAGATTTTATATCCCTTTTTTTCAAGATAAGCTCTTAATTTTAAGCCTATGGCCAAATTTATATCCTTTTCTATGGTACCATTTTTAGATTTAGCTCCGCCGTCTATTCCTCCATGTCCTGGATCAATTAAAATTATCTTATCTGATTTTTTTAAATTTTTATCCAAAGCACTGGCACTGACTACAACATTGGTAACCAGTAAAACAACAGCTAAAAATAATATAGATATCTTCTTTTTCATAATAACCTCCATAAGTACAATATCTATAGTATTTTTTGCAATAACTCTATATTTATACTTATTTTAGGGTATATTTTTTATAAAAAAACACTAAAACTAACTTTTCAGTGTTTTTTTATATCAACTGTTCATAATTTTTAGGTAAAGAATCTGGCAACTTATATATCTTTTAGCTACTTAAAGCTATTAGAAAGACTAATATTAGCAGCACATATGAAACCTTACTGTTAATTAATAAAGTTTCACATATGCTGTTTTAAAGGCAAAAAAAAAAAGAGGAATACTCCCCTTTTTTGAAATACTATCTCTTTGAGAACTGTGGTGATCTTCTAGCTTTCTTAAGACCGTATTTCTTTCTTTCCTTCATTCTTGGATCTCTTGTTAAGAAACCAGCTCTCTTAATGTCTGTCTTAACAGTTTCGTCTGATTTAACAAGAGCTCTTGATATACCATGTCTTATAGCTCCTGCTTGACCTGTCAATCCACCACCGTGTACATTAACTATAACGTCAAATTTATCTTTAGTTCCAGTTAATACTAATGGTTGATTAACTATAACTCTTAAAGTTTCTAAACCAAAATATGTTTCTATTTCTTTATTGTTTATTACTACCTTACCTTCACCTGCAACAAGTCTAACTCTTGCAACTGATTTCTTTCTTCTTCCAGTAGCCATGTATTGAACTTTTGCCATTTCAAATCCTCCTCCCGAGCGTCAAATTAGTACTTTAATTCAAGTACTTCTGGATTTTGAGCTGCATGATTATGTTCAGCACCTCTATAAACCTTTAATTTTGTAAGCATCTTTCTTCCTAAAACTCCCTTTGGAAGCATTCTTCTTACAGATTCTTCAAAAGCGAATTCAGGCTTTTTATCTAAAACTTCTCTGTATGGAGTTTCTTTTAATCCACCTGGATAAAGGCTATGCTTTCTTAGGAACTTTTGGTCTAATTTCTTTCCAGTTAAAACAACCTTTTCAGCATTTATAACTATTACGAAATCTCCGCAATCAACATTTGGAGTAAATGTTGGCTTATTCTTACCTCTTAATATTGAAGCAACTTGGCTAGCAACTCTTCCTAGTGGCTTTCCAGCAGCGTCAACTACATACCATTTTCTTTCAACTTCATTAGTTTTTGCAATGTATGATTTCATCGTTTTCCCTCCCTGAACTTTCTTTAAAGCGTACTTATTACATTAAGTCAAATCTATGATGTCAAGATCCCAGGTCAACTGGTTCTTATACACGTATCACACGAACATAGACTATTATAATACACGCTTACGGGCGTGTCAATAAATTTCACCAATATTTTAGTAAAAAACTTTTTCTAAGCATAAACCACTGGCTGGTGAGCATTTGCCTGCTTTCTGCCTTATTCCATCTGATATAATCTTCTCTACATCGCAAGGTTTCAGTTTATTTCTTCCAACTAGAATCAAGGTTCCTACTATTATTCTTACCATATTGTACAAAAAACCATCACCAGACACATAAATTTTAATAATATCATCCTTTATATCAAAATCAAGTTGTGTTATAGTTCTAACAGATGTCTTTACTGAACCGCCTTTATTTTGAAAAGCTTTAAAATCATGAGTGCCTACAAAATATTTAGCCCCATCAAGCATAGCCTCAACATCAAGCTCTTCTTTGACATTATAAAAATAATTTCTGCCTATGACTGTTGGTATGCTATTATTTCTTATAGTATAACTATACATCTTTCCCTTTGAAGAATATCTTGCATGAAAGTCATTTGAAACTTCTTCTGAAAAAGTTATCAAGATATCCTCTGGCAATCTTGTGTTAATTGCATCCTTGAACCTTTCACCAGGAATAGTGCTATTTGTGATAAAGTTTGCTACATATCCTTTGGCATGTACTCCTGAATCAGTTCTAGAACAGCCAATCACTTCTATTTTTTCTTTGGTTAAACTTCCTATAGCCTCTTCTAACTTATTTTGAACAGTAGTTCCATGTTTCTGTCTTTGCCATCCAAAATAATTACTTCCATCGTATTCTAGTATAAGCTTTATATTTCTCAAAAAAATCACCTAATTTATTTTATTCCAAACCTCACATAAAAACTAAAAATAAGTAAAAGAACAATTATTCCATATGCAACAAAGTCTCTTCCTCCATACTTTAGTTGCTTCATTCTTGTTCTTCCTTCTCCTCCCCTATAACATCTGGCTTCCATCGCCATTGCAAGTTCATCTGCTCTTCTAAAAGAACTAATAAACAGAGGCACCAATAGAGGAATTAAGCTTTTTGCTTTTTGTATAATATTACCTGACTCAAAATCTGCACCTCTAGCTTGCTGAGCTTTCATAATCTTATCAGTTTCATCCATTAGTGTCGGTATGAATCTTAAAGCTATAGTCATCATCATCGCAAGCTCATGTGCTGGTACTCCTATTTTCTTAAATGGATTAAGAAGTCGCTCTATACCATCAGTTAGCTCTATAGGCGACGTAGTAAGCGTTAGTAATGAAGTACCTAATATTAAGAATATCAGCCTTAAAGTCATAAATAGGGCTGTATCTATACCTTCCTTGTATATCTTTAGATATCCCCATGCATATAATAAATTCTCTGGCTTTCCTTGTATCATAAAAATATTTAAAGCAGCCGTTATAATTATAAGAAGAAATACAGGCTTTAGGCCTTTATAAAGAAATCTTATATGAATTTTAGAAAATATTATTGCGGCTCCTAAAAATGCTGTTACAAAAATATACCCTACATACTTGTTCATTACAAAAAGACAAATTATGAAAAGTATTGATATTAATATCTTAGTTCTAGGATCTAACTTATGTATAAATGAATCTCCTGGTATATACTGACCAATAGTTATCTCTTTTAACATTGCACCGTCCCCCTTACTTATTGCTTCTTGTTATTGAAATACTCTAGTAACTCCTTCTTAGCCTGTTCCACTGTAAATACACTACCGCTTATATTAAAGCCCTTATTTTTAAGTTCCCTAATCAAGTAGGTCACCTGAGGTGCGGCTAAGCCAACTTCTTCTAGAATATCTATCTTATTAAATATCTCTGAGGGAACACCATCCAATATACACTTTCCTTTATTCATAACAATAACTCTATCGGCTAACTTAGCAACATCTTCCATGCTATGACTTACAAGTATTATAGTCATATTATATTCTTTATGAAGTATCTTAATTTGCTCCAAAATCTCATCTCTACCCTTTGGATCTAATCCTGCAGTAGGTTCATCTAATATTAATATCTTTGGTTCCATAGCAACAACACCTGCTATAGCTACTCTTCTCTTCTGGCCACCACTCAATTCAAAAGGAGATTTATCTTTGTAATATTCGTAGTCTAATCCAACCATCTTCATAGCTCTTGTTGTTCTAACACTAATTTCTTCTTCAGATAAGCCTAAATTCCTTGGCCCAAACTGTATATCTTTTTCTATTGTCTCTTCAAATAATTGATATTCAGGATATTGAAATACAAGTCCTATCTTTTTTCTAATATCAGATAGCTTTACGCCTTT
This sequence comes from Clostridium sp. C8-1-8, assembly GCF_009928445.1. Taxonomy (GTDB): domain Bacteria; phylum Bacillota; class Clostridia; order Clostridiales; family Clostridiaceae; genus Clostridium_AR. Next base: position 90,569 of record NZ_JAABNO010000019.1, on the reverse strand, counting down.
CTCAGTTATACTAATATCATCTACTATTATCTTACCACTAGATGGTTTTAATAGTCCATTTAGGTGTTGAATTAATGTAGATTTTCCTGACCCAGTATGTCCTATCAACGCTACAAATTGACCATCATATATTTCTAACGAAACATCATCAAGTGCTTTCTTTTCAAAAGGCGATTTTGGCATGTATATATGAGTTAAATTTTCTATTCTAATTGACATAATGCATCCACCATCTCATCTACGTTTAATATTTTGGTACTGATATCTATTCCAGAATTTTTTAGTTCATAAGCAAGTTCAGTAACTTGAGGTACATCAAGTCCTATCTTCTTCATGGTTTCCACCTGAGAAAATACTTCTTTCGGTAACCCTTCAATAATTATCTTTCCTTGATCCATAACAACTATCCTATCAGCCTCTGCTGCCTCATCCATATAATGAGTTATTAAGATTATTGTTATACCATAATTCTTATTGACATCTTTTATTGTGTTGATAACTTCTTTTCTTCCTATAGGATCTAACATTGCTGTAGGTTCATCTAAAACTATACATTGAGGCCTCATAGCTAATATGCCAGCTATGGCAATTCTTTGCTTCTGTCCACCTGACAATAAATGTGGAGCATGCTTTCTATATTCATACATCTCAACTTTTTTTAAACTTTCATCAACCCTTTTTCTTATTTCCGAAGGCTCAACCCCTAAATTCTCAGGACCAAAAGCTACATCTTCTTCTACGATAGTAGCAACCATTTGGTTATCAGGGTTTTGAAATACCATACCAGCTCTTTTTCGTACTTCCCATGTATTATTAACATCAGATGTATCTATGCCATCAACATAAACCTTCCCTCCACTAGGAAGAAGTAATGCATTTATATGTTTAGCAATAGTAGATTTACCAGATCCATTATGTCCTAGAACTACTAAGAATTCTCCCTTTTTTACGTCTAGGTCTACTCCGTTTATGGCATACTTCTCTTCTCCACTTTCACCATTAATATATTTAAAGGTAAGATCTTTACATTCAACCATCTTATCGCTCATCTAGACTCCTCCATATAAAATATAAATAGACGTACCAACTTAGAACTTTAACAAATCTATAGGATTATATTAATTTGATATTTAAATCCTAAAGTCAAAACAGCACATCTTTATCACATTATAAAGCTTATTAGATATACTAATAAACTTTATAATATGGACAAATACCTATTGTCTATTATACTTTATAATACATCCTTTTTCTACACTGTTAAGCTACTGATATAGTTAGTTATAATAAATGTACGTATATATTAAAATGGGGACTAAGCCGTAACTTAATCCCCAGTAAATTATACTAATTCAAGTATAACTATTTCAGCTCCGTCGCCTCTTCTTGGGCCAACTTTATACATTCTTGTATAACCACCGTTTCTCTCAGTGTATTTTGGAGCAACATTTTCAAATAAATTCTTCACTACTGCTTCTTCCGTAACAAAAGACAAAACCTGTCTTCTTGCATGAAGATCTCCTCTTTTAGCAAGAGTAATCATCTTTTCTGCAAGGCTTCTCGCTTCTTTAGCTCTTGTTTCAGTTGTTTCTATTTTACCATGCTTTAAGAAGCTTGTAACAAGGTTTCTTAGCATAGCTTTTCTCTGATCAGTAGGACGACCTAACTTACGATATCCTGCCATAGCTTTACCTCCTTACTTACTCGTCATTTAATCTTAGACCTAAACCTAATTCTTTAAGCTTTCTTTCAACTTCTTCAAGGGACTTCTTACCAAGGTTTCTAACCTTCATCATATCATCCATTGATCTTTGAGCAAGCTCTTGAACAGTGTTTATACCAGCTCTCTTTAAACAGTTGTATGATCTAACTGATAAATCAAGCTCTTCTATAGTCATTTCAAGTACTTTTTCTTTATTATCTTCTTCTTTTTCTATCATTATTTCAACATCATTAGTGTTGTCTGTAAGAGTCATGAATAATTTGAAGTGCTCAATAAGAATCTTTGCAGATAAACTTATAGCTTCTTCTATCTTTATTGTTCCGTTAGTCCAAACTTCTAAAGTTAACTTGTCATAATCAGTGATTTGACCTACTCTAGTGTTTTCAACAGTAAAGTTCACTCTCTTTACAGGAGTATATATTGAGTCCATTGCTATAGAACCTATTGGAAGACTATCGCTCTTATTTTTATTTTGAGAAACGTATCCTCTTCCTCTATTAACTGTAATTTCCATATACAATTTAGCATTGTCATCTAAAGTTGCTATATGTAAATCTTCGCTAACAACTTCTACATCACCATCAGTCTTTATATCAGCTCCTGTAACTACTCCAGGACCCTTAGCATCAATATATATAGTCTTTGGGCCATCTCCAGTCATTCTAAGCGCTAATGATTTCATGTTAAGAATTAACTCTGTAACATCTTCCTTAACACCAGTAACTGTAGAGAACTCATGAACTACACCATCAATTTTTACTGATGTTGGTGCAGCCCCTGGTAATGATGAAAGTAATATTCTTCTCAACGCATTACCAAGAGTTGTTCCATAACCTCTTTCTAATGGTTCCACAACAAACTTTCCGTAAGTTCCGTCCTCATTAGATTCAACACATTCGATTATTGGCTTTTCTATTTCTAACATTAACAAACCCTCCTTTTATATAAAATGGCAACCTTATTATGAGGGCAACTGATCCTATATTTGTAAAAGACATTATATCTAATACAAATATTAAAAATTACTTGCTGTATAATTCGACGATAAGTGTTTCATTAACTGGTACGTCGATATCCTCTCTTGCAGGTTCAGCTACAACCTTGCCTTCAAAGTTGTCAGGGTTTCCTGTTAACCATTTTGGTAATGGCTTTGGATTTTCAGCAAAAGTCTTGAACTTCTCAGAAGCTCTGCTCTTTTCTGAAACTGTTATAACATCATTTACTGATAATTTGTAAGAAGCAATATCTACCTTCTTACCGTTAACTAAGAAATGACCGTGGTTAACTAATTGTCTAGCTTCTACTCTTGAAGAACCATATCCTAATCTAAACACAACATTGTCAAGTCTTAATTCAAGAAGCTTTAATAGGTTTTCACCTGAAATACCTCTTAATTTTTCAGCCTTTTCATAGTATGTTGAGAATTGGCTTTCAAGAACACCGTATATTCTCTTAGCTTTTTGTTTTTCTCTTAATTGTACACCATAGTTAGAAAGCTTCTTCTTGCTTGCTCCATGCTGTCCTGGTGCGTAGCTTCTTCTAACAAATGCGCATTTGTCTGTATAGCATCTATCCCCTTTAAGGAATAGTTTCATACCTTCTCTTCTACATAGTCTGCACGTAGCTCCAGTATATCTTGCCATTAATTACACCTCCTAATTCCGTAACTATACTCTTCTTCTTTTTGGTGGTCTACATCCGTTATGTGGTATTGGAGTAACATCTTTTATTAATGTAACTTCAAGACCAGCTGCTTGTAAAGATCTTATTGCTGCTTCTCTACCAGCTCCTGGACCTTTAACATAAACTTCAACACTCTTTAAACCGTGTTCCATAGCTGCCTTTGCAGCAGTCTCTGCTGCCATTTGAGCTGCATATGGAGTGCTCTTTCTTGAGCCTCTGAAACCTAATCCACCTGCACTAGCCCATGATAATGCATTACCTTGAACATCAGTTAAAGTAACAATAGAGTTGTTGAAAGTTGACTTGATGTGTGCAGCACCATGTTCAACGTTCTTTCTCTCTTTTCTTCTTCTTGTCTTCTTAACCTTTTGAGCTGCCATTGTCTTACCTCCTCACTATTTCTTCTTGTTAGCTATAGTCTTCTTAGGACCTTTTCTTGTTCTAGCATTAGTCTTAGTCTTTTGACCTCTTACTGGAAGACCTCTTCTATGTCTAATTCCTCTGTAAGAACCAATTTCAACTAATCTCTTTATGTTTAACGCAATATCTCTTCTAAGATCACCTTCAACATTTAAGTTCTTGTTGATATAATCTCTAACTGCGTTTACTTCTTCTTCAGTAAGATCCTTAACTCTTGTATCAGGATTTACTCCTGTTGCTTCAAGAATTTTGTGTGAAGTAGGTAGTCCTATTCCATATATATAAGTTAGACCTATTTCAACTCTTTTTTCTCTTGGTAGGTCAACACCTGCTATTCTTGCCATTAAAAGTTACACCTCCTGGTAATTGAAATGCGTTTTCTAAAGTTTTTAATTTATATTATATAAAAAATTTTAGGTCTATAGGTAATGCCTATAGTCAGCCGCCCTAAAATTTATTAGCATTAAGAAAATACCTATATAATCTTATTTTAGTTTTAGTAAAAAGTCAATAAATACTTTCATACTAATGTAAATTATTTTTGAAAATTTATATTTTCTTATTAGCCTTGTTTTTGCTTGTGCTTTGGATTTTCACAGATTACCATTACTCTTCCTTTTCTTCTTATAACCTTGCACTTTTCGCAAATAGGCTTAACTGATGGTCTTACCTTCATCGCTAACCCTCCTCAAATTCCTTTAGAGTATCAAAAATATCTTATATATTTTTAAATTACTCTGAATAGTATATTCGCTAGCAACATTTGATTGCTATTAATATGAATTTCATAAAACACAATATATAATATTGTAATAATTTCAGAAAGTTATTATTTAGCTCTCCAAGTAATTCTTCCTCTTGTTAAATCATATGGAGACAATTCTATTGTAACTTTATCTCCAGGAAGAATTCTTATAAAGTTCATTCTAAGCTTTCCTGAAATATGTGCCAATATCTTATGTCCGCTTTCTAACTCAACTTGAAACATAGCATTTGGTAGTGCTTCTAGCACAACTCCCTGCATTTCTATTACATCATCTTTTGACATAAGGTAATCAGACCTCCTTGACAGTGCCATTAAGTTTTAAATATCTCTTTACTTTAAGATCTACAGTACTATCATTAGATAATATGCAATTCTTGATCTGTTCATCCACCTTATTAGTTAAAACTAAATGTTTTAGTTTCTTTTTCTTTGGCATTTTTAATGTCTTTGTATCTCCATTTGCTAGTAAAACATAATTCTCATCAAGTTGATCTACAACTATATAAGCCTTATCTTCATCTCTACCCGCTTTTGAAAATACCATTCCGCCAATTAAAGTGTCTTTTTGCAAAGTTTTCACCTCTATGATTACCTTAGCCATAAATCAACATAGCCAATAAAATGGCATGATGTGAATTTATAACTAAGCAACACGTATTTATTTTATCAGTGTCAATATTTCAGGGCCATTTGGTAGTATAGCTACAGTATTTTCATAGTGCGCTGACAAACTACCATCAACTGTTACTACAGTCCAGTCATCAGATAAAGTCTTAACATGATAATCTCCTATGTTAACCATAGGCTCAATAGCTAAAACCATACCTTCTGTAAGTTTAGGACCTCTACCTGGACGCCCGAAATTAGGAACTTCAGGATCCTCATGTACATCCTTACCAATGCCGTGTCCTACATAATCACGTACTACAGAAAAACCATTTGTTTCAACATACTGTTGAATATCATATGATATATCTGTCAATCTATTTCCTACATGAGCTTTTTCAATTCCTTTAAAGAAACTTTCTCTTGTTACATCTATTAATTTTTTTGCTTGATCAGAAATTTCACCTACAGCAAAGGTTCTAGCAGCATCACTATGATAGCCATTCAAGAATACACCACCATCGACGCTTATAATATCCCCTTCTTTTAATCTGTACTTTCCTGGAAATCCATGAACTACAACTTCATTAACTGATATACAAAGTGAACTAGGAAATCCATATAAGCCTTTAAAAGATGGTTTTGCTCCATGCTTAGTTATAAATTCTTCTGCAATTTTATCTAGTTCAGCTGTAGTTATTCCTGGTCTTATATTTTCTTCTAAAAGTAATAATACTTCTCCAAGAAGTCTTCCTGCTTTTCTCATTAGGTCGATTTCATTATCATTTTTTAATATAATCATTACTTATCGCTCCCTAATATACGACAGATACTTTCAAAGACCTCATTGATTGCTTTAGTACCATCAACAACTGACAGCAAATCTTTACTACTATAAAAATCAATCAGTGGCTGTGTTTGTCTTTCATAGACATCAAGTCTTTCCCTAACGGTCTCATCTGCATCGTCTTTTCTTTGAATGATATCACTTCCGCAAACATCACACTTACTAGCTACTATTGGTGGGTTGAATTTTACATGGTAACTAGCTCCACACGATGGACAAACTCTCCTACCAGTCATTCTTTCTAAAATAAATTCTTTTGGTACATCAATACATAAAGATGTGTCCAAACTTTCTCCTCTATCCTGTAAAAATAACTGTAATGCCTCTGCTTGATGAACTGTCCTAGGAAAACCATCTAATAGATATCCGTTTTTACAGTCTTCTTGCTGAAGCCTATCTTTAACCATATTGATAGTCACATCGTCTGGCACGAGTTGACCATCATTTATATATTTTTTAGCTTCTATACCTAGCGGAGTATTTTCAGAAATATTCTTTCTGAATATATCACCAGTAGATATGTGAGGAATGGAGTATCTATTACTAATTGATTTTGCCTGTGTTCCCTTTCCTGCTCCAGGAGGACCTAATAATACTATTTTCACGGGCATCATCTCCATTGTTTAATCTATTTAAGGAATCCTTGATAATGTCTCATTACTAGTTGAGATTGCAATTGTCTCATAACTTCTAGCGATACACTTACCATTATTAGAAGAGTTGTTCCTCCAAATTGAAGATTCTTAAAGTTTGTATAATTATTTAATATTATTGGTAGTACTGCTATGACTGCCGCAAAAATACCACCTATTAATGAGATTCTATCCAAAACTCTTGTTAAATAATCTGCTGTTGGTTGACCAGGTCTTATTCCTGGTACAAATCCAGATGATTTGTGCATATTCTCAGCCATTTCTTCAGGTTTAAAAGTAACTTGAGTATAGAACCAAGTAAAGAATATAGTTAGTATAGCTTCACAAACTATATATAACCATTTATTTGGATTAAAGGGACTCCATGTTCCTGCCTGAATCCATTGTGCCCAACTCTTTGTTGGGAAAAACTGAGCTATTACATTTGGAAATTGCATTACTGACATAGCAAAGATTATAGCTATTACTGTTGATCCTATTAAACTTAAAGGAATATGAGTTGATTGACCTTTATATACTTTACCGCCAACTGCTTTACCTGCATATTGAACAGTTATTCTTCTCTCAGCAAGTGATAGATAAACAACTGCTGCTAATAAAGCTAGTGCTGCAACAACTAATAAAAATACTTCAACTATATTTGTATCTCCCTTAGATTGAGTACCTATTATAGTATTCACTGTTGAAGGGAACTTAGAAATAATATTTACAAATATTAAAAGTGAAATACCATTTCCTATACCTTTAACAGTAATCTGATCACCTAACCACATACAAAAAGTCGATCCAACAACTAATGTTAACATTATTAAAAATGTATTAAATGCTGTATCTGCTCTTAATGCTCCTATATTATGAATAAGAACATAAGTACCATATGCAGTTATAAATCCAAATACTATGGATGCATATCTAGTAATCTTCTGTATCTTCTTTCTACCCTCTTCACCTTCTTTAGAAAGTTGTTCCAACTGAGGAATAGAAATATTCAATAATGACATTATAATTGATGCATTGATGTAAGGAACTACACCTAATGCAAATATGCTAAATCTCTTAAAAGCACCACCAGAAATTAAATCATAGAATCCAAATAAACTGCCGGATTGTGTAAGAGTATCTAGACGAGATGTATCAATTCCAGGAACAGGAATATGATTTCCTATCCTGAAAATTGCAACTAATACAAAAGTCCATAATAATCTTTTTCTTAACTCCGGAACCTTCCAGGCATTACGTAGGGTTGATAGCATTATTAGATCACCTCAACTTTTCCTCCAGCAGCAACTATTTTATCAGCTGCTGTTTTTGAGAACTTACATCCTTTAACTGTTAGGCTCTTCTCAACATTTCCGTTTCCTAATATCTTAACTCCGTCTAGCACCTTACTTACTACTCTTCTTTCTAGTAGTAAATCAGGAGTAACTTCTGTTCCGTTTTCAAATACGTTTAATCTGTCTACGTTTATTGTAACATATTCTTTAGCGAATATGTTTGTAAATCCTCTCTTAGGAAGTCTTCTGTAAAGTGGCATTTGGCCCCCTTCAAATCCTGGTCTAACTCCACCACCAGTTCTTGAATTTTGACCCTTTTCACCTTTACCAGCGTTTCTTCCTAATCCTGAACCAGTACCTCTACCTACTCTCTTTGGAGCTTTCTTGCTGCCTGCAGCTGGTTTTAACTCATGAAGTTTCATTTAAGTACACCTCCTTGTTATTAAACTTCTTCTACCTTTAACAAGTAGTCAACTTTGTTTATCATACCTCTGATTTGAGCAGTTTCCTCATGTTCTACTGTTTTACCGATTTTTCTTAGTCCAAGGGCATTTGCAGTAGCGATATGGTCCTTTTTTCTACCTATTAAGCTTTTAACTAATGTAACTTTTAGCTTAGCCATCGCTTGATCCCTCCTAACCTAGAATTTCTTCAACAGATTTTCCTCTTAATTTAGCTATATCTTCAGCTGTCCTTAAGCTTGCTAATCCGTTGATTGTAGCGTTAACCATGTTTCTTGGATTATTAGAACCCAATGACTTAGCTCTAACATCCTTTAATCCTGCTAATTCAAGTACAGATCTTGCAGGACCTCCTGCTATAACTCCAGTACCTTCTGTAGCTGGCATTATAAGAACCTTACCAGTTCCGAACTTTCCGTAGATTTCATGAGGAACTGTTGTTCCAACTATTGCAACTTCTACTAAGTTCTTCTTAGCATCTTCAATTCCTTTTCTAATTGCTTCAGGTATTTCAATTGACTTTCCCATTCCAACGCCTACGTGACCGTTACCGTCTCCGACAACAACTAAAGCGCTGAATCTGAAGTTTCTACCACCCTTAACAACCTTAGTAACTCTGTTTATAAAAACAACCTTTTCTTTAAGGTCTAGTGTGCTAGGATCGATTCTCATGTATTTCCCTCCTTTTAGAATTTTAGTCCTGCTTCTCTTGCTCCGTTAGCTAATTCTTGAACTCTTCCATGATATACATATCCGCCTCTATCGAAAACAACTTCAGTTATTCCCTTTTCAGCAGCTCTTTTAGCAACTAATTCACCAACAAATTTTGCAGCTTCTTTGTTGCTTCCAGCTTTTCCTGTAAATTCTTTATCTAGAGTTGAAGCAGCTACTAGAGTAACAGCATTAACATCATCTATTATTTGAGCGTATATATTCTTTTCACTTCTATAAACTGAAAGTCTTGGTCTAGTTGAAGTACCGAAAACTTTCTTACGTACTCTAAGGTGACGTCTTTCTCTTGACGCTTTTCTGTCTACCTTCTTGAACATAAGGTTCACTCCTTTCTATTACTTCTTACCAGTCTTACCTTCCTTACGTCTGATAACTTCATCAGAGTATTTAATACCTTTACCTTTATAAGGTTCTGGTTCTCTCCATGATCTTATATCAGCAGCAACTGCACCAACTTTTTCTTTATCTATACCTTGAACTAGAACTTTTGTAGTTCCATCTAAAGCAAAAGTTACTCCATCAACTGGTTCTACTTCTACTGGGTGTGAGTATCCAAGGTTCATTACAAGCTTCTTTCCTTGTAATTGTGCTCTATAACCTACACCTATTAATTCCAATGTTTTTTGGAATCCTTGAGTTACACCTGTAACCATATTATTTACTAAAGCTCTTGTTAAACCGTGTAGAGCTCTGTGTTCTTTTATATCACTTGGTCTTGTAACAACCACTTGATTGTCTTCAACTGCTATTGTTATGTCCTTGTGCATAGCTTTAACTAGCTCTCCCTTTGGACCCTTTACTGTAACAACGTTGTCTGGTGTTACAGTAATAGTTACGCCAGCAGGGATAGCTATCGGCAATCTACCAACTCTTGACATAATTGCACCTCCTGTATTTTGGCATAAACGATCTAATATATTTAAACAAACTACCTTCTATTGGTCAGTTAATTACCATATGTAGCAAATAACTTCTCCACCAAGGCCTTGTTTTCTAGCTTCTCTATCAACTATTATACCTTTTGAAGTTGATATTACCGCAACTCCTAATCCATTAAGAACCTTAGGAATATCATCTTTCTTACAGTATACTCTTAAACCTGGCTTAGATATTCTCTTTAATCCAGTTATAACTCTTTCTTTGTTAGAACCGTATTTTAAAGCGATTCTTAACATTGGTACAACACCATCATTGTACTCTTCAACATTCTTAATGTAACCTTCTTGTAATAATAAATTTACTACAGCCTTCTTTATGTTAGAAGAAGGAACCTCTACTACTTCATGTCTCACAGCATTTGCATTTCTTATACGTGTTAGCAAATCTGCTATAGGATCTGTCATAACCATTATATTGTGCCTCCTTTCATTACATCAATGATTTTACCAGCTTGCCTTCTTGCATCCAGGTATTTCTCCTTTGTAAGCAAGTTCTCTAAAACAGATACGGCAAATTCCGAATTTTTTAAGTACAGAATGTGGTCTACCACATAGTCTACATCTAGTATAAGCCCTAGTTTGGAACTTAGGCTCTTTTTTCCATTTTTCAATCATTGCTTTACGTGCCATCGTAACCCTCCTTATTATTGAGCGAATGGCATTCCCAAGAATCTTAACAATTCTCTTGCTTCTTCGTCAGTGTTAGCAGTTGTAACGAAGATGATATCCATTCCTCTAACTTTATCAACTTTATCGTACTCGATTTCTGGGAATATTAATTGTTCTTTGATTCCTAGTGAGTAATTTCCTCTACCATCAAAAGATTTGCTTGAAACTCCTCTGAAATCTCTAACTCTTGGAAGAGCTATTGACATTAATTTATCAGCAAATTCATACATCTTTGCCTTTCTTAATGTAACCTTGCATCCTAATGGCATATTTTGTCTTATCTTAAAGTTAGCAACTGATTTCTTTGCTCTTGTTATAACAGGTTTTTGACCTACTATTATTGTTAAGTCACTAACAGCAGATTCTAGGGCTTTAGGATTATCTTTAGCCTCTCCTACTCCCATATTAACTATTATCTTTTCAAGCTTTGGAACTTGCATTACATTCTTATAACCGAACTTTTCCATCATTGCTTGAACTACTTCTTTTTCATATTTTTCTTGAAGTCTTGGCATAATTTTTTGTACCTCCTTTCAGATCCTAGAATGTTTCTCCACACTTCTTACACACTCTAACTTTAGTTCCGTCTTCTAAAACCTTATGGCTTATTCTAGTTGCACTCTTGCATTTTTCGCAATATAGCATAACCTTTGAACTATATATTGGTGCTTCAGTCTCTATTATTCCGCCTTGCATGTTTTGTCTGCTTGGCTTTTCATGTTTTTTAACTATGTTAACACCCTTAACAAGTACTTTTCCTGTCTTTGGTGATACGCTTAAAACTTCACCGATTTTACCAGCGTCTTTACCTGAAATTACAACTACAGAGTCGTTTTTTCTAACATGTACCTTCATCTTAGCCACCTCCTAATCTATTATAGAACTTCAGGTGCTAATGATAATATTTTATTGAATTCTTTATCTCTTAGCTCCCTAGCAACTGGTCCGAAGATACGAGTTCCTCTTGGTTGCTTATCTTCCTTTATTATAACTGCAGCATTCTCATCAAATTTGATGTATGAACCATCTGCTCTTCTTAATCCTCTTACTGATCTAACGATAACCGCTTTTACAACATCACCTTTTTTAACAACTCCGCCTGGTGTTGCACTTTTAACGCTAGCAACGATGATATCTCCGATATTACCATACTTTCTTTTTGAACCGCCTAAAACTCTGATACACATTATTTCCTTTGCTCCAGAATTATCTGCGACTTTAAGTAAGGTTTGTTGTTGTATCATAGAATTACCCTCCTTTCGAAACTTACGCTAAATTACTTAGCTCTTTCAAGTATTTCAACAAGTCTCCATCTCTTATCCTTTGATAATGGTCTTGTTTCCATTATTAATACTCTATCATTTATTTTTGCTTCATTATTTTCATCATGAGCTTTAAACTTAGTAGTTCTGTTTACTGTCTTTCCATACAATGGATGTCTTACCTTAGTTTCTATTGCAACTACTATAGTCTTATCCATTTTATCTGAAACAACTCTTCCTATTCTCTTTTTTCTTAATCCTCTTTCCACAGGACAAACCTCCTTTCAGACTATTGTTGGAATGCCTTCAATTCTTCTTCTCTTATTATTGTTTTAATTTGAGCTATTGATTTCTTAACTTCTTTTATTCTCATTGGATTTTCCAATTGGCCAGTTGCTAATTGGAATCTTAAATTGAATAATTCAGCTTTAAGGTCGTTTAATTTAACCTTTAAATCTTGAGGATTGCTTGATCTTAATTCTTTTAATTCTGTAGCTTTCATTATTCTTCACCACCCATTTCCTCAAAATCTCTTCTTGTAACGAACTTAGTCTTTACAGGAAGTTTGTGTGATGCAAGTCTCATAGCTTCTCTAGCTACTTCTTCTTGAACTCCTGATAATTCGAATAGAACTCTACCTGGTTTAACTACTGCTACCCAATACTCTGGTGAACCTTTACCAGATCCCATTCTTGTTTCAGCAGGTTTCTCAGTAACTGGCTTATCAGGAAATATCTTTATCCAAAGCTTACCGCCTCTTCTGATATATCTGTTTATAGCTATTCTCGCAGCTTCTATTTGATTGCTTGTTATCCATCCACAAGTTGTAGCTTGAATTCCAAAGTCTCCGTACGCAAGGAAATTACCTCTTGTAGCTTTACCTGTCATTCTACCACGTTGTACCTTACGATGCTTTACTCTTTTAGGCATTAACATGATGTTATTCCTCCTTTCTTACTATGCGTTTACTTGTTCTTTCTCTACTTTTTTAGTTGGAAGAACTTCTCCATTGTAAACCCAAACTTTTACTCCAATTTTACCGTAAGTTGTATCTGCCTCAGCAAATCCATAATCTATATCTGCTCTTAAAGTTTGAAGTGGAATTGTACCTTCATGGTAAAATTCAGTTCTTGCAATTTCAGCTCCACCAAGTCTACCAGCACAAGCAGTTTTAACACCCTTAACTCCAGTTCTCATAGCTCTTTGTATTGTTTGCTTCATTGCTCTTCTGAAAGAAATTCTCTTTTCTAATTGTGAAGCTATGTTTTCAGCCATTAACTGAGCATTTGCTTCAGCATTCTTAACTTCTACTATGTTTATAAGTACATTCTTTTCTTTTATAAACTTTTCAAGTTTACCTTTAAGGCTTTCTATACCTGATCCGCCTCTACCAATAATAACACCTGGTTTAGCAGTGTGTATATTTAATTTAACTCTCTTTGCAGCTCTTTCAATTTCTATTTTAGAAATTCCTGCTGAGAATAGTTCTTTCTTCACGAATTCTCTTATTTGATGATCTTCAACTAGATTATCAGCGAAATTTTTCTTATCAGCATACCATTTAGCATTCCAATCTTTAATTACGCCAACTCTTAACCCATGAGGATGTACTTTTTGACCCATCTGTTTCCCTCCTTCTATTAAGCTCTTTCTTTAACAACAAGTGTTATATGACTTGTTCTCTTGTTTATTCTGAACGCTCTACCTTGAGCATGAGGTCTGAATCTCTTTAATGTTGGTCCTTGACCTACATGTGCTTGTGCTACAAATAATCTGCTAACATCTAAACTATGATTGTTTTCAGCGTTAGCTACAGCTGATTTAAGTACCTTAGATATTACCTCAGCAGCATCTTTTGGAGTGTATTGTAATATAGCAAAAGCTTCATTAACATTTTTTCCTCTTATTAAATCAAGAACTACTCCTACTTTTAAAGGAGACATTCTTACATACTTAGCAATGGCTTTAGCTTCCATTTAAGTTCCTCCTTTCCAGGCTATTACTTTCTCTTTGAAGTCTTTTCTGTATCAACATGACCTTTGAAAGTTCTTGTTAATGCAAATTCACCTAATTTATGTCCAACCATATCTTCTGATACATAAACTGGAACATGCTTTCTTCCATCATGAACAGCAATTGTGTGTCCAATCATTTGTGGGAATATAGTTGAGCTTCTTGACCAAGTCTTTACAACTTTCTTGTCACCAGCTTGATTCATTTCTTCTATTTTCTTCATAAGACCAGCATGCACGAAAGGTCCCTTTTTAGTTGATCTACTCACTAGAATATCCTCCCTTCACTTTCTGAATAAGTTAGTAATCTATGAAGAGAATTTAACACTCTCTTCATACTACTTGTTGTTTCTTCTCTTAATGATGAATCTATCTGAGTATTTTTTATGCTTTCTTGTCTTGTATCCAAGAGCTGGTTTACCCCAAGGTGTTAATGGAGATGGTCTACCTACTGGTGACTTACCTTCACCACCACCGTGTGGATGGTCTACTGGGTTCATGACAGATCCTCTTACAGTTGGTCTCCAACCCATATGTCTCTTTCTACCAGCTTTACCTAGCTTAATGATTTCATGAGTTAAGTTTGATACAGTACCTATAGTAGCTCTGCATTCAACTCTAACATATCTCATTTCACCTGAAGGTAATCTTAAAGTAGCATACGCTCCTTCTTTAGCCATTAACTGAGCAGCTGTACCAGCTGATCTAACCATTTGGCCACCTTTACCAGCTTGTAGTTCAATATTATGAACAAAAGTACCAACTGGAATATTCTTCAAAGGAAGAGCGTTTCCTGGTTTTATATCTGATTCTGGTCCTGATACTACTACATCTCCAACCTTTAATCCTACTGGAGCAAGTATGTATCTCTTCTCACCATCAGCATATACAACAAGTGCTATATAAGCAGATCTATTAGGATCGTATTCTATAGTAGCAACCTTTGCTGTAACTCCATCTTTGTTTCTCTTAAAATCTATAATTCTATATTTTCTCTTAGCTCCACCACCGTGGTGTCTAACAGTTATCTTACCCTGTGCATTTCTACCACCAGTGCTACTTAATGATACAAGAAGTGATTTCTCTGGTACATCAGTAGTTATTTCTTCGAAAGTTGACATAGTCATATTTCTTCTAGATGGTGTGGTAGGGTTAAACTTCTTAACTGCCATTTAAATTCCCTCCTTCTTACGCTTATCTGGCCATTCGACCAATAACTGCTTTAATTATTATTGCATTCCTTCAAAGAATTCAATATTCTTACTGTCAGCTGATAATTTAACTACAGCTTTCTTGAAGTCAGCTCTCTTTCCGATGTGAACGCCAACTCTCTTTGTTTTTCCTTCAACTCTCATAGTCTTAACATCTTCAACTTTAACGCCGAAAACTTCTTCTACAGCTTTCTTTATTTGAACTTTGTTTGCTGATTTATGAACTATGAAGGTGTATTTCTTTTCTGCCATTATTGCCATACTCTTTTCAGTTATAACTGGCTTTCTTATTATATCATGGCTATTTAAATTCATTATGCGTACACCTCCTCAATCTTAGCTACTGCATCTTTTGTGATCACTAGCTTATCATATTTTAATAAATCATAAACATTTATATTGTTTACTGGAACTACTGCTACTCCAGGAATATTTCTTGCTGATTTATATACATTCTCATTTGATTCTGCAGTTACTATTAATGTCTTCTTAGCTTCTAATGCATTTAAAAGACTAATAACTTGCTTTGTCTTTGGAGTTTCGAAATCTAATCCTTCAAGAACTAATAAGCTGTTATCAACTACTTTGCTGCTTAGTGCAGATTTCATAGCAACTCTTCTCATAGTCTTTGGTATAGATACTCTATAACTTCTTGGCTTTGGTGCAAATACAATACCACCGTGAGCCCATTGTGGTGATCTAGTTGAACCTTGTCTTGCTCTACCAGTTCCCTTTTGTCTCCATGGCTTTATTCCACCACCTGAAACTTCAGCTCTTGTTTTAGCTGATTGAGTTCCTTGTCTTTTATTCGCAAGTAATGCTACAACTACTTGATGCATTGCATGTTCATTTATTTCAACTCCGAACACATTCTCGTTTAATTGGAAATCTCCAACTTTTTGTCCTTCTTTATTAAATAATCCTACTACAGGCATCATTATTCCTCCTTTCTACAGAAAATTAAGCCTTAACTGTATTTCTTATAACTACAGTCCCTTTATTTGGACCTGGGATACCACCCTTTATTAGTATAAGATTCTTTTCAGGCATTACTTTAACAACTTCTAAATTAAGAACAGTTGTCTTTTCAGCACCCATATGTCCAGGCATTTTCTTGTTTTTGAATGTTCTTGATGGATCTGAAGAAGCTCCCATTGAACCTACAGATCTATGGAACTTAGAACCGTGAGTCATTGGTCCTCTGTGACCATTCCATCTCTTTATAGTTCCTTGGAATCCCTTACCTTTTGATGTACCAGAAACATCTACTTTTTCTCCAGCTTGGAATAAGTCAGCTTTTATTTCTTGACCTACTTCATATGCAGCAACATCTTCAAGTCTGAACTCTTTAAGACGTCTCTTTAATGCTACACCAGCCTTTGCAAAGTGTCCCTTAGCTGGTTTGTTAACCAACTTTTCTCTTACATCACCAAATCCAACCTGTATAGCTTCATAACCATCTTTTTCAACAGTTTTCTTTTGAACAACTACACATGGACCTGCTTCAACAACAGTTACTGGAACAACCTTACCATTTTGATCAAATATTTGAGTCATCCCAATTTTTCTTCCTAATATTGCTTTTTTCATGTGGTTACACCTCCTAAACTTATTAGCGGATTACTTATAAGCAATCATAATAGTTCAAAATCATAAAAACTTATAATCTAAAATTAAAGCTTTATTTCGATATCTACACCTGCTGGAAGATTTAATCTCATTAACGCATCAACAGTTTTAGGTGATGGATTAACTATATCGATTAATCTCTTGTGAGTTCTGATTTCGAACTGCTCTCTTGAATCCTTATATTTGTGAACTGCTCTAAGAACTGTTACAATGTCTTTTTCAGTTGGTAGTGGAACTGGTCCTGCAACCTTCGCTCCAGTAGCCTTAGCAGTTTCAACAATTTTTTCAGCTGATTGATCTAATATTGTGTGATCAAACGCTTTTAATCTGATTCTTATTTTTTGTTTTGACATGTGCTTTCCCTCCTTTTCATGTACGCATTACTTCTTACGCACAACAGCGGAACTTCTGTAAACTGCACCGGGTGTTTCGTACTTTTAGTAATAAATCTACAGATTCCCTGTCGTCGGATTCTAGATCCAGACATACTCATCAAGAATTACCGGGAAGTCCCGCAACCTCTTGATTCATCACTGTTTGCTTTGCAACTTCTTTATTATACTATGAATAAATTCTATTTTCAAGCTTTTTTTAAGTTTTTACTTAATCTTTAGCGAATAATGTTTATGCCATCTACTTCCACTTAATTAAACTAATTTATACCACTTATAAACCTATTTATTTACTAAAAGTCATATTACCAATCATATAAAATCATATAAAATAACATCTAAATCCATGCATTACATCAATTAATTCAAAACACATGCTTTAATTAGACAAATACAACACCTTATTGTATTCTTTTCTCGCATTAAAACCATTATATATACATCCAAAAGAAAAGTCTACTTATGAAATTGTTTACTTAACTCAGTATTATTTACCATCTTTTATTTGAATTATAATTTGAAAATAAACAATAAGCTTTTTGCACTTTTCATTTTTCACCCATACCTTTTTCTAATAAATATAATAACCAATTAATATGTTAACCTTATATAATTTTAATTCCCTACATAAATCTTTCTTATACAAATAAAATCAACAACTCTATTAATGTAAAGAATATAAGAGACAAAAAAGGCTTTGAGACTTTATTTTACATTTAGCCTTGTAGCATCTTCCTTTCCTAAACGCACAGGGAAAAATTCTGATAGGCGTATAAAATATCTTTTATACTATTTTACCTAAACAGCTATTACAATCCCTTTAAATAACCTGGTTTGATTAGAAAAGTTTTATACTAGGTTTTAAAAGAAAAAAATAGCGGGTAAAGACGTCTCTTTACCCGCTATCTTAAGGCCTTTTTGAACTTGTAAGTTGATTTTGCGCTTATCAACCTACGTTTAAGTATATACTCGAACATTTCCTTTACTCCAAATAACTTTCATAGTTCGCGCAAACTAATCTTATCATTCGAATTCAGGCATAAATTCCCGAAAGTTCAACCGGTACTAAAATATAAGACTTATAATAAACTTTTATAGCTAACTTTATTTATAGTATTATTATTTAGCAATAATGCTAGTAACAACACCTGAACCTACAGTTCTTCCACCTTCTCTTATAGCGAATCTTAATCCTTCATCCATCGCTACTTGAGTTATTAATTCAACATTCATATCAATGTGGTCTCCAGGCATAACCATTTCCATTCCTTCTGGTAACTTGATTGAACCTGTAACGTCTGTTGTTCTGAAGTAGAATTGTGGTCTGTATCCATCGAAGAATGGTGTATGTCTTCCGCCTTCTTCTTTCTTAAGTACGTATACTTGACCTACGAACTTGTCATGTGGATTTACTGATCCTGTCTTAGCTAATACTTGACCTCTTTCGATGTCTGTTCTTTGAACACCTCTTAATAGAGCTCCTATATTATCTCCTGCTTGTGCTTCATCTAGTAACTTTCTGAACATTTCTATTCCTGTTACTACTGTCTTTCTTCTTTCTTCTGAAAGACCTATTATTTCAACTTCTTCACCTACATGTAGTATTCCCTTTTCAACTCTTCCTGTTGCAACTGTTCCTCTACCTGTGATTGTGAATACATCTTCTATTGGCATTAAGAATGGCTTATCTGTTGCTCTTTCTGGTGTTGGGATATAGCTATCTACTGCATCCATTAACTCAGTTATGCATGCTGTTGCATCTGCATCTGTTGGGTTTTCTAATGCTTTTAATGCTGATCCCTTTATTACTGGAATGTCATCTCCTGGGAAGTTGTACTCGCTTAATAGTTCTCTAACTTCCATTTCAACTAATTCTAATAATTCTTCGTCATCAACCATATCTGCTTTATTTAAGAATACTACTATATAGTCAACACCAACTCTTGATGCTAGTAGTATATGTTCTCTTGTTTGTGGCATTGGGCCGTCTGCAGCTGATACTACTAGTATAGCTCCATCCATTTGTGCTGCTCCTGTTATCATGTTCTTAACATAGTCAGCATGTCCTGGACAGTCAACGTGAGCGTAATGTCTGTTTTCTGTTTGATACTCAACGTGTGCTGTGTTGATTGTGATTCCTCTTTCCTTTTCTTCTGGTGCCTTATCTATTTCGTCATACTTAAATGCTTCTGCAAATCCCTTGTTTGCTAATACTGTTGTGATTGCAGCTGTTAATGTTGTCTTACCGTGGTCTACGTGTCCTATTGTTCCGATATTTACGTGTGGCTTATTTCTTTCAAATTTAGACTTTGCCATTTTTGAATTCCTCCTTAAAATAACTTTATATAATTAAGCTATCTATTAAGCTTTTTTACCTGCTATTTGTTCTTGAATACTCTTTGGAACTTCTTCATAGTGGTCGAATACCATTGTGTAAACGCCTCTACCCTGAGTTCTTGATCTTAATGTTGTAGCATAACCAAACATCTCTGAAAGCGGAACGAATGCTCTGATAACTTGAGCTCCATTTAGAGCTTCCATACCTTCGATTCTACCTCTTCTTGAGTTAAGGTCACCCATAACATCTCCCATGTACTCTTCTGGCATAGTAACTTCAACCTTCATCATAGGCTCAAGTAATACTGGATTAGCTTTAGCCATAGCGTTCTTAAATGCCATAGATCCAGCAATCTTAAATGCCATTTCAGATGAGTCGACTTCATGGTATGATCCATGAACAACTTTTACTTTGAAGTTTATAACTGGGTATCCAGCTATAATACCATTCTTAGAAGCTTCTTGTATACCGTTGTCGATTGCAGGAATGTATTCTCTTGGAATAGCTCCTCCGACTACAGCGTTCTCGAATTTGTATTCTCCTTCAGTTGGTTCCATTTCAATTACGCAGTGACCGTATTGTCCTTTACCACCTGATTGCTTAGCATACTTAGCTTCTGCTTTAACTGCAGCTCTAATTGTTTCTTTATAAGCAACTTGAGGAGCACCTACATTACATTCAACCTTGAATTCTCTTGTAAGTCTATCAACTATAATTTCAAGGTGTAATTCACCCATACCAGCTATAATTGTTTGACCTGTTTCTTGGTTTGTGTAAGTTTTGAATGATGGATCTTCTTCTGCAAGTTTAGCAAGAGCTAAGCCCATCTTTTCTTGACCAGCTTTTGTCTTTGGCTCAATAGCAACATTTATAACTGGTTCTGGGAATTCCATAGACTCAAGAACTATTGGTTGGTCTTCGCTACATAAAGTATCACCAGTAGTAGTGTTCTTTAGTCCGATAACTGCTCCTAATTCTCCTGCTTCTAATTCTTCAACTTCTTCTCTAGAATTAGCATGCATCTTAACAAGTCTACCAATTCTTTCTTTCTTACCCTTTGTTGAGTTAAGTACATAAGTACCACTCTTCATAACACCTGAGTAAATTCTTGTAAATGCTAACTTACCAACAAATGGGTCAGTAGCTATCTTGAATGCTAACGCTGACATTGGAACATCATCTGATGCTTCTCTTGAATCAGCTTCACCTTCTAAGTTTGTACCTTGAACTGGAGGTATATCTAATGGTGATGGTAGATAATCAACAACACCATCGATCATTAATTGAACACCTTTGTTCTTATATGAAGAACCACATATACATGGTACTATTTGATTAGCTATAGTAGCTTTTCTTAAAGCTATCTTTAACTCTTCAGCAGTTATTTCTTCACCTTCAAGATATTTCATCATTAATTCTTCATCAGTTTCAGCAATAGCTTCAACCATAGCTGCTCTATATTCTTCAGCTTGATCTGCTAATTCTGCTGGTATTTCTTCTTCTCTAACATCTTTTCCAAGATCATCATAGTAGATTTCAGCTTTATTCTTTATAAGGTCTATTATACCTTTAAAGTTTTCTTCTGATCCAACTGGTATTTGTATTGGAATAGCATTAGCTTTTAATCTATCTCTAACTGTAGTAATACATCTGAAGAAATCTGCTCCAGTAGCATCCATTTTGTTTACATAAATCATTCTTGGAACACCATACTTATCTGCCTGTCTCCATACAGTTTCAGTTTGAGGTTCAACTCCTGATTTAGCATCAAGAACAGTAACAGCACCATCTAGTACTCTTAATGATCTTTCAACTTCAATTGTAAAATCTACGTGTCCTGGTGTATCTATTATATTTAATTCATGTTCTTTCCATACACATGTTGTTGCAGCAGAAGTAATTGTTATACCTCTTTCTTGTTCTTGAACCATCCAGTCCATTGTTGCTGCACCTTCATGTACTTCACCTATTTTATGACTTTTTCCTGTATAGAATAATATACGCTCAGTAGTTGTTGTCTTACCAGCATCTATATGAGCCATTATTCCGAAGTTACGGAACTTTTCTAACGAATATTTTCTAGCCATGAAACATTTCCTCCTCTCGCTTTATAATTATATAAATTCGACAAAACTGCTTTGGCACAAGCCAAAACAGTTTCAAAATTAGTATCTGTAATGAGCGAATGCTTTATTAGCCTCAGCCATTCTATGCATATCTTCTCTCTTCTTAACAGCTGCTCCAGTATTATTAGCTGCGTCTAAAAGCTCGTTAGCTAATCTTTCTCTCATGTACTTTTCGCCTCTGTTATTTGAAGCTGCAAGTAACCATCTAAGAGCTAGAGTCTGTCTTCTTTCAGGTCTAACTTCTATAGGAACTTGGTAGTTTGCTCCACCTATTCTTCTAGCCTTTACTTCTAGTAATGGCATGATGTTGTTCATAGCTGTTTCAAAAACTTCAAGAGCATCTTTACCTGTTCTTTGAGCCATAATTTCAAATGCATCGTAGCATATTTTTTGCGCTACTCCTTTTTTACCATCTTCCATAACATTGTTTATTAACTTTGTTACAACTTTTGAGTTGTATACTGGATCTGGTAATACATCTCTCTTCGCAATATGTCCTTTTCTTGGCACTTTTCTTCCCTCCTTAACAATTTAGTTTTAAGTTCATCGGTACTCGGTAAATTAATACCGTAAAGCGCTCTGACTTCTGCTATCTAAATAAACTTAATATAAATCTATGTAAATGCTGAAGACATAGCACTGTCAGCAAAAATTACTTTTGCTTTGGTCTCTTAGCACCATATTTTGATCTTGACTGCATTCTGTTAGCTACTCCAGCTGAGTCTAATGCTCCTCTAACTATGTGGTATCTAACACCAGGAAGATCCTTAACTCTTCCACCTCTTATAAGAACAACGCTGTGCTCTTGTAAGTTGTGGCCAACACCTGGGATGTAAGCTGTAACTTCATATCCATTAGTTAATCTAACTCTGGCAATTTTTCTAAGTGCTGAGTTAGGCTTCTTTGGAGTAATTGTTTTAACAACAGTACAAACTCCTCTTTTTTGAGGGCTTTCCTTAAGTGCTGGTGCAGTTGATTTAGTTGCTAGTGTCTTTCTGCCTTTTCTTACTAATTGGCTTATAGTTGGCATTCATTTCACCTCCTGAAAGTTTTTTGAACTATCTATATAAAATTAGGTGTTCGCTTAGTTACTCTAGCATAAGTGTGGCAGCAGAACCTACTTCTATGCCGCACATACGACCAAGTTCCTTCATTGTATTAATATACTTCACTTCAACACCATGTTCTTTAGCCAAATCCACTATAGGATTAACTAACTTTTGTTCAGCATCTTTAGCTATATATAGTGTTTTTCCTTCTCCACTTTTCATGGATTTGATACATTGCTTAGTGCCTATGACCTTTTTACCTAAAAGTCTGTCTATCATGAAAATACCTCCCTAATAAACAGTAACATGGAGGTAAAGCATAGAACTTCACCTCAATGCTATCATGTAAACAAGTTAATCTTGTAGAATTATGCTAAATCACACAAATTGTATTGTATCATCTATCAATTTTGCTGTCAATAAAATTAATTACTACTCTTCAAGAGCATTAGCTGTTTCTTTTTCAGCTAAAGCACTCTCCGTGCTCAATTTTACTGATCTATATCTCATCATTCCAGTACCAGCCGGAATAAGTTTACCAATTATTACATTTTCCTTTAATCCAAGAAGTGGATCTACTTTACCCTTTATAGCTGCATCAGTTAAAACTCTAGTAGTTTCTTGGAATGATGCTGCTGAAAGGAAACTATCAGTAGCAAGAGCTGCTTTAGTTATACCAAGAAGAACTTTTTCACCTTGAGCTAGTTCTCCTCCAAAAGCTTTAACTCTTTCATTTTCTTCATCAAAGTCAAACATATCTATCATTGTTCCAGGTAAAAGTTCAGTATCTCCTGATTCTGTCACCTTAACCTTTCTAGTCATCTGTCTAACAACTACTTCTAGATGCTTATCATTGATATCAACACCCTGTAGTCTATAAACTTTTTGAACTTCTGATAGAAGGTATTGTCTTGCTCCATCCACACCCTTTATTGCCATTACATCATGTGGATTTACTGAACCTTCTGTAACTTCATCTCCAGCTTCGATTATATTGCCATCTGAAACCTTAAGTCTTGATCCAAAAGGTATATCATAGCTATATTCTTCACCTTCGTTTGAAGTCACTACTACTACTCTCTTTTTCTTAGTTTCTTCTACTCTTACTGTTCCTGATATTTCACTTACTATTGCTAACCCCTTAGGTTTTCTTGCTTCGAAAAGTTCTTCAACTCTAGGAAGACCTTGAGTTATATCTGCTCCAACAACTCCACCTGTATGGAATGTTCTCATTGTAAGCTGTGTACCAGGTTCACCTATAGATTGAGCCGCAACTATACCTACAGCTTCACCAATGTTAATTTTTTGTGCAGTAGCCATGTTCATTCCATAACATCTAGCACATACTCCAACTTTAGCTTTACATGTAAATACAGATCTTATCTTAATTTTCTTAACGCCTGCAGCAACAACCTTATCAGCTATATCATTTTCTATATAAGATTGTGCAGGAACAATAACTTCATTAGTCTCTGGATGTACTATATCTTCAGCTATATATCTTCCTACAATTCTTTCTTTAATAGTTTCAATTGTTTCATTACCATCTTTTATTTCACTTACATATATGCCTTCTTCAGTACCACAGTCTTCATGTCTTACTATAACATCCTGACTTACATCAACAAGTCTTCTTGTTAAGTATCCTGAGTCAGCAGTCTTAAGAGCTGTATCTGCATTACCCTTTCTAGCACCATGTGTGGATATAAAGTACTCTGAAACGTCAAGACCTTCTCTAAATGAAGCTCTTATTGGCAACTCTATAATCTTACCGGATGGACTCGCCATAAGCCCTCTCATACCAGCAAGCTGCTTAATCTGAGACTTAGATCCTCTGGCTCCAGAGTCAGCCATCATGAATATAGGATTAAATTTATCCAAACTATCCATAAGAGCATTGGCAACTTCTTCAGTGGTCTTAGTCCACTTCTCTATAACTCTTTCATATCTTTCATCTTCTGATATGAATCCTCTTCTATACATCTTTTCAATCTTATCAATCGTTTCATCAGTTGCTCTAAGAAGTTCATATTTTGCTTGAGGCACTATCATATCAGATGCTGCTACTGTTACAGCTCCAATAGTTGAATAGTGATATCCTTGTGCTTTTATCTTATCAAGCATGATTGATGTCTTTGTTGGTCCGTGAACCATATAACAAGCATCTATAATCTGTCCAAGGGACTTCTTAGTTATTAAGAAATCTACTTCTAGATTAAATTCATCTGCTGGATTAGTTCTATCTACAAATCCTAGGTCTTGAGGTATAGATTCGTTAAATATTATTTTACCAATAGTAGTTTTGATACTACCAGACTTCTTAACACCATCAACAACCTTAGTCATTCTTACAAATATCTTTGCATGAATTTCAATTTCTTTTAATTGGTAAGCCATTAACGCTTCTTCAAAAGATGCAAAATGTTTGCCTTCTCCTTTAGCTCCATCCTTATCCATAGTTAGATAGTATGATCCTAATACCATATCCTGTGTAGGTACAGATACTGGCTTACCATCTGAAGGTTTAAGGATGTTTCCTGCTGCAAGCATTAAGAATCTTGCCTCAGCTTGAGCTTCTACTGATAGAGGCACATGGACAGCCATTTGGTCTCCATCAAAATCCGCATTATATGCTGTACAAACTAGAGGATGTAGTTTTATTGCTCTACCTTCTACAAGTATAGGCTGGAACGCTTGAATTCCAAGTCTGTGTAGAGTAGGAGCACGGTTAAGTAATACTGGATGGTCTGCTATTACATCTTCAAGCACATCCCATACTTGAGGCATTACTCTTTCTACCATTCTCTTAGCACTCTTTATATTATGAGCTACTCCATCTTGAACTAACTTTTTCATTACGAAAGGTTTAAATAATTCTAAAGCCATTTCCTTTGGAAGTCCACATTGGTACATCTTAAGTTCAGGCCCTACAACTATAACAGATCTTCCTGAGTAGTCAACTCTCTTACCAAGAAGGTTTTGTCTGAATCTACCTTGCTTACCTTTAAGCATGTCAGAAAGTGATTTTAGAGGTCTGTTTCCAGGACCAGTTACAGGTCTACCTCTTCTACCATTGTCAATCAAGGCATCTACAGCTTCTTGAAGCATTCTTTTTTCATTTCTTACTATTATGTCTGGGGCACCAAGATCTAATAGTTTTTTAAGTCTGTTATTTCTGTTAATAACTCTTCTATAAAGATCATTTAAATCTGATGTAGCAAATCTTCCTCCATCTAATTGAACCATTGGTCTTAAATCTGGAGGTATAACTGGAATTACATCAACAATCATCCACTCAGGCTTATTACCTGACTTTCTAAATGATTCTATAACTTCAAGTCTTCTTATAACCCTAACTCTTTTTTGTCCAGTGCTTGTTTTTAAATCTTCTTTTAGCTCAACTGATGATCTTTCTAAATCAATTTCAGCTAATAAATCCTTAACTGCTTCAGCACCCATTCCTGCAACAAAGCTCTCTTCACCATACTTATCTACAGCTTCTCTATATTCCTTTTCATTTAGAAGTTGCTTCTTAAGTAATGGTGTTTCCTTTGGATCTATAACTATATAAGATGCAAAGTATAAAACTTTTTCTAGAGCTCTTGGAGACATATCAAGTATTAATCCCATTCTAGATGGTATTCCTTTAAAGTACCAAATATGAGATACTGGGGCAGCCAGCTCTATATGCCCCATTCTCTCTCTTCTAACCTTAGCTTTGGTAACTTCAACACCACATCTATCACAAACAATACCTTTGTATCTAACTCTCTTATACTTACCACAATGACATTCCCAGTCTTTTTGTGGTCCAAATATTCTTTCACAGAACAAACCATCTCTTTCTGGCTTTAACGTTCTATAGTTTATAGTTTCAGGTTTTTTCACTTCACCTCTAGACCATTCTCTAATCTGTTCTGGAGATGCCAATCCTATTTGTAAAGCGTCAAAATTATTTAACTCAAACAAGGGTATATCCTCCCTTCACTTTTAGTGTTCATCATTAAAATCATCAAGTTCTAAGTCTGTATTGAATTCATCAAAATCCAAACTATCGTAGTCGATATCTTCTTCAGAATCTTCTGCGCTAGTATAGCTGTCGTCTACATCTGGAGTTTGTGGCACTAAATCTTCAGTACCTTCTATATTTACTTCTAATTCTTCTATATCTTCATCTACAAGTTCTTTAAGTCTAACTTCTTGATTTTCATCATTTAGAACTCTAACATCTAAACATAAAGCTTGTAATTCCTTAATTAGAACCTTGAATGATTCTGGTACACCAGGTTCAGGAATATTTTCACCTTTAACAATTGACTCATAAGTTTTAACTCTTCCTACGACATCATCTGATTTAACTGTTAAAATTTCCTGAAGTGTATGAGCAGCACCATAAGCTTCTAATGCCCAAACTTCCATTTCACCAAATCTTTGGCCTCCGAATTGAGCCTTACCACCTAGTGGTTGTTGTGTAACTAATGAGTATGGTCCAGTTGATCTAGCATGTATCTTATCATCAACTAAGTGGGCAAGTTTTAAGATATACATTATTCCAACAGTAACTTCATTATCAAACTCATCACCAGTTCTACCGTCTCTAAGTTTAGTCTTTCCATTTCTGTTGTATCCAGCTTGTTCTAGACAGTCTTCTATATCAGTTTCAGTTGCTCCGTCAAATACTGGAGTAGCTATATGCCATCCTAATCTAGAAGCAGCCCATCCTAGATGCACTTCTAGTACCTGACCTATATTCATACGAGAAGGTACTCCTAGTGGATTCAAGCATATCTGTAGCGGTCTTCCATCTGGTAAGAATGGCATATCTTCTTCAGGCAATACTCTAGATATAACACCCTTGTTACCATGTCTACCAGCCATCTTATCACCAACTGATATTTTTCTCTTTTGACAAATATAACATCTTACAAGCTCATTAACTCCTGGAGGTAATTCATCTCCATTTTCTCTTGTAAAGACCTTAACGTCTACTATTATACCTGCTTCTCCATGAGGAACTCTTAAAGAAGTATCTCTTACTTCTCTTGCCTTTTCACCAAATATAGCTCTAAGTAATCTTTCTTCTGCAGTAAGCTCAGTTTCACCCTTAGGTGTTACCTTACCTACAAGAATGTCACCTGATCTAACTTCAGCACCAATTCTTATTATTCCTCTATCATCAAGATCCTTTAATGCATCTTCACCTACATTTGGTATATCTCTTGTTATTTCTTCTGGCCCTAGCTTAGTATCTCTAGCCTCACATTCATATTCTTCAATATGAATAGAAGTAAATACATCTTCTCTTACTAGTTCTTCAGAAATAAGCATAGCATCCTCGTAGTTATAACCTTCCCAAGTTATGAAACCAATTCTTATATTTCTTCCTAAAGCTATTTCTCCAAGATCAGTAGAAGGGCCATCAGCTAAAACCTGATTCTTAGCAATCTTCTCTCCCTTAGAAATAATAGGTCTTTGGTTAATACAAGTACTTTGGTTACTTCTCTTAAACTTAAGAAGTCTATAAGTGTCTATACCACCATCGGAATCTCTCTTTATTCTTATTTCATTTGCACTTACATATATTGCTTCACCGGCATTTCTTGCCTTAGGTAAAACTCCTGAGTCTACAGCCGCCTTATATTCAATTCCTGTTCCAACTATAGGAGCTGCAGGTTTTAGAAGTGGAACTGCCTGACGTTGCATGTTTGATCCCATAAGAGCTCTTGACGCATCATCATTTTCCAAGAATGGTATCATCGCTGTAGCAACAGAAACAATTTGTCTTGGAGAAACATCGATTAAATCAACTTCTTCTCTAGGAACAAATAATACTTCACCTTTTTCTCTTACTGTAACTTTTTTATCAACAAAGTTACCTTCATCATCTATAGGTTCTTTTGCTTGAGCTATTAAGTATTGATCTTCTTCATCAGCGGTAAAGTATCTTATTTCATTAGTAGCTCTTCCAGTCTCCTTATCTACAACTCTATAAGGAGTTTCTATAAATCCATATTCATTAACTTTTGCAAAAGTTGCAAGTGAGTTAATAAGACCTATGTTTGGTCCTTCTGGAGTTTCTATAGGACACATTCTACCATAGTGAGAATGATGAACGTCTCTTACTTCGAAGCCAGCTCTTTCTCTTGAAAGACCTCCTGGTCCAAGTGCTGAAAGTCTTCTCTTATGAGTTAACTCAGAAAGTGTATTTATCTGATCCATGAATTGAGAAAGCTGCGAACTACCAAAGAACTCTTTAATAGCTGCTGCTACAGGTCTTATGTTAATCAACCCACCTGGAGTCAATCCTTCTTGATCCTGTATAGTCATTCTTTCCTTAACTACTCTTTCCATTCTTGAAAGACCAATTCTAAATTGGTTCTGTAGTAACTCACCTACAGATCTAAGTCTTCTATTACCTAAATGGTCTATATCATCAACATATCCTACACCCCAAGCTAAGCCTAATTCATAACTTATTGTAGCGAAAATATCATCTCTTACAATATGCTTAGGTATAAGTCTATTTATGTTTTTCTTTATAGCCGCTTTAATAGACTCTTCATCTGAATAATTTTCTTTAATTTCTTTTAAAGTTGGATAGTGAACTAGTTCTCTAATATTCAAATCATCAGTATTAAAGTTGAATTGTTTATGTATGTTAACAAAGTGGTTACCTATTACTCTAACAACCTTATCATCAACAATAATATCAACAATGTTAATTCCTGAATCTTGAATTTCTTCAGCCTTAGCTCTTGATATCTTTTCACCTTTGGAAACTAAAACTTCTCCAGTTTCAGGATTCACAATATCACTTGCAGCAACTTGGTTAGCAATTCTTAAATTTATAGCTAACTTTTTATTGAACTTGTATCTACCTACTCTTGATAAATCATATCTCTTTGCATCAAAGAATAATGAGTCTATAAGTGACACTGCACTATCAACAGTTGGTGGTTCACCTGGTCTTAATCTCTTATATATCTCTAGTAAAGCTTCTTCTTTTGTCTTAGTATTATCTTTTTCGATAGTAGCTTTGAATCTTTCATCTTCACCAAAGTATTCTACAAGCTCTTGATCACTTCCAAAGCCCATAGCTCTTGCTAATATGGTTATTGGTAGTTTTCTAGTTTTATCTATTCTTACATAGATAACGTCATTTGAGTCTGTTTCGTACTCTAACCAAGCACCTCTGTTTGGTATAACTGTTGAAGAATAAAGTTTCTTACCACTTTTATCAACAGCAAAGTTATAATATACCCCTGGAGATCTTACCAATTGTGAAACTATAACTCTTTCTGCACCATTAATAACAAATGTTCCTTGTTCAGTCATCAATGGGAAATCACCCATGAAAACTTCTTGTTCCTTAATTTCACCAGTTTCTTTGTTTTGGAGTCTGACTGCTACCTTTAGCGGAGCAGCAAATGTTGTATCTCTTTCCTTGCATTCTTCTACAGAATACTTGATATTATCCATATCAAGCTTGTAACCTACAAATTCAAGTACTAGATTACCAGTAAAGTTACCTATAGGATTAATATCATCAAATACTTCTTGAAGACCTTCATCCCAAAACCACTGATATGAATCTAATTGCACCTCAATTAGGTTCGGCATTTCTGCAACATCTTTTACCTTTCCAAAGCTCATTCTAGTTCTTTTTCCATTTTGGACAGGATGTACCATCAACTTTCACCCCTTGTATAAACTAAAATAACCAATAAACATAAAAATGTTATTGGAGTTAATACACTGCATCTAATTATTTTGCCTAAATCTTATAATTTAATTCATAACTTTCCAATTTATATGCGAAAAGTTATATTTCAATGCAATTAAATATACTACCATAACATTGAATAGTTGTCAATGAAATTTATAAAAATACATTATAATGTATTTATGGTAACTTTGCAAATACAATTTTTAATCAAATTCTTGCTAGTAGTAATTCAATCTAGTTTTTACATGATAAAGCTTTTATTTTCTTGTCCTTCATTTCAATTCACTATATTATTCAGTAAATCTCCAAGCTTTACAGTAAAAAGCACCTTCGTCTATTCTGCCTAATAATGTTTGTTTCTTTTAATACCACAGCTTATAAACGGACCACTAAATAAACATTTTATATTTTGCGTAGTTTTAGTATTTTATTCTTCTAAAATATAAACCTAGAGTTTTCACCTAGGTTTATATTTAATCCCCTATTATCTTTTAACTATTGATATAGCTCCTTTTTCTCCACTAACAACATCCTTATTGGAAGCTATTCTTATAACTTCATCTTCAGACATATTAGTGAAGATAACTGGAGATATTATAGACTTAGCATTTGCCCTTATATATTCTACATCAATTTTTAATAACGGCTCTCCTTTTTTAACCTTTTGTCCAACCTCTACTATTAGCTCAAACCCCTCACCTTTTAGATCTACTGTATCAATACCGACGTGAATAAGAAGTTCTCTACCATTTGACGCTATCATAGCAAATGCATGTTTTGTTGGGAATATCGAATCTATAATACCATCTACTGGAGCTACTACAACCCCCTCTGTTGGCTCTAATGCAAATCCATCCCCCATCAATTTAGATGAAAAAACATCATCTGGAACTTCTCTTAAATCTAATAACTTACCAGTCATAGGAACTACTATATTTTCAACACTAATAATTTCTTTACTATCTACCGTATCTTCTACTGCCAACTCTTGTTTAGCTATAGTTTTTACAGTAACTCTACCTAATATTATATCGTTTATCTGTGATTTTATTATATCAGACTTAGGTCCAAATATAGCTTGTATATTATCACCCACTTGCATCACACCAGCAGCACCAAGTTTCTTTAGCCTGTTACTATCAACTTTTCTAATATCATTTACTGTAACTCTTAGTCTTGTTATACACGCATCTAAATCCCTAATATTCTGTCTGTTTCCTAGCGCAGCTAATATACTTTCAGCTAAATCATCATTCTCTCCTTGTGGAACTGCATTTTCATTCTCTTCTTCATCTTCCCTACCTGGAGTTTTAAGATTAAATTTTCTTATTACAAATCTAAATCCAACATAGTAAATTATAGCAAATATCAATCCAACTGGTATAACTAACCACCATTCCGTCCTATTCGGTATGACTCCAAATAGTATATAGTCTATAGCTCCACCAGAGAATGTCATACCAATCTTTACATTTAATATATTCATTATCATAAATGATAACCCTGCAAATACACAATGAACAGCGAATAGTGCTGGTGCAACAAATAAAAATGAAAACTCGAGAGGTTCAGTTATTCCTGTTAAAAATGAAGTCAATGCAGCTGAAGCCATTATACTTCCAACTAAAATCTTCTTCTCCGGCTTAGCCTCATGATATATAGCTAGCGCAGCTGCTGGTAAACCGAACATCATGAATACAAACTTACCAGTCATGAAAGTACCTGCTGTAAATGGAACTCCATCATTAAGCTGAGCCATAAATATCTTTTGATCTCCCATAACAAGCTGCCCAGCTTTATTTGTGTATTCTCCAAATTGATACCAGAATGGATTGTAAAATATATGATGTAATCCAAATGGAATTAATGCTCTTTCTATTACACCAAATATAAATGCAGCTAAGGTCTTATTTGTATCAATCATCCCTCTAGAGAACTCCAAAAGACCATTTTGTATATGAGGCCAAATAAACGTCATTACCAAACCAACCAGTATAGCACTTGCAGCTGTAACTATAGGAACAAATCTCTTACCAGCAAAGAAACCTAAGTATGAAGGCAACTCAATCCTATAATATTTGTTAAACAAACTAGCTGCAATAACCCCTATTATTATCCCCCCAAATACTCCAGTTTGAAGTGTTGGCACACCTAATACATTTGCATACATTGGATCCTTCAACATGCTATCACTTACACCTAAGAATGTGCCCATAGTAACATTCATTATTAAAAAGCCTACCATTGCCGCTAGCCCAGCTACTCCATCTCCATCGCTTAAACCAACCGCAACACCTACCGCAAATAAAAGAGGAAGATTATTAAACACTATATTCCCTGCATTCTCCATAACTGAAGCAACAACTTGAATCCAATAGCTGTTTAATGCAGGCACTAAATTTAGGAACTGAGGATTTCTAAGCATGTTACCAAAAGCTAGTAATATACCTGCTGCTGGAAGAAGTGCAACTGGAAGCATGAGAGCTTTTCCCACACGTTGTAAAACGCCAAAAATTTTCTTCATTTTAATTCTCCTTTCATTTTGCGACATCTAAACATCAAATATTTAATCCTTTTCAAATAAGGTATTAGTATTCAAAACTTATTATATTATAAAGAATATGTGTATAAATATCCAGCATTAATGCAGTAACATTTATTTTTCCTTCATAAGAATAATAGACCCAAATCTATTGCAATAACAACATTAAGCAATAAACTTAGGTCTTGCCTGTACACTCAGTAACAACCCTTTTATTCAATTTTAGAACGTATTACACTAATAACTCTATGTATATGTAGACTCAAATATACAAGTTCGTCTTCCATGACTTCATAATTATATTTATTTTCTACAAAGGTCTTTATCTTTAAAGAGCATTTATATGCCTCTTTGTGTTTTTGCCTTACTAAGTCTAAAAACTCACTATCAGTCTTTCCATTCTTTTCACTAGTTACTATTCTCTTAGCGAAAAACTTCAAGTGAGTTAACAACCTATCATAATTCAAATCGTCTTCTATAAATTCTACAGAAAAATAATACCTTATTATATTCAATACATCTCTTACGATATTGGTTAATATATAAGATTCACCAATATTATCTGTATAACTAGCATTTACTATATGAAGTGATATAAACCCTGACTCATCTATTGGCAACGATGTATTTAGTCTCTGATTAATATACTGCACAGCCCATTGACCTATTTCATATTCTTCCTTATGAACTCTTCTTATTTCTACCAACAAACTATTTTGAACAACTATATCATTAGCAAGTCTTTTTATAGCAAAAGCTATATGATCAGCTAAGGCAACATATATATGATTATCTAATTTACGTTTCAATTTCTCTTCAGCTTTTTTTACTATATCTCCAGTAATGTGTATAATCTCTATCGGTATCTCCTCGATAAGTTTCTTAAACTTATCGCTATCATTAGGATTATCCATTATAAATATCTTTTCTATTTTACTTTCTTCAACTTCTTGACCTATTTTTTTCTTAAAAGCTAATCCATTACCCATGAGAATTTTTTCTCCTCTGGTTTTGGGATCTACAGTAATTACAACATTGTTATTCAATATTTTTTCTATTATCATAGATTACCCCACTTTCACTTTTAGTATAATTTAGAAAGATAAAATTAATACCTAAATTAAAATCAACTATCAATATGTAATAGTTTACTTTAATTTAGGTATTGCCTGAATATCAGTAACAATCCATACATATTATATATAAGTATATTAACTGTTATAAACATATCACTGGACATTAATTTTGTCAACAACTAGTTTAAGCTATATATTTTATGTAAAAAACAACAAAAAACTTTTTCAGTAAGCTTTTTTTGTTTAGTTGCCTTTTCCAATGTATATAAATCAATCAAATGAGTTTTACACTATATATTGTAAAGTCTATCACAAGCTTTTGATATTACTAGATTTATTTAATAAAAAAGCTTATAGTTTGCTAATACATTAAATAAAGACACCGCTTTATAGCAGTGTCTTTAGTTAAAAACTACTTTATTTCTACAGCAGCTCCAACTTCAGCTAACTTAGCTTTCATAGCTTCAGCATCTTCTTTTGAAACGCCTTCTTTAAGTGTCTTAGGAGCTCCGTCAACTATTTCCTTAGCTTCCTTTAATCCAAGACCAGTTATTTCTCTAACTGCCTTTATAACCTTTATCTTTTCAGCACCAGCGCTAGCTAATACTACGTCGAATTCAGTCTTTTCTTCTGCAGCAGGAGCAGCAGCGCCACCAGCAACAGCAACAGGAGCAGCAGCACTAACTCCAAATTCTTCTTCACAAGCCTTTACTAATTCATTTAATTCTAAAACAGTCATACTCTTTATAGCTTCGATTATTTGTTCCTTATTCATGTTTCGCACCTCCGAAATTTTTCAGTTAATTTATATTTAGTTCTTCAAGATTATTCAGCAGATTCTGCTTCTTTCTTGTCTTTTACAGCATTTAATAAGTAAGCAAGATTTGATAGTGGAGCCTTGAAGCTTCCAAGAAGTTTTGCAATAAGAACTTCTTTTGATGGTATTGATGCAAGTTGGTTAACCTTATCTTGATCAAATATAGCTCCATCAACTATACCAGCTTTAAGTTCAAGCTTCTTATGAGTTTTAGCGAAATCAGCTAAAATTCTTGCAGGAGCCGTAACATCTTCGTATCCAAATGCTATTGCAACTGGTCCTTCAAGATATTGAACAATACCTTCATGACCTAGTTCTTTAGCTGCTAATGTAACCATAGTGTTCTTATAAACCTTATATTCTACACCAGCTTCTCTTAAAGCTTTTCTTAATTCAGTATCTTCTTCAACTGTCAAACCTTGATAGTCTGCAAGAATAACTGATTGAGCTTTCTCTAACTTTTCTTTAATTTCAGCAACTTTTGCTTCTTTTAATTCTCTATTCTTGTTCATTACTGTGTGTCCACCTCCTCACAGTTTACAACTGCTTTATATAAATAAGAAAGGTCTTTCCGCAGACATACGAAAAGACCATTACATACTGTATTGGAACCCTCGGTAGGTTGTTTTACGTTACGCATACGCACCTACTATCTACGGAAATATATTCTCTTTTAACAACAAAAAATATTATACTAGATTGAACCTATTAAGTCAATACTATTCTAAAACTTTTGTTGGGTTAACTTTAACTCCAGGTCCCATTGTAGCTGAAAGTGAAACAGACTTAACGTATTGTCCCTTTGCAGCTGATGGCTTAGCCTTTATAACAGCTTCCATTAATGTGTGGAAGTTATCTGCTAACTTTTCTACACCAAATGAAGCCTTTCCTATTGGACAGTGAACAATAGCAGTTTTGTCAACTCTATATTCAACCTTACCAGCTTTAATTTCAGCTATAGCCTTAGCAACATCAAATGTTACTGTACCTGACTTAGGGTTTGGCATTAATCCCTTAGGTCCTAAAACTCTACCTAATCTACCAACAACACCCATCATATCTGGAGTAGCTACTACTACATCATAATCGAACCAGTTTTCGTTTTGGATTCTTGAAACTAATTCTTCAGCTCCAACGAAATCTGCTCCTGCTGCTTCTGCTTCCTTAGCCTTATCGCCTTTAGCAAAAACTAATACTTTCACGCTTTTACCAGTTCCGTGTGGAAGAACAACTGCTCCTCTAACTTGTTGGTCAGCATGTCTTGGGTCAACCCCTAATCTTACATGAATTTCTATAGTTTCATCAAACTTAGCTTTAGCAGTTTTTATAGATAATTCTAAAGCTTCTGCTGGTGAATATAATGCGCTCTTATCAACTAATTTTGCGCTTTCTACGTACTTCTTACCCATTTATATAAGCCTCCTTCGTGGTATTAACGGTAAGTACCTCCCACCGATTTAGTGAATATTATTCTTCAACAACTACACCCATACTTCTAGCAGTACCTGCTATCATACTCATAGCAGCTTCTACTGATGCTGCGTTTAGGTCTGGCATCTTTAATTCAGCTATTTTTCTAACTTGTTCCTTTGTTATCTTACCAACTTTAGTTCTGTTTGGTACTCCTGAACCGCTTTCTAATCCTAGCTCCTTCTTTATAAGAACGGCAGCTGGAGGAGTTTTAAGAATAAAGCTGAAAGATCTATCTTGATATACAGTAATAACAACTGGTATTATAAGACCAGCTTTATCAGCTGTTTTTGCATTGAATTCCTTACAGAATCCCATAATGTTAACACCGTGTTGTCCTAATGCTGGACCAACTGGTGGTGCTGGTGTTGCCTTTCCTGCAGGAAGTTGTAATTTTATCATTCCTGTTACTTTCTTAGCCATGAGTTATTCCTCCTATACTGTGGTAATTTCGGACTTACGCCCTCCCACTTGATTAAGACGTTAGTCTGATTATTAATCTAATTTTTCTACTTGGTGGAAATCAAGTTCAGCTAGAGTTTCTCTGCCAAACATGTCAACCAAGGCCTTAACCTTGTGCTTTTCTAGATTTATTTCTTGAATTGTCGCCATAAAGTCTTTTATAGGACCAGAAATAATCCTAATCGTTTCTCCTACCTCTAAGTCGATATCCACTGGAGTTTCATTTACTCCCATAGATTCTACCTCTTCATCGGTAAGCGGAACTGGTTTTGATCCAGGTCCAACAAATCCTGTGACTCCCCTTGTATTTCTAACAACATACCAAGAGTCATCAGTCATAACCATTTTTACTAACACATATCCCGGGAACTTCTTTTTCTGAGTTACTTTTTGTTTACCATCTTTTTCTTCAATCACTTCTTCCATAGGAACTTGAACGTCCTGGAAAAATGACTGTAGGTTTCTATTTTCAATGGCTTTTTCAAGGTTAGCTTTAACCTTATTCTCATAGCCAGAATATGTGTGTACTACGTACCATCTAGCTCTTTCACTCATAATTTATCAGATGGATATAAATCCATCCAAACCTCCCTTTTATTTCTTAAGTTTGAAAATTAAATCAAAGAGGTTTTGTAATATAAAGTCTACTCCGCCTACTAGTACCATGTACACTAGAGCGAAAATTAATACTGCTATAAACGCCTTCTTTAATTCGTCTTTGGATGGCCAAGTTATTCTAGTAACTTCTGCCTTAACCTCTCTTAAAAACTTAACTAAGCCTGCTTCTTTTTTAGATTCAGGTTGCTTAACCTTCCCATTTACAGCCATAAGTTCACATCCTTAACAAAGTGTATAAAATAAATTACTTTGTCTCTCTATGAAGAGTATGCTTCTTGCAGAACTTGCAGTACTTCTTCATTTCTAATCTATCTGGGTCGTTCTTCTTGTTCTTCATTGAATTGTAGTTTCTTTGCTTACATTCTGTGCATGCTAAAGTTACTTTCACTCTCATGATCTGCACCTCCAGTCAAATAAATAATGGGCATAAAAAAATAAAACTCGTTTAAACTATGAGTTTGTTACTCAATAAACTTATCATAAATACATCATTGTGTCAAGAAACCATGACTATCTAAAGGACTAGGTTATTTAACCCAGCCCTTATTTATAGTATTATTATTTAGCAATAATGCTAGTAACAACACCTGAACCTACAGTTCTTCCACCTTCTCTTATAGCGAATCTTAATCCTTCATCCATCGCTACTTGAGTTATTAATTCAACATTCATATCAATGTGGTCTCCAGGCATAACCATTTCCATTCCTTCTGGTAACTTGATTGAACCTGTAACGTCTGTTGTTCTGAAGTAGAATTGTGGTCTGTATCCATCGAAGAATGGTGTATGTCTTCCGCCTTCTTCTTTCTTAAGTACGTATACTTGACCTACGAACTTGTCATGTGGATTTACTGATCCTGTCTTAGCTAATACTTGACCTCTTTCGATGTCTGTTCTTTGAACACCTCTTAATAGAGCTCCTATATTATCTCCTGCTTGTGCTTCATCTAGTAACTTTCTGAACATTTCTATTCCTGTTACTACTGTCTTTCTTCTTTCTTCTGAAAGACCTATTATTTCAACTTCTTCACCTACATGTAGTATTCCCTTTTCAACTCTTCCTGTTGCAACTGTTCCTCTACCTGTGATTGTGAATACATCTTCTATTGGCATTAAGAATGGCTTATCTGTTGCTCTTTCTGGTGTTGGGATATAGCTATCTACTGCATCCATTAACTCAGTTATGCATGCTGTTGCATCTGCATCTGTTGGGTTTTCTAATGCTTTTAATGCTGATCCCTTTATTACTGGAATGTCATCTCCTGGGAAGTTGTACTCGCTTAATAGTTCTCTAACTTCCATTTCAACTAATTCTAATAATTCTTCGTCATCAACCATATCTGCTTTATTTAAGAATACTACTATATAGTCAACACCAACTCTTGATGCTAGTAGTATATGTTCTCTTGTTTGTGGCATTGGGCCGTCTGCAGCTGATACTACTAGTATAGCTCCATCCATTTGTGCTGCTCCTGTTATCATGTTCTTAACATAGTCAGCATGTCCTGGACAGTCAACGTGAGCGTAATGTCTGTTTTCTGTTTGATACTCAACGTGTGCTGTGTTGATTGTGATTCCTCTTTCCTTTTCTTCTGGTGCCTTATCTATTTCGTCATACTTAAATGCTTCTGCAAATCCCTTGTTTGCTAATACTGTTGTGATTGCAGCTGTTAATGTTGTCTTACCGTGGTCTACGTGTCCTATTGTTCCGATATTTACGTGTGGCTTATTTCTTTCAAATTTAGACTTTGCCATTGTATGTTCCTCCTTTTTTAAATTGATAAACTTTGCCTAGCGTTTTGTATATTCCAAAAAATGGAGCTCACGAACGGGATCGAACCGTCGACCTCCACCTTACCAAGGTGACGCTCTACCTACTGAGCTACGTGAGCAGTTTTATATAATATATTTATAATTGTTATATAACATATACCAATTATAAAGTTTACTACCATTATTTTTTTTTGTCAATATTTTTTGTATTTTGTATTATTTAATATTTAAACATTTTTCTAATTTTCTCTTAACCCTTTGAAGAGCATTGTCTATGGACTTCGCTTGCCTATCCAAATCACAAGCAATCTCCTGGTATGATTTTCCATCCAGGTAAGACATGAGAACTTCCATTTCCAGATCTGAAAGCACCCGTCCCATCTCTTTTTCTATATGAAGCATTTCTTCTTTACTTATTATTAATTCTTCAGGATCTGTTATCTTAAGCCCAGACAGCACATCCAGTAAAGTTCTATCAGACTCTTCATCATATATGGGCTTATTAAGGGAAACATAGGTATTAAGAGGAATATGTTTCTGCCTAGTTGCAGTTTTTATTGCTGTTATTATTTGTCTAGTGACGCATATCTCAGCAAATGCTTTGAAAGAGGTAAGCTTTTCAGGATTAAAATCTCTAATAGATTTATATAATCCTATCATACCTTCTTGATATATGTCTTCCTTGTCTGCTCCTATAAGAAAATATGATTTTGCCTTTGTCTTAACAAAATTTTCGTATTTATTTATAAGATATTCCTGTGCATTAGTATTGCCATTTTTAGCTCTAATTACTACTTCCTCATCAGAAATTTCTTTAAATTCACTTAAGCTACCATCCTTACCTCTTGCCTCCACATTATCCCCCCTTAAAACGCTGATGCTACTTACATAATTATAAAACAGTCAATCTTTCTAAGTCAAGTAAATTCAACGATTCCTGAGTATTTTCTCAACTTCTTCCAGTATTTTTTCTTCCAGGCTATCTTCCAAAAGATTCTTTTACTTCAATTTATTGCTCTAAGACTTTTTCTTATATTAAGTTCTATAGATAATATTTAATTATAAAACTCAAAAAATATTTCTTTTTTAATTTACTTAGAAATATAACTTATTGCCTATTCCAAATTACAGTTACTGGGAAAAATTTCAACTTTTATTTTGAAAGCCTTGATTTTAAAATCTCGTACATCATTATCCCACCTGCAACTGAAGCATTTAAAGAGTTTATCTTTCCAACCATAGGTATCTTAACTAATTTATCGCACTTATCCTTCGTAAGTTTAGACATTCCTCTGCCTTCACTTCCAATAATTAAAGCACATGGCCCCGAGAAGTCAGTTTCATATGAATAAGAATCCCCATCTATCTCAGCACCATAGACCCATATTCCTAACTCTTTAAGTTCATCTATAACAGTGTTAATATTCGTTACCTTAGCTATCTTCATATGTTCAATAGCACCAGCAGCAGCCTTGTATACTGTGGCAGTTACTCCTACATTCCTTCTTTTAGGTATTATTATCCCATGAACACCTGAAAGCTCTGCAGTTCTTACTATTGATCCAAGGTTATGTGGATCTTCCAACTCATCCAGTATTACTATAAAAGGTTTTTCACTCTTCTCCTCAGCATATCTCAAAATATCCTCTACTTCTGAGTACTTAAATGGTGTAACTATTGCAATAACTCCTTGATGAGCCCCAGTTTCACTTATTGAGTCAAGCTTTTTTCTATCTACTTCTTTTATAACTATTTTCTTTTCTCTTGCTATAGCTATAACTTTATTAATAGACCCTTCCATATTACCGCTGGCTATCAATATTTGTTCTATAGTTCTATCTGATTTAAGCGCTTCTATTACTGCATTTCTTCCCTCAACTATATCTTCTCTAATAGGAGCATCTGCTTCTCTGCGTTCTTCTCTTACATTCTTTTTATTACTCTCAACTTTATCATTCTTTATTCCCTTTTTATAATCGCTTTTAAATTCATTTCTGTTATTACTTCTGTTCATCCTTTGAGCCATTATGTATTTCACTCCTTAACACATATTTCTATTTTTCTAAATATTTTTGCCTAACTTCAGTTATTTTACCACAAGTCATTTTTCCCTCAGGGCAAGCTCCCGACACACAATTAGGACCAGCTTTCTTAAATAATGTCGGGCAAACGCTCTTAACCTCTTGTAGCATCCTATCTGCCATTTCTCTTATCTCCCATTGGGCTCTATTGCAGCATCTGTGATGGAAAAAGTTCATCAAACTTCTAGCATTCATAGTGAATACTAATTTAGTCTCACATGCATTAGGGAATACATATCTGGCATCCTCAATAGACTTTTTCTCAGCACTCTTATCATCTATTCCATCTTTTATATACTTATCTTTTAAAATGAAAACAAGTTTCTCGTAGGCTCTTTGACTTTCTTCCATTGCATTTATATATATAATCTTTGCAGTTTCATTTTCTTCTATGCTTGGAGGTATTATGTATTCAAATTGTGATAACTTAACATACCTCTGACTTTGCTGAGAGTATGAAGCTATTCTATGTCTAACTAACTGATGACTTAAACTTCTTGAAACCCCTTCAACCGCAAAAGTAAATGATATATGTTCAATAGGAGATTCATGACCTATTGAAATAAGCATATTTAAAAACTTTTCTGTATTTTCATTATTTAGATTGTCCATTATAGAATCAATACCAACTGAACTATAACAAAGTTTTGCTGCAGATGCAATAACTTTCTCAGCATCTGGTGTATGTTGTATTAACTTAACTTTTAAACTCAAAACTTTCACTCCTCTTACGGACATAACTATAGTAGAGAAACTTCACTTAATCATATATCTTATTAGAACTTCTCTCTATTTTATATCCAATACTATTAATTTTATATTACAAACTCTCAATCTTTATCATCACTTATATAAAACAATGAACTACAATAATATATAAACACTAAATAAAAT
Organism: Clostridium sp. C8-1-8; assembly: GCF_009928445.1. GTDB lineage: Bacteria > Bacillota > Clostridia > Clostridiales > Clostridiaceae > Clostridium_AR. Next base: position 48,319 of record NZ_JAABNO010000019.1, on the reverse strand, counting down.
TAAAAATCCTTTATAGTTTTTCAGACAGTAAAAAAGTCGCTGAAGCGACCTTCTTTAGTGATTTTTTACTAATATACCTTTTGCTTAACGCATGTAAATAAATAATTAAAACATTAAAAATTTATATAAAGTTTTAATTATATATTTATATAAATATATAGTAATCATGCGGGTTTCAGTTAATTAACAAATACAAAATCCTACATGATTACAGTATTATTTATATATTAATTATATCTACACTTCTATTCAAAACAAAAAGCAATCTATCCTTATCACCAATTAAATACAAATATCCAACCAAAGCTTCAAAACCAGTGGCTGCTCTATACTCTATAACATCAGCATTTTTAGGTACTGTTCCAGACTTGGCATTTCTTCCTCTTTTGAAGATATATATTTCATCTTCATTAAGCTCTTCTTCCAGTACCTTCATAATTTCACTTTGTCCGTGAGCTTTCACATAATGAATTGCTTTAACATGAATCTTATGGGCCGATAATTCTTTATTACTATTTAGTATATAACTTCTGATAAAAACTTCATAAACCCCATCTCCAACAAGTGCTAGCTGAAGTGGGTTTAGTCTTCTAGCCTCTTCTTTAGTTAACTTTTTTATAAGCAAATCTTCTATCATTATTTCTCCTTTATATCATAACTTTTATATCATAACTTTTTAAAATGATTACTTCTTAGTAGGATCAAAACCTATTGCATTGAATATTTGTTGGAACAAATCACGTGCAACGGGAGCTGCAACTTCTCCCCCCATGTGTTCTGGTCCTTGTGGCTCATCAATTGTTATCAACAAACTGATTTTAGGGTCGTTATATGGAGCGCCTCCAATAAATGAAGCTATTTGCTTATCCTCATATCCTTTTTTATTAGGATTAGGTTTTTCAGCAGTTCCAGTTTTTCCTGCTACACCATATCCATCTATATATGCAAGTTTACCTGATCCCTTGGATACTGTTTCTTCTAAAAATCCGGCCATTGTATTAGCAGTCTTTTGACTAATTACTTGTCTACTATTCTTTTCTTCATAGTTAGAAACTACCTTTCTGCTTCCATTTGCATCAACTTCTGAAAGATTTTTCAAAAAATGAGGTGTAGTATATACTCCATTGTTAAATATAGTATTTATAGCTCCTATGAGTTGTACCATTGATGCAGCATCTGTCTGTCCAAATGATATTGTAGCAAGATCAATATTACTCATTTTTTCTGTAGATTTGACAATACCTGTTGTTTCTCCAGAAAAATCAATTCCTGTCTGTTTACCAAATCCAAACTTAGATATATATTCATTCATCTTTGCTTTTCCCAATCTTTTCCCTAACTCTATAAATCCAGGATTACAAGAATTCTTTAATATATCAACTAGATTTTCAGCTCCATGTCCATCATGCTTCCAGCAGTCTATCCTATGCCCATCAACAATCGCATAACCAGGATCAAAAAATTGATCATCTCTAAAGGTTTTTCCCTCTTCTAAGGCAGCAGACATTGTAACTATCTTAAATGTAGAACCTGGCTCAAAAGCATCACTTACTACTCCGTTTCTAGTTATCTGATCAAATTGCTTGCTGTCCTTAATACCCTTGTTAGGTTCGTTAGGATTGAAATCAGGCTTATTGACCATAGCAAGAATTTCCCCAGTCTTAGGATTGGTTACAATTATCCTAACACTTTTCGCCTTATTATCTGTCATTGCTTTTTCTGCTATCTTTTCGGCAACGTATTGTATTCTAGAATCTATGGTAGTAGTTAGGTCCTTACCATTTATAGGCTGTGTATATACTTGATCAGAGTAAGGAAGCATCTGAGCCTTTCTATCAACTTCAGTTATACTTATCCCTGGAACTCCAGTAAGATCCTTATTGTAATATTGCTCTAACCCGTATACTCCTTTGCCATCTAAGTCTACTCCTCCTAACACTTGAGCCAAAAAGTTATTATTTGGATAATACCTATTAGTATCATTTTCTATAAGGACAAAATTATATCTCTTAACATCTCTTAACTTTTTTATTTTATCAACCTTATCCTTTTCAACTTTTCTCGCAAGAGGTATACCTCTTAGATAAGCCCCTTCCTTGTTAGTTTGCTCTAAGAACTTTCTCACTTCATCTTTATCTTTTCCTAATATCTGAGCAAAGTTACCTGATATATCATCAAGAGTTTCTTTAACTTTTTCAGTGTCTTTGCCTCCTTTGGCAAGTGCGTACTTATGAACTTCCTCTAAATCCAAGCTTACCTTGTACACATCTCCACTGGTTGCAAGCAAATCTCCATTAGTATCCAATATACTTCCTCTCTTAGGAGCAATAGTTTGCTGATATGAGGTTTGTGACTCAGCCTTGGCTACAAGAAAACTCTTTTTAACAATCATCAAATATCCCATTCTAAAGAATAAAACAAAAAACATAATTGTAATAATTCCTATAACCACAAAAGGTCTTCTTGTGTTATCAATAGTATTTTTCTGCTTCATCATGAACCTCCCAATAACTCATAAATATATATAATCTATCATTATATTAAAAACAGCATTTTTTTATTACTACTCTATTTTAAATCATATTATAGATTTTTTATATAAAAATTTATAGAGTAGCATACGCTACTCTAATAAAATTAAAAACTTATTCAAATTTATTCCCTAATTTGTCCATCTCCATAAATCAAATATTTATAAGATGTTAGCTCTTTTAATCCCATTGGTCCTCTGGCATGAAGCTTTTGGGTTGATATTCCTATCTCAGCGCCAAACCCAAATTCTCCTCCATCGGTGAACCTTGTAGATGCATTAACATAAACCGCTGCCGCATCCACTTCCTTTAGGAACCTCTGAGAATTTGTATATTTTTCAGTTATTATTGATTCAGAATGCTTTGTACCGTATTTATATATATGCTCTAAAGCTTCATCTAGGTCACTAACAATTTTGACAGCTAAAATTAAATCAAGATACTCTGTGGACCAGTCTTCTTCAGTTGCCTGCTTACAGTTTATTAATCTCACCGTTTCTGAGCAACCTCTTAGTTCCACTTTTTTATCCTCAAGCCTCTTCTTAAGGTTAGGCAGTATACTCTCAGCAACTTTCTTGTGGATAAGAATAGTCTCTATAGCATTACACACTCCAGGTCTGTGTGTTTTTGCATTTACAATTATCTCTATAGCCTTTTGTAGATCAGCACTGTCATCCACAAATACATGGCAGTTTCCAACTCCAGTTTCAATAACTGGTACAGTAGCGTTCTCTACAACCTTCTTTATTAGACTAGCTCCACCTCTAGGTATCAACACATCTATATAAGCATTAAGCTTTAGCATTATATCGACAACTTCTCTATCTGTTATATCAATAAAATTCACTAAACCCTTAGGAAGTCCACTCTCTTCTGCAGCCTTAGCTATTATCTGAGATATTACTATATTTGAATTGATAGCTTCAGACCCTCCTCTAAGGATACAGCTGTTCCCACTCTTTATGCACAAGGCGGCAGCATCTACAGTAACGTTAGGCCTAGCCTCATATATTATACCAACCACTCCCAAAGGCACTCTTATCTTTGATATCTTAAGCTCATTATAGGTTTTAAAACCCTCTATCACTTCACCAACAGGATCTTGTAACCCTGCTACATCTTCAACAGCAGAAGCCATTGCTTCTATTCTACTCCCATCTAATAAAAGTCTATCTAATATAGCCTTTGATAATCCCTTCTTCCTTCCATTATCTACATCTTTTTGGTTTTCTTCTATTATTCGTTTTGCATTTTCTCTAATTGCTTTTGATATATTTAAAAGGGCTTTGTTCTTGTCTTCCGTGCTGACATTTGCCATAAATCTTGCTGCCTCTTTTGAAACTATCCCTTTATTTATCATATATTCTTTGTAATCCACTGTTTAAACCTCCTTATTTATAATTCTGTGTTTCCATTGCATACTATTTTATTGAAGTTATTTATAATGACACTTCACTATGTTTAATAATATTGTTGAAATTCAGTGGTTATGAAGAAGATACTGTTCGAGCGAGCTAATAGCGCAGGCTCATTTAATTATCATCTGATTGACCGCTTAATCTCAACAGGGTAATTTAACATAGTGTCTATTTAAAATAAAGCCATATTATTTACATGAATAATTTCATCATAATGCTTATAACCTAATATTTCTTCAATATGCTTTGTATCTCTTCCAATTATTGAAACTAGATCCTTAGAGTTATAGCTAACAATACCATGCCCTATCTTATTTCTATTACTACCTAGAATGCTTACTACATCTCCTTCATCAAACTTTCCTTCTACTTCTAGTATTCCTTTAGGCAGGAGACTTTTGTGATTTTTTAATGCATCTTCCGCTCCAGCATCTATAACAATATTGGCTTTTGGAGATGCTTCGTAAGCTAGCCAATGCTGCCTTCCCTTCATAGGCTTTGTTTTACCTTGAAAATAAGTTCCTATATTCTCACCATTTACTGCTCTTGTTATGCTATCATTTAAAGCACCATTACATATGATCATTGAGACCCCTGATGAACTGCATATCTTTGCAGCATGAAGCTTTGTTATCATTCCACCAGTGCCAAGCCTAGAACCAGCACCTCCAGCATAACTTTCAATTTCTTCTGTTATACACTCTACATAATCAATTATCTTTGCATCTTTATTATCTTTTGGATTGCTATCATACAAACCATCTATATCAGATAAAATTATAAGAAGATCTGCATCTACAAAAGATGCCACCATTGCTGAAAGGCTATCATTATCACCAAACTTTATTTCATCTACAACTAAAGCATCATTCTCATTCACAATAGGAATAGCACCTATATCTAGTAAAGTGAAAAAGGTATTTCTTCCGTTTAAATATCTCTTTCTATCTCCTATATCTTCTCTGGTCATAAGTATCTGACCAGTTACCTTGTTGTACTCTGAAAATAGCTTCTGGTACATATGAATTAAAGTTACCTGCCCCACTGCCGCACAAGCCTGCTTTTCTGGTATAGTCTTAGGCCTTTCCTTATATCCCAAAGCACTAGCCCCAGTTCCTATGGCACCAGAGGTAACTAATACAACCTCTAATCCTCTATTGTGCAAATCAGCAATTTGCCTAACTATATTCTCCATCTTGACCAAGTTAAGATTTCCATTATCATATGTAAGAGTAGAGGTTCCAACTTTAATTACAACTTTTTTGATATTTTCTAGACTTCTCACAATTATTCCCCCATTCCTGCATCTTTAATATAATTTAAAAGAATCTGTCTTTTAAGAACTCATATAAAACATTAACTCAAGCCATATACACATATTTATCCTAAATTATATTTGCTATAAGCTACTAAAGAATAAGAAAGTCTCTGAAGCGACCTTCTTCAGTGAGCTTTTTTGCACATCTGCCTTTCCTAATATATATGAGGAAAATCTGGCAGGCGAATAAGACTTTTTTTGTTCACCACAAACAGCTGCTATAAAGCCTTGATTTTGCTATACTTAGCCAGCATCTTTTGTATAACTAGTCTTAATAATAAAAAAACTTGTAGCAAAGAAAACCTTTTATGCTCTTCAATGCTACAAGTCTAAAACATACACTATATCAAACTAAAATACTAAAGTTTTTTCCACCTTACACCCTGAGGTGTATCTTCAAGAACTATACCTCTTTCTTTTAGTTCATCTCTAATTTTATCTGCTAATGCCCAATCTCTATTTTTTCTAGCCTGCTGTCTTTGTTCAACTAATTGCTCTATCTCATCTTCTAATGATATCTTAGTTGATTTTTGAAGCATTCCTAAAGGTCCTCCAAGCTCTCTTATAAGCTCCAAAGCCCTTGTTATAGCTTCTTTTGAAGAAATTGCTGATATATTAGTATTTATATCCTTTATCAAATCAAAGATAGAAGTTATAGCATCTGCAGTATTAAAATCGTCATCCATTCTTTCTATATACTTATCTCTATGTTTGTTTAAAGAATCTAAATAAGCTTTCTCGTCTTCATTAGCAACCTCTAACTTAACTTCATCGAGTAGATTTTCTAAATTGGCTATAGTATTATATATTCTTTCAACTGATGCTTTAGCAGATTCCAATAACTCTTCACTAAAATTAAGCTGCTGTCTGTAATGAGCTGATAACATTAAAAATCTTATTACATCGGCTTCATATGCATCCAGTATCTCTCTAGCAGTAAAGAAATTGTTTAGTGATTTAGACATCTTTACATTATTTACATTAACAAAAGCACTATGCATCCAATAGTTTGCAAATGGCTTTCCTGTAAGAGCTTCACTCTGAGCTATTTCATTTTCATGATGTGGGAATACTAGGTCTGATCCACCTGCATGTATATCTATTGTTTCCCCTAATATCTTCTTTGCCATGCAAGAGCACTCTATATGCCACCCCGGTCTGCCTAACCCCCAAGGACTTTGCCAACCTGGCTCACCAGGCTTTTGAGACTTCCAAACAGCGAAATCCATAGGATCCTGCTTTCTTTCATCTACATTAATCCTTGCTCCAGCTTGCAGATCCTCTATATTTTGACCTGATAGTCTTCCATACTCAGTGAACCTCTTAGTAGAGAAGTAAACATCTCCATCTACCTCATATGCATAACCTTTTTCAATAAGCTCACTCACAAAACTAACTATCTCTTCCATATACTCAGTTGCTCTAGGATTTACAGTGGCTCTTTCTATGTTAAGAGAATCTGCATCTTGATAATATTCTTTTATATATCTATCTCCTAACTCTTTTACTGTAGTTCCTTCTGCATTAGCTTTATTTATCATCTTATCGTCTATATCAGTGAAGTTTTGAACAAACTTGACTTCATAGCCTCTATATTCAAAATATCTTCTAATAGTATCAAACACTATAAAAGTTCTGCCATTGCCTATATGAAAAAAGTTATATACTGTAGGTCCACAAACATACATTCTAACCTTATTTTTTTCAATAGGAACGAATTCCTCTTTCTTATTATTAAGAGTATTATATATTTTAATCATCGACCTTCTCCTTTCTCTCTTATTAATCAGCTCTACTAAACATGCAAACCAGCTTCATCAAATTGTTTTTTTACTGTATTGTACACGTCATCTATATTTATTACATCTATGTCTTGAGAATTTCTAAGTTTAAACTCTACTTGGTTTTCAGTAATTTTTTTACCTACTGTAATTCTCATTGGGATTCCCATTAGATCTGCATCTTTGAACTTAACTCCAGCTCTTTCATTTCTATCATCCAATATAACATCAATACCTTTTTTTCTTAAGGCCTCATAAAGATCATTAGCTACTTTAACCTGAGCCTCATCCTTTATGTTTACAATTACTACAGATACATGATATGGTGCTACAGAAAGTGGCCATACTATTCCATTCTCATCATGGTGTTGTTCTATTATAGATGCCATTGTTCTAGTAATACCTATACCATAGCATCCCATAATAAATGGTTTCTGCTCTCCATTCTCATCTATAAACTTAGCATTCATAGAGTTAGAGTACTTTGTACCAAGTTTAAATATATGTCCTACCTCAGTACCTCTTGATATAGTTATTGGATTTCCGCAATGTGGACATTTCTCACCTTCAGTAATGTTTCTAAAATCTCCTACAGTACCTTCAAAGTCTCTTCCATAGTTTACATTTTCAATATGATATCCTGTTTCATTTGCTCCAACTATAAAGTTATACATCTTAGCAACTTCTATATCAACCAAAAGAACTTCAACGTTTATTCCTATAGGACCAGCAAACCCGATTTGTGCTTTAGTAGCCTTGAAAACAGCATCACTGTCAGCCATATCTAAATTAGTAACTCCTCCTAAAGCGTTTGCTACTTTAGTTTCATTTACTTCTCTATCTCCTCTTACCATTACTGCAACAATTCTTCCATCAGCATTGTATATAAGAGTTTTGGCAAATTTCTTTTCTGTTGTATTAAAGAATTTAACTAATTCTTCTATAGTTCTAGTATTTGGAGTCTCTATTTTCTTTAATTCCTTTAGTTCCTCATTTTCTGCTATATCTGGAGTTGGAGCTGCTTTCTCTATGTTAGCAGCATAATCACAGCTAGTGCAGAAAACAACATCGTCTTCTCCAACCTCTGATCTTACCATGAATTCTGCTGAGTTTGATCCTCCAATCGCACCAGAATCAGCCTCTACACATTTAGCGTCTAAACCACATCTATTAAATATATTTACGTAAGCCTTGTTCATCTTATTATAAGATACATCAAGTCCAGCCTCGTCTTTATCAAAGCTATAAGCATCCTTCATTATGAACTCTCTTGATCTCATAATACCGAATCTTGGTCTTCTCTCATCTCTGTATTTTGTCTGAATCTGATAAAGATTTATTGGCAATTGTTTATAAGACTTTATCTCATTTCTAGCTATATCTGTAAAAACTTCCTCATGAGTTGGTCCAAGACAAAAGTCTCTTTCATTTCTATCCTTAAGTCTGAACATCTCAGCTCCATAAGCATCCCATCTTCCTGATTCTTGCCATAATTCTGCTGGTATCATTGCTGATGCTAAAAATTCTTGAGCACCTGCGCTATCCATCTCATCTCTAACTATATTTTCTATGTTCTTAAGCACTTTAAGGCCTAATGGCATATAATTATATATCCCAGAAGCCATCTTTCTCATCATTCCAGCTCTAAGCATAAGCTTATGGCTGTCTATTTCAGCTTCTGCAGGTACTTCTCTTAATGTAGAAACTAACATATTTGACATTTTCATTTGCGTATCCTCCCTATGTCTTTAAAAAATATTTTTCATATTTATAAACCTTTACTAGGCTATATTTAGCTACCTTTTCTGAACCTATGTTAAGAATATTACAGGAGCCTTAATTTCTCCTTTTTACTCTTTCTCCAATATATACGTACTTATCTGCAACGTTGGCTTTGATATAAGCCCCAAAAAATAAAAAAAGCCCGCCCTATGCTTAGGGCGAACTTATATCGCGGTACCACCTAAATTTGTACTCAAATAATAATAACGGTATTAGACCGATAGTTTTTGCCTACAACTCAGAAGCGGGTTCAAAGCTGGTGAAAATCTTGCAGCCTAGGATTTTCTCTCTGTAAGTTAGCCCTTACTATTCTTCATCAATGCTTTGCAATATTAAATTTGCTTAATTTATTATAACTTCTAAAAAAAAGTGTGTCAATATCCCAAATCCATTGATAAAATCCATATTCAATGCTGATTATTCTTTATTTACAAAGCCTTCTGCAAGTATCAAATCCTCAGGAGTAGTTATTTTTATATTCTTATAATCACCTTCATATAAAAACACCTTATTATAAAACATCTCAAAAGCCATAGTATCATCTGTCACAGGAATATTTGCATTCCTTATCTTCTCATGACAGTCTTTTATCATTTTATATTTAAAACATTGAGGAGTTTGGACTGCAAATAATGTATTCCTATCTGGTGTTTCTATAGAAAAACCATCATTTCCTTTTATCTTTATTGTATCCTTAGGCGTAACTCCAGGTGCTGCTGCACCAAAATCTTCAGCATATTTTATTCCTTTTTCTATTATAGTGCTAGTAACGAAGGGCCTAGCTGCATCATGAATTAATACTACATCACAATCATCAATAGAATTTAATCCATTATATACAGAATCCTGTCTTTCTGCTCCAGCCTCAACAATTGTTTTTACTGGAAGATTAAACTTTTCAACTATTTGACTTTTACAATACTGGATTTCATCTTTTTGTGTAACCAAAATTATTTCATCTATTTGCTTACACTCTGCAAAAGCTTTAATAGCATAATATAATATTGGTTTTCCTCCAATATTAATATATTGCTTAGCCACATCCGTGCCCATCCTCTTACCTTTTCCACCAGCTACTATAACTGCACTAACCCTTGCCATATCTTAAACCTCTCTACTTCTAAACTACTTCTTTTTGTTTTGCGAATATCATTCTTCCTGCAGCAGTTTGTAGCACAGAAGTAACCGTTACATCAATGTTTTCTCCAATAAATTTTCTTCCGCCTTCTACTACTATCATAGTACCATCGTCTAGATATGCAATTCCCTGTCCTGATTCCTTACCATCCTTAACCACAGTTATGGTCATATCTTCTCCAGGTAAAACAACTGGCTTTATTGCATTTGCTAGTTCGTTTATGTTAAGAACTGGAACACCTTGAAACTCCGCAACCTTATTTAAATTATAATCATTAGTCACAACTTTTCCACTTAATGTCTGTGCAAGTTTTAAAAGCTTAGAATCCACTTCTTGAATATCTGGAAAATCACCTTCCCAAATTTGAACCTCTATACTTAGTTCCTTTTGAATCTTATTTAATATATCTAACCCTCTTCTTCCCCTATTTCTTTTTAAAGAGTCTGAAGAATCAGATATGTGCCTAAGTTCATCTAGAACAAAGCTTGGTATAACTAGAGGACCTTCTACAAAACCAGTTTGACATATGTCAAATATTCTTCCGTCTATTATTACTGATGTATCTAATACCTTTGGATAACCTTTAAATCCATGCTTATTCTTCTTGTCCTTACCTGAATTTCTTTTAAGTCCATCAAATAAAGCTATTATATCGTCTCTTCTTTTAACCGAAATGTCAACTCCAATTACTAAAGCAATAAGGTTCACAACTATGAACACAACCTGAGCCAATATCTCATGTATTTTATTTAGCACCCCATTTAGCGGCAACATGAATAATGAAGCTATTATAAGTGAAACTATGGCTCCTAACGCACCGAATAAAATTTCACTAGCAGTTAATTTCTGCATACTGCTTTCTATGGCATCTATAAGCTTTGATGTCCACTTGTATAGAAATGGAGAAACAATAAAAAGTATAAGTCCGAAAACAATAATAAATAAAGCGTAGAAAATTAGCGCTACTATAGGCATCTTTATAGAAGAAAAATGGTTTGATATATAATTCGTGTTTACAACCGCACCTGCTATAAAATACCCTACTACCAATCCAATTATGGTAAATGTCAATCTAAAAAGCTTTTTTACCAATAAATTCACCTCCTACTATTAAGTATTTCCATTATATTGAAATACATTCTTGAAAACAACATTTTTTTATAAAATCCTTTAAACAATTATAACATATAGTTAAGGAAAAAATCACTAATGGGGTTTTCATTAGTGATTTTTTTTATGTATTAGGCTATTTTTAATGTATACGGCAAAATTTTATAAAAACTAATAGCACAATAAAACTTTCTATAAATTACTATATAAATACCCCCTATAAAAAACAATATCTATGATTTAATATAATATCTAAGGATGAGCACATCTTACTTCATTGACAAAATAATCTGAAAATATTTATAATTAAATTAAATACAAACTAAATTATCAAGAGGAGTGATACCGATGAAGGACGTTATATTCGATGATTTTCAAAATGCTGTACAGGAATCACTACTAAGACACAAGAGCATTCTTGATATCCTCTCCAAATATCAAGAGTCTAATGCTAGAGTGAATAGAGCTGTGGCTAAAGCTGTAACTAATTGTGGTTGCGTAAAAATCTCTGCAGATAAACAATGCCTTCCTGAGGAAGACGATTCTATAGATGTCTTAGACAAATGCCTAAAAACACATCTAAATGGCGAACTATGCGAAAGTTGCAGAGAGATAATAGAACGAGAAATCGGAAATAATATTTTCTATCTTACCTCACTTTGCAATACTTTAGACTTAAACCTTTATGATATTTTAATAAAAGAATATGACAGAATAAATACTTTAGGAAAATTTACTTTTAGATAGCTATGATATTATTTATTTCCTAATTAAAACATCTTATGACTATAATTTTCTACATTTTTTTATTTTTAATACATCTTAAGATGTAATTAACTTGTAGATTCAAATACTTATTTTGATTAATATCATGTCTACATTTGAATAGGTCTTAAATGTTTGACATCATCATTCTATCGTAGTTAATAAGATAAGATACTTTATTAAAATCTCTATAGTAAACGTTAACTTAAATATTATATAAAAAGTTAGCAGGATTAATCCTGCTAACTTTTTATAGTTGCTTATTTAGAGATACTTGCTCCTTAATTCTTCTAAGTCCGTTTCTAATAGCTCTTGCTCTTGCTTCTCCTATGCCCTCAACCTGATCTAAATCATCTGTAGTCGCCTCAAGTATAGCTGTTAATTCCTTAAAGTGCTTAATAAGATTCTCTATTACACTAGCTGGAATTCTTGGAACCTTATTTAATATCCTATAACCTCTTGGAGAAATCAACGTATCAATTAGTGGCACAGATACATATCCAAGTAACTTTCCTATCATATCGAGATCTAAAAGTTCCTCTTGGCCTAATTTTTGAAGTTCTTTATATATTTCATTGTAATCCATATTAATTTTACAATAATCTCTAATAAGCAATATACCATCCTGCTCAATATTTTTTATAAGTTCATTAAGCTGCATGGAAATAAGCCTGCCTTCGTTGCCAAGCTCAACTATATATCTCTCTATTTCTCCAACGATTCTCATGACCATTTCAGTTCTTTGAATAGCCGTAACCACATCAAATAGAGTTACTAGATCTTGAAACTCAAGTAAGTTTAAGTTATTAATAACTCTATCAAGTACAGAAACATACTTTTCAAGTGTTTGAACCGCTTGGTTAGCCCTAGCTAGTATGACACTACTTTCTCTTAGTACATACTTTATTTCTCCCTTATATATTGTTATTATATTTCTTCTCTGAGAAATAGCTACCGCTATAGTTCCAGTTTGCCTTGCTACCCTTTGAGCTGTCCTATGTCTTGTTCCCGTTTCAAAAGTTTGTATTGAAGAATCAGGCACTAACTGTGCATTAGCACATATAATTTTTTTGAGATCCGAACTTATCACTATTGCACCATCCATCTTAGCAAGCTCGTAAATATAGGATGGTGAGTAGTCAGAATTTATGGTAAACCCTCCATCGACTATCTTCATTACTTCCTCACTATTATTAAGCAGTATAAGTCCACCAGTTTTAGCTCTAAGTATATTCTCAAGACCTTCTCTAAGTTGTGTACCTGGTCCAACTATTTTTAAAATATTTTTTATTTCTCTATCATTTTCTATTCTCATACTCATTCACCCGCCATCAGAAAATCTTACTTACTGCTTCTTTTAAAGTTCCAACCCCAATTACCTTTAGTCCTTGCTTATTTAGCTTATCTACATTTCTAGATGGTACTATTACATTGGTAAAACCCATTTTTTCAGCCTCATTGACAAGTCTATCACAATTGTTTATTGGCCTTATTTCTCCAGTTAGCCCCACTTCTCCAATAATCATAGTTTTTTCCAAAGCGCATGCTGTACCTTTAGAAGATGATATCAGTGCTAATGCTATTCCTACATCTGCAGTAGTGCCTTCTATTTCAAGCCCACCTACTACATTCACATATACATCACTATTATAAAAAGGTATCCTTAGCTTTTTCTCAAGTACTGCAAGTATAAGACTAAGCCTTTGATTGTCTATACCAACAGCTGTTCTTCTTGGCATAACAGCCTTCGTCTCAGTTACTAATGCCTGAATCTCCACGAGTATTGGCCTAGTGCCTTCCATAAGTCCTACAACCATTGATCCCTCTTGATTATAGCTAGTATCTTCTAGAAACATTCTAGACGGATCATATATTTGCATCAGTCCTTCTTCACTCATCTCAAAGACACCTATCTCACTGGTTGTTCCAAATCTATTCTTCATAGTTCTAAGTATTCTAAACTCTTCAGTTCTTTCACCCTCAAAAGAAAGTACTGTGTCTACCATATGCTCCAGAACTCTAGGACCTGCTAATTCTCCCTGTTTAGTTACATGAGCAACTATAAATAGAGGTATGTTATTATTTTTACCAATTCTCATTATTACATTTGAACATTCTCTAACTTGAGAAACACTTCCTGGAGCAGAAGTAACACCTTCCTTATAAACGGTTTGTATAGAGTCTATGATAACGAATATTGGTTTTATATCCTCTATATATCTCTCTATTATATCTAAACTAGTTTCTGATACTATATACAAGTTTTCCGCATCAACTCCTAGCCTATCTCCTCTTATTTTAATTTGTTCTTCCGACTCTTCACCAGAAACATAAAGAACTTTTCCATACTTTTGAGATATGTTATTTGCTGATTGAAGAAGAAGTGTCGACTTTCCTATACCAGGGTCTCCAGAAATAAGAGTAAGAGAGCCTTTTACAAGTCCTCCTCCTAATACCCTATTTAACTCAACTATCCCAGTATCATACCTTTCCTTTTCTCCAGACTTTATTTCCTTTATCGGCTTAGGTACACTATTAGTTTGTCTAATAGGTAGTGAAGTTCTTTCAGGTTTTGCTTCTTTTATTTCCTCTAACATGGAGTTCCATGAATTGCACCCAGGACAACGCCCTAACCACTTTGGCGATTCATACCCACATTGCTGACAAACATATAGAGTTCTAATTTTAGCCATCATATTCACCTACTATTTCATCATTTACACTATATATTAATATTCTTTCATTATTAGCAAAAATATAATCCCTATTTATATTAACATAGATTTAAAATTGAGTTTTAATCAATATTAAACATTATATAATATTATGATATATATGTTAAAGTATGTCATGAAAATTATTTTTTACATATATAATTTCAAATAAAACTTTTGTTCTAATCTCCTACTTTTCTGCGCAGTTATCTTTCCAAATACATATGAGGAAAATCTGCAGGCAAATAAGAATTCTTTTTACTGTTTAACCTAGATAGCTGTTCTAAGCACTTTAAATTAATAGATTAATCTAATAAAAGGCTTTATACTTTCTAGACAATAAAAAAAATCGATATTGCATCCTTAGCATTATCGATTTATTTCTACTATATTGTATCCATATTTTTGTTTAGGATTAAAATCCTGAAGGACTTTTAATGCAATCTTCTGAGTGTAATGATACAAATTTAGCCGCTGCTTCGTCAATTACGATGACCACATCTCTATGCATCTGAAGCATTGAAGCTGGAACCTCTGTAGTTATCTTCCCACTAACAAGCTCTTTTACTACTTCAGCCTTGTTTTCACCACTAGCTAAAAGAACTATCTTCTTAGCTTTCATTATTCCACCAATACCCATTGTTATAGCTTTTCTTGGTACTTCATCTATTGATTTGAAAAATCTTGAGTTAGCTTCAATTGTATCCTTTGCTAAAATTGTTTGATGTGTTCCCATATATAGATATTCAGCAGGTTCATTAAAGCCGATATGACCATTACTACCTATTCCAAGTAACTGTAGATCTATCCCACCAAGTTCAGCTATTTTTTTATCATACTCCATACATTCTAACTCTATATCATCAGCCAATCCGTTAGGAACAAAAGTTTTGCTTTTATCTATATTTATATAATTAAACAAGTTATGGTCCATGAAGTATCTATAGCTTTGTTCATGTTCACCACTTAGTCCTATATACTCATCTAAGTTTATACTTGTAACCTTGGAAAAATCAACTATTCCGTGCTTATTTAACTCTATAAGTTCTTCATATAAGCCTTTTGGAGTACCTCCAGTAGCTAGACCTAGAACTGCTTCTGGTTTACTATTTATAAAATCACTAATCTCTTTAGCTGCAACTTTACTCATTTCTTCATAGTCTTTAGTTACAATTAATTTCATCTAAACTTCCCCTCTCGTGTTGAGATATCAACTTCTAATAAGAACTTATCTGATCTGTAGATAGATTCTTCTACAAAAAGTATCTTCCCATTTTTAGTTATAGTCTTTGAATATATATTAAGTAAAGGAACGTTTTTGTCTACTTTAAAAAGTTTTTTATAATAATCGTCCATAACAACTGCTTTTATAGAGGATTGCGAATAATCTATAGTATACCCAAATCCCTCTAGTATCTCAAAAAGAGAACCTTTAAGCAAATCTTCATCTATATAGCCACAGTAGTCGCAAGGTATATAAACTATTTCATTTGCAATATTTTCTCCATCTACTATTCTCATTCTATCTATTCTATATAACTTATCAAAAGGAAATAGCTCTTGCATATCTTCTGGCGTATCCATTATTTCAAAGCCTAGAACCTCAGTGCTAAGATTTCCTCCAAGCTTTCTTATTATATTAGAAAAACTCATCATATCTTTTTGCTTGACTTTTGGCTCGCAAACAAAGGTTCCTTTTCCTTTTTCTCTTATGAGTATTCCCTCTTGAACAAGCTCACCAAGAGCCTGCCTTATTGTCATTCTACTTACACCATAGCTCTCTGAAAGTTCTCTTTCACTATCTATGCATTGTCCAACTTTCCATACTCCATTGGCTATTTTCTTTTTAATATCTTCCTTAAGCTGATAATAAACTGGTATAGGACTATTCTTATCTATCATTCCCGTTCCTCCTAATTTAATTATATTATAATTTTCTTAACCTGTCTAGACCACTATACAACTATACTATTATTTCTTTCTCTGCTTTTACTCCATAATCTAAAAATGAAAATGATTTATGAAATACCACTGTTGCAATTATATACATTATAGCAGTTATTATATAAGGAATCTCGTAGCCATGAGGCAAACTAGACATTATAATTCCCCCAAGCGCAGTACTAATTGCTCTGCTAACATTACTGAAGATATTATTTACACTTGCAAACATTGATCTTTCTTCTCCTTCAATAAGTTCCATAGTTATAGTTCCAACCACTGGCCCAGACATATTCATAAGCCCGTTTCTCATAAATAGAGCCATTGCTACTATATACAAGTTAGGCGGCAATGCTATTAACAGCAAAAATGGTATTGATACTATCTGGCATAAGTTTATGGTTTTTACTCTACCAAATTTTTTTGACATAGCTGGAGTCAATAAACCTCCAAACCCCATTGCGAATTGAGCTAATGCCATAATTAAACCTATCTGAGCTGTTGATGCATTAACCTTATACTTAAGATACACGTTAAAATAAGGCACTACAAGACCTGCTCCAAAACCTATTATGGAGTTATAAAACAATAATCTTAAAGGATATTTATCTAATGATAACCTAATTATGTGCTTAATAAAATCCTTTGTATTTTCTTTTGTATTTACTTCCTCTATGGATTTTATCTTAAGTATAAATATAGCAGAAAAAATCCCAATAACACCAGAAGCTATAATTGAATACCTTAATGAGTTAATGCCACCAATTACACCTTCTAGGGTTCTTGAAATTGAGCCGAATGCAAAGTAACCTACCATAGTAGAAAATACATTTGTGGAAAATACATAGCTAAATAACTGAAGTCTTGTCCTCTCATTACTGTTCTCCATTAAAAATGGTCCTTCAGATACCACTATAAAAGCATTTACTAAACCTTGCATTGCTGAAAGCAACAATACAATCCAATTGTTACTTGTTATTCCCTGCAATATAATAGTAATTGGTATTATAAACATAGCAATTACTAACCCCTTTTTCTTGCCAATTTTCGAAACTATAATTGCACAAGGAATAGCTCCTAAAGCTATTGTAATAGTCTTTACACTTAGTATTACTCCTAAGAACCCCTCACTCATTCCAGCTTCCTTAAGATAAATTCCTTGAAGCATACTAAAGGCACCATTGCATATATAGAAAAATACTATAGCCAAAAGATACAATAAAGAGTTTCTATTATATAATCTTTTCTCATAGGTTATCCTTCTTTTTACTTTCTTTAGCTCTTTTAATAAAATCATGGTTTCCTCCTTATATTACTCACTCTATTACTAAACCAAAAATAATTATACTACGAACACAGATTATTGTGAAAAAAAATTTATCGATTAATTATTTGAAACAAGTATATTATTTCTCTATATTCAAACCCTAATATCATCAATTCGTTTTTATGTATTAATGAATTACATTAAATGTAAGCATAAAATGAGTTGATTCATATATTATATGGATTATATTATTTTTATATTGAAGAATATACCCTCATGAGGTATAATGTATTTAGATAATAATTATTTGTTAATAAGGAGTGAAATATTATGGTAAAAGTATATACAACTAATTCATGCCCATGGTGCGTTAAGGCAAAAAGCTACTTAAAATCACAAGGAGTAGACTACGAAGAATTAAACGTACAAGAAGATTTAAGTGCTAGAGAAGAAATGGTTAATAAATCAAGACAAATGGGAGTTCCTGTTCTAGATATCAACGGTACAGTAATCGTTGGATTTGATAAACCTGCTATAGATCAAGCATTAAGTCTATAATAAAAAAGTCTCTGAAGATAATATTCTTCAGAGACTTTTTTTGCGCATCTGCATTTGCAAATGCACCTATGAAAAACTTGGCAGACTAATAATATCTGTTTACTCTAAACAGATATTATAAATCCTTGATATTAATATTTAGCACCAGAAAATTTTCACAATTATCTACAGTAAATAGCTGAGAGCATCTTACATAAAAGACACTCTTGGCTATTATTTAACTATTCTTAACATGTTCATGATTTCTTAAATGATTTATACAGTATTCATGATTTCCTTGACAGCCAGAGCAATATCTAAACTCTATATTAGGATCATCGTTATCTGTTATACCACAGACTTCACACTTATGTCTCCACACTAGCTTAATGTTTTTGTTTTTAATCTTTTTCTTGAAATCTTTCTTACTATTAAATGAGTAACCAGTATTTTTACCTCTATATAACATATCCTTGCCAAAAAACACAAAGAAATTTATTAGTGCAGCAATTATAGAAAGTTTTACACTAATATCTCCTTGGATAAAGGAAATAGCTAAAAATGCCGCATCAAGCCATGCCAAATATTTAATCTTAATTGGTAACACAAAGAATAATAATATTTGATAATCTGGATATGTGTAGGCAAAGGCTAAGAACAAAGATAAGGTTAAATAAGTTCCAGTGACAGCCCCTCCTGTTATAAAACCAGCAATTATAGTCCCTACTATCCCTAGCAAGTAATAGAAGTTAAATCTAAATGCTCCCCATTCGCTTTCTAAAGCTGAACCTATCATATAATAAAAATATAATACAAATATTATAAAGATAGGTGATGAACTTGGTGGTATGAAGATGAAAGTTATAATTCTCCATACTTCTCCCTTTAATATAAGACTAGGTATGAACATAAGCTTAAATGTAAGCATACTTGTTCTAAATAAATATTCCATTAAATATACAATTAAGTTAGCTATCACTATATAGAACATCAAGTTCTTAATAGCGTATCTACCAAACTTTCTTTCCAATTTATCTAACCACTTCACCCCAAAACCTCCTTTAATTATAACCAATTATTTGCATGCTAAAATCAATCTCCATATTATAGATTATAACCAGTTAACTGTTATTTAACTAGTATTATAAAAATACTCCAATACTAAAATCCTTACTTTTCAATCAAGGCAATGTAAATCTATGTGCCTCAACTAAATCATCTATGGGTGATTATATATTAAATAATAATAGATAATATATTAAAAATAACCCCTGTTTTAGGGATTATTTATTTAACAATATACTAAGGATCACTTGTTTTTAGAATAATAATACGAAAATAAATATCAACCGACATAATTATTTCTTCAAATATCTACCTTTAGCAACAAACGCTAAAGCTACTGTAACTATATATATAGACATTATTATAATTGCTAATATTATGGTTGATAACGTGGAATAAAAATTTATAACTCCTGTAATAAATAAAGCTACACCGATTACTATATTTTGAATCCTCAAAAATTTAATAAGTTCATCTGAAATCTTCTTATATCTTTTAAAATTAGATAGATTTTTAATTTTTTCATCGGAAGCCTTAAACCCTGTAAATACCAACATAGCTCCAAACACAATTAGAAAACCACTAAAAACAGCATTTTCCACAAACTCAGCTCCTTATCTTTTAGTTATGAAATATCTACTAAATTATAGAATAAAAGCTTTACAATAGCAATTAATTTGTATCTCCCAAATAAACAGCTGTCTTTTGTCCTATTGAGATCTTTTTAATTACATCCTTTAGAGCTGATGGATATATTCTATGATTACTCAAATCATCAATATCAATCCATTCAGAGCCAAGCTGCATATTATCAGGCACAGCTCCCATAGTAGGCACATAATCATTGTTTATATTACACCTGAACATAAACTCAACTTGGTGTAAGTCCTTATCATACTCTGCAAACTCGTGATTTTTACCTATATACTCACGTATCAATGCTAGATCATATATCTGTATTTTTGCACTTTCTCCTAACTCTTCTCTGCACTCTCTTTTTAAGGTGTCAATAAAGGTCTCACCAGGTTCCTGCCCACCTCCAGGTAGTAGATACCAGTAACCTTCTTTATCTTCTAGCTTTATAAATAAAACCTTGTTGTTTTCTATTATTAGAGCTTTTACTGAATTTCTAATCTTATTCATTATATCCCTCCTAAGATCTACACTACTAAAATAATAGCACTAAAGCAAAAATCAATAAATATTATAAAAAACTTTTACATTTATATAGTTATTATATACTACCTAAAATATTGGATATTAATATTCTAAAAAGCACATCTGTTAATTGTTCCCTAATAATTTTTATAGTTATTTTTTATTTTTTAAGGAAATACTAATGTTGAAATTTAATTAAAGGTAGGTGTTTTTTATGAAAGCAAGAGATGTAATGAGCAAATCTTTAGTAAGCGTAGCACCTAATGATACTGTAGAAAGAGCTGCTATCCTAATGAAAGAATACAATATCGGCTCAATTCCAGTATGTTCTGGTGATAGACTTGTAGGTATAGTTACTGATAGAGATATAACTTTAAGAGCTGTTTCCTCTGGTGCTGATACTACACATGAAACAGTTAATAGTGTTATGACAAACAACCCTGTAACAGCTTCACCTGATATGAGCGTAGAAGACATTTCAAGAATAATGAGCCAACAACAAATAAGAAGAATTCCAATAGTAGAAAATGGAAGAGTAGTTGGAATAGTAGCCCTTGGCGACTTAGCTACAGAACCAAAAGCAGATGAAAAAGCTGGCCATTCACTAAGCGATATATCTCAACATGGTAATTCAGGCTTCTAAAAACTTAAAATATTAACTAAAAAATCACTGAGTTTATTTACTCAGTGATTTTTTGTATGCACTTATAATGATAATAAAGTATTTTTACAAATTCTATACTCAGAATGTAAGGTATTTTTAAAAATATCTTTGGCATTGAAGTTGTACATCTTTATGTGTATTTATTATAAAATATAAATTGTTAAATTTTACGAGAGATTATAATATATAGCTTCGTAGTTATATATGAAAGGAAGGTGCAATATGAAAATCACTAGTGAGAACTTTATAGATCAGCTAATTAAGAAGAATCCTTCTGCACTAGACTACGTTGTTGACAACTATTCAAATTTGATTTTTAAGGTAATAGTCTCTGTAATCGGAATAGACCATAGGGAGGATTGCATGGAATGTTTGAATGACGTATTGCTAAAGATTTGGAATAATATAACCTCATACAAAGCAAAAGAAGCAAAGTTTACTTCATGGTTAATTGCAGTTAGTAAGTACAATGCCATTGATTATAAAAGAAAGCTGTCAAAGTCGAAAAATAACTGTGATATTGATGATGTAAGCATCATAGATGAAAAAAGTACTGAATCAGAGATACTAGCTAAGGAAAGTAATAAAGAGATTTTAGATATCATAAGCACCATGTCTTACCCTGACAAGGATATCTTCATACGAAGGTATCTTATGGGTGAGAGCATAAATGAAATATGCTTGGCCTTAAATTTATCCAGATCTTCTGTAGACAATAGAATATTTAGAGGGAAGAAGCAGTTAAAGAAACAAATAAATGACTTTTATGGAGGTATCATAAATGAGTGATAATATATATGAAATATTAAACTCCTCATTTTTTGACGAAGAGGATTATGAAAATATAGATGCAACTCTTACTGACATAGAGATAAAAAATATTAAAAATAAATTTAGAAAAAAGCTCAAAGCTAATAATAAAAAGAAATATGCCTATATAGCGGCTTCTATGGCGCTTATAATAACTATCGGAACTTTTTCAGTAAAACCTGCTTTTGCTGATCCTTTTATCGAAAGCATTCCATTAATAGACTCATTATACGAAAAGCTTGGATATTATAAAGAATTTAAAGATTTCTCTAGTTATATAGGTTTAAGTCAAGAAAAGGATGGATATAAATTCACTATAGACAAACTTATGGCTGATGATGAAAATGTTATGGTAGCACTTAGAATCTTTAAGCCAGGATTAAATAAAGATAAGAATGATAAAAAAGCAAATGATTTTGATATTTCTCCATTAGTATCAAATGGTAATCTTATATTTATGAGTGCCGATAACAGTTCTACTATACTTGATGACGATACTATATTGATAGTATCTAAACTTGAGGTTGCACCAGCTAAGAAGGTTCCTAAAAGATTGGATATGAACTTAGTTATAAGAAACCATGACATTCCTAATTTATACGTAAAATTTTTAGTTCCTGTATCTAGAGAAAATACCCTAGAAAGTACCATATCCAAAAATAATCCGGGGAAAATAAAGTTAGGCAATATAGATACTGTAAAGATTAATAGATTAAAAACAAGTCCTTTAAACACTTCAATTAAGTTTTCTTTAGAAAAAGGTGATAAAGATCCCATTGATTTCGAATTCTATTTATTTGATGATAAAGGAAGAATATATAATACCATTACCTCAAGGTCTGACGATAGCGGCTATTATATAACCGATTTTACCAAAGTTGAAAAAGATGCAAAAAAACTTTACATTTCCGCCTCATTAACTAATAGATCTGAGGTCATTAAAGACGATAAGCGAGTAATTTCAACTCCTGAAGAGTTCCATAAAGCTCATGACTTATACACATTAAGAAGCTTTCACGTAGATAATATAGGCACTATAAAAATAAATAAAATTGAAAAAAACTCTGATAATATTAAATTTTACTTTAACCTAGATGATCCTAATAATCTATTAAAAGCTTACTACCCTATTAATCTAGCTGAAAAACATGGAGATGAGCTTGAAATGTATATTCATCAAGATTACACTAAATTCTATAAAGATACTAACTCAAAGGAAAAAGACTCCTATATCTTAGAATATGATAATATTGATAATACTAAAACTTATGGATATAACGTATCCTTCCCATTTTATAAGACATTATCTCAAGGCGCTCCATTAGAGATTAACTTAAAATAAAAACAAACCACTGAGAGTATACCCTTTCAGTGGTTTGTTTCTTACTTTATAGTACTTAACTTATCTAAAGGCCATATTCTAAGTCGGGCTTTTCCTTCAACCTGATTTTCGTCGATAAGACCAAAGGATCTACTATCTATACTAACCTCTCTGTTATCACCTAGCACAAACAGTTTTCCCTTTGCTACTTTTAGCGGGAAGTTTATCTGCTGCTTTTCTGTATTACCTTGAGCATAATCCTCAGATAGTTTGTTACCATTAACATAAACAGATCCATCTCTAAGATCAATTTCATCTCCTGGTACTCCGATTACACGTTTTACTAAGCGTATATCCTTATGGTTAAGTAAATCATCTAAAAATATCTTAAAATCTGCTAAAGCCTTATCCCTACTTTTATCTTCTAAGAATATCACTATATCTCCTCTTTTTGGTTCTTTAAAATCGTAAGTTATCTTATCTATAAGTAGTTCTTGACCATTTTCAAGTGTATTTTCCATTGATTTTTGTTGCACTTGTACCATTGCAAAAACTTTAGTATCAAGTATGGTTACTAAAATAAGAGCGCCTACTATGGGATAGACCCATCCCATAATCTCTTTAAATAATTTCTTTTTATTGATCATACATCCTCCCATACTTAAATATGACTTTTCTAGAAATGGACTATGGAGCTTAAGTGATATACAAACAGGTAAAATCACTTAATATTATTTTACCCCATTTACTTAATTTTACAATACCATTTATTGTGTTGTTACTAAAACTATTTTTAAGTTCTTTTACTAAAGACTGAAATAGATTAAAGTGTATCTAACCTTTAAAACTCGATATTTTAATAGTTTTAACGGCTACCTTGATATATTACAAAACTTCTCTATATCCCTTTTTACCATGTCTATAGATCCCTTCCAGAAGGACTCATCATGTAAATCTATTCCTATATATTTAGCTACATCATAAACATTAGCCTTACCTGTTAACCTAAGAACTTCATTATACCTTTCTACAAAGTTACTTCCTTCTTCTATATAAAGTTTGTATAAACCCTTAGAGAATAAAAGGCCAAAAGCATATGGGAAATTATAATAATTTCTTCCTACATAGTAATAGTGAGGCTTATGCACCCAAGCATATGGATCTAAGGTTTCCTCTAGTATTGCCTCTCCATAAGCTTCCTTCTCCGCCCAAAGCATTAAATCTTTTAATTCCTCTAAAGACAATTCACCATCTTTTCTTCTCTTAAATACTTCATCCTCAAATAGGAACCTTGCATAAATATCCACTATTACACTAGCGCAGTTTACAAGTTCTGCTCCTAATATAACCAGAGCTTCCTCCTTATTGGCAGTTTCTAAAGCTGCATTTCTCACAATATTTTCAGCAAATATAGATGCAGTCTCCGCAAGAGGCATAGGATATGATGAGTTCAGTATGCTTTCCTTCTGTAATACATATCCGTGGTAGGCGTGACCTAATTCATGGGCTATAGTGCATACATTTTTAAAGTTTCCATCAAAGCTACAAAGAACTCTGCTCTCCTTTATGAAATGTAAGTTATGACAGAAGGCACCACTTCTTTTCCCATCCCTTACCTCCGCATCTATCCACCTATTGTCAAAAGCCTTTTTAGCAAGGTTGCCCATTTCTTCTGAAAATGATGAGAAATGCTTTACTATAAATCTTTCAGCTTCATCATAGCTAAAAGACATATCCTTCTCTCCAACTGGAGCCATTATATCATAATAAGGAAGCTTACCCTGGTAGCCTAAAAGCTCAGCTTTCTTAAAAAAGTACTTTTTGAAGTCTACTAAGCTTTCCTTCATAACTTTAAGCATAACATTTAAGGTTTCTTCATCCATTCGAGAGTTTTCAAGAGTCATCTTAAGCGGTGATTCATATCCTTTTAGCTCACAAATAGTTAATACTTCACCTTTTATACCATTTAGCGAAGCTGCAACTCCCTCTGCTATACTATCATTACTTTCCAACTCAGCATAAAAAGCTTTCTTTCTTAATTCCTTATTATCTGAAAATAATAAGTTTTTCACCTTAGTTATAGCCAGCTTTTCTTTCTTTCCGTCTATCTCAATCTCTACCTTATGATTTGATGTCAATTGATTTTTAAGCTTCAGCCAGGCGCTAGAACTAGTTAATCTCATTTTGGATATAGCAACTTCTTCTTTTTCACTTAATATATGCTTGTTTTCTAGAACTATCTCTTTTAGATAAAATTCATGCTCTTTCAATAAGTCAGAAGCTCTTATTATCTTATCTAAATCTTCTAAGCTGCTTATCCATTTTGCAAACTTAACCTGTGCTCCTGTTATCTTTGTTTGCTTCTTTTCTATCATACCTAAATACTTCTTTGCTTCTTCATTCTTTGCATCTGCTGAAAAACTTAGGCTGGCAAAGCTGCTAAGCCTTCCCTCTAAACCAATATATTCTTTTATTAGATTTATATAAGTCTCTAATTTTTTTATAGGTTCATCATTATCCTTAAGGTCATTTTCAGCCCATGATATAAACTTTTCTATACATTGATCAAATAATTTCATATCATTTCTAAAATCTTCACCATTAAATGAAGAATATAATTCCTTTAAGCTCCACTTCATCTTTTCATTATTATCCATATTAATTATTAGCACTAAAGAGTTCTTTTATGGAAAGTTAATTTACTAACTCTATAAGTACTAATTTACACCTCTTTCCTAATTAAAAATTCTTTATTATTAAATATTATTTATGAAACTTAAAAATCCTTCTATAAACTTATTAAATTATTGAATATATTATGTTAATTAAGTTTAAAGTTTTACTCATCTACCAGAACTTCTTAACCTATGTAAAGAAATTCTGATAGGCTAATACGATCTAGTTCTTACTGTATTCTATAACCATCTATTCGTAAATGCCGAAATTATTATACTTAGCTTACAAATAAGTTATAATTTCCTTTGAAGTAAAAAAACATGCATATAAGGAACTTCCTATTTATGCATGTTTACTATATTAATATAAGCTCATACTAACTAACTTTCCTGACTTATCATTCCTTTTTTAACAAAGGCCATACTTTCCCACTTTCTTGATCTCCATCTCCATAACATCAACACTCCTCTAAACCATTCGTCACAAGCAAAGGCAACCCACATCCCTGCAAGTCCTAGACCAAGTTTTATGCCTAATAGATAGGATAAGGTAACACTAACTCCCCACATGGAGCAAATCCCCATGTAAACGGGGAACTTAACATCTCCAGATGCTCTTAGAGAATTTATAACAACCAAATTGAAGGATCGTCCTGGTTCTAAAAATACGTCTATTATAAGAATAATCCCACCTACAGCTAGTATCTTAGGATTTGATGTAAATATACCTAAGGCCTGATTTCGGAAGACTCCAAATATTAATGCTATAGAAAAAGCTGTTGTTAATGCAAGCTTCAAACTGTGTATACAGGTCTTATACGCCTTCTCATTTTCCTCAGCTCCTACAAGGTGCCCTACCAATATCTCAGTCCCTTGTCCTATTGCCACGGAGAATAAATATGCAAACATTACTATATTTTGTACATAAGCTTTAGTTGTTAATGCCTCATTTCCCAAAAAGTTTATAAAATAAGTTATAACTAGTTGAGATACATTGTATGAAAGCTGCTCTCCTGCTGTTGGTACCCCTATCTTTAAAAGATCCTTGACTATCTTCTTAGGAAATGGCGTTAGATTTTTCAAACTGAATCCTCTTTCAACATTTCTAAATACTACAAAAAGCATTATGATTAGTCCAACAATTTTACTTATATTAGTTGATATAGCCACACCTGCAACTCCTAAAACAGGAATTCCAAATGCACCAAATATAAAGATATAATCTAGGATAACATGCAATACATTCATGCCTATGGTTACATACATAGATATTTTAGTTAATCCATGACTTCTAACTATAGCAGTACAAGTCATCATAACTGCCTGAACAAATAAGAAACCACCAACGATCTGAAGATACTGAGATGCAAACTTCATGAGCTCAGGTCTTATTCCCATGGTACTTAAAATCCCATGTGCAGCAAAATACATTATTGCACTCAGCGTTAGCCCAAATATCAAGTTTATTATTAATGACACTGTAGCAACCTTAGAGGCCATTTTCTTATTGCCAGCACCTAGGTTCTGAGCTATAAGTACAGAAGTACCTGTAGATAAAATTCCAAACATTATGTTCATCATGGATATTAACTGATTGGATACTCCAACAGCAGCAACTGAGTTATCAGAATATCTGCTTAACATAAGTGTGTCTACACTACCTAGCAACATAAATAACAAGGTTTCTATAAAAATAGGCCATGTTAAGTTAAATACTGTCATTTTACTTTTTGATGCTTTCTTCTTGGTCAAACTAATCATCTCCGCTTCAATACTTATACTATCTATCTTTTTTACTTTTACAAACCGATGATCCCATCTCAAAGCCACTATTAATCAATATATCACTGGTAACTAAATTCTTATTGTATTTATCCTTAAGCTTTAAAAGATAAATATCATGGTGTATATGCTCAGATATTATTGAAACCATCAATGAATTTTCTGTAACTGTGCCAAGAATATCCTCATCATTAGTTTCGTTAGCTATAAGTGCCTTTTTATTATCAACTATCATCATCCACCTTCTGCCATCATAAAAGATACTCTTACTCTCGTGATGATAGTATTCCAAATCTAGTCCTTCCACATCAAGACTCTCGAAAGAGAAAACTATTATTCTAATGTTCCTCTCTATAAGCTTTTTCAGTTCTTCTTCAAATAACTTTAATTCAAAGGTAGTGGATATATATACTTCACTTTCTGCTTCCACTAATAGTTTCTTCGTAGTTTCAATAAAGTTAGAATATCCCTTCATATTCCAGTATTGATCATCTAGTTCACTTCTTTCCATATTACTTAAGGACTCTTCTAAAATCTCTATAGAGTTCTGATAATTGGCTTTTATATTATTTATTAAAGTATCCGGGGATTGAGCTTTATAAATCGTAGGCTCTCCAGATAACATCAATACATTTCCTCTCTTATATAAACTCTCTAAGCAGCTGTATACAGAGCTTCTGGATATATTAAGCAATTTGGATATCTGTGATCCATTTAACTGACCATTCTTAAGCAAACATAAATAAACTTCAGCCTCAGTTTTCGTAAAATTAAAATCTTGTAATTTATTAATTATATCGTTCATACCTACTCCTGTTTCATTATAAAAACTTTTGTTTTTATTTATATATTATAAAATCTGAATTACTTAATAATTATCTATAATATAGTTGTCACTAATGAAGATGTATAATATAGTGTAATCTCAATAGCTCAATGATAAATATATAATTTTGTAAATATATTAATCTATACCTATAAAACAATATACTCTTATATCTTTTCACATCATATCATCAATGTTGTACTTATTGTACAACATGACTTTTAGTTAGTCAAACACTAATTAATCAATAAAAAGGTTAAGTTACCAATGTTATCGGTTCAGCATAGCCTTTAATAGTATATTATTGGACTCATTTGTAATGCTGAGTGTGCTATGTAAACTAACTATTATAATAAAGATATTTTTAGCATCTTACTTTTTGAAACAAATAATATGAAATTATGAAAAGCAAAAAAGCCAAGGTATATATCCTTAGCTTTTTCATTTAATCTTAAATAAATATATTTTAGATTAATAATAATATTATACTACTTGTATCTATACATACTACTCAGCTAGATTTATTACTATAGCCTTTGGCCTGCTCATAGCTTCTATAGAGTATCTTATTCCTTGAGTACCTATACCTGAAGACTTAACTCCAAGGAATGGGAAGTGATCTGGGCCTCTTTCAGTCTTATTATTGACTTGAACAGTACCAACCTCAAGTTTTGAAGCTATATAGAAAGCTGCATTTATATCTTTAGTAAATACTGATGATTGTAATCCGTATTCTGATGCATTTGCTATCTTTATGGCTGCATCTCTGTCACTTATTCTTATTATAGGAAGTACTGGTCCAAATGGTTCTTCCCATGCCAATCTCATATCTACATTTACATTATCATATAAAGTAGGATATATTAAGTTTCCTTCTCTATTGCCGCCAATTATAAGCTTAGCGCCTTTTTCTTCTGCTTCTCTCATTAAATCTTCTACATAGTCAGCAGCTTTAGTATCTATAAGTGGAACTACGTCTACTTGATCATGTTCTAAAGGATTACCAACCTTTAATTCTGATATCTTAACCTTAAGTTTTTCTATTAGTTCGTCTGCAACAGACTCCATTACTAATATTCTCTTAACAGCTGTACATCTTTGACCTGAATATGAGTATGCACCTGCTATTATATTCTTAACAGTAAGATCTAAGTCAGCATCTTCTAAAACAATAGCAGCATCTTTTCCACCAAGTTCCATAAGTAATGGTTTCATAGCTGTTATTTGCGAAATATGCTTACCAACCTCTGTACTTCCAGTGAAGTTTATGAAGTCTACATGATCATGAGTAACTGCATAATCCCCTATTTCACTACCTCTTCCTGTTACTGTATTTAAAACACCTGCTGGAAGACCTGCTTCTTGGAATGCCTTTGCTAAATACAAAGCTGATATGCTACCTTGAGTTGCTGGCTTTAATACAACAGAATTACCTGCAACAACAGCTGGAGCTATCTTTGATGCTGATAAATTTACTGGATAGTTAAATGGTGATATAGCAAGAACTACTCCTAAAGGCTCTCTAGTTACTACTGATATCTTATTTCTATTAAAACCTGGGAATGGATCTGAAGGAATAGATTCACCTTCCATGCTCTTAGCTGCATCTGCTGTAAATCTTATATAATCAGCAGTTCTTGTAACCTCTGATACAGCACTCTTTTTATCCTTTGCAACTTCTCTCACCATTATATTTGCTATTTCTTCTGCCTTTTGATCTAATATATCCGCAGTCTTATAAAGAATTTCAGCTCTTTCATTTAGAGGAACGTTTCTCCATGATAGTTGGGCATCACTGGCATTTTGTATCGCAGCATCAACCTCTTCTTTGCTCATTGCTTGAACTCTTCCTACTATTGAATCATCTATTGGTGATTTTATATCTATAAGCTTCTTTGTATTTGTTTCAATCCACTTACCATCTACAAGGTTCTTATAAATCTCCCCATTACGTATATCATTAAACATTATCTTACCTCCAATGCCCTATCAATTTTTTCTCTATCAAAACCTACTATTATTTGTCCGTTAATATCTATAACTGGTACAGTTCTTTGGCCAGAAACTTCATATACCTCATTTCTGTACTCATGCTCATCAGCTACGTTTATTTCTGAATATTCTACTCCTTTTAACTTGAAGTAATCTTTAGCCTTTACACACCATGGACACCATGATGTAGAATATATTTTCACCATATTACTAACCTCTCTTTGCTTCTAATATATATTTTTCTGCATCTAAGGCAGCTATAGTTCCATCAGCTACTGCTGTTGTAATCTGTCTAAATTGCTTTTCTCTTACGTCTCCAGCTGCATATACGCCTTTTATGTTTGTTCTTGTGCTTTCATCTGCTAGAATATATCCTTGAGGTGTAAGCTTTACGTAGTCCTTAAAATGACTTGTCTTTGGTTCAGTTCCTATATATCCAAAAATAGCATCCATTTGAATTTCTTTTTCTTCGCCTGTATTTGTATTCTTTATCTTAGCACTTTCCATAAACTTATCTCCAGCTACATCAACTAGATCCCAGTTATACAT
Organism: Clostridium sp. C8-1-8; assembly: GCF_009928445.1. Lineage (GTDB taxonomy): Bacteria > Bacillota > Clostridia > Clostridiales > Clostridiaceae > Clostridium_AR. The sequence continues at coordinate 17,175 of NZ_JAABNO010000019.1, read as the reverse complement.
AACTTCTATCTTAGGGTGATGTAGTACTTCCTCTAGAGTTGCTGCTTCTCCCTTAAAGTAATCATATCTTCTAATCATAACTACTTTTGAAGCGAACTTTGTAAGGAATAAAGCTTCTTCTAGAGCTGAGTTTCCTCCTCCTACTACACCTATTACCTTTCCTTCGTACATAGCTCCATCACATACTGCGCAGTAGTGTATACCCTTTCCTGAAAACTTTTCTTCATTAGGCACAGGAATCTTTTTAGGAGTTGCCCCTGTTGCTATTATTACTGCTTTTGGTTTATATATATAACTAGTTGTTTCAACTATTTTCTCTTCATCTGAGAAATCAACTCTTTCAACTAGATCAAATTCGTCTATTGTTGCACCTAATTCCAAGGCCTGTTCTTGCATTAGATCAGCAAGCTTTCCACCCTCTATAGATTTAAAACCTGGATAGTTTTCTATGGAATAACTAGTTCTTACCTGACCACCTACTATAGCATCTTCTAAAAGTACCATATTAAGTTTAGCTCTAGATGCGTATATTGCTGCTGTTAATCCTGCTGGACCTCCACCTATTATCATTAAATCAATTATCTTCTCACTCTTAGCCATAGTTTTCCCTCTTTCTGAATAATACTTACTTCCGTTTTAATTACCCCCAAGGGGTATCTTTAATATTATTATAGCACTATATATTCATTTTGCAACAAGTTTTTAACAAATAATAATTATTTATTACACTATACTCCTCTAACTATAGTTTTTTATTAAATTAAGTTATTATTCATATTTTTAAATCGCTTAACAACAACAGCATTTATATCCTCAATCTTTTGAACATAATAAAAATAAACCAAAGACTTCACTTTGCTTGGCAGGAGGTTATTATAAACAAAAAAGTAAAAACCGTAGTCTATAACTATAGGAATCTAATATCTTAATTTAATCCCTATATATAAACTACGATTTTTAACTTTAATTTATTCGTTTATATAGATGTACCACTTCATATAAAATTTATATTTTGTAAATATCCTCTAAGAACCTAGCATTGTAATTAAAATATTTTCTTGATTAAAATGCTACACCATCAATACAAAATATAATTTAATTAGTTTCTTCTTGAGCCACTACGCTTGGAGTAAACTTCAAATCTCCATCCTCTGCAGTTACTTTAACACTTTGACCCCTCTTTATATTTCCTTTAAGCATTTCTTCACTTAATTTATCTTCAACACTCTTAGTTATGACTCTTCTCAAAGGTCTTGCACCATAGGTTACATCTTTACCCTTTTCAACAAGAATCTTTTTACTTTCTTCATCAAATTCTAAATGTATGTCTTGTTCGTCTAATCTTTCTGTAACTGAGCTTACCATAAGGTTGACTATTTGTAACAAATCTTCCTCTTGTAGTCCATGGAATACAATTGTATCATCAATTCTATTAAGGAATTCTGGTCTGAAAGTCTTTCTAAGATCATCCATAACATTTTCCTTCATTTTTTCGTATTCTGTTTCGCTCTTATCTTCATCCATGCCAAATCCTATTGTTTTTTGCTTTTTAATTGTATGAGCGCCTACATTGGAAGTCATTATTATTATTGTATTTTTGAAGTTAACAGTCTTACCTTTTCCATCTGTAAGTCTTCCATCCTCAAGTATTTGTAATAATATATTAAATACGTCTGGATGAGCTTTTTCAATTTCATCTAGTAATACTACTGAATAAGGTCTTCTTCTTACAGCTTCAGTAAGCTGGCCACCTTCATCATATCCAACATATCCTGGAGGGGAACCTATAAGTCTTGATACTGAATGCTTCTCCATATATTCTGACATATCCACTCTAACTGTATTGTCCTCATCTCCAAACATAGCCTCAGCCAATGCTTTAGAAAGCTCAGTTTTTCCAACTCCAGTAGGTCCTAAGAATATAAATGAGCCTATAGGTCTATTAGGATCCTTTAACCCTACTCTTGCTCTTCTTACTGCTCTAGCAACAGATTTTACTGCCTCATTTTGTCCTACTACTCTCTTATGGAGTATTTCTTCAAGTTTTAATAATTTCTCTGATTCAGTTTCTGTTAGTTTTTCTACTGGCACCTTGGTCCATTTAGAAACTACTGATGCTATTTGCTGCTCTCCAACTATATGAGTTTGAGCACTACTTTGAGTAGTCCAATTTGTCTTCATATGGTCTAGTTTTTCTCTTAACTTCTTTTCTTTATCTCTTAACTCAGCAGCTTTTTCAAAGTTTTGAACTGCTATAGCATCTTCTTTTTCCTTAGTTGCCTTTTCAATTTCTTCTTCCATCTCTTTAAGATCTGGAGGAGTAGTTAAGTTTTCAATTCTAACCTTAGCAGCCGCTTCATCTATTAAGTCTATAGCCTTATCTGGCATAAATCTATCAGTTATATATCTATCTGAAAGATTAACAGCAGCTTCTAGAGCTTCATCTGTTATCTTTACTCCATGATGGGCTTCATACTTATCTCTAAGGCCTTTTAATATTTGTAATGTTTCAGATTTTGAAGGTTCTCCTACATTTACAGGTTGGAATCTTCTTTCAAGAGCAGAATCTTTCTCAATGTACTTTCTATACTCATCAATAGTTGTAGCTCCTATACATTGAATCTCTCCTCTTGCTAAAGCAGGCTTAAGTATGTTAGATGCATCTATAGCTCCTTCAGCGCCACCGGCACCAACTATTGTATGAATCTCATCTATAAATAACAGTACATTTCCTGCATTCCTAATCTCTTCCATTACCTTCTTTAATCTATCTTCAAATTCACCTCTATACTTTGCACCTGCTATCATAGAGGTTATATCCAATGCAACAACTCTTTTTTCCTTAAGTATCTCTGGAATGTTTCCTTCAACTATCTTTTGAGCCAAACCTTCCGCTATTGCAGTTTTTCCTACTCCAGGATCACCTATTAAGCAAGGATTGTTTTTTATTCTTCTACACAAAATTTCTAAAACCCTTTGAGTTTCTTCGTCTCTTCCAACCACAGGATCAAGCTTACCTTCTATAGCCATCTCAGTAAGATCTCTTCCAAACTGATCTAGATTAGGTGTCTTATGATCTGTTTTTCTCCTTTGGGGACTGTCAGATTGACCACCTTGTGATACAGGCTTTCCATTAAAGCTACTAATTATATCTGCTCTAAGTTTTTCAAAGTTAACATTGAGATTATTTAAGATAGTATATGCTACACCTTCGTTGTCAGCTATTAAAGCAAGAAGTATATGCTCTGGACTTATATAGTTATGTCCTAAATTTCTAGCTTCCACTAAACTATTATCTAAAAGTCTTTTGGTTCTTGGAGTTAGTGGTATCTCTCCTGAAAAGTACTCAACCTCACCTTCTCCAACATATTGTTGTATCAGCCTACCTACTCCATCTACATTTACATTATAGGCGTTTAATAACTCTTTACTTTTTCCCTCATCCATTAGTATTCCTAATAGAATATGCTCAGTACCTATATACCCATGTTTATATTTTTTAGATTGTTCTCTAGCATTCATTAAAACTTTTTGAGCTCTTTCTGTAAATCTACCAAATAACATGGTGTCACCTCCTAATTATTAATTTTTCTAAATGCCTCTCTAACTAATTTACCTCTCTCTATATCCCGTTCTCTTTCCGACAACTTTCTTCCTACCTTAAGTTGAAGTGAAGCTGGTTGAATGGATACAAGCAAGCTGTTCAAAAGTTTTTTATCTACATCATTTATTATTGACATTTCCACACCTAATCTTACGTATGAAAGAAGTTCTAAACATTCTTTTGAACTTAAAATAATTGCATTCTTTAGTATTCCAATTGACCTATATATTTTATCCAAAATTTCGTATTCATAACTAGCTCTTAATGATTCTCTCGATTTTATTTCTTGAGCAACTACTTGAGATACAACTGCTTGGAGATTAGTAATAATCTCTTCCTCCGTAACTCCAAGAGTAACCTGATTTGATATTTGATATATATTGCTATCTGCATTTGACCCTTCACCATATAGCCCTCTTATGGTCATACCAACTTGAGCTAGACCTTTTATTAATCCATCAATTTCTTTATTCATAGTAAGCGCAGGTAAATGAATCATAACAGAAGCTCTCATACCAGTACCCAAATTTGTAGGGCAAGCTGTTAGATAGCCGAACTTTTCGTCAAAGGCATAATCTAAATACTGTTCTAGCATATCATCAAGTTTATTAGCCTCATTATAAGCTTCCCTAACATTGAATCCTTTTGTTATGCATTGAAGTCTTATATGATCTTCTTCATTTATCATTATGCTCATAGTTTCATCTTTATCTACTAAAAAAGCTGTCTTCTTATAAGATTTCAATAAATTAGGACTAATAAGGTGTTTTTCAAAATAACTAGTTGACACATTGCCACTACTTTCCCACAGCCTTATAGTAGTAAACTTTTCTCGATTATCTTGGTTTAAATAAAAAGCTCCTTCAATTCTGTCAACATTCTCTCTTCCAGCAGTTTCATCCATTCTATTGGTAAAAGGTATTTTCTTAAGATTTCTTGCTAATCTAACTCTAGAACTTATAACTATTTCATCATTACTAGTTTCAGCACCATTAATCCAGTTATCCATAAAGCATCCTCCTATTCTCCCATACTTTCTTGAAGTGACTTTATTTCATCTCTAAGAACAGCCGCTCTTTCGTATTCTTCTCCAAATATAGCTTGTTGTAGCTCTTCCTTTAGTTTTACCAGCTTTCTTTTTTCTATGAAGTACTTTCCAGCCTTTGTAGGAACTTTCCCCATATGTTCCATATCACCTTGTACTCTTTTTATTACGGGGTTAATAGAATTTTGGAAGTTCTTATAGCATTCACTACAACCTAAAAGACCAGTTTTTTTGAATTCGTTATATGACATTCCACAGTTTTCACAAAGCACTTCATTCTTCTGAGCCCCTTGAGATGCCTTATTAACATAATCCACCAGACCACTTAATAAGTTTTGGAATGAGAATTCTCCTAAGTCTTCAAATGGATTTAAAGGAACTTCCATAGATTCATTTGCACACTTGTCACAAAGATTCAATTCTTTCTTATCACCGTTGACCACTTTTACAATATGAACACTGGCTTCTCTTTCTCCACATTTATCACATAACATAAAGAATACCTCCCTTACTTTAAGATAATAAAACCACAACTAGTGATCTTAATATATCAGCTCTAACCTTATTTCTATTTTCTACATTCTGAAGAGTTCTATCATTAATAGTTATTTTTATAAGTTCCATTTCTCGCTCATTTATAATATTTAAGTCATAAAGACTTTCTAAAATAGCTATCCCATTGTGATAAGTAATACTATCTCCTATACTTGAGCTTATTATTTCATAAATCTTATCTTTTGTGTCATAAGTAATTTTTTTTATAACTATGCAGCCTCCGCCACCTCTTTTACTTTCAATCAAATATCCTTTATCACAAGTAAATCTAGTAGTTAATACATAATTTATTTGCGATGGAGCACAAGAAAATTTATCTGCTAACTCATTTCTCTGAATTTGAAGTTCTTGATCGCAGCTTTGTTCAAGTAAGTTCTTTATGAATGCCTCAATTATGTCAGACAATCTAGCCACCAAATCACCACCTTACTTTGACTTTCTTTGACCTTGAATATATATTATTATTTTTTTATTTCAAATTCAAGTGATAAGTATTATTAATTAACAAAGCTATTAACAGAAAATTAAAGCAATTCAATTTTATTTGTGTATAACCATTTTTTATGGTTATAATAAGGCTATAATAGTCAAATTTAAGGATGTGATTTTATGGAAATAATTAATCTAGGCCACGCTTCTTTCTTAATTAAAAACTCTGTTGGCAAAAGGTTATTATTAGATCCTTTTCCTAACGATATTGGATATCCTACCTACGAAGACAAAGTTGATCTAATAACAATAAGCCACAAACATTTCGACCACTGCTATATCTCTCCCTCTAATATTGATACAAAAGTTATAGATACTTTAGGGATACATGAAGAAGAATTTTGTACAATACATGGAATAGCTAGTCACCATGATAAAGAAAATGGGTTAAAGCGAGGTCCTAATATTATTTATATTATTGAAATAGATAACTTTAGAATATGTCACTTAGGAGATTTAGGACATACTTTAAATGAAGGTATGCTAGATAGGATAGGTAAGGTTGACATTCTCATGGTGCCAGTAGGAGGTAATTTCACAATTGATGGATTAGAGGCTGCAGAAATTACAAAGTCTATAAATCCAACCTATGTTATCCCTATGCATTATAAGACGCCTAAACTTACATTTGAGTTAGATGGTCCAGAAAAGTTTTTAACAGCTATGAAAAATGTAAAGAAAGTTTCATCTAATTGCTTTACTCCTGAAAAAGATATCCGTTCTACTAATAATGTAATTTTTCTAACTTACTAATTAGATCCTACTGTAATTATCGGTTTTATACGAAAAGCATAAAAGTTCTTAGATATATTATTATATTTCTAAGAACTTTTACTTATATATATGTATTTTAAAATTAAAACTTTTAATTAAACTATGTTTAAGATATTTATAAAATCAATTTCGGCTCTATTTAAATCTGAGTTTTATAAGTATTTTTTAATATAGAGTTATTTTTTATTATTCAACCTTAAACCTGTTTACAAGAGTAGTCAAAGATGCAGCCATGCTATCCAATGTCTGCGCCGTAGCTGTAAATTCCTGAACTGTTGCTGTTTGCTCTTCTATATTTGAAGCCACTGATATTGTACTTTCAGATATATTTTTCGCCTCTTCTGTAACTATTTCTATTCTATTTTTCACATTATTTTTAGCATTAAGAGTTTCTTTAAGTTCTGTATTACTATTTTCTATGGTAGTAGAATTATTCAATATTCCAGAAACTATATTCTTAAAGGACTCTATAGTATCACCTAATATCTTTCCTTGCTCGCTTATCTTAAATGACACTTCTTTTGCACTATTGGAGACTTGTTTAGTATCTCCTGTAATACCTGTTACTATATTATTAATATTCTTTGAAGAGTCTAGAACTTGCTCAGCTAAAGTTCTTATCTCATCTGCAACTACAGCAAAACCTCTTCCTTGTTCCCCAACTCTTGCAGCCTCTATTGCCGCATTTAAAGCAAGTAAGTTAGTTTGCTCGGCCACATCGTTAATAACTAGAGTTATAGATGAAATATTACCTACGCTTACATTAAGCTTAGATAAAGTATTTTCTACCTCTTCAAACTTATATCGTATTTCTTCTATTGATTTAGCTAATTCTACAATTTTATCTTTTCCATCATCTGCTTTATGCTTTATCTCCATATTTCCACTTAGTGCTAAACTTAGATTTGATTCCATTGTCTTTAATCTTTCTTCTAGCTCTATTAAGACCTCATATGATTCATCTAAGTTATGGGATTGTGTGTTAACTCTATGTGCAGAATCTGTCATAGCTTCTGCTATGCTACCATTTGAGCTTGCCATTTGCTCACTTGATGCAGCTACTCCTTGTGAAGCTTCAGCAAGATTATTGGCTGAAGCCTTAATCTCTAAAACCATCTCTTTTATATGCTCCAAAGTGTCTGCCATTATACTAGATAATTTACCTATTTCATCTTTAGAAGAAACCCTTACACTTGCTGTGAAGTCTCCCTTCGCCACACGATCTAAAGACCCAAGCATATGCTTTATCGGGTTAACTATGCTTCTAGCAACAAATCCACCTATAATAAAAGCAACTATTTGAATTACTATGGCAATAACCAGCATGCTTATAATGAGATTACTAATATCCTTTTGAGAATTGCTCATAGGAATACCAAGTTCTATTACTCCGACTACGTTATCATCATTTTTGATAGCCATTACTGACTGAAGCATAAGTCCTTTATCTTTATCATTTATTTTATAAGAGGTTGTTTCTCCTGTAGAAAATACCTTCTCAGCATATTGATCTTTTTTTTGCGATCCAGTTTCTGAATCAATAGTACTAGCCACATACTTATAATCCTTATTTCTTATACCTATGTAACTTATGCTAGAATTTTTATATTTTCTTGTTAACTCCTGAAGATAGCTTGAATCTTCAGTAGTATGTCCATTTAAATTAATTAAAAATTGTTCAGACATCAAAGCTGTATCTTCCATAGCTTGATTCTGTATTACGGTTGAAGTCCTGTAGCCATATACAAGTGTATAGATTATAGAAAATAATAAACACACTCCCCCAAAACTTAAGCTTATCTTCCGTCTAAGTGATTTCATGTATTTGCCCCCTTATTTCCTTGTTTATTAACAATTTTAAACAATATCTGCAAATACTTCAATGGTTGCATATATATTTTTCTATTTTCTATTTAATTTAGTATAATTTCACATTAAAAAGGCTATTTTTTGATAATCTGATACTAATTGCTTATATATATGCATCATTTACAAGAACATAATTTATATATATCTTATCACCCCTTATTATTATTATTATTATTATTATTATTATTATTGGGCATGCATAAATTAATAGTTGAAGTTGAATACCTATAATGATTTTTTATTGATCCTATAATGCTAACCCACTTTATTTTATTAATCGGTTATTTTTTGCAATAAAAAAAAGGCCACCTAAAGGTGGCCTGTCCAACTTAAAACTAGTCTTGAACTGGTGCTCCTACTGGGCAAACATTAGCACAGTTTCCACAGTCGATACAAGAATTTGCATCTATATCGAATTGTGTATCTCCTTGACTAATAGCATTAACTGGGCATTCTGCAGCGCATGCTCCACAGCTTACGCAAGCATCTGTAATTTTATATGCCATAACAAACACCTCCTAAAAAAATGTGGTGTACAAACACCACATTTATTTTAACATGTTTTAATTGATTTTAAAAGACTTTTGTTGTTAGTTATATAACTTTACAGTACAATATATCCTAAATCTTCAATAGAAGTTATTATATCATCAAGTTCTACGAAGTAATTATCGTAGACTATATTGACTTCTCCTTTTTCCTTACTTATCTCACAAGCAATGACACCTTCATTACTTGAAATAGCTTTTTTTATTTTGATTATATCCTCAGATGACTTCATGCTAGGAATTCTTATTGAAGATTTCATATTTTACCTCCTTAATTACCACTAAACAAGTCCTTTATCATTTTCTTATCTACATCATCATCAAGTTCTAACTTAATATCGCTTTCATCAACAGTTCCTTCATATCCTCCGGATATAAGTTTTATATCACTAATTTTAAATTCTTCTATAAAATCTTCTTCTCCTCTAAATAGCTTAACCTTAACCTTCTCTTTAACAACAGAATTAGAAACAACTTCTCCTCTTCCTAAATCAGTTTCAACAACTGAACCAATCTTAGGAAGTCTCTTTCTTATATCTTCATAGGTGTTTTGCTCGTAGTTAAGACAACACATAAGCCTTCCACATATTCCTGATATCTTAGTAGGGTTAAGAGAAAGATTTTGCTCTTTAGCCATCTTTATTGAAACAGACGCGAAATCTCCTAAAAAGGTTGAGCAACATAGAGGTCTTCCACATGGTCCAAGTCCACCTATCATCTTGGCCTCATCTCTTACCCCTATCTGTCTTAATTCAATTCTTGTCTTAAATATAGTTGCAAGATCCTTTACCAGTTCTCTAAAGTCTACTCTACCATCTGCAGTAAAGTAGAATATTACCTTATTGTTATCAAAGGTATACTCTACGTCTATGAGTTTCATATTTAGTTTATGTTCTGTAATTTTATCAAAACATACTTCAAAGGCATGCTTTTCTCTGCTTTTATTATCCTCATGCCTTGCTATGTCCTCTGCATCCGCTACTCTTAAGACACTTTTTAAAGGTGCTACTATTTCACTCTCATCTATTTCCTTTGGTCCTATAACACATTCTCCAAACTCTATACCTCTTGCAGTCTCTACTATAACATTATCTTCTTTCTTAACTTCAATATCATTTGGATTAAAATAGTATATCTTACCTGCTTTTTTGAAACGTACTCCAACGACTTTAATCATATTAAACCTCCAGTAGGCTTATCATCATAACATTAAAGGTCATCTGAGGATTAGTATTACTTCTTAAGTTAATTCTAGTTTCATCTATAACTCCGATTATTCCCCTTAACTTTTTGTAAGCCATCATGTTTGATAAGTCCTTAATGTCTTCTAGTTTATCTCTATTTATTATATATGTAACATCTTGTAGTTCCTTATATATAATTATATCCCTTACAAAGGATATTATAATCGTAAAAACTTCTTCTTCTTTCCCATCATATTTAGACAGAATTGGTTCATACTTTAGTATTATATCTTCATTATGACTATTTATGTCTCTCATTAATTGTAAGACCATATTTCTTATTTCTTCAAAACCGCTGTCACCTATGAACTTTTCAGCTTTTCCTGGTATTCCCTCACTAAAAGAAATTAAAGTTTTTTTAAGTTCTTTATCTATACTAGGATATTTATTTTCAATAAACATTTCTATTTCTGCTTCTTTCAGTGGAAATAGCTTATGTACTTGGCACCTAGACTTTATCGTATCTAGTATAAGTTCTGCACTCTCACATAATATTATTATATATACTCCTTTTGGTGGTTCTTCTATTGTCTTAAGTAATGCGTTCTGTGCCTGCACAGTCAACTTATTACCTTCATATATTATTATTACCTTCTTATCATCCTCATAAGGCTTCTTGTTTACCTCTGTGATAATACCTCTAACTTCATCTACACCAAAAGAACTCTTATTAGTTCTATAATTAACTATATCAATATATTCTTTAAAATCAGTCTTTCCCATTATCTTAAAAGCAAATTTTTTAGCTAGTATGCTCTTTCCTATTCCGTCCTCACCTATTATTAAATGAGCGTGGGAGAGTGCATGTTTTTCTATACTTTTATCAAAACGCTTTATGATTTCACTATGTCCTATAAAGTCCAATGCACTCTCTCCTTTTTATATTTTCACAAATTTATCTACGTCTACTACAAATACTGTTGCCCCACCGACTTCAACTTCTACTGGATATGGTATATAAACTCCAGTTGTTCCAGCCATAGGAGATGGCGATGACACTACCTGCTTTCTTGTCTTACAGATTTCTTCAATAAGATTTATAACTACATCAACTCTCTCTTTCTCAACACCAATCATCAATGTAGTATTACCTGATTTCAAAAAGCCTCCTGTTGTGGCAAGCTTAGTTACTCTAAAGCCTTCATCTGTTATTCCGTCAATTAAATCCAAAGCATCATCGTCTTGAACTATTGCAATAACCAACTTCATAAAAAACACCTCCCATAAATTTTATTGAATATATTGCAAGTTTTTATTATTCTTTATTTTATCACAATTAACTAATTTTGAATAGAATTAGTTAAATATATCCTTTTTTTTCGAGAAAAGACATAATGCAATTAATAACTTGATCTTTTACCTCTTCTAGGGATTTTGAAGCATCTATTATTATAGTACTTTCATCATAATTTTGAGCTAAAATATGGTATGCTTCTGCAACCTTTTCATGAAATTCTATACTTTCTAGATCTAATCTATTAATTTCTCTTTCATCGTTACTATGTATTCTTCTTAGCCCTACTCTAGGATCTAGATCAAATAGCAGTGTTAAGTCTGGCATATACTCTTCAATTGCAAAGTTATTTATGTTCATAACCTGTTCCATACCCAAACCTCTTGCATAACCTTGATAAGCTAATGAAGAAAAAATAAATCTGTCACATATAACTACCTTACCTGCTTTAAGAGAAGGTATTACTTTTTCAATTAAATGTTGCCTTCTAGCTGCTGCATATAACAGGGCTTCTGTCCTTCCATCCATCTCTGTATTTTCTTTATTTAAGATTATATTTCTTATCTGCTCAGAAATAGATATACCGCCTGGCTCTCTTGTAAATATATATTCTATGTTAGTATTTTTGAACACACTCTCTATTTCTTTAATTACAGTGGTTTTTCCAGCTCCTTCTGGCCCTTCGAATACTATAAACAATCCCTTTTTCATCCTACTCACTCTTTCTTTTAACGTTATATATTTCATATTGTATAATCTATTTTATATTATCTAATTACTTTTATACACCCTTCTTCAACTCCAAGTACTGTTAAGCCATTTTTAAGGGCATTTTTTATAACTAATATGTGTTCTTTATCAATCACTTCACCAATTATAAGCATAGGAACTCCTGGTGGGTATGGTATTATATTATCACCAGCCATCTTTCCTTCTGACAATTCTAATGATATAACTTCCTTTTCACGTAGAAATGCATCTCCTGGAATAATTCCTTGTTTCGGTAATCTTGCAAAGCAGAAAGACTTTTCTCTATCTTCAATCATATTTAAATCTATATTTCTAAGGGTTCTTACTAGTAACTCAAAATCTGCCTCAGTATTAAATGGTGAACATATCAATACAACATTATTTTCACCACTCATTTCTGCTTGAATCTTATTAGTTCTAAGTACCTCTAATAATTTATGCCCACTTAAGCCTTCTTCTAAGCATAACACTATCCTGCTTTCATCTAAAATAGTTTCTGATTCATTTATATAGTTCTTATCAAAAACCTTAATATATGAAAGATCTTTAATATCCCCCTTAAACTTGTCCAATTTTATAAATAGCTTCTCATAAGCTACTTGCCCCTCATATTCGAGAAAAGCCCTACTATAATCCATAGATGCCATTAATATATAGGAGGGGCTTGTGCTTTGAAAAACCCCAAAATAAAAATCTGCTTTCTCTATCAACGACTTGTCATTTACATGTAAGAATGATGTCTGAGTTAAACTTGGTAATGTCTTGTGAGCGCTCATTACAACCATGTCTGCACCTAAAGTCACAGGACTTTCGGGAAGCCTTTTATGCACACCAAAATGAGCACCATGCGCACAATCAACTAACACCTTTATATCCCTCTTATGACATTCATCAATTATAAACTTTAAATTACACCCAACTCCATAATAATTAGGATAGGTTATAATAATTCCCTTTATATCTCTATGCTCACTTAAAAGTCTAGTAAACTCTTTCAAGTCTAAAGTTAGCGGTGCTTTAAGCATTGTATTTAAAGTGTTATTTAAATATACAGGCCTTAACTTTCTCATAATTAAACTATTCATTATGGATCTGTGGCAATTTCTTTCAACAAGAACTTTGTCCCCCTCCTCGAAACATGAATAGCTCATTATAAGATTTCCTGATGTGCTTCCATTGACTAAAAAATAAGACTTTTCACTTTTATATAAATCACGCAATTTTTCTAGAGCTTCTTTTAGCACACCTTCTGGCTTATGAAGATTATCAAGACCTTCCACCTCAGTTATATCAGCAGATAAAAGAAACTCATTCAAGTTAATATCTAAAAACTCCGATTTAAATCCCCTGCCACTTTTATGACCTGGCATAGAAAAAGGAGCATTTTCTTCATCTACATATAATTTCAACGCTTCTACCAGCGGAATCTTGTTCATAAATACCTCCTTATTATAAATACTCACTTTTCTCACAACTGTTTTTTATAATATGAGGAGTAAGTTGTTTTTTGATACAATTCATGTAGTATTTATAAAAATCTGTGTCTGCATCACACTCTACTAGATTTTCTTCACAACTTCGGCAAATCTTTTTACCGCATATTATTATACCATTTTCATGAGCTTTTCCACATACTATGCATTTATTTTTAGCATATATATTATTCATAACGAATATTACCTCCATAACTTATATGTTATTTTGATTTTTAACTCATATAGTATATTTTATTCAATACAACAAATAATCTTAATTTGTCCACAATAAATATTTTACAAATAAATCAAGAACTTACTTTCATAATGGATATTATGAAATAAAAATAAAAGTAACCAGGGACGTACTAACGTCTACCTGATTACTTTAACTTACCATAACCTCTTTATATCTGGCACTATATATTTCTAATTTATTTACTAAGTCTTCGCTAGGTTGAAAAAAGAACTTTTTATATTTATTGTCATCTCTATATATACAACAGTATGTCTTTATGCCAAATATACTACCTATATAAAGCTTTCTTCTATTAATAGGATACCTTTTAGGTGCAGATACTATTCCACCTAAAAAAACTATATCCTTTAGTTTTATATTCTCTAAAGTTACTTGCTCAGCTGGATTAACTCTGTGAATTATAAGCTTATCAGCTACTATTGAATATTTATAAGAAGTTCTACATCTAATAAATTGAAATCCAACAAAACTAAGCGTCAATAAAATCAATACGGGATCGATAATTATATTAATCTTATGATTATATAATAAAACTTTTTCACTTGAGTTTGATAAAACAATCATTAAACATAATACTACTATGCTAATTACTATTGAAGAAGCTTTTCTTCTTGCTACAAACTCTTTATGCATCGTACCCATAAAATTATTCCCCCATCATATAAGCTAATAATACACCATAGTGATTATACAACCATTTTACTTTTTTATCTATTATCTTTTATATTAAATATTAGCTTTTATATCAATATACTAAGCTTAGTTATATATATGCAAGGTTATTCTCTAAGATACTCATGATTACTTAATTTCTCTAATGTATGATATAATAAAATTGATATTTAAATTTTTATTGATTATTATATTCAAAGTTGTTTTACTACATTATACACCAAGTTGGAGGTATCCTTAGATGATTCAAATATATAAATCAGTAAGTGAGCTTGACCCTACATTAAAAAATCTAGATAATATTGAACCAGGTTGCTGGATAAACTTAGTTGCTCCTTCAGATGAGGAACTTATTCTTATATCAAAAAAAACCTCCGTTCCAATTGAATTTTTAAGAGCGCCTTTAGACGACGAAGAAACCTCTCGTATAGATATAGAGGATAATAATATGTTAGTTATTGTAGATATACCTTTTACAGAAATGGAAGATAACTCATTAACCTATGATACATATCCTCTAGGAATTATACATACAGATAAAGAGCTTATAACCGTTTGCTTAAAAAACTCAAAGATATTAACTGATTTTACCTATGGAAAGATAAAGTCATTCTACTCTTTTAAGAAATCTAGATTTATATTGCAGATTCTAAATAGAGTATCTACATACTATCTTATATATTTAAGGCAAATTGACAAAAAAAGCCTTATGATTGAAAAAAGACTACATAAATCTATGAAAAACAGAGAACTGATACAATTACACTCTTTAGAAAAGTCCCTTGTTTACTTTTCAACCTCTCTTAAGTCAAATGAAATAACTCTTGAAAAGATGCTTAAATTAGAGATAATGCAAAAGTATGAGGAAGATAAGGATGTTTTAGAGGATGTTATAATAGAAAACAAGCAAGCTATCGAAATGACTGAAATATATAGTAATATACTAGCAAGTACCATGGATTTCTTTGCATCTGTAATATCTAATAATCTAAATATAGTAATGAAAGTATTAGCATCAGTAACTATACTATTAGCAATCCCAACTATAATGGGTGGAATATACGGCATGAATGTTAGATTACCTCTTCAAGATAGTCCCTATGCTTTTCATATAGTTATGGGAGTTACAATGATAATCGGTGTTATAGTTGCTGCACTACTTTATAAAAAAGATATGTTTTCTTAAATAACACTTAACGCGCTTCAATTACAGATCAGTACTATATATAACTCTACCATTTTAATTAAAAATATAAGTTTATTATCAAATGGTACATATATGATTAATTATAATATAATAATTAAGAAATTTACTAAAGAGGACTAAGTAGTCCTCTTCTATTTTGGAGGTGTTTATCATTCTTGCTAAAGGAATTGAATTTGGAAATACAATAGGCATAGTATCACCTGCAGGTTGTGACGATACTGATATCATTAAGAAAAAAATATCAGATTTTAAAAGCTTAGGCTTCAAAGTAAAAGTTGCTGCTCACGTATTTGATAAGTATGGATACTTAGCAGGAGAGGATAAAGATAGGGCAACTGATCTAATGAACATGTTTATAGACGATGAAGTTGATGCAATTATTTGTTTCAGAGGCGGCTATGGAAGTGCTAGAATGCTTCCATATATAGATCTCAATATTATAAAAAAACATCCAAAAATTATTTGTGGCTTTAGTGATATAACCTTGATTCTTAACTATCTGTATAAGAAAATAGACCTTGTAACCTTCCATGGTCCTATGATAAAATCCAATTTTTCTGATATAATCACAAAAGAATATTTCTTTAATGCTACCATGAATAAATCCGCCAATTATCAAATCGACTTAAACTCATTTGATGATATAAAAATTTATAATTCAAAAAATATAAATGGCAAATTGGTGGGTGGCAATCTAAGCTTACTCTGCAGTAGTATAGGTACTCCCTTTGAAATTGATACAAAAGACAAAATACTTTTTATAGAAGATGTAAATGAAAAGATTTATTCTATCGATAGAATGCTTACTCAACTAAGTCTTTCTAATAAGTTATCTGACTGTAAAGGCTTTATATTAGGACAGTTTACTGCTAATGAAAATGATATGAAAGAACATAACTTTACATTAGAAGAACTCCTTTATGAAAAAATAGTCTCTCTTGGGAAGCCTACAATTATTAACTTACCTTTTGGTCATGAATATCCTAATATTACTCTTCCAGTAGGTGGATCTGTTAAAATAGATTTAAATGAAAATCTAATCTCTCCAAGCAAATCATTCGTAATATAAATTTATAAACAAAATAATCAACAGAAATATAATTAATCAACAGTAGTTATCCACAAAAACTGTGTATTATTTTCATATTTCTGTGACTAACTTTTCATTATTCTGAATTTTATAAAAAAAACATCACTTTTTTCTATACTTATCCACAGATTGTATAAGTTTTTACCTATGCCTTATAATTATTAAAACTCTTTAATAAAAAATAGAAGTCTGTAAACTATTTGTTTACAGACTTCTACTTTTGGAGGCGCCACCCGGATTTGAACCGGGGGATAAAGGTTTTGCAGACCTTGGCCTTACCGCTTGGCTATAGCGCCATACTATAAAAATAAATGGTGGCCAGACCAGGAATCGAACCAGGGACACGAGGATTTTCAGTCC
>NZ_JAABNO010000068.1 GCF_009928445.1 Clostridium sp. C8-1-8 | reverse complement strand
TGTAAGCGTAAAAGAATCGACGCATGGAAAAGGAAAATATCAAATGATAAAATAATCCCAGTAGAGCTACAGCATCTGCTTTCTACTGGGATTTACAATTTAATATAGATAAAAAGATTTTTATTTACGTGTCTGAGTCTTCATATTTTCAGTAATATTTTCTGCCCAAGGCATAACATCAATAATATCATCTCTAGAGTTATTAACGTTTCTTGCTAGTCTTTCTAATAAATACACTAAATATCTTTCTACTACTAAGCCGTTGGCTTTGGCGGTTTCTATTATGCTATATATTATAGCACTAGATTTTGCTCCTTTAGAGGTGTTGGAAAACAACCAGTTCTTACGCCCGATAACGAAAGGCTTTATAGCCCTTTCGGAGCCGTTATTATCTATTTCTAAAGAACCATCTTCCAAAACAGTTTTCATGCCAGGCATAAGATTTATAGTATAAGCAAGGGCTTTACCTAAAGCGCTTTTAGGTAGAGCATCTTTGATTTCTATTTGGATATATTCTTGAAATTGATCAAGAATAGGTGATAATTTTTCCAATCTTGCTTCATAACGTTTTTTATAGAAATATTCATCATTGCCATAAGCTTCTTTTAAATCTTTTTCTATTTTATAAATTTTTTCACAGTAATTAAACCCTATTATTGCACGTGATTTTTTTAGGGCTTCTTCATCTAAATTTACTACTATTTCATGAAATTTTCGTCGGATATGAGCTAAACAATACACTCTTTTTATATTTTCAACATTATTATAACCTGCATATCCATCGGTTTGAAGATATCCTGAAAATCCTTTTAGGAAATCTCTAGGACAAGAGCTAGATCTTGTTTTTTGGTAGTCATATAAGATAATCGGCTTCTTTGAAGCTCCGGTTTTATATAACCACATATATTTCTTAGACTTTGACTCTTTTCTATTGTCTTCAATAACATTCAAAGTTGTCTCATCAGCTTGAATGTAGTTTACCTTAAGCAGCTCTTCTTTCATAACTTCATAAACTGAAGTAAAAGCATCGGCTACACCTATAATCCAATTCGATAGAGTTTGTCTAGAAAGATTTGCTCCTAACATCTTAAAGTAAGTTTCTTGTCTATATAAAGGCATGGCGTGTTGATATTTCATATTTATTACATGAGCAAGTAACTCATTTGATGCCATACTTTTATACAGAACCGTATTGGGAGCTTTGGCAGTAATTATCTTTGCTTCACCTGTTTCCGCTTCGCAAGACTTGCAAGCATATGTATATGTAACGTGCTCTTCAATATAAAGTTTAGCAGGTTGATATTTTAAAACCTCTTTGGTCTTGCTACCGATAACAACTAAAGAGTTATTGCATTCGCTGCATATTGCTTCGGAATCCCCAAGCTTATGCTCTATAATTACCCTTTCTAGATTCGCCAAGTTATCTTTTTTACCTGTATTCTTAGATGGCTTAGTTCTTTGATAAACTATTTCCTCTATAACTGGTTCACCTTCTTTTAGGTCGGAATACTTTTCAGCCTCATCAAAAAAAGATATTTGGTTAGAATCTACCTGTTCACTAGATGTTCCAAATATCTTTCTATTTTTATTAAGAATTTGACCCTGTAAATATGCCAATTGATTTTTTAAATCATTGATTTCAGAATCCTTTTCTGCTAGCTCTTTTTCCATTTTTGAAATTAATAATCTTGTTTTTTCATCAAGCTGTTCTTCTAAATTTAAGCCGTCCATTTTCTTACCTCATAGTTTGTTTTCGATAAGAATATTATACCATAAAACCCTTGATTTTTAAAGGCTTACAGCAGCTTTAATACAATAAAAACTTACTATCTAAAGACGTTTTTAATATGAGTTTTTTTCTATTATTGGCTTAAATTTAGAAGAAGTTCTGACCTCATACCCCTTAAGCAGCCATCTTAATTCTTCTTTATTTACTTTCGTTGCGTCTTCTTTTGACATAGGCCATTTGAATCTATTATTTTCTAATCTATAATAGTAAAGCCAAAAACCTTCATCAAAATGAAGAATCTTTAATCTATTCATTTGCTTATTGCAAAATACAAATAAAGCTTTTTCAAAAGGATCTAGCTTTAGCGCTGTTTCTACAATCATAACTAACCCATCTATGCTTTTCCTCAAATCCGTCACGCCGCAGGCGAGATAAACCATATCAACTTTATCTATATTTAACATGATTTAGCCAATTCCTTAAGTATTGTGGCTAACACGGCTATTTCATTCATCGGTATATAGATGTTAGCTGAACCTATTTCTATCCTTATTTCGTTAGCCTTATTTGAATTGTTAGCAACAGGCTTATTAGTAACATTTCCATCTAATGTTACTGCATGAAATATTGAGTTGTTTGATTTTTCTAGTTTTTTTCTATAATAATATAGTTGACTTTTACTTATATTATTTTCCTTGCAAAAGCTGCTCTTAGACCCTTGATACGAAGAAAACTTCTCTAAAATATGCATCCATGTTGAATCATTGAAATTCTTTGACATAAAACTCGCCTCCTAAAATTACATGATGTAATTTTAGCAAAGGAAATCATAGTAAACTAGGCGGTAAATCTTTTACGCTTACATA
>NZ_JAABNO010000079.1 GCF_009928445.1 Clostridium sp. C8-1-8 | reverse complement strand
TTTTGGAGGCGACCGCCCCAGTCAAACTGCCCACCTAACAATGTCCCGTCACCAGCTTCATGGTGCCCGGTTAGAATCCCAGTACTGTCAGGGTGGTATCCCAAGGTCGACTCCACATCCCCTAACGAGGATGTTTCCCAGTCTCCCACCTATCCTGTACAGACAATACCGAAACTCAATGCTAAGCTACAGTAAAGCTCTACGGGGTCTTTCCGTCCAATCGCGGGTAGCAAGCATCTTCACTTGCACTACAACTTCGCCGGATTTACAGTTGAGACAGTGCCCAAGTCATTACGCCATTCGTGCGGGTCAGAACTTACCTGACAAGGAATTTCGCTACCTTAGGACCGTTATAGTTACGGCCGCCGTTTACTGGGGCTTAAGTTCACCGCTTCGCGTTACCGCTAACGATTCCCCTTAACCTTCCAGCACCGGGCAGGCGTCAGCCCCTATACATCAGCTTTCGCTTTAGCAGAGACCTGTGTTTTTGCTAAACAGTTGCTTGGGCCTATTCTCTGCGACCTACTCTCGTAGGCACCCCTTCTCCCGAAGTTACGGGGTCAATTTGCCGAGTTCCTTAACTGTAATTCTTCCGCCGGCCTTAGGATTCTCTCCTCACCTACCTGTGTCGGTTTGCGGTACGGGCACTACATTTCTCCCTAGAAGCTTTTCTTGGCAGCGTAGAATCAAGTACTTCAGCCACAAGGGCCTTCCCCATCACACCTTAACTTAGCAAGCGGATTTGCCTACTTGCATGTCTAAGTGCTTAGACTAGCATCCAATAGCTAGCACACTCTATCTTCCTGCGTCACT
>NZ_JAABNO010000018.1 GCF_009928445.1 Clostridium sp. C8-1-8 | reverse complement strand
GCATCTGCCTTTTCTGAACGTATGTGAAGAAATTCTGGCAGGCGACTTAATTTTTTCTTTTTTTATTCTTTCTCCGATATATACATTTAAGATATCTGCACGTACTCATCAACGAATCTATCTAAAATATAACTTCAAAAAGAATAAAAAAAGAAGGATGTAAAATCCTTCTTATACTCCACCTTTAAATAGGTTTTGAAAATTATATTTTATGTTTTCTAGGAAGTTTGCTCTCTTTATGTCTCTATCAGCATACAACTCAACTGAACCTACTAGCTGTTCACCTAAAAAGAATTCACATTTTCCTACTGTCTCGCCCTTTTTATATTTAACTTTATCAGTATTTAAAGTTATCTTCTTAGCAATCTTGTCTGATGAACCTTTTTCACAAGTTATTATTGCATCATCTTTAGCTTTTGCTATAAAGAACTTTTCTCCGTTCTTACTCATACTTATCTTTTCCACATCTTGATCTTTTGCAAATATCTTTTTACTTTCAAATTTTGAAAAACCAAAGTTTAAAAGCATGCTAGCATCTCTGTTTCTTATCTTGAAGGTTGGTGCTCCCATTATTACTGATAGCATTCTTACTCCATCTCTTGTAGCTGTTGCTGAGATGCAGTACTTTGCATCGTTAGTAAATCCAGTCTTCAAGCCGTCACAACCTTTAAAAAATCTAACTAACTTATTATGATTTACTAGCTCTATAGGTGACTTTCTGCCCTCAGAAATATTATCCATATATGTACCAGTATACTTTAATATTTTAGGGTGCTTTAGTAATTCTCTTGACATTAGAGATATATCATAAGCAGTAGAAAGATGACCATCTGCTGGAAGTCCAGTACAGTTTTTAAAAGTTGTATCCTTCATTCCAAGCTCTTGAGCCTTTGCATTCATCATATTAACAAAGCTAGCTTCTGTACCTCCAAGATACTCAGCCATAGCAACTGCAGCATCATTTCCAGATGCTATTGCAATACCTTTAAGTATTTCCTCCACAGTTCTTATTTCACCAGTATCAAGAAGCATTGTGCTTCCACCCATTTTTTTAGCATTTTCACTAGCTGTGATCTTGTCGCTAAGCTTTATTTTTCCGCTATCCACAGCTTCCATGGCTAAAAGCATTGTCATTATTTTTGTTACAGATGCTGGAGCAAATTTTTCATGAGAGTTTTGCTCAAATAATATTTTTCCGCTTACAGCCTCCATAAGTATTGCTGACTTCGCTTCTACCTTTATTTGTTCTTCTGCAAATACAGGGAATGAAAATAGTCCTAAGAAGATAATTATTGATAATAGAAAACATATTAATTGATATTTATTTTTTTTCATCTTTACTCCTCCTTTCGACATTATTTTTACCAAAATAAAATAAATTATGAAAAAAAACATTAATCATATTCATATAAATATTTTTTCAAATATACCTTTCATAATGCATAAAAGGAAGATACAGAAAGTAAAAAAAAATAAACCCTAGGTAACCCTAAAGTTTATTTTTTACTCTTTAACATAAATCTAGCTGTATTACTAGGTAATAAAATTAATATTTTTTGCTCTGTTTAGCAACAATGTTGAAATTACAAAGACAACTAATTAAGGATGCCTTTAGTTAGTTTAATAAGAAGCCTCCGAAGTACCTTAATTTTCTATTTCTCTTTTTAAATAATGCCAAGCCCACCATATACATACTAATTCCCACCCTTGCTGTCCGTATTCAGTTAATGTTCTTGATGTTTTCTCTGCACCACCCCGTATGCAAACACATTTATACTCGTATTTTTTCATATAGATGCCTCCAGTTAAATTAATTCATTATAAATTACTATTTGTTAAATAACCTAATTATACACTATATGGATTATATTAACAATTAAACTTATCTTATTTTCAACAGTATTCTTAAACAGAGTCTTATTTTTAAATTCTTCTCTCAAAATACAGAGGAATCTTTAAAACAAATTTTGCTTTAAAGCTGCACATCTTTAGCTAGTGTATCACATTTAAACCACTAGGTTTAACCAATAAATAATTTTATAATTTTCTTAGATTTTAAAATTTTTATGCTCTTGGGTGAAAATTATTATAAGATATATTAACCTTATCTTTTGAAACATACTCAAAATATAAGTCCATATAATTCATTACATGAGTTCCCATAAGCTGCTGGACAGTCTTAGGGTGAGCGCCATTTTCCAATAGATGTATGGCAAATGAATGTCTTAAGGTGTTTAAGTTTATATCTTTTTCAATATTTGCTTTTTCACTGTATTCCTTAACTATTCTCCATATGCCTTGTCTTGTTAGTCCCTTGCCATTTAGATTTAAAAATAACATATGACTTTCTGTACTCAGCTTTCTTCTTTGTGGAAGATAATCAACCATTGCACTTCTTGCTGCTCTCCCAAAAGGGATTATTCTTTCTAACCCCTTACCGTCTTTGCAATTAATGAAATTTAAGTCTAGGTTCACATCTTCTAAGGTTAAAGAAATAGCCTCTGTTGCCTTTATACCGGTGCCGTAAAGCATCTCCAAAACTGCCCTATCCCTTATACCCTTTATATTGGTAGTGTCAATGGATTCAATAATCTGTTCAACCTCACTTATGGTCAATATAGGTCCTATATTCCTCTTTTCATTTCTATCTAGCTTCGGAAACTTTGGTATTTCCTTCACAAGATTTTTATCACTTAGAAACCTATAAAAACTTCTCAGCGCTATAATGCACCTCTCTATAGATTTTGTACTTTTAACATCAGATATAGCTTGTACATAATAATTCACTGAGTAATCATTATCAAAAGGTTCTACCTTGTTTTCTATAAGATAATTATAATATCCTACAATGTCAGTAACATAAGCCTCTACTGTGTTATTGCTTTTATTTTTAGCTATTAAGTTTTCTTTATATAAGTTAATAAATTCATTCATATCATAACATCCTATACATAAAATTTCTTAATTATTATTTTCATTAGGTTAGGAACTATATATGTTTCCAAGAAAATTCCAGCAACTAGAAATACCGCTGAAAACAAGTAGAAGTTAACATAACTAACTATTGCTTCATTTGACATAATTGATTTAGTAAATTTGCTTTTAAGCTTTGCCATAGAAAACTGTATTGAAAGACTACTACATATTATTATAAATGGAACAATTACAATATTTTGAGGAAGCAGCGCTATGAGAGCTAGTCCAATTCCTCTATTGCCAAGTACATTAACTAATAGCGAAAATGAAAATCCAATTAAAAAACCTTTTCCAAGAACTATAAGAAGAACAAAAGGTGCTCCTATAAAAATAAGTCCTAGAAGCAGTATTGAAACAAAAAATATTAAATTGTTTTTTACAGATTCTATTACCAAGTCCTTATAATTAATCTGCTTGTCACTAACCGAAGAAACAAAACTGTTAAAATAACTTGTAACATCACTTTTACTTGATTGGCTCATATACAAGGTCGAATACACACCTAAAATCAAACCAATTATAAAAGTAATTGTAATTATGATGTAAATCAGTTTATTTTCTCTTAAGTTTTCATTGATCTTATTAATAAATGCGTTCATCTTTTTATCCCCCTTTTTTTCCTTAATAAATATTATGTTCAAATCTTCAAAGATATACTTAAAGAAATTATGTAAATGGTGAATATAAGATGAACTTTTTCCTTACTTAAGATTTTATACATTTAAATATATAACCGATTGTAGTATATATTTTATAAAGCACTAAAGCTTATAAGAACTGAAGCGATGCAATAGTCTTGCCATCCTCAATTTTTCCTTCTCTTATCATTATTTTTAAGTCTTCTAAACTAAATTCTTTAAGATTAATAAACTCATCCTCATCAAATTCCGTGTTTCCTTTAGTTAATCCTGTAGCCTTATATATAGATATATATTCATCACAGAATCCAGGTGCGGTGGCTATTTTACCTAAGTACTGAATATCCTCACAGCTATATCCAGTTTCCTCTTTAAGCTCCCTTTTTGCAGCTTCCAAAGGATCTTCTCCTTTATTAAGCTTTCCCGCTGGAATCTCTAGCAATTCTTTCTCAACTGGCTTTCTAAATTGCTCAACTACTAGTATTTTTCCATCATCCTTAATAGCCACTATAGCAACTGCACCAGGATGCCTTACTATATCTCTATGCCCTTCCCTTCCATCAGGAAGAGTTACTTTCGTTCTTACAACTTTTATAAAATCTCCAGTATATTTTAATTCCTCTTCTAAAGTATTTTCATTCAAATTATATTCCATAATAAACCTCCATAACTGCTTAGCTATTATATAGACGCTCCACTTATTAAGCAATCTATATTGTCAAGTTGAAGTGCCTCATCTTTATAGAGTTCTTAATTCAACTATTAACATATACATGTCCTTCCCCTAAGAAGCTAAGCTTTTAGAGCAAGCATAAGTTACTAAATGTAATGAAACCCTATATACTTTTAAATTCAATAATATACCAGATATTCACAAAAGTAAACAGATTAAATCCTTCTAACTACATAGAAGCTTTTCTCAATTTATCATAATAATTGTTTCTCTTATTTAGCTCAAAACCATTAGCGGACAATATTTCTATTATAAACTTGTCAAAGGCCAATATTCCTGACTGCCTAAAGCTATCTATATATTTTTGTGAAAGATTTAAGATTTCATCCTCGCCATGATATAAATATAGATTTTCCGAATCCATTAGATAATCTACAATATCCTTTCCACTGAATAAATAATTATTAATCAGCGAAATAACATATTCTACATATTCTTCTGTACTAGCAGTATTCCTTATCAAAGAATCTGTAAAAGTTCCTCCTCCGACTACTACTCTTTTATTTGCTGCATTTAGTCCCTTCATATATATTTCTCTCCTTTATAAAATCTTCAATCTCATATATACCCATAGATAATTAAACTTCCCTAAAATAACTTTCTTTAGTGAATTTTTTTGCCATCTGCCTTTCCCCATGCATATGAAAAAAATTGGGCAGGCTCCATAATTTTTCTTTCTTATTCTTTCTGCCATAATCTATATTTAAGCTGTCGACACATACTTTTACATATATTTATATAAAATATAATTTCTTAAAGAATAAAAAAACTTCCTTTGATCTATCAATCATAAGGAAGCCATAATCTATTAATCTTATAGTCCCATATGAAATATGGTAGGTATTAGCACCACACCTTAGTAGGTTGCTGTAAGTTCATCGAGCCCATTCTCTCCCTTACTCTTTATAAGCAATCTTATTCAATTATAATTTTTCTTTATTACTCTTTATCATATATATGCCTTTAAGTCATATAAGCATATTTATTAACAACTTTATTTAAAATATACTTTTTTAAAACCAAAAATTAAAAACCTCTATCAAAAGATAAGAGGTATTGAAGACCAAAACCTACTTATCATTATTAGTTTTACCACCTTGCATTAAGCTGCAGGTTGGTGCCACGGTAATAGCGAGCTAATCCTCTTCCATGACTCTTGATAAATATTATTAACTTTTCTTAATTATATTATTTTTATACTAGTAAGTCAATAAAGTTATATAGCTTTTCAAATTATTAACAATTTATTATTATATCAACTATCTTATAAATCATATAAAATAGTTTTCAAATAATCTCAGTTTCTGAAGAAGCCCATCCATATATATTATTGATAGCCTTTAATAATCATACACTAACCTACTACTAAAAAACTACTTTATCTAGATTCATTACATAAAACATTAAAAATGAACTCTACGTTTCCACATGCAATAACAAGGATACTAATCATAAATTGAAAATTAAGCGATATTACATCAAAACCATATATAGTTTCTATGAGAAGGCATATTACTCCAAACCCTAACTTAATTAATTCTTTAATCAAATTGCAATCATAATATGATAACCGCTTCTTCATAATACTCCCCTTCTAGATAAAATTTCATTATTTATATATTAACTCTATTCCTCTTATAACCATATTATACAACTATATGCAAACAATATCACAAACTTCACTTCTTATGCAATCAGTTCTGAGTCTATCAAATTCCTTTGAATTAATTTATATAATAGTCTCATAATCCTTATTGATCTACTTTTAAAAGACTTTAATAATTAGGCTTCATTCAAAAACAATCCTTCTCACTACTCTTTCTTATCTATTCTTTTTTATAAATATCCCCAGTTTTAATTCAATGTTCTATTCAAAATATTACTATGATACTTCTTACAAATAAAAAGCCTTCTATAATCATATCTCTATGAAAATAGAAGGTTTTTATCAAAACTTTTTAAAGTTTATAAATCATAATTAAATATACTATAAGCTATTGTTATCTTATTGCAGCCTTATAAAACTTTATAATGAGTGTTATAGAACCAATTTATGTTTAGCTAACCTTATTCTTAAGTCTTAATTTATCTGCGACCATAGCAATAAATTCACTGTTTGTTGGCTTGCCTTTATCATTGTGAACAGTGTAGAACCGCTCCGTTGTGCCATTTATTTAAACTATTTAATCTACTCAAACTGTATAAATATTTCTTAATCAGTTGGTATATATCTTTACAATTTATTGGTATATGAATATTATACTTTATAATATCTTACCTTGTAAAGTTACTATACTATATTTTACATTAAAACTATTAAATAAATTATATTTTAAACAATATATCATTTACGAGTATATTACTTAAGATATAATTTATAAAAATCCCTTCATATTATATGTATTCTTTTTCTGCACCTTGTCCATAATCATAAGTGATGTGAATTATATGAAATCTAAAAATAGTTTTATAACAATAGATGCTAACATAAAAATAGCTACAATACTTTTGCTTGTAATTGTAGCTTCAATAATATATAAATAACTAAAAGGTACAACTTTCTATGCTAAAACCAGTTCTAATTTATTAACATTTTTTTACTTGTTTTAAAAAAAATAACTTTTTGTCTGTTTACATTTATACTCAAAAGAAGTATCATATTTATATTGGATATCCAAAAAAAAATTTTTTTTATAGGAGATGTGTTATGAAAAAAATTATAACTTCCATAATAATAGCAAGTACATTAACACTTAGTCTTAATAGCGTTGCATATGCAAAAACAATTGATAGTTCTCAACAATCTACTTCAATCGCACAATCTTCCCAGAATTCTAACTATGAGAAGATAATGGATTCTGTCGATAAATATATCGAAAAGCTACCTAAATCAAAATTAGACGAGTTATCAAAGGATCCAAAACAATTTGTTGAACATGACAAATTCTTAAAAGATCAACTATCAAAATTACCTTCTAATATTCAAAGTGCTTTTTATCCATCAGTTAAAGAATTCTACTCCACTCATTCACCTTCAGATGGCTCAAATACTAATGGCGTAATGAAACCATATATGAACACAGATCCTGGATTATGGTTACTTGAAGCTGAATTGCTTATCGCTGGATATCTTAATGTTCAAGTTGATGTAAGCTACCACGCTGCTCAAGAAGCAATAGCAGATTCACTATCAGAAGAAACAGTTGCTGAAGCAATGGAGGATGGTCGTCACTATGAAGACTTATTTACTGATGCTAGAATTATTTGGGACAAGACTAGAGACATAGCAGTAGTTGTTGATAAAGAAGTCAATAATGTAATTACTATATATAAAAATGTAGATTTTGGTAAAACATGGAGATGGGGTACCAGCAATTGGAGGTGGTAATATTATTAATTTTAAAAACACAAAAAAAGTAATTGATAAATGGGATCCATTCAAACTTATAGACTTTACAACTCCAAACGAATACGACAGAGAAATAAAAAGAATCGTTGACCTCGCCAATTCTAATCAAGATATTAGTACAGAAATACTAGGACAAATTATATTTGACGTTTTCAATTTTAGTTTTTCTGGAATTTTTAGACAAACTGAATCTGACTGCTTAGAAATAGCTAAGCAAATAATTCAGCTCTAAAACCAAAGTTCAAACTATAATTCATATTCTGACTGCAATATGCAAAGTAATTATATATTTCTTGAATATAATAATATTGACTATTGCATATTGAACCCAATAATGGATACAGTCAACAAATGGATTATATCCAGCACAAAAGGTCAATAAATAGCATTTGTTTTATTATATAATAAGCTATTTATTGACCTAATAAATGCTCATAGAATGACAGCTCTATTAAGCTATCCCATTTATGACCATATTTCTCAGTCTTTTTATTATTGTATTTCTGTTTCTTCATATATTATGCTTGAACTGCTTGTTGTACATTATTTAACTTACTTTGTAGTTGCATATTAGACTGTTGTAAATCCTGTACCTGAGCCTGAAGCTGATTATTGCTTTGTTGTAATTGAGCTTGTAGAGTCTTATCTTGCTCAGATTGATGAGGTAGAATACAACATACTTCATTTATAGTCGCATCAACAAACTCTTTCACCGCATCAGTCTCTTCTATACCTAAATCTTTTAGCATATTTGATACTTGTTGCTTAACTACAGCATTTCTAGCATCCTTATCCAGCTTATTGGCTTGATATAATTGCTCAGCATTTTTAGTATACTTTACCGCAACTTTTTCTACTAAATCCATAGCGTTAACTATCTTATTATCAGGAAATATTGACTTCGCTATGTTTATTCCTTCTCCAGCAACATTCTCTATTTCTTCTGCTGTATCAATTACTTTCTCAACATTTACACCTTTCTTCTCTAAGTAGCTCACTACCAAAGCGGAAATTGAAATTAAGCAACTTACCATTAATAAAACATCTATAATTATTTCTATATTCATATATATACATCTCCTTGTAATTTAAAATTTATTTTGTTGATGAGGTGGATAGTATCGACCACACCGAGTGACACAGAACTAATCAAAGATATCGCTAAGAACGATAACAATGTCCACAATGTACACACCGTACACCAAACTCAATACCATTTCGGTAACCAGTTAATCGCGAAATCGCTAAAAACTCAATCGGAATTATCTATCGAGATTACTCGGAAAACTCCGAAAAACTATTCAAAAAATGAATGTTGGGACAGCCCCAATATTCGAGTATCAGAGATTACTCAATCGCTTTGGGAAATCCCAAAATATAAACGATAGCGAAATCGCAAACATCAATTTAAACTCATTGGTATTTCCCCAATCAGTTATAGTCCTCCACGCCACACTACAAACCCTGTCTTTTTACATGCTCTTTTATTAGCATCTACACCATTATATATAACTACCATTCTATTTCCTAAATCAGCTATAGCTTCAGCTTCTTCATGTGGATCAATAATCCCAATTTGATTAGTTAAATTATAATCATTATAAACTCTTTCTTCACTATTTCCATTTCTCCAAACCTTAGCCATATAATCACCTTCTACATTATTATTTTGTGTTACTGTATTAACTTGTGCTTGACCATTCTTTATATTATCCAAAGGAAAATTAATACCAGGGCAATCTGTTTGCCATAACTCCCTATGTCCATAACTAGGCATATTTCCATATAAACCTTGCAAGTATGCTTTAACTTCTAAGCAAGCCTGTAATTGAGTTGCTGGCATTTGTTCAGACATATATTTACCTTCACAACACACTCCAATACTATTGTAATTTGCAGTAGGACAGTGACTTCCCCTCCAACCAAATTGTCTTCCTTGATATACTGATCCATCTTTCCTAATAAACAAATGATACCCTATACCAGCCCATCCATTAGCAAGATGCCAACTATGTATATCTTCTACAGTGCAACTTGAAGCATCAGCATTATGCCATACTATTTTGTTAGGCTTGTTTTCACCATCAGTGAAAGTACCATTCCAAGCAAAATTATTTTGTATTATATTCAACCTAAACATCTCCTATCTAAATATCTTGTCTTTTATACCTTTTATATCTTCTTTTATATCTTCAACTATATTGAACTTCTCAGTTAGCTTTACAATTATATTTTGATTTTCTGTTATAGTTTCGTTTAACTTTTGCTCTCTATCCTTAGTAGTTTTTAATACATATATCAGTAAAAATACAAAAAGCGCATAGCCAAGACCTTGACTAATCGCTGCTTTCATTAGTTCATCCATTTCACTTCACTCCTTCCTTGGCAAAATAATAAAAGCCACCCCTTTAACGGAAGCGACTAATTATACTTAATATTAAATTGTTCAGCTTGTTTTTTCTCTAGTTGCTTAGTTTCTAAATTCACCTTATAATTACCTCGAATAATTTCATTTAGAAAACTATTTTCTTGATCTATATTTTCTAAGCTAAAAGATAAAGAATCTTAAATCAACTTCATTTCTTCAGCTCTCACACCGAAAACACTATCAAAGATTTGCTCTGTGCTACTTACAATGCAAGGAGCCGTAATTTCTCCATCCTTTTTATAATATGTTATGTATATCATGTTCTCCCCTCCTACTTTTGACCTATAACCATCCAGTGCACATTTATTTGTCCATCTGTAACCCAAGTATCACTTCCATTTTGTACTAATTTATGGGTTACTCCACCTTTAAGCACAAGCTGATTATTCTCTATGTAATAACTATTCAAATAAAATTCTCCTAGAGCGTTGTAGCTATTTCTGTATGTGCCTATAATACTTACTTTTATTGTTTTAAAGCTACAATTATTAAAAGCATCATCCAAATTAATCCTTACTTCTTGATTGGTAGTTATCCACACATTTCCCCATTGGACATTAGTAGCAGCATAATAGTATTTATCACCTACTTTGTGCAAGAAATCCCCTTTAGCAGAAACATCTTTATACAAAGTTATTGGATAAGCATTTCCCAGCGCTCCCATGTCGAACTCAACATAATCTTCACTTGTGTTTTGTCCTGTTGGTAGAGTTCCTGTAATTTTAGATATAGCAATAAATTTTTCAGAAGGTGCCATTATAGCAATTCCACTTTTGCTTGTGTCTGTGTTATAATATCCACTTGTTACTCTTCCAACTTCTTCGTTTTCAGCACTATTAAAATTAAAGAATTTTATAATTTGATTTACCATTTTAATAGCTTTTTTACCGTTGTAATCATATGTTGTAAGACTTCCACCACCTAAATCTAGCCTAAATGTGCCATCAAGAGATTGTATTACTCCAGTTCTAACCATATTACCATTTATAGTACCATCAATCATAATAGCAACATTGGGAGGATTATTAAAACCATTAGAATATCCTAAAAGTCCATCCTTAGTTAGTTGTAACCCTTCGGTTGCGGTAGCTTTATCCTTAGTATTCATAGCAAGTATTTCATTCTGTTTACAAACAACATAGCTATTACTTAAACCAGATTTCATTTGTTCATATGCTTGAGATAGGAAACCACTTTGAGGATCTTTGAACTGATTTATAGTATTTATAACTTTATTTATTGTAGCTATATTACTTTGAACTGCATAGTTGCTTAGTGTAATACTAGTATGCTCCTGTCTTAATACATTCCAGTATCTTTCTACTGCTCTAACCTTAATGTTTATATCAAAGTTTTCTTCGTACACATTTACAAAGTCACCTAGGTTTATTCTCTCTAGTACTGCATAATTCTTATATTCCTCTGTTTTACTAAGTTCAACAAAATTAATTTTATATTGAGCTTTTAATATATCAACCTTATCTACACTAAATTTCTTTTGCGCTTCTTCAAGTAATCTTTGCTTTGCTATTGCTTCAGTTATCCCATTTTCTTCATCTACTCCAATATTAAATTGAATTTCAGCAGACTTGATCTTTGAGTAATTGCTGATGTAAGGCGAATCAATATATTTAGCATCAATAGTTAGCCCATTATTGCCCTTTGGATATATTCTAGTAATCACTGTATCTATATCAGTGTAAGCTTCAAACCCAGTTAAATTCTTTCTACTTCTTATGCTTACTCCATTGTCATAACCTATCTGATTATTAATAGTAATATTATATTGTCTTCTAGCTACTTCTCCACCTAGAGTATTTAAGAAACTATTATCGGAATCAAAAATAGCATTATAAATACTTTTATTTAAAAAATAGCTTGTACCTTCATTTGTAATATTACTATTATAAGTAAAATCCGAGTTAGGATTAGTGGTATGAGTAAATAACCAATCTAAGAAGTGATATCCATTTTGTCCTGTTGGTCTTACATCTTCAAGCCACATATCATTGGTATCATATGTTATATGCCTAGCATAAATTTCTATCCTACCATTTAATGTCTTAGTCAACTTGGCAATTCTAAATACTTCATCTCCATATATATCACCACATTTAATAATAGTTTCTTGCTCTATATACTCATGTCTATTATGTTCTTGATCTATTATAAATGTTGCATTTAATCCATACTCCCCGTTCATTTTCTCAGTTATTCTTGCATTTAAGCATATGGTGTCAAGTACTGCTAATCCATTTGTATTAATCACCGTATTTTTATTTGCCAATTTATCATAAATATTTATCAATATATCACCTCATCTTCTATTTATTTTTAGACATAAAAAAAGAACCTAGATTTTACTCTAAGTTCTTAATTTTGATTGCAATATTTTTCTACCTGTATTCATCAATTTTCAAAAAATATTATTAACTTATTACTTCCTAAATTAATTATCATCTACAGAATTCAAGCTATTAGCTTTATTATAATCAACATGGAAATATCCCAATATTGCTTTATCAATACTTTTAGATGGATTGAGATCATTAAAGTACTCTTTAAGATCGCCAAGTTCTGCATTTGAAGAATCAGCAATTCGTTTTTGATAATCATTATAGCAATTATGTAATACTATGCTTATAACTATAATTATAACTAAAGATATTATTCCAGAAACTTTAAGAGACTTATTGATATCCATTTTTAATTTCAAAGTTAAAGCCAATAAAAAGATAAAAGCTATAATAATGAATGTGAATATAAGACTTGCCCAAAACTCCAAATGTTGGTGTAAAATAAAATAGCTAAACGAACTTGTTTTATTCATATATTTCCCCCTTATCTATTAAAATTCTATTAAATTTAAATAAGTATTACCAATATATATAATTATATTAAGAATATACATGTTTTTCAATCGTTTTTAATAATATTTTTAATTATATTAAAACCAATATTATATTTTAAATGAAATGGTTGTGTTTTTCTACCATAAAACTTTTATTTCATAGCATTAAAAAAGACTCTGAAATTAATCAGAGTCTTTTGATATGTATATTTTATAAAATTATTATATATAGTAAAAAGCCCATTGAAAAATCCAACAGGCTTATACCGATGTCTTCTGTACAAGAAGTCATCTATCACATTTTATTATATTATGAGTTCAACTAGGAACTCGATCAAACATCATTATGATATTATAATATCATGTATCTAAAATTTATGCAATAGTTTTTTACTATTTTATACCACATTTTTTAATAGCTGTTGATATAGAATCTAATATTTCTCCACGAACCTTACCTATGGTAGAATCAAAATCTACTCTTGCCATACTTATTGGCACTATTCTATGAATATTAATCCATCTGGATTTTTTTACTGTAAAATTATCAACTCTATTTACTTTTACATGATAATCTTTTATTTCTTTAGGTTTTTTACTTGATAAAGGTGCTACTACAAAGCCATCAGATATATTTTTTAAGATTAAAGCAGGATGCTTACCACCAAATTCATGACCTATATTAAAGCCAAATTCAACCCAAATTACAGATCCTCGTTTTAGTACTAAAGCTTCTGCCAAACTCTTTACTTCAGATTCTAAAATTTCTTTATTTACATCAAGCTTATACATAAAATCCGCATCAGAAATTTTAATTTTAACATATAATTTTTCAATAAGTTTTTGAATATCTAATTTAAGTTTTTTATATACATAACTGTTTATGGTTGATGGTATAATATTTTTAGGAATTTTTATATCATTTTCTTTTAATATCATATCTATCTTTATTGTAGTCCAAGATAAAAAATTATATGTTTGTTTTAGACTTTTTGTATTAGATATATCCATGTGTTCGGTATATTTACTTATGGATTTTATGGTATTTCCAAGCTGGCTATAAACGTCTGTGATTGTTCTTACTTTTGTTGTCGATTCCGTTTCAGAAAGCTCTACAATTTCATGTTCTGAAAGCTCAGTTTCTATATCACAGATATCTGTTGTTTTCTTTGTTTCAATGGAATCTTCCTCCATCTCCCTCACTCCTCTCACAAATACTTGTCCATTATACCACAATATGTAATATAATTAAATATATTGTAAGAGAATGAAGAAATTTGTATCTAAGTAACAAAGAGTTCAAAACTGCAAAACTTACAATTTCAAACTCTCTGAATCTCTTTAATACTCTGTTTTACTACTGTTTTCAAAATCAATTTTCTAAAATCTTATCATAAAATATCTGTTTTATATTGGGTGGTTATGTCGTAATATTTTTCTAGTATAAATTAACTCATTGGATTTTTTACCTTAACAAAACCTCCACCAACACTCATGCCAATTTTATTTGTTGCACTTGCAGATAGTGCTCCGTTATCTACGCCGTACTGTATACCAAATGTTAAATCTGTAGTATATCGATAATATCCATTTGTGATAACTGTGGCATAATTGCCCGTTGCTGTATCCCCAATTGTATAACCAGCAAATATATTAGCACTATCTGTATTCAACATTTTACGAATTTTTGTAATATCTCCATCGAAACACACCAATGTTCCAGCAGGGATAACTGCTCCAGTATTATTCAGTAAGTGCTTTGTATATTCTGTATATAATGCTGATGAATTTGTTGCAAAATATGTTGTTGTACTACTTGGTACTTGAGTTGAACCGCTAACTATACATTGAATTGTTAAAGCGTTTGTACAATATATATTTCCATCAAGAAAACAGTTTTTAATATAAACCTTGTCATTTTGAATACTATTAAGCCCCTCACATCTTACAGAACCATATTGTTTAGAGACTAATTCACAATCTTCCAAAATATGAAGCATTGGTTTCGTAAATCCAGTATTATTATGAACGCTCCATGCAGCCCCACCAGCAGCATTTGCAACAAACTTACATCTTGTGAATTTAGCATAAGAACCACTAGAGGCACCTTCAATCCACGCTCCTGGGGATGTCCATACTCCACTATAGTCTAGATTATTTGCAATTCTATAATTAATAACATCTTGGTTTCCATAATGTTCTAAATAACAATTGTCAACTATTTGCGTCCAATCTTTATAAAAGTTCGCCGACTCTGAGTGTATTACGTATCTCATATTTCTTGCCGTTATGGTTAAATTTTTAATTGTATTTGACTGTTGTAGATTGATAGTTGATATGTTTGTTATATCTGTATCATTTGCAGTATTAGGTAATGAACCGTTAATTACAACATTTTCTCTTACCCCACTATAGCCAATAAGATTAACGTAATTTGGAATATATCCAGAAATATTCTCGTTATAAACACCATCATGAATATATACATTTACTTGATTATTTACAGTCTGATCTGTCAACGATGCAATAGCAGATGAGATAGTTGTAAAATTCCCTGTACCATCTTGTTTTACATGAATCTCTGTATATTTTACCAATCCAGAACCAGTCGCATAACCTTGAAGATCTTGTGCAGAAGCATAATCAGTGAGGTTATCAATTTTTCTTTTATATACCACATTATAAGGCTGAAATGTAGAAGGTAAGGTTCCTTCTACCAACATAATTGTATTATGAGATAAATTTGTTGCTATTGTCAAATATAGACAGCAATCCTGCGTTGTTGTAAAACTACCATTAGTAATAATATCTGATAGCTTTGCAATTTTATTACCATTTGAATCACCTATAAAAGTATATGTTCCCTGATATTTGCTTAATGAATATGTCGTATTTGCCTTTAGTTTTATAGCTGGAAAATTTCCTAAGTTTGTTCCAGTTCCACTGCTATTAACAATAGTAGTGCTAGGGCATGTGTAGTAATTGTCGTTTACTAAAGCAGCATCATTATACATATTATAATATGTTTTCACAAAAGATGTTTTTGCTTCTGTTATAGAACCGTCATTGGGTTGATAGTTTGATAATTGCGTTTGTGTAACATAGTTAAGCAAGTTGCTTATATCTCTTTTATAAACAACGCCATATGATTGAAATGTAGAAGGTAATGAACCTTCAACTATCATTATAGTACTATGTGAAAGTGAAGTGTTAACTGTGAAATATAAATAACATTCTTGTGTGGTTGTAAAAGAACCTCCACTTGTTGAAAACGATAATGTTGAAATCCAGTTCATACTTGCATCTCCAAGATAACAATATCCACTTGTCTGTCGGCTAATACTATATGTAGTATTAGCTTTTAAATGTATCGCAGCGTGTTTTGATAAATTGCTTCCACCACTATTAGAAATTATAGCAGAGCCACTTAAACTATAATATCCTGTAGTTATACTTGAATCATTATACATATTATAATATGAATTTATAAAAGTTGTCATAGCCTCATTAACTGAGTTAAATGCAATTCCCGTACTTTGGTAAGTTCCACCTCTAGTCCATGTGCTTCCATTCCAATAATACCAACCACCATCTGCCGAAATTACATATGTTTTTGTTTTACCAGAAGTAGTGTTTGCATTTGCATCAGATTGCAAAGCGGTCAAAGTTAAAAATACATTAGCTGGACTTCCACTTGCTAATGATTGTATTTGATTTGTATGTACTGATATAGCGTTAGCATTATTGGCTATGCTTGTATTTAAACTATTAATTTGAGTCTGTTTATCTGCTAATTGTGTTGTATGTGATGCCAATTGCGTTCTGTTATTTTTTATAGCTTCAGAAAGACTTGATTCTGTTATTCCATTCGCAGATAAATTGCCTATTTTATTTGTATTTGATGTTAGTTGACTAGCATATTCAGCATTTAACCCATCATACTTGCCTTGAAACTGCTGATCCCATCCGTTTAACTTGGTTATTCCTTCGGTTAGTGCTGTAAATTCATTTGTGCTCTCTATTGCACTATCATTTCTTATGCTTGCAAGTACATTAATCATAAACACCTTACTACTTAGTACGCTATTGTCTGTTCCGTAAATATCCAACTCACATTGTAATTCTCCTACAACTGCTAAGGCTTGAGATGTCAATTCTACTAATACCTTACCGTTTGTTGCATCTGTTATTTGTACATTATTAAAAATGATAGTATTATCAACTTTTAAAGCAAATATCTTTACTGTATGTCCAGTTAAATCTACTGCTACTCCATTATTCGTTAGTGTAAATTCTATGTATCTACTTTTTATATCGTTTTGTTTTGCGTCTATTCTTGTATATATTTCATTATTCAAATCGAATATTATTTTCCTAGTTATATTCAAATCATATCATCTCCTTGTAATAAAAAAGACAAGATATATTATCTATACCTTGTCCTCAAATTAATCTCTATTTTACTTACATCACCAGTTATTTCTATATTATTTTCACCTTTCTGTAGATGCAAAAATTCAAATTTACCAGTCATATTATTCGTGTAATTATAAATATCTTTCCAGCATAAGTATAAATTGCTATCTAGTTCTATGTATCCACTAACACCTGTTATGGTTATGTTATTATTATTAACTTTAATAGTTATATCCCCGTTGCCAGTAAGTTTATAGTAAGGTTCACAATAGATATTTCCTGTGTTATAAACCTTAAATATCTTATCTGTAGTTTCAAAACTATCCTCATACAGAGGATAACTAAAAGGTTCATATGTAAATGTAATCTCAAATTCTCCATACCACTCTAGTTGTCTTTTTATATCCGTTGCTTGTATACTCTTTACTATTAATTTTCTCTCATTATAAAAGCTAAATATCATTGTTTTATCTTCTACAACATTCATCCACTCTTCAATTTCTTGTATTCTGTTATAGTATAGTTCATCCTTAGTATTCAATCTAAACTTAATTGGAATAACCTTATCTTTATAAGTTCCTAACTTTCTCGTCAATGTACCGTTTCTTCCGTCAACTTCTATGTTTTCAACATTTTCCAGACTAATAGGAATAGAAGGAGTCTCTACAAAAAGTAAATCTAAGTCCTTCCAACTATCCTTATTATTAAAATATAAGCTATTTACCATTATGCAAAAACACCTCCTAAATCATTGCTATTATATCTATCTAATATATCTTGGTTTTCGGCTACTACGTGAGCTAACTCTCTTCCATCTACATTTAAATGCACATGTATTATTTGTTGATTATCTTTTTGTGCATTATCTCTTGCAGTGTCATTCTTTCTATCTTTTGTAATTGTACTATTAGCTTTAACCGGTTTTACGTTACTGCTTAGGGTTAGATTGCTACTAGCATTTATCCTTGTATTTAAATCAGTGTCAAACTTCATATCGTCACTAAGTTGCTTTAACTGATCATTAATTACATCACCATTTTCTGATATACCAACAGCTATACCAGCAGGTATATATTGTCCTATTTCATCCCTAAATTTACGGGAAGGAGAGTGTATTCCTAGAAAACTTTTAACAGCACTTAAAGCTCCACCAGCTACATTCTTAACACTATTAGCTAAACCACTAGCCATAGCCTTAACTCCTTGTATAATACCATCTATAATATTTCTACCAATACTCCCCCAGTCCATTCCTTTTAGTCCATTCCAAATAGCAGAAAATATCTGAGGTAAAGATGCGATTAGCTGAGGAATAGCTCTACTCAAACCTTGAATTAAAGCAACAAGTATCTTAATGCCAGCTTCTATAATAGCAGGTAAATTCTGAGCTATAACTTGTACTAGTTTAATTATTATATTAGTTATTGTATTTACAATTTTATCTGTGTTGTTACTAATCCCTTGTACTAATGCTACTAATAAATTTAATCCAGCCATTATAATCTGTGGTAGGTTGTTTACTATAGCAATTAGGATAGTTTGAATCAAATCCAATACCATAGGAATTAATCTAGGTAAGTTTTGACTTACTCCATTTACTAAGGATGTTATTAAAGTCGCTGCTCCATTTATTAAGGCTGGTGCCGATGCTATAATCGCTTCTAGTATCTTCATTAATAAATCAGTACCAGTCTTCATCAACTCAGGTATTTTAGCAACTAATCCATTTATAAAATTGTTTATAACAGTCGGTGCTTTAGCTGTAATACTAGCTATTGTTGCATCCAATTGAGTACCTAACTGCTGGTGCGCTAACCCTAATCCAATAAGCAAAAGTCCAATTACTGCCGCTGGAGCAATTAACTTCATAGCTATTCCAATAACATTGCTAAGTCCTGTTACAGCAGTTCCCCCTAATGTACCTAAAACTCCTGTTACTCTTGTAAATGTATTAGTTAAAAATTCAGGTATAATACCACCAACTCGTCCTAGAAATCCAGTAAAGCCATTGCTTAGATTATTAAAGACTCCAGTAATAGGAGTTAATCTACTACCAATCAATTGACCCAAAGGATTCAACTTAGTTGTAAATCCACCAATAGCATTCTTAGCTTCTCCAAATTTACCAACTGCACTACCAGCAAACTTACCTAATGATCCTATACCACTAGTTAATCCTTTATCTAACGCCATTATTACTTGTGTTCCCTTGCCAAGTCCAATTAGGGCGGGCCCGACTGCTGCCAAACCTAATCCAAGCTTACCTAAAGTAGCTATTTTGTCTGGTGTAAGTTTAGATATCCCATTTGCAATATTATTTATAAATCCACCTAATGTTGCTGATTGATTTTCTCCACTAAGAGCTTTATTTAAAGCAACAGCATAGCTATTTAATCCTTTTGTACCTTCTAAAACAGATGGTAAGAACTTGCTACCAATAGTTGTTGCTAAGTTTTCTAAATTTAATTTTGCTACTCTGCTTTGGTTAGCAAAAGAACTGTCTAAAGTTCTTCCAAAGTCTCCTTGTGCATCTTTAGTTACACTAAGCAAATAATTATATCTTAACGTTGTTTGCTCAGCTTGGCTCATTTCCTTATATTGCTTCTTAATTCCAGTAGATAAGGCATAAGCTTGTAAATTCGCAACAGACATATTAATCCCTAATTGTTTTAGCGGTTCTGTTTCTCCAGATATACCAGAACGAATCTTTTCCCACATATCATTAGTAGATACATTGTAAAAAGAACTCATATCTCCAGTAAGCTGTACTAATTTCTTAGACATATCGCCAGCGGATTGCTCTGTAACACCACTTGATTTAAGCATTGCTCCCATGAAGCCAACCCATTGAGTTGAAGCAGTTTGCGAGATACCAGCACTAGTAGCTGTAGTTTTTGTCCAATCTTCTATCGCTTTTGAAGACTTTTTAAATGTGTTTTCTACAACATTTTGGGCTTCTCCCAGATTGCTCGCAACATCAGCTAACTTTATTATGCCAACACCAGCCGCTGCAAGGGGCAATGTTAATTTTTTAGTTAAACTTTCACCTAAAGATGTTAGTTTTTCTCCAAACTTAGAAAACCTATCACTTAAACTATTTAATTTGCTATCAGTATTCTGAGCTTCAGCTTGTATTTGCTTTAGTCTATCTGTTACTGTATCGCGTAAGTCTACCGTAGCTTGTAAGTCAAAAACATCATATCCCATCCATCTATTCACCCCCTTGCTTTTTGGATTTTATAAAGCTTAGTAAAATATCTTCATTTCTTTTCTTTAATTTCTCTGTATCAACAATATCTATAGTTTCAATTGCCTTATTGCCGTACAATTCTTCCTTATATTCTTTAAAAGTTTTAGATTCTTCCATAAATAAAGATTGTAGGCTATACATACCATACAATCTCGAATCGTTATATTCTTCTAAAGCCGCAACTATCTCATCTATACAATCATCTAACTCCTCACTTAAAATGCAGAAATAGCAATTTTGTTTAATTAAAATTCCTCGTAGATTTTCTACTTCTGCACTAATGTAAAAAGTTTTATAAAACTTTCACTAAAGATTATTTCTTTTAGCTTTTCAGCAACATCACCTAAGTCTAGAGCTTTTACTTCATTTTCTTTCAGTTCATATATTGTTGATAAAGCTTTATAAAATTCTGTTTCAGCAGAAGGTATCTTTTCTAAAATCGTAAATACTAATTCTAGTACTATTGAAACTTGATCCTCTCTTGCATTTTGTAATTTCTCTGCTATATCTAAATGCTCATTCAAAAGTTTCTCTGTTAATTCGTTTGTCACTTCTTCTCCTTCTACAACAAAGTTCAATAATTCAGAGTATGCTTTCTTGCTATTTATTTCAACTTTACTTATTTCTCTTAACTTGCTTATGATATCTTGTTTAATTCCCATCTTATTAACTACTTTTAATAAGCTCATGCCTTGTTTTAAATCTATATTCATCTATTTAAATCCTCCTCTAACTAAAAAAGGACTAAGCCTAATATTTGCCTAGTCCATAAAATTCCTATATTAAATTAAGATACTTTTGGATTGTATATCTTGAAAGGTACTTCCTTCAAAGAATTTATATCATAACGAGGTTCCAATGTTAGTTTATAACTTGCTTCATCCTTATCTTTGGCTTCAAAACTAAATCCATCAGCGTTAAGCACATTTTTAAGCTCAATTATGCATGGATTATTAGACTTAGCTAATGTTCCTACTAGAATAACATTGTGGTAAACGCTGTCTTGTAGTATCTCATTTACAGCTTTCCACACATCATATTCTGTGCTAGTAACTGTTGTATCCTTTTGCATTAAGCATAGTCCTAAAACCTTATCACTTAACTCCAATGCTTCAGTTTCAGCCTTTATATCCCAACCAGTAATTCTGTCCATTCCCTTTACTTTCTTATCTAATTTCCCATCGAAATCAACTTCTCTTATCTTCGGTTTAGCTTCAAATTTACATCCGCCCTTTGTTAATCCTATAAACTTTTGTGCTACAGTAGCACTTGTTAAATCTAAAGTATCTATATTAGTTAAATCTACATCATAGTAAATACTACAACTATCTAACAGTAAATTTTTATCCATCTAATCACTCTCCTAAAATTTATAAATGTAATAAGACAGAACTATGTTATTTAGATTCATATCGTCAATAAACGAACTAAAATAACTGTTCTGCCTTACTATTCTGCAATGTTCTAACTTAACCTTATTTAATCCTGTATCAAAGGTATTAGCTAAGTCTTGTATTGCTATTTTATTCTCTTTTGCACTAACCAGATTAATAGTTAATGGTATCGTATCTTTATATTCAGTATCAATAACTGAAGGCATACTATAAAACATCCCTATGTTATTTACATAATCAAAATCATTATTTTCGTTACTACTCTTGATCTCATCAGCTTGTATATTTTCATTTATACCAGCTAAATAACTATATATTTCAGCTTGTATGCTATTAAAACTCATATATACACCTA
Source organism: Clostridium sp. C8-1-8 (assembly GCF_009928445.1). Classification (GTDB taxonomy): domain Bacteria; phylum Bacillota; class Clostridia; order Clostridiales; family Clostridiaceae; genus Clostridium_AR. The sequence goes on along the minus strand of NZ_JAABNO010000018.1, from coordinate 91,607 downwards.
CTTTCCTATAGTATTAAGGTGCTTTATTAATATTTTCTTAAATTCCTCAACCTCTGACTGTAATGCTGGTCTTAAATGAGGTCTTCCCCCATTACTTTGAGGTTTTAGTTCCAAATATATTGAGTAAGGTATATTAGTTCCAAACACCACTACAAAGTGCTTATTTTCTATAAATATCTTATATGTATAGCTTCTTCTCAAATTACCCGTCAAAACAGGCGTATCCAGTTGTATTTGTGCCAGTCCAGCTATAGCAATTTCCTTTATAGCATTTTCTAAAGCTCTATTATATTCTTCTATAATTTTATTTGTATTATCTTTAAGCATTCTGTACCTTCACATTAGCTGATTGAATAGCATAAATTTTGTACTCAATCCAATCAACACCTTTTTTAACCAAGTAAGGTTTATTGTTATAAACAACAATATCTCCTTCAGCAATAGCTTCACTGCAAAACACTATAAAATTACAAATAATATCATCACCAAAGCTCTTCTTCACTAAAGTCGCATCACTTGGCTGAATATCACAATTAATGCTTATTGCCTTTACATATACATCTATAAGCTGCCCTAACTCATTTTTAACCCTTGTTTTAGTTGTTCTATAGATAGTAAAATCATAAAATAAATCCATATCCATCACCTACATTAAACCAATCAAAGGTAGCGGTAACATAGATTTTACTGTATCTTCTATAGAAAATAAGTTTACATTATCTCTATATATAACGTTTCTCTGTCCTTGTTGTATTTGCTTTATACCATCTTTTGTATTATTTTTAGTGTTATAAGCCTTTTCTACAAGATAAATTATAGCTGTACTATAAAGCTCCTGTACTTCATCTGTAGTTTGTCCTCTGTTTAAGTACTGTTGTATTACTAAAGTTGCTCTATCAATATAAATATTCAATAAAGTATCCTTACTGTTATCCTCTATATCTAATAATTGTTTTAAAGTTTCTAACAAAGTATACCACCACCCTAATGTAAAAAGGGCAAGGTTATTTTGCCTTACCCTTAGTTTCTTTTATTTGTTCAGAGAGGTCAAAACCTTCTTTTAAAAGTTCATCCCTTTCTCTTTCTGTTTCTACTATTCTAACTACATTTAGTTTTTTCAAAGTAAACATTATGTATCACCCAAATTAAGATAATGCTTCTTTAACATTTACAAAACAACATCCTGCAAGTTTGTTGTCTGGTATAAATAGGTCATGGTACTTTCTATAATCAACCTTCCAAGCATTAGCAGATTGGTTTGTCTGTGGATCGAATATTCTCATATTATCTGTTTTAGATATAGCCACTGGTGCATCTAAACTACAAATTATCCAGTTAATATTCTTTGCTCCAGCTGCTGCAACAAAGCCACCTGATGTTTGTCCAGCTGTCTTACCATCATTAAAAACATAAGCAGTTTTAAGTCTTGCCGAAGGTACTGGAATTATTACATTTTCATCAATCATTGTAACCTTAGTAGAATATTTACCACTTGTAAAATCATCAATTCTTAATTGTTTAGCTATTTCAGTTGAGCTTTCTAATATATTCTTAGTTATTGTTGACATCGTTATAACTAATGGAACATCACCAATAACATCTTTAATTGCTGCTATATCAGATCTTAATTTAGTAAGTATATCTGACGCCGAAGGTGTATAACCACCACTTGCTTTATTTGCTGCTATAGCTAAAGATGCGATCTTACTGTATCTGTAAGCATCTATCTCAGGAATAACTTGAGTCTTTTGGAATGTAGACATAACACTTGAAGCATTTACTACAAATCCAGTCTCATCCACATCCATTGCATCTATTGTAAATGACTTTGATCTATCTTGAGTCATTGTAAATGTTTCATATGTTAGGTTTACTGAACCACCATTATATCCATTTACTCTATCATAGTTACCAAGTCCATCTACTGTCATTTTTGGTATTTTAATGTCCTTACCACCGCTATAAATTACTTGTCCTGCGTTAGCTTCCATCCAACCAGATGTAGCTCCTTGAATCATTTGTTCATCTAATGCCTTTTGAAATAAAGTTGTATAAGCTAATGTATTTGCCATATTAATATCTCTCCTCGTTTTCTATTTTTTTATTATTTAATTCCCATAATTTCATTTATCTGTGCTTGTAACTGTTGTTCTTCAGTTAAACCTGTTTGCTTATCGCTCGGAGGTGTATATCCTCCAGAAAGTTTAGTTTGGACTTGTTGCTCTAAGCTTGTATTAAATACACTTTCAAACTTTTCTAAGTTCTTAGTTGTACTTTCTTCATCTTGTCCAATAAGAAAATCAATCATATCTAATGGAAGTTTCTTTTCATTAGCAATCTTTATAGCCTTATTGGTTAAGTCTTTTCTTACAGTATCTTTTTGCATTTGTTCTATTTGTTTTTGTAATTCCTGTAGCTTTAAGTCCTTTGGATCAGCTTGTGGAAATCTCTTAGTAATTTCATCATCAATTAACTTATTAAGATTATTGCTCTTCCAAGTCTCGAGTGCCTTAGAATGATGCTTATCCTTTTCACTGTCTAAAAAAGACTTAAATGTATTGTCGTTTAATAAGTTGTCCTTTACTTTATCAAAACTAAATAAAGAATCAACACTATCCTCATCTTGCATATTTTCTATCAATTTTAATAACTCTGTTTTTTTCATGTTAAACCTCCTATGCCCCTATAACCTCTCGACTACAGACGCAATTAATTTATTTTATTGCATAAAAATAACACCATATTAAGGTGTCTATAAATCTTGATTATCTAACCAATTTTCATAAGTTGTATAATCTATTATTTCATTGTTTGCTTGGTCTCTCCTTTGCTTTGCTTTCCAATCTGGTGATGGAATGTTTATATACAAACTTCTCTCGAAAGGATGATGCGGTAATTCTGGTCGATTATCATCATCAATTCCATACCTATTCCCATCATGTTCTCTACAGAAATTTGAAGTTCTACCATCTAAAGTAGCTGTAAACATCATATACTCAACACCTTCATTTTCTGCAAAGAGTTCATTTGCTTGAAGCTGACATCTAGCAACTTCAGTCTGCGTAAGTCTCCTTGTATTAAAAGCGTTTTGTCCAAACCTATCTTTTATAACTTGGCTAATTTTATTAACGTCAGTTTTACCTTGTAGAAACTTTTCAACTTCAGCTCTTAAATTTGCTTCAAGTTCTTTTTTATTAGTCCATAGTCTATCGCTCCAATTCTTACCATCAATTGCACTGTTAACTATTTTTTGTATCTCTTCATCAGTTATTTTCTGTAGCTTAAAGCTATAGCCAATATCAGTTGCATAGGCATTGGTGTAATATTTATCTTTAGTTGCTGTAGTAAGAATATCATCAATAATTGCATTTTCATTTTTATATTCATCTTTTGCAATTTTAACTATGATATTATTGAAATCAGATATAATAACCTTCTGATCCTTACTACTAACATTTAAGCCACTATCAATGATAGTATATTCAAGCAAAATTTTTGCTATAAAATTCAACACTTCTTCTCTATCTTTCTTTTGCAATGTATAAGCTTTCTGCTCTTCCTTTTCAGAATTGTCAAAAATAAACTGGTTAAATTTTTCTTGAAGTTCTTTATACTTGTCCACTATTATCACCTACCACTGGTGCATTATCTAGTAAACTATTCCCCTGTGAAACTTCTTCTTGTTCTTTATTCCTCTTCTCAATCTCAAGTGAAGGATTATCTACAAAAGAGAATAGACTTGCTTTAGTTTCATCACTAAATAAATCGCCAACTTTACTTACAATATCAGCCATTGCAGTATCGTCTTGAGGTATATTAGCAGTATATTTTATCTTGATATCACTAGCATCATAAGTTAAATTCAGCTTACTTAAATATGTAAATAGCATTTGTAATCTAGTCTTAATACAATCTGTCATGGATTGCTGATTAAGCTTACAACGTTCTTCTAAGCTTATTAATCTGCTTCTCAAAGCAACTCCAGATAAATTGCTCTGCATTTTTTCATTGTGATTAATGTGGCTTGATAGTTGATACATCTTATCTTCTAATGTATTCAATGTGTTTTGAATAAAGGTATCATTAATATTCTTAATTAACCAATCGGCATTAGAATCCTTATTCTTCATTTTAAGAATACCCATTTCCTTCATTTGTGTTGCTTGCTCATCGGTTATATCAACACCAGTTAGCTTTAAATAAGCTTGTCTAAAATCACTTATTTCATTACTTATATCAGATAGGTTAGTCTCATATGCATCTTGCAAAGACTTTATATCTCCATAGATAGTATCATATTGCAATTCATCACTAAGCTTTGCAATCCCAACTGGAACCTTACCAAAATAATGAAAGTCAGGATCAGCTAGTTGTACTCCAAAGCTATCATCGAAATGATATATGTACTTATCATCATATATATCAATATAAATCTTATTTATAGCATCAAACTGCTTTGTAAATCTTCTAATAAAAAACATAACTTTATTATTTTCATCTACATAAGCATATCCATTGCGAGGACTTATGACTTTACTGCTAAATCCATTGCTATCAGTGTAGTATATCTCATAGCCAATAGAATATAGAAGCATATTTTTAGCTAAATCAGTGTCATGTTTTTCGCTCCAATGCCAAGTATTCTTATATATATCTTTTATAGACTTATTATTGCCATTGTTGCTAGTATAGTTTATTGCATTACCAAAGCTATAACTCATTTCTTCTTTAATAAACTTCTTTATAAAATTAGTACTAATCTTATTATTGCTTCTACTAGTAACCATCTTATAATTAGCCAGTGCATCAGTATTCCCCTTGTAGTACTCATACATCTTCTCATATATGTAAGAACTGCTAGAGAAATAAGTATATACTCTCTTTATTAAATCCATATCTTTATTTAAATCTAATATCATTCAATCACTCCTTCCATTAAAATAATAAACTTCTCGGTAGTAATTCTAGTTTACTTACTACTTCAATTGTTTTAATTCTTATAGCCCACTCTGCTACACAGTCTATAGCATCATCATGAACAGTCCATTTTTGTCCCTGGAATTCTAATATTTGATTTATAAATTCTTTGTTATTATCAACAAATATTATCTGTCCATTATTAACACTATCAACAATCGTAGATATCTTTTCGTCCTTATTCTTTCGCTGCATTTCATTTATAAATTCAATAGTTCTATTTCTTAGACTTGGTTCATTCTCAATTAATTCTTTTATCTTAATTACATCAGCAGATTGATATGTATTTTTTTCTATAAAAATATGATTTATATCATCATATTGCTTCAATAACTCAATAACCTTTTCACAGTATTCATTAAATGTATATCTTTCAAGTACCAATTCCCTCATATAACTAAAATCATTATCAGATTCAGAAGCGACAACCATAGCTGTAAAGTCACTTTTCTTGCTTGTAGTTGAAGCTGGATCTATACAAAGCATTGTCTTAACGAAATAATGATTTTCAATCTCTTCTTTACATTGAGTTGCAATGGATTTAAACCACTTAACACCAATGGAAGTAGCATCATTCATCATTTCAGACATAAACGCTTGTCTATTTTCCCAATATGAAACTGCTATATCATCAAAACAATTCCATTTTTCTTCCCATAGTACAGGAAATATCATATTATCTTTATTATCAAAATAGAATTGTCTTGCCGTTTCCTTTGCATTTGCATCTTTATCATTAAAATACAGCTTTTTACATTGAAGCCATAACTCAGACTCTAAAATATCCTCTACAGTTTCATCAGGCTGTAGTAATATAGCCCTTTTTAACACAGTATAATAGTCCTTATTTCTTGTAAGCCTACTTATCAAACAGTCATTATGTAATACAGTACCGATACTAATTATCTTTGTAGCTGCCTTTACTTTCTTATTATTTCTATATACTGCTGTATCTCCAACCTTCTCAATTTCCTTACAGAATTTATTCCATTTCTTTTCTCTAGCCTCTTCAGTAAGAATATCTTTCTCGTCTTGGAAATCATCAAGTAATACTACTTGAGGTCTAATACCTTTAAAGTTAGCACCTCTGACAGAACTTGCAGAACCTACAGCTCTTATATATGTACCATTAGCAAATTCAATTTCATTAGAGTTTACTTTGTAATGTTTTTTATCTATAAGTAGGCCAAAGTTATCTATTATTTTCTTATTCTCAGTAATAACCTTTTTGATAGAATCTATAAATTGCTGTGCATCATCATCTTTCTTAGCTCCTATCAAAGTAAATTTAGATTTCTTGTAGCATATAAGCCATATGACCAAGGATAGGTTATTAACTGTTGTTTTAGCCATACCTCTTGGACATACTACATTCAACTTATCTATTTCATCTAATACAAATGATTTGTTTAGTAAGTCCCACATTTCATAATGGGTTGAGCTTAGCTGTCTTGCTTCATTATTATCTTTAACAACAAAGATATCTTGTAAATAATATAAACAGAAGAAGGCTATATCTCTTTCCCCTAGAGCTTTAGCTATCTGAGGTAGTTTATCAACATTATTTTTAATAATAGAAATAGCTTTTTCTTCTGTATAATGTATTGATAGGTATTTTCTTAATATGTAAGTATTGTATTGTTGATTTGTAAATTCTCTATTATCAAAATAAATTATAATAACCACCTCCTTCATCGAATTTTAGATATAAAAAAAGAAGGTATTGATTACCCTCTTCATTTGCTTGAGATATAAAAATATAATATAATTTTTTAATGCTTACCGATGGGTTTCCGAGAATTCCATTTTCAGAATACCCCCACCCCCTATATTTTCAACCATATCAAATTATTTCGTCAAACATTTATTTAGCGAAATAATTTAAAAATACACTATATATAGTAATTAATAACTCAATAAGTACTATATATAGTTTTATTCATTTCAATAAGTATACACTTATACTATTGCAAACTATAAAACTAAGGTTTTATTATACTAATTAGCCTTTATATCTAACTCTATTACATTATCTAGATCATCTAAACTAAAGTCATCAGCCTTCTTTTCTTCCTCGCTTACATCAGCAATTTTACTGGTTGGAGTACCTGCAACCCTGTTAATAGCGTATATTATAGCATCTAAGCTAGTCTTATCGCTATCACTTTTCAGCGCTATTTTCATTAATTTATCTAACAAAGGATTCAGATTAGTTAATATTTTCTTCTCTATGCCAGATTTTAGCTCTGCAACCTGTCTGTCCAGCTCAACCTTAAACTTCTCCTGTTTTTTCCACTCAGTTATTGTCTTCCTATTAACACCTACTAACCTCGCAGTTTCACTCACCGTTTCGCCTGTTACCAACAACTCTAAAGCCTTTAATTGTTTATCAGTTAGTTCACTTCCAAATGCCATTTTTCATCACCTCACCTTCCCACTCAAATATTTTTAAGCAAAATAAAAAAAGACTATCTTAAGATAGTCCAAAACTTTTATCTAAATCTTCCAATGTAGGATAATAGACACAATCATATTTACTCAATTTTATTCCATAGTAATTTTCGATTTTTCTACTAAACATATCTGACAATTTATCTGCTTCTTCATCTTCTACCCTCCCATACTTTTGGAAGTTTGTAAAATATATAGTTAGTTTTTCATCTAATGAACCAGTATCATTATTACTATTTTCTTTTATATCATTTATAACTTGTCTCAATTCACTACTGCTCATTTTTACATTTGTTTTTGCAAACTGTACGTTCTTACCACTATATGAAATTACAAATTCAAAATTAATGACTGGTTCAATAACAAACCTTTGGTTTACTTGATCATAATTTATACAAATCGAATCATCATCTTCAAGAATAATATTATTACTAATTAACTGATCCTTAATTATTTTATCAATTCCAACATCCATTAATTCATTAAACTTTATAGTATTATTTTTCATTAAAATTCACCTCAACATACCATATTCGACATATTAAGGCAAAATCCTGTTAACTTCATCTCTTTATTTTTCTAAAAATTCTTCTAACAATGCTATCTTTATCTAACAATGTTGCTGCAATTTCTAATACTATTGGATTAATACCACTCTTAGAATTAACATCGCTATTTATATCTTCAACCTTAGCTTCTGCTTTATTATAGCCTTTAACTTTTTTAAGTTCTATTTCTTTCTCGATACAACTTAAAACCTTTAAAGATACATTATAAACTACATCTTTACCCTTATCTGAATCAACGCTTTTAGATAGCTCTCTATATACAACTCCAAATGCTACTAATGTAGATAGAATGTATATTATGGCTTTATTACTTGGATTGAGTTCAACGAATCCTTGTATATAAACAGGAGTTAATGCACAGAAAAATCCAAGCATTATAGAAATATTCGCTTTATATTTCTCTCCATTATATTTTCCAGCTCTTTTTTCTAAAAGTATTCTTTCAATGCTAATGTCAAAGTCGTTCTCTTGCATTCTCCCTTTATAAAATTTGTATATTTCACTGTAAAGATTATTTAAAGCTACATATTCATTATTTTTATCTATACTATCTTTGAAGTCAATAAATTCTGAGATATATTTATTATAGTCAAAAGCCTCATTTTTCTTTTTACTTCGTTTTAATATTTTCATCCAAATCACCTCAATACGTCTATTCTACATATTGAGATAATTTCCTTTTTATATTTATTAGTGTTAATTTTCTACAAATAAAAAGGACTATCCTAAGATAATCCTTAACCTTACTCATAATTTTTAGTGTGGTATAATCATATTTCTAATTGCTCTAACATCTTCCTCATCCCATCCACGAATAGTTAGTCCATTCAATGATCTTTCTATACTTGCTTGAAACTCTTGTGGAGTTATCAGTCCTTTTTCCATTAATAATGCTGATAGACTTCCGACTTGAATCCATGTAGCATCCTCTCTTGTAACCATCATCTCACCCCCCTCACAAACATATTTCTATATCTGTTAGGAAGTTCCTTCATATTTCATTCGACATATCAATAAATAATTTACTTAACACAACCCTTGATCTTTCCTATACTTATATTCATACTCAACGCTAGCAAAAGCTCCATCCAAACTATACTCAATCATCCAATCTATCATGCTTTCCTTGAACTCCTCAACATCCTTGTATAAATCCTTATCTCCATACCTCTCATAATTTTCTTTCCAATATTCCACGTCATTGTCATACCTTGCCATAATTTCAGCCTCTGTAAAATCCCAGTCATCTTCATTCAATCTCTTATTATTCTCCAATTCATCTGCCAACATATCAACAAAAGTATCAAATTTATAACCAGCTATATCACCAGTAACCTCACTCAATCTCTTAATCATATCATCATAATTAAGTCTCTCAGACTTCTCACAAATACTTTTTAATCTCTCATGTGCTTCATTATGTTCTCTATCTATTCTTCCCATCATTTCTACAATACTCATTTTACAAATCCCACCTTTAATTATTATTTTTAGATAACTAATTGTAATTAAAGACAATCAATGATAATCATTGGTTCTCAAAGACTATCAAAGGTTATCATTAATGATCATTATTCAGAATATTTAAATTCCATAACCATTTGCTTAAGACAGCTATAAATATGATTAAATTCTATAATATCCACCTGTATTGCTGTTCCATTCTTAACCGCTTGTACATAATGTTTATAAGCTTCAAGTTCTTCCATAGAATAATCACTTAACACAAACATTCTCTTGCCTGTCTCATTATCTAACACAACTTTAACCCTATTTAAGTCCACATTATTCCTCAACACACTAAAAGCCAATGCACTACTATTGCAAGTAATAATATCTTTCTTATAATTAAATTGCACTCTCTATCCCCTCCTATTTTATTTTTAAGCATGAAAAAAGAGTCGCTGGTTAGTGACTCTAAAAAGTTATTATAAATTCTGAAATTTTGTAATTTTATCAGTAACTATTTCAATATCATTACTTTTATAATCTATTTTTACATTTGTTAGCTTATAACATGGTTTTTCATTATCTAATTGTATATCAACTAATTGATTTCCAATTTGTTGTTTTATTGTATCTGCAACTCCATAAATTTTTATAAAGAAAAGACGTTCTTCTCCAATCATTGAAAGTAGGGGATTCCCTTGCCCAGCTCTTATTTCAATAGGGTTTTTAGCATTCTTCGAACATATTTCCACTTGAATATTTTTAATAACACAAAGATCTGCGGTTTCATAACCGAATACAGATAAAGTTTTATACAATTCCATTACAAACACTCTCCTCCATATATATATTTACCTAAATATTCCACAGAAGCATCCTAATCCCTTTCCCAATTACAAAAATTAACTTAACTTTATTTTACAATTTAATATTGCATTTTCCAGCTTGTCCAATTATAATGTTAAGTGAAGTCAAAAAGTTACTATTTTTTTGATTTTCATTTTCCTAAAAAGCTTGTCTACAAACTGCTTAACCACGCTTTTTATTATGTATGTAATTAATCTAACTATGTATGTATTAAATATTTGGCCAACGTCTATTATTTCTAATACGACTAATCTGTGTAGCACTTACATTATACAACTCTGCAAGTTCTCCGTTCTTTTTACCTTCATTTATAAGCTCTCTGATTTTTATAACATCTTCTGGATCAAGACTTCTTTTATAGTTACTTACATATGCTTTAACCTTATTACATACTACTACCCCATCAATTTTCTTAAAGTAATCCATATAGAAGTTTTCTAAATCTCTAGCTTCCAAATCTGTTTCTATATCATGTTCCAAAATTTCCAATTTAACAAATTGATGTATATTATAAGCATCCTGTAATTCCTTATTAGCGTGTACCCCTCTTTTTACCTTGCTTAGGTTTCCAGATAACCTTTCATAGTAACCAGAACCTATGTACACGAAATCCTTCACCCAAATCGCATAAACCACTTGTTTATTAATATCAATGCCTTCAAATTTTTGTTTTCTTCCTCTCTTACCCATATAAAGCCCTCCATATCATTTAATATATTTTTTTGTAATAAAAAAGAAGCTTATTTTCTAAGCTCCTGATCAATCTCTTCCAACTTTTCTAAAATATCATTTTCAAATTTCGAATCAATCTTATTTAGATCATTTTTAAGCTTTGCAAGTAACACTTCGATATTATCCAAACTTCCCTTAATGCGCTCTTTCCTGTCCTTAGCGTTAAAGTATATAACAGTAAAGAACATAATATTTAGTGTAATACTCATCGCTAATAATTCTTTTACCATACAAATCACCCTCCATATTATTTATTAACACTTTATTAATATTTTAATTGTTGTATTTACAAAACAATAGTGTATAATATAATTGGATATATTATAATTAAGTTTTAAAAACATCTTTACATACCCTATACAATATGATATAATGTATATATAAGATATTTAAACAAAATAAAAAAGGATACTAATATATCCTTTAAGCTGCTATTTCATATTTATCTTTAATATGATAGAACATCTTTATAAACTGTTTATTATGAGCAACCACATCTTTGGCTTCTGCAAATCTTTTATACTGTTCTACTAATTCTAGTTGAATTTTGTTTACTCTATCCATGTTATTTCTAATAAGCCATGTATTTATGGACTTAACCTTTCGAGCTGAGTATCCACTCCATGATCTTATGATCCTATTATAGTGGTTTATGTAATCCTCATAAAATTGACTAATCATATTCTTCAGTAATTGATCCATATCATCAACTATTGGAATATTCAAATCCCAAACCAATTCCTTAGTATCACCATCGTAGCAAATTACACTGACTTCTTCTCCTTGATCCTTCACTTTAAAGCTATACTCTTCCTGAAGAAAATCAAATCCATAGTATCTGTTCATTCTTTCTTCTAATTCCTTTAAATTTGTATTAACCATAATATCCTCCTGTTGCTTTTAGGATCAAGCATAACCATAATATTTATTTGACGTTTGGAAAAATCCAATCGTTTTTTTATTTTAAATTTTAGTTTGACAAATCATAGTTTTAGGTTTACTATAAAATTAGGATAATTATATAGTAAAATAATCAAAAAATATTGTATCTAAGCAGTTACTTATTTAAAGTTGCTAACTGCTAGTACAACTCACAATTTGTATGTTTTACCACATTCATTGCTAGACATATACCGCCATGGTCGGCTATATCCATGAGAGTTATTACTACTCTTTACTCTCTCCTATAGTGGTGTCAACTCCCCCCTTCAACATTAGCATCCAAGCCACTCTCAAAAAATATCGGTAGGAATTTATCTATTTTTTTATGATTTTGAAATATGTGTTATATAGCTTAATTGTATCTAGTTTTTCAATATCATCATTTTTACCTATGTACTGCAATACCTCTAAGGATTCTTTCTGCTCTTCAAATATCTTTAAAAATTCAGCTCTATGTGCATTATAAAGTACAGTTAATAAAAATCTACCAATTGCAAATATTTCATATTTTTTAGTTTCGTCAACTACCTTACCACTAGCTTTTTTATTTTCATTTCTTTCTTTTACAATCGCCTTGGTCTCTTCATCTAAGTCTTTTATAATTCTTTTTATATCTTCTGCTTTTACTTTAAGCTTTGCTATTTCTTTAATACATTCATTTTTTGTATTTAGAGAATCTTTATATTTTTTAGTATTAATTTCTTTTATTTCATCTTCTGTTGCACCTTCTGCTATATCTTTACCCCATATATTTTTTATTTTTGCTTTGTATTCTTTGTTAATTTCCAATATTCTTTTAACCCTGTCTTTATCACATTTAGAAGTTAAAATTTTAGTTTCAGTTTGAAAAATTTCTGTAAAAGTTAATATATTATTTTCCCTTTGTGCCTTTATATTCTTAAATTCTTTATCTACAATATCTTCTAAAAAATCCATAGATGTTTTATATTTAATAAATTCAACGTTTTTATTTGCTTCAGACATTTCCTTCTGCTTCTTTTTACTACCTGTAAATTGCATAAAATAAGGTTTAACATTTTTTGTATAATATCCTTCTAGCCCATTTTCTTTTTCAAAGTATTTATAATCTTGTTCATCTTCTTTTAAAGCTACCATTTCATTAAAAAGTCTAATTTCTTTCATCGTAGCTTCTTTTCCTTGTGCATTATACAATACTGTAATTTTATATTTATTCCTAAGTTCTTCAAGTTCCAATACACTATCAATGCTAAATTCCTTCTTGGCTTTATCTATTTCGATGCAACTTAGTATGTCAAGTTGTGCTATATCAGCATATAAATCTTGTATCTCCTTGCTATTTATATCAGCACCATTATTCACCTTGTCCCATAGGATTGTATTAAGTTGTTGTGACAGATTTATAATCTCTCCAATTTTATTAACACTAGTCTTTATATCTAAATCCGCTTTATCTTTAGCTGTATAATATCTTGGAACCTTTTTAGCTTTAACAAAACTTGTAGGAACTAAGAACTTATTGTAATTCTCTTTTACCTCGTCTATAATTTGTCTATCTGCTGTTAGGAGCATCTGATCCGAGTCGAAGTCAGCCGATGATAATCTTTCCAATATGTTATCCTTTATACTGTTCACACAAACTATTTGCTTACTAAGATTAAAATATTTATCTATAGCTTTGCAAGCTACGTTTTTAGCTAATAAAAGGTTTCCCATGGTCACATGAGGTGAACGACATCCAAGAATCTCGGTCTCATATGCAAAATTACTACAATGTATTTCCCCTTTAGATAAAATACTATTACCAGTAAAATAGAACTCATTACTTTTATCTTTTATAGTAGCCTTAAGCATTTCCATTCCATTTCCAAATAGAACTGCATATGTACCTTCTATCAAAACATGACCTTTTCTAATATTTTTAATAAAGCTCTCTCTGATATCTGTCCTGAAATCAGAATACATTTTTGTCTTCGAAAATTTGTCATTTAACTGTAGCATATTAAGCATAAAACTATTTGTTGTACTTATATCACCCATATCTAAATCTTCATCTATTTTCATTTTTAAGTGATTACGCATAACTCTAGTATCATTCAAAATCTTATCCAAATAATCCACGCTTGGTTTCAAAAGTTCCAGCATTTCTTCACGATCAAAATTTATTGTTTGCAAAAGTTGATAGTGAGTTTGTACATATCTGCCACCAAAATAATGAGTTGGTTTTTCGTATTTAACTACGCCCCATTTATCTTCTAATTCTTTAAGCCATTTTTCTACACTACTAAACTTTGAATACTTAATACAACTCTTTGTACAAATCATTTTAATTTGCTTAATATCTTTTGCTAAGGTAAAACCATTTAGTTGTGAGACTTCAGTTATGCCTGCATCCTCAAAGAATTTTTGAATATTTGTATTAAAACATGCCGCTTTATAATACCTGTTACGAAGCAATAACATTCCTTTATCAGCATACTTTTCCTTGAAAATTTCAGCAGAAAGCAAACATTGACCATCCCAAATATTATTTGATATTTCTACTTTTTCTTCTCTGGTCTGTAATCTATCTACTCCATCCTTATTGATAACTCTAGTAGCCATTACTGTATCATCAAATACGCTATTATATTCATCTATAACAAGTATATTCTCCTTGCTAATACCACTTATAGTATCGATTATTGCACTTGTCGTAAGAGCTATATAAGCTTCTAGTGCTGCTAAATCTACTTCGTCACCTTCATTTATATTCAGATTCATAAAAGACCATTTTATAGCTTTCTCATACAAATCCTCTCTAATAAAAAGGCATTTACCTACTCTACTAGACCCACTCGATCTCTTATATCTAACAAAATGAATCTTACTAGATTTTTTATCAGTACTAAATGTTATATCAAACCCATTCGCATATAACTCTTCTCTTAAAGCATTTGTCTTCACAGTAGTCTTACCATCTTCATCCTTTACACTATATTTAAATGTTACGCTAATTACACTGTCACAATACTGTTTATTATCAACTTGATAAAACTCATTTTTTCTACTAGATATAAAGTCTATTTCATCAGAATCCAAGCTATAATCTAATGTAGCTTTATATCTTTTATAATTGCCTTTCTTTATTGTAACTCCTGTTAAAATATCCTTTGCTTCTAGTTGTAATATATTTGTATTCATCATAATATCCTCAATCCTCCATAATCGTAATTTAAATTTTTCAATTGTACTAAATTGTTTAAAAAGGTAGTCCATCACTTTCATCTAACCCTAAATCAAAACAAACTTGCATTGCATCATATATATTTCTTTGTTCTGGATTAAGCTCAAAATATTTATAACCTTGTGCTAATAGTTTCTTAACCTCATCTTGTTTTTCTTTTTCCGTTTTGGTTTTAAATGGATCATATTTAAATTCAGGTGGTGGAGTAGAATTATTATTATTAAAATTAGCATTAACAGCATTCGTCTTATCTGCTTGCCAAATCTCATTATTGTTCTCTTCTCTTTCAGCAATAATCTCAGCTTTTTCTTTTTTAAGCTGCTTAATTTTATCTTCATCTGTTTCCTCAGCAATCTGCTTGTCCTTATTGTTTAATTGCTGTTTAGAACGTCTATTATTATTGCTTTTTTCTTTATCCTTTTTAATCAACTTACGCTCTTTAACTGTATCTGCAAGTTGCTTATCAAAGTTTTCCTTGTCATCATATAAAGAAAAATATGTACTGCAATATCTAAATTTCTCTGTCACGTAGTCATTGTTGTAACGAATAATATGTAAATCTTCTTGTAGAATGTTATTATATGTAGTTATTGTCCTGCTGTTCAAAAATTCGACTGATCCTTGTGTAAGCCATCCAAACCTTGAATCGCAAGATATAACTCTTAACACACAACACAAGTATCTAACCAAGCTAAACTTCTCTAGTTTCTTCCCTTTGGAATAATTAAATATTTCATATAAAAATTTTTCGTGAATCTTGAAATACTGTTCTTCAGGTAAATCCAGTTCATAGTAAAAGCTATCTATATTACTAATGCCTTTAACATTAGTTGTTTCTTTTCCTGTTTCTTCATCTTTTTTAACTTCAAGTCTTATTTCTATCTCTTCAAAATTTATTGTATATATATTAGAAACAAGTCCTTTTACTATAAGGTTGTATAAAGCAATTCTAATATCACCAATAATTCTTTTACTGTCTCTCCTTAGACACATAATATCTAATAGAGTAATAACAGAAGTAATTCCCCTGCCTTTAGATATGTTATAGTTTAATTGCAATAGTAGATATAAAACTAATTCCTGATCTGGAAGAGTAATATTTTCATCCTTAAATAAAGGAATATTGTTGTGTAGTATAATGTAGTTGTTATTGTCATATAATTGTTTGTTCATAGTAATCTCTCCTATCATTTAATTGTTATTAGTTGTAGTTGGCGTTTCTTACTTACGCAAAGCTTTTTTGAATAGAAAAAGTTTGTGGAAGTATAATTCTCTTTATTAATATTTTCTCTTTATATATTGTTTTCTCTTTATACACTGCACATTTGTCCCTTTTTATTGGCATATATGTAATATGTATTTGCAAATATATCCCTTATTCTTGGTATATTTACTTTAAGTGTTGTAAATATGTCACCTATTCTTGGCATATATGTTTTAGGCTATGAAATAAATATGTCACCAAATTTAGGTATTTTTGCGTTAGTTATATGTACCGCATTGTTTTTTAAGCTGAAGCAATGATGCATAAGCACTGCTAAATTCTTCAGTGTTTATAAATGCATACTCATCTCCTATCTTTTTATAATTAAATCCCATCCAGCTAAGTGCTTGTGCTAGATATTTGTTTTTAATTAAGTAAATTGGGTTGGTCATAAAACCTTCACTCTCCTTCTCATAAAATCTTGTTGTAAAATGTTGACTTGCACTTGAAATATGCTATAATAAGTACATAAGTTAAAAATAGTCTACATAATAATATGATTATCACGACTATTTTGATTGCATACTTATCCTATAATGCAGTATAGGATACTATTTAAATAGTGATATGTGTATATAATTTTAATAGTTGGTTATAATTAAGATATGAATCAATATTTAATTTTCAAAGAGCATAAATATAATTAAAAATAAGTATAGAAAATATAAACTACCCCAATATCCTAAAAAAGGATATAAAAAGCCCAAGGACTCAAGGTAGTCTATTTTGTGTTTTCCTATGTACCTTTAATAATACCACGAATCACTATTGTTAATCAATGCTCATATTGGTTTATTTTAGGTCATATTCAGTTAAATATTGGAATTATATTAGATTAGCTAAGAATTGCTAGTCTTTTTTAGTTTTCTTTAGTTTTTTTGAGGCTCTCCTTTGATATGGTATAACGGATTTATCTTTTGTAAAGTCAGTCGTATATACATATTTCTAATTACCTATTTCTATTTTCTTTCTTAATCTTTCCCTCACTTCTTCCGTAAGAGGTTTATCAAAATAAATTTCATCTATAACTTCAACTTCTGAAGCTAATACTTCGTTCTCATTTCTATCATTAAAAACTGCCAGTATATCATCCTTATGAACTTTAGCTTTAAGCAGTCTCGGCTCTTTGCTTTGTTGTCTTATTCTTAGTCCGTGGGCAAATAGAATCGCAACTTCTTCAGAAGTAGTCCAACTTAATCCTAAATGTAAGGCTTTTTCATGTTCTCCTCTATATAGAATTGTATAGCCTTCATTATCAAATTCTAAGTTTTTAAAGTCTACCTCAACTTCTGCATCTTCAATCCATTCTCTTATTGTATCTTTAATCTCATAAAATTTCTCATGACCTACATCAATAGAATCCCACCACTCGCAAAACAAATAATAATTCAACTCTCCCCATCCATAACCATCATTATCTGTTAAAGAATTATACAAACAGTAACCTCTTTCTACGGAACCAAGATATAGAAGTTCTCTATTAAAATATTCTGTATTTTCCTTATCATATTTATCATTCATAATTTTTTCTACATACTCTTTATATTTCATAGCAATACTCCTTTGATGAAATTATCCTATATATTAAATTCTAGGTTGATGTACTTAAATCCTTTTTTTAAGCAAACTGCTTATATAATTTGTGCTAAATGTTCTGCTCTTTCCTTTTTCTTAACTAATATTTGTATAGTATTTGCTATTGCTAATTTGTATATCTTATACTCCATATTTGTATGTCTATCTTTATATTTCTCTATATACTCCTCTGTTGCCGCTATTTCGTACTCTAATCCTTTTATCTGGTCTTGTAAAGCATAATATTCTTCGAGTAATTCTTCATCGTCATGATCCTTTTTAGCTTGTTTAAATTGTATTACTTTGCCCATAATAATCCTCCTTGTATGGTTATTTCTTGGTACAGAACTAGACTGAATTGTCTAGCTTGTACCTATGTATTGTGGTTATTTTATAAGATATATGCCATTGATTGGCACTACACCTCCACCTCCAAAAGGTGTTATAACTCCAGCTCCTATTGCTAATATCATAGCAACTGCAAATATAATAGCTTTCTTCTTCAAGTTCTTCAAATCAATCACCCCCTTTCGTGATGAACTATCTTATGTTAAGCTTGTCTCCAAGTCTTTTAACCTCACTTTTCAAATCTTCTAATACATACATTTTGTCAGCCTCCCCGTACCAAACATTATCCTTGTGGTTTTCAATCATATTAATAATTTTATTCATTTTATTAAAGTTCCTGTTGCAAAAGGCAATATTAAACACACAAACATATCTTTCTTTTTGTAGGTTGTTATTCTTATAATATTTGCTTAATTGTTCAAATACCTTTGAAGCTTCAAATTCTCTATCAACTTCAGCAAAACAATTACCCAAGCACCACATTGCGTTTGCATAATTATGCTTATCATCCACGTCATTTATATACTTTAAGCTTTTTTCTATATTTTCTATTGATTCATTAATATTTTTTACATTATAATTTGACATAGCAATCATATAATAAGCATTAAAAAGAAAATTGTTTTTTCTAGCTCTTGGTATATTGGTTTTCTTTGTAGCTTCTACAAGCTTATTGCACAATTCCTCAACATTCTTATAATCTTTACTAAAGTAATTATCACGGATATCCTTCATTATATTATTTAATTTTTCTAGTTCAGCTTTTTCCTGTAGCTGCATGTTAAAAGTAGAAATTACATTATCTAAGTTAAGCTGACTTTCACTATCGACTAAAATTACTTTCTTAATCATTGCATCTATTGCTTTGTTGGTTTCTACATCTTCAACTTTGCCAAGCTTCATAATTATTTGATCTCGATGGAGTGTAGTAACTTGCTCAAAAAGAACTTTGCTATCTTTATCTAGACCATAGCCATTTAACTCAAGATGACTTCTAAGGAGTCTTTCTGTATTAGATGTTACTGGAGCGACCTGTATTAAATCTTGCTTTCCTAATGTCTTATAATCGTTTAGAATAAGGACAGGATGGGTATCTTTAAGTAATACACCATTTGCATTTTTATTTTCTTTTAAATCCGCTAACCATATTTCCCTCGGAAATACATTTTTCTTCATTCTCGTAGCCCCCATTTTATATTTAAAACTTAAATAAATTTATCTTTAGTTTTTTAATACTTTATCTTATTAGGCACACTACCTATATAATGTCATTTTATTAGTCCAAAATATTATTTGTTATTTCTATTAGTACATTGTTGGGCATTTCAATGCTATATTTAAAGTAATCAATCATAGAATCTTCTCTTTCTATACCTATTACATTATCAAGATCAATCTCTGCCGAACAACACAATTGCTCACCTATTACTGTAGTTATAAGTATAGAATTATCTACATCTTCATCTAATTCAACTACAGGATTATCTATCATCAAATTATTTTCCAATATCAAATCTCCTCGTCTTGTAAGTAATTTAGTATTTATAAAGATTCTTTCTGCCGCTTCAATTTCCTCAATCATGTTTTCTTTTATTTTTTTCTCTTGTTTTATTAACTCATTTATCTCATTGTCTGCATCTTCAACCATTTTGTTTACTAATTCTTTGTTCATATTAATTATCTCTCCCTTTCATTTTTATTTTTGTAATGCTTGGATTTATTTACCTTATGCATTTATAATACATTAGGTGATATCACTTGTCAACACTTAATAAAAATAATATTCACTTTTTTATCACTTATTGATATAATGATATCGAGGTGATATATAGTGCCTATTGGAGAAGATAAGACAAGAATTCTTGTAACTGTTACTAAGGAATTAAAAGAAAAATTAGAAAAACAAGCCAAAAAAGAAAATAGAACTGTAGCCAATTTATTAAATACTATCGCAATTAAGTATTTAGAAGAACAACAAAGAAGACTAGGAGATTAAATCCTAGTCTTAGATTTGTAAAAAAGTATTTCCTTCTACTGCTTCCATTATTAATATAAGTACATAGTAATAAACCACATCCATAATGCAAGTTAATCTATTAGAAAAGATTTTAACTTTCAATACTCCACTTTCTTGGTTATTTGAATAACCTAAATAAGCATTGACATAATGAGCTAGAAAGTTATTTTCCGTTCTTATTCTTTTATAAATATTATATATAAGATCATCTGATTCAATATCTCTCTCATGTCTCAATTTATTTCTATCAAAAATGTTTTTACGTTTTTCCTTTCCTAGTATATCATTCAATATAGACAATCCTATATAATCAAGTGGCATTTTTATAAAATTATCATACTCATGATTATACTCATTAAGAAAATCGAATATTTCTTTACTTTCACACTCTTCAATCCATCTAAATTCTTCTTTCGATTTAATCTCCATTCCAAATTTCATAGCATTATTCAAATACTCCTCAAATTTGACTATCAGTATCTTTTCCTTTCCAATGCACTTCCATTTCTTGTGTTCTTCAATTATTATCCTATACATATCTGGAATTCCGTTCAACATTATTCTTTCTTTTTCATTTATCCGTTGCCATTCAAATCTTGTAATTGAGCCTCTATTATTTATTGTCTTTAGTCCGTAATTTTCTATGTACGCACTCTCTGTATATTTATTCATAAATTCAGCACATATATATATTGGGATAAATTCCAGGTCATCTTCACCATATTCATTATATATCTCTTGTAACTTTATATTGCTATGATTACCTAATCTTAAATGATATTTATGTTTTGGATATCTTTCTTTAAAAGGGTTTTTAGTTTCACCAACATAACAAAAATCTGTCGAACAACTATATATCAAATATACCCCGCTTTCGTTTTTATCTATATTGTTGGTAAATCCATGTTTTTTTTTAAAATCTTGCACTATTTTATTCTTTATAAATTGATTCATCCGATCTCATCCTTTATCTTTAGTAAAAGCTTTTATATAAATATCGATTGACTTCAGTACAAATTAAGAGTAAAGTTTTGGAATGCTAAGCAATTGCACATAGTTGGCCCTGTTTTTCAAGGGCGTAAAGTTTTGTTTATGCTGAAGTTTCTTGCTTTGTGCTGTTATTGTTATCTATATTTTAATATACACAATACTACCCATGTATACGCTTGTAAACTTATATAGAAAGCCGCATTTCTGCTAGTATAATCCTACCTACTTAATTTGTTAAACGGTCAAGTACACCCGTTTCAGGGGCAAGTAATACAATAACAGAAATACTGCTTGTCCCAAACGATTTTATAGCATCGGCTCGTCCACACCTACTGGATTTTTTATACTTGCTCCAGTGCATCTCAAGTAACCTATTGCTAAAAAAGGCAATAAGAAACTAGACCTCTTTACAACTCAATTTTTTTATTTTATAATATAAATATCGTTACATGAGTTGAATAAAGGTTTCATTAATCTATATTCAATTTTCGGAAGAGTGGAGATACTGCGAATATCACTACTCTTTTTTGTTTGTCATAATTTTTTTAATTAGCTACATATCCAAGAATTTCTGTGTTAGTATAGTTTCTTATCTCATAGCAACATTGAAATTCAGTATTCATATATGGTATCTTGTCCACTTTCACGATTCTATCTAGATACACATCTAAGTTTCCAGAGTTTAGAACTACATGCAAAGTGTTATTGTTAAGTTTAATAATGCTACTAATCTTACTATAGATATTAAGACTATAGTTTTGCATATAAAATGTAGATTGTTTAAATTGTTGTATTATTTCTTCTATATCCATTTGATTACCTTACTCCTTTGATTGATTTAATAGCTTTTGCAGTATCCCAAACAATACAAAATAGAGGTCTGACAAGTATATCTATCATTGTATAAAAGGCTGCTAATAGTATTATGAAGATCAGAGGTATTATAATTATATTTATTAACATTGCTTTGATCTCCTTCCTATTTCATGTTTTCTAGCGGACTAAATTGTTGGTAATTCTTTCTAATATCTTCTACTGTCAAATCTAAGTATGCTTGCTCCGTCACGGTAACTGAGCTATGTCCTAAAATTCTTGATAATCCATAGATATCGTTTGATGCTAATAAATATCTTCTTGCGAAATTATTTCTAAACACATGGGCTGTAATATTCTTGTTTATATTAGTTCTAGCAACATATTTCTTTAAGTTTTTTTCAAAGTTTGATATATCAAGCTTGTTATTTCTGTTCGATACAAATACTAGATCAGTATCTAAATACCTGTCTTTATAAGCTAACCATTTACTCAGAACCTTTTTCATTGTTATACTAAAGAACACATACCTATCCTTTTTTCCCTTGGTAATATCAGCAGGGATAAATATAGCTCTTTTATCTAGTAAGATATTATCCACTTCAAGCGCTAAACACTCACCTATTCGCATTCCTGTATCAGTTAAGAGCTGTATTATTACATAGTCTCTATACTCGGCAAAAACTGTAATATCAAGACTACTAATCAATTTCTTAAAATCAGCATCTGTAATCTCAGCTTTAGGTTTATGACTATTTTTGTATTGTTTTACTTTCGATACAATATCTTTAGGAATCAAATTATTCTCATATAAAAAATTAAAGAAAACTTTTATATTTCTTATATAGTTATTTAGTGTACTAATACTAATGTCTTTACCAAAATCTTTACGTGCGGAAGGATTGTTTAAATCAATAGAGTTATTACTTGATATAAAAGAATATTTTCCTCTTTCTTTAGTGAATTCGATATACTCTCTTATGTTTTTCTCTACTACAGATTCTACATTTGTAATATTACATTCTTCTTCTAAAAATTTAGAAAACAGCTTTAGAGTAGATTCGTAAGATTTTCTTGTCTTAATACTTAAATTTTTGTTAGTGCAATAAATTAAGAAATCCTCTATTGCATCTTCTACAGTTAAAAATTTCTTCTGTATTTTTGGCAAAACAAAAAACACCTCCTAATCCATCTGATTAAGAAGTGTTTTTGAGCAAACCTATATAGTTTGTTGGTATAAAAAATAGTTTATTGGTATATGTTTGATAAAATTCATTATCAAGAATAGCTCAACCAAGCCACTTAGCTAACCTTATTCTTAAGTCTCAATTTATCTGCGACCATAGCGATAAATTCAGAATTTGTTGGCTTGCCTTTATCATTGTGAACAGTGTAGCCAAATAGTTTGTTTATAGCATCCACTTGACCTCTTCCCCAAGCAACTTCTATAGCATGTCTTATAGCTCTTTCAACTCTACTTGCAGTTGTGTTATATTTTTTTGCTATGGATGGGTATAATTCTTTAGTAACCGCAGATAATAACTCCATATCATTAACAACCATGCTTATAGCTTCTCTTAAATACATGTATCCCTTAATATGTGCAGGAACACCAATTTCATGAATTATATTTGTGATTTCGGATTCTAAATCAACAGGTTCCTTCTTTGACTCTATCTTGATTTCAGGTGTTTCCATCAATGGTACAGTTTTTCTAGAAGAATCTCCTGATATTGTATTATTAAACATTTGTCTTATTCTCTTAGTGAATACGTCCATATCAAATGGCTTAACAACATAATAGTCTGCGCCTAAAGTGATAGCTCTTTGTGTTATTTTGTCTTGCCCTACAGCAGAAAGAACTATTATTCTTGGAATCGGATCTAAATTCATAGAAGCTAGTTTTTCTAGAACTCCAAGTCCATCTAAATGTGGCATAATTATATCTAGTACGACTAAATCTGGTTTTCTTTCTTCGATTAATTTTAAAGCTTCTAAACCATCTTTAGCGATTCCGGTAACTACTATATCTCTTTGATTTAGTAAATAGTCATTTAATATATTACAGAATTCCTTATTATCATCTGCAATTAATACTGATATTTTTGATTCTTGCATAAAATTCTCCCCTTCGCATATGATTCCATTTATTAACAATTAACTAATTCGACAAAACTTCTTCAATTCCTTCTTTAAAAAAGATTTTAGATAAAAAAGATATCATTTAAGATATCTTTTTTAATTATACCACAATATTACTTTTTTTGTTAGTTAATAATACCTGCATCTTTTAGCATCCATTCTATATAAATACCATATCCTACATCTGGTTTATTTATAAGAACATGTGTAACTGCGCCTACTATCTTATTATTTTGAATTATAGGACTTCCACTCATTCCCTGTACTATCCCACCTGTTTTTTCTAAAAGTTTAGGGTCAGTAACCTTAATAATCATACTCTTTGGTCCTGGATTATCTTGACTTAATAACTTTACAATTTCTATATCATACATTTGTGGACCACTTTCATCAATTGTAGTTATTATTTTTGCTTTTCCTTCTTTGATTTCATCCCTAAACCCTACCTTTAGAGGTTTATTGCTTCTAGTATTAAGTTTATTATCTGAAGTACCAAATATCCCACAAACTGTATTATTTCTTATTTCTCCTAGGGGATTATCTTCTTCTACAAATACTCCTTTTAATTCACCAGGATTTCCTTTTTGGCCTTTTCTTACGCTTATTATTGAGGTATTAATCAATGAACCATCTTTTATACTCAAAATTGTATTTGTGTCATTATCTGTTATTGGATGTCCTAAGGCACCAAACTTTTTAGTATTTGCATCATAAAAGGTTAAAGTCCCCACACCAGCTGTTGAATCTCTTACCCATAATCCTATCTTGTATTTTTCATCAGTAGATGACTTTATACTAACAATTGTCTTTTCCATTATTTCGTTATTATGACTTATTGTCACCTTCACATCAGAATTAGTCAAATTATTCAACTTTTTAATTAAATCTTTTGAATTTTCTATTTCTTGACTATTTACTTTTAGGACTACATCTCCTAGCATTATTCCAGCTTTTCTACTAGGACTTTCTGCTTTTCCCTCATTTGTTTCTATATCTGAAAAACCTACTACTAATACACCTTTTGTTTGTATCTTAACACCAACACAGCTTCCTCCAGGATATATTTCTAAGTCTTCTGATTTAGAAGAAAATACAGATTTCATTGGAGCTGTTGCTATGTTTTTACCCTGAGTCTGCCTTTCTTTGCTATTTACTTTTTTACTATCAGTAGACGCGAAAATATTATATCCCTTCTGCACTATATTCATATAACTTCTAGTGGGTGTTGTTGCATTAGAAGAGAATATGTAAAAGCTTACGAACAACACTAAACTTATGGTATAAAATATATTTCTGATAAGCTTCGTATTCATTTTATCTCCTCCTTTTCTTTACCCTTAAGTTACCCACAAATATAGTTGCATATGCTATATTAACTCTGTTATAAAAGACAATAAAATTTAAAAGCTACTAATTTTATCTTCTTTTTTTTAAATTTTAACTTGTAAGCTACGAGTAATTTTCTTTCATCTATTTTTCTTTAATATGCTGTCAAGATTGTTAAAGCTACCTTTATAATGTTTCTAAAAAAATAGGTAATATTAAAGCATAGCTATGCTAAATATATATGAAACAATAAACTTTAAAAATTGAAAGCTTTATAAAACCAATTAAATACTACCAGCTTGAATTTAGAAATTTAATTTCTACATATATAATTAAATTTATTTAAAAAGAATAAGATAGGTAAGTGATTAATTATAGAATACTTTAAGGATCTTACTCAAGTAATTAATATATCTTTATTTATATTAAGGATTTATATCTATTATTATGGTATCAAAAAATTGTTTAAAGGAACTTTTACATATTATACATTTATAAATAAAAAAAATAGAACTATCATATAGTTCTATTTTTCCTAAATCTTCATTAATTATGTATTATATTTCATATGATTTTTTTTAATATCTGCCATCTCAACCATTTCTTTTGCATTAGTAAGTGTAGCCGAGGTTACTTCTACTCCACCTATCATTTTAGCAACTTCTAGGTTCTTTTCTTCAATGTTTAAAACTTTTACCTTAGTAAAGGTCTTATGATGATCAACATGCTTTGAAATAAGGAAATGATTATCTGACATTGATGCTATTTGCGGAAGATGAGTTATGCAAAAAACTTGATGTTTAACAGATATCTCATACATCTTTTCCCCAACAGCTTGTGCTATCCTTCCACTAATACCGGTGTCTATTTCATCAAATATTACTGTAGGTATCTTATCCTTATCTACAAAAACTGTTTTTAAAGAAAGCATTATTCTAGAAAGTTCTCCTCCAGAGACTACCTTTTCCAAGGATTTTAATGGCTCTCCTGGATTTGTAGATATTAAGAATTGAACTTTATCTATTCCATTATAGTTGAACTCTTCTGAAGAGACTATTTCTATACTAAAAGTACTCTTTTCTAGTCCTACATACTTAAGTTCTCTACTTATTCTGTCTTCAAGTTCTTTTCCTATATTTACTCTTATATGATGAAGTTCTTCGCCTACTACTCTCATTTCATCGTATATCTTATTTTTTTGTTCTATAAGCTTATTGATGATCTGTTCAGAGTTAACTATTTGATTATATTGTTCTTCTAACTGTTTTCTATACTCTAGGATACTCTCAACAGTTTCTCCATACTTCTTTTTATAGAGACCTATCTCGTAAGTCCTTCTATTAACCCTGTCCAATTCATCCTCATCAAAGACATATTCTTCACTAATATCTCTAACCTCATTGGCAACCTCGGCTAGATTATAGAATATTTCATTAAGACTTTCATAAGCTTTCTTTATTCTATCAGAATACTTAGTTATGTTAGAAAGATCGTGAGTAATGCTAGCCAGTTTATCAATTATGGAGCCTTCATCACTTCCACCTCTTAGTCCATTATATGTATGAGACAGTGCTTTACTTATCTTTTCAGAATTTGATAATATTGAAAAAGTCTCATTAAGTTCTTCTTCTTCGTTTACATTGAGCTTTCCTTCATCTATATCATCAATCTGATACTTAAGGTAGTTTACCAGCTTTTCATTATCCTCATTACCTCTTAGTTCTTTTATTCTATTTTCTACAGCTGCTGCTTCTTGATAAAGCCCTCTGTATTTACTTAAAGGTTTGAGTATTTTTTCCTCCCCGAAACTATCAAGATAGTTTACATGACTGGATTTATTCATAAGATTTTGATTTTCGTGCTGTCCATGAATATCTATAAGTGTCTCTGTAAGTTTTTTTAATGATGTGATGATTAAGCTCTTACCATTCACCTTGATTACAGACTTGCCATTCTGAAAAGATTCTCTCGATATTATTATAAGATCATCAGTATCTATGTCCAGCTCCTCAAGAGCCTTCTTAGTTCTACTATTTTCAATATCAAATATAGCTTCTACAAAGGTCTTATTTTCGCCAGTTCTTATAATATCTTTATTGAACTTTCCACCTAAAACATAATTTATAGCATCTATAAGTATTGACTTACCTGCACCTGTTTCACCAGATAATATACTGAATCCCTTATCAAAGGATAAGCATACTTTTTCTATAAGTGCAAAATTTTCAATAGTAAGTTGTAATAACATCCTAACCCACCTTACTCTTAATTAAGTATTTATCATTTTTCTCATTTTAGATACTAACTCTTCTGCGGTTTCTAAAGTCCTTACAATGATAAAAATAGTATTGTCTCCAGCTATAGTTCCTGCAATATCAGCGAAATGTAAAGTGTCTATAGCTTCAGCAGCAGCTGGTGCAGATCCAGACAAAGTCTTTACAACCACCATCTTATCTACATTCTCAACACTTAATACAGTATTAGTAAAGATACTTGCCATCTTATCTGTCATGTCATTTGTGCTATTATTGATAGAAGCATATTTATATCTGCCTCCATCACCAAGTACCTTTATAAGTTTCAAAGTCTTTATATCTCTAGAAACCGTAGCCTGAGTTACATCGAAACCTTCCTTCTTAAGTATTTCTGCAAGCTCTTCTTGAGTTTCTATAGACTTATTATTAATTATTTCTAAAATTTTTGTATGTCTTCTTGACTTCACGTTTCCCTCACCCTACCAATCGCCATCTTGGCTTAAGATTTTTTTTCTAAGAACGTTAAAATAATCGTAATCGTCCAATAATATTAAATTACAAGATTTATGATTTTTACCTACCATTATTTTAGAATTTTTACTTAACTTTATAGACTTTTGACCATCCACTGTTAAAAAAGTTTCTTCTCCAAAACTTTCAGCTTGTATTTCAATAGTGCTGTTGCCGTTTACTATAATTGATCTCATTGTAGGAGTATGCGAGCATATCGGAACTATGGTTATGATTTCTAAAGAAGGCATTATCAAAGGTCCTCCAGCAGAAAAAGAATATGCAGTGGAACCAGTAGGTGTTGATATGATAACACCATCTCCTTTAAAAGAAGAGTAAAACTTATTATCTACAAAAATCTTATATTTTACCATTCTGGAAAGAGTACCTTTTGCAATAACTATATCGTTTAAGGCTATATTATCATAAACTCCACTTTCGCATGACACATTACATTTAAGCATCATTCTTTTTTCATATTTAAAGCGTTTATTTTTAAGACACTGTAGTGCATAGTCAGTGCACTTGCTGTCAACACTAGTAAGAAACCCAAGATTGCCTATATTTATTCCAAATATAGGTATATCCTCAGGTATAGCAAGGTCTCTTGTAGCACCTAGAATTGTGCCATCACCGCCTAAAACAATTAGACAATCCGTAGCTTCCTTCCTACTTTGTATATCTTTATGACTCTGAACTGTAAAAATACAGGAGTCTGGAAAATACTCTTTTGTCTTTTTAGTTATTGTATCTAATATAGAACCATCTTTATCCTTGGATGGATTTATAAAAACGCCAATATTTTTCATAGTTCCTCCATGTTACATATTATTATGAGAGTCTTGAACTACTTTTTCAATTCTTTCTTCAAGGTCAAAGGAAGTTTCGACCTTATCCTTAGTGAAATACACTAAATATTCTATATTACCTTCTGGGCCTTTTATAGGCGAGAAGTCTAATCCTTTAATAGATAAATTTAATGAAGCTATGAAACCAACAATTTTTTCTATGACTTCCTTATGAGTGCTCGGGTCTCTAACTACACCTTTTTTACCAACCTTTTCTCTTCCAGCTTCAAACTGTGGTTTTATAAGTGCTACAACCTCACCCTTATCATCCAACAGATTAATAACTGCTGGAATTACTTTTGTAAGAGAAATAAATGATACATCTATAGAAGCAAAGTTAGCTTTTTCAGCTAATTGATCTTCAGTCACATATCTTACATTAGTTCTCTCCATACAAACTACTCTCTCATCTGTCCTAAGCTTCCATGCAAATTGTCCATAACCAACATCTATTGCATATACCTTCATAGCATCATTCTGCAGCATGCAATCTGTAAATCCTCCAGTTGATGCTCCTATATCTAAACAAACAGTACCTTTTAAATCAATATCAAAAGCTTTTATAGCTTTTTCTAATTTGAAACCACCTCTGCTGACATAAGGTATATCATTCCCCTTTACTATTATCTCAGCATCAACTTTTACCTTTTCCCCACTTTTATCTACTCTTCTGCCATCTATAAAAACACTACCAGCCATTATGCTAGTCTTTGCTCTTTCCCTAGATTGAAAAAATCCTTTTTCTACAAGAAGGATATCTAATCTTTCCTTTTTATCTGCCATCCTTATCTCCTCTATACAGGTCTTCAAACTGAACTTTTAATTATTAATTTTCAACTCTAAACTCTCCATTTTAAACTCTTAACTAACAGTTCTCCACTCTCAACTATCTCAGCCCTCAACTATCTCCACAATCTTATCTCTTATGGAATCAGTATCAAGCTTATTTAGTTTATATAAAGTAGCTAAATCACCATGTGTAATAAAGCTGTCTTCATATCCCATATTTATAATTTTGCCATTAAAGCCAGTGTTGTTCAAATAGCTTAATATTTCTCTGCCAAGTCCACCATTAAGTACGTTATCTTCAATTGTTATTACATTTTTGTAGTTGGAGGCTACTTTATCTAAAATAGCTTTATCAATAGGTTTAATAAATGTAGCATTTATGAGTCCTACACTATACTTATCCTCTACTAATTTAATTGCTTCTTCAGCATGCTGAACCATTTTTCCAGTTGCAATAACTACAACCTCTTCCCCATCTCTTAACTGATCCCACTTGCCCTTCTTTATGTTATCAATTGGTTTTAAATCTATATCTTTTTGATCTCCACCTCTTGGATATCTTATAGCAATTGGCTCATTTTGCTTTAATGCCCAAGTTAATATTGGTTTAACTTCTTCAAGCATCTTCGGTGCAACTATAGTAAGATTAGGAATATGAGACAAATAAGAAATATCAAATACTCCTTGGTGTGTCTCTCCATCTTCACCTACTATACCAGCTCTATCAATAGCAAAAACTACAGGTAAGTTTTGTACGCATACATCATGAAGCACTTGATCATAGGCTCTTTGCAGGAATGTTGAGTAAACAGCAAACACAGGTTTAAGTCCTTCTTTTGCCATACCTGCTGCAAGAGTAGTTGCATGCTGCTCCGCTATACCCACATCAAAAAATCTATCTGGAAACTCTTTTGCAAACTTTTTAAGTCCAGTTCCATCTGGCATAGCTGCTGTTATTGCAACTACTTCCTTCATTTCTTTAGCTATATCTATTAAACTTTCTCCAAAGGCATTGGAATAAGTTCTAGAATTAGATGGATTTAATACTCCGCTACAGCAATCAAAAGGTGCTATGCTATGAAACTTATTAGGATTTTCCTCTGCAAAATTATACCCTTTACCCTTTTGAGTTATAGTATGTATAATTACAGGTCCATCTTGTTTCTTTGCTTTATAAAGCATATCACTTATTTCATCTATGTTATGTCCATCTATAGGACCTAGATACTTTAAGCCCATATCTTCAAACAACATACTTGGAACTACCAGCTGTTTTATACTATCCTTTATCTTACTTAAGGAACTAGCAATATTCTTTCCCATTGTCGTGTGGTTTAGTGTATTATTAATTTCATTTTTCAGCTTATTATAATTAGGATCTAATCTTACTTTACTCAAATAAGTAGATAATCCACCAACGTTATCTGAAATAGACATTTGATTATCGTTCAAGATCACTATTAGATTTGTTTTACTATAGCCTACATCATTTAGCGCCTCAAAAGCCATTCCACCAGTTAGTGCTCCGTCACCTATAACAGCAATAACATGCCCATCCTTTTTAAGTAAATCCTTAGCCCTAGCAATACCTAACGCTGCAGAAATAGATGTGCTGCTATGTCCTGTGTCAAATGAATCATATTTACTTTCACACCTCTTAGGGAAACCACTTATACCACCATATTTTCTCAAGTTATCAAACTTATCTTTTCTTCCTGTTAGAATTTTATGTATATAACTTTGATGCCCTACATCCCAAACTATCTTATCTTTTTCCAAATTAAAAACTCTAAATAAACTTAAAGTTATTTCTACAACTCCCAAGTTCGATGCTAAGTGTCCACCTGTTTTAGAGACCTTATCAATAAGGAACTCTCTTATTTCATTTGATAATTCATTAAGTTCAGTTCCATTAAGTTTTTTCACATCATTAGGACAGTTGATTTTATCTAAATATTTATACATATTTTTCATTCCTTTTATATTTTATGATTCTCTATGTAAAAGCTCTAGAGTTAACTCCTTAAGTTCACTTGTATCACTATTCAATCTATCTAAAAGAGCTATACACTGTAGAGTAATCTCTTTACATAGCTCAACTGACTTTTCTATACCATAAACAGATATAAAGTTAGTCTTATTATTGTTTTCATCACTTTTCACATTTTTACCGAGCTTTTCTGTACTTCCCATAACATCGAGAATATCGTCTTTTATCTGGAATGCAAGACCTAACTTATACCCATATTCACTTAATATCTCAATATCCTTACTAGAGGCCTCTCCCAAAGTAGCTCCTGCTACTATTGAAGCTTTAATAAGTTCTCCGGTCTTTTTTTCATGCATATACTTTAGTGTGGCTTCTGATATTTCTTTACCTTCATAAATTATATCTACTACCTGTCCTCCAATCATTCCTTCCGCACCTGCAGCATCTGTTATAACCTTAGAGGCCTTCATAGCTTCAAGCTTGTTTTTCGATATGGAATAATCAATCATTATAGAAAAAGCCTCGTTTAATAGGCCATCTCCTGCTAAAACTGCTATAGCATCACCAAAGACTTTATGATTAGTAGGTTTACCACGTCTCAAGTCATCATTATCCATACATGGCAGATCGTCATGTATAAGTGAATATGTATGAATCATCTCTATAGCTGCTGCCATCGGCAATATATCTTTAATATCTTTTTTATAAAGATTATAAGCTAACATCATCAATATAGGACGTATTCTTTTGCCCCCTATATTTAAGCTGTAAGCCATAGCTTCATAAATAAGCTTATTTTCTCCCTCTCTTGACTCAAAATATTCTTTAAGATATTCGTCTATGAGTAATTTGATATTTTCAGTGCTCATAACTTGCTCCTTTTATCTATACGAAATTTTAAGACTTTAACCTACTTTCCTTCCACTGTAAAATCTTTAATTTCTTCCTTACCATTAATAATCTTTATTTTACCCTCCATATCATTGAGCGTTTTATAAAGTTTATTAACTAATTTTACACCTTCTTCGTATGCCTTTAAAGACTCTTCCAGGTTTAATTCTGAACTTTCAAGGTCTTTTACAATATCATCAAGTTTTTGTACCATATCATCATAGGATTCATTTCTTTTAACCATAAAACACCTCACCCTTTAGGTTCTATTTTAAAGTCAGCACTTCCATCTTTCATTTTCACGTTTACTTCCTCTAAAGTTCTTAGAGTATCAATATTCTGAATTACATTTCCATTGTTATCCTCTATTATAGCATATCCCTTGTTTAATACATTTATTGGATTAAGCAATGTTAACATATTATTTATATTAATTAGATTCGATCTATTATTTTCAATTTTCTTCATCATAATATTAGTTAATTTTTCTTTTATGCTGTCAATATCCCTATATCTATTTATTATCATATTTCTAGGGCTATTATTTTCTAATATTCTGCTGATGTAGTTTATCTTTTCTTTTTCATTTATCATCCTAGTACTTATAAATTGATCTAAGTACGCTTTATGCCTGCTTAAATTATTATTCAGCTCTTCTAACTTAGGAGCAGCCACTTCAGCTGCTGCAGATGGTGTCGGAGCTCTCAAGTCGCTAACAAAATCTGTTATTGTAAAATCAATTTCATGCCCAACTCCTGATATTATAGGAAGTTTAGACTTAAATATTTCATATGCTAAGTTTTTATCATTAAAAGCCCAGAGTTCTTCTATAGAACCTCCTCCACGGCTTATAATTATTACATCTACGTTTTTTTCTCTATTAAAATACTTTATCCCCTCTATTAGGCTTACTGGTGCATCTTTCCCCTGAACTAAGGATGGATATACCATTATATCTACATAGGGACTTCTTCTTTTTAACACATTTAGTATATCTCTTAAAGCTGCTCCTGTTTCTGATGTTATAATACCAATAGCTTTAGGAAGATAAGGAATAGGCTTTTTGTACTTTTCATCAAAAAGCCCCTCATTAAATAACTGCTTTTTCAATTGTTCAAACTGAGCATGCAAGTCACCTACTCCATACTCATTTATTTCTTTACAATAAACCTGGTAAGAACCGTCCCTAGTGTATACGGAAAGCCTTCCTCTTACCTCAACCTTTGTTCCATCTTTAATATTAGGTGATACATTTACGGCATCGCCTTTAAAAATCACACAGTTCACTTTGCTATTCTCATCTTTAAGCGAGAAATATATATGTCCACTGGAATGTATCTTATAATTAGATACTTCACCCTTAACCTTCAAATTATTTAAGATAAAGTCATTATCTGTAATTTTTTTTAAATAGTTATTAACTTCTGTTACTGAAAGAGTCTTTAGAATCATATTCTTCCATCGCCTCGCATACATTTAAGAATAGAAGAGTAGTAGTTAGTGCTCCTACGCCTCCTGGTACTGGGGTAGTCATTGCTGCAACATCTACTACATCATTAAACAAAACATCTCCGGTAATCTTACCATTTAGTGAAGAAGTTCCAACATCAATTACTACAGCATCTTTTTTAATATAGCTCTTATCTATAAAGTGTGGTTTTCCCATAGCTACAACTAGTATGTCTGCTTCCTTGCAGATTTCTTCAAGATTATTGGTTCTTGAATGACATATGGTTACTGTAGCATTCTTCTGAAGCAGCAACTGAGCCACTGGTTTACCAACTACATTACTTCTTCCTACTACTACTGCTCTTTTTCCAGATATCTCGATGTTATAATACTCTAGAAGCTTCATAACACTTCTAGGTGTGCAAGGGATAAATCCGTCACTTCCACTGTAGAACTTTCCTATGGATACATCCGTTAGGCAGTCAATATCCTTTGATGGAGATATTGAAGAAATAATCTTTTTCTCGTCAAAGCCTTCTGGCAATGGAAGTAATAAAATGATTCCATTAACACTGTTATCATTATTTAATTCTGATATTACCTTAATAGCCTCTTCTTCACTACAGCTAGAACTTAGATTTATCTTTTTGTAGTTTATTCCTAGACCCGCTGCAATTTTGCTCTGGCTATTTTGATAATATATGGAACCATCATCATCACCTATAAGAACAGAAGCAACTGTCGGAACATTTTTCCCGTCCTTATTTCTGCTATCTACAAATTCTCTTATGTGATCCTTTATACTAGCAGCTACTTTTTTGCCATCAATGATTTCCCCCATATTTTCGCCCCCAAGCAATCTATATTTCTTTTAAAGCCTTGTCTAAAACTCCATTTATAAACGCTACAGATTTCTCATCTGAGAACTTCTTAGCAACTTCTAAGGCCTCATTTATTGCAACTTTGTTAGGTATATCTTCCAAGTGAAGCATTTCGTATATAGCTACTCTAAGTATAGCAAGATTAACCTTAGAAACTCTATTTAACTTCCAATTTACTAGATATCTTTCTACTATTTTATCAAGTTCCTCTTTAGTATCTTCTATTCCTTTTAAAACTTGTTCTAAGTATGTAGAATCTAAATCGTTTATGTCATCAGTATGAGCTTCTTTATAGCTTTCTATAGCCTCGATCGGCTCTTCTTTATTGATCATCATTTGGTATGTAAGCTGTACTGCAATTTCTCTAGTTTTTATTCTATTCATATGTCCTCCTAGACTTAAAAAAAGGTAATATATTTTATAAAAATTAAATTATATCATTATTATATATATAGATAAACCATTTCGCTTTATTAATTATTGCCTCATAACTAATATATAAGTATTTATCTTTATTATAGTCGCAAAATCAAAAGCTTAAACATCTATAAACAAGGAAATACCCTCTGTAAACAGAGGGTTTTTAATTACTCATGAACTTCTTCTGACTTTTCGTCGTTTTTAGGAACAATTATGTTTTGTATAAAAATATTAACTGCTGCAACAGAAAGTCCTGTCATTGCTTCAACAGTTTTCTTAACATTGTCTTGAACTTGAACAACTACTTCAGGAATTCTAGTTCCATAAAGCACTGCCAATGTTAATTCTATCTGTGCTTCTCCATTTTCAATTGATACCTTTACACCTTTTCCAGTGTTTTTCTTGCCTGTGAATATTTGAGTTATCCCACCGGCAACACCTGGATTACTTTCTACAACTCCATTAACTTCTGATGCTGCTATACCAGCTATAACACTAACAACTTCATCAGAGATCTTAACCACTCCGATGTTTGTCTCTTCTCTATTTAATTCCTCCAAGCTCACTACCTCCTTAAGCTTTGCACTAGCAAAACCTGTTAATCATAGGTACATTATATCAAAAGATTAATGTGAATACAATTATTATTGTTTTGACTCAATTACTATATCCTTTATCTTTGCAACGCTAGCTACAGAATCTTGTATCTGTATGCTTTGCTTTTCATTTATATTAGCCTTAGACTTGACTATTACTCTTGCCTTATTTCCTTCTATGAGACAAAGTGCATCATCAAAGCCTTTTCCTTTTACGCTAAGTTCTATTCTAGTCTCATAATCTCTAGCCATAGTTAATGCTGTAAGTTTCTTTTGTGCTTCTGTTTTTTGATCTACTGAAGTATTTTTATCTTCTATGATTGACTTTAAGCTTTGCATTGTTTGAGAATCCTGTTGTTCTCTATCATTCCTCGAATCATAGAAATAATCCTTTGTGTTTGATGTTTGCTTGTCCTTATCTTTGTCTTTATCAGAATCCTTTGTGAATGATAATGATGAACTTAGGCTACTGCCTGTCCCATCGTCAACTTGTCCATTAACCCTCGCTGCCAAAATACCAGCACATACTATAAGTGCTAGTAGTGTTAAAATTATACCTGCTTGTTTTCTGTTCATATACAAAAACCTCCCATCTGTTTCTATAAAATTATATGCTACTTTTTCATCGGATATACATTAACTTTATCCATTGGCAAATCGTATAAATTCGACACAGCTTTAGAAATGTCGTATTTTACCTTACTGCTTTCTGAACCTTCTGCTACCACAATTACACCAACAACCTTTGGTTTATAAGTCTTAACAATTAAAGGTTCACTACCATTGTTGTTAGAAGTAACTACTACCTTACTTGAATCTGTTTCCTGACTGTTGCTCTGCTTACTTCCTTCCTTATCAGAATTTTCATTAGTGTTCTTCTGAGAACTGGTGTCTACAGCTGGCACCTTGGTCTCATCACTCTCAAAAGTTATCATCACGTCTACATTTCCAACCCCCTCTATCTGTTTTAAAATCTGTCTAAGCTCACTCTTTTGTTCATCTTCATATTGAGTTCTCAATTGTTTTTCTGCACTGCTTTGCTGTGTATTGTTTTGGTTTGAAGAAAATGTAGGTATCATGGGTTTATTGGTAAAGAAAGTGAATACTATATAAATAAAAATAAAGGTTAAACATATTAATAATAAATATCTTATCTTAGCATTATCTGAAGAGTTTTTTAGCTTTTGGATTAGTTTTGAAAGATCCATTTTCTACTCACTCACCTTTATAAACATATATTTTTTTCTCATCTATATTTAGCTCCTTACTTAATATGCTTTTGATTTGCTTACTTGTGCTTGAATTTAGCTGCTTTTTAGTTATGTCATTAGAATTTTTATTTATATCATCAGTGCTTCCCTCACTACCTACATATACCTCTAAATGGTCTATGTCAACTTTAGTGTCCTTCATATCTAGTTTCCCAATAATTTTCACATCAGTATTGGTTCCGTTTAAGTCTTTCTTTATAAGTTCCTCACAATTTTTCTCTAGATTAGAAAAAAATCTTTCCTCTGTGGCACTTGAAGACCCAGCATTATCTGACTGTACATTAACTGCATTTTCATATTTAGTTATAAAGTTATCTACATTAATGCTATTTTTTGTGAATAGCCTTATGAATGGATTTATGATCACAGCAATTAGAATTAGTCCAAGAACAAATTTTACATACTTTTTTGTGCTGTTATCTGGCAAAATCATCTCTACTGCTGTCATGAAGATCAGTGTTGCACATAAGGAAATAACCCAACCTCTAAGTACATCCATAGCTAACCTCCTACAACAAACTTTCCTGCACTTGCCATTAGAGCTGTCATAATAAAGAACATAACTGTAATACTTATAAGACTGGACATTATTAGCACTAATGAATCTCCTGCGGTAGTAATACAGCTAACTATTCTTTTGTCAGCTACAGGCTCAATGACAGCTGCAGAAATCTTGTAGATAAATACCATTACTACAATCTTTATGATTGGAAATAACATCACAATTATCATTATTAAAAGTCCTACTGAACTTATAGCATTTTTTAATAATAGTGAATACCCCGCTACGGTTGCAATGGCATCTGACAGCGCCTTTCCTACTATGGGAATAAAGTTATCTACTGCAAATTTAGCTGTCTTTAAGGTTACAGCATCTATTGTATTAGAGGCTATTCCTCTTACAGTAAGCAGTCCTATAAAAATTGTAAGCACAATACCTTGGCCCCAAAGTACAAACTGTTTAGCCACTTTCACTAACCCATCAATTTTATGTTCATTTGATATATTATTTACAAAGCCCAAAACAAAAATCATTAATATGGCTGGTATTAACACATCAACATAAAATCTAGGAGTCAAGCTTACTGCACCTAACACAATAGGATCCATAGTAGTAGCTTGCGCTATTCCTCCAGCTGTTGATAAAAGCAATACAAGTGCCGGCAATAAAACTGCAGTAAAATCAGATAAAGTTTGAATAGTTTCTTTGGCTAAATTCACCGATACTAAAAAGCTTTTACTAAGCACTAATATCATTACTGCATAGCATGCATAAAAAGCTATATTGCTAATACTTTCATTGGAAAATGCTCCTTGCAGATTTTTTAAAAGCGTACTTATTATAGCCAGTATTATAACTGATATCATAAGCTTTAAAGTAGCTTGTACTTCTTTTATAAAAACCCCTATGAAAGCTTTCACAAGCTTATCCAAACTTATAGGATCTTTTCCATCCTTCAGATAACTTTCTACATAATCCTTAGGATTCAAACCATTCATTATTTCCTCATTAGTTTTCATATTGTCCATATACTGATATAATCTCTGTATCTGGTTACTATTATCTATCTTTTGCTTGTCCACTCCATCATCTGCGTATACTACTTTACTGGTCATTATAACCAGAAAAAAACTTATTATTAACGTACACCATTTTTTCATATTCACACCTGCATAATATTTAATATTGAGTCCAGTACTGCCATAAGAACTGGTATAGATAGTACCAATATCATTATCTTCCCTGAAAACTCAACTTTTGTTGCTATGCTACTGGCTCCTGAGTCTTTACAAATTTCACTGCAGAAAGATGTAAGGTAGGCAATAGCGACTATTTTCAGCACAATTCCAATATAAAGTATGTCTACATTGGCTTTATTGGCTATATTCTTTATAAAATCAATTATCTGTGTTATTTCTGGAACAAGTACAAGAAATATTAATATTCCTGCAACCACTGATATAAATATTGAAACTTCACTTTTTCGTTCTTTTAATAGCAGATATAAGAATAAAGATACAAAACAAAATCCAACTATCTTAACAATAAGCATGTCCACACCTACAGCATAAACATAGTCTTCACTGAATCAAATAATTTACTTATTAGGTTTATAACCATAGTAAGTATTATTACTATTCCAGCGATATTAGCTATTGTAGCTACATCATCTTTTCCGCTACCTTTCAAAACTTTGTCAATGATCAGAAGTATTATACCTGCACCTGCAATTTTAAAAATGAGAGAAAGATCTAACATTTACTCGCCTCCTACTAAATCAAGAAGATAACTAGCATAAATCCTACGCAAACGCCTAAAGATTTATACATTTTAGAATATTTATCGCATTCTTTTTCTGCTTTTTCTGTATTATTTTTCATCCTATCTACGGTAATAGAAAATATCTTTTTTTGCCCTTCTATACCAGTAGTTCCTAAAGACTTAGCTAAATCTAATAGTATGCTAGCATCATCTTCATTGATATTTACCTTTTCTTTGCATTCTTCCAGGCTTTTTTTGGTAGATAAATAAACATTTTCTGCTTCGTTATTTTTAAGCTTACTTCCTATAGCTTGAAAAAGCTCTCCTACAGGTTCTTTAAGCTTACTGCCTGTACTTACAAAAGCCTCAGGTAAAGGCGTGAAAGTATAGGTCATTTCATTTTCAAGGTTTATATAACCATTCATAAGTTCCTTTAAACAAAATACCCTCTTTTTATACCTATCTCCATATAAGAAACCTGACGCTGATGATAAGCCCATAATTATCAGTAGTAGAAAATACTTAAACAACATCTACCACCTGCCTATCCAAGGTAGTGTCCACTATCTTTTCTATGGTTCCTACTCCGTTTTTATTACTCAAAACAATAATTCTTTCTATAACTTTATTTTCTAAAAGCTTGTTAAATACCGGCCTATTGTAGAGGTCATTTT
This sequence comes from Clostridium sp. C8-1-8, assembly GCF_009928445.1. Taxonomy (GTDB): domain Bacteria; phylum Bacillota; class Clostridia; order Clostridiales; family Clostridiaceae; genus Clostridium_AR. The sequence goes on along the minus strand of NZ_JAABNO010000018.1, from coordinate 51,103 downwards.
CGTCATTCCCATGAATAGTAGAAATAATTTTCACTCCGCAATTAAATGCAGAAACAATAGCTTCCACATCCTTTTCAGTACCTATCTCATCGCATATAATAACGTCTGGTGACATACATCTTATAGCCATCATAAGACCTAGATACTTCATACAATTGTCATAGATATCTGTTCTTACTCCTACATCCATCTGAGGAACTCCTAGATGACAGGCTGCTATCTCACTTCTCTCATCAATAACACACACTTTTTTACCTGTTAAATCATATTTTAGATATCCATTAGATATATTTCTCGTAAGATCTCTTAATAAAGTTGTCTTTCCACACTTTGGTGGAGAAACTAAAATTGTATTATATAACTTGTCCTCTTTTATAACATGTTCTAATAACTTATCCGAGCATCCAATAATTTGGCGTGCTATTCTTATATTGATAGAAAATACTGACTTCAAGGACTTAATTACTCCATCATCATTTACCCAATGTCCCGTAACCCCAATCCTATGACCACCTTTAATGGTTATAAAGCCTTGCTTTATATCCTCTTCAAAAGCATAGATTGAAAAATTACTTATCCTATTAAAGATATTGTTAATTTCCTCTCTGCTGGTGGTATAGTTTAGAATCACCTCTTTGTTATCGATATTTAGCATAACTGGTTTATTACACTTAAGTCTTATCTCCTGTAACTTACTTAAATCAGGCCTATCTTCAATGAGCTTCAATAAATTCATTGGTAGAACATTTTTTAAATCATCCATAAAATCCCCCTCTCTCAACTTTTGTAATCTTATATAATATTTATTAGGTTAACTAAAGAAATATTACATAATATTTAAAAAAGTTCTTATCCCTTTTTCAAAATACACATCTGACCTTCACAAATGTACATGAGGAAATTCCTGCACAGAGCTATTAAATTTCTTTAGGCTCTACTGTAATTGCTTTAATACTCTAAGAAAATTCAGTTTATTTAATTCTTAATTAACATAACAATTCCCCCAGAAACTCAAAAATCTCTAATACGTTTTTTATTAAAGATTTTTTGCGCATCTGCCTTTTCTGAACTCATGTGAAGAAATTCTGGCAGGCGACTAATCACTTTCTTTTTGCTCTACCGTAATTGCATTAATACTCTAAGAAAATTCAGTTTATTTAATTTTTAAATAACATAACAATTCCCCCAGAAACTCAAAAATCTCTAATACGTTTTTTGTTAGAGATTTTTTGCTCATCTGCCTTTTCTGAAAGTATGTGAAGAAATTCTGGCAGGCGACTAATCACTTTCTTTTTGCTCTATTGCAATCACTTTAATAACTCAAGAAAATCTTTACTTATCCTAAAATTCAAGAAATATATCAACACGCAAAAAGAAGCAAGCAAATTATTAAAAAAATAATTTGCTTGCTTCTTTTTAAGCGATGAATCCCAAATTTAGTTTTTAGTTGATGTATATATATCTGCCCCACAATACGGACAAGGAATTTCAGTATTATTATCTAAGGCTGACTGCTCAAAGAATATACCTTTTCCGCATTTATTACAAGTGATTTCAACATACTCTTCATCACCACAATCCAAGTCATCCACTGATACATCCTCAAATAAATCCTCTTGTATGTCCGATATATCATTATTTAAGAATTCTATGTTTTCTGTTAGATTTTCTTGATTTACTTGTAATGCTTCAACTTCATCACAAATATCGCTCAAAATATCTAATACATTAACTTTAAAATCCCTGTTATCAGTGTTCGAATCTTCACTTATTAATGCACTTAGCTTTGATATTTTCTCTCTTAGTTCCTTCATTATTTACACATCCTTCAAACATAGGAATAAAAACTCTTCAATATGTTTTTCTTATGAAATGAATATGCTAAGTCCATATTGAACTTAGCATATATTCAGCCTATACTCTTTCCATGTATTCCCCAGTTCTTGTGTCTATTCTTATAACGTCACCTTCATTAACGAATATAGGTACGTTTATCACAGCTCCAGTTTCAACAGTTGCAGGCTTTTGAACATTTGTAGCTGTATTTCCTTTAACACCTGGTTCAGTTTCAGTAACTTGTAATTCAACAAAGTTTGGAGCTTCAACTGAGAAAGCTTGACCTTTGTAGAATTTAATTACTGCAAACATATTTTCCTTTAAGAACTTTATTGCATCTTCAACCTTTTCATGGTTAAGAGGAATTTGTTCAAATGTTTCTTGATCCATGAAGTAGTATAACTCTCCATCTGAATATAGGTATTGCATTTCTTTTCTTTCAATTACAGCTTCTTGAAGTTTTTCAGTTGGGTTAAAGTTTCTATCTACAACTCCTGCTGTCATTACGTATCTTAATTTTGTTCTTACAAATGCTGCTCCCTTTCCCGGCTTAACATGTAGGAAGTCAACAACAGTATACACTTGTCCATCTAATTCAAAAGTTGTACCTTTTCTTAAATCTCCTGCTGATATCATAGTGGTATCCCTCCAAAATCTATTAATTCATTATATATTATAACCCGTTCAGGTATTTTAATACCAACAACCTTAAGCTGTGAATTCAAAATCGAATTCTTTATGGGCTATTGAGCGTAGTGCATAAATCTCTATAAAATATCTAATATCGTTATATTTCGTTTTAAAAATTCAATGATCATTACCCCTCACTCACACACAACAATGATATTTTATCAGAAGGTGAGCTTAATTGCAATTATTTTAATTAAAAATGGATGTTCATACTATTTATGGACACTAGAATCTTTTCGCAGATTTCTTCTGGTGTTGCACTAGCACAATCAATTATAATATCAGCTTTTTCATATATTGAGTTTCTTGTATTTAAAAGTTCTTCTAAAGTTTCTATTGCATTAGGATCTTTAAATAGCGGTCTGTTTTTTCTATCTAATCTTTCATTTAAATTTTCTACAGTATTTTTAAGATATATTACCATACCGCATTTTTTCAATCTTTCCATATTATCAAACTTTGTAGGCATCCCGCCACCAGTTGAAACTATTGTGTTATTGAAAGCAGAAATTTCATCTAAAATAACAGCTCTTTCTAATTCTCTAAAATAGCCTTCTCCATATTCACTAAAAATATCCTCAATGGATTTCTGAGTTTTTAATTTTATGTAATCATCACTATCAAAAAACTCCATTTTTATCCTCTCTGATAACATTTGCCCTACAGTAGTTTTACCAGAACAAGGCATCCCTACTAAAATTAAATTATCCATTTGCTTCCCCCTTATATTGCCCCAAAATATTGCATAATAAATTATTATCTTTCTCTTCGATATCATATCTTATAATTATAATATCATTGTCTTCCAAAAAATCAAATATTTTAAGTAATTTCGAGGCTTCAGTATGGATATTGAAATTAATTTCTTTGTATCCTTCTTTGGTATTAATACTTGTTATATTCAATCCTTCTATATTTTTAAACTTATTGATAGCTTCGTAAAAGGGAATTTTGTCACTTTCATAACTATTGGATTTATTTCCTTCTGGCTTCATATTAGTAGGGTTAGTAGAAACAGGACTATTTTCATTTGTATTATGTCTAAAATAATCCAAATTGAAAAATATTTGTGATATCAAAACCAATAATAAAATAATAATTATATACATTTTTACAAAAAACTTTTTCATTACATCCTCACTACTATTCTCAATATGTTATTTTGATTTTCTACAGATATAACTTTAATTTTATTTTCCGAGAAATATTTAAGATATTTATTTATGTCAGCGTAATTGCCACTAAAAGTCAAATTGTTATCAGCATAAGAAAAATCCTTAACTGCTAGTTCATCTATAAGCTTAGTTATCTTATTTATAATTGTTTTATCTATATGTTTCTTTTCCTGACTATTAATCACTATAGGTTTTGGCTGGTTAAGTAACCTTCTATTTTCCAACTCTTTTTGTACCTCTATATATTTATTGTAGGAGAAAGGTACAATCACCAAATTTACTATTATTATATATATTATTACTCTACCTAAAGTACTCAACAGCTCTTTGTTTTTTTCTTCAATTATATTTTCAGGCCAAAATTCTTTATATTTTCTAAGGTACATTAATAGTCTCTCTTTCTATGCTCTTAAATTCATATACATCCTCAATATCTACAATTACTTCATTCTGTTGTTTTATCACATAAAGAGGCTTTTTTCTGTCATACTGACTATAATTCAGTAGTACTCCAAGATCTATTTTATCTTGTTTATACATTTTGAATAATCTGTTGTACTGTATATGTCCATGTTCTACATCTACTATATATAAACTTTCCTTAAGACTATATATAACCACAAATCTACTTTCTTTTGAGACCTTCTTAACTGCATAAACTAAAAGATACTGTATAGGTAATACCTTTTTCACCTTATACTTTTGCCATATCTCCTTAAGCTTATCAGCAGCATTTATACCATATAATATCAACTTTATTTTATTTCTTGATTTAATTATTTCGTAATGAAATAAGAACTTTGCTGTCTCAAAAGCTACTTTTATGTCCTTATGAAAAAAGTTTTTAAGTTGTTTACCACTAGTAAACTCAAATTCCTTTACAAACAATTCCTTATCAATGATTACAACCTCTACTTTTTTACTTTTATCAAAATTCACACCAAAATGTTCTTTATAAGAATCCACAAGCAAAAAATTATTTTTCATCTTACCTCGCTCATCTCGTTAATTATCTCCTGTTCCTCTAGCTTATCTATATTATATATTCTCTCTGTGCTAGCTATTGCCATGGCACTTAAAGAAAGAGCTAAGGACAATATTATCAATATTTCTAAGGATGCATATCCTTTTTTTAACTTCTTAAAGGTAAACATTTCTTTATCTCCTCTTCTCCAACCTTTATATAGATATACATTAAGTTATTCTTTTTATAGAACTTTGCATCGCTAACTCCAGAAAGCAGTGTTTTACTTTCTTTTAATACAGCTGTTTTAGAGGCACCGCTACTAATATAATCAATTCTTAAAAATTTCAACTCACCTGATGTAAAATTTAATATTTCGTCCTCATGATCAGTATTGTTTAGAGATATTGTAAGTTTGGTATCTGTGATGGTAAAGCTCTTGCTTATAGGTTCTCTAATTGCATTATCTATATAAGTGATTAAATTTATCATATTATCGTAGGCTATCTCATCTCTTTTTCCCTGCTTTAATTCCTTCAAGGACAAAATCAGAACATTAAACGCAAGTACTACAATCACCATAGCAATAGATATGTATAGTAATAACTCTGCCAAAACATATCCTTTCTTTTTCATCATATCTTTACCTTTCTCATGGAATAGCACTTACTTATATTTACTCCGTTTTTTATACTTTCCAAATTTATATCAATTTTTATAAAAGCTCCGCTTATATCTTCTTTCATTTTAAGTTGAATATAGTTATTACTACATTCTTTATCTAAAGAAAAAATTTCTCTTTCTTTGATATTATCTATATTTAGATCTGCTACAGGAAATTTATAAATTCCAGACTGCTGCATAGCTTTTGCTTTTATTTCATCATAGCTGTAATTATATTTAAGTTCTTTTACAACATAGTCAAGGACTTGAATATTCAAGGTACTTTGCTTATTCAGAGCTAAATTCTTTTCATTTACCTCAAGTGTAAAAAAGACAGCTACAGACATAGATAATAAAATCGCTGTTCCTACTACAGCATCAATAAGTATGTTTCCTTTTTTCTTTATTTTCCTAAGCCTTGTATATTTATTATTTAACCTTAACATATAAACTATCTACTGAAATACTCATTGTAATTCTGCTCTTATCTGGCACATTTATTACTATAGTTCCGGCGGTATAGATCTTGCCGTTATTATTTATGACCATAAGATTATTTATTGAGCTAGCATTAAAACTTACAGTATACCCCTTTCTTAAATCTATTTCTTTCTTCTTGTCCTCACCTATCTTTAAGATAACTCTATCCTTATCGAAAATTATCCTTCCATCTTGTTTATTGATTTTACAGGCGTAAGTAGAATAGGTTATTAAATTGTGAATTTGATTTTTTACTTCTTCTTTATATTTATCTTCATCTAATTTCTTTACGCCCCTGTAACACATATCAAAGACACTTAGAAAAATAAGCAATATAGCAATGTAAACCACAAGCTCAATTAAGGTTAAGCCCTTCTTTATTCTTAAACATTTAGACTTGAATAAATAGGAACCATCATTATTAGAATGAGAAAACATACTATTACTCCAATTACTAATATTAAAATTGGTTGGATAAGGGCAGTTAACCTATCCAATGCCTTTCTGAAGTTGTCCATAAGCATATCTTTCAATCTTTCCAAGGTATACTCAAGTCTTCCTGACTCCTCTCCAACAGTAATCATGCTTAAGGTTAAATCCGAAAAACTTTCCGTGCTAGCAAAGGCCTCGCTTAGAGTTACTCCATTGTTTATTGATGCTTTTATGTCGCTAAAACCGTACTCAATATTTCCATTACTGAAGGTATCTATTAGTATTTCTAGTCCATGTACCAGAGGAATGCCACATTTTATTATAAGTAGCAAGGCTTCTATCTCCAAAACCTCTTTAAATCCTCTAATTAATCCACTTCTACTAACTACTGCTATTACTGCTTTATTTTTTGCTATAAGATATAGTAAAAAAATAGTTCCTATTCCCCAGCAAATTAAAGCTATCATAACAAGAGCATTATTTTCCCTTATGAATTTACAGCTAGATAATATTTTTTCAGTATACCATGGGATTTTATTGTCCATACCCTTTACAAATTCTCCTATGGACGGTGTTATAACTTGAATATAGAAAACTATCATTGTCATTAATGTACCTAACAGCATCATTGGATAGATTGATAAATTAAAAATCTTCTTTCTAATTTCGTTTTTTATTTTATAAAACGTACTAAGTTCTTCTAAGGCAGTAACAAGATTACCACTACTTTCTCCTATAAATAGCATCTGTATAAATAACTTTGGGAAATAATCTGTAAAGCTTCCAAAAGCCTCAGATAAAGTACTTCCTTCACGCACCTTTTCCATAATCTTTTTCAAAATATTTTTATATTTTTTATTACTTATAGAATTAGCTAATATCTCAAATGAATTGAAGATAGATATGCCAGAACTTAACAGTATGGCTAAGTCTGAGCTTATCCTAATTATTGAATCATAATTTATCTTATTTTTAATCAAAATGCTTCTCCTTTTATAAACTCTAAATAATCCTGAAAAGAGATTACACCATTCATAAGCATCATCTTGCACTGAAGTTTAAGTTCCTTTTGTGGATCTATGGCTTCTTGGTTATTTATAAAAGTCTTAATTCTGCTTTTGCTTTCAATATCTACAGTTAATATCTCGCTTATCAAAACTCTTCCAGAATACCCTGTTCCCCTGCAAATATCACAGCCTTTAGCTCTATATAGCTTTGTACCAACCTCAATCTCTCCATGGATTTTCTCATGTTCTTCTGAAGCATATTCTTCTTTACAGGTACATAGTTTTCTGACTAACCTTTGAGATATTACACCTTTAACAGCGTCCACAAGCAGATACTCCTCTATACCCATATCCTTAAGTCTAGAGAATACCTCTATGGCAGAATTAGTGTGTATGGTAGAATACACCTTATGGCCAGTTATCGATGCCCTTAATGCAATCTTTGCAGTTTCTTCATCTCTAATCTCTCCAACCATGATAATATCTGGGTCTTGGCGGAGTATACTCCTCAATCCGCTTGAAAATGTTATGCCAGCCTTATCATTTACATTGATTTGACTTATTCCATCTATAAATATCTCCACAGGATCCTCTATGGTTGTAATATTTACATCATTTCTATTTACACTGCTTAACATGGAGTACAAGGTAGTGGATTTTCCACTTCCAGTTGGGCCGCAGACTAATACTAAACCATGCTTCAATTCAACTATCTTCTTTATATTTTCAATTTGATCTTCACTATAACTTAAGCTACTTATATCAAAAGGAAGTATCCTATTATATAATATCCTTAAAACTAGCTTTTCCCCGTAAACAGTTGGAATAGATGAAACTCTAATATCATATCTATTACCTTTCTTAGAAAAAAGTATTTTCCCATCTTGAGGCTTTCTTTTTTCCGTTATATCCATATTTGATAAAAGCTTTATTCTAGTAAGAAGTGAATTATATATAACTTTATCTGTCTTTCTAAAAATATAAAGCTTTCCATCAACCCTTACTCTTATAACAGCCTCTGCTTCCATTGGTTCAATATGAATATCGCTTGCCCCTTTATCGATTCCATAACTTATATATTCTTGCATTATGTCTGAAACTATAATATCTTTGTTTAATTTATTGCCTTTATTACTAACTGCAAGGTAAAATTCATTTATTAACTTGTCAAATTGATCCTCTGATATCTTCTTATATTTTATAGATTTTTCAAACACAAATCGTAAATATTTACTGTTTTCAATAGAATCCGTTACACATAAGACATAGACATTTTCCTTATCTTCTCTGTAAGGTAGTATCTTCATAGACACCGCCGCATCCATAGAAACTTTCTTCAAGGTATCTATATTTAATTCATCAATATTTATCATAATAGCCCTCCTAGCTTACATTGTATCCTAGTTTTAGTAACCTTAATCACTTTTTTTAGTAACACACGAATATTTTTTATCTTTTTTAGGTAAATAATCTAGCTATTATGTAATATTACGAATGTTTAAAAATATATAGGGTTCACGGCTCGAAGTTTAAGTTATACTTACCATTAAAGTCTTGCAAAATCTATTGCAAGTAAAACTCATAACTTAAAGTTTGATATTGTAACCCTATATATCCATACTACTTCAAAATAATATATATAAATAAAGCTTCATAGATTCATCGAAAGCTCTATTTTCAATCTAATCATTGAATTAGTATGTCTGGTCAGAGGAATAGATAGCTAAGTTCTATAATCTTAAAAAGCACTTGAAATCATTCTAACTATTAATGGAACTTTTATTAATTTATATATATACTAAAAGAAAAAAGCATGCACTTAAATTCTCATTTAAATACATGCTTAGAATAATATATCGTATTGTCCTATATTATCAACCAATATCTCAATAGCTTTATCAGGTATATTATATTTTGCTACCAATTCGTTATTATCTTCATCCTTGCCTACTAAAATTATCTTACTTCCCAATTTTAATATTTTTTTATTCTCAGCTACTTTGCTTGGCAAGTCATAAATTAATCTTAATGGCTTCTCTTGAGCCATGGTTATCTTATATAAACTATATAAATTATCTTTTATTATTCCAGTAAAGTACAAATCTTTTCCATCATAAGTCATATCCCCAATACTTTGTATCTTGTCAGAAACTAATTTATTCTTGAAGGTATTAGCATCCAATAGATAAGTTTTTCTCTTGTCATCTTTATTTAAGATATAAACTATTGATCCCTTATCTTGCAAAAACTTTTCTACAAATCCTTTTAAAATCAGGCTAGATTCTATTTTCTTAGTATCTAAATTATACTTAAATATTCCTCCTTTGTTTTCTCCATCAATTCCATAAAAGATTATACTATCTTTATCTTTCCAAAAATACATATCACCAGAAATCATTAAATCACTTAATTCTAGGCTTTTATTTTTTTCCACATCATAAAGAAAGTAACTTACTGAACCATCCTCTTTTTCTACACTATAAAGTATCTTTTCACCATCAGGACTAATTTGACAGCTCTTTATTTGTTCTTTTATGCTTAATTTTATATTTTTTTCATCCCTACTTAAATAGTATCCCTTTTTATCTGTATCCTGATATAACAATATATGTTTATCAGCATTGACACCTAATATATTTCCCTGTACCAGCGCCTCTGTTTTTCTAACACTCTCATCAGTTATGCTATAATAAGTATTATCATCACCACTAGAATAGAGCATCATATGTTCAGGCCACTGAACAGCAACCTTTTCATTTGTTGAAGGCTCTTTAATGTCATCATCACAGCCAAATAAAATTACGCTCATGACTACAAGCATTAAAGCAGCTATTATTTTTTTCATTTTTATCACCAGCTCATTTTATTGATATAAAATGGTGAAAAATGTTATACTATTTTTAGTTAAGTATGAAAGGAAGATATTATGGCTTTAGACGGAGTATTTTTATCAACCCTAATAAAGAGTTTAAAAGAAAACTTATTAAATTGCAAAATAGATAAAGTCAATCAGCCTGAAAAGGATGAGGTTATTCTAACGATTAGAGGCTCAAGCCGCCAAAAATTGCTTATTTCAGCAAGCGCCAATAATCCACGAATACATTTTACTAAAATCTCAAAGGAAAACCCGAATCAACCACCGATGTTTTGTATGGTTCTAAGAAAATACCTCATTGGAAGTAGAATCTTAGATATTAGCCAATACAAAGGAGATAGGATAGTCTTAATAGACTTCGAATCTACAGATGAACTTGGCTTCGATAGTATCTATAGCTTAGTAGTTGAAATAATGGGAAGACACAGTAATATAACTTTAATTAGAAAAAGAGATAATAAAGTTATGGAATCAATTAAACATATAACTCCTGATATAAATAGTTATAGGGTACTTTACCCAGGAGTTAAATATGTTCTACCTCCAGATAGTAATAAAATAGATCCTTTTTCCTTTGACAAAAATGCTTTAGAAAACTTTTTATCTGATAACAAAATTGAATTTAATGAAAACTTCTTTTCAAAGCTCTTAACTGGTGTTAGTAAAATTTTATCAAAAGAATTATATAATATGTTTACAAAAAAGTATATATTTGATATTAATAATTTATACCAGTTTACAAAAGATTTTTTTGAGTCCTTAGATAGTAACAAAACTTTTGTCTCCTATATGGATAAGGATACTAAAGCACTAAAGGATTTTTATTGTTTAAGGCTAGATTTATATGATGGTTATGAGGAAACTGAGTATGAGGATGGTTCTAGTTTACTTGAAGGCTTTTACTCAGCTAAAGATAAGCAAGATAGACTTCATGCCAAATCACAGGATCTTCAAAAGCTCATAACCACAAACATGGACAGATGTTCAAAGAAAAGAAGAATCCTAGAAAGTACCTTAGAAGAATGCTCTGAAAAAAATGACTTTAAGGTAAAAGGAGATATTTTATCAGCCTTCATCTATAATATAAAAAAAGGTCAAAAGGAAGTTTCTCTATCTAACTTTTACAGTGAAGAAGGAGAAGATATCCTAATAACTCTAGATGAGAATAAAACTCCTTCAGAAAATATTCAGTATTACTATAAAAGATATAATAAACTAAAAAAATCTGAAGAATCAGCAATACTTCAATTAGAAAAGAATGAAGATGAATATAGTTATCTAAATTCAGTACTTACAAATCTTCTTAATGCTGAAAATTATACTGAAATACAGGATATAAAATCCGAGCTCATTGATGAAGGATATATAAAATTCAAAAAATCAAAAGGAAAAGCTCCTAAACCATCAAAACCTATACACTTTATCTCTTCAGAAGGAGTAGACATTTACGTTGGTAAAAATAATATTCAAAACGACTACTTAACTTTAAAATTTGCCGACAAAAATGATACTTGGCTTCACACAAAGGTTATCCCTGGATCTCATGTTATCATCAAGGGAAAAGATTTTTCTGATGTTACTCTTAATGAAGCTGCGAACTTAGCGGCCTACTATAGTAAAGGCAAAGATTCAACAAAGGTGCCTATAGACTACACTATAGTAAAAAACGTAAAGAAGCCTTCTGGTGCAAAACCTGGAATGGTAATATATTATACTAACAAAACCCTATATGTAACTCCTGAGGAACCAAAAATAAAAAGAGTGTAAAAACACTCTTTTTTTACTGTTATGAACATTATATATCTTTGTTATCTGCTTCTAGCAATATCAAGGGTTTACAGTAGCTGTTTAACGTAAACAGTAAAAAAATAAAATTATGTCGCCTACCAGAATTTCTTCACATACGTTCAGAAAAGGTAGATGCAAAAAAAAGTCGCTTAAGCGACTTTTTATTTTGCAAGATATTGATAATAGTAACATTTTATTTTACCATTATATAATTTTCTATTTTTGCTGGCTTTCTCACCAAACAATGCTTCAAAGCCTTCAAAGGAGGTAAGAATATTCATATCCCAACTAGGAAGATTCTCATGAAACTCTCCTAACTTTTTATAAAGACTCTTTACTTCATCTAACTCTCCAATTCTCTGTCCATAAGGAGGATTTGTTATAATAAAGCAATTTTTCTTTCTAGATGACAATTCATTAAAGTCTAGTTTTTGGAAATCTATATATCTATCAATTTTAGCCTTTTGAGCATTTTCTCTTGCTTTTCTAAGTACAGGTCCATTAATATCATAACCTATAAGCTTCATATCATTGTTTTTTATGGAACTTTGTGCACCTTCTCTTACCTGCTCCCAGGTTTCAGCATCCATAGTAGGCCAATTTTCACACTCAAATCTTCTATATAGACCTGGTGCCTGATTAATACCTATCATAGCTGCTTCAATAAGTATTGTACCTGAACCACAGAAAGGATCTATAAGCAAGCTCTCGTTATTCCATCTAGAAATCAAAACTAAGCTAGCTGCTAAGGTTTCCTTTAATGGAGCTTCGCCTGCGTTTTCTCTATATCCTCTCTTATGAAGTCCTGGACCAGTAGTATCTATTGTTAATGTTACAATATCTTTAAGCAGTGCAACTTCAATCTTATAAACTGGGCCATCTTCTGGGAACCATTCTGTATTGTACTTGCTTTGCATACTCTTCACTACTGCCTTCTTGACTATTGACTGGCAGTCTGGAACACTAAACAAAGTAGATTTTATTGACTTACCTACTACATGCATCTTTCCATTAGCAGGAATTAAGCTTCCCCAATCAACTGCAAGAGTACCTTGGAATAATTCCTCAAAAGTTGTTGCTTTAAATTCAGCCATTTTTATCAATACTCTATCGGCAGTTCTAAGCCAAGTATTAGTGATGGCTATATCCATTTCATCCCCTGAAAAAGTTACTTTTCCATTCTCAATCACTAAGTCTTCATAACCTAGCTTTTTTAATTCCTTTGCAGTAATCGATTCTATCCCAAAAGTACTGGTAGCTATCAAATCGTAATCCATTTAAAAACTCCTATCCTTAACTTAAGTTTATCTTTCATATATTTTAACAGAGTCAATACCGTCTATCTCAAGTATTTCCACTCCTATATTTTCTGTTTTTGCTGTTGGTACATTTTTCCCTACAAAATCAGCTCGTATAGGAAGTTCCTTATGTCCCCTGTCTATTAACACTGCTAATTGTATATTCGTAGGTCTTCCAACATCCATAATAGCCTCAATTGCAGCTCTTACTGTTCTACAGGTATACAATACATCATCAACAATTATAACCTTTTTATCCTTTACTGCAACCCCAATATCGCTCTCCTTAACTGTTGGTTTGTCCCCAATATCAGTTAAATCATCTCTATAAAGAGTAATATCAACGCTTCCTACTGGAACTTCTATGCCTTCTATCTTTTTTATTTGTTCTGCAATTCTTTGGGCCAAAGGAAATCCTCTTCTTTTTATTCCCACCAAAACAACTTCTTCTACACCTTTATTTTTTTCAATTATTTCATGAGATATTCTAACTAGACTTCTCCTAATAGCTTCTTCATCTAAAAGTATTGCCTTTAGATTCATGTTATACTCTCCTCCAAAATTATTTATTTACCTTCAATTTACTATTATCAATAATTAAAGCTTACTTAAAACCTCTAAAAAGTAATCTGGCAGATCTGAGTTAAACTCCACATATTCATTTTTAGTTGGATGAACAAAACCTAAAGTCTTAGCATGTAGCATTTGTCCTTCAAGCTTAAACTTTTGCTTCTTATATCCATATACCGGATCTCCAACTAAAGGATGTCCTAAATATGCCATATGAACTCTAATCTGATGAGTTCTGCCTGTTTCTAAGGAGCATTTAACTAAAGTATTACTTTTATATCTCTCTAAAACCTCATAGTGAGTTACCGCTCTTCTTCCATCCTTAACTATGGCCATCTTTATTCTGTCCTGCGGATGTCTTGCAAGAGGCTGATCCACCACTCCACTATCACTTTTAAATACTCCTTCTGTAAGTGCATAGTACTCTCTTTTAATCGAGTGAACCTTGAATTGCTCTGTTAGCTTGCTATGTGCCAAATCATTCTTCGCAACAACTATTATTCCAGAAGTGTCTTTATCGATTCTATGAACTATACCAGGACGGATTACCCCATTTATACCAGATAAATCTTTACAATGATATAAAAGAGCATTCACAAGGGTCCCATTATAATTACCTGGTGCAGGATGAACTACCATTCCTTGTTTTTTATTGACAACTATTATGTCTTCATCTTCATACACTATATCAATTTCTATATTTTCCGGTTCAACCTTTAGTTCCTCTGGTTCTGGCATGTTCACTGTAACAACATCATTTTCTCTTAATTTATAATTACTCTTTATGTTTTTACCATTGACCAAAACCGCGTCATTGTCTATTAGATTTTGGATATGTGATCTTGATCTATCTACAATTTTTTCCGATAAAAACTTATCTATCCTTATACCTTTTTCATCTAAATTTATTTGAAAAATTACTTCATCCATATCGTTTATTTAAATATCCCCCATCCATAAAAATTAATCTGGTAGTTGACTTTTATATTGTTCGTTACTTATTTTCTCCACTGGATCTACGTACATATCGTCATCATCATAATTATCAAATACATTATTTATTCTGTTAAAGCTATTTACAGACTGAAAAGAGTCCTCTGCATCAAACCCAACCTTTTCATACTCATTAAAGTCATTATAGCCATATCCAAAAGGATTACCTATAACAGACTCTTCAACCGGTCTCCTATTGCTTCTATACTCTTTTATAGATCCAATAACATTTTGACACTTTATACAATATTCTGCATATGGAAGAAAGTCAAGTCTTTCTTTGCTTATTTCTGTACCACATCTTTTACAAACACCATACTTGCCTTCATCAATAGCCTTTATGCCGTCATCAATTTTTCTTAAAATCTCTCTTTCATTTCCTTTAAGAGCTTTACCTCTCTCAAAATCAAAAGTCTCCGTAGTCAAATCCGATGGATGATTGTCATAAAATGAAAGCTCTGATGCAATTTCAGCATAAGAGTCTACAGCCTCATTTTCTTTAAGCTGCTTGATTAAGCTTAAAACTCTTTCTTTTTCACTGTTTAATTTAATACGATATCTGTCTAAATCCCTGCCATCCATAATATCATTCCTTTCAAAAGAATTTTGAAATATATTATTATTCTTTCAAAAGAAAATATTTTTATTACATTGAATATAATAAACCAATAGTGTAAAGAAATTCTGGCAGACCACATATTTTTTATTTCTCCAAGAATATACAGCTCTAAACCATCCTTGAATACTTATCCATAGCTTTATATAGACTATAACTTCCTAATGAATAAAAACAAACCACTTCCTGTATATAATATATTAATTCTAATCATTGAAGATATGCCACTTTAATACTGAATATATTTTCAAAGCTCCTATGGCTTCTAACAAAATGTTGGAAAAATATATTCTAAAAAACGAAGTGGTACATCTATATAAATCAATGAAAATCAAAAATATTATATAACTATGAAGTGGTTTAATAGTCTAACCTTTATAGTTTACTTATTGGCAAAAAAGCTCTTTATTTCATCCATGTTATTGCTTTCAACTTCTTCTTCTTTATAAGTATTAATGGTATTATCTTCCGGAACAATATGTATATCTTTTTCTACTATATCGTTAATAGGGTGTGATATGTTATAGTTCTTTACAAGATCTTTCTCCAAATCGTCAAAAGTTTCTAATTGAGTTTTCATAAAGTTTCTGAATTTAGCACGGAACTTTACAAATTCTTGCTTAACTCTGTCAAATTCATCATTTATCTGTATTACATCATTATGAGCCTTATCCAATATCCTTTGCGCTGTCTCATTAGCATTACTAACGATAAGTTCAGCTTCCTTCTGTGCATTTAACTTAGCCTGTTCAGCGGTATTCTGTGCTAAAAGCAAAGTATTTTGTATAGTATTTTCTATCTTTGCATAATGCTCAACCTTTTCACCTACAGCAGCTAACTTTTCTTTAAGCAGTCCATTTTCTTTATATAAATTCTCATACTCTTCAACTACTTGCTCTAAAAACTCATCTACTTCTTCTGAATTGTATCCTCTTAAGCCTCTCTTGAATTCCTTATTTGTTATTTCCATGGGAGTTAACTTCATATTAATCACCTCAGCTATTTATATTTTTTTACCATTAGTTTTAAATTATCGCTCTTTGTCTTTCCCACTGTATCAACTATGATAAACTTTCCTGTCCCTCTTATTGTAATTGTACTATTTAATTTCACTTCCGTACTCTTATTACGATTTTCTTTATAGTTCAAAAGCACACTCCCATTAGAAATTAGATCCATAGCATCATTTCTACTTTTCCTACTTATCGACGCAACTATGGTATCCAACCTCATAGAAGCGACTTGTATAATAATTTCTTCAAAATCAACTGCTGGAATATCTTCTGGATTTGCAACGGTTTTAACTGAAACACTATGCCTACCTATTTTTGTCACATTAGAAGTTATATAATCCTTTATATCGCTGTGTATAGCAACAAAGCAACTAAAGTCTTTTACTCTTAAATCACCAATTTTTTCACGCTTTATTCCAAGGGATAAAATTGCGCCTAAAAAATCTCTGTGTGCCAAAGTTCCAAACTTACCATTATAGCCTAATTGTATTATTTCAAAAGGCCAGTCTACACTATAACAATTTATAGCCAAGACCCTTCTTTCGCTATCTGTAAATCCACCTTCGGCAACAGAATTTATGCCTATTCCCTGTAAATATTCAAGCAATTTAGTCCATACTACAGGAGAGTAAAACTCATTTGTGACTATAGGTATTTCTCTTTCTAAGGATAGTGATATTTTATTATATAAATTACTATACTCGCCTATGTCATCTACACCTAATATAGAAATAAATTCTTTCTTGTTCATGTTAAATAAAACTTAAAAGAATATTTTGCACTAAGGATAAAACTATTATAGCTATCATTGGTGAAAAGTCTAAAGGTGAATTTGGTGTAATCTTATTTTGTAATTTTTGAAAAGGCGATAGTATAGGTGCTGTAATTAGCTTTATATAATAAGTTACTTTATTTTCCTTCCCCATAAAGAGAACGGATGAAAATGCATCAATTAAAATCATAAACTCAATAAAATTAAATAATATACTTATAAATTCTCTTATAAAAGGTATAAAAATCTCCTCCGATCTTTAAATATACCACTCTATAACTAAATTTTAGTTTTAGGATGTCTTTGTAACATCTTAAATCTTACAACTTAATAAACTTACAAAATGATATATCTCTACTTAGACCAATTGAAAAGTCCTTTAGTTGAAAGTTCACTCTTAAGTTCATTAGTAACCTCAACATTAGATGGTGATAGTATGTATACTCCTCTTTCAACTTCTTGAAGTTCTCCAGCTAGAGCAAAACACGCACCACTTATGAAATCTAAAAGTCTTTGAGCAATTCTGTTTTCTAAACTGCTAGTATTTACAACTACGATTTTTCTGCTCTTAAGTGCATCACATATTTCAGTTGCATCCTCATAAGCTGTTGGCTTAGTTATCATCACTTTCGCAGAAGCTGCGGTATGAATGTTCACAACCTTATTATTCTTCTTTCCTGCTAATACAGGTTCAATATTCTCATCTACTGCCATTTCCTCTGCTTCATCAAATTCATCGTACTCTTCATCATATTCCTCAAAGCCTAAAATCTCTTTCATCTTGCTAAACATCTTTGCAGCCATAGTTAATCCTCCTATTTATATTCTCTTACCAAAAATACCCTCACCTATCCTTACTAAATTAGCACCTTCTTCTAGTGCAGTTTTATAGTCATGAGTCATGCCCATAGATAGTATTTCCATAGTTACATTTTGGTATTTCTGTTCCTTGATTTTTTCATAAATATTTTTTGTTCTCTTAAAATAATATCGGTTACTTTCTTCATCACCTTTAGGAATTATAACCATTATTCCTTTAATTTTAACACAATTACATTTTTCTACCTCAATAAAAACTTCATCAAGGTCTTCCTCATAAAAACCGTATTTGCTTTCCTCTTTACCGATATTAATTTGTATAAGTGTATTTACTTGTAATTGTTGCTTATCACATTGTTTTTCAAGCTCTTTAAGAAGTTTTATGCTGTCTAAAGAATGTATCATAAAAGCCTTATCCAATATATACTTAACCTTATTAGTCTGTAAATGACCTATAAAGTGCCACCTAACATCCTTATGAAAAAGCTCAAACTTTTCCATTAACTCTTGAACTTTATTTTCAGCAAAATCCCTAATGCCTGCTGAATAAGCTTCCTCCAAAAGTTCAATAGGTTTAGTCTTAGAAACGGCAACTAAGGTTACATCCTCTGGCATTGATTCTTTTATCTGCTCTATATTGTATTTGATATTCAAAATAATCATGCCTCCACTTCTTTAAAATATTATATTCTTCATAAATATGAAAAATCCTTCAAAATATTTAAATCTTACACCTATTTTGTTTTAGGTGTAAGATTATTATAACTTATATCTCCTATATATGGATCAATTTTCAGATTATTTTCTTTTGTAATATCAACTTGAATACCTCTGTTGATAAGTGATCTTATAAAACCATCGTCTCTTTGAAGAGTGCTATCAAGAGTTTCCGGATCCCCTATAGCAGTTACTTCGAATGGAGCTGGTATTTGATGACCGTTAATTCTCAAAAAAGCCCAACTACATAATATCTCTGTATTAGGAAGAACTCTTTGGCCGTTTATGGATATAGCTTCAGCACCGGCTACTCTAAGCTCATTGACAACTTTTATCATATCATCATCATGAAGTGTCTTTAATAAAATAAGTTGAGTATTTTCCTGTTCATAGCCTTTAGGATCATCTATAGTGCCATCGTTAATAACTAATTTCACTCCATTGCCTTTTACAGCACTAAATCCTATTTCCATATTATTATCATTAAATTCATTGTCAATATCCTGAGTTAATTTTTGATTTTTAGTATCATCATATTTATATTTATTTATTTTTTCGGACATCTTTGAATTGGAATCTTTAAGGTTTGAAACCTCGGCATATAATTTATTTTTTTGGTTATAAGCATCTTGGTACTGCTTAGCGCTCATTTGAAAACTTCTTGATGTTCCCTTTAAGTTAATATTAAGAGCTATAAGAATTCCTATTATAATAGAAGCTATAAAAACAAAAATTGATGCTTCATTATTTTTCATAAATTCCCCCCTTTATCGGGATCTTGCTTTCTCTATTAAAAGCCTTCTCACAATAGCAAAATTATCGAATATTCTTCCACCAAAAACTATTACCGCTGCAATATATATAGGAATTCCAAGTTTATCTCCTAAATAAGCAAGGGCAACTGCAAGGGCAGCATTTCCAAAAAATCCAGATATGAATATATCTGCTTGAAAGTTTTTTGACAAACTTGCTCTAATAGCTCCAAAGACTGAATCTAAGCAAGCTAGTATTGCAACAGACATGTAAGGTGAAAACTTTTCAGGTATATCAACCTTCCATACTATTCCTACTATAATTCCAATTAAAAGTCCTATAAATGCAATCATTAATAATCAACTCCTACTGTACAGCTTTAATATTATCGTTATGAATTACCTGAGAAGATTTAGGGATTGTTATCTCATTACTTTTTTCTATTTTTCTTTCGTAATTGAATAAAACTCCATAATCTAAAGCTCCTTGAAAGGTTAATCCAGCTTCAAGGGTACTCTTTACACCTATTGCCTTTATTACAATCTTATCATTAGGTGATATTCTTTCATTTGCACCTATCCATATGTAGTTACTAGCATTTTTTATACCTGTCTGAGTAGTAACCCTCTTATCATTTATAGAAATCGCCTCTGCTCCTGAAAAGTTTAATATATTTACTATATGAATGAGTTCATTTTCGGATATATAATCAGCACCATTGGTAGTAAGGAAAGAAGACTTAGGAGTAAGATATAAAATTACACCTGGTCCCTTTACATCTACAGTTCCAAGTATCATTCTGGTTTTATCAAGTTGTTGCTTTATCTCAGTATTAACATCACCTTTTTTTGCAGCAGATTCCTCTATTTTCTTTAAATCATCTGACAAAGAATTATTCTGCTTTAAAAGTTCTTCTTTTTCTTTCTTTAGAGCATCTAGTTCAGCTACAACATCTGTTTTATCTACATTATCTTTTATCGCACTCTCTTTATTGTTTATAAGCTTAAATTGATAAGCCAACAAAAATCCTAATAGAGCGCATACGATAGCAACAACTATCTGAGAAGTCATCTTTTTCATTGCTTTGCCTCCTATTCCTGTTTTATAACCGGTTCTCCGTTAAAACTAACATCTATATATCCTTTTTTAAGTCCTATATTATTATCTTTTAAGATTCTTATGCAATTATTAAATTTATCCTCTAATTTTTCATCAGTACCTAAAGAGATTCTTACCTCTCCTACCATCATAGTAAGTGAAGTAGGATCCTTTATCTGTAAAGAATTAAACTTCACATCACTTCTGTTTGTTTCTAGATATTTGCCTATATTAATTGCTATCCTCTTAATCTTCTCATCATTTGATAGATATGAACCAACTTCTGTAGCTGTTGGTGTTATCCCAGTTAACTCTGTCAAACTCATCCCATCTATTTTGTCTCTTTTTTCAAGTATTTTAAGTTCTGAGTTTAATACATAAATTCCATCTGAATTTTTAAAGAAGTATACAGTTTTTCTTTCAGTGACGTCTATTATTATTCCATTGGGAAATACTCTTTTTAACTGAACGCCATCTATATAAGGATTAACTTGAATCTTAGATCTAACATCCTTCTGATTTATGTAAAAAATATTTTTACCATATAGCTCTGACCTGTCTACAATTTCTTTACTGTTTATAATCTTATTATTTTCTACCTTTATATCCTGTATATTAAAAAAAGGAGCCTTCAATAATATAAGAATAGTTATAGAAAAAAAGAACGCAAAGAACAAAATCAACTTTTTCCTAACCTTTTTTCTTTTATGCTTTTTTATATATTCATTTATCTCATTATTCATATATTACCTTCTTAAACATTTGATATAATTACTAAAAATATTATTATATTACCATATAATATAATAACACTATATCCTCAATTTTTCATTACAAATTTATTAAAACATTTAGCTTATTACTTACATAATTTCAGGTCTATCGGATAATTCCTAAGTACATTAATACTATTATTTATATTAAAGTGTTATGTTGAAATCAATTAATTTTAACACATTACTTTAATAGAACCTAATTATATTATCGTACTTCATAAGCTATAGTTAATATTTACTTTTCTCTAGACTACAATATTTTTTAGGCTGCTAAAAAATAAAAAAGTCGCTGAAACGACCTTCTTCAGGGAGCTCTTTTGCACATCTACCTTTACTAAGGTATATTATAAAAATCTGACAGGCTAATATTATTTTTTCTATTTACCATAAACATCTCCTCTAAATCTTTCATATTGCTAGATTTAGATATTGAAAAATTTTATATCCTGCTAGACAGTAAAAGAACCACTAAGCCTAAGCCTTAGTGATTCTTTTATTAAATATTAATGTTAAATATTCTATATAGCTCTCTTTCTCTCAACCTGCCTCGATATATTTAACAGCACACCCATGGCGGCCATATTTATGACCAGAGAACTCCCTCCATAACTAATAAATGGTAGCGGTACTCCAGTAACTGGCATTGATCCAGTTACAACTGCTATATTGATTATAGCCTGAACTGCAACAATAGAAGTAATTCCTGTAGCAAGTAATGTTCCAAAGGCATCCTTTGCTCCCATAGCTATTCTAATACCTCTGAAAACGAAGATTATAAATAATATTATTATCAGAGCACAGCCTATAAGACCTAGTTCTTCACCTATTATAGCAAATATAAAGTCATTATGTGGCTCTGGCATATAAAGTGTCTTTTGTCTTGACTGCCCTATACCAAGTCCAGTAACTCCTCCAGCTCCTAAAGCATAAAAAGACTGAATTAGCTGATATCCATCACCAGCTGGATCTTGCCACGGGTTTAGGAAGTTTAATAATCTTCTTCTTCTATAATCTTCACTAAATATGAAAAAGGTAGCAGCTGCAAACATTGCTGGTACTACACCAAAACCAAGAGTAGTAGACTTAGCACCTGCAACGAACATTACTATAAGGGTAACTATCATTATTACTGAGGCTATACTTAAGTTCTTTTCTAAAAGTATCATTCCAGCATAAAAACCAGATACAATAAGGTAAGGTAAAACCCCTTCTTTAAAGGACTTCATCTTCTCACCTTTTTTTTCCATGCTAGTAGCCATAAACAGTACTACAACATATTTTACTAACTCAGAAGGCTGAAACTGTCCTAATGGCCCAAGCTGTATCCATCTCTTAGCACCATTAACGTCTTTAGAAAATAAAACAGCTACTAAAAGCGGTAATGATATTATCATCATTATTCTAGTATATTTTTTCATCTTATGATAATCTACCGACATCATAAACAACATAACTGCTATTCCCAGCACTGACCACTGTAGCTGTTTCTTTAAGAAAAACATACTATCATTATTCTTATACATCGCATAGTATGAACTAGCGCTATAAACCATTACTACACCAATAGCCAATAGGAAAAAAATCGTATAAAAGGTAACATAATCGATTTGTCCCATTTTAGGCTTCTTTTTTTTCATTCAAATTCCTCCTATAATTACTACAAAGACAAAAAGGCAACAAGGCAAAGTACAACTGTACAAATAGCAAAGACTGAAACAATCTTAGTTTCGCTCCAACCTAACTGTTCAAAGTGATGGTGGATCGGTGCCATCTTGAATACTCTTTTACCAGTTAGCTTAAAAGAACCAACCTGAATTATAACCGATAGCGTTTCTAATACATATATTCCACCAACTATCACTATAATCAGCTCCATTTTAAGCATCATTGCTACTGCAGCCACAGCCCCTCCTAAGGCTAAGGAACCAGTGTCCCCCATAAACACCTTGGCTGGAAAAGCATTAAATCTCAAGAATCCTAACAAGGCTCCTGCTAAAGAAACACAGAATATTGAAAGTCTATAATGTCCCATATTTAAACTTAGTATGGATAAGAAAGTCATAACCAATATTGTTATAGAGGTTGCCAACCCATCCAATCCATCTGTCAAGTTTACTGCATTGGTTGTTCCTGCGAAGTAAACTATTATAAAAGGTATAAATAACCAACCCATCTCCCATTGATGTCTCGAAAATGGTACATTTATTGAAGTACCTATAGTGTTATATGCATAGTAAGCTAATGCTCCAGATACTATAAGAAGTAAAACCATCTTTTGCCAAGCTCTAAGTCCTAAGTTGTTTCTGTGAATTATCTTTAATATATCATCTAGAAAACCAACAAACCCAAAAGCTAAAAATGCATAAAGTACAACCATTGATTCATCAGTAAAACTTGGTATCATAACTAACATTGTTATAAGCGTGGCTAACATAAATATTAATCCACCTATTGTAGGTGTTCCAGCCTTTTTTAAATGACTTCGAGGACCATCTTCTCTTATATTTTGTCCAAATTTAAGCCTATGTAAAAGAGGTATTATAATTGGACCTATTATTGATGCCACTATAAAACTTATTAAAATTGATATTATTAATGCTGTATTAGCTAAATTCCCCATATATTGCCGTCCATTTAAAGACAGCTCACCTCCTTGGTTATAAAATATTTTTTCTAAGCTCGCTGACTATATCTTCGAATTTCATACCTCTAGATGCCTTTACAAGCACAGTATCTTTTTCTTTAATTAGATCTTTAAGCGAATTTATAAGCTCTTCTTTAGAATCAAAAACAATACAATTATCTCCTTCAAAGCCGGATTTAAACCCTTCTGAATACTGGCCACAGCAAAGCAATAAATCTATATTATTCTCTTTTGCATATAACCCAGTTTCAGTATGTGCCTTTAAGGATTCATCTCCTAATTCTCTCATGGTTCCTAGTATAGCTACCTTTCGATCTTCAGCTATATTGTTAACCACATCAATAGCTGCTTTCATTGAAGAAGGACTTGCATTATAGCAATCATTCACTATAGTTATCTTTTCTTCCTCAATTATCTCTAATCTCATGGAAGTGGCCTCTATATTATTTAAGCCATCATTCATCTCTTTCATAGAGATACCAAGTAACTTTCCTACCTGTAAGCACAACAAACAATTTTGAATGCTATGTTTTCCAAGCATAGGAAGACTAAATCTAAATTTAGTAGCTTCAGACATAACTTCAAACTCGCTATGATCCTTAAATAAAGTCACATCACTAGCAATTAAATCGTTATGACTCTCTAAACCAGTCTTTATTATGTTGTATTGTTCACTGACAACATCTTTAAGAAGATCATCATCACCGTTAACTATTAAAGTATTTTCTTCGTTGAAATAATCAACAATTTCCATCTTAGCTTTTAATATATTTTCCCTACTTTTGAGGTTTTCTATATGAGATAAGCCTATATTAGTTATTAACGCAATATCAGGCCTCGCTATATCTGCTAGAAGATGTATTTCTCTAAGATTACTCATGCCCATTTCTAGTACAGCTATATCTATACTTTTATCTAATTCTAGAATCATAAGTGGTAATCCTATATCATTATTAAAGTTTCCCTTTGTTTTAAAAACTGAATATTTTTCTCCTAGTATAGCTGCTAATATATCTTTTGTAGAAGTTTTTCCATTTGATCCTGTTATACCAACAACTTTAAGCCCAAGTTTATTTCTATAATACTTAGCTAGAGCCTGAAGAGCTTTTTTCGAATCAAGTACTTTTATTATGTTACACTGTAAATCAGCAAATTCAGTTCTTTCTTCATCTACTATACAAACACTTGCACCTTTTTTAACAGCTTCTTCAATATAGTTATTGCCATTAAAATTCTCGCCTCTTAAAGCAAAGAATATACTTTGTTTCTCAATTTTTCTTGTATCCGTACTAACTTTTACAAAGTGTTCATCTTTATTTCTTTTGATAAACTGACCATTTATGGCTATTGAAATTTCTTCCAAGGTTAAGTCTAACATTTTTCCACTCCTAATTGCTCTAGTATTTCAATCACAACTTCTCTTTCATCAAAGTGAATTGTCTTATCTTTTAGTATTTGATAATTTTCATGTCCTTTTCCTGCTATAACAATAACATCTCCGGACTTGCCAAGCTTAAGTGCTTCCTTTATGGCTTCTCTTCTATTTTCAACAATTTTATAGCTATCTGCTTCTAAGTTCTCAACTATATCCTTTATTATTGCCATAGGTTCTTCAGTTCTTGGATTATCGGAAGTAACTATAGCAACATCACTTAGTTCTACTCCAATTTTCCCCATCATAGGTCTCTTAACCTTATCTCTGTCTCCCCCACAGCCAAATACAGAAATCAATCTATTAGAAGTAAACTCCCTAGCTGTTTTTAGTATATTTTCTAATCCATCTGGCGTATGTGCATAATCAATTATAACTTCATATGGAATATTGTATTCTAACGCTGTTCTCTCACATCTTCCTGGAACAACAGCCTTATTCAATCCATCCATTATCGCATCTATTGGCAAGCTTAAAACTTTTGATAAAGTTAAAACTGAAAGTGCGTTGTATACATTGTATAACCCAGGCATTTGAAGTTTAATGTCATAGGTTGTACCTTCTAAAGATACATTAAAATGTACTCCTTTAGAAGAATTAATTATATTATCAGCCTTAATATAGCTGCTATCGTTAATAGAATAGGTATAAACCTTTGTATCTATATTCTTTTCTTCTAAGTCCTTAATTATATTTTTACCATAGGAATCATCTATATTAATTACCGATATATCAGTTCTTTCGAACAACTTAAATTTAGCCTTATAATAGTTTTCAAAGGTCTTATGAAAATCTAAATGATCTCTAGTCAAATTGGAGAATATAGCCCCAGCAAATCTTACTCCATATACTCTATCAAGTTCTAAGGCATGAGAGGAAACCTCCATAACACAGTAATCAACTTTTTCTTCTACCATCTCATTGAAAAGTTCTTGAAGCTCCAAGGATTCAGGAGTCGTACGTTCAGTTTTAATTACCCTATCTCCTATATAGTTAGCAATAGTACCTATTAATCCAACCTTATATCCACTTGCTTCAAGTACCTTCTTCATCATAAAAGCAGATGTTGTCTTACCGTTGGTACCAGTTATTCCTATAACCTTAAGCTTCTTAGTAGGATTATCATAATAGTTGGCACCTACTAAAGCCATTGCTTTTCTAGTGTCTTCTACCTTGACAATAGTCACATCCTCATCAAGATTTATATCATCCATACAGATAATAACCTTGGCTCCGTTTTCTACTGCACCTTTTGCAAACTTATGACCATCACTGGCAAAGCCTTTAATACAAAAGAAAACATCTCCTTCTTCTGCTTTTCTATTATCATAAGTAATTTTATTCACTTCTTGCTCCAAGCTTCCTTTGATAAGCTCATGTTTTACATCCTTCAACAACTCTTTTAAAAGCATTGTCCACTCATCTCCTTAAATAATATGCTATAAAATTCTCCTAAATGATGTATGGTATTTAATAATATCTACCATGTTAAGAAAGCTGTATTTTGCACATAAAGGCGGTTTTCAAGCCTAAAAACTTTTGATAAGTATATTCTCTTATATTTAAGCTTATCCTAAATATATCAAAATACTAGCATGTGGCTGAGCCACATGCTAATTAGTCATCTACATCATCACTTAAGGTAAGTCCGATTGAATCTCCTTTTTTAACAACTTCACCTGGTTGAATAGTTTGTTCATCAACCATAAGTCCCTTGCCAGAGAATTCAGCTTTTAGACCTACTTTTTCTAGAATTTTAGTAGCTCCCTCTTTAGTATAGCCTTTTATATCAGGAACAATAACATCTCTATTATAATTTCCTGAACTTCCACTGTAAAGATTAACCTTGCTGCCTTCCTTAACGGTATAGCCAGGTGTAGGCTTTATATCTGTCACATACTCTCCCTGTCCCTCAATATCAAAATCTATCTTACTATCCTTAAGTTTCTTCTTAGCCTCATCAATCTTCATACCCCTAACCTCAGGAATTATAACATCTGGGGCATCTGTATTGCTACTGGTATCCTTGGATAGAACTGAAGGATCTAGATAATTGAATATATCATTAAAAACAGTTTTAGCTACTGGAACTGCTATAACTCCACCATAGTACTCTCCAGCACTAGCCTCATCAATTGAAACCATAACAGTCAGCTGTGGATCATTGGCAGGTGCCATACCAACAAAAGAAGATATATACTTCCCTGCCTCATAGGTTCCATTAGCAGGATTTACTTTCTGAGCTGTTCCAGTCTTACCAGCAATGTGATATCCATCTATAAAGGTTCTCTTTGCAGATCCTTCCGAAACAACCTTTTCAAGATATTCTCTTAGCTTTGTTGTCTTTTCTTTACTTACTACCTGCTGGGTCTTTGGTTCAAACTTTCTATCTACTACTCTATTACCTTGATCATCTACATGGCTTACCTCTCTCATTACATGAGGTTGAATCCAAGTTCCATTGTTTGCTATTGTATTAAACCCAGCCATAAACTGTATTGGATTAACAGTATTGGTCTGTCCAAAGGATATAGTAGCAAGATCTATATCGGTTATTGTCGCCGGTGACTTTGTTATACCTTTTGCTTCACCTGGAAGATCTACTCCTGATTTTGATCCAAACCCAAACTTCTTAATATACTCTGCCAGTTTATCCTTACCAAGCTTCTTTCCAACCTCTATAAAGGCAACGTTACAAGAATTCTTTAATATCTCTCCAAAGGTTTCAGTTCCATGTCCACTTCTCTTCCAGCACTTAATTATCCTATTCAATACTTTTACACTACCAGCACAAGAATAGGTCTCTCCCTTATCAGCAACTCCCTCTTCCATGGCAGCAATTGCTGTGAAAACCTTAAATATTGATCCAGGTTCAAAAGAGTCACTTACTGCTCTATTTCTCCACATCTTTTGAAGTTTATCACTAGCTGTGGCCCCATCAAAATTTTCTGCTCCTTCGTAAGGGTTGTTAGGATTAAAATCTGGTTTGTTAGCCATGGCTAATATCTCACCACTTTTAGGATTCATTACAATTACACTTACAGCTTTTGCCTTGTTGTCACTTAAAGCTTGAGATGCTGCCTTATCTGCAAACATCTGTATCTGCTTATCTATAGTAAGCTCAACATCCTTACCTTGTATAGGTGCTGTGAAGTTTGATATGGTATATGGCAATTCTTCACTTTTTCTATTAATTTCAGCTATTCTTACACCTGGAGTTCCTGCTAAATCTTTATCATACTGATACTCAACTCCATTAAGCCCTTTACCATCTGAATTTGTATTACCTAAAACATGAGATAAGAGATTGTTATTAGGATAATATCTCTTTGTATCTGGTGATACCATTACTCCGTTTATCTGTAAAGCCTTAACCTTGTCAGCCACATCTTTTTCTATTCTTCTAACTACATGTGCGGCTCCAGCGTCTGCTCCACTGGGCAATTTAGTATTTAGCTTTTTAAGCACATCTTCTTTTGTCAAATCTAATGCAGCTGCTATCTTAGGAGCAATGTCTTCGTTTGTACTTTTATGCTTCTTTAAATATTCCCTTATAGCATTGAGGTCAAAGTCCACTCTATAGACATTACCACTAACAGCTAGTTCTGCTCCATTTCTATCTAGAATCTTACCTCTTACTGCATCAATTTCTATTCTACTTGTCCACTGTTCAGTTGCCATTTTA
Organism: Clostridium sp. C8-1-8; assembly: GCF_009928445.1. Taxonomy (GTDB): domain Bacteria; phylum Bacillota; class Clostridia; order Clostridiales; family Clostridiaceae; genus Clostridium_AR. The sequence goes on along the minus strand of NZ_JAABNO010000018.1, from coordinate 22,007 downwards.
GAATACTCACTGCCTTTAATTATCATTACATAGGCTAATCTTAAAGTTAATCCAAAGAATAATATAGTTAGAAAAACTACTGTTATCCACATTCTCTTCTTAGTGGTAGCTTCGTCTCTGTAATTATGCTCAAACAATAACTATACCTCCAAAAACATTGCTCATACACTCAGAACCGAAGTTATTCCATATATTAACTTATAATATTACATTGTTTTAATCTATAACCTTATTCATAAATCCTATTCAATTACAAAAAAACTTCTACCTCCAGCTGTGCTAATTAATCAGCTTATATAAAAACAAACTTTTCCTATATAAACTAAAAACTAACTTGCATATCCTTAATACCTGATATATAGCTATCAAACTTCAACTATTAATTTATGCATGCCAGATAATCCCCATATGCCCGCATTATCGAACATGTATAAATTAAATCATCATAAGGATACCTACAAAGATGTACCACTTCAAACCCGCGACAAAATCTCAACCCATCATTTTAATATCCGAAGGAATTGAAAAAATATCAAAGGAGTTATGAAGTGGTACATCTTTATCAGCTCAAGCAGCTTATATATTTCGATAAATACTTTATAGTGATTAATGTAGTACTTATCAATTTTATAAAGTTTCAAAAACAATGTAAAATACTTTCATACAGCTTAGATTCCTAATATCTATTATACATGTACCACTTTGTAATAAAATTTATCTTTTCAAATTCTCCTCTAAAAACCCAGAGGAGTTTTGAAAATACATTTGGTATCAAAGTGGTACATCTTTAAAATAAAAACTCTTTTATTTTTGCTAAAAGGTTCCAAGAATCTTTATTTTCTACAGGCTTGTCCTTTGTTTCAGCAGCAAAGTAATTTTCTTTAGAACTTGTCTTTAGAATATCATCCTTTCCAGGAACAATCATTCCAAGTTTGCTTTCAGCTGTGGACTTAATACTATCTAGTGAAGATACTTTTAACAATTCTGCCTTTAATGCCTCATTCTCAGCATTGTATTCATTAATATCTGAGTTTATTTGAGTCAATTGAGCTTGAACTGTATAAACCTTAACATCTCTCCAGATAGTTGCTATGCCTAAAACAAAAATTGCTAAGATAACTTGAGTTGCTGCCCTTCTATTCTTTTTATGTTTCTCTTTTAGTCTTCTATCCCTGTCTATCTTAGACCTTTTGAGGTCCTCATACTGCTTATCTCTTTGCGGATCATTGACCTTTCTCTTAGGATCTATCGCTGTATTTCCGTTAATATAATCGAATTCCTTCACTACCAACTTATTCACATCCCCACCATAATATAACTAATTTATTTATTTTTTTGTACAACCCTTAGTTTTGCACTTCTACTTCTTGGATTTTCTTCAACTTCAGCTTCTGTAGGATCTATAGGTTTTCTAGTAAGCACCTTTACTTCAGAAACCTTACCACACACGCATATTGGAAACTCCTTAGGACATGTGCATGGATTTTCTAATTCCTTGAATACTGTTTTTACAATTCTATCCTCAAGTGAATGGAAAGTTATTATAGCCATTCTTCCATCTTCATTTAGCCTTCTAACACCATCCTTTATAGCCTTATCTAGAATAAATAATTCCTTATTTACCTCAATTCTTATAGCTTGAAAGGTTCTCTTAGCTGGATGAGGACCTTCTCTTCTAGCTTTCGCAGGTATGGCAGCTTTTATAATATCTACCAACTGGAATGTAGTCTCTATTGGCCCCTTTTCTCTTTCCTTCACAATAAAATTAGCTATTCTACTAGCAAATTTTTCTTCACCATAATTTTTTATTAATATAAATAATTCTTCACTGCTATATCCATTAACAACTTCATAGGCCGAGAATTTATTTTCTCTATTCATCCTCATATCAAGTGGCGCATCCTGCATATAGCTGAAACCTCTTTCTCCTGCATCAAGCTGATAGGAAGAAACACCTAAATCCATTAATATTCCATCAACTTTTTCAATATTTAACTCTTCAAGTATGGAGTCTATATTGTAGAAGTTGTTGTGTACTAAAGTTACTCTATCTTTATACTCTTCAAGCTTTTTTCCAGCAGCACTTAGAGCATCTTTATCTTGATCAATTCCTATGAGTCTACCTTTACTTGACAATCTTTTTACTATTTCTGAAGAATGTCCTGCTCCACCTAAGGTGCAGTCCACATAAATTCCATCTTCTTTTATATTTAAAGCTTCTATGCATTCATTTAATAATACTGACACATGCTTAAATTCCATATTTATTTCTCCTTATATTCCTAAGTCACTCATCTTTTCTGCTATAGCATCAAAATCCATATCAGAATTGTTGTAGTCTACCCATTTTTCTTTGCCCCAAATTTCTATTCTAGTTAATACCCCAATACTTACTATTTCCTTATTTATACCTGCATATTCAATAAGATTTTGAGGAATAACACCTCTTCCTTGTTTGTCTGTCTCAATTTCAGTTGCACCTGAGAAGAAGAAACGTACGAAGGCTCTAGCATCTTTATTAGTAAGTGGAAGGCTTTTAAGCTTTTCCTCTAAGATTTTCCACTCACTCAATGGATAAACGTATAAGCATCCATCTAGTCCTTTAGTCATGATGAACTTACTACCTAGTTCTTCTCTAAATTTAGAGGGCATGATTATTCTGTTTTTACTATCTAATCCATGCTGATATTCTCCAATAAACATTAAACACCTCAAAACTAGGTATAGATGTGGAAAGTCACACCACTTACCACCACTTTTCACCACTTTAACTTTAATATTCTATGTAAATTCTAAAATCCCTCTTTTTTTATATATTTTTTAATATTTTTCAAAATAATATTAATGTTTCCCAATATATTAAATACTTATTTTGGATTCTTATTCATTTTTAGTTAAATATTCAAGTTTCAGATTAGCTTATGTCTATTTGCCTTTCAAAATCTAAAAAACAGAAAACTAGTATATTTATCTGCAGTAAAAAATATCTGAAGCGACCTTCAGTGACTTTTTATTCTCATCTGCCTTTTTAAACCCATGTGAAAAAATTCTTGCAGGAGACATATTTTTACCGTTTACCCTAAATAGCTGTTGCAAATTCTTGATATAGTTAGATTTCACTAACAAAAAAATTTATATAGCTGCTCTAGACAATAAAAAAAGCTTAGGTCATTTCAAACCTAAGCTTTTAAAGATTCACCATCTCAATCCATTATATAATTAAACATTAAATCTAAATAAGATTACATCTCCATCTTTAACTATATATTCTTTGCCTTCTAGCCTGTAAAGTCCTTTTTCCTTAGCAGCTGCTTCTGAACCACAGTTAACTAAATCATCATAAGCTATAACTTCAGCTCTAATAAAGCCTCTCTCAATATCTGAGTGAATCTTACCAGCAGCTTGAGGAGCCTTCATCCCTCTAGTTATAGTCCATGCTCTAACTTCTTGCTGTCCTGCAGTTAAGAAACTGATAAGTCCTAATAGTCTATAGCTTACATTTATTAATTTATCTAAACCAGCTTGATCAAGTCCATATTCTTCTAAAAGTTCTTTCTTTTCATCATCTTCTAATGATGAAAGCTCTTCTTCAAGCTTAGCGCATATAACAACTACTTCAGCATTTTCTTCTGCCGCATGCTTCTTAACTATTTCAACATATTTGTTGTTAAGATTCCCTTCCATCATATCATCTTCTGATATGTTCCCAACATATAGCACTGGCTTTGAAGTTATTAAGAATAATGATTTCACAAACTCGTCTTCGTCTTCAGTAACCTCTAATGTTCTTACTGGCTTACTCTGTTCTAAATGAGCCTTTAATCTCTCCATTAGTGCATATTCTTCCTTGGCTTTCTTATCACCAGATCTAACAAGCTTCATAGTCTTTTCCATTCTTCTTTCAAGAATTTCTAGATCAGAGAATATAAGCTCTAGGTTTATAGTTTCAATATCTCTTATAGGATCAACAGAACCTTCAACATGTACAACATTGTCATCATCAAAACATCTTACAACATGACAAATTGCTGCAACTTCTCTTATATGGGACAAGAACTTATTTCCAAGACCCTCACCTTTACTTGCACCTCTTACTAATCCTGCAATATCATAAAACTCAACTGAAGTAAATACTTTCTTCTTTGAGTTATACATTTCTTCTAATACATCCAATCTTTTATCCGGAACACTAACCACACCTACATTAGGTTCTATTGTACAGAATGGATAATTAGCTGATTCAGCTCCTGCTTTAGTAATAGCATTAAACAAAGTACTCTTTCCTACGTTTGGCAATCCAACAATACCTAATTTCATTTATGTACATCCTTTCTAACTTTAATACCTCATAATAGTTCTAAATCTCTTAAATGTAAATTTATTTTTATCTAATTCTGAAGTTTCAAAATAATACACCTTTACTCTAGCTTTCATAATACCCATAAAATTATACCTTAGTGTAAGCAACATTTCAATAAGTTATATTATGTGGAATTTAACCCTCTATAAAACCAGTATTTCAATGGATTTTATGAAAAAAATATAATGGAGGTGATTTAGATGCAATTTTCATTTTTAAAGAGCACTTTAATAAGCTTATCGTTGGTTACATCAATGGCTACATCCAATTTAAATTTTGATCTTAGAAAATTTGATTTTTTTAAGTTTAGCAGCAGTTCAGAGCAATCTTTAAGCAATAAGGAATATAGCTGGTATTATCTATACAACAAGGGCGAAGCACCAGATCCACCAAAAGAAACAAAAGACTTTGTATTTAATTATAATTGTTATTTTCTTGGAGATACATCAAAGAAAGTCTTATATCTTACCTTTGATGAAGGCTACGAGAATGGTAATACAGGGAAAATACTAGATATTTTAAAACAAAATAAGGTCCCAGCTGCTTTCTTCGTGGTTAAGCCTTATATTGTTCAAAATCCTGATTTAGTTAAAAGAATGGAGTCAGAGGGTCACCTTGTATGTAATCATTCTTCACATCACCCTTCCATGGCGAAAGTTACTGATTCTGAAAAATTCAAAAAGGAATTTACAGATGTTGAAGAAGAGTACACAAAGATTACAGGTAAGGAAATGCCTAAATATTTTAGACCACCAATGGGAAGATATAGTGAAGCATCTCTATCCAAAACTAAAGAGTTAGGCTATAAGACAATATTCTGGAGCTTTGCCTACAAGGATTGGATTGTAGATAATCAACCTGATACTGTTTCCGCCAAAAAGAGAATAATGGAGAGAACAAGTAACGGTTGTGTAGTATTGCTTCATGCAGTTTCCGATACAAACACAAAAATTCTTGATGATCTACTAAAAGAATGGAAGTCTCAAGGTTATGAATTCAAATCTTTAGAAGAACTAAAATAAATGTTTATAAAACCATGTCTATGAGATAATTCTAGTTTTATCTCGTTGACATGGTTTTTAAAGTTGTCTATGCTCAATGGTATTGTTAGCGTTAAATTATCAGATTAGTAAACATTTGTCGACATAGTTCTTTAATATATCATTGATTTTTAATGTAACTAAATAAGGTTTTATTTATTTATTATATATATTATAATGGTAAATAAATTAATTATTTTGTGTACAAGAAGGTGAAGTTTTTGAAATACTGCGTTTTGTTTCCTCAAGCAAAGAACGTACATCTTATTAAAGATGTTGGTATGATAGCTTACAAGCTTAACAAGCTATGTTCCTGTGAAAGCTATGTAGCATGCTATAATAATGATAAATATGATTATATAGATGGACATTTAAAAGGTCTAAAACTAGACTTTATTGATAAAAAACGTAACAATGATATAATTGATGGTTCTATATACTTGAAGAAAAATGCAAAAAGCATTGATGTTCTTCAACTATTCCACGTAACCATAAGATCAGTAATTTATGCAATAGTGTATAAGCATTATAATAAAAAAGGAAAAATATTTCTCAAGCTAGACTGTACAGAGGAATTACTAAATAAAATAAAGAATCTTAATTTTGCTGGGAAATTATTGTTTAACTATTTCTTTAAAAAGGTTCACTTAATCGGAGTTGAGCAAAAGAGACTCTTTAACGAGATAAAATCCCTTCTACCTCAATTTGAAAATAAATTTATATATATACCTAATGGTATTGATTATGACTTAATTCACCTAGATGATCTTACTTGTGAAAACAAGAAAAATTATATTCTTCATGTAGGAAGACTTGGCGCTGAAGAAAAAAATAGTGAGATGATCGTAGATGCCTTTATTAAGCTCTACAAAGAAGATAACTCTATGCCTTGGACTTTAGTGCTTGCAGGGGATAGCACTTCTAAATTCAATGAGCTTATAAAAAATTATACTGATCAGTATGCCGGTTTAAGTGAAAAAATAATGCTTCTCGGACAATTATCTGATAGAGAAGAGCTATTTAATATATATAGTAAGTCAAAAATTTTCTGTTTAACTTCCCACTTTGAAAGCTTTGGTATAGTTCTCATCGAAGCTGCTGCTGTTGGAAACATAATAGTGTCTACTGATGTTGGAATAGCTAAGGAGCTTACTGAACAAGGTGGAGCTATAGTCAAGGACTCTGATATAGATGATTTAGCTTCAAAGTTATTAAATTTTATAAACGATAAAAACTCAAAGAACATTTGTAAGCACAATATTGATTTTGTAAAAGAAAATTATAATTGGGATAAAATAGTAATGAGATTGTACAAAGAGATTACTAGATATTAAGGAGAATTTATGAATAAAGAACCACTAGTATTTATAGTAATATTAAATTTTAATTCATACATGGAAACTTTAAGATGCTTAGAAAGTGTTTTAGATAATGATTACCATAACTATGAAGTTGTTGTAGTTGATAATAATTCTACAGATACTTCTAAGGAAGAATTAAGCAAACATTTAGATAAGTTTAAACTAATTACCAACAACACTAATCTCGGTTATGCTCATGGAAACAATGTAGGAATTAAATATGCTTTAGAAAATAAGGCTGATTATGTATGTGTTTTAAATAATGATGTAGAAGTTGAGAAAAACTTTTTATCAGAGCTTATAAACTACATGAATACAAATAAAGATGTTGGTATAGCTGGCCCCTGTATATGTGATTTTCAAGAAAGAGATAAAATACAGTCCATGGGTGCAAACATTAATTTATTTACAGGTCTAGCTCAGGCAAAAGGGAAGAATACTTATTATATTTCCGTTAGAGAAGACTCTCTATCTGTAGATTACTTAGGTGGTGCATGCTTTGTAGCTAGAAAGGAAATATTTGAAGAAATAGGTTTGATCCCAGAAATGTATTTTCTGTTTTTCGAAGAAACAGAGTTTTGTTTAAACACAAAAAAAGCCGGTTACAAACTTATATGTTTGAATAGCAGTAGAGTTTATCATAAACAATCTGCTACCATATCAAAATATAAAGGTTTGAGCTATTTCTTCTTAAATAGAAATAGAATTGTATTTATGAGAAGAAACTCAAAACTGTATCATAAGGTAATATTCTCTTTTTATATAATAATAGAAACCTTTGCAAGAAAGATTTTAAAAAAGGAACCTTTATCCTTATTCAAGGTATATCTCGAAGGTCTAAAAGCTGATGTTAATCATATAGATATGAACCAAGTAAATTCTTTTTTTAAGAAAAATTAGGGAGGAAAAAAGATGAATTTTAAAGATAAAAGCATATTAGATTTCGTGAACGAACTAAGTTCAAATAGTCCAGTACCAGGAGGCGGAGGTGCTGCTGCCCTTGTTGGTTCTTTATCCGCTGCATTAAGCAATATGGTCTTTAACCTTACCATAAATAAAAAAGCTTTTACAAACTTAAACAACTCTGAGCAAAGCTCAGTTATGGACGCCTTAGCTACTTGTGAAAAAAAAGCTAACGAATTTCTTGACTATATTGATAAAGATGGAGAAGCATTTTCTACATTAATGAAAGCTTATAAACTACCTAAAGACAGTGAAGAAGCATTAAAGGTAAAGGAAGAAAAAATTCAAGAAGGCTTAAAGATCGCAATGCAAGTTCCATTAGATCTTTTAACAAACTTAGCTGACATGATGTCTTATATAGATATAGCAGCCACCTACGGTAATTCAAACGTAATATCAGATGCAGGCGTATCCGCAATACTAGCATATGCTGCTATAGAGAGTTCGGTATTAAATGTAATGGTAAATCTAAACTTTATTAATGATATCAACAAGGATGAGCTTATAAAAGCTTGTACTGATTTACTAAATAAAGCTGAAAAACTAAAAAAAGAAATAATGGTTAAAGTTTATAATAAAATTTAGTTATAGATAAAGTAATCTAAAAAAATATAATTTTTAGAACTTAAGATGGTATATCCATATGCTCTTAAACTCTAATATAAAAAAACATGCAAGAGAAATCACTTTCTTTTGCATGTTTCTTCTATGTATAATTCATACTACTTATTTATATATTTTCTACACTTCTAAGTATACCTATTTTATTAAGAATTACTATTAGTATGAACTTAGGTATCTTTCCTAGTCGCTTTATTCTAAAAGGCTCTTTCCATACTCTATAAAGCCACTCAAGCCCTAGCTTCAACATAATCTTAGGTGCCCTTTTAAGCTTTCCTGCAAAAATATCGAAACTGCCCCCTACCGGCATATATACCTTACATGGCAACTCCTCCATATATTTCAGTATAAAGTCTTCCTGTTTTGGTGATCCTAATGCCACAAATAGCATATCCGCCTCTGATTTTTTTATTTCATCTACTATTTCATTAACATCCTCATTTTTAAAATACCCATCTCTAAAACCGCAAATATCTATAGTTGGATACTTATTCTTAATATTTTCACTACACTTACCTATAATATCTCTTGAAGCACCTAAGAGATACACTTTAAATCCCTCTTTGGCCGATATACGTAAGAGTTCATCCATTACCTCTATTCCAGCAATCTTTTCTTTAACTGGTTGTCCAATTAGCTTTGCTGAAACCACAGTACCTACTCCATCTGGAATGATAACAAACTCATTACTATTAAACTTATCATAAAATTTCTTATCTTTCATTCCGTTTAAAAGCACTTCTGGATTTCCTGATATAACACATACCTTATCCTTACCAAGTACATATTGAATAAGCTTATCCTTGTTTAAATTAAAAATCTTATATCCAAGTATATTACTAAACACTTTATCTACTCTCCATTGTTATATTGTAAACTTTTAATACATCTCTTATAAATAGGTCTACAGTAAAGTTTTCCCTATAATAATTATAACCTGTTTTGCCTATTTTATTAAGTATATCTTTATGTTCAAAAATATATTTTAATTTATTATATAACTGCTCAGAACTTTCTGGGGCAACAATAAATCCATTCTTGCAATCTTCAATCATATCTGTCAAAGCACCAACTCTGGTACATAGTATCGGTTTAGAAAGAGTCATAGCTTCTAAAATAACATATGGCATGCCTTCTTTTACTGATGGTAGCACAAATAAATCCATACAGTTTATCAAATCATAGTTGTCTTTTCTATATCCCAAGAACTTCATATTAGTATAACCTTTAGTTCTCTTTACCATATCATCCTTAGTAGTTCCTTCTCCTACAAAAATGCAACTAAACCTATATCCTTCATCAGTTAATTTAAGTAATGCATCTATCAAAAATTTATGACCTTTTGTTTCATAAAAATTTGCCAAAACTCCTAAGACAAAGGTATCATCAATACCTAATTGTTTCCTTAATTCTTCACTGTTATTTAAAGACTCTCTATCGATTTCATACACAGCATTGGGTATATAGTATATATATTTTTTATTTCCAAGTCCATAATCTAAGGCACAGCTATAATCCTTCTTAGATACAGCAATAAGTCTGTTTCCGAATAAAGATCCTATTTTTTCAATTGTTATATATATTCTTTTCTTAATTTTACTCATAGGTTCATTAAAAACAAAACCATGAGCTGTATATACAACAATTTTTACGCCTGCCAATCTTGCAGCAATTCTTCCTATAAGCCCTGCCTTTGAACTATGACAGTGTACTATATCGTATTTCTCCTTTTTAAATATCTTCATGAACTTTATAATAGCTTTGAAATCATTTAATAAAGAGATTTCTCTCTTCAATAATTCCACTCTTTTAAAATCTATATTTAACTGTTCTAATTCCTTATCAAGCCCTTGGCCTTCTCCCGCATATACTGTAACACAATTACCAAGTTTCTTCAATTCATCGCTTAAGATCAGAAGATGCTTTTGAGCTCCCCCCATCTCTGCCTGAGTTATTATCTGAGCTATTTTATAAGACATCTCTTCACACTCCTAAAAGCATTTTCTAATTTAATATATACTCCTCTGAACAAACATAACACTTCAATCCTTAGCCCCAAAACAAAGCTTCGCATTAATCTATGAAGATTTATTTTGATAGATTTCATATGGAAATGGTGCATCTTTAGATGTACCACTTCGCAATAAAACTTACATTTTCAAATTCTCCTCTCATAACTCAGAAGAGCTTTGAAAATAGATTTCCAATCCAAGTGTTTCATCTTTAATTATGGTTTAGAAGTTACTAAAAAATTATCATTGCTTATCCGTATTTCTTATATTTCTGACTCCTTATGTGAGAATAACATCGCTACCATAATCCAAAAGAAAGTTGAAACCTTAGGTACAAATAAAATATTATCAAAACAGTTCATAAACAAAAATGGAATTAATCCAACTAAGAATCCTTCAATAAAATAGGATGTCAAAGTTTGTGATTTATTTTTCATGAAATGTACAGCTTCTCTAAGAATAAATATAATTATCAGCCAGAAGCTTAGTTCCCCAACCATCCCCAATTCACTTGCTATTTTTAAATAGGAGTTATGACTAGGAAAAACATCTACACCTTGCTCCTTAAACTGTGGATAAAGCTTAGTATACTTAGGATACTTTACTATAAAATTACCATTTCCCACTCCAATGTATGGTTGATCCTTTATCATTTTTATAGCCACATTCCATATTCTTATTCTTGATTCATTTTGATTACTGTCAGTAATCTGCTTTATCCTACTAATACTGCTTGGAATCGCTAATATTATCCCTGCAACTGGAATCAGAATAAGCAAGAGCCTCTTTCCAGAGAGCAATAGTAACAGTACCAATCCAATTGCAAATCCCATCATAGCACTTCTAGACATAGACGTAATTAAATTTATAAAGCACATTACACTCGTTACTATAGATAATACTTTAAATACAACGCTCTTATTTTTTGCTCTAGTGATTGATATTAAAGGAAAAAACATTAGAACCTGAAACGCTCCCAAAGTATTGGGATTATCTAAAGTAGATTGTACTCTAGGCCTTACCGAAGAAACTATATGTGTTTCTGCTCCTATACCTGTGAAGTACTGCACTATACCTAATATAGAAACTGTGAATGAAATAAGTAAAATAGTAAATATAATTCTTTCTCTTTCTTTTTCTTTAAAAACCCTGTCAATCATAAACATAATTATGATATAAGTAAAAAATCTCATACTCTCTTTTAAAGCTATGGATTTATCCTCAGCATAAATTGTAGATAATAACATCAACAGTAGGAAAACAACCATTAGTATGTAAACTTTCTTACTAAAAAAACTAATTATATCTAGTTTTAATTTTATAAAGTTCTTATCTTTAATAAAAAGATAGATATATAGAATAAGTACTATAAGTAGGATCATTTGAACTGCATTATTATAATTATTTCCTCTTATTCCAAAAGGAATCAAAGGGATCAAAAAAATATATATACAAAATACTATACTTATTAATTTCTTCATAATACCTCTCTCCCTAAAATAATTAGGAGACTAAAAAGTCTCCTAAATTAAAACCAAATAAAGTACTTTCGCTAGTATTTTATACATTAATTAATCTTCCATTTTATCTATTGTTATTTCAGCATTTGTATTTTTTATAAGCTTATTTAATGGCAAATCATCCTTAAGCCCTTGTGAACTTTCTCTCATAAACATAATCTTTATAGTTTGAAGTATTAACTTTAAATCTAAAAGTATTGAATAATTCTTGATATATAGAATATCGTATATTGCTTTATCTTCCGGTGTTGTTGAGTATTTACCTAATACTTGTGCCAGTCCTGTAAGCCCAGCCTTAACAATTGTTCTATATTTGTAATCTGGTATTTCATTTTTAAATTGCTCTACAAAAAACAGCCTCTCAGGTCTAGGTCCCACAACACTCATATCTCCAAATAATATGTTTAAAAATTGAGGTAGTTCATCTATTCTAGTGGCTCTTAATATTCTACCAATCTTTGTTATCCTTGGATCTGACTCACCAGCAAGTACAGGTCCTGTAAGCTTTTCAGCATTCATTACCATGGTCCTAAATTTCAGCACAAAAAATTTTTTTTCATTTATTGTAACTCTTTCCTGCTTATAAAATATCTCTCCACCATCTGATAATTTTATAGCTATTGTAACGAATATCATTATTGGACTTGTCAAAATTAAACCAATCAAAGAAACTATTATATCCAGCATTCTCTTAAATATCCTAGCTTCAAGAGTAAGCCCAAGTTTCTTCACCTTGAACATAGGAATGTCATCTGCCCTGTTTAGTTTTGAATTTAGTATTGCAATCTCATATATTCCAGGAATTATATATACACTTTTCCTACTTGTAAGACAGTTATCAACAATTTTCTGCTTTACATTTAACTCTACGTCATTGCATATAAAAACTACATCTACATTAGCAACATATTGATCTAGACTCTTACTTTTACTTCCACATATATATTTTATGTTGTATAAATCTCTCTGCTTCATAAGTATTTTCTTAGTTAGATACTCTAGTGAACCTTCCCCAACAATGAGACATTCCTTCACCCCATGAAGCATTCTGCTTATACTCCAAATAACCACTCTCCAAATAGATAAAATTATAAACTGTACAATAGTACTAATAACAAGCACCATTCTAGGATATGCAAATCCTCTTGCAAAGAATGTTATTCCTGCAGTAGTTATAAACAAAGCTACCACAGTTAGGCCTATTGAATAAATAGTTTCACCGATTCCCTTTTTTAATAAATCACCAAGGCCGAATACATACATATATATCAAATAGGCTAAAACAATAAAGGGGATTATATTAAAAAATGGAATAATATTATATTCTGGCGGATCTGACTTAAACTGTATTAAAAAAGATAAATATACTGAAAAAACTACTAGTACTGCATCTACAAAGTAAGTTGCGAATTTAAAAAGTTCTGTTCCCATATCTTTTCTTTTCATAATATACCTCTAAATCATTTTAAACTCTTACTAATTTTACACTTATTACAATTTAAAGTCAAATTATACGCAAAAAAATTTCCAAATATAACCTTTGTCCTATTTTTGCCATCAAGTAACCTGAGTTAGACAGACATTTTTCGACTTACATATTGTAATAATTCTTAACTTTTACAATATATAGATAAAACATTCTCGTTATACTTTATAAAATTTATGCTTTCATGATCAATTATCGAAAAAAGCAAAGCATATTTCAATTATATTTTAGCTATACATGTAATTGTTAAAATTATAAAAAGTCGCTGAAGCAACCTTCTTCAGTGAGCATTTTTACACATCTGACTTTTCGAATATATTTTTACAAAACACTACAGGTGACATAATTTTTTTGCTGTTCCCCTTAAATATCTGTTCTAAGCCCCCTGAAATCAATAGGTTTAGCTAACAAATATTCTTATACTTCTTAACAAAAAAAAGAAGTAATTAGAATTTCTAACTACTTCTTCTTAAATAATCTTGATAGAAGCCCTTGTTTCTTAGGCTCTCTTATAACCAACGGATTTACTTCTTCACCATTCAAAATACTAAGCTCATTACTTTCAATCCATTTATATAACTCTATATTGACTTCCTTTATTACTTCATAAGCCTTATCAATATAAGTATTTCTTTTTTCATTGTTGTGACCATCGCTGCCAACCATGTGAACTAAATTTCTAGCTACCAGCTGTTCTGCGACACCTTTTATAGTGTTACCATATGCTCCTGTTAAGCTACCTGAATTTACTTGAGCTAAGTTTCCTTGTTCTACAAGGTTCTTTAATAACTCTATGTTGTTAGCGATTTTAAAATTTCTCTCAGGATGAGCAAGTATTGGAGTAACTCCCTTTAACCTAAGTTCATAAAACACATCCTCAGTATAAAGAGGAAACTCTCTCATAGGAAGCTCTATTAGCATATATTTTTTATTATTTATGCACCAGATTAACCCATCACTATAAAGATCAACAAGATTAGGGGTTATATATACTTCTAATCCTTTAATAACCTTTATACCTTCTTGTTTTCCAAAGTCACTCACTTCTGAGAAAATGTTATCATAATTATTCTTTTCTTGTTCAAACTCCCCAGGAATATAATGAGAAGTCGCGCAAATATGGGTTACTCCTTGACTTATAGAATTTCTTATCATATCTTTTGTAATCTCAAAAGACTGAGATCCGTCATCTACATTTGGTATTATATGACTATGAAAATCTATCATAATTTCACCTACTCTTTATCGTAGTATCCATAATATTTACTATAGTAATACTCATTTGCCTTAGATGGTACCATGTTTAACACAACACCGATTAATTTAGATCCAACTTTGTCCAGCATTTCCTTAGACTTAACAATCGCCTTCTTCTCAGTTTTTCCGTAAGAAGCAACAAGAAGAGTACCGTCGGCATTTACAGAAAGTATTTGAGCATCAGTCACAGCTAAAACTGGTGGTGCATCTATTAATACAACGTCGAATATTTCTTTAAACTCGTTTAAGTACTTAGTCATCGCCTTACTACCCAATAACTCCGATGGATTAGGAGGAAGAGTCCCACAAGTAAGTATGTACAGATTTTTTATTTCAGTACTCTTTAGACATTCTTCAATTTTATTTTCTCCAATTATTATATTAGCTAATCCTTTTGAATTAGGAATTCCAAATTTTTTATGAACTGTTGGTCTTCTAAAGTCGCAATCTATCAAAAGAACCTTCTTACCAGCTTGAGCCATTGATGAGGCTAAATTAGATATTACTGTACTTTTTCCTTCAGAAGGACTAGAAGATGTTATTACAATAACGCGCATTTTTTCATCTAACGATGAATACTGTATGTTTGTTCTTAAAGTTCTAAAAGCTTCAGCACCTCTAGATTTATTATTAACCAAAGAAATTAAGTTTTTATCCATTTTAAGCCTCCATTATTCTTCTATAATAGGAATTACTCCTATTACAGGAACTTCAAGTAGTCTTGATAATTCTTCTTCATCCTTAACGGTGTTATCAAGGTATTCAATTAGGAAAACAAGTCCCACAGATAACATGAGTCCTACAAACAATGCTACCGCAATATTTAGCAGTGGTCTAGGACTATCTGGACTAGTTGGAGCAACGGCCTCATCAACTAACTTAACATTATCTCTATTATATATCTCCATAGATTCTTTTTTTAGTGATTTAGCGATTTGGTTAGCAATTCTTGCCACTTCATTCTTATTCTTTGACTTTACAGTTATAGTTAAAAACTCTGTATCTCCTTTAGGCGTAACAGAAGTCATTTTTATAAGTTCTTCAGGTGTCATATCTAAGCCTAGCTCTTTTATTACATCATTTGCTACAACTTTAGTCTGAACAAATATACTGTAGGTCTTAACCATCTTCTGATACATCATCACATCATTATAGTTTTCTTTTGCCTGATCTGCTTTATCATTTTGACCTATTATTACTGATATATCAGCCTTATATACTGGCTTTATTACAAAATAACTTACTGCTGCTGTCAACAATGTACAGCTCAATGTTATTAGTATAACTAACAGTAGTCTTTTTCTTATAATGTTGAAATATTCTCTTAATTCCATTACTTATCCCCCTATTATATTATTTAATTGTTTTACAATTTCATCATCAGCATTTAATTTATTTGCTATATCAAGATGAAGCCTTGCTTCTTCAAGCTTACCTATATTGTAGTAACACATTATCAAATTTGTACAAACTTCAACGTCCTTTGTAGCTTCAAATGCCTTTCTAAAATACATTATAGCACTTTCAAAATCCCCAATTGCTGCATGATTAATACCCAACTCATTTACAGTTTCTACTATAGAACTATCTATTCTTAAGCTTTCATTAAGATAGTAAATAGCTTTCTCATAATTTTCTATTTTTCTATATGATAAACCTACATAATAATATATAAGCGCATTATCCTCAAACTTATCTACTAAAGGAAGAAGCTTTTTCAAAGCTTCCAAAGGATTTTCATCAATCTCTTCCTTACCTTTTTCATAGTTAGCTATATCAGAAACTTCATCAATTAAATCGTCAATATCTGAAGTTCTAGCTCCCCCTAGTCTAATATATTCATTTAGACACACAAAAGCCTTTGAGTACTCACCCTCAGCTTTAAGCAAAACTGCCTCAAACATATAAGGTATCGCACTCTTAGGATATTTGTATTTGTAAAAAGAAATATCCTCTAAGAGAACACTATTAAAATCTTTATTAGCTGATCTAATTACTTCTCCAATGCCAACAAGTCTTTCAAAAAATTCTTCTTTTCCATATACTCTACACAGTCCTCTTAAAAGTACATAGCCATCATTATAATTTTCTTCTTTTACTTTATTTGCTACTATTCCTTTAATACACTCTTCGGAATCATTTATAGAAGCTATAATTTTTATATAATCCTCGTTATATTTAAAGTCCTCATCTGCACCTATAGCATAAAACATACCTTCAATAAATTGATATATAGGTATTTCTTTAAGTTCCTTATTCTTTTTTACTTTATCAGCCAAAAACTCCATGCTGATTGGCATAAACAATTCTTTGCTTGCAAGTTTCATTCCATTATAACTAATCTTTCTCAAAAAGGCGCCGATATCTTTTATTTCAAGGAATAACAGTTTTGATAGCTTATCCTTAAAAAGTGAATTATAGTCCATAATATTCACCCCTATTTATAAATCTTTTGTTTCTAATATTGAATTTGAAATTACTCAAGTCAATTACTAAAAGTATGTGATTTAAATATGTATAGATTACCACTTCATAACTTTCAACTATATCCTCATCTTTTACTGCAATATTTACATAATGCCAATGAAAATATATATAAAGCTGAAGTGGTATCTTTGTAAAGACCTCCTATAACGAAACTTAATTTATAGTTGTTCAAAAATCACAGGTTCTATGGATTTTCTGTCATATACAAATTAATAGTTAAGTTAGGAAATCAATAGATATACTAGTTAATTAACTATTATTATAAATTTTCAAAATACATCTTTATAAGAACCAATTCATAATAATACCTTTTTGTTCACTAAGGACATCCCCCTGTACAACATAAAAATATTTACCTACTAGAACTGGCTCATTTATAATGATTTTTTAATTCAATTTGTCATTAATAATTTGCATCACATCATCAGTATACTTCTTAATCTTATTTTCTGCATCCTCTAAGCTGCTGCCAACAATGGATAAGTATACCTTCATTTTAGGTTCTGTACCAGAAGGCCTTACTACAAACCATGAATCATCTTCTAAAATATATTTAAGAACATTTGATTTAGGTAGGTTTATAGTGCTCACAGCATCTTTTTCCACATCTGTTTCTTCACTCTTTTTGTAATCAAATCTCTTAACAATTTTAATTCCACTAACACTTGAAATTGGGTTATTTCTCATATTATCTATGCAACTTGCTATTTTTTCTTGACCTTCTTTTCCTTTAAGTTCAATTGACACCAAGTTTTCTCTGTAGAAGCCATATTGATTATATATATCAATCAACCCATCGTAGAGAGTTTTACCCTTAGACTTATAGTATAATGTCATTTCTGCAATTAACATAGATGCAATTACAGCATCCTTATCTCTTACGAATTCTCCTGCTAGATATCCGTAGCTTTCTTCAAAGCCAAAAAGGTACTTATGACTACCTGATTCCTCAAATTCTCTAATCTTTTCACCAATATATTTAAAGCCAGTTAAAACATCTATAAGTTCTACCTTATACTCTGCTGTCATTTTTCTTACTGCTTCAGTCGTAACAATTGTCTTTATAATAGCGCCGTTTTCAGGAAGCTTATTAGTATCTTTAAGTGAGTTTAAAACATAATGAGTTAATAACATTCCAGTTTGATTTCCAGTTAAAACTCTATATTCACCTTCATTATCTTTAACCACTACACCTATCCTATCGCAATCAGGATCTGTACCAAATATTATATCTGGTTGCACTTCTTTTGCTAAATCTAAAGCTAACTTAAATACTGCTGGTTCTTCTGGATTAGGATAAGAAGCTGTTGGAAAGTTCCCATCTGGCTTTTCTTGTTCCTTTACTACATGAACATTAGCATAACCTAATTCCTTTAGCACTCTTCTTACAGGCATATTTCCTGAACCATGTATAGGAGTATATATTATCTTTAAATCCTTTGCTGATGATTCAACTAATTCTTTTCTAATGGTTAGTTCTTTAACTCTATCAATATATGCTTTATCAACATCTTCTCCTATATATTGAAGTAAGCCTTTTTCTAAGGCCTCTGATTCAGTTAATGACTTTACATTAGCGTAGTCCTCTATAGCATTCACATAACCGATTATCTTCTTTGCAGGTTCATCAGTAACTTGTCCACCATCATCACCATAAACCTTATATCCGTTATATTGCTTAGGATTATGAGAAGCTGTTATTACTATACCACCTTTACAATTAAGCTTTCTAACAGTATATGATAACATTGGTGTAGGTCTTAAATCTTCAAAAAGATATACCTTTATATCATTTGCACACAATGTTAAAGCAGCAGCTTTAGCAAATTCTCTTGACATATTTCTTGAGTCGTATGCTATTGCAACTGACTTTTCGTCTTTATAAGCTTCATTTATATAATCTGCTAAGCCTTGAGTCGCTTTCCCTACAGTATATATATTCATTCTGTTAGTTCCAGCCCCTATAACACCTCTTAATCCACCTGTACCAAACTCTAACTCTTTATAAAATCTATCTTCTATTTCCTTTTCGTCAGTTATATTTTTCAATTCATCTTTTATTTCATCGTTAATAGTAGGTGACTGCAACCATTGATTGTATTTTTCTAGATAAGTCATTGATATCCCTCCTTATAATTTAACATTAAATATTATACAACAAAAAAAATATAATTGAAACTTTTATATGCAAATTTATGAAATTCTGTGCATTTATATATATAAGTACCACTTATTTCACATTAATATCCTTTGAATGCTTATTATTGCTTGTATCTCAACTTTCTCAATTATATATATTTTTTTGCTAATTAACCAAGTCGTACAACCTTGTGTTAACCATCCTTATACTTTCATCTATTTAAATGTAATCACTTCTTATAACTTCATGCTAATAAAAAATCACTGAATCTACCTTCTTCAGTTAACTTTCTGCACTTCTGCCTTTCCGAATGCATCTAAGTAAAATCTTGTTGGCCAATGATTTTGCTTTTTCACTGTATACGCTACCCTAACAAGCTGGTATAATCCTTGATATTGTAAGGTTTAGCCAATAAAAGTTTTACAATTACCTTTTCAGTAAAAAAGAAACCCTATGTTATCATAGGGCTAACTTATTCTTTTCTTTCCTCAGGTTCTACAGATTCTTGTATTTTATGTTCATAGCTAACAGATCCAAGTACTGTATTTAAATCATCAATTATGGATATCTCTTGACCTACCTCTATATCACTTACTTTGTAAGTACTTCCTATTGAAGACTGAGAAATATCTACTTCCAAATATTTCGGCAAATTATCCGGAGTACAGCTAACCTTTATGCTTGATTTCTCTTTTTGAATTATAGCACCATATGAATTAAGTATTCCCTCACCTTTGAAATGTAGTGGTACTGTAGTTATAATTTTTTGATTTTTATCTATAGTTTCTAGATCCAAATGTATAACTTTATGAGTTACCGGATCTCTCTGAAGCTCTTTAATCAGTACAGTCTTCTTTTGTTCGTTTAGATCAATGTCTATTACTCCGTGTTCACCGTATTCAGTAATAACATGATTTAATTCTAACTCACCAATTTCAAACATAAAGTTCTGCATACCTTTTCCGTAAACTATGCCTGGAACCTTTCCTGACCTTCTTACTTTACCTGCGGTCTTGCCTATTTTGTTATCTCTACTATTTAATTTAATATTTTCCACTTTAATCCCTCCTGCCCTATATTATTGTCATAATAAATAAATCTTATTCATATTAATTTTTTTATTGCATTACAGTTACTCATAACATATAATTATATTGTTTTTCATAAGAGATATTTATTTGTTGAAAGAAGGTGCGGTATCAAAGTGTACAGATTTGACCAAAATGAAACTCCTTTGTTTGATGCCCTAATGGAATATGTAGATAGAGATACAATTCCATTTCACGTTCCCGGTCATAAGAAAGGCGTAGGAATAGATGAGGAATTCAAAAACTTTATAGGTGAAAACCCATTTAAGATAGACGTAACGGTGTTTAAGTTAGTTGATAGTCTACATCATCCAACAGGACCAATAAAAAAGGCTCAAGAGCTTGCTGCTGATGCATATGGCTCAGATGCTTCTTTTTTCTCGATCCACGGAACCTCTGGCGCAATTCAAGCTATGATTATGTCAGTTGTAAATCAAGGCGATAAGATAATTATTCCTAGAAATGTTCATAAATCAATCACCGCTGGGATAATCCTTAGTGGAGCAATTCCTGTATTTATGCAACCAGAGCTCGATAAGCAGTTAGGAATAGCTCATGGTGTTACCCCTGAAACTGTAAAAAAGGTTTTGGAAGAAAATAAAGATGCTAAGGCTGTGTTAATAATAAACCCAACTTATTATGGTGTTGCCACTGCTATCAAAGAAATCGCTGATATTGTTCATAGTTATGATATTCCTTTAATAGTAGATGAAGCACATGGTCCTCATCTAGCTTTTAATGAAAAACTACCTATGTCTGCAATGGAAGCAGGTGCTGATATCTGTGCACAGAGCACTCATAAAATAATAGGTGCTTTAACTCAATGTTCTTTACTTCAAGTAAAAAGCAGCTATATAGACCCGGCTAGAGTTCAGCAGGTTTTGAATCTACTTCAAACAACTTCACCATCATATATATTGATGGCAAGTTTAGATTGTGCTAGAAGACAAATTGCTTTAAATGGAGAAGAGCTTTTAGATAAAGCTATTGACCTAGCTAATTATGCTAGAACTGAAATAAATAAAATAAATGGTTTCTACTGCTTTGGAGAAGAAATCTTAGGCAGACCTGGAGTTGTATCATTAGATCCAACTAAGATTACAATAACTTGTAGAGACCTTGGAATAACAGGCTATGAATTAGATATGATATTATCTAATAAGTATCACATACAAATGGAACTATCTGATTTATACAATGTCCTTGCAGTAGGATCTTTTGGTGACACAAAAGAAAGTATTGATAAATTAATTCAAGCTCTAACAGAAATCTCTGAAGAATATTCTTCTAAAGGTAAAGTAAGACCAGACTTTTTAGATATTCCATCTATACCTGAAAGTGTTTTGATTCCTAGAGATGCTTTTAACAGCAAAAAAGAGTCAATACTTCTTAGAGATAGTATCGGAAAGATAAGCGGTGAATTTTTATTAGCTTATCCACCTGGAATTCCACTACTTTGTCCTGGTGAAATAATCACAGAAGAAATCATTGATTATGTTGAAGAACTAAAAGAAGTTGGTTTATACGTACAAGGTACGGAAGACTCAAAGGTTGAATATATTAAAGTCGTTGCTAAATAGGCTTTATATAAAAAAATCACTGAAGCGATTTTCTTCAGTGATTTTTTTTGCGCATCTGCCTTTTCTGAACGTATGTGAAGAAATTCTGGCAG